>JAQDDS010000001.1 GCA_027665725.1 Streptococcaceae bacterium AF77-01CM03A
AGCGCACGCCTGATAAGCGTGAGGTCGGTGGTTCGAGTCCACTCGTGCCCATTAATAGGAGAATTACTCAAGAGGCTGAAGAGGACGGTTTGCTAAATCGTTAGGTCGGGTAACCGGCGCAAGGGTTCGAATCCCTTATTCTCCGTAATTAAAGAGCTTTATAGCTCTTTTTTTATTGCCTTAGTCTTATATTATTCTTTTTATAACTCTTAAACATTTGATATAATGTAAGTGACATTACTAGAATAGTTAGATAACGATAAAGGAGTTTGTTATGGAAGTAAAGAGTATTTTAGGAGGTTTACTAGTTCTATTTATAAGCCTTTTTATGTTTGCTTGTAGTAATCATAGTTCCGAAAATTCTAATCAGGGACTTAGTTTATCAACAACTGTTAGTCAATCAAATACTAGTGAACAAACATCCGTAGAGGCTAAGAAAAATTTTAAAGAATTCTACAAGCCAGTTTTTGATAATTATCAAAAAATACTTTCTACACCGAAGGATGTAAATGCAATCGCTGAACTCTATAAGACTTTACAAGGCGGTGAACGCCCGATCAATAGTTGGTCAGTTGAAAATGCGGTTTATCAAGCTGATAAGATGAGTTTTGCTTATGCGGATCTTAATAAAGATGGTGTAGAGGAATTGTTAATAGGCGTTGAGCAATCTAATGGTGATTATTTTATTTCCGGTCTTTATTATCTCGTAAATGAGAAACCGATACTTTTAGCAGAAGGATTTGTAGCTGGTCATGGTGGGGCAAGAAATTCTATGAATATCTATAAGGATGGAGATATCTTAGAATTAAGCTGGTCATCTGGTACAGGTGAAGGTAGGGGAGTACTTTATCATCTGAATTCTAGCCAGCAAGCAGCAAGTAAAGTCCAGGAACAGGACATTCGTGTACCAGGTAACAAAAGTTTGCATTCTGACTTTGGTAAAGCAGAGGCAGATTTAATGAATTTCAAGCAACTTGACTGGCAGAAATTCGAAACTTCTACTAGCAGGACTATTTTCTGGTGAGAAACAAAAGGCTCCTTGGAATACCAATAAATCTGCGAAATTGGAAGCCTTTATTAAAGGATGGGGAGAAAGACTTGGGCAACCCAATTACAAAAAGGGAATTTCAGGAGGAGATGTTGGTGCGGATAATCTCTATACCTTTGGAAATGGACCAAGCGAAAAAATGGATGCTGTATACACGGATACAGGTTTAGGGAACGCTAAGTACAGAATCGTGGAGCGCTATAGTAATTGGGATAAATTTCCAGATGTTCATAGTTACTTCTTTGCGATTACTAACACAGGAGAAGCGATTGTCTTTCATTCACCAACGACAAATGGTGGAATCATGTACTTAAAACCGACAGAAAATACAGAAATCCAAGCCGAGTTTAAACGTTTGGTGGAAGAAGAGTAAAAGAAAAAGAGTTTAGCTTGGCTAAGCTCTTTTTTTATAAAAATAATATTTCGATATCGAAATAGTTGACAGATGTAATAAAAAGAGCTACAATAGTTAAAAACTTCGATATAGAACAAAAAAGGAGACAAAATGGACAAGATGTTAGGGGGCTACCAAGCTCTACAGATTCGATTGTTGAATGGGCGTATCTTTCAAAAACTCTTGAGCAAGGAACCAGATGCTCAATACCGTAGTGAACAAGGTAAGATCTTAACAGTGCTTTGGAAAAAAGAGGATGGTCGGGCAACTGCTACGGATATCGCTCTAGCTTCTGGGTTAGCTAACAATACCCTGACAAGTATGATTAAGAAGTTAGAAGACCAGGGATTGGTTTCTGTAAAAGCTTGCACTCAAGATAAGAGAAGAAAATTTGTTTGTTTGACAGAACTCGGTTGGGCACAAAAAGAAATTGGAGACCATGTCAGCAAAGAACTGGGAGAGATTTTCTACCAAGGCTTTTCAGATCAAGAAATCCAGGAATTTGAAGCTTATCAAGAGCGTATTATCGCAAATCTAAAATCTAAAGAGAATGACATCTAGGGAAAGGAAGTAACAGTTATGATTGGAATAACAGGTGTAACAGGGAAATTAGGCTCCTATGTGGCTGACCTTGTCGATAAAAAAGGAATCGCTTCAGTCCATCTAGCACGAAGCCCAGAGCGTGCAAAAGTCTACGCGTCTGCAGAAATCCGTAAAATAGTGTATGCCAATACTCCAGAGGTGGTTGAGGCCTTAAAGGGTATCGATACCTTGTTGATGGTATCTGCTCGGGAAAATCCAGAGCGTGTCAAGGAGCACAAGGAGTTTTTAGATGCTGCAAAACTAGCAGGGGTGCAGCATATCGTCTATACCTCCTTTTACGGAGCAGATGAAAAAGCAACCTTTACCTTGTCTCGAGATCATGCCCAGACGGAAGCCTATATCAAGGAGTTAGGATTCACCTATACATTTTTGAGAGATAATTTTTACTTAGACTTCTTGTTAGATATTGCTCTTGAAAATGGAGAAATTCGTGGTCCAGCAGGAAGTGGGAAAGTTTCAGCAGTTGCCCGTAAGGACACATCTAGTGTTGCAGCAGAGATTCTTTTAAATCCTAAGGAGTGGGAAAATCAAGCCTTGAATCTGACAGGGCCAGAGGATTTTTCCATGGAAGAAATCGTATCGCTTCTCTCAAAAAATACCGGTAAGACCATCACGTATGTAGATGAATCAGTAGAAGAAGCCTATGAGTCACGAAAAAAATGGCCAGCACAAACTTGGGAGTACGATGCATGGGTCAGTACCTATACAGCGATTAAAGCTGGCGAACAGGCTGGGGTTTCAACAGATATCGAAAAAGTCCTAAGGCATCCAGCAAGCAGCCTTTTGGATATTCTTAGAGATAGAAAACTTATTGAGGAAAAAAATGATTGAATACAAACATGTAGCCTTGCGTTACACGGATAAGGATATTTTAAAAGATGTCAATCTCCGCATTGAAAATGGAGAATTCATGGTGCTAGTGGGTCCTTCAGGATCTGGTAAGACCACCATGATCAAGATGATTAACCGTCTCTTGGAGCCGACAGATGGCAATATCTATATGGATGGGAAACGCATCAAGGACTATGATGTGCGTGAGCTCCGTCTCAGTATCGGCTATGTCCTCCAAGCTATTGCCTTATTTCCTAACTTGACGGTTGCGGAAAATATAGCTCTCATTCCTGAGATGAAGGGCTGGAGCAAAGAGCAAATCGCTTCTAAAACAGAAGAACTCTTGAATAAGGTTGGCCTGCCTGCTGCAGATTATGCCCATCGTTTACCAAGCGAGTTATCTGGTGGCGAGCAACAGCGGATTGGTATTGTGCGGGCTATCATTGGGGAACCAAAAATTCTATTGATGGACGAGCCTTTTTCAGCCTTGGATGCCATCTCTCGCAAGCAGTTGCAAGCTCTCACCAAGGATTTGCACAAAGAATTCGGTATGACGACTATCTTCGTAACACATGATACAGACGAAGCCTTGAAATTAGGGGATCGAATTGCAGTTTTACAGGATGGAAAAATACGCCAGGTTGCAAAACCTGAAACAATTTTACAAGCACCTGCGACAGACTTTGTAGCAAACTTGTTTGGAGGTGGCCTTCATGTCTAATTTGATTTCAACATTTCAAGAGCGTTTTGGGGAATGGGTAACAGCTCTAGGACAACACTTACAATTGTCTCTTTTGACCTTATTGGTTGCTATTTTTCTGACGATTCCTCTGGCGGTTTATCTAAATAGCCACAAAAAAGTGGCGAATTGGGTGCTACAAGTTGCGGGTATCTTCCAGACCATACCCTCAATGGCTTTATTGGGTCTCTTTATTCCTTTCATGGGAATTGGAACCTTACCAGCCCTCACAGCCCTTGTCATTTACGCTATTTTCCCGATTTTGGAAAATACAATCACAGCCTTGAACGGCATTGATCCTAGTCTTGAGGAAGCAGGAATTGCTTTTGGAATGACCAAGTGGGAGCGACTCAAGAAGTTTGAAATTCCACTGGCCATGCCTGTCATTGTATCGGGGGTTCGTACAGCAACTGTTATGATCATTGGGACAGCGACTTTAGCTGCTCTTGTGGGAGCTGGTGGATTGGGCTCCTTTATCCTTTTGGGAATTGATCGTCGGAATGCTAGTCTCATTTTAATCGGAGCAATCTCATCAGCCATCTTGGCCATTCTCTTTAATGTCATTCTCAAATGGTTGGAAAAGGCAAAGTTGCGTACGATTGTTTCGACCTTTGCTGTCATGGTCCTTGGTTTGGGAGTTAGTTATGTTCCAAGCATGATTCCAAATAAAGAGAAAGAAAATCTGGTTATAGCTGGGAAGTTAGGACCTGAACCTGAGATTCTCATGAATATGTATAAACTTCTCATCGAGGAAAATACGGATATGACGGTGACGGTTAAACCCAATTTTGGGAAGACAGACTTTCTTTACCAAGCGCTGAAAAAAGGGGACATTGATATCTATCCAGAATTTTCTGGAACAGTGACAGAGAGTCTCCTCCAATCATCTCCACAAATTGGGCATGACCCAGAAAAGGTTTACGAGGTGGCTCGTGATGGCATTGCCAAACAGGATCAACTAGCCTTTCTTAAACCCATGGCTTATCAAAATACTTATGCTATAGCAGTTCCTAAAAAAGTTGCGCAAGAATATGGGCTTAAGACGATTTCAGACTTGAAAAAAGTAGAAGGACAGCTCAAGGCGGGATTCACTCTGGAGTTTAATGACCGTGAGGATGGAAACAAGGGCTTGCAGTCTGTTTATGGATTAAATCTCAATGTAGCCACTATGGAACCAGCTCTTCGCTACCAAGCCATACAGTCAGGTGACATTCAAATTACAGATGCTTACTCAACAGATGCTGAAATTGCTAGGTATGACTTGATGATTTTAGAAGACGATCAACACCTTTTCCCTCCTTATCAAGGCGCTCCACTGATGAAGCAGGAGCTACTTAAGAAGCATCCAGAATTGGAAGCTGTATTAAATCAGTTAGCTGGTAAAATCACCGAGAGCCAGATGAGTCAGATGAACTATCAGGTTGGTGTGGAAGGTAAATCAGCTGAAGAGGTTGCGTATGAGTTTCTCCTTCAAGAAGGAATTCTTCAAAAATAAACGTAGAAAAGACTTTATACTAACATAAACCCCATCTTTCTTTTAAGACAAGATGGGGTTTTGTATTAAATTAAAAGTAATATAAGTGTCAATAAGATAGCAAATGTAATTCTGATGATATGGTGTGACTTTTTAAAGCTGCCTTTCTGATTGTCATTCCAATAGGCTCCGTAGCAGATGAAGAAAACTCCGATTATCCAAAGTAATAGAGAAATGATGGGGATAAAAATCTCAAATATAATAGGCATATAGAAATGAAGGAAAAGAGAAAGCATCGTGAGGATACTACCCATGAACATACATTTGATCCCTCTGTTAAAGTTTTTTTGAGCAATAGCTAAACCTGCCACTATCAGGTGATAGAGGGAGAAGGGCAGAGTTAGTATAAGAATGATGAGTGCAAGAAAGATAAAGGTGTACATAGTGTGAGTCCTTTCTTTAAACGTTTTACTCTAAAGTTTGTTTTCAGAGTTTATTCCCATGACATCCAAGTAAAATCCAACTACTTGGTCTTCCTTATAAGATTTCCCTTTTTTGAGCCACCAGGTCAATGTTTCGATAAAGTTAGTTACGACAAAATGCTTGAGATAGGAAGTAGGAATATTAGAATAGGAAACTTGCAAGTCCTCTGCTACCATGGGGTAAACATGATGTTCTAGCTCTTTCTGTAATTGACGGAGGAAGTAGTCATTTTTTGAGAAAAGGAGGCTGGTGACGTGGTCTTGATTTTTCTTAAAATGCGAAAAGATATGGGACAAATAAGCTTCTGTAGATATATTTTCCTCGCGTTCAAAAAGATGATGAAAGAGATAACGACAGAGCTCGTCTAGGAGTAATTCTTTACTTTCATAATGGCTATAAAAGGTGGAACGACCGACATCTGCTAGGTCTATTATCTCCTGAACGGTAATCGTTTCAAAGCTTTTTTGATTTAGTAATTGTAAAAAAGCAGTATAGATAGATTTTCGAGTCTTGGTAATGCGACGATCTTGAGCAGTCATATGGACACTTTGAACAAACTGTTCCGTTTCTTACAAAGTAAACAGTTTGCTCCTATCCTTTCTGAAATGAATGTTAGATAATGATAATGAACAAGATGTTCATGAATCTATTATAACAAAGGAATGTTGATTATGAAGACAAAACATACAGTTTGGTTAGCTTTTTTCTTGAATTTAAGTTATGCCATTGTTGAGTTTATCGCAGGAGGGATTTTTGGTTCTAGTGCGGTCCTTGCTGACTCTGTCCACGATTTGGGAGATGCAATCGCAATTGGGATATCAGCCTTTCTTGAAGCAATTTCCAATCGTGAAGAAGATAGTCATTACACCTTGGGTTACAAACGGTTTAGCCTTCTAGGTGCCTTGGTAACAGCTGTGATTCTGATGACAGGATCTGTTCTGGTTATCCTGGAAAATATAACAAAACTCTTTCATCCACAACCTGTCAACGATGAGGGGATCCTCTGGTTAGGAATCATAGCTGTCAGTATCAATGTATTGGCGAGTCTAGTAGTTCGTAAGGGAAAAACAAAAAACGAATCCATTCTTAGCCTGCATTTTCTGGAAGATACCTTGGGTTGGGTGGCTGTTATCCTAATGGCCATTGTTCTGCGATTTACCGACTGGTATATTCTGGATCCCCTCCTATCCCTTGTCATTTCCTTCTTTATTCTGTCAAAAGCTATCCCACGTTTTTGGAGCACGCTCAAGATTTTCCTCGATGCCGTGCCAGAAGGTGTGGATATCCAGCAAGTAAAGAGTGATTTGGAGCAACTGGATCACGTTGCTAGTATTAATCAGCTAAACCTCTGGACCATGGATGGTTTGGAAAAAAATGCCATTGTCCATGTTTGTCTCAAAAAGGTGGAGCACATGGAAGTCTGTAAAGAAGCAATCCGTGCCATGCTCAAAGATTATGGCTTTCAAAACATCACCATTGAAGTTGATGCTGACCTAGTAACTCACCAAGCCCATAAGCGCAATATGGAGGAGATAGAAGCAGTCCAAAGCCATGGATATGAACATTATCATTAATGAGCTATAGTATAAGTGAGCGAAAGCTTCATAAATAGTGTATACTTGAAATAAGTTAGATACAGAGAGGTAAATGTTTATGAAATCAGCAGTTTATACCAAGGCAGGTCAGGTTGGTATTGAAGAAATTAAACGTCCAAGCATTCAAGAAGCGGATGATGTGATTATCCGTGTGGTTCGTGCTTGCGTATGTGGTTCAGACCTATGGAGTTACCGAAATCCAGATATTAAAGCGGGACATAAAAATAGTGGACACGAAGCGATCGGAATCGTCGAAGAAGTTGGTGAGGCTGTCACTACTGTAAAACCAGGTGACTTTGTCATCGCGCCTTTCACTCATGGTTGTGGAGAGTGTGATGCCTGTCGTGCTGGTTATGATGGGACTTGTGACCGCCATATTGGCACCAACTGGTCAGGTGGTGTCCAGGCTGAGTATATCCGTTTCCATTTTGCTAATTGGGCACTTGTGAAAATTCCAGGTCAACCTTCAGATTATAGCGAAGGCATGCTCAAGTCACTTTTAACACTTGCTGATGTCATGCCGACCGGTTACCATGCAGCGCGTGTGGCTAATGTTCAAAAAGGCGACAAGGTTGTCGTTATTGGGGATGGGGCCGTTGGCCAATGTGCTGTCATTGCGGCTAAGATGCGTGGAGCTTCACAAATTATCCTTATGAGTCGTCACGAAGATCGACAACAAATGGCCTTGGAGTCAGGAGCGACAGCTGTTGTCGCCGAACGTGGTGAAGAAGGCATTGCCAAGGTGCGTGAAATCCTCGGAGGAGGAGCAGATGCAGCACTTGAGTGTGTTGGTACTGAGGCGGCTGTTGAGCAAGCACTGGGTGTCCTTCATAATGGTGGTCGTATGGGAATTGTTGGTGTGCCTCACTATAATAACCGTGCCCTTGGTTCGACCTTTGCTCAGAATATTTCTGTTGCGGGTGGAGCAGCTTCTGCAACAACATACGATAAGCAATTCTTGCTCAAAGCTGTTCTGGATGGTGATATCAATCCAGGTCGTGTCTTTACTTCAAGCTATAAACTGAAAGATATCGACCAAGCTTATAAGGCTATGGATGAACGCAAGACTATCAAGTCTATGATTGTGATGGATTAAAAAAAGAAAATCCTAATAGAGCACTGAAATCTCTATTAGGATTTTTTATGTTCAGTTGTTGTGCTTAATGCAAGGTACTTTCTCTTAACGTCAGTTTGGTTCCAAGCATAGTGAGGCTTGGGATTTTACGGCCATGAAGAACTTCTCTGTTCAAAATATCCATTCCTGTACGTCCCATTTCTTCGGTGTAGACTGAGATACTGGAAAGGGGTGGGAACACTTGCTTGGTTAGAATGGTATCATTAAAGGAAATAATGCTGACGCGCTCTGGTATGCTGATGCTGGCTTCTTGAAGGGCGCGAAGGGCACCGATTGCCAAACTATCACTAGCTGCAAAAAAGGCTTGTGGAAGTTTATCTCCTAATTTTTCGATAGCCTCTTTCATCAAGTCGTATCCAGATTGGGCAGTAAATAGTCCTTGGAAAATGAATTTCTCGTTATAAATTCCTTTTTCTTGTGTATAGGATTTAAAGTAACCTAAGCGTTTGTCTGCGATGACTTCTTCTTGGTCAGTAGTCGTTTCAAGACCGGATAAGATACCAATCTTCTTAATCCCGTGGTCTGTAAAGTAATCGACTACCTGTCTAACAGCATTATTAAAATCTGTAATGACACAGGTGTGTCCCAAGGCTATGGTGTCACTATCTAGAAAAACTAGAGGTTTTTGATATTCTTCAAATGATGCAATCTGTGCTTGGCTAAATTTTCCAATACAAAGAATTCCAATGACTTCTTCGCTAAGCGTAAAAGGTTGATCATTGAAATAGCGTAAGATTTCGTAATCTAATTCTTGTGCCCTATTTTCGATTCCTAGTCGAATCTGGTAGTAGTAGAGGTCTTCCAACTCACCTTGTTCGCTGACCCATTGGATAATGGCAATCTTTTGTTTCAGTTTGTGACTTTCGCCTGTTTTAAGATGTTTGGTATAACCTAGTTCTTCGGCGACAGTTAAAATACGATGTCGGGTTTCTTCTGTGACAGATAGACTCTGATCGCGATTGAGGACACGGGATACAGTTGCGATTGAGACAGAGGCTAACTGAGCAATATCTTTGAGTGTAGCCATAATTCCCCTCCTTTTTAGGTTATTATATCATATTTTTCTATCTTTTTACTCATAGTTTAGTAAAATATCGGTAAAAATGTTGACCAAAGCAAAACCCTTGGTTACAATAGAAGAAAACGATTACAAGGTAAACTTTTTTACCTAACAAATTGTCAAAGGAGAATTCATATGACACAACATCTTACTGCTGATGCACTTCGCAAGGACTTTCTTGCTGTTTTTGGTCAAGAAGCAGATCAAACCTTCTTCTCACCAGGCCGTATCAACTTGATTGGGGAGCATACTGACTACAACGGTGGCCATGTTTTCCCAGCTGCTATTTCACTAGGAACTTACGGAGCAGCACGCAAGCGTGATGACCAAGTTTTGCGTTTCTACTCCGCAAACTTTGAGGACAAAGGCATTATCGAAGTTCCTCTGGCTGACCTTAAGTTTGAGAAGGAACACAACTGGACCAACTATCCAAAAGGTGTCCTTCATTTCTTGCAAGAAGCTGGGCATGTGATTGATAAAGGTTTTGATTTCTATGTCTATGGGAATATTCCAAATGGTGCTGGTTTGTCTTCATCTGCATCCTTAGAGCTTTTGACTGGTGTCGTGGCAGAGTACCTCTTTGACCTAAAATTGGATCGTCTAGATTTAGTAAAAATCGGGAAATTGACAGAGAATAACTTTATTGGGGTTAACTCTGGTATCATGGACCAATTTGCTATCGGTATGGGGGCGGATCAACGTGCTATTTACCTTGATACCAATACTTTAGAATACGACTTGGTTCCCCTTGATTTGAAGGACAATGTTGTCGTTATCATGAACACTAACAAACGCCGTGAACTTGCGGATTCTAAGTACAATGAACGTCGTGCTGAATGTGAAAAAGCAGTAGAAGAACTCCAAGTGGCCTTGGACATTCAAACCTTGGGTGAATTGGATGAATGGGCTTTTGATGAATATAGCTACCTGATCAAAGACGAAAATCGCTTGAAACGTGCGCGTCATGCAGTTCTTGAAAACCAACGTACGCTTAAAGCGCAAGCGGCTCTTCAAGCAGGAGATTTAGACAAGTTTGGTCGTTTGATGAATGCTTCTCATGTTTCACTTGAGCACGATTACGAAGTAACTGGTTTGGAATTAGATACCCTTGTTCATACGGCTTGGGCTCAAGAAGGTGTTCTCGGTGCTCGTATGACAGGAGCTGGCTTTGGTGGTTGTGCGATCGCCTTGGTTCAAAAGGATGCTGTTGAGTCCTTTAAAGAAGCTGTAGGCAAGCACTATGAAGAAATCGTTGGTTACGCTCCAAGCTTCTATATCGCTGAAGTGGCAGGTGGAACTCGCGTTTTAGACTAGGAGAGAAGGATATGGAAGCTGTAATATTTGATTTAGATGGCTTATTAGCCGATACTGAAATCATTTCTCTAAAAGTTTATCAAGAATTGCTTAGAGATTTTGGAATTCCTTTCACAGAAGAAACTTATTCTAGAGACTACAGTGGACATAGGGAAGAGGAGAATGTTCAACGATTTTTGGACACCTATGATTTACCTTGGAACTTTGACCAAACCTTGGAAAAAGTTTATGAACTGGAAGCTCAAATCTTAGCCAAAGGTGTAAATTTAAAAAAAGGTGCTAAAAATTTGCTTACATATTTGCAAAGAGAAGGCATTCCAATCGCTTTAGCAACATCAAGTGTTGAATCTCGGGCCAGAATGATATTGGATAGCAATGGTATACTGTCCCTATTTGGCCATCTAGTTTTTGCAAAAGATGTGAAGCGAAGCAAACCATACCCTGATATATTTTTAAAGGCCTGCAGTGATTTGAACGTTTTACCAGAGAATTGCTTGGTACTAGAGGATAGTGAAGCAGGTATCGAAGCGGCATCTAGAGCTGGGATTCCAGTTATTTGTATTCCAGATTTAAAAATACCAGCACAGTTTTTCTTAAATAAAACAGAACAAGTTTTTCAGGATTTGGATGCTGTTAGAGACTATTTAGAAAGTAAGAAGGAGGTTTTCTAGTGACCTTAGTAGAAAGATTTGTTACCAAAGTCATTGCAGAAAGTACCTTTGAAGAGTTGGATCGGATTTATCTGACCAATCGTGTTTTAGCACTGGTGGGAGATGGGGTTATTGAAGTCAAGACTGACCAAGATAACTTGATTGACCTCAAAGACCAGCTTGTTGAAGAAGCCGTTCGCTTGGAAACGATTGAAGATAGTCTGGCAGCGCGTGAAATTCTCGGTGCAGACCTCATGAACTTGGTAACCCCTTGTCCGAGCCAGGTCAATCGTGACTTTTGGAATACCTATGCCCAGTCACCAGAGCAGGCAATTGCGGACTTCTACCAACTCAGTCAAAAGAATGACTACATCAAACTAAAGGCTATTGCAAAAAATATTGCTTATCGTGTACCGTCTGACTACGGAGAACTGGAGATTACCATCAATCTGTCTAAGCCTGAAAAGGATCCGAAAGAGATTGCGGCAGCTAAGTTAGTCAAGTCTAGCAACTATCCTCAATGTCAGCTTTGTATGGAAAACGAAGGCTACCACGGTCGTGTCAATCATCCAGCTAGAAGCAATCACCGTATTATCCGTTTTGATATTTCTGGGCAGGAGTGGGGCTTCCAATATTCGCCTTATGCGTACTTTAATGAACACTGTATTTTCCTAGATAGCCAACATCGTCCCATGGCCATTAGTCGCCAAAGTTTTGAGCGTTTATTAGCAATCGTAGAGCAGTTTCCAGGCTATTTTGCAGGTTCGAATGCTGACCTACCAATTGTGGGTGGCTCCATCCTGACGCATGACCATTATCAAGGTGGGCGACATGTCTTCCCAATGGAAGTGGCTCCTTTACAGAAAAGTTTTACCTTTGAAGGTTTTGAATCTGTCAGAGCAGGGATTGTTCAGTGGCCTATGTCTGTGATTAGATTGACGTCGGATTCAAAAGACGATTTGACTAACCTTGCTGAGAAAATCTTACTGGCTTGGCGTCAATATTCAGATTCAAGTGTGCAGGTTTTGGCGGAAAGCAATGGAACTCCGCACCATACTATCACACCGATAGCCCGTAAACGAGATGGACAGTTTGAGTTGGACTTGGTTTTGAGAGACAATCAAACATCTCCAGAGCATCCAGATGGTATCTATCATCCCCACAAGGATGTCCAACATATCAAGAAGGAAAATATCGGCTTGATAGAGGTCATGGGTTTGGCAATCTTGCCACCACGCTTGAAGGAAGAAGTGGAGCAAGTAGCAGCTTATCTAGTCGGAGAGGATGTTTCAGTTTCAGATTATCACCAAGAATGGGCGGATGAGTTGAAAGAATCCCATCCTGGATTGACTGACAAAGTACAAGCTCTTGAAATCGTCCAAGAATCTGTTGGAAAAATCTTTGCTCGAGTTTTGGAAGATGCAGGAGTTTACAAGCAAACAGAAGAAGGACAAGCTGCCTTTATGCGCTTTGTGGAGCAGGTTGGTATTTTGCCCGAATAAGTGCTTCTCTCTTGCGTAGAGTCTTGAAAAGTAGTATCATAGTGTCGTTTGAAGTATCAGGAGGAACGTATGAAAGATTTTCACTTTGACGCTATATCTGCCTTTGAAAATTACGAAATTGAAAAAATGAGAGACGGTCACGTGGTGGTGACGACAAAAGTAGTGGACTCTTCACTCAACTACTATGGAAATGCCCATGGAGGCTATCTATTTACCCTTTGTGACCAAATCAGTGGTCTTGTGGTGATTTCGCTAGGATTAGACGGGGTGACACTCCAGTCTTCCATCAACTATCTGAAAGCCGGAAATCTAGGGGATGTTCTCACTATCAAGGGAGAATGTGTCCACCAAGGACGTACCACTTGTGTCGTCGATGTTGACATCATCAACCAAGATGGCCGAAATGTCTGCAAGGCAACCTTCACCATGTTTGTCACAGGACAACGGTCAGAAGATAGACAGGTGAGGATATAAATTAAAATGAGTAGATAGTTACGCCCTAAAAACCCAGAGTGTGTTCACTATCCGCAACTCTATAACTTTAAGGATATTTAAAAAGCGAGGTCTATTGACTTCGCTTTTATTTGATAGGGAAGAAAGTAAGTAAGAGCCAAGAAATCAGTAGAGTAATAGCGCCAACTCCAAGGCTAAATAGAATAGGAAGGATGATTCGTTGGTAGGGAGCTTTACCCCTTTCTTCGGCTTCTTCAATCTCGCTCAGACTGCGTCCTTGTTCATAGGCGACAATCTGGCGATAAGTACGAAGATTATGCTTTTTCTTGAATTTCTCAATGCGTAGGGCGTAGAATATAGCGACAGCAAGAATCAAGCAACTAATAGCGATGCCGTATCCATCCAAATAAAGAATGAGGGGAGTGCTGATGATAGGACTGCCAATTAGCAGTAAGCTAAAGACCACTTCATCTTTTTGATAGCGCATAAATTCTTGGTCGTGAATAATTTGTTTCATAGTTTCCAAATCTCCTTTTACTAGTTTGTCTAATGACACTTCAAAGACCTTGCTCAGCAAGAGTAGGTTTTGAATATCAGGGTAGGTCGCGCCACGCTCCCAGTTGGAAATGGATTGGCGACTGACAAAAATTATTTCAGCTAAATCATCTTGAGATAAATTTTTCTTTTTACGATAGTGCTGGATTTGTTTTCCGACTTGCATAAAATTTCCTCGCTTTCTGATTTTATTCTACTCAATTATACAAAATTATACAAAAAACGGCTATCAAAGTTCTTTGACATGTTGATTTCATAGGCTTTAGCAAAGGTTTTGGTCACTGGATTTACAGGTCTGTCAATTCATGTTTACCTACTGAAAAAGAGGCTATCAGCCTCCTTTTTCTTATTCACTAAATCTTAAAAAATAGCCATCTGGATCTAAAACTGCAAATTCATGAGGGTAGATATATTGTTCACCAACACGAAATTCTCTTTTAGTCAAAGGACGATGAATAGGATAGTTAGACTCGATTACTTTCTGATAGAGTCGAGGAACATCCTTGATGCCAAAGGAGATATTGACACCACGCCCGAAAGGATAAGTCAGTTGGGATAATTCTTCTGCGTTTCCTTCTTCTAGCATTAGCTGGCAATCCTCAAAAGAAAGGAAGAGGAATTTTTCTTCTGGGCGCTCGTATTCGATGGTAAAACCCAGTAAATCGCAGTAGAAGTGACGCGATTTCTCGATATCCGATACGACAAATTCAGGGATGACAGCTTGATAGTCCATTCGTTTTCTCCTTAGAAATCAATCTCCATGACAATCGGTGTATGGTCTTGGCGTGCGCCTGAGTCAATCATGTCTGACTTGGTAACCTTGTCTGCTACACGGTTACTTGTGAGCCAGTAGTCGATTCTCCAGCCTGTGTTGTTGATTTTTGAAGTTTTGCTACGTTGTGCCCACCAAGTATAGCGTTCTGGCACATCGCCATGGATATGACGGAAGGTATCTGTAAATCCTTTGGATAAAAGGTTTGTAAATCCTTCACGTTCTTCGTCTGTAAATCCTGGTGAACGACGGTTACTGGCTGGGTTGGCAAGGTCAATTTCCTTGTGGGCAACGTTGTAGTCTCCTGTTGCTAGGACAGGTTTTTGCTTGTCTAGTTGAGCCAAGTACTCTGCATATTTGATATCCCAGACTTGACGTTCTTCCAAGCGTTTGAGGCCATCACCAGCGTTTGGTGTGTAAACTTGAGTCACGAAAAATGTATCAAATTCTAGGGTAATGATGCGTCCTTCCGAGTCCATAGTAGAAGGAGCACCGATTTCTGGAAAGCTGATGCTTGGAGTTAGTTCTTTCTTGTAGAGGAACATGGTTCCAGCATAGCCTTTACGAGCAGGCTCTTGAGAGGAACGCCAAGTATTTTCATATCCAGGGAAGAGTTCTTCTAACACCTCGAGATGTTTTTTAGTAGGCCCTGTAGCTGAAAGCTTGGTTTCTTGGATGGCGATGATATCAGCGTCTTCAGCAACCAATGTTTGGAGGACGTCTTGTGATAATTTCGCACGCGCAGAGTCGCTCGTCAATGCTGCATTGAGGGAATCAATATTCCATGAGATTAGTTTCATAGTTTATTCCTTTTCATTCAGATTCTAGACAATATTATACCAGAAAAAGGACTATTTCCCCAGCGTATAGTTTGAAAAATCAAGGTCATTCCTATATAATAAAGAATGATTTATGTAAAAGATTGAAAATAAATGAAATGTTACTCCTTTGAGTATCTTTATCGCTGAATATGACAAAGTTCAAGTGAGTGTCATCACCTATGAATAGGAAAAACCTGAGGCAATCGCCTCAGGTTTCCATTTGTCATTAGAAAGGAATTTTATGTCCATCATCCAAAAACTCTGGTGGTTTTTTAAATTAGAAAAACGCCGTTACCTAGTTGGAATTGTAGCTTTGGTTTTGGTTTCTGTACTAAACCTCATCCCACCTATGGTCATGGGGCGCGTGATCGATGCCATCACTTCGGGACGATTAACACAAGATGAGCTCCTGCTTCATCTCTTTTATCTCCTGCTGGCAGCTTTCGGGATGTACTACCTGCGTTATGTTTGGCGCATGTATATCCTAGGGACCTCCTACCGACTTGGACAAATCATGCGTTCAAGACTATTTGAGCACTTTACAAAAATGTCGCCTGCTTTTTATCAGAATTATCGGACCGGGGATTTGATGGCTCACGCAACCAATGATATCAATGCTCTGACTCGTTTGGCTGGTGGAGGTGTCATGTCGGCAGTAGATGCCTCAATCACAGCCTTGGTGACTTTACTGACTATGCTCTTTAGCATCTCGTGGCAGATGACCTTGGTTGCTATTTTTCCCTTGCCATTTATGGCCTATGCGACTAGTCGTCTGGGGAGAAAGACCCACAAAGCTTTTGGCGAATCGCAAGCAGCCTTTTCTGAACTCAACAATAAGGTTCAGGAGTCTGTAGCAGGTATTAAGGTAACCAAATCCTTTGGCTATCAGTCTGACGAGTTGGATTCTTTCCAGGAAGTCAATGATTTAACCTTCCAAAAGAATCTGCAAACCATGAAATATGATAGCCTCTTTGACCCGATGGTTCTGCTTTTTGTTGGTTCTTCTTATGCCTTAACTCTTTTGGTCGGTGCCTTTATGGTACAAGCGGGGCAGGTGACTGTTGGGAATCTGGTCACTTTTATCTCTTACTTGGATATGCTGGTCTGGCCTTTGATGGCAATTGGTTTTCTCTTTAATATCACTCAGAGAGGAAAAGTTTCTTACCAACGGATTGAGAGTCTCTTGTCTCAAGAATCACCTGTGAAAAATCCAGAGTCTCCACTTGACGGGATTGAAAATGGGCGTTTAGACTATGCCATTGATAGTTTTGCCTTTGAAGACGAGGAGACGCTGCGAGATATTTACTTTAGTCTTGAAAAAGGGCAAACTCTGGGCTTAGTTGGGCAAACTGGTTCAGGAAAAACAGCTCTGATTAAATTGCTCCTACGTGAGTATGACGTTGATCAAGGAGCCATTTATCTAAATGGGCATGACATTCGTGACTATCGACTAGCTGACTTACGTAGTTTGATGGGTTACGTCCCACAGGACCAATTTCTCTTTGCTAGCTCTATCCTAGACAATATTCGATTTGGGAATCCTGACTTGCCTTTCTCAAAAGTAGAAGAAGCAACCAAGTTGGCTCAAGTCTATCAAGATATTCAAGCCATGCCCCAGGGATTTGAAACGGTTATCGGCGAAAAAGGTGTCAGTCTATCTGGTGGACAAAAGCAACGTCTGGCTATGAGTCGGGCTATGATTTTAAATCCTGATATCCTGATTTTAGATGATTCCTTGTCAGCTGTAGACGCCAAGACGGAGTTCGCAATCATCGATAATCTCAAGGAAACTCGCAGAGATAAAACGACCATTATCACTGCCCATCGTCTCAGTGCAGTTGTTCATGCGGATTTGATTTTGGTCATGCAGGATGGTCGTATCATTGAGCGAGGGACACACGAAGACTTACTCGCCTTGGATGGTTGGTATGCACAAACCTACCAGTCTCAACAGTTAGAAATGAAAGGAGAAGAAGATGCGCAATAAACAAGAACAATGGGCTGTATTGAAGCGTTTGTTGTCTTATCTTAAGCCCTATGGTCTCCTAACCTTTTTAGCCTTAGCCTTTCTCCTTATGACGACTGTTATTAAGAGCGTTATTCCCCTAGTAGCTTCTCACTTTATCGACCAGTATCTACATAATCTCAACCAGCTTGCCGTTACAGTCTTACTGGCCTACTATGGTCTCTACATTCTTCAAACCATTGTCCAATATGTGGGGAATCTCCTTTTTGCGCGCGTGTCCTACAGCATCGTTAGAGATATCCGACGTGATGCCTTTGCCAATATGGAGAAGCTAGGCATGTCTTATTTTGATAAAACACCTGCAGGTTCCATCGTTTCTCGTTTGACCAATGACACTGAGACTATTAGCGATATGTTTTCAGGAATCTTATCCAGCTTTATCTCAGCAGTCTTTATCTTTGTGACAACCCTTTATACCATGCTTGTTCTGGACTATCGTCTGACAGCTTTAGTATTGCTTTTTCTACCTTTGATTTTTCTTTTGGTCAATCTCTACCGTAAAAAATCCGTCAAGGTCATCGAAAAAACAAGAAGTCTCTTATCAGATATTAACAGTAAGCTAGCTGAAAATATCGAAGGGATTCGCATTATTCAAGCCTTTAATCAAGAAAAGCGCCTGCAAGAAGAGTTTGATGAGATAAACCAGGAGCACCTAGTCTACGCCAACCGTTCGGTAGCCCTTGACTCTCTCTTCCTACGTCCGGCCATGAGTTTGTTGAAGCTATTGGGGTATGCGGTTTTGATGGCTTACTTTGGCTATCGTGGTCTTTATCTGGGGATAACAGCAGGAACCATGTATGCTTTTATCCAGTACATCAATCGTCTCTTTGATCCCCTCATCGAGGTGACACAGAACTTTTCTACCCTTCAGACATCTATGGTATCAGCAGGTCGTGTCTTTGCACTTATCGATGAGACCAACTATGAACCGGCCCAAGAAAATGGACAAGCAGAGATTAGAGAAGGAAATATCCGTTTTGAACATGTGTCCTTCTCTTATGACGGGAAACACCAGATTCTCGATGGTATTTCCTTTACCGTCAATAAAGGTGAAACCATCGCCTTTGTCGGACATACTGGTTCTGGGAAATCTTCTATCATTAATGTTCTCATGCGCTTTTATGAATTTCAGTCAGGTCGAGTTCTCTTAGATGGTGTGGATATTCGTAAGTATAGCCAAGAGGAGTTGAGAAAAAATATCGGTCTGGTTCTACAGGAACCTTTCCTCTATCATGGGACCATCAAGTCCAATATCGCCATGTACCAAGATATCAGCGATGACCAGGTTAAGGCTGCGGCAGAATTTGTCGATGCAGATTCTTTCATTCGGGATCTTCCATTAGGCTATGATGCCCCTGTGTCTGAGCGTGGTTCGAGTTTTTCAACTGGTCAACGTCAGCTTCTTGCTTTTGCTAGAACCGTTGCCAGTCAACCGAAAATTCTGATTTTGGATGAAGCGACAGCCAATATTGACTCTGAAACAGAAGCCTTGGTCCAAAATTCCCTAGCCAAGATGAGACAGGGCCGGACAACCATTGCCATCGCCCATCGTCTTTCTACTATCCAAGATGCTAATTGTATCTATGTACTAGATAAGGGACGAATCATCGAGAGTGGCACCCACGAGGAACTTTTAGCCCTGGGAGGTACCTATCACAAGATGTATAGTTTACAAGCAGGAGCTCTGTCCTAAGGAAGAATTCCTTTAAAATACAGATTTCTTGCACCGCCTCTTTCATTTTGTGGTATAATGTAGAATGTTTAAAGATTACATATTAAAAAACAGAGGAGAATGTGCATGCTGAAATGGGATGAACTACCTCAGGAGATGCAATTGAGCGAGGTAAAACCATACTACCAGCTCGTCTCTGGAAGAAAAGGTTCACTGATTCTCAAGCGTTGTCTAGACTTGTTTCTAGCCTTGGTCTTGTTAATCTTGACTTCACCCGTATTTCTAATTCTAAGTATTTGGATCAAGCTAGATAGCAAGGGCCCAGTCATTTACAAGCAGGTACGGGTAACCCAGTACAACCGACATTTCAAGATTTGGAAATTCAGGACCATGGTCACCGATGCGGACAAGAAAGGAAGTCTAGTAACTTCTGCAAATGATAGCCGCATCACCAAGGTTGGAAATTTCATTCGCCGTGTTCGTTTGGATGAACTTCCACAATTGGTCAATGTTCTCAAAGGAGAGATGTCCTTTGTGGGAACTCGTCCAGAAGTACCACGCTATACTGAGCAGTACAGCCCTGAAATGATGGCTACCTTGCTCTTGCCTGCTGGGATTACATCGCTTGCCAGCATTAACTATAAGGACGAGGATGCCATTATCAGTCAAATGACTGCAAAAGGTATGACGGTTGACCAGGCCTATGTCGAAAGAGTCCTCCCAGAAAAGATGCACTATAATCTAGCCTACCTACGTGATTTTAATTTCTTCGGAGATATCAAAATCATGTTCCAGACTGTATTTGAAGTTTTAAAATAAAGTAGTCACAATAGTGAATACAGTAAAAGGAGTAAATCAATGACAAAGTATAATATTCCATTTTCACCACCCGATATTACCGAAGCAGAAATTGCTGAAGTAGCAGATACCCTCCGTTCTGGTTGGATCACAACAGGACCTAAGACAAAAGAATTAGAGCGTCGTCTATCTGCCTATACTCAGACACCTAAGACAGTCTGCCTCAACTCTGCAACAGCAGCTCTTGAATTGATCTTGCGCGTGCTTGAAGTAGGGCCTGGTGATGAAGTTATCGTTCCAGCTATGACCTATACAGCATCATGTAGCGTCATCACTCACGTAGGTGCGACACCAGTGATGGTTGATATCCAAGATGATACCTTTGAAATGGACTATGACAAGCTTGAGCAAGCAATTACTGAGAAGACTAAGGTTATCATCCCAGTTGAACTTGCAGGGATTATCTGTGACTATGACCGTTTGTTCCAAGTTGTAGAAAAGAAACGTGACCTCTTTACAGCAGCTAGCAAGTGGCAAAAGGCCTTTAACCGTATTGTGATTGTCTCTGATAGTGCCCACGCTTTGGGTTCAACCTACAAGGGACAACCAGCCGGTTCAATCGCTGACTTTACATCATTCTCTTTCCATGCAGTCAAGAACTTTACAACTGCTGAGGGAGGAAGTGCCACTTGGAAAGCCAATCCAGCTATTGATGATGAAGAAATGTACAAGGAATTCCAAATCCTTTCTCTTCATGGTCAAACCAAAGATGCGCTTGCTAAGATGCAGCTAGGCTCATGGGAATACGATATCGTAACACCAGCCTACAAGTGCAACATGACAGACATCATGGCTTCACTTGGTTTGGTTCAGCTAGATCGTTATCATGGCTTACTACAACGTCGTAAAGAAATCGTAACTCGCTATGACCGTGGATTTGCAGGAACTCGGATTCACCCATTGGCTCATGAGACAGATACCGTTGAATCTTGTCGTCACCTTTACATCACCCATGTAGAAGGAGCAAGTCTCGAACAACGCAACCAAATTATTCAAGAATTGGCCAAGGCAGGAATCGCAAGTAACGTCCACTACAAACCGCTTCCGCTTTTGACAGCCTATAAGAATCTTGGCTTTAATATGGCAGATTATCCAAAGGCTTACGCCTTCTTTGAAAATGAAATTACACTGCCACTTCACACGAAATTAACGGATGAAGAAGTAGACTATATCATCGAGACTTTTGTCAGAGTTTCTGAAGAAGTTCTAGACGCTTCACAAAAATAATTAAAAAAATTAGTAAAAAATTAGTGAAAACGGTTGACAAAGAAAAAACAATAACATATAATTAACTCAACAAATCAGAAAAGTAATTATTTTTGATCTTCAGGGAGCCTGTGGTTACTGCGAACAGGTGGTTGGAACTAGTGAAATTGGGCTGATTTTAAAAGTGAATTTGAAACAATGAAAATTCGGTAGGCACACCTTACAGTGCAACTTGTTGTTAGACAAGGCAGAGATGTAAAGGGGATATTCTCTTTACAAATGAGGTGGTACCGCGTTACAAACGCCCTCACATGGAAGTGAATTCCGTGTGTGGGCTTTTTCTATCCGTCATTTTGTTTATCTTTTATTAGGGTGTTAAGTCGCTTTGATGAACTTGAGTTCTATCTACAGCTCCTTGCCTACTACTAAAAGCAAACAAAAAGTCGGATTCATATAGAAGGAGGAAATTTTATGACAACTAAAGGATATTTTGGACAATTTGGTGGTAGTTTTGTACCAGAACCAATTCAGATTTTATTGGATGAATTGGAAGTAACTTTTGAAAAATACAAGGATGATCCAGAGTTTTTAGCTGAGTTTCGTCATTATTTGAAGGATTATTCAGGTCGCGAAACACCGCTCTATTTTGCAGAAAGTTTGACAGAGCACCTAGGTGGAGCTAAGATTTATCTCAAGCGTGAAGACCTTAACCACCTTGGATCTCACAAACTTAATAATGTTTTGGGTCAAATCCTTCTAGCAAAACGCATGGGTAAAAAGCGTGTCATTGCAGAGACAGGAGCTGGGCAGCACGGTGTTGCGACAGCTGCAGCTGCAGCCAAATTTGGTATGGCATGTGATGTCTACATGGGGGCAGAAGATGTGGAGCGTCAACGTCTCAATGTCTTCCGCATGGAGATGATGGGAGCAACTGTTCACGCAGTTGAAACTGGTACTCGTACCCTCAAAGATGCGGTTGATGCAGCCTTTGGAGCATGGATGAATGACCTTGAAGCCTTCTACGTTTTAGGTTCGGCTGTAGGTCCTCACCCTTATCCAACTATTGTTCATGAATTCCAAAAGGTTATTAGTGAAGAATCTCGTCGTCAAATCTTGGAAAAAGAAGGACGTCTACCAGACTACGTCATTGCCTGTGTGGGTGGTGGTTCTAACGCCATCGGTGCTTTTTCACAGTACGTAGCTGATGAAGAAGTTAAATTGGTTGGGGTAGAAGCTGCTGGTCACGGTCTAGATACCGACAAACACGCAGCAACAATGACCAAGGGTAGTGTCGGAATTGTCGATGGAATGAAGACTTATGCAGTTTTTAAGGAAGATGGAGAGCTCGCGCCAGTTTACTCTATCTCTGCTGGTTTAGACTATCCAGGGGTTGGTCCAGAACATGCCTTCTTTAAAGACTCTGGTCGTGTAGAGTATGTTGCAGCAACTGATGAAGAGGCTGTTCAAGCCTTGCTTTTACTAAGCAAGACAGAAGGAATTATCCCAGCGATCGAAAGCTCGCATGCCATCGCAGAAGCAGTCAAACGTGCACCAAAACTAAGTAAAGATGAGATTATCATCATCAATGTCTCTGGTCGTGGAGACAAGGACGTAGCTGCTATTGCAGACTACCTTGAAGCTAAAAAATAAAAGATGGAAAAATTATAGCTGTTTCTCTCTCAGAGAGCTTGTGGTTGCTGAAAACAAGCAGAGAAAGCTGTAAGGTTGGGTCCATCTCAAACGAGAGAAGAATTCATGATTCTCAAGGGAGTGCCCTTTATCGCACAGCCTGTTACAGGAGCTATCTGAGACAGGAATGAGAGATAGGAGAAATCCTATAATTGAGGTGGCACCGCGAATTTCGTCCTCACGCAAGTTATTTTGCGTGGGGATTTTTTGTAGAATCAACACGGGATTTAAGAAGAACTGAAAGGGAAATTACAATGGAACGAATCATTCATGGAGATGTTTTATCACCAATCTTGGCGTATATGCGCTTGAACGGACAACACAAGGTCATACTTGAAAGTATCCCAAGAGAAAAGGAAAATGCTCGATTTTCTATCTTGGCCTATAATCCAGTTTTTGAGATTAAGTTTGAGAATAGAGTCCTATATCAAAATGGCCGAGTGATTGATCGTGACCCCTTGGATTTCCTTTATGAAGTGACTCATAAGAGCCAGCACCATTCAGACCTACCTTTTGGAGGTGGAGCCATCGGATTTGTTGGCTATGATATGATTTCTCTCTATGAAGAAATTGGCCAGCTACCTGAGGATACGATTGGGACACCAGATATGCATTTCTTTGTTTACGAGAGTTATATGGTATTTGACCATAAGAAAGAAAAAATTCATATCATCGAGGATTCTCTTTACAGTGATCGAAGCAATGAAGAACTAGAAATGGCTTTGGATCAAGTTTTAGAGGAGTTGAAAATCCCTGCTCCAAATGAATTTGAAGATTTGGACGTTTCTCCACTTCAGTTTAGACCACATATTGCACCTCAGAAATTTGAAGAGATGGTAGAAACAGCGCGCGACTTGATCCGCAATGGAGATATGTTCCAATGCGTGCTCAGTCAACGTTTCTCAGCAGAGGTAACTGGAAATCCTTTTGACTTCTACAGAAATCTCCGAGTGACCAATCCATCAAATTACCTATATTTTTATGACTTCGGAGATTATCAAATCATCGGTGCCAGTCCTGAGAGCTTGGTGTCCGTCAAGAATGGCATCGTGACAACCAATCCAATTGCAGGGACGCGACCTAGAGGTGCCAATGATGAGGAAGATGCAGCACTTGCAAGTGATCTACTTTCTGATGAAAAGGAAACGGCAGAACACCGAATGCTAGTGGACCTAGGACGCAATGATATCGGTAGAATTGCTGAAACAGCAAGTGTCCAAGTTACAAAGTATATGGAAGTAGAACTTTTCCGATATGTCATGCATTTGACCAGCGTGGTTAAAGGACGTTTGTTACCAGAACTCACTGCCATGGATGCCTTGAAGGCGACTCTTCCAGCAGGAACAGTTTCTGGGGCCCCTAAGATTCGGGCTATGAAACGCATCTATGAATTGGAAACAGAGAAGCGTGGTGTTTATGCAGGAGCTATCGGTTACCTATCAGCAACTGGAGATATGGACTTTGCCATTGCTATTCGAACCATGATTCTTAAAAATAAAACAGCCTATGTACAGGCTGGTGCAGGAATTGTTTATGATTCTATCGCTCAAAACGAATACCAAGAAACCATTAATAAAGCTAAATCTATGACTAGAATGGGAGAACTAAGACCATGATTTTATTGATTGATAATTATGATTCATTTACTTATAACCTAGCCCAATACATCGGGAATTTCGCAGATGTTCAGGTTTTGAGAAATGATGATCCAAACCTTTATGGAGAAGCTACAAAGGCAGATGGACTTGTCTTTTCTCCTGGCCCAGGTTGGCCAGCTGATGCTGGGAAAATGGAAGAAATGATTCGTGATTTTGCAGGTAAGAAACCGATTCTAGGGATTTGTTTGGGGCACCAGGCCATCGCAGAAGTCTTTGGTGGCAAGTTGGGCTTGGCTCCAAAAGTCATGCATGGCAAGCAGAGTCAGATTCGATTTGAGACTCCGTCAGTTCTCTATCAAGGAATCGAGGACAATCGCCCAGTCATGCGTTACCACAGTATTTTAATTGAAGAGATGCCAGAAGAGTTTGAAGTGACAGCTCGTTCGACAGATGACCAAGCCATTATGGGAATTCAACACAAAACTCTTCCGATTTATGGTTTGCAGTATCATCCAGAAAGTATTGGAACACCAGATGGCCTATCTTCTATTCAGAATTTTATCGAGAAAGTTGTAAAGTGAGGGAAATAAAATGAAAGAAATTATTGAAAAATTAGCGAACTTTGAAGATTTATCAAGTGTTGAAATGACAGATGTGATTGAACGCATCGTGACAGGGCGAGTGACAGAAGCGCAAATCGCTTCACTACTGTTAGCCCTCAAGATGAAGGGAGAAACACCTGAGGAAAGAACAGCCCTCGCTCAAGTTATGAGAGGACATGCCCAACACATTCCAACAAACATTCAAGATGCTATGGATAACTGTGGTACAGGTGGAGATAAGTCATTTAGCTTTAACATCTCAACAACTGCAGCCTTTGTCTTGGCTGGTGGCGGCATTCATATGGCCAAACATGGTAATCGTTCAATTTCCTCTAAATCTGGGTCAGCAGATGTCTTGCAAGCTTTGGGAATCAACATTGACCTTAAACCATCACAATTGGGTAAGGTATTTGACCAAACAGGAATCGTCTTTCTCTTTGCCAAAAACATGCACCCAGCTATGAAATACATCATGCCAGCTCGTTTGGAATTGGGAATTCCAACCATCATGAATTTGACAGGACCGCTCATCCATCCAATGGTCTTGGAAACACAGCTTCTAGGGATCAGTCGTCCTGAACTTCTGGAAAGTACTGCTCAGGTTTTGAAAAACATGGGTCGCAAACGTGCTATTGTAGTAGCTGGTCCAGAAGGGTTGGATGAAGCTGGTTTGAATGGAACTACCAGCATTGCCCTTCTTGAAAATGGTGAAATTACTTTATCAACCTTTACTCCAGAAGATTTGGGAATGGAACGCATTGCTATTGAAGACATTCGTGGGGGAAATGCTCATGAGAATGCAGCAATTCTTGTCAGTGTTCTTAATAACGAACCAAGTCCATTCTTGGAAACAACAGTCTTAAATGCAGGTCTTGGATTCTACGCTAATGGTAAAGCAGATAGTATCAAGGACGGAGTTGAATTGGCACGTCAAGTGATTGCTAGTGGTAAGGCCCTTGAAAAACTCAGACTATTACAGGAGTATCAAAGATGAGTCAGGAATTTTTATCACGTATCCTAGAGCAAAAGGCGCGCGAAGTTGAAAAGATGGAGCGAGAGGAGCTTCAATCCTTGCGTCAAACTTATCGGTTGAGTGAATATTTAAAAAATCACCAAGACCGTTTGCAAATCATTGCTGAGGTCAAAAAGGCAAGTCCAAGTCTAGGTGATATCAATCTCGATGTGGATATCGTACAACAGGCCCAGACTTACGAGGCTAACGGCGCGGTTATGATTTCTGTTCTGACAGATGAGGTTTTCTTTAAAGGTCATTTGGATTATCTGCGAGAGATTTCCAGTCAGGTACAGACCCCGACACTGAATAAGGATTTTATCATCGATGAAAAGCAAATCATCCGTGCTCGCAATGCAGGTGCGACCGTCATCTTGCTCATCGTAGCGGCCTTATCTGAAAAACGACTGAAGGAGCTTTATGACTACGCGACAGAACTGGGTCTAGAAGTTTTGGTGGAAACTCATAATCTGGCTGAACTGGAAGTAGCTCATAGACTTGGAGCTCAAATTATTGGTGTCAACAATCGCAATTTAACAACCTTTGAAGTTGACTTGCAGACCAGCGTAGACTTGGCCAAACACTTTAAGGATGATTGCTTCTACATTTCCGAATCTGCTATTTTTACAGAGGAGGATGCAAAACGAGTAGCACCATACTTTAACGGAATTTTAGTAGGAACAGCCCTCATGCAGGCAGAAGATGTAGCCCAGAGAATCAAGGAGTTGCAGATTGACAAAGGTTAAGATTTGTGGACTATCGACCAAAGAAGCCGTAAAAACAGCTGTGTCGGCTGGAGCAGACTACATTGGTTTTGTCTTTGCTCCTAGCAAAAGACAGGTGACCTTGGAACAAGCAGCAGAGCTGGCTAAGTTTATTCCTAGTCATATTCAAAAAGTTGGAGTATTTGTTTCACCCAGTCGGGCAGAACTGTTAGAAGCGATTGAAAAGGTTGGCTTAGACTTGGTGCAGGTTCATGGTCAGGTAGTAGATAAACTATTTGAAAATTTACCTTGTGGCAGTATTCAGGCTGTTCAGATCGGTGAAGGGGAGCATGTACCCAATTCTCAGGCAGATTATCTCCTCTTTGATGCTCCTGTGGCAGGGAGTGGCCAGATCTTTGACTGGGGCCGACTGGATACGACAGAACTAGCCCAGCCTTTCTTCATCGCAGGCGGGCTAAACGAAGATAATGTAGAAGAAGCAATTCAACACTTTACTCCCTATGCAGTAGATGTATCAAGTGGGGTAGAGACAAACGGACAAAAAGATCATGAAAAGATTAGAAGATTTATAGAGAGGGTAAAGCATGGCATATCAAGAACCAAATAAAGATGGATTTTACGGAAAATTCGGTGGACGCTTTGTCCCAGAAACATTGATGACAGCAGTTTTGGAGTTGGAGAAGGCCTACCGTGAAAGTCAGGCAGACCCAAGTTTCCAAGAGGAGTTAAACCAACTTTTGCGCCAATATGTAGGTCGTGAAACACCTCTTTACTACGCAAAAAACTTGACCCAGCATATCGGCGGATCCAAGATTTATCTTAAACGTGAAGACCTCAACCATACAGGTGCCCACAAGATTAACAATGCCTTAGGACAAGTTTTACTGGCTAAACGCATGGGCAAGAAGAAAATTATCGCTGAGACAGGTGCTGGTCAACACGGTGTGGCAACTGCAACAGCTGCAGCACTCTTCAACATGGAATGTACTATCTACATGGGTGAGGAAGATGTCAAACGCCAAGCCCTCAATGTTTTCCGCATGGAGCTTTTAGGAGCTAAGGTAGAGGCAGTGACAGATGGTTCGCGCGTGCTCAAGGATGCAGTCAATGCAGCCCTTCGTTCTTGGGTGGCAAATATCGATGATACCCACTATATCCTTGGTTCTGCCTTGGGGCCCCATCCTTTCCCAGAAATTGTTCGTGATTTCCAAAGTGTTATTGGACGAGAAGCCAAGCAACAGTACCGTGATTTGACAGGTGAAAATCTGCCAGATGCTCTAGTAGCCTGTGTTGGTGGTGGCTCTAATGCCATCGGGCTCTTCCATCCATTTGTGGAAGATGAGTCAGTGGCTATGTATGGAGCTGAAGCAGCAGGACTAGGTGTGGATACAGAGCATCACGCAGCTACCTTGACCAAGGGTCGTCCAGGTGTTCTTCACGGTTCGCTTATGGATGTGCTCCAAGATGCTCATGGTCAAATCTTAGAAGCTTTCTCAATTTCAGCAGGTTTGGACTATCCAGGTATCGGTCCAGAGCATTCCCATTACCACGATATCAAGCGTGCGACTTATGTGCCAGTGACAGATGAGGAAGCCTTAGAAGGATTTCAACTTTTGTCTCGTGTGGAAGGAATTATCCCAGCTTTGGAATCTAGCCATGCCATCGCCTTTGCGGTGAAATTGGCCAAAGAACTTGGCCCAGACAAGTCTATGATTGTCTGCCTATCAGGTCGTGGGGACAAGGATGTGGTTCAAGTTAAAGACCGCTTGGAAGCAGACGCAGCAAAGAAGGGAGAAGCTCATGTCTAAGGCACTAACAGAAAAATTGAACGCTATAAAAGCGACTGGAAAAGGAATTTTCGTTCCCTATATCATGGCTGGAGACCATGAAAAAGGTTTGGATGGTCTTGCTGAAACAATTCACTTTTTAGAAGATTTGGGTGTGTCTGCTATTGAAGTGGGAGTTCCTTTCTCAGACCCTGTTGCAGACGGTCCAGTTATCGAAGAAGCAGGCTTGCGCAGTCTAGTTCGCGGAATCTCTACCCAGGCTTTGGTTGAAACTTTGAAAACCATTGAAACAGAAGTTCCACTTGTTATCATGACCTACTTTAACCCCCTCTTTCAGTACGGTGTGGAGAAATTTGTCAAAGACCTTTCTGATACAGCGGTTAAGGGATTGATTATTCCAGACCTGCCTCATGAGCACGCTAACTTTGTAGAGCCCTTTTTGGCAGGTACAGACATTGCTTTGATTCCACTTGTCAGCTTGACGACAGGAATGGGGCGTCAAAAAGAACTCATTGAGGGAGCTGAAGGTTTTGTTTATGCTGTTGCTATCAATGGGGTTACAGGGAAATCAGGAAATTACCGAGATGACTTGGACAAGCACTTGAATCAACTTCATCAAGTGGCAGATATTCCAGTCTTGACAGGATTTGGTGTATCCACACAGGAAGACGTAGAACGATTTAATGCAGTATCAGACGGCGTCATCGTCGGTTCCAAGATTGTTAAGGCTCTGCATGAAGGACAAGTAGCAGAAATCGCTGACTTTATCAGACAAGCAGTAGCTTACCAAAAATAATCATACAAGCAGCAAGCAAGAGGAAAGGTACAAAAGGTAGTCTTTCCTTTTTCTTTAGTAGGAGAAAGGCTAGAATGCCAGTTGTGGAAGAAAATTGAAGTAAAATCAGCACCTCAGTTAAGCTAAAAATAAGTGCACAGGAAGCCAGAAAGAGAAAATCCCCTGCACCTATGCGGATATCGATAACATGAGAGATGATTCCAAGAATCAAGAAGAAAGCCATGACCAGATTCCAACTAGAACAAACCGTGAGGATTAAGTGAAAAGCTAGCCAGACGATTAAGGGATATTCTTGATGACGAAGGTCATAAATTCCTAAAGTTAAGCCAGCAGTGATTAGGATGACTTGACTCAAGGTTAGAAATTCCCAAGAAAAAGCTAGAAAGAGAAGCCCCAGTCCAAACTCAAAAAGAGCATACCAGAAAGGATAGTGGACCTTGCAGTAGCTACAGCGAAAGCGATTGAATATCTGGGACACAATCGGAATCAAATCTAGTGGTCTCAAGCGAGTCTGACAAGAATTACAGTGACTAGCAGGAAAGACGATGGATTGTTCAGGGAAGCGATCAATGACCAAGCCTAGAAAGGAAGCAAGAATCGTTCCAACAAGAAAAAAGTAAAGATGAATCATACTTATTTATTCGGAAAAAATAAGAGAAAGAGTATAATAGTTGGATAGAGAAGGAGTTTTAGGAGCAAATATGAACATTCACTTTGAAAAAGGACTTCAGATAGAAAATGCCCAACTCATTTGTCAGTGGTCTAATGCTTTGGGAGAAAGTTTTCAGAAGCAATGGATGGGACCAATGATTCCTTTTCCCTTGACAATTCAAGTCTTGCAAGATTTGGAAGGAATCTTTTCAATCTTTGATGGACAAGAGTTTGTGGGGCTTATCCAGAAAATCAGGCTAGAAGACAGGAATCTTCATATCGGGAGATTTTTTATCAATCCCCAGAAACAGGGGCAGGGGTTAGGTAGCCAGGCTTTAAGGAAATTTGTTAGTTTGGCCTTTGAAAATGAAGACATAGATACTATTTCTCTAAATGTCTACGAGGCAAATCAAACAGCTTACAACCTTTACCAAAAAGCAGGATTTGAAATCGTTCAAATGGTTGAAGCACCTATACGAAAATATATGATGAAAAAATCTAGATAAAAAATTAGATTATATTACAAACTGTCCCCTTACAATTTTTAATTCTCAAACTTGTTGCAGAGAAATTTTCTTGATAAAATAGATACATGACTAGATATAAAGCTATAATTTCTTATGATGGCTACGCTTTTGCTGGTTTTCAGAGGCAACCACACGCGCGTAGTGTCCAAGAGGAAATTGAAAAAACTTTAACCAAATTAAATAAAGGACAGGCTATTACCATTCATGGCGCTGGGCGAACGGACAGTGGCGTTCATGCTTTAGGACAGGTCATCCACTTTGATCTTCCCTATCAGATGGATGAGGAGAAACTTCGCTTTGCTCTCGATACCCAAAGCCCTGAAGATATCGATGTGATTTCGATTGAGATTGTGGCTGATGATTTTCATTGCCGTTATGCTAAGCATAGCAAGACCTATGAGTTTATCGTGGATAGAGGGCGTCCTAAAAATCCTATGAGACGTCATTATGCCACCCACTATCCCTATACACTTGATGTGGAACGCATGCAAAAGGCTGTGAAGAAATTAGAAGGAACACATGACTTTACTGGTTTTACAGCGTCAGGAACTAGCGTGGAGGATAAGGTTCGGACGATCACGGAAGCTAGCCTTAGAGTTGATGAAACAGGACAGTTTTTGACCTTTACCTTCTCAGGCAATGGTTTCCTCTATAAGCAGATTCGAAATATGGTTGGAACCCTACTTAAAATTGGTAACAATAGGATGCCAATTGAGCAGATTGACCTGATTTTGGAGAAAAAAGACAGACAGTTGGCAGGCCCAACTGCAGCACCCAATGGTTTGTATTTGAAGGAGATTCGTTATGAAGAATAATCGTATTTTAGCACTTTCAGGAAATGATATTTTTAGTGGTGGTGGACTAGCTGCTGACCTTGCGACCTATACTTTAAATGGTTTACATGGTTTTGTAGCTATGACTTGCTTAACTGCTTTGACGGAAAATGGTTTTGAGGTCTTCCCAACAGATGAGACTACTTTCCAACAACAGTTGGATAGCCTCAAGAGCGTAGACTTTGGAGGGATTAAGATTGGTCTCTTACCGACTGTTGGTGTTGCTGAGAAAGCTCTTAACTTTATCAAGGAACGCACAGGAGTTCCAGTGGTATTGGATCCAGTTCTCGTTTGTAAGGAAACGCATGATGTTGCTGTCAGCGAGCTTTGTCAAGAGTTGATTCGCTTTTTCCCTTATGTGACTGTCATTACACCCAATCTTCCTGAGGCAGAATTGCTAGCAGCCCAAAAGATTGAAACCTTGGACGATATGAAGGATGCAGCGCAGAAATTACATAACTTGGGTGCGCCAGCAGTCATTATTAAAGGTGGGAATCGCCTTAGTCAAGATAAGGCATTAGATGTATTTTATGATGGAAAGAACTTTACCATTCTTGAAAATCCAGTCATTCAAGGGCAAAATGCTGGTGCAGGGTGTACCTTTGCCTCAAGCATTGCCAGCCAGTTAGTCAAGGGAGAGGAGCTCTTACCAGCAATTGAAAGTTCCAAAGCCTTTGTTTACCGTGCTATTGCACAAGCAGATCAGTATGGAGTAAGACAATATGAAGCAAACAAAAACAAGTAAAGTCGCCCTAGTATCCATCCTAGCAGCTCTATCCGTAGTTTTGGGCTATTTCGTAAAAATCCCAACACCAACAGGATTTCTAACACTTTTGGATGCTGGAATATTCTTTACAGCATTTTACTTTGGGAGTCGCGAAGGAGCTGTTGTCGGAGGATTAGCGGGATTTCTAATTGACCTGATTTCAGGTTACCCCCAGTGGATGTTCTTCAGCTTGATTTTCCATGGTTCGCAGGGATATTTGGCAGGTGTTAAAGGGAAATGGCAGTGGCTAGGATTAGCCTTGGCAACCATCATCATGGTGGCAGGTTACGCTTTTGCATCGGCTTGGATGAACGGTTGGGGAGCAGCCCTACCAGAAATCGTCCCAAATCTTGTGCAAAATATCGTTGGTATGACAGTAGGTTTTCTTCTTTGTCATAGTGTGAAGAAAGCTAGATAATAGTAAAAAGAGCAATCCTCCAAGGGAACTATTGAAAAAACTCTGATCTTTTGCTAAAATGAAAGCTATGAAAACACTCTACGATGTGCAACAATTTCTCAAACAGTTCGGCATTCTTGTCTATATGGGGAAACGTCTTTATGACATTGAATTAATGAAAATTGAACTATCTCGAATCTATGATGCTGGTTTAATGGATAAGCTGGATTATCTAGAAGCGGAGGCTGTTCTTCGCAGAGAGCACAAACTAGAATTAGACTATTTAGAAAAAAATGGAGATTAGGTATTATGGTAACTTGGGTATTATGGGGACTTGTAGTGGCGATGTTGGCATGGATGGGATACAACTATCTTCGTATTCGCCGTGCAGCAAAAATTGTAGACAATGCAGAGTTTGAATCTTTGATTCGTACAGGTCAGCTAATTGACTTGCGTGAGCCAGCTGACTTCCACAGAAAACATATCCTCGGAGCTCGTAATATTCCTTCAAATCAATTGAAGACAAGCCTTGCAGCTCTTCGCAAGGATAAACCTGTCCTTCTATATGAAAACCAACGTGCGCAACGTGTAACCAATGCAGCACTTTTCTTGAAAAAACAAGGTTTCTCAGAAATTTATATCCTTTCTTACGGATTGGATTCTTGGACAGGCAAGGTTAAGACTAGCTAACAATGTGAAATAAATTTGTCACATATGTTTAATAGAGAAAACCGATTTTTTATGGTATAATAGTTTTTATAAATTTTAAGGAGTTTTTATTATGCAAGAAAAGAAAAAAGCATCACTTGTTTTAGGTATCCTATCTATCGTCCTTGGTTTGCTATCTCCAATCGTAGGTCTGATTTTGGGTATCATTGGATTAGTATTGGGTAATTCACACCAAAATCAATCTGGACTAAATTATAAAACAGAAAAAATCCTCAATATCGTAGGGATTGTAATTTCTGTACTTAACTGGATTGCAGCCCTCGTAATGATTTTTGGCTAATCAAAAACAAAAAAGCTTTATTTTTAAAGCTTTTTTTGTTTTATCCACTTTTCTCTAAGTAGTTTTTAATGTTTTTCAATTCCTCTTTATTCAAGTGTCGGTATTGACCTTCTGCTAGGTCAGAATCTAATAGAAAATCTCCGAACTGAACTCGTTTGAGGGCAGTGACCTTGACACCAACTGAGAGGAACATTTTCTTGACCTGATGAAATTTCCCTTCAGAGATGGTGATGGTTGCTCGGCTGAGGCTAGTGCTTGAAGATAGAATCTCAAGCTGAGCAGGTTTACAAATAGTTCCATCAAGAAAGACAATCCCGTTTTTGAACTGCTGGATGTGATCTGGTGTGAGCAAGCCGTTCACCTCAACTTGATAAGTTTTATCGACATGATATTGAGGGTGGAGAAGTTGAAAACCTAGAGGGCCATTATCCGTTAAGAGGAGGAGCCCCGTCGTATCTCGATCTAGCCGACCGATAGCATAGAGTTGGTCTGATTGGAGGTATTGAGGTAGTAAATCCATAACCGTTGGGAGCTTCTTGTCCTTGCTTGCTGTCACGACACCATTTGGTTTGTGAAGCATGAGATAGGTGTGCTCATATCCTTGGATTTTTCTCCCCTGAAAAATCAACTCTTGTAATCCCGTATCAACATTCTGTGCAAGGGAAATCGCAACTTGTCCATCTACTAAGATTTCTTTTTTTAGGAGAGCCTGTTTCATGGCTTTTCGACTGATTTTTTCCTGGGCTAATAAATTATCTAAACGCATACCAGCCTATCTTATCACAAGTCGGGATTTTTGAAAAGAAAAGATAAGTCATGAATTTTCTTTTGAAAACATTTACACTTACTTGAGTTAAGTCATTTGCTTAAAATTGTGGTATAATCGTTCAGTTAGAAAATAAATTTGAAATAAATAGAGGAAATCATGACAAAATTAAGAGAAGATATCCGTAATATCGCGATTATCGCCCACGTCGACCACGGTAAAACAACCCTCGTTGACGAATTATTAAAACAATCTGAAACTCTTGATGCGCGTACAGAATTAGCTGAACGTGCAATGGATTCAAACGATATTGAAAAAGAGCGTGGAATTACCATCCTTGCGAAGAATACAGCAGTTGCCTACAACGGAACTCGTATCAATATCATGGATACACCAGGACACGCGGACTTCGGTGGAGAAGTTGAACGTATCATGAAAATGGTTGATGGTGTAGTCTTGGTAGTGGATTCTTACGAAGGTACTATGCCTCAAACTCGTTTCGTATTGAAAAAAGCTTTGGAACAAGACCTTGTCCCAATCGTTGTTATCAATAAAATTGACAAACCATCAGCTCGTCCAGCAGAAGTAGTGGATGAAGTTTTGGAACTCTTCATCGAGCTTGGTGCAGATGATGATCAGCTTGACTTCCCAGTAGTCTATGCTTCAGCAATCAACGGAACATCTTCATTGTCAGATGATCCAGCAGACCAAGAGAAGACTATGGCGCCAATCTTTGATACCATTATTGACCACATTCCAGCTCCAATCGATAACTCAGATGAGCCCCTTCAATTCCAAGTGTCACTCTTGGACTACAATGATTTCGTTGGTCGTATCGGTATCGGACGTGTCTTCCGTGGTACTGTCAAGGTTGGGGATCAAGTTACCCTTTCTAAACTTGATGGTACAACCAAGAACTTCCGTGTTACAAAACTCTTTGGTTTCTTTGGTTTGGAACGTCGTGAAATCCAAGAAGCTAAGGCTGGTGACTTGATTGCCGTATCAGGTATGGAAGATATCTTCGTTGGGGAAACAATCACTCCAACAGATGCAGTTGAAGCTCTTCCAGTTCTTCACATCGATGAGCCAACCCTTCAAATGACCTTCTTGGTTAACAACTCACCATTTGCTGGTCGTGAAGGTAAATGGGTGACTTCTCGTAAGGTTGAAGAACGTTTGCAAGCAGAATTGCAAACAGACGTATCTCTTCGTGTAGAACCAACAGACTCACCAGATAAATGGACAGTTTCAGGACGTGGGGAATTGCACTTGTCAATCCTCATCGAGACTATGCGTCGTGAAGGTTATGAGCTTCAAGTATCTCGTCCAGAAGTTATCGTCAAAGAAATTGACGGTGTGAAGTGTGAGCCATTTGAGCGCGTGCAAATCGATACTCCTGAAGAGTACCAAGGTTCTGTTATCCAAAGTCTTTCTGAACGTAAGGGTGAAATGTTGGATATGATTGCAACAGGTAATGGTCAAACTCGTTTGGTCTTCCTAGTTCCTGCGCGTGGTTTGATTGGATACTCAACTGAGTTCTTGTCAATGACTCGTGGTTACGGGATCATGAACCATACCTTCGATCAATACTTGCCATTGATTCCAGGGGAAATTGGTGGACGTCACCGTGGTGCCCTTGTTTCGATCGATGCTGGTAAAGCAACAACCTACTCAATCATGTCTATCGAAGAACGTGGGACTATCTTTGTCAACCCAGGTACTGAGGTTTACGAAGGAATGATCATCGGTGAAAACTCTCGTGAAAATGACTTGACTGTTAATATCACGAAAGCAAAACAAATGACTAACGTTCGTTCTGCTACTAAGGACCAAACAGCAGTTATCAAGACTCCTCGTATCTTGACACTTGAAGAATCACTTGAGTTCTTGAACGACGATGAGTACATGGAAGTAACGCCTGAATCGATTCGTTTGCGTAAGCAAATCCTCAACAAGGCAGAGCGTGAGAAAGCAAACAAAAAGAAAAAATCAGCTGAATAAGAGCTAGAAAGAGATAAAGATGGTCTATTTAATCATAGGGATACTCTTATTACTACTCTATGTATTTGCGACACCTCAAAGTATCAAGGGGACGGTCAACGTTGTAATATTAGTCTTTGGACTTGTTGCCCTCGTAATCTTGTTGCTCTTGTCTGCCCTACAGATTTTCCAACTTCCAGCAGAAATCTTTATTACATTGGGAATGCTGGCTCTTACTTACTTTAGTTTGAGAGACATCAGTCTCATGTCGATTCGAAAGAAGCGAGAAAATTAAATCTATTCATAACAAAAAACTTCTATCGGCAACTCAGTTGCTGATAGAAGTTTTTATTTGTTACTGTTTTTGTCAGAATAACGGTTGTAGAAATCTACTTTTATCTGGATAAAATGCTCTAATTCACGAAAGAGTTGTAGAAGCGTAGCCCGTGTCTCAAACTCTTCTCTAGTTTTAGGGAGAGATCGATTGCGAAACACCTCTAGGTAGCTCTCAATATCATTCAATAAGTTATAGGCTGGATTGGTTTGACTCAATTGACTAGCTGTTTTTGAAAAGAGCTGAGCGACAATCAAACTCTCACTAGCGGCTAGTTGGCATGTGTTGATCTGTTGAGCCATATTTCTTAAGATACGAGTTTGTCTTTGTCGCATCTCAAAGTAGTGGATATGATAATCTGTCTGGTGAAAGAGATGGTCAGAGTGATCAAGGTAAACTAACTTAAGAGCATCCTCAAGTAGTTGATCAAGTTCGTTGACTAGTTGAGCCTGATTTCGACCATCCCCTCTTTTCAGATAGTAAGAAAGCCGTAGAAGAACATCCCTGAGTTTTTCTTCAACAAGCGTATGATAATGTTGAATTTCTTTTTCACGTGAAGGCATGTAGAGATTGACCAGAAGTGCAAATCCAGTACCGATTAGGAAGAGTAAGAGCTCATTCAGTAAAAGTGCCGGTGCTGTTGATTGTTGGATTAAGAGATGGCTAACCAGAACGCTACTAGGAGTAATTCCAATTTCCCAACCGAGTTTATAGGCTAGAGGAACATAGATTGCTAAGTAAAGTCCAAAGCTCCAGATATGATAGCCAGTCAGTTGGAAAGCTATAACACCAACTAAGAGAGCTAGAAGAGTTGAAAAAAGACGATTGCGGGCTAGCTTGATCGTGCTTCTTCGTGTATCAGAGAGACTCAAGATAGCAATGATACCAGCTGATACAGCTGATGACAAATCAAAAAAGTAGGCTAGTAAACAAGCAAAACAGGTTGCCAGGACTAGTTTTAAAGTACGTTGGGTGATAGACATAGAATACTTCCTTGGGATAAGTGATTGAAAGTTTCAGTGGTAGGTAGGAGACAATGAGTTATTTCAATAGACTCATTGAGTAACTAATTGCTTCTTTTTGTAGTGGTTTGATTATAGTATAAATATTTTTTGAAATCAAGTGAATCTAATAATAGTATAGGCAGAATGAATATTTACCAAACTGGTTCAGATATCGTTTTATGGTATAATTGATAAAAGGAGTTTTACATGCAAGAATTTTTTAAAAGTTATTTTAATAAGCTAGATTTAACAACGGTATTTGAGAATCTTTTAACGAAAGTGATTTCTCTTTTAATTTTATTTGTGCTATTTTACATAGCTAAACAGCTTCTCCATGCAGCTGTCAAGAGAATTGTGAAGCCTTCACTTAAGTATTCAAAGCGTGATGCAGGTCGACAAAAGACAATCTCGCGTTTATTAGAAAATATTTTTAATTACACCCTTTATTTCTTTTTAGTTTACTGCATTTTGTCTATCCTAGGATTACCTGTATCCAGTTTACTAGCTGGTGCTGGGATTGCTGGGGTTGCAATTGGTATGGGGGCGCAAGGCTTCTTATCAGATGTTATCAATGGCTTCTTTATTCTCTTTGAACGCCAGTTGGATGTAGGGGATGAGGTTGTTTTGACAAATGGTCCCATTACTGTATCGGGAAAAGTAGTTAGTGTCGGAATTCGAACCACTCAGCTAAGAGGTGAAGACCAGGCTCTCCACTTTGTTCCCAACCGTAATATTACTGTGGTTAGCAATTTTTCAAGAGACGAGTTGAACTGAAATTTTACTTGATTTGTGGTACAATAGAAAGAGTTTGGTAAAGGAGAAACGATGTTTTTAGATGAGCAATTAGGAAATGGTTGTGTCTGGATCAATCTAGATGTAGAAAAAATTAAAAATCTTGAAGATTTATCTGAAATCTACGGATTGGATAAGGAAACCATCGAATATGCTCTGGATAAAAATGAACGTGCCCATATGGATTACAACCGTGAGAATGGGACTGTGACCTTTATCTACAATGTTCTGGACTTAGAAAAGGACAAGGATTACTATGAAGCGATTCCCATGACCTTTATCGTCGAAAAGCAACGAATGATTACCATCAGCAATCATAAGAATGCTTATGTCATTGATCAGATGTTAGCTTATCTGGATAGCCATGAGTCGCTTTCTATTTACAAATTTCTTTTTGCTAGTCTAGAAATCATTAGTAACGCCTATTATCCAATCATTGAAAAGATGGATAAGAGTAAAGATGAAGTCAACAGCTTACTTCGTCAGAGAACAACCAAGAAAAATCTCTTTGCTCTTTCTGACTTGGAGACTGGTATGGTTTACTTAACAGCAGCGGCAAAACAAAATCGACTCCTCTTGGAACATATCCAGAGCCATGCTCTTTATCGGAGATTTAATGATGTCGAACGAGAGCAGTTTGATGATGCGATGATTGAAGCCCATCAGTTGGTGTCTATGACAGACTTGATTTCTCAAGTCTTGCAACAACTCTCTTCTTCTTACAACAACATCCTAAACAATAACCTGAATGATAGTTTGACAATTTTGACTATTATCTCCGTTTTACTAGCAGTACTTGCGGTTATTACAGGATTCTTCGGAATGAATGTTCCTCTACCATTTACAGAAGAGCCAAATGCTTGGATTTATATCTTAATGGCTAGCTTGATTTTATGGGCAGCCTTATCTCAATGGCTGAAGAAAATTACTAGAAAATAAAAGAGAAGGAGCCAGAATGGCGATTGAAAATTACATGCCAGACTTTGCTGTAGAAGCAGTTTATGATTTGACAGTAGAAAGCCTGCAAAAACAAGGAATAAAAGCTGTTTTGGTGGATTTAGATAATACTCTCATTGCTTGGAATAACCCTGACGGGACTCCAGAGATGAAACGATGGTTGCATGACCTTCGTGACGCAGGGATTCGCATTATTGTAGTCTCAAATAATTCTAAAAAACGTGTCCAACGAGCAGTTGAAAAATTTGGGATTGATTATGTCTACTGGGCTTTGAAGCCTTTTACTTTCGGGATTGATCGTGCCATGAAGGAATTCCACTATGAGAAAAACGAAGTGGTCATGGTTGGGGATCAACTCATGACGGATATTCGAGCTGCTCACCGAGCAGGGATTCGTTCGATTTTGGTCAAACCCTTGGTCCAGCATGACTCTATCAAAACACAGATTAACAGAGCTCGTGAGCGCCGTGTTATGAAACAAATCACTGAAAAGTACGGGCCTATCACATATAAAAAAGGAATCTAACTATGGAAGAAATTCTCTGTATTGGTTGTGGAGCAACCATTCAGACGACAGATAAGACCGGTCTAGGCTTTACACCTCAGTCAGCACTCGAAAAAGGTTTGGAAACTGGTGAAGTTTATTGCCAACGTTGTTTCCGTCTTCGTCATTACAATGAAATCACAGATGTGCAACTGACGGATGATGATTTCCTAAAACTCTTGCACGAGGTGGGAGACAGTGATGCCTTGGTGGTCAATGTTATTGATATCTTTGACTTTAATGGCTCTGTTATCCCAGGCTTGCCTCGTTTTGTATCAGGTAATGATGTGCTCTTGGTTGGAAATAAAAAAGACATCCTCCCTAAGTCAGTTAAACCAGGCAAGATTAGTCAATGGCTCATGGAACGTGCCCATGAGGAGGGTCTTCGTCCTGTGGACGTTGTTCTGACTTCAGCTCAAAATAAGCATGCTATCAAGGAAGTCATTGAAAAGATCGAGCATTACCGTAAAGGACGCGATGTCTATGTAGTTGGGGTAACCAATGTTGGGAAATCAACTCTTATCAACGCCATCATCCAGGAGATCACGGGTGACCAGAACGTCATCACAACTTCACGTTTCCCAGGGACAACTCTAGATAAGATCGAGATTCCGCTTGATGATGGTTCTTATATCTACGATACGCCGGGGATTATCCACCGTCATCAGATGGCTCACTACTTGACAGCTAAAAATCTCAAGTATGTTAGTCCTAAAAAGGAAATCAAACCTAAAACCTACCAGCTCAATCCGGAGCAAACTCTGTTTTTAGGTGGTCTGGGACGCTTTGACTTCATCGCAGGCGAAAAGCAAGGTTTCACAGCCTTCTTTGACAATGAACTCAAACTTCATCGTACTAAGCTGGAGGGAGCCAGTGACTTTTACGCTAAGCACCTGGGAACCCTTCTTACACCACCAAATAGCAAGGAGAAAGAAGATTTTCCAAAACTAGTCCAGCATGTATTTACCATTAAGGACAAGACTGACCTAGTCATCTCAGGCCTAGGCTGGATCCGTGTAACAGGCACCGCCAAAGTAGCCGTCTGGGCACCAGAAGGCGTCGCCGTCGTCACACGAAAAGCAATTATTTAAACACAGAAAGGAAAGGGTTGTCTAAATTTGGGCGAGCATGGCGAGCCCCATAAAGAATACTTTTCGCCGTGGTGTTAGTTGGTACAAGTGATTGTACCAACTGAGGAAAATTTGAGACCTTAGGCTCAAATTTTAGTCATGAAAGTCCAGAGGACTTTGCTGACGTCCGTCACCACTTCAGAAAAGTATAAAAAGAAACTCTTTTAAATGAATTATGTCATTAACATCAAAACAACGTGCCTTCCTCAACAGCCAGGCACATACCCTTAAACCCATTATCCAAATCGGGAAAAATGGTCTCAACGACCAAATCAAAACTAGCGTTCGTCAGGCACTTGACGCCCGCGAATTGATCAAGGTTACTCTCTTACAAAACACAGATGAAAACATCCACGAAGTAGCTGAAATCTTGGAAGAAGAAATCGGTGTGGATACAGTACAAAAAATTGGACGTATCTTGATTTTGTATAAACAATCAAGCAAGAAAGAAAATCGTAAGATTTCTAAAAAAGTTAAAGAAATTTAAAAATATACTCCAAAAAACTGTTTTTACAGAAGACTAAAGGAGATTAGCCTATGGCAATCGAATTATTAACTCCCTTTACAAAAGTGGAGTTAGAGCCAGAAATCAAGGATAAAAAACGTAAGCAAGTTGGAATCTTAGGGGGAAATTTTAACCCTGTTCACAATGCCCACCTTATCGTCGCAGACCAAGTGCGCCAGCAGTTGGGATTGGATCAAGTTCTTCTTATGCCTGAATACCAACCACCTCACGTAGACAAAAAAGAAACCATTTCTGAACACCACCGTCTCAAGATGCTTGAATTGGCTATCGATGGAATCGAAGGTTTAGCTATTGAGACTATTGAGTTAGAGCGTAAGGGTATTTCCTACACCTACGACACCATGAAGATTTTGACAGAGAAGAATCCAGATACAGATTATTACTTTATCATCGGTGCTGACATGGTAGATTATCTGCCTAAGTGGTACAGAATTGATGAATTGGTCGACCTCGTTCAGTTTGTAGGAGTTCAGCGACCACGATACAAGGCTGGGACTTCTTATCCAGTCATCTGGGTGGATGTGCCTCTCATGGATATTTCATCCAGTATGGTACGTGATTTCATCGCCCAAGGTCGCACACCTAACTTTCTCTTGCCAAAACCAGTGCTAGACTATATTGAGAAAGAAGAGCTTTACTGATGGCATACCAAGACTATATCAACTGTTCGCGTGAAGAATTGTTGGAAAAAATGGCAGAGCTCCTACCTGAAAAACGTTTAACCCATTGTCTGGGTGTAGAGCGTGCAGCCATTGAATTGGCTCAGCGCTTTGGTGTGGATGTTGAGAAAGCTGGTTTAGCAGGTCTCCTTCATGACTATGCTAAAAAGCTATCAGATCAAGAATTTTTAGACTTGATAGATCGTTATCAACTTGACTCTGATCTTAAAAACTGGGGCAATAATGTCTGGCATGGCATGGTCGGTATCTACAAGATTCAGGAAGATTTGGATTTACAAGATTCTGAAATCCTACGAGCTATTGAAATTCATACAGTTGGAGCTGGTCAGATGACGGACTTTGATAAGATTATCTACGTCGCAGACTACATCGAGCACAATCGTGCTTTTCCGGGAGTGGACCAGGCACGTGAGATTGCTGAACTATCACTAAATAAGGCGGTAGCTTACGAGACAGCTCATACCGTGGAGCATTTAGCTCATCAGGGATTTCCCATCTATCCCCAAACCCTTGAAACCTATAACGCCTATGTGCACTATTTGAAAGAGGACTAAATGAACGAAAAAGAATTACTAGAACTAGTCGTGAAAGCGGCTGATGAGAAACGCGCGGAGGATATCCTCGCGCTTGACGTACAAGAATTGACCAGTGTGACAGACTACTTTGTCATTACTAGCTCTATGAACAGTCGTCAGTTGGATGCTATCGCTGATAATATCCGTGAAAAAGTAGCTCAGGCAGGCTTTAAAGGTAGCCATGTTGAAGGCGATGCAGCTGGTGGCTGGGTCTTACTAGACCTCGGCAGTGTCGTTGTGCATATCTTTTCAGAAGAAATGCGTGCCCACTATAATCTAGAAAAACTTTGGCATGAGGCTGCTTCTGTAGACCTCTCAGAAACTTTATAGTCTTTTCCTTTATCTTTTATTACTGCGTTAACTCATTTTGCCTAACTCTAGTTATGCCTGCAATTCGTTGCCTAGTACTAAAAGCAAACGAAAAGACTATAGCGTTACAATTGAACTCAGTTGCAGTCAACTGGGTTTTATTTGCTTATTTTAGAAAAATTGATTGAAAGGTAAGAGCGAGTGGTGTTTACCATGGAGGCTCTTGGGATCATGATTATGGCAACTTATGAAACGTTTGCGGCTGTCTATGATGCAGTTATGGATGATAGTTTATACGATAAATGGACGGATTTTTCGCTACGCCATTTGCCTAAAACCAAGGACAGAAAGAAACTACTGGAATTGGCTTGTGGTACAGGCATCCAGTCCGTTCGCTTTTCTCAAGCTGGTTTTGATGTGACTGGACTTGATTTAAGCGCGGATATGCTGAAGATTGCTGAGAAGAGAGCTATTTCATCCAAGCAAAAGATTGATTTTATGGAAGGCAATATGTTGGACTTGTCCAAGGCAGGTCAATACGACTTTGTCACGTGTTACTCGGACTCAATCTGTTACATGCAGGATGAGGTGGAAGTAGGGGATGTCTTTAAAGAAGTCTATAATGCTCTCAATGAGGACGGGGTCTTTATCTTTGATGTGCATTCGACTTACCAGACAGATGAGGTCTTTCCTGGCTATTCCTATCATGAAAATGCAGAAGACTTTGCCATGCTCTGGGATACCTACGAGGATGCAGCACCACATTCTATCGTGCATGAGTTGACCTTTTTTATCAAGGAAGCGGATGGTTCCTTTAGTCGTCACGACGAAGTGCATGAGGAGCGAACCTACGAAGTCTTGACCTATGATATTTTGCTAGAACAAGCTGGTTTTAAGTCCTTCAAGCTTTACGCTGACTTTGAGGATAAGGAGCCTACAGAGACCAGTACTCGTTGGTTTTTTGTCGCGCAGAAGTAGGAGATTACCATGACCATTACAGGTATTATAGCGGAGTTCAATCCTTTTCATAATGGCCACAAATACCTGCTGGAACAGGCTAAAGGATTGAAAATTGTGGCTATGTCTGGGAATTTCATGCAGAGAGGCGAGCCTGCTATCGTGGACAAGTGGACTCGGGCCCAGATGGCACTGGAGAATGGCGCAGACCTGGTAGTAGAATTGCCCTTTTTAGTCAGTGTACAAGCAGCGGATTTCTTTGGACAAGGAGCAGTAGATATCTTGGCGCAGTTAGGAATTGATAGCCTAGCTTTTGGAACAGAGGAAGTTCTGGATTACCAGCAAATTGCTAACCTATATGCAGAACGTGGTCGAGAGATGGAAGCCTTCATGGAAAACTTGCCTGATTCTCTATCTTATCCCCAGAAAACCCAAGCCATGTGGAAGGAATTTGCAGGTCTTGATTTTTCAGGTGATACGCCCAATCACGTCCTAGCTCTTGCTTATGCCAAAGCAGTTGTTGGACGTAACATTAAGCTTCATCCGATAAAGCGTCAGGGAGCTGGATACCATTCGGTGGATAAGGATGTAGACTTTGCTTCGGCGACAGCCATCCGTCAGCATCAATCAGACCAAGATTTCTTAGAACGCTTTATTCCAACTGTTACTCTTTTTGAGCAGGCCTGTAAGGTGAGCTGGGGAAATTATTTTCCACTTTTACGCTATCAAATCTTGTCAAATCCAGACCTAACTACTATTTATCAGGTCAATCAAGAGATGGCTGTGCGTATTAAGGAAGCCATCAAAATAGCAAAATCTATTGAGGAATTGGTTGAGTTAGTGGCTACCAAACGCTACACCAAGGCGCGTGTGCGACGCCTCTTGACCTATATCTTGGTCCAGGCCAGAGAAAGTGACTTGCCAGAAGGTATTCACATCCTTGGTTTTACCGAAAAAGGCAGACAACACCTTAAAGCTCTCAAAGAGCAGGTCAATCTCGTCAGCCGAATCGGTAAAGAACCCTGGGATGCTATGACTCAAAAGGCAGACCAAATTTATCAGCTGGGACACCCGAGTATCGCAGAACAAAATTTTGGCAGAGTGCCAATCAGAATCGAAACAAACTAAGTCTACTTTGAAGTGGACTTTTTTCTTGTTTTTTGCAAAAAAATTCTTTTATAAAATAGTTAGGTTTAAGAAGCTTATTTTACTAAGGAAAATGAAGATATTGCTCCTAAAAATAACTAAAACAACTTCCATTTAAGGTTTGTTAAAAATATTTTTTTGTGGTAAAATGTATAAGAATGCATGTCATTCGGATAAACAAATAAATTGAGGTAAAAACATGGAAATTATGGCGATTGTTATAGTTGTTTTTGCCGTCATCATTGGTTTAGTCATTGGATATGTCAGCATCTCAGTCAAGATGAAATCATCACAAGAGGCTGCAGAGTTGATGCTTTTAAATGCTGAACAAGAAGCAACTAATTTACGAGGACAAGCTGAGCGCGAAGCGGATTTATTAATCAATGAAGCTAAAAGCGAAAGCAAATCCCTTAAAAAAGAAGCACTATTGGAGGCTAAAGAAGAAGCCAGAAAATACCGCGAAGAAGTGGACGCTGAATTTAAGTCAGAGCGTCAAGAACTCAAGCAAATCGAAAGTCGTTTGACGGAGAGAGCTACGAGCCTTGACCGTAAAGACGATAATTTGACGAACAAAGAAAAAACACTTGAACAAAAAGAACAAAGTATTTCTGATAGAGCAAAAAACCTTGATGCACGTGAAGAGCAACTAGAGGAAATTGAAAAGCAAAAGCAAGCTGAACTAGAGCGTGTCGGAAGTCTGACACAGTCAGAGGCGAAAGATATTATCTTAGCCCAAACAGAAGAAGACTTGACTAAGGAAATTGCTAGTCGCATTCGTGAGGCTGAGCAAGAAGTTAAGGAACGTTCAGATAAGTTAGCCAAGGATATCTTGGCTCAAGCTATGCAGAGAATTGCTGGTGAGTATGTAGCTGAATCTACAAACTCTACGGTTCATCTGCCTGATGATACCATGAAAGGTCGTATCATTGGACGTGAAGGTCGTAACATTCGTACCTTTGAAAGTTTGACAGGGGTTGATGTCATCATTGATGATACGCCAGAAGTGGTAACCTTGTCAGGTTTTGATCCTATCCGCCGTGAGATTGCCCGTATGACGATGGAAACCTTGCTTAAGGATGGACGTATTCACCCAGCTCGTATCGAAGAGTTAGTTGAGAAAAATCGTCTAGAGATTGACAATAAAATCCGTGAATATGGTGAGGCTGCAGCTTATGAAATCGGAGCACCAAACCTTCACCCAGACTTAATGAAGATCATGGGTCGTTTGCAGTTCCGTACTTCATACGGTCAAAATGTCTTGCGTCACTCGATTGAAGTTGCTAAGTTGGCTGGTATCATGGCTAGTGAACTTGGTGAAAATGCAGCTCTCGCTCGTCGTGCAGGATTCCTTCACGATATCGGAAAAGCTATTGACCGTGAGGTGGAAGGTAGCCACGTTGAGATTGGTACTGAATTGGCTCGTAAGTACAAGGAACACCCAGTTGTTATCAATACTATTGCTAGCCACCACGGAGATGTAGAGCCTGAAAGTGTTATTGCAGTTCTTGTTGCTGCAGCGGATGCTCTAAGTGCTGCTCGTCCAGGAGCTCGTAGCGAGTCTCTTGAGAGCTATATCAAACGTCTCCATGACTTAGAGGAGATTGCAAATAGCTTTGAAGGTGTTCAAAATAGCTTTGCCCTTCAAGCAGGTCGTGAAATCCGCATCATGGTAAACCCAGGTCAAATCAAGGACGACAAGGTCACAATCTTGGCTCATAAAGTTCGTGAGAAAATCGAAAACAATCTCGATTACCCAGGAAATATCAAGGTAACCGTAATTCGTGAACTTCGTGCAGTTGATTATGCAAAATAAATAAGAAAGAGCAGTTGAAAAATTACTGCTTTTTTGTTACACTAGATAGAAAGATTGTAGTAAGCAGAAATGGCTTTACATAGTGAATTCAGATAAATTTTCAAGTCATTTCACAAACTATCCAAAGGAGACATCATGGCAGACCGTGGCTTACTAATCGTTTTTTCAGGTCCTTCAGGAGTTGGAAAAGGAACGGTTAGAAGAGAAATTTTTGAGAGTTCTGAAAATCAATTCCAATATTCCGTATCTATGACAACGCGGGCGCAACGTCCAGGTGAAGTAGACGGAGTTGACTATTTTTTCCGCACGCGTGAAGAATTTGAAGAATTAATCCGTCAAGGACAGATGTTAGAGTATGCAGAGTATGTAGGTAACTACTACGGTACTCCTCTGACCTATGTCAATGAAACCCTTGATAAGGGAATCGATGTCTTCCTTGAAATTGAAGTGCAGGGAGCTCTCCAGGTTAAGAAAAAAGTTCCAGATGCAGTCTTTATCTTTTTGACACCACCAGATTTGGAAGAATTGCAAGACCGTCTTGTAGGCCGTGGTACAGATAGTGCAGAAGTGATTGCTCAGCGTATCGAAAAAGCCAAAGAAGAAATTGCTTTGATGCGTGAGTATGACTATGCTATTGTCAATGACCATGTTCCTCTTGCCGCAGAACGTGTCAAACGTGTGATTGAAGCAGAACATTTCCGTGTCGATCGTGTCATCGGTCACTACCAGGATATGCTACCAAAGTCTCCGACTATTCGATAAACTATAGAAAACAGGTACAAACAAATGATGCTTAAACCCTCTATTGATACCTTGCTTGACAAGGTACCATCAAAATATTCACTCGTCATCTTGGAAGCAAAACGTGCTCACGAATTAGAAGCTGGAGCAACTCCAACACAAGAATTCAAATCTGAAAAATCTACACTTCGTGCCTTGGAAGAGATTGAATCTGGGAATGTAACCATCCACCCAGATCCAGAAGGGAAACGCGAAGCTGTTCGTCGTCGTATCGAAGAAGAAAGACGATTGAGAGAAGAAGAAGAAAAGAAAATCAAAGAGCAAATCGCGAAAGAAAAAGAAGAAGGTGAAAAAATTTAAGGTTGGGGAGACTCAATCTTATTTTTTCTATTGCAAGAATACTCAATCAATTGAAACGATTTAAGAAGAGAAGGAGGTGAGGAAATGGCTATTGCAAAAATCATTGTCGATGTTCCCTTGATGCAGACAGATCAGCCCTATAGCTACAAGATTCCAGAGGAATTTGAAGGGATGCTGGAAGTTGGCATGCGAGTTCATGTACCCTTTGGGAAGGCTAATCGCTTGATTCAGGGAATTGTTCTTGGAATGGAACAAGAATCTGATTCAGATGTGGCAGACGAGGACTTGAAAGAGATTGCTGAGGTGCTGGACTTTTCTCCTGTCTTAACGGAGGAACAACTCTGGCTAGCTGAAGAACTACGTAAGTCAGTTTTTTCATACAAGATTTCTATTCTAAAAGCTATGCTTCCGGGATTTTTGAATTCTAGCTATGATAAGATCCTCTATCCTCTGGAAGGCTTGAGTCAAGAAGACAGAGACCGTTTGTTTGGTTCGCAGGAGTCTTTAGAATTTTCATCTCTTGATCTTGAGAAACAGGCTGAGATGATGCGGTTGACTCGAAAAGGTCTTTTAAAGTTAGAGTACCAGGCTGTAGACCAGAAGAAAGTTAAGACGCAGTCTTGGGTTGAAGTGAATCCTGATAAATTAGAAAAACTAGAAATCTCAAATCGTGCCAAGAAGAAATTGGAACTGCGAGAATATTTATTAGCACATCCTGAAACAGTTCCTTTGGCTGATTTGTTAGAACATTACTCACGCGAACAAGTTAACTTCTTTGTGGAACATGGTGCTGTTACCATCGTTCAAAAGGAAGTCCAACGCTCAGCTGCCTACTTTGAAGGAATTGAATCCAGTCAATCTTTAGAGTTAAATCCAGAACAAAAAGAAGCCTGTGAGGCGGTTGTTGGAGCGATTGGGAAGAAACACCCTCCCTTTCTTTTACAAGGAATCACTGGAAGTGGGAAAACTGAGGTTTACTTGCAGATTATCCAAGGAGCCTTGGATATGGGGAAAACAGCAATCGTTTTAGTCCCAGAAATCTCTCTGACTCCTCAAATGACAGAGCGTTTTATTGCTCGGTTTGGCGAGAAAGTAGCCATTCTCCACTCTGGCTTGTCCAATGGTGAAAAGTATGATGAATGGCGCAAGGTGGAGCGTGGAGATGCTCAGGTAGTCGTTGGGGCTCGGTCTGCCGTTTTTGCCCCTTTGAAAAATCTAGGGGTTATCATTATCGATGAAGAGCATGAGGCCAGCTACAAGCAAGACAGCAATCCGCGTTACCATGCTAGAGATGTGGCTCTTTTACGATCTCAGTACAATCAAGCAGCATTAGTTCTTGGTTCTGCAACACCGAGTCTAGAAAGCCGTGCGCGTGCTGGCAAGGGTGTTTATCAACATCTACGCCTGACTCAACGGGCCAATCCTTTAGCAAGTATTCCTCAAGTTCAACTGATTGACTTCCGTGATTACATCGGGCAGAATGAAACGTCAAACTTTACACCTCCTCTGATTGAGGCCATTCAAAATCGACTGGATAAAAAAGAGCAGGTTGTTCTCATGCTCAATCGTCGTGGTTATTCAAGTTTTGTCATGTGCCGGGAATGTGGGACCGTGGATACCTGTCCCAACTGCGATATTTCTCTGACGCTGCACATGGATACCAAGACGATGAACTGTCATTATTGTGGTTTTTCTAAGGAAATTCCTCATGTCTGTCCAAACTGTCAGAGTCGTAGCATTCGTTACTATGGAACAGGGACTCAGAAGGCCTATGACGAGCTGGCTGAACTCTTTCCAGAGGCACGCATTCTACGCATGGATGTGGATACAACTCGCAAAAAAGGTAGTCACCAAGCCTTGCTTGACCAGTTTGGAAAAGGTGAAGCGGATATTTTACTTGGTACCCAGATGATTGCCAAGGGATTGGATTTTCCAAATGTAACTTTGGTTGGTGTTCTCAATGCGGATACAGCCTTGAATCTGCCTGATTTCCGTTCTTCTGAGAGAACCTTCCAACTCTTGACCCAGGTAGCAGGACGAGCAGGACGAGCTGAAAAGGCAGGTCAGGTATTGATTCAGTCCTACAATCCTAATCATTATGCTATTCGTTTTGCCAAGGATCAGGACTACGAAGGTTTCTACACCTATGAAATGGGTATCAGACGTCAGTTGGGTTACCCACCTTATTATTTCACTATTGGGATTACCTTGTCTCATAAGAAAGAAGAAGAGGTTCTTAGAAGAGCTTATGAGGTCATGGAAATTTTGCGGTCAGGTTTGTCGGATGCTAGTATCATCCTTGGTCCAACGCCTAAACCTATCGCTCGCACTCATAACCTCTATCACTACCAAATATTGATTAAATACCGTTTAGAAGATTTGTTAGCCTCGACTCTTAATCAGGTCTTGGCCCTAACTCAAGAACGTGAAAACAGTGAGCTTCGTCTCAGTATTGATCACGAACCGCAGCAATTTTTGTAAAAAGGAGAAAAGATGACGAAACTAATCTTTATGGGGACCCCCGACTTTTCAGCGACCGTTTTGAAGGGACTTTTGTCAGATGACCGCTACGAGATTGTAGCTGTTGTAACGCAACCAGATCGCGCTGTCGGACGTAAAAAAGTTATCCAAGAAACCCCAGTTAAACAAGCAGCAAAAGAAGTAGGGCTTCCTATCTACCAACCAGAAAAATTATCGGGCAGTCCAGAAATGGAAGCTATCATGAATTTGGGTGCTGATGGGATTGTGACCGCAGCTTTTGGACAATTTCTCCCAAGTAAACTCCTTGATAGCATGGATTTTGCAGTCAACGTTCATGCTTCGCTTCTTCCAAAGCACCGTGGTGGTGCTCCTATTCATTATGCCTTGATTCAGGGTGATGAAGAGGCAGGAGTAACCATTATGGAAATGGTCAAGGAAATGGATGCAGGAGACATGATTTCTCGTCGTAGCATTCCCATTACCGATGAGGACAATGTCGGAACCTTGTTTGAAAAATTGGCCATTGTCGGTCGTGATTTGCTTTTGGATACTCTACCAGCTTATATAGCTGGTGAAATTCAGCCAGAACCACAAGACCCAAGCCAAGTAACTTTTTCTCCAAATATCAAACCTGAGGAAGAAAAATTGGACTGGAACAAGACCAATCGTCAACTCTTCAACCAAATCCGTGGGATGAATCCATGGCCAGTTGCTCATACCTTCCTAAAAGGAGAACGCTTCAAAATCTATGAAGCTCTGCCTGTAGAAGGGAAGGGTAATCCGGGTGAGATTATCTCCATCGGTAAGAAAGAATTGATTGTCGCAACGGCAGAAGGAGCTCTATCTCTCAAACAGGTTCAACCAGCAGGAAAACCTAAAATGGACATTGCCTCCTTCCTCAACGGTGTGGGACGAACTTTAGCAGTAGGAGAACGATTTGGTGACTAAACTAGAAACGGCTAGAAGTTTAGCCTTAGAGGTGCTAGAGGATGTCCTTGTCAATCAAGCCTACTCCAATATCGCCTTAAATAAACACCTCAAGGGAAGTCAACTGTCAGCAACTGACAAAGGTTTGGTGACAGAGCTTGTTTATGGAACCGTAGCTTGTAAACTAACTTTAGAATGGTATTTGTCTCACTTTATTGAGGATAGAGACAAGCTAGACAGCTGGCTCTATGTTTTGCTTCTCATGAGCGTCTACCAACTACAATACTTGGATAAGCTTCCTGATCATGCAGTGGTCAATGAAGCGGTAGAAATTGCAAAACTTCGTAAAAAGGGTAGCGAAAAACTGGTCAATGCAGTCCTTCGCCGTATCTTGCGAGAAGGTTTGCCAGATATTGCCAGTATCAAGCGTAAGAACAAGCGTGATTCTATCGCCTACTCTTTGCCAGTGTGGTTAGTTTCTAAGCTCAAGGAAGAGTATGGAGAAGAGCGAGCGCAAGCGATTTTTGAGAGTCTTTTGCAACGCAATAAAGCCAGTATTCGGGTGACAGATTTGAGCCGAAAAGAGGAAATTAAAGCTCTGCTTGATGCAAGTGATTCTGCTTTATCAGCTTCTGGTCTGGTCAAGGAGCAGGGGCATTTCGCGGGTCATGACTTGTTTGCTGAAGGGGCTATTACTATCCAGGATGAGTCTAGTCAACTGGTTGCACCAACACTAGAGCTACAAGGAGAGGAGCAGGTTTTGGATGCCTGTGCAGCTCCAGGTGGGAAAACAGCCCATATGGCCTCTTATCTCACGACCGGTCAGGTAACAGCTCTGGATCTCTACGATCACAAACTCACTTTGATTCAAGAGAATGCCCAGCGTTTAGGCGTACTAGACCGTGTTCAAACACAAAAATTGGATGCCCGAAAGGTTCACGAGTTTTTTGGTAAGAATCAATTTGATAAGATTCTTGTTGATGCCCCTTGCTCAGGGATTGGACTTTTACGTCGGAAACCAGATATCAAATATAACAAAGACACTGCTGATTTCGCGTCATTACAGGAAATTCAGTTGGAAATATTAGGTAGTGTTTGTCAAACGCTACGTAAAGGTGGTATAATAACTTATAGTACCTGCACTATTGTCTCCGAGGAGAACTTTCAAGTTGTTCAAGCATTTTTAGAAAGTCACCCAGAGTTCGAGCAGGTTAAACTAGAACACGAATGCAAGGATATCCTAAAAGATGGCTGCATCCTCATTACTCCAGAATTGTATGGAAGTGATGGATTCTTTATCAGCCAATTTCGCAAGGTATCCGATTAGGAAGGAACTGACACAATGGAGATTTCATTATTAACAGATGTGGGTCAGAAACGTACAAATAATCAAGACTATGTCAATCTTTTTGTCAACCGTGCTGGTCGCACGATGATTATCTTGGCTGACGGGATGGGAGGACACCGCGCAGGAAATATTGCCAGTGAGATGGCAGTTACGGATTTAGGTGTAGCCTGGGTGGATACTCACATTGATACCGTCAATGAAGTTCGTGAATGGTTTGCAGAACATCTAGAGATTGAAAATCAAAAGATTTACCAATTAGGTCGAGATGAAGCATACAAGGGGATGGGTACTACTCTAGAAGCCCTTGCTATCATAGATAATCAAGCCATCTATGCTCATATTGGCGATTCTCGTATCGGATTGGTTCGTGGTGAAGAATATCATCAATTAACGAGTGACCATTCTTTGGTTAATGAATTGCTCAAGGCAGGTCAATTAACACCTGAAGAAGCTGAAGCACATCCACAAAAGAATATTATCACACAGTCAATCGGACAAAAAGATGAAATTCAACCTGATTTAGGAATTGTAAGCTTGGAACCGGGCGACTATATCGTTATGAACAGTGATGGACTCACGAATATGATTTCAGGAAGTGAAATCTATGACATCGTGACAAGTGATATTTCACTTGAAGACAAGGCGGCAACTTTAGTACGTTTTGCAAACAATGCCGGAGGGCTTGATAATATTACTGTTGCCTTGATTGCGATTGAGGAGGAATCAAAATGATCCAGATCGGCAAGATATTTGCCGGACGATATCGGATTATCAAACAAATTGGCCGTGGTGGAATGGCAGATGTCTACCTGGCTAAAGATTTGATTCTGGATGGGGAAGAGGTTGCGGTAAAGGTTCTGAGAACCAACTATCAGACAGACCCTATCGCTGTTGCACGTTTTCAGCGTGAAGCTCGTGCGATGGCAGACTTAGATCATCCTCATATCGTTCGAATTACGGATATCGGTGAAGAAGACGGTCAGCAGTACCTAGCTATGGAATATGTAGCTGGTCTTGATCTCAAACGCTATATCAAAGAACACTATCCTCTCTCTAACGAGGAAGCTGTTCGTATCATGGGGCAGATTCTCTTAGCTATGCGTTTGGCGCATGCAAAGGGAATTGTTCACCGTGATTTAAAACCTCAAAATATTCTCTTGACTCCTGATGGTACTGCGAAAGTTACAGACTTTGGGATTGCAGTAGCCTTTGCAGAAACAAGTTTGACACAGACCAACTCTATGTTAGGTTCTGTTCACTATCTATCACCTGAACAGGCGCGTGGTTCTAAGGCGACTATACAGAGTGATATTTATGCGATGGGAATTATTTTCTTTGAAATGTTGACCGGTCATATTCCTTATGATGGCGATAGTGCTGTTACCATTGCACTTCAGCATTTCCAAAAACCACTTCCCTCTGTCATTGCAGAAAACCCATCAGTGCCACAATCCTTGGAAAACGTGGTTATAAAAGCGACAGCTAAAAAGTTAACAGACCGTTACCAAACTGTCTCAGAGATGTATGTTGACTTATTGAGCAGTCTTTCTTATAACCGTCGCAATGAACCAAAGCTGGTATTTGAAGATACAAGTAAAGTTGACACAAAAACCTTGCCGAAAATTTCACAATCTACTTTAACAGCGATTCCTAAGGTGCAACCAAAGGATGAAAGTCCGCAGAGCCAAAAGCCGACCCAAAAGGCAACTAGTAAAGAAACTGCTCCAAAACCAGTCAAGAAACGTCGTTTTAAAGCGAGGTATTTGGTGCTTTTAGCTAGCTTTATACTTGTTTTGGCTTCTCTCTTTTGGATTGTATCGAAAACACCAGCTACTGTTGAGATTCCAAAAGTTGCAGGTCAAACTGTAGCTGAAGCTAAGGAAAACCTTAAAAAAGCGAATTTTGAGATTGGTGAGGAGAAGGCCGAAGCTAGTGATACTGTCGAAGAAGGCCGAGTGATTCGAACAGATCCAGATGCTGGCTCGGCACGAAAAGAAGGAACAAAAGTTAATCTTATTATCTCTTCAGGTCAGCAATCATTTAAGATTGGAAATTATATTGGACGAAAATCTACAGACGTCGTTGCAGAGTTGAAAGGGAAAAAAGTTCCTGAAAATCTCATTAAGATTGTAGAAGAAGAATCAAGTGAAACAGAGGCAGGGCTTGTTATGAAACAGAGCCTGTCAGAAGGAACCACTTATGATCTCAGTAAGGCGACAGAGATTACCTTGACAGTAGCCAAGAAGAAGACGACCGTGACCATGCCAAATTATATTGGATATACTCTTGAATTTGCTAAACAGAATCTTAATAGTATGGGTATTACTAATATTGAGGTAAAAGAAGTGGATACTGTACAAGAAAGGGTTAGTGAAGGAGAGGTTGCGAAACAAATTCCCGCACCAGATGAAAAACTGGATTTAAGCAATCCGATTGTTAAATTATATATTTATAAACCTAAAACAACGACTACAACGACACCAAATCCATCACAAACTAATCCTTATCGTGGAGAGACATCACCACAGATTAGAGAACCTCAAACTACGACAGCGCCGTCATCTCCGTCATCGAATAATCAGTCGGAGAACCATAACGGTGAGAACTAATCAATCTTTGTCACAGTTTTTGTGACAAAGATTTTTTTTCCTTCAAATTTATGATAAAATAAAAGGAGTTTAAAAAGGAGGGGAACATGGACGAATCAAAAAAACTGAATGCAGTCATTGATGTCATTATGTTAGCAGGAACAATTCTGCTTCGCAATGGATCTGAAATCTATCGTGTCGAAGACACCATGATTCGAATTGCTCATTCACAAGGCATTATGGATTGTAATGTTTTGGCCATGCCTGCAGCTATTTTTTTCTCCATTGAAAATACAAATATCTCTCGAATGAAACGAGTAACCTCCTCTGCTTATAATATTGAGAAGGTGTGTGATGTCAACCAGATTTCACGGCAGCTTGTATCAGGACAGCTTGATTTGGAGACAGCCTTTATTCAACTCAAGCAATTAAATGTCAAGGCATCTCCCTACACCAATGTTCAGCTAACCGCTGCAGCTACCCTCAGTGCTCCCTTCTTCTCTATCATGTTCGGGGGGAATGTCTATGATGCCATTGGTGCAGGAGTAGCGACCATATTCGCTTTCACCTTTTCCCTTTACGTAGAAAAATTTATTCGAATTCCCTTTATGACAGCTTTTGCAGGTGCTCTTGTTTTTGGCTTGATTGCACAATTTTGGGCGCGCTATTCTGGCTTTCCTTCTACAGCCGATTTGGTCATTGCAGGTGCGGTTATGCCCTTTGTACCTGGAATTGCTCTGACCAATGCTGTTAGAGATATTATGACCAATCACATTAACTCTGGTATGAGCAAGATGTTTGAATCCTTGCTTGTCACCCTTGCCTTAGGGGCAGGCACCTCTGTCGCCCTCGTACTCATGAACTAATATGACTGTAACAACATTTTTATTTCAGGCTCTAGCTAGTCTGCTAGCAATTATCACTTTTTTAATCGTTTTAAACGTCCAACGATCCATGCTCATTCCTGGTGGAGTTTTGGGAATGTCAATCTGGCTCCTCTATCTAATACTCAAGGAGCCAACTAATGTCATTTTAGCGACCTTTATTGCCGCTGTAATTGGTTCTTGTATCAGCCAGATTATGAGTATTATCTACAAAACACCAGCCGTTGTGTTTGCTTTAGCCATCTTGGCTCCACTGGTACCAGGTTATCTCTCTTATAGAACGACTTCATTTTTTGTAACAGGTGACTATAGAAACGCCATTGCCAGTGCAATGTTGGTGATGATGTTGGCCCTTGTTATCTCTATAGGAATGGCAAGTGGGACAGTCATACTCAAGTTGTATTACTATCTCAAAAAGAATCGAGCTAGCTAAGACTCGATTTTTTCGTTGATAGAGTGGCTGAAAGAACATGGATAGGAAGATGGAAATGAACTTGATTTGGGGAATCAAGTCTTTTTTCGCTCATTTGACCTCAATTATGATAAAATAGAGGTGAACGAATTTTTATAATGAATGATAAAAATAGAGGTAAATATGAAAATCGGTATTGATAAGATTGGTTTTGCGACCAGTCAATACGTTTTGAAATTACAAGATTTAGCAGAAACTCGAGGGACTGATCCTGAAAAATTGAGTAAAGGGCTACTTTTAAAAGAATTAAGTATTGCTCCTTTAACGGAGGATGTTGTTACCTTGGCTGCTAGTGCAGGAAATTCTATCCTGACTGAAGAAGATAAGCAAGAGATTGATATGGTTATCGTAGCGACAGAATCAGGAGTCGATCAAAGTAAGGCGGCTGCAGTTTTTGTACACGGTTTGCTTGGAATTCAACCTTTTGCTCGTAGTTTTGAAATCAAAGAAGCTTGCTATGGTGCAACTGCGGCCCTTCACTATGCTAAGTTACACGTAGAAAATTCTCCAAAATCAAAAGTGTTGGTGCTGGCTAGTGATATTGCAAAATATGGTGTCGAAACTCCAGGGGAACCAACCCAAGGAGCAGGCTGTGTTGCTATGTTGATTAGTCAAAATCCACGTGTTATGGTCTTCAACAATGATAACGTTGCGCAGACTCGTGATATTATGGACTTTTGGCGTCCAAATTATTCAACGACACCATTTGTAAATGGAGTCTACTCAACACAGCAGTATTTGGATAGCTTAAAAACGACTTGGGAAGAGTACCAAAAGCGTTATGATTGCGACTTGAATGATTTTGAAGCTATTTGTTTCCATTTGCCATATCCAAAGCTAGCTCTCAAGGGATTGAAAAAAATTCTTGATAAATCTCTATCTCAAGAGAAAAAGGATTTACTTCAAAAACACTTTGATGAGTCCATTATTTATAGCCAAAAAGTTGGGAATATCTATACAGGTTCACTCTTTTTAGGCCTCTTGTCTCTTCTTGAAAATTCTGATAGTCTCAAAGCAGGGGACAAGCTAGCTCTCTATAGCTATGGTAGTGGTGCTGTATCCGAGTTCTTCAGTGTGGAATTGGTTGAAGGGTATGAACAGCAATTGCAGAAAAATCGCTTAGAATTGCTAGACCAGCGTCAAACATTGAGCGTAGCTGATTATGAACGAATCTTCTTTGAGGAAGCAAACTTGGATGAGTCTGGTTCTGCAACCATGTCAGGCTATGAGAGACAAGACTATGCTCTGGTTGAGATTGTAGAACACCAACGTCGCTACAACAAGGTTGAAAAATAATGAAAAAAAATTGGAATGGATTTGCTAAAAAATCAATTCAAGAGCGCCTAGAGCTTGTTAAGTCTCAGGCGCTTACTACTATTAAATCCCAAGAAAGTCTCGAGCAAAATGAAAATCTTAGTATAGCAGTTGCGGACCAACTGAGTGAAAATGTAGTGGGGACCTTCTCACTTCCATACTCAGTGGTGCCAGAAGTACTGGTAAACGGTCAAGAGTACACCGTTCCTTATGTGACCGAAGAACCATCTGTAGTTGCTGCAGCCAGTTTTGCCAGTAAGATTATCAAACGTGCTGGAGGTTTTACAGCTCAGGTTCATCAGCGACAAATGATAGGTCAGGTTGCTCTTTATCAGGTTCCGGATAGAGAGCGAGCTTACCAGGCTATTTTGAGTCAGAAAGAAGAGCTACTCGAACAAGCAAACCAAGCCTATCCATCTATTGTCAAACGTGGTGGTGGAGCGAGAGAGCTAAAAGTTGAGAAAATTTCTGGTGAGGCTGACTTTTTAGTGGTTTATCTCCATGTGGATACTCAGGAAGCCATGGGAGCCAATATGCTCAATACCATGCTTGAGGCTTTAAAGCCTAGTTTAGAGGCTCTAAGTCAAGGGCAAAGTTTAATGGGCATTTTATCCAACTACGCAACAGACTCTCTAGTAACTGCAACTTGTCGGATTGCCTTTCGTTATTTGAGCCGCCAGAAGGATGAAGCGCGTGAACTAGCTGAAAAAATGGTTTTAGCCAGCCAGTTTGCTCAAGCAGATCCTTATCGAGCAGCAACCCATAACAAAGGTATCTTCAACGGAATCGATGCTCTCTTAATTGCGACAGGGAATGATTGGCGTGCCATCGAAGCAGGAGCGCATGCCTATGCGAGTCATGATGGTGTTTATCGAGGTCTCAGTCGTTGGACTATGGATTTGAAAACAGAAGAGCTAATTGGAGAGATGACCATGCCGATGCCGGTTGCTACCAAGGGTGGATCAATTGGTCTCAATCCTCGAGTAGTTCTTAGCCATGAGTTGCTAGGTTATCCATCAGCTAAGGAATTGGCACAAATTATCGTGTCAATTGGTCTTGCACAAAACTTTGCAGCTCTTAAGGCTCTTGTCAGTACAGGTATTCAGCATGGACACATGAAACTTCAGGCAAAATCCTTAGCGCTTTTAGCAGGTGCGACTGAGGCAGAAGTATCCAAGTTAGTAGAAAGCTTGATTGCTGAAAAAACTTTTAATCTAGAAAAAGCACAGACTCTTTTGAAAAGATTAAGATCATAAGAAAAAACTCAGACGAAACTAGTCTGAGTTTTTTTGTGCTTAAATACTTTTACCTGGTAAGAGACTAACTGGTAAGAAATAACCAGTTGTAGCAACTTCTTTCCCCTCAATTTTTTGAAGTAGTAAATCGACTGTCAGGCGAGCAATTTCTTCCAAAGGTTGTTTAATGGTAGTAAGGTGAGGATAGAAATTCTCGATAAAATAAGTTCCATCGTAGCCAATAACCTTAAGTTGTTCTGGAACAGAAATACCAAGTTCCTGAGCGATCTTCATCACCAAGATGGCTGTCAAATCATCCGATGCGAAAATCGCATCTGGTTTTTGTTTGGTCAGGATATTTTTAATTTCCATTTCCTTACGAAGGGGCGAAAAGTCACTGGAAACATTGATAATAGGAGCCTTGGGTAAGATAGAAGCAAAGCCTGCATGACGAAGTCCAGTTGGTGAGTTGGAGTTATCATTACCTGTAATCATAATAACAGACTTAGCTCCAGTTTTAGCCAAAGTCTGAGCGGCTAGGACACCACCAGCATAGTTGTCAGAAGAAACGACAGGGATATCTGGTGATAGGTTCCGGTCAAATGAAATGATTGGAGCGGTTACGCGATTGTAATCCTCAATCCCAAGGTTGTGACTTCCCGAAATGATACCGTCCACTTGATTGGCTTCCAACATTTCGATGTATTCACGTTCTTTTTCTGAATCGTGTTCACTATTACAAATGATGGTCTTGTAGCCTTTTTTGAAGAGTTCGTGTTCCAATTTGTCAATCAATTCAGCATAGAAAACATGGCTGATTTTTGGGAAAATCAAACCGATTAACTTGGCTGATTTTCCTTGGAGGCTACGAGCAAGGTTGTTAGGTTTATAGCCCAATTCTCGCATGGCCTCATTGACCTTTTGGATGGTTTTTTCAGATAGATAGCCTTTTTTATTGATGACACGTGAAACGGTAGTAGGGCTGACGCCAGCCAATTTTGCGACATCAGTTAGTTTTGCGACCATATTCTAATTCGTAGTATGTTCCAGTTGGGTTTCCAGATTTAATGAGAATTCCATTTTGGTTCTCATGTGGGAAGACACGACCAGAAAATACTTTTTCTCCTTTATTAATGAAAATTTCAAAGATTGAATTGTCGATGAAGATATTTACGGTAGTAGCTTGGTTATCAATTGGACATGAGCGAGTAGTTCCAAATTCTTGAGCGTATTGCTCACCTACCTGACTGCGGTCAACGGTTACTTGGCCATTGACAAGATCGAAATTGATAGAGAGCCCCTTGCCGTCTTTATCAGCAAGAAGGATGATTTCACTTTGGCTATTAGCCTCTAAGTTTAGTTCAAGTTCGTAGGTGTTCTTAGTTTCAGAACGATTTGAAAATTCCTCTTTTGAAGCACGGAGTTCCTTGATGGCTGCTACAGGATACTGATAGAGTTTGCCATCTTTAATGGTTAATTCTTTGACCAATGAGAAAGTTCCTTGGTGATCAAAGCGATCAGATGGATAAGAAACATCTGGTAAACCAAGCCAACTTACTGCTAAGGCACGTCCATCAGGATCATTGAAGGCCTGAGTGGCATAGGCTTCGAAACCATAGTCTAGATTGTGTAGTTCAGACACATCTACCATACGTGCATTTTCAGGATCGAAGGAAGCACCAATTTTATACATATTTGGATAGATATTGTCATAGTCAAGAACCTTTTTATCCAAACCTTGTGGACAGTAGAGAAGGACAGGTTGTTCTCCGACAAAGACAAGATTTGGGCACTCCATCATATAGGCAGTGCGGTCATTGTTGAAGTTCAAATCACCCACTTCTTGCCAGTTTGTATAATCGTTATCGACCGCTTTGTAGAGACGAACAAAACCTTTTTTCTCCAAGTCCTGACCGCCGACAATTGCGTAGTATTGTCCTTTAAAGATAAAAATTTGTGGATCACGGAAGTGGTCAGTAGCATCAGCAGGCTGATCAATCAAGATCTTATCAATCTTTTTAATATTTCCATCCTTATCCATCAAAGCACCGATTTGATAAGGGTGACGTACCCAATTTTCGTCACGAACATTTCCTGTATAAAATAAGAACAGTTGATCGCCAAACTGCATAGCAGATCCTGAGTAAGCACCATGACTATCAAGAGGTGTATCAGGCAAAATCTTGACACCAGTTTCTTTATAGTGCACCAAATCGTCACTTTCAAGCTGCACCCAAGATTTTAAACCATGAGCTGCACCAAAGGGGAAGTTTTGGTAAAAGACAACCCACTTGCCATCAAAGTAAGAAAAACCGTTCGGGTCGTTGAGAAGACCTTGCTTGGGTTCGATGTGATAGCTTGGATGCCATGGAGACTGAGCCATATTTTCTTGAATTTGTTTGATTTCTTCTTGAGTCCAATCTTCATAACGTCTGTAGCGACGTTCAGTTGTCCATTTCATGTTATCTTCCTTCCAAAATTTCTACTATCTTAATAGTAAACGTTTCCTCATAAAAAAGCAAGTCTTTTATATCGAATTTAAGAAAAAAATGTCAAACGCTTGACAGATAATTAGTAACCTATTTTTATGAAAAATAATGAAAATGTGAAAGTTTTTGAAAAAATACACATAAAAACACGTAGAAACGGGCGTTTTTGAGAAAGTTTTATTAAGAAAGTAGCATAAACTATCAAAAATTTCAACAATCAAAAAACTTTTTCTGCAAAACGCTTGACATATTTTTGAAAGATGATAAAATAATACTCGTAGGGCGAGTAAAATCGCTTTCAAACAAGAACAAATTTTTTTATAAGGAGATTTTTGCAAATGACCAATACAGAAATTGCAAAAAAAGTCATCGAAGCCTTGGGTGGACGTGAGAACGTCAACAGTGTAGCTCACTGTGCGACTCGCCTCCGTGTGATGGTTAAAGATGAAGCGAAAATTAACAAAGATGCTATCGAGAACTTGGAAAAAGTTCAAGGTGCCTTCTTTAACTCAGGTCAATATCAAATCATCTTTGGTACTGGTACAGTAAACAAGATGTACGATGAAGTCGTAGCTCTTGGTTTGCCAACTTCTACAAAATCTGAAATGAAAGCAGAAGCTGCAAAACAAGGAAATTGGTTCCAACGTGCTATCCGTACATTCGGTGACGTCTTCGTTCCAATCATTCCAGTTATCGTAGCAACTGGTCTCTTCATGGGTGTTCGTGGTCTCTTGACTGCTCTCGGAATGACACTTCCACAAGATGTGACAACTTACACTCAAATCTTGACTGACACAGCCTTTATCATCTTGCCAGGATTGGTTGTTTGGTCAACCTTCCGTGTATTCGGTGGTAACCCAGCCGTTGGTATCGTCCTTGGTATGATGCTCGTATCTGGCTCACTTCCAAATGCCTGGGCTGTTGCTTCTGGTGGTGAAGTAACTGCAATGCAGTTCTTCGGATTTATCCCAGTTGTAGGTTTGCAAGGTTCAGTTCTTCCAGCCTTCATTATCGGGGTTGTCGGAGCTAAATTTGAAAAAGCTGTTCGAAAAGTTGTTCCAGACGTTCTTGACCTCTTGGTAACACCATTCGTAACACTTTTGGTTATGTCAATTCTTGGTTTGTTTATTATCGGACCAGTCTTCCACGTTGTTGAAAACTACATCCTTCTTGGAACAAAAGCACTCCTTAACTTGCCATTCGGTCTTGGTGGTTTCTTAATCGGTGGAGTTCACCAATTAATCGTCGTATCAGGTGTTCACCACATCTTCAACTTGCTTGAAGTTCAATTGCTTGCTGCTGACCATGCTAACCCATTCAACGCTATCATTACTGCAGCTATGACTGCTCAAGGTGCTGCGACAGTAGCCGTTGGTGTGAAAACTAAAAATCCTAAACTTAAAACACTTGCTTTCCCAGCTGCTCTTTCTGCCTTCCTAGGTATTACTGAGCCTGCTATCTTCGGGGTTAACTTGCGTTTCCGTAAACCATTCTTCCTTTCATTGATTGCTGGTGCAATCGGTGGTGGACTTGCTTCAATCCTTGGACTTGCAGGTACTGGTAATGGTATCACAATCATCCCTGGTACAATGCTTTACATTGGTAACGGACAACTTCTACAATACCTTCTTATGGTAGCTGTATCATTTGCACTTGGTTTCGCTCTTACTTACATGTTTGGTTATGAAGATGAAGTAGAAGAAGTTTCAGGAGCAATTTCTGAAGCTGAAACTGACCGTTTAACAGAAGAAGCAGTAACTGGTACACTTGCTTCACCGAGCGAAGGTACAATCCAAACACCAATCGTTGGTGACGTTGTTGCTCTTTCAAATGTAAATGACCCAGTCTTCTCAAGCGGAGCTATGGGACAAGGTATTGCTGTAAAACCGAGTGAAGATGTTGTTTACGCACCTGCTGATGCAGAAGTAACAATCGTCTTCCCAACAGGACACGCTTACGGTCTAAGAACTGCTAACGGTGCTGAAATCTTGATCCACGTTGGTATCGACACTGTTTCAATGAACGGTGAAGGATTCAACCATAAAGTTGCCCAAGGTGACAAGGTTAAAGCTGGAGATGTTCTCGGAACATTTGATTCAGCTAAGATTGCTACTGCAGGTCTTGATAACACAACAATGGTTATCGTAACAAACACTGCAGACTTTGCTTCAGTAAATCCAGTTGCTTCTGGATCAGTTGCTAAGGGAGATGCAATCATCGAAGTTAAAGCTTAATACTCTTCAAAAATCAGATTCAAACTGCGTCATACTTGCTTTGCCGTAGATATATGTAACTGACTTCGTCAGTCTTATCTACAACCTCAAAGCAGTGCTTTGAGCAATCCGCAGCTCGATTCCTAGTTTGTTCTTTGATTTTCATTGAGTTTACTACTGTCGAATTAATAAATCAAAAAAACGAACAAATGTCATGTTTGTTCGTTTTTGATTGAATCGTAAAATTTACAGAGGAAAATCTAAAATATAGAGCAACTTTCCTTCTGGAAATATGCTATAATAGAAAAAACAATTACAAGAGGTTTATCATGACAAAACTATACGGAAGCTTGGAAGCGGGCGGTACAAAATTTGTCTGTGCTGTCGGTGATGAAAACTTTAACGTTGTAGAAAAAGTACAATTTCCAACAACGACTCCTATTGAAACAATCGATAAAACGATTGAATTCTTTTCAAAATTTGAGAATCTTGCAGGCCTTGCCATTGGTTCATTTGGTCCTATTGATATCGATAAAAACTCAAAAACTTACGGATTTATCACAACAACTCCAAAACCTAACTGGGCAAATGTAGACTTACTTGGTGCCCTTCGTCGCGCCCTAAACGTGCCTATGTATTTCACAACAGACGTAAACAGTTCTGCTTACGGTGAAGTGGTAGCTCGTAACAATGCCGGCGGTCGTATTGAAAACTTGGTTTATTACACAATTGGTACAGGTATCGGAGCCGGTGTTATCCAACGTGGTGAGTTTATCGGTGGTGTTGGTCACCCTGAAATGGGACACTACTATGTAGCAAAACACCCAATGGACGAGGAAAAAGAATTCAACGGTGTTTGTCCATTCCACAAAGGCTGTTTGGAAGGATTTGCGGCTGGACCAAGTTTGGAAGCTCGTACTGGTATTCGTGGTGAAAATATCGAACTTAACAACTCTGTCTGGGATGTTCAAGCTTACTATATCGCCCAAGCTGCAGTTAATGCTACCGTAACTTTCCGACCAGATGTTATCGTCTTTGGTGGAGGGGTCATGGCTCAACAACACATGCTTGACCGTGTACGTGAGAAATTTACCGTCTTGTTGAACGGTTATCTCCCAGTTCCAGATGTACGTGACTATATCGTAACTCCAGCAGTTGCTGGCAATGGTTCAGCTACTCTAGGTAACTTCGTTCTTGCTAAGAGCGTTGCTAAATAAGAATATACAAAAACTCCCAACTTATATAAGTGGGAGTTTTGCTTTAGTCTTTTTCTATTTTGGTTTCCTGATGGAAAATATTTTGCCAAGTTTCGTGACGGCGCCAGATACTGGTATGAATGGTATCACCGACTTGATAGCGAATGAGTTTAGTCTTTTGACTGATAGAAGTTAAATGAAGCTCCTTGATAGCAGAGGTCAATTCTTTTTCAGCCTTATAGGCTCCCTTGTCTAGTTCTTGTCCGTCTTGGCGGATATAAATGAAGTCTTCTGCCAGTAACTCTTCCAGTTGATTTCCTTGGTCGATCAATTGCTCTCTCATGAGCAATTTTTTATAGACATTATCTAGGATTTCATCCTCAGGGATTGGTGCTGGTTCGATATGAATGTCTGTATCAAAGACACCAAAGCGTTCTGATAACATGGATTCGACCTGGTCCGCAATTTCGTGACTCTCGAAAACAGAGAGGTCCGGGTTCATCTCAAGTGTAATGTCTAGATAAACATTGCTTCCGTAGGTACGACCGCGTTGGGACTTGACCTTGCTAATCTTAGGGATTTCCATGATTGCTTTTTGGTAATCTTCTAGTAAATGTTCATCAAAGCCGTCAGAAAGACTGAAGGATGACTCAATAAAAATGTCATAAGCAGTTTTAAGGATAAAGAAGGTGATGATAATCGCTACCAACTTATCCACGATAGGATAGTTGAAGCTACTAGCCAGGATAGCAATAGAAGTTCCAAGAGATGTTACGGCATCTGATAAATTATCCTTAGCGGCTGCCTTGAGAGCCTTGGACTTAGACTGTTTGCTCAGATGGATATTGTAGAGATAAACGGCAAACATGATGATAGCAGAGATGACTCCCAGAGTCGCACCAAGTGGGTCAATGACCGTTTGTTCTCGGCTGAGTATTTTTTGGATGGTGTCACGTAGAACATCAAAGCCAACGTAAAACATGATGATGGAAGTGATGAGACTGGCCAAGTCCTCGATTTTCCAGTGACCGAAGCGATGATCTCTATCTGCGGGTTGGCGAGCCAAACGAATCCCGATAAGAAGAGCCACGTTTCCAACAATATCTGAAACGTTGTTAAAACCATCAGCTACCAAACTGGATGAATGGAGGAGGTGTCCGGTCGCTAGCTTAGCTGTAGATAAGAATAGATAGGTCAAAATGCTGATAATGGCACCACGCTCAGCTAATTTTAAGTTTGAAACCGATTGATTCATCTAACTCCCCTCCTAGCATTTTAGTATTCTCTCATTATACTGGTTTTCTAAGGAAAATTCAAATGTGGGAAGTAAGTTAACCACACCTCAAAACTTGAAAACTTTTGAAATTCTGATATAATAGAACTACTCAAGGGAGTAGCTGGCGGGAAACCGCGATAGTGTCGTCATTACGAATTATTTCCGGCACTATATTAAACAGCGAGACTTGTTTTTTTAAAAAACAGGTCTCTTTTTTTGTAAAAGAGGCCAAAAAGGAGGAGACTGTTTTGTCAAAAGAACAAAATAAAGACTTGTTTTACACACAAGCCTCAGAAGAAGTCCTAAAGAACTTGGACTCATCTATCGAAGGTTTGTCAACGGCTCAAGCTCAAGAACGCTTAGCGACTTATGGTCGAAATGAGTTGGAAGAGGGAGAGAAACGTAGCCTACTAGCTAAATTCCTTGATCAATTTAAGGATTTGATGATTATCATCTTGCTTGCGGCAGCGGCACTTTCTGTGATTACAGAAGGAATGGACGGTCTAACGGATGCCATTATCATTTTGGCCGTTGTTGTCTTGAATGCTGCCTTTGGGGTTTACCAAGAAGGGCAAGCAGAAGCAGCCATTGAAGCTCTGAAAAATATGTCTAGCCCGATGGCTCGTGTTCGTCGTGATGGCCATGTTATTGAGATTGACTCAAAAGAATTGGTACCTGGGGACATCGTCTTGCTAGAAGCTGGAGATGTCGTGCCTGCAGATATGCGTTTGTTTGAAGCAGTTTCTCTTAAAATTGAAGAAGCAGCTCTTACAGGGGAGTCTGTGCCAGTTGAAAAAGATGTGACTGGACTTGTTGAAGCAGATGCTGGTATCGGGGATCGTGTTAACATGGGTTACCAAAACTCAAACGTAACTTACGGTCGTGGTATTGGGGTCGTGACCAACACTGGTATGTATACAGAAGTTGGTAAGATTGCGGATATGTTAGCCAACGCAGACGAAACTGAAACACCATTGAAGCAAAGCTTGGAACAATTATCTAAGGTCTTGACTTACTTGATTATTGTGATTGCCGTTATTACTTTCTTGGTTGGTGTCTTCGTTCGTGGTGAACATCCATTAGAAGGCTTGATGGTTGCGGTTGCTCTTGCGGTTGCTGCGATTCCAGAAGGTCTCCCTGCCATTGTAACCATCGTTCTATCTTTGGGAACAACAACCCTTGCCAAACGTAATTCGATTGTTCGTAAATTACCAGCGGTTGAAACTCTTGGTTCAACAGAAATCATCGCATCTGATAAAACAGGTACTTTGACCATGAACCAAATGACGGTTGAAAAAGTTTATACCAACGGTCAATTGCAAAGCTCTGCAACAGAAATTGCGGCTAACAACAATACGCTACGTATCATGAACTTTGCCAACGATACCAAGGTGGATCCATCTGGAAAGCTGATTGGGGATCCAACGGAGACAGCTCTTGTACAGTTTGGTTTGGACCACAACTTTGATGTTCGTGAAGTCTTGAAGGATGAGCCACGTGTAGCTGAATTGCCATTTGACTCAGACCGTAAACTCATGTCTACCATTCATAAGGAAGCAGACGGTTCTTACTTTATCGCTGTCAAGGGTGCGCCTGACCAATTGCTCAAGCGTGTGACGCGTATTGAAGTCAATGGGGAAGTTCGCCCAATCACAGAAGAAGACAAGAAAGCTATTCTTGCAACCAATAAAGACTTGGCCAAACAAGCCCTTCGTGTCTTGATGATGGCTTATAAGACAAGCAAGGAAATCCCAACCTTGGAATCTGAAATCGTTGAGTCTGACCTCATCTTCTCTGGTTTGGTCGGCATGATTGACCCTGAGCGTCCAGAAGCAGCAGAAGCTGTTCGTGTCGCTAAGGAAGCAGGTATCCGTCCGATCATGATCACAGGTGACCACCAAGATACAGCTGAAGCCATTGCCAAACGTTTGGGAATCATCGATCCAAATGATACAGAAGACCATGTCTTCACGGGTGCTGAGTTGAATGAACTCACTGATGAAGAATTCCAAAAAGTCTTCAAGCAATACTCTGTTTATGCTCGTGTATCACCTGAGCACAAGGTTCGTATCGTGAAAGCATGGCAAAATGAAGGTAAGGTTGTCGCTATGACGGGTGATGGGGTCAACGATGCGCCTTCACTTAAGACAGCTGACATTGGTATCGGTATGGGGATTACAGGTACAGAAGTTTCTAAGGGAGCTTCTGATATGGTCCTTGCTGATGATAACTTTGCAACCATTATCGTAGCGGTAGAAGAAGGACGTAAGGTCTTCTCGAATATCCAAAAATCCATCCAATACCTCTTGTCTGCTAATATGGCTGAAGTTTTCACCATCTTCTTTGCAACCTTGTTGGGTTGGGATGTGCTTCAACCAGTGCATTTGCTATGGATTAACCTGGTAACAGATACGCTCCCAGCCATCGCCCTTGGTGTGGAACCAGCTGAGCCAGGCGTCATGACTCACAAACCTCGTGGGCGTAAGTCTAACTTCTTTGATGGTGGTGTCTTCGGAGCAATCATTTATCAAGGGATCTTCCAAACCATGCTCGTTTTAGGTGTTTATGGTTGGGCTCTTCTCTTCCCAGAGCACCAAAGTCATACTGAAATCCATGCGGATGCCCTTACCATGGCTTTTGCAACTCTCGGTTTGATCCAATTGCTCCATGCCTTTAACGTTAAGTCGGTTTACCAATCTATTTTTAAAGTGGGACTCTTTACGAACAAGACATTTAACTGGTCTATCCCAGTTGCCTTCGTCCTCTTTGTGGTGACAATTTTGGTTCCTGGATTTAATAATCTCTTCCACGTGTCACATTTGAGTTTGACTCAATGGATGGTTGTCGCTGTAGGAGCGCTTATGATTGTAGTCCTTGTTGAGATTGTTAAAGCAGTCCAACGAGCACTTGGAAAAGATAAAAACGCTATTTAAACAATTATGAAAAGTCATCTTCGGATGGCTTTTTGTTTTTATGTAAATATAAACTGCCAAAGATTTTATGCTATAATCAAGGGGAATGATATGGTATGGAGGAAAGAATCTTGGAAAAGAAAATTGTAAGAGATATCTTGTTTTTGTCGCAGGTATCCCAGCCTGCTAGTCAGAAAGATTTACCCCTAGTAAAGGATTTACAGGATACCCTATTGGCTAACCGAGAAAGCTGTGTCGGACTAGCGGCCAATATGATTGGAGTGCAAAAGCGCGTGATTATTTTTAATATTGGCATGATTCCCATGGTCATGTTTAATCCCGTTCTTCAATCCTCTGAAGGTCCTTATGAGACAGAGGAAGGATGTTTGTCTTTGACAGGAGTGAGACCAATAACCAGATATGAAAAAATTACAGTAGGTTACAGAGATATTCATTGGCAAGAGCAGACCATTACCCTGACGGGTTTTCCAGCGCAGATTTGTCAGCATGAATTGGATCATTTGGAAGGTCGTATTATTTAGGCTCAAATCCTTGGTAGTTCTAAAAAAATATGCTACACTAACACTATGAAAATTCTAATCCCAACTGCAAAAGAAATGAACACCGAAATCCCTAGTTTAGAGGCAAATCCCTTGCGTCCTGAAAGTCAGGCTGTTCTGGATGAATTGGCGACATACTCTGCCCAAGAACTGGAGGACTTTTATAAAATATCTGCCGAAAAGGCGCAAGAGGAGTATGACCATATCCAAGCCTTGAAAAATGGATTGGCTAGCAACTATCCAGCCTTGCACCTCTTTGATGGACTTATGTATCGCAACATTAAACGAGAAAATCTAACCAAGAAAGAGCAAGCCTATCTGGAGAAACACCTCATGATAACGTCAGCTCTCTATGGTGTGATCCCGGCCTTTGCCCCCATTGCTCCCCACAGACTGGACTTTTTGATGAAGCTCAAAGTCGCTGGAAAAAGCCTGAAAAGTCACTGGCAAGCAGCCTATGAAGAGTCGATGAAGGGTGAAGAATTAATCTTTTCACTCTTGTCTTCTGAATTTGAAACTGTCTTCCCTAAAGAGGTCCGTGAAAAGATGGTGACCTTCAAGTTCATGGAAGAGCGAGATGGTAAATTAAAAATCCACTCAACCATTTCAAAAAAAGCCAGAGGAGCCTTCTTAACAGCCTTGATGGAAGGTCAGATAACTTCTGTAGAAGAGATTAAAGAGCTCAGCTTTGCAGGTTTCAATTATCGAGAAGACTTGTCCAGTGACAAGGAATTGGCTTTTGTGAAATAGATAGAAAATAGAGAGAGTGGGACAGAAATCGGTAATTCGTTAGAATTCGATTTCGTCGTCCCACCTCCGCACAGTTGAGTAGGGCTGTAAAAGCTGATGAAATCAGCGTAGTGGAGCCCACTCAACCACTGCGTCTTGCTCGACAATCCATAGACAAATGAGAGGCTAGGACTTTTGTCCCAGCCCTTTTTTGTGATTTGACCTTACTATTTTTTATTTAGAATGGTAGGAATTTTCACACAATTTTGGTATAATAGGACTATTAGAAAATTTCGAGGAGACAAACATGTCAGTTAAGATTGCTTTACTTGGATTTGGTACAGTAGCCAGTGGTGTGCCATTCTTGCTAAAGGAAAATAGAGAAAAAATTGTTCAAGCAGCCCAGTCAGAAATTGAAGTAGCTAAAGTTTTGGTCAAAGACGATCAAGAGAAAGCCCGCTTGCTTGATGCAGGAAATGATTTTAATTTTGTAACAAATATCGATGAAATCTTGTCAGACAAAGACATCACGATCGTTGTTGAGTTGATGGGGCGTATCGAACCTGCTAAAACTTTTATCACTCGTGCTTTAGAAGCAGGGAAACACGTCGTGACAGCTAACAAGGATCTTTTGGCAGTCCATGGTGCAGAATTGCTTGAGGTAGCCAAAGCTCACAATGTTGCCCTCTACTACGAAGCTGCTGTTGCAGGAGGAATTCCAATCCTTCGTACTTTGGTTAACTCACTAGCATCAGATAAAATCACTCGTGTTCTTGGTGTTGTCAACGGAACATCAAACTTCATGATGACTAAAATGGTAACTGAAGGTTGGTCTTACGAGGATGCCCTTGCTGAAGCCCAACGACTTGGCTTCGCTGAAAGCGACCCAACCAATGACGTAGATGGTATTGATGCTGCCTACAAGATGGTTATCCTTAGCCAGTTTGCTTTTGGGATGAATGTCAAGTTTGAAGATGTTGGCCACCAAGGAATTCGCAACATCACTCCAGAAGATGTAGCAGTAGCTCAAGAACTTGGTTATGTTGTGAAATTAGTTGGTTCTATCGAAGAAACAGCTTCTGGAATCGCTGCTGAGGTTACGCCAACCTTCCTTCCTAAAGAACACCCACTTGCAAGTGTTAACGGTGTTATGAATGCGGTCTTTGTGGAATCAATCGGTATCGGCGAGTCTATGTACTACGGACCAGGTGCAGGTCAAAAACCAACTGCAACAAGTGTTGTGGCTGATATTGCCCGTATCGTTCGTCGTTTGAATGATGGAACAATTGGAAAAGCCTTTAATGAATACAGCCGCCCAGTGGTCTTAGCTAAGCCAGAAGATGTCAAAGCTAACTACTATTTCTCAATCTTGGCTCCTGACTCAAAAGGTCAAGTCTTGAAATTGGCTGAGCTCTTTAATGCTGAAGATATCTCCTTCAAGCAAATCCTTCAAGATGGTAAGCAAGAAGGCAAGGCTCGTGTTGTCATCATCACTCATAAAATCAACAAGGCGCAACTTGAAAATATTACAGCAGCTTTGAAGGGTGTAGCTGAATTTGAACTTCTCAACACCTTCAAGGTTTTAGGAGACTAAGATGAAGATTATTGTACCCGCTACAAGTGCCAATGTGGGTCCTGGTTTTGACTCAGTTGGTGTAGCTGTAACCAAGTATCTAGAAATTCAGGTTTGTGAGGAACGTGAAGAATGGATGATTGAGCACCAATTGGGCAAATGGATTCCACGTGATGAACGTAATCTTTTGCTGAAGATTGCTCTACAAATTGTTCCAGATCTACAACCAAGACGTCTGAAGATGGTTAGCGATATTCCACTTGCGCGTGGACTAGGTTCTTCTAGTTCTGTCATCGTTGCAGGAATTGAATTGGCAAATCAACTAGGAAATCTCAAACTAAGCGATCACGACAAGTTGCAATTAGCGACTAAGATTGAGGGGCACCCTGATAATGTTGCACCTGCTATCTATGGAAATCTCGTCATTGCGAGCTCAGTTGAAGACCAGGTTTCAGCTGTTGTGGCGCCTTTCCCAGAGTGTGCTTTCCTAGCCTATATTCCAAACTATGAATTGCGAACTCGAGATAGTCGTGGTGTCTTGCCTAGAAAATTATCGTACAAGGAAGCTGTTGCGGCAAGTTCTATCGCCAATGTGGTTATCGCAGCTCTACTGACTGGAGATATGGTTAAAGCTGGTCAAGCTATTGAGAGTGACCTCTTCCACGAGCGTTACCGACAAGACTTGGTGCGAGAATTTGCGACCATCAAAAAAGTTGCCAAGAAAAATGGTGCTTATGCAACCTACTTGTCTGGAGCTGGTCCGACTGTCATGGTCTTGGCTGATCCTGACAAGATGCCAAAGATTAAGGCAGAGCTTGAAAAGCAACCGTTCAAAGGCAAACTTCATGATTTGCAAGTAGACAAAGAAGGCGTTCGCGTCGAAGCAAAATAAATATAGCAATAGGATGGGGAAACTCTCTATTAGAGGGCTTCCTGTCCTTTTTTTGAAAATGAAACATGGGAATTGATACTCAATGAAAATCAAAGAGCAAACTAGGAAGCGAGCCACAGGCTGTACTTGAGTACGGCAAGGCGAAGCTGACGTGGTTTGAATTTTATTTTCGAAGAGTATGAAATGTTTCCCGTGTTTAGCGACCAATAGTTGGTCAAGGAGGATTTGAAATGGCAGAAATATATCTAGCAGGTGGCTGTTTTTGGGGTTTAGAGGAATACTTTTCACGTATTTCTGGAGTGCTGCAAACCAGTGTTGGTTACGCTAATGGTCAAGTTGAAACTACCAATTATCAATTAATCAAAGAAACAGATCATGCAGAGACTGTTCAAGTTATTTATGATGAAAAGGTAGTTTCGCTCCGTGAGATTTTACTCTATTATTTCCGAGTTATCGATCCCCTTTCTGTCAACCAACAAGGGAATGACCGTGGTCGTCAGTACCGCACAGGGATTTATTATCAAGATGAAGAGGATTTGCCAACCATTCATACGGTCGTTCGAGAACAAGAGCTTCTCATCGGTCGTAAAATTGCAGTGGAAGTGGAGAAGCTTCGCCACTATATCTTAGCTGAAGACTATCACCAAGACTACCTCAAGAAAAATCCTGGTGGCTATTGCCATATTGATGTGAGGGATGCTGAGAAACCACTGATAGATGCTGCCAACTATGAAAAACCTAGTCAGGCAGTTTTACGAGAAAGTTTATCTGAAGAGTCCTATAGAGTTACCCAAGAGGCAGCGACGGAAGCTCCCTTTAGCAATGCCTATGACCAAACTTTTGAGGAAGGGATTTATGTTGATATCACGACTGGTGAGCCCCTCTTCTTTGCCAAGGATAAGTTTGCCTCAGGCTGTGGTTGGCCAAGCTTTAGCCGTCCTATTTCCAAGGAACTCATTCATTACTACCAGGACTTGAGTCATGGTATGGAGCGAATCGAAGTCCGTTCACGTTCAGGGAATGCTCATTTGGGGCATGTCTTTACCGATGGTCCTCGTGAACTAGGTGGTCTCCGTTACTGTATCAATTCTGCATCCTTATGTTTTATCGCTAAGGATGAAATGGAAGAGGCTGGCTATGGCTACTTACTTCCATATTTGAACAAGTAAAAAGATGGTGGGTTTCCACCTTCTTCATTTTGGAAATAGAAGGGACACATGAAACAATTACTTTCTTACTTTAAACCCTACCTTAAGGAGTCTTTCCTAGCGCCCTTGTTTAAGTTGTTAGAGGCTGTCTTTGAACTCTTGGTCCCCATGGTGATAGCGGGGATTGTTGACCAATCTATCCCTCAAAAAGATCAAGGACATCTTTGGATGCAAATGGGTCTCCTCTTTGTTTTTGCGGTCATCGGTGTCCTAGTAGCCTTAGTTGCTCAATTTTACTCAGCCAAGGCAGCGGTTGGATTTGCTAAAGAGTTGACCAATGATCTCTATCGTCATATTCTCTCTCTACCCAAGGATAGTAGAGACCGTTTAACGACTTCGAGTTTGGTAACGCGTTTGACTTCAGATACCTACCAGATTCAGACAGGGATCAATCAATTTTTACGCCTATTTTTAAGGGCGCCTATTATTGTTTTTGGTGCCATTTTCATGGCTTATCGTCTTTCGCCTGAATTGACCTTCTGGTTCTTGGTCATGGTTGCCATTTTGACCTTTGTCATTGTCGTGTTATCACGCTTGGTCAATCCTCTTTATAGCATTTTGAGAAAGAAAACAGATCAGCTGGTTCAGGAAACGCGCCAACAACTACAAGGGATGCGCGTGATTCGAGCCTTTGGTCAAGAAAAACGAGAAATCGAGAATTTCCAAGTACTCAACCAAATCTATACGGCTATCCAAATGAAAACAGGCTATTGGTCTAGCCTCTTGACCCCCTTGACCTATTTGATTGTCAATGGGACCTTGCTGGTGATTATCTGGAATGGTTATCTTTCTATCCAAGGTGGACTCCTCAGTCAGGGTGCCTTGATTGCCTTAATCAACTATCTCCTGCAAATCTTGGTAGAGTTGATCAAACTAGCCATGCTGATCAATTCACTCAACCAGTCTTATATATCAGCTAAGCGTATTGAGGAAGTCTTTGCTGAAAAACCCGAAGATATACTGGCAGAAATTGCGCAAAGGGAAGCCTCATTGAACCATTCCTTACGAGTTGAACATTTAACCTTTACCTACCCAGATGCTGCCCAACCTTCTCTGAGAGATATTTCTTTTGCTATACAACAAGGGCAGATTCTTGGGATTATAGGGGGAACTGGTTCTGGTAAGTCAACCTTGGTCCAGGTTCTACTTGGCCTTTATCCGGCAGATAAGGGAAGCATTTCCCTTTATCGAGATGGACGTAGTCCTCGCAATCTTTCTGAATGGCGATCTTGGATGGCCTATGTTCCTCAAAAGGTTGAACTCTTTAAGGGAACCATTCGTTCCAACTTGACCTTAGGTATGGAAAATCCTGTCTCGGACCAAGAACTCTGGCAGGCTTTAGAAATTGCCCAAGCAAAGGATTTTGTCAGTGAGAAGGAAGGTCAGCTGGATGCAGAAGTCCAAGCAGGCGGTCGTAATTTCTCAGGTGGGCAAAAACAACGTTTGTCTATTGCCCGAGCAGTCTTGCATCGAGCACCATTTCTTATCTTGGATGATGCGACTTCAGCCCTTGATACCATCACCGAGTCCAATCTTCTAAAGGCCATTCAGGAGAACTTGCCAGATACTAGCTTAATCTTGATTTCCCAACGGACTTCGACCTTGAAGATTGCAGACCAGATTCTCCTTTTGGAGAAAGGTCAGCAATTAGCGCTTGGAAATCATGAGGAATTGATGAAGACTAGTCAAGTCTATCGTGAAATCAATGCATCCCAACATGGAAAGGAGGATTAGAATGAAAGGCAAACACGCAAGTCAAACCCTCAAACGTTTGGCAAAAGATTTAGCTGGCCATCCGGTTCTCCTTTTTCTAGCTTTCTTGGGAACCATCGCTCAAGTGGCCTTATCAATCTATCTTCCAATCTTGATTGGACAGGTGATTGACCAAGTCCTAGTCGATGGTTCATCCCAGCTATTTTGGCAGATTTTCCTCCAGATGATCTTGGTGGTCATGGGAAATACACTAGTACAATGGGCCAATCCTCTCCTCTATAATCGACTGATTTTCTCCTATACCAGAGATTTGCGCGAAAAAATCATTGAAAAACTCCATCGTTTACCGATTGCCCTTGTAGATAGACAAGGTAGTGGGGAAATGGTCAGCCGTGTAACGACAGATATCGAGCAGTTGGCAGCTGGACTAAACATGATATTTAATCAATTTTTCATCGGAATTCTGATGATTTTGGTAAGCATCCTTGCCATGCTTCAAATTCATCTCTTGATGACTCTCTTGGTTCTGCTCTTAACACCTCTATCTATGGTCATTTCACGCTTTATTGCCAAGAGATCCTACCATCTCTTTCAAAAGCAGACGGAGACTAGGGGTATTCAAACCCAGTTGATTGAAGAATCGCTCACCCAGCAGAACATTATCCAGTCGTTTAATGCCCAGGAAGAGTTTATCGAGAGACTTCATGAGGCAAATGATAACTACGCAGGTTATTCTCAGTCAGCTATCTTTTATTCTTCGACAGTCAATCCTTCGACCCGTTTTGTCAATGCTCTCATTTATGCCCTACTAGCTGGTGTTGGAGCCTTGCGCATCATGGCGGGTTCCACTTTAACAGTTGGACGTTTGGTAACCTTTCTGAACTATGTGCAGCAGTATACCAAGCCTTTTAACGATATTTCATCTGTCTTAGCCGAATTGCAAAGCGCATTGGCTTGTGCTGAACGTGTTTATGCAGTTTTAGAAAGTCCGGAGGTTACAGAAACTGGTCAGGAAGAGTTGAAGAGCGACCAAGTCAAGGGAGCTATTGCCTTTAAACATGTTTCTTTTGGTTACAATCCTGAAAAAATACTAATTAAGGATCTGTCTATTAATATCCCAGCTGGTAGCAAAGTTGCCATCGTTGGACCAACGGGCGCTGGGAAGTCTACTCTTATCAATCTCCTCATGCGTTTTTACCCGATTAACTCTGGAGATATTTTATTGGATGGTCATTCGATTTATGACTATACCCGAGCTTCTCTTCGACAGCAGTTTGGGATGGTGCTTCAAGAAACTTGGCTCAAGCAAGGAACCATTCATGACAATATTGCTTTTGGATATCCTGAAGCAAGCCGAGAGCAGGTCATCGCAGCAGCCAAGGCAGCAAATGCAGATTTCTTTATCCAACAGTTGCCACAGGGATATGATACCAAGCTTGAAAATGCTGGTGAATCCTTGTCTGTTGGTCAGGCTCAGCTTTTAACCATTGCCCGTGTCTTTCTAGCCATTCCAAAGATTCTCATCTTAGACGAGGCAACTTCATCCATCGATACCCGGACAGAGGTCTTGGTTCAGGATGCCTTTGCCAAACTCATGAAGGGGCGGACAAGCTTTATCATTGCCCATCGTTTATCGACCATTCAAGATGCTGACTTGATTCTTGTCTTGGTGGATGGAGATATTGTCGAACATGGTAGCCATCAAGAACTCATGGCGAGAAAAGGCAAATACTATCAAATGCATCAAGTAGCAGCTTTTGATTTAGATTGATAGCACTAGCTTTAAAATGACTCGTTTTTATAAACCAAAAGTTGCCTTAGGGTGACTTTTTTGTTACAATAGCTAGAAAAATTGTGATATTTAAATTGTAACTTAGAGAAGGAAAAGCACCATGAAAGTCTATCAGCATGTAAATATCGTGACTTGTGACCAAGATTTCCACGTCTATCTGGATGGGATTTTAGCTGTTAAAGAATCCCAAATCGTCTATGTCGGTCAGGAAAATCTAGAGATTCTTAAACAAGAAGATCAAATCATAGACTATCAGGGTGCCTGGATCATGCCTGGCTTGGTTAACTGCCATACCCATTCTGCCATGACAGGCTTGAGAGGGATTCGTGACGATAGCAATCTCCACGAATGGCTGGAGGACTATATTTGGCCAGCAGAAGCTCAGTTTACACCAGAGATGACCACAAAAGCTGTCAAAGAGGCTCTGACAGAAATGCTCCAGTCTGGAACAACAACCTTCAATGACATGTATAATCCTAATGGAGTGGATATAGCTAAGATTTATGAGGTAGTCAAGGCTTCCAAGATGCGTTGCTATTTCTCTCCAACCCTCTTTTCTTCAGAACTGGAGAAGACAGATGAGACCATAGTCAGAACTCGAGCTATCATTGAGACAATCAAAGGCTACCAGGATCCCAAGTTCAAGGTGATGGTGGCCCCTCACTCGCCCTACAGTTGTAGTCGAGATTTGCTGGAGGCAAGTCTTGAGCTAGCAAAAGAAGAAAATATTCCTCTTCATATTCACGTGGCAGAAACCCAGGAAGAGTCAGGCATTATCCTGAAACGTTATGGCAAAAGACCAATAGCCTTTCTAGATGAACTTGGCTATTTAGACCATAAAGCTGTCTTTGCCCATGGTGTGGAAATAAATGAAGCAGAAATTACCCGCTTGGCAGATTCACAAGTTGCTATCGCCCACAATCCTATCAGCAACCTCAAGCTAGCCTCAGGCATTGCACCAGTCGTACAACTTCAAAAGGCAGGAGTACCGGTTGGTATTGCGACGGACTCAGTTGCTTCTAACAATAACCTGGATATGTTTGAGGAAGGACGGACCGCAGCTCTTTTACAGAAAATGAAGAGTGGCGATGCCAGTCAATTTCCAATCGAAACTGCCCTCAAGGCACTGACGATCGAGGGTGCTAAGGTACTAGGAATGGAAGACGAGATTGGTAGTTTAGAAGTCGGCAAGCAGGCTGATTTTCTCGTCATTCAACCCCAAGGTAAAATCCATCTTCAACCTCAAGAAAACATGCTGTCTCACCTAGTTTATGCCGTCAAATCCAGTGATGTTGATGATGTCTATATCGCTGGTGAGCAAGTCGTGAAAGACAGTCAAGTGTTGACTGTTAACTTGTAAAAAAGTAGTATAAATTTGCTAAATCTCATGGGAAAATTCTTGTGAGATTTTCTAGTTTTGCTTATGGAATTGCTGGTTTGACCTCTTACAGAAATATACGGATAATAAATTGGAGAAACACCGATTAGATAAATAAGAAAAATTGTGGTATAATAAAACGATACAATTAAAGGAGTATGTATGGACATTTCAGAAATTCGTCAAAAAATTGACGCAAATCGTGAAAAATTAGCTTCTTTCAGGGGGTCTCTTTGACCTCGAAGGTTTAGAGGAAGAAATTGCCATTTTGGAAAACAAAATGACAGAACCTGATTTTTGGAACGATAATATTGCGGCCCAAAAAACGTCGCAAGAATTAAACGAACTCAAAAATACCTATAATACCTTCCACAAGATGGATGAGTTGCAGGATGAAGTTGAGATTTTACTAGACTTTTTGGCAGAAGATGAATCTGTGAAGGATGAGTTGGTCGAAAAACTCGATGAGTTAGATCAGATGATGACTAGCTACGAAATGACTCTTCTCTTGTCAGAGCCGTATGATCACAACAATGCTATCCTAGAAATCCATCCGGGTTCAGGGGGAACAGAGGCTCAAGGCTGGGGCGATATGCTCCTTCGTATGTATACTCGCTATGGAAATGCCAAAGGCTTCAAGGTTGAGGTCTTGGATTACCAAGCAGGTGATGAGGCAGGAATCAAGTCAGTAACCTTGTCTTTTGAAGGACCAAATGCTTATGGTCTTCTCAAGTCAGAGATGGGAGTTCACCGTTTGGTCCGAATCTCACCATTTGACTCTGCTAAACGTCGCCACACCTCATTTACTTCTGTAGAAGTTATGCCAGAGTTGGATGATACCATCGAAGTTGAAATCCGTGAGGATGATATCAAGATGGATACCTTCCGTTCAGGTGGAGCAGGTGGACAAAACGTCAACAAGGTTTCAACAGGTGTCCGCTTGACTCACATTCCGACAGGTATAGTCGTAGCATCAACCGTCGATCGTACCCAGTACGGAAACCGTGACCGTGCTATGAAGATGCTTCAGGCAAAACTTTACCAGATGGAGCAGGAAAAGAAAGCTGCTGAGGTAGACTCGCTCAAGGGTGAGAAAAAGGAAATTACATGGGGAAGCCAAATCCGCTCCTATGTATTTACGCCTTATACAATGGTAAAAGACCATCGTACAAACTTTGAAGTAGCGCAAGTAGATAAGGTTATGGATGGAGACCTAGATGGTTTCATCGATGCTTATCTGAAATGGCGTATTAGTTAAAAGAAAGGAAGTCACATGTCAATCATTGAAATGAGAGATGTTGTCAAAAAATACGACAACGGGACAACAGCCCTACGTGGCATCACTGTAAATATCGATGCAGGAGAATTCGCCTACATCGTAGGACCTTCAGGTGCTGGTAAATCAACTTTTATCCGTGCCTTGTATCGTGAGGTCAAAATCGACAAAGGAAGCTTGCAAGTCGCAGGTTATAACCTAGTTAAAATTAAAAAGAAAGATATTCCGTTCTTGCGTAGAAATGTCGGAGTAGTCTTTCAGGATTACAAACTTTTGCCAAAGAAAACCGTTTATGAGAACATTGCCTACGCAATGGAGGTTGTTGGTGAAAGTCGTCGTAACATCAAAAAACGTGTTATGGAAGTCTTGGACCTTGTCGGTTTGAAGCACAAGGTTCGTTCATTCCCAAATGAGCTTTCAGGTGGTGAGCAACAACGTATCGCCATCGCGCGTGCTATCGTAAACAATCCTAAAGTATTGATTGCCGACGAACCAACAGGTAACTTGGACCCAGATAACTCATGGGAAATCATGAACCTCTTGGAACGTATCAATCTTCAAGGGACAACTGTTTTGATGGCGACCCACAACAGCCAAATCGTAAATACCTTGCGCCACCGCGTTATTGCCATCGAGAATGGTCGCGTGGTACGTGATGAAGCGAAAGGAGAGTACGGATACGATGATTAGTAGATTTTTCCGCCATCTGTTTGAAGCTTTAAAGAGTTTAAAGCGTAATGGATGGATGACCATTGCTGCTATCAGTTCAGTAATGATTACCTTGACCTTGGTTGCTATCTTTGCTTCAGTTATTTTTAACACTGCGAAATTAGCAACTGATATCGAAAACAACGTCCGCGTCATGGTTTATGTTCGTAAAGACGTTGAAGACAATAGTGAAACCATTGTAAAAGAAGGCCAAACAGTCACGAACAATGACTACCACAAGGTTTACGATGCCCTCAAAGCCTTGCCAGCTGTTAAAAATGTAACCTTCTCAAGTAAAGAAGAACAGTACCAAAAGCTGACTGAAACTATGGGTGACGAGTGGAAGGTGTTTGAAGGAGACGCAAACCCTCTTCATGATGCCTACATCGTAGATACCAATTCACCAAGTGATGTAAAACCAGTAGCTGAAGAAGCTAAGAAAATCGAAGGTGTCTCTGAAGTTCAAGACGGTGGTGCCAATACCGAACGTCTCTTCAAGTTGGCTTCCTTCATCCGTGTATGGGGATTGGTCATCGCAGGACTCTTGATCTTCATCGCAGTCTTCTTGATTTCAAATACCATCCGTATTACTATTATTTCACGTAGTCGTGAAATCCAAATCATGCGTTTGGTTGGTGCTAAGAACAGCTACATCCGTGGTCCATTCTTGTTAGAAGGTGCCTTTATCGGATTGTTGGGAGCAGCCCTTCCATCAGCTTTGGTTTACTTTATCTATAATAAAGTCTTCCAATCTGTCAACCCATCCTTGGTTGGTCAAAACCTATCCTTGATTACACCGAATACCTTTATTCCAATGATGATCGGTCTCTTGTTCCTCATCGGAATCTGTATCGGTTCACTTGGTTCAGGAATCTCAATGCGTCGATTCTTGAAAATCTAAGTCACATAACTGGATAAAACACATAAAAAAGTGGGATGTCATCAAGACTTCACAGATCTTGATGTCCCGCTTTTTCTTTTGGTCTTGGGGCTCAGTCGCTTGCCAATTTTGGCTAAAGAGTGTATGATAGGAAAGGACCTTTTTACTAATATGAAAAATGAACAATGAATGAGGAAAAGATGAAACAATTTTTGGAAAAAGTGAGCATACTCTCCCTATCGTTAGTATTGATCACATCGTTTTCAATTTCTAGTGCCCTACCTGCCATGTTTGACTATTATCAGGGCTACTCGACCGGTCAGGTCGAACTCTTGGTCAGCCTTCCATCCTTTGGAATTATGGCCATGCTTTTATTGAATGGTGTTCTTGAGCGTATTTTCCCTGAACGTCTCCAGTTGACCTTGGGACTTTTGATCTTGTCAATCAGCGGAATCGCTCCCTTCTGGTATCAGGGTTATTACTTTGTCTTTGCGACCCGCTTGCTATTTGGACTCGGAGTTGGGATGCTGAACGCCAAGGCCATCTCTATCATCAGTGAACGTTACCACGGAAAAACTCGTATCCAGATGCTTGGTTTTCGTGGATCAGCTGAGGTAGTAGGAGCCTCTATCTTGACGCTGGCAGTCGGTCAGCTCTTAGCCTTTGGTTGGACCGCAACCTTCCTAGCCTATGCAGCTGGCCTAGTGGTTCTTGTACTTTTCCTTCTTTTTGTCCCTTATGGAAAAGCAGAAACTCATGAGTCCAAGCATCAGACAGAGGAAGCAGTGAGATTGACTGCTTCTATGAAAAAGCTCATTTTCTTCCTTGCCATTGCAGCTGCGGTCATTGTATGTACCAATACGGCCATTACCTTCCGTATCCCTAGCCTCATGATTGAGGCAGGTTTTGGAGATGCTCAGTTGTCTAGTCTGGTACTCAGTGCCATGCAGTTGATTGGGATTTTAGCTGGAATCAGCTTTTCTTTCCTGATTTCTGCCTTCAAGGAAAAACTTCTATTGGTCGCAGGTATTACCTTTGGGATTGGGCAAATCATCATTGCCTTAGCACCATCACTCTGGGTGGTCGTTGCAGGTTCTGTTTTAGGAGGATTTGCCTATAGCATCGCTCTGACGACAGTCTTTCAGTTGATATCTGAGCGAATCCCAGCCAAACTCCTCAATAAAGCAACTTCATTTGCTGTTTTGGGATGTTCTTTTGGAGCATCATTAACACCCTTCGTTCTTTCAGGGATTGGCTTGGTGACTACAAATGGTCGAATGACCTTTATCATTCTAGGAGCATGGATGATTGCCACATCGGTCATTATTTCCCTTTTATTGAAAAAAGAAACCTAACAAAGAAAAACTCAAGGATGAATCCTTGAGTTTTTTGTGTATCAGCCAACCATTTGCCAAAAGTAATCGATGATGTAGGTCAAACCATAAGTATAAACAACTAGGGTAAAAGGCTTGGTCAGGATGATAATGGTCATATAGCGTTTGAAGCTCATCTTGGTCAGAGCGGCCAGCATACAGAGAAAGTCAGCCGGACTGACTGGCCAAATCATCATAAAGATAAAGAATCGATCAAAGCGATTGCCCTTGTCTAACCAACCGATATACTTATCATAGGTTCGTTTGCTGACGACTGATTGGACAAAGGGTGCTCCGTAGAGACGCACCAGGTAAAAGATAATGGCGCAACCAATGACAATACCAATGTAGTTATAAATAGTCCCCACGATATGCCCGTAGATAAAGACACCTGCAACAGAGGTCAGAGCACCTGGAATGATAGGAACAACCGTCTGCAAAATCTGCAAAAAAATAAAGAGTGGTGGCCCCCAGATACCCGCCTGTTGGATAAAGGCAGATAGGGTTTCCTTGGAGTGCAAAATTCCAGCCTGATAGGCCCAGATACAGAATATTAAAGTACCAACTCCACCGACGATGGAGGAAATATGAATAGCTTGCTGTAGAAGGGGAGAAACAGCTTTCATTTCTTTATCGTGTGACATGGAAACTCCTCTTGTGTAGTATGATTCTACTATATCATATTTTAGGGAGAAAGACTAGATGGGATACTTTGTGTGACTTTGCCTCAAGTATGGTAAAATGGGAATAAGAAAATGATAGCTTAGAATGAGGAAAATCATGTTAGGATTGAAGTTTAACGGCACTTGGCGTAATTATCAAAAACAGGTTTTGGATAACTTCCAAGAATACCAAGCAGATGGGCATGTCCACTTGGTGGCAGCACCAGGTTCTGGGAAAACAACCATTGGGATCGAGTTGATTGCCCGTTTTGATAAACCAGCCCTGGTTTTGGTACCGACAGTTACCATTCGGGAACAATGGGTGGACAGGATTCGCCAGGCCTTTTTAGAGGATGAGGACCAGGTTACAAGTCTCGTGTCTCAAAATCTCAAGGATATGAAGCAAATCACCATCGCCACCTATCAAGCCTTTCACAGCGCTATGCAACAGGTGCAATCTCAAGAGGATAATGGCGAGGTTGAGGATTTTTCCGGCTTTGACCTGCTTGCTAGACTCAAGGAAAAAGGCGTTGAAACCCTTTGTCTGGACGAATGCCATCACTTGAGAAATGAATGGTGGAGAAGCCTAGAAGATTTCCGTAAAAACTATCCGCAACTGCAAGTCATCTCACTCACTGCAACACCGCCATATGACAGTGAGCCAGAACTCTGGGATCGCTATCTCCAAATGTGTGGCGAAATCGACCAAGAAATTACGGTGCCAGAACTGGTCAAGGAAGACACCCTCTGCCCTCACCAGGACTTTGTCTATATCTGTTTTCCGACCAAGGAAGAAGACAAGCGCCTGGAAGAATTTGAGGACAACAAGTGGCAGTATGTCAGCCAACTAGTGGTTGATCCTGATTTTCAGGCGCTCATTAGGTCTTCCAAGGTCCTCAAAGGGGAAATATCTGCGGATATGCTCCTCGAAGATCCCAAGTATCTATCAGCCCTCCTCATTTATCTACAGGCTCAAAAGCTAGAAATTCCCAAGCATCTACGGGATTTACTAAGAGCTGAAGGCTTGCCTGCTCTTAATTACTACTGGCTAGAAGTCCTCTTGCAAGGCCTTCTCTATCAGACATCTGACTGGTATGAGGATCCACAGGAGACAAAGAAAAAGATAGAAGCCGAATTGAAATCAAGAGGACTGATTGAAAGACGTCAGGTTTACTTAGTCAAATCCAAGGCCAATGACCAAATCCTCAATCAATCTCTAGGAAAACTGGCTGGGATCGCATCTATCTTTGAAACCGAGTATGCCAGTCTAGGTCAGGACTTGAGACAGTTAGTCTTGGCGGACTATATCCGCAAGGATTTTGCCAGTTATCTGGGAGATGACCAAGCGCCAATCACCCAATTAGGTGTCCTCCCTTACTTTGAAACCATTCGCCGCAGTGCGCAAAAACAAGGTCTTTCTGTTCCTATAGCAGTCCTTTCAGGTAGTGTCGTGATTATACCGGCTAGTGTCAAGGCAGAACTCGAAGCGCTCATCCCAAATACTAACTTGACCTTCTCAGCCATCGGAAAACTCGACCAAGCCGCCTATCTCCAAGTAGGATTTCCATCTAGCTTTAAGGGGATGGTCGCAGCAGTGACCGAGCTCTTCCAACGTGGTTCTATCCAGGTCTTGGTCGGAACCAAGTCTCTCTTGGGAGAAGGATGGGATGCGCCTTGTGTCAACTCTCTCATCCTAGGAAGTTTTGTCGGAAGCTTTATGCTGAGTAATCAGATGCGAGGCCGTGCTATCCGTATCTGGCCAGGACATCCAGATAAGACCAGCAATATTTGGCATCTAGTAGCCATCAAACCTTACAAAAACCCAGCCTTTTCTAATGAAAATCAAGAAGAACAAGACCTCAATCCATATCAGGACCTGCAAACCCTTGCCCGTCGGATGGACCATTTCCTTGGCTTGTCCTATAAAGAAGATACCATCGAAACAGGTCTGGATCGCTTGAACTTTCCTGAGTTCCCATTTAAGAAAAAGAAACTCGAAGACTATAACGAGAAGATTATGGAACTATCCAAGGATCGCGCCTCTCTTCGTAAAAAATGGCAGGAATCTCTCATCATTGCTGATAAGATTGAGATTGTCAATGAAGTAGCGACCGACAGTAAACGAATCCCTCTGCTTGCCCTAGCAGATGCTGAAAAGTGGCTTCGCTATGCTCTGATGGTATTTGCCATTAGTCTCCTGACTTATGTCTTTAGACTAACCTTCTTTACCTTGCCATGGCTGACAGCTCTTTGTGTCCTCTTCCTAGCTATCACAGCCTTTCGTTATTATAACTACAAGAGTCCTTATAAACGCTTGCGCCAAATCGGTGAAGCTATTCGCAAGGTCATGGTGACTGCAGGGCATTTGTCTGATGACCAATCGCGCGTGCAGGTCGATGAGGACAAGGACAGCTTTAACGTCTTTGCCTATCTAAAAGGTGGAAGCATGCGAGACAAGGAGCTTTTTTCGAGGGTTTTAGGAGAATTCTTTGCCCCAGTCGACAATCAACGCTACCTATTAGTCGCTCAAAAAGCACCAGCAGGACAGTCCAAGTATTTCGTAGTTCCTAGCCTCTTTGAAAAACGCAAGGAAGATGCTCAACTCTTCCAAAATGCCGTCGCACCACACATAGGAAACTACCAACTCGTCTACACCCGCAACGAAGCAGGCCGAAAAGTCTTACTCGAAGCCCGACTCAAATCCCTAGCCAACAAAAACGACCGCATCATCACCAAGAAAAAGGTCAAAAGTGCTTTGAAATAGAAGGAAGTGAGCGTTTTCTTCTAGGAATATGATATAATAATAGCAAGAATATGGTCCCTGAAGGAGAAATATAGATGCAGGTAAAACCAGAACTGGAAATAGAAAAACAACTGATTAACCAGCTGGTAACTGGTGAAAGCCAATGGACTTACAGAGAAGACCTAAAAACAGAAGAACAACTATGGGACAATTTCTTTGAGAAACTAGCCCAAAACAACGTTGCTCTGCTAGCAGACCATCCCTTGACTGAGCAAGAAAAACGCCAGATTCAGAACCAATTAAACTTTGTCAGCTACTATGATGCATCTAAGTGGTTGGTCGGTGAAAATGGCATTGCCAAAGTCGAAGTTCAAAGAGAAGATGCGAGTCTAGGCACCATCCGTTTGTCAGTCATTTGGCGTGACAATATCGCAGCAGGAAAGTCTAGCTACGAAGTTGTCAATCAAGTCCAACGAGAAAAAGTAAATCCTCTGGACCAAGACCGTAGACTGGATGTTACCCTGCTCATCAATGGCTTGCCTATGATTCAAATCGAGCTCAAGAGTTCCCAAGCAGCATTCATCGATGCCTTTCATCAGATAAAAAAATATGACCGTGAAGGAAAATTCCGTGGCATCTACTCTAGCTTGCAGATGTTTGTTGTGACCAACAAAGTAGATACTCGCTATATCGCTGCAGCTCGTGAAAATAAACTTAACAAGCAATTTCTAACCAAGTGGGTGGATAAGGACAATCATCCTGTGACAAATCTGACCAGTTTTGCCCATGAAGTCCTTTCCATCCCTCGTGCGCACCAAATGGTCATACAGTATTCTGTCATTGATGATAGCAAGAAATCTCTCATTCTCTTGCGCCCCTATCAGATTCACGCCATCGAAGCAGTGCAGGAAGCCTCTCGCCAGCAAGCATCTGGCTATGTTTGGCATACGACAGGTTCAGGGAAAACCCTGACCTCTTATAAGGTGGCGAGGAATCTCCTTCAGATTCCATCAATCCAAAAGACGATTTTTGTCGTTGACCGCAGGGACTTGGACCAACAGACCACATCGTCCTTCCTCTCTTATGCGACCAATGACGTCATCGATATCGATGAAACGGATAATACCCATGATTTGGTCAAGCGCTTAGGAAGTAATGATAAACGTGTCGTGGTGACAACTATCCAGAAAATCACTACCATGATGCGCAAATTTGACCAAGGTCTTTACCAACGAGATGCAGACAAAATCAAGGGACTCCGAGTGGCCTTTGTCGTGGATGAATGTCACCGTGCCGTGACGCCACAAACACAAAAGGACATTAAAGCCTTTTTCCCTCAGTCACTCTGGTATGGTTTTACAGGCACCCCCATCTTTAAGGAAAATAAACGCCAGCAGGTCGGCGACCTCGCCCAAACCACCCAGCAACAGTATGGAGACCGTCTCCATGAGTATACAGTCAAGGAAGCCATCCATGACGGAGCTGTCTTAGGCTTTAAGGTAGATTATCGCAATACCCTCATCACAGACCAGGCTGAAGAAAAAATACCTGATAGCGTCTATGAGAATGAGGAGCACATGCTGGAAGTCTTGGATGCCATTATCAATAAATCCCGCCAACAACTGGGCTTCCAAAAAGGAGTCGGCAATACCTACAATGCCATCCTGACGGTCAAGTCCATCCCTCAAGCCCAAGCCTACTATGACCTTCTCAAAAGAGTCAAGGCTGGTCAAACACGGGTCAAGGTATCAGAGAGGGTCAAGATGGTCCTTCCAGACTTTCCGAAATTTACCATTACCTACTCTGTCACAGAAAATGAAGAGGACTCAAGAGCCAACCAAGACCATATGAAACAGGTCTTAGAGGACTATAACCAAGAGTTTGATACTCACTTTACTATGGCAGATCTCCGTGGCTTTAATACGGATGTCAATAACCGCCTTGCCCGTAAGCAAGATAAATATCTCTACCGTAATGAGCAGTTGGACTTGGTTATCGTGGTCAATCGTCTCTTAACGGGATTTGATGCCCCTTGTCTATCGACCCTCTTTATCGACAGAAAGCCCATGCAACCGCAGGACTTGATTCAGGCCTTTAGTCGAACCAACCGTATCTTTGATTCTAGTAAGACCTATGGTCATATCATCACCTTCCAAAAGCCTATAGCCTTTAAGGAAGCAGTCGATAATGCCCTCAAGCTTTACTCAAATGGTGGTGAAAATGATGTCCTAGCACCAAGCTGGGAAGAAGAAAAGAGAAACTTTTTGAGAAGTTGTAGCGACTTCCAAAACCTCATCATCGATGATCCCGAAGAAGGACTCCAAATCGAGCAAATCTCTACACCTGAATTGAGAAAACTAGCCAAGGCTTATCAATCCTTTGATAAATACTTGGCTTCTATCCGAGTTTATAAAGAGTATGACGAGGAAGAAATCTATGCAGAGACTGGACTAAGCGCAGAAGAATTGGAAACCTATCTAGGCTTCTATCAAAATATCCTTGCCGAACTTAAAAGTCGTTCAGAAGATGGTGATGAGGATGGGGAGCCACTGGATATTCACTATGAACTAGAATCTATCCAAGTAGATGAGATCAACTACGCCTATATCCTGACCTTGATCCAAAGCCTGATTGAGCAAGAGCAGAGTCCGGAAAAGAGTCTTAGCGCACAGGATAGAGCAGCAGTGGATACCTATATCCAAAGTCTGGAGAAGACTAATCCAAATCTGGCACAGATCATTTCAGAGCTTTGGCAAGAAGTACAGGCAAATCCTGAACGCTACAAAGGTCAATCCATCGCCAATATACTTGACCAGATGATTGAAGCAGTCATCCAGCAGCATATCCAAGACTTTAGTAAGACCTGGTATGTGGGTGAAGATGAACTCCGCTACTATGTCAATCACTACCGCAAGGGAGCGAAAAAACAACTAGGAGAAAGCCAACTGACCAAGAGTCAGCGCTACAAGGACTATAAAGTTGAGGTGTCAGATGCCCTCAACCCACTCCTATATAAAAAACAAATCAAAGAAGCCTATACCCAACTGATTGAAGAGGTGATTGAGCCGTTGAGGGTTGGAAGGTAAAGGAGTTAATGTGGATAAATTATTAGATAGTTTTGAAACAGTTTTTGGAAATGGATTTCTAAAATATTTTAAGGAACAGGAAAAGAAGCACAATTACTTTAAATTGAATGACTATAAAAAAGTAATTGAGAAATTTGTTGATGATGAACAGAGAGAACGAGTTAATTATTATAGCAGGAAGCATGTTCATTTTACTCGTTTTTTGCTTATTAGTATTGAGAAGTTTCAAAATAATGGGAGATCAATAGACTTTACAGAATTAGATCATAAAGGTAAATTGATTTGGCAGTTGGAACATATCATACCCCAAAGTAAATTTGAACCGGGAGATTCTGACAAGAATAAATTAGGAAATTTAACTTTATTACATAGAGATACAAATGTAAAGATTTCAGATAAAGATTATAATGGAAAAAAGAAAGTCCTAAATGATGAAAGTGAGTCGATGTTTTACATTAACGATGTTTTTAGAAAAGATAATTTTGAGAAATCAGATATTGATAAGAGATTAAGTGATTTAACAAATGATTTAAATGACATTATTGATAATCATTTTGATGCTTATTGTGAAAAAGTATTGAAAATGAAGAATATGGAGTTGAACAATGAGTAATAGTAGTGTAAATGGTAAAATCTATCATTATGAAAATAATGAGGATATATTAAAAGGGTTAGATGAAAATCAACAAATCATTAAACTCAAAGAATTCATCAATAAATATTTTGTATCTAAAAATCTTGTCATATTCATAGGTTCGGGATGTTCATCGGGTGCAATTCCACTTATGTCAAAAACGATGAGTGATATTTTAGAGAAACATATAAATGTTTATGAAAAAGTAAAAGAGTTTATAGATTGTAAAGATTTAGATTATCTAACTAAGAGTCTAGAATCATGTAAGAAGTCGCTAAAAGAGGATGAAAGTAAAAAGGTTGATGATTTACTTAAGGAAGTAAAATCAAGTAATGATACTATTGCTAATTTTTTAAAGGACTTATCTAAAGAACATCAGGATTTAATAGAAAAACATATCTATAAATCTTTTTCAGATATTGAAAGTTTACTCAACTGGTTACAGAGTGGTTTAAGTTTCCAACCAAATAATAAGAACTTAAAAGAAGTGATAAGCACCTTGAAAAGTGAGTTCTTAAAAACTATACCAGTTCTAGATGATGATAAATATAAAGATAGTGAAACAATAAATACTTATAATAAATTTTATCAATCTGTTTTTAAATATAGAACTGAGTTGAGTAATAAAATCAACATAGTGACAACGAACTACGATTTGTTTAATGAATATTCATTAGAAAGCAACCGCATTGTTTATTCAACAGGTTTTGAGAATAATTTATATAGAAACTTTAATGTGAATTCATTTAAGCAAAGGATAGTAGATGATACAAATAGATATAAGGATGTATGGCAACCCACTTCTAAAGAAGCTAACTTATTAAAAATACATGGTTCAATTAATTGGACTTCTGATGAAAGTGGGCAATTAATCCAAAAGGATTTTTTTAAACAGAGTGATGAAGAAATTATTATTTATCCAACAATGTTAAAACATAGGCAAACTGCACAAGCTCCATATTCAGAACTGTTTAGAGAGTTTGCAAATGTACTTCAAGTTCCAAATACAGTCCTTATTGTTATGGGATATGGGTTTCCTGACGAGCATATTAATAACATCATTTCGCAAAATCTAAAACATCAAGATTTTACTTTGATTGTTTTTGGTAATAAATCAGAAGACAATATGAAGAAATTTTTTGATGAATTTAAGACTCAAGATGGATTTCATTTAATTGGAGGAGATACGTCTTGTGATGGAGTAAAAGCCCACTACTTTAACTATATTGTTGATGAAATAATAAATCATGCTCCAAAGGTTGAATCAGAACAAGAGGGAGAAGGTTTAGATGAATAGTATTGGGCGAGTAGTATCAGTCTCATATGACAGATTGATTTTTGAAGTTAGCGACTTTGAAAAATTAATTTACAATTTTAAAGGGGAAATTTATATCACCCAAGGAGTCATAGATTATGTAACTATAAAAAGTCAATTTGGGGATAAATTTGTTTACCAAGTTGTTAGAGTAGAAGACAAGGAAATTAAAATTGTTAATGATGAAAAATCAAAGTTTGACTATGTAGGGAGATTTGAATGTGTTCCTGTAGGAATATTAGAAAACGATAAAATTAACTTTAATCTAAAGAAATATCCCTTTTTACAAGATAGAGTCTATTTATCAAGTGATGAGGATTTGCAGAAGGTATTTTCTATTGAGAAAAGAGAAGCATCAATTTTATTAGGAACTATCCAAGATAAATATGATGCGCAAATTAATCTAAATAAATTGATTACTCATCATTCTGCTGTTTTAGGAAATACCGGATCAGGTAAATCGACAACAGTTAGAAAAATAATTAAAGAAATAGCAACTAAAGAAACTAGTAATTTATATTTAAATATTTTTGATGTTCATAATGAATACTCACAGATAGACGGTGTAAATAATATTGATGTGTTGAAAGATTTTTCGATAAAAATAGAGTCATTAGAGTTGCAAGATTGGTTGAATTTGATAAAACCATCAGAACTTGTACAGTTGCCTGTAGTTCAAACAGCATTGAAATTGGCCTATTGTCTATCAGAAAGCAAATTAGATAGAAAAAAATTGAGTTGTTTTATAGCTTATAATTTATATCATAATCAACAATCTGATGCTGTAGCTAAGAGATCAAAAATTATTGGTATTTTAGAAGGAACAGGCATTAGCACTGAAAAGTATAATTCTCAATTCGGGAACTTTAGTCAAAAAGATGAGCAAGACTTCAAATCTAGTTTGTATACTGATATGTACAAGAGTCATTCAGAGATAACAAAAGAGATTGAGAATGCTAATTATACAATAAATAGTTTTGAAGCTTTGTTTGAAGCTTTAAATTTTGTATTTCTCCTAGAAGAGTGTCAGGGGAATACTCAAGCAAGAGGGTATTCAGCAACCCTTGAAACTAGAATTAAGCATATTCAATTCAGATATGGTAGCTTGTTTGAAACAAACATAGATAAGACTACTCCCGGCTCTCCCGACTCTCCCGGCTCTCCCGACTCTCCCGGCTCTCCCGACTCTCCCGACTCTTCCTCCCCTGACGTCTCAACCATCGCTAAAGATTCTACTGTCGATGAAGACGCCAAGCAATTAAAAATTACGGTATATAACGTTTCTGGTTTAGACGATGATTTATTATTGTTTTTCACTACTTATATGTTAAAAAAAGAGTTTCAAAAGAGTTCTGAAAAAGATATAAAAAATAGGGATGTAAATTTATTTATTTTTGAAGAAGCACATAGATATATATCAAAATTAAATGAAAATAGTCTGTTTGGTGAAGTTGAAGTTTTTAAAAAGATAGCTCGTGAGGGTAGAAAATTTGGTTGTTTCTTGATGTTATCTAGCCAGCGTCCGAGCGAGTTATCTTCAACTGTTCTTTCTCAATGCAATAATTATTTAATTCATCGAATTAAAAATAATGTTGACTTAGAATATCTTTTGAAAACTATACCTTATATAAATAAAAATCAGTTAACTAGATTTTCTTATTTACCTACTGGAACAGCATTTATAGTAGGTGAGTTATATCCTATACCTGTTGAAGTTGATGTTGATGGAGCAGGTGAAATAGATATAACAGTTACTCCACAAGTGAAATTTAAGGGTAAATCTAAAGCGTTAAAATAGTAAGAAAGAAATGATTATGAAAAATCAGAATAGAAAAATTCCCAAGATTAGGTTTAACAATTTTGAAGCTTTTTGGGTAGAAAATAGAATAGCAGATATAGTCAAAATATCTGCTGGTGGTGATGTAGATAAAGTAAGATTGAAGGAAAGTGGAAAATATCCCGTTATTGCAAATGCTTTGACAAACAAAGGAATCGTTGGATTTTATGACGATTATAAAGTGAAAGCTCCTGCAGTGACCGTTACAGGTCGCGGAGATGTTGGATATGCAGTAGCTCGACATGAAAATTTCACTCCAATTGTTAGACTTCTGACTCTTCAATCGGAAAATATTGATGTTGATTATCTTGAAAATCAGATTAATTCTATGAGAATTTTAAATGAGTCTACGGGTGTTCCTCAACTAACAGCTCCTCAACTTGGGAACTACAAAGTGTATCATCCTGAAATTGAAGAACAATCCGCCATAGGTTCTCTTTTCCGCAACCTCGACGACCTTATCAATTCTCACCAAGAAAAAATTTCTCAGCTTGAGACTTTGAAAAAGAAACTTTTGCAGGATATGTTTATATAAGGGGGAGTTATGTATAGTTCTAAAACAGATTTAATTGAAAAGTTAGAATCTGAAAGGGAAAGATTTCAAGATAATTTGAGTCAGATAGCTGATCATGATAAAGATCTATATAGTAGAGTAGATAATTATCTATCTGAACTGATTTCTTTTATAAATGATGAGCTAAATGAAGAAGTTTTGTCTAATGATGTAACGGTAAGGTACAAAACATTACGTGATAATTTGTTAGAAAGCATCTACAATTGTTTTGGTGGCAATATTTATTCGTATGATTCTATATTTCCTCAAATTATATATAATTTCAAAGTAATTAAACTTTTCTCTTTCATTGCTAAAATAGATTCTACCACAGTTATCATAGGAGCTAATGGGGCAGGAAAAACTAGTCTTATTAATGAGTTAAGAAAGAATAGTATAGATGAGATGTATGTTTTACCTGCTCAGAAATTGTTATATTTTGTTTCAAATATCCATGATCGTAATGGAATTTCTAGAGAAAGATATATTCAAGATTTAAAAAAAGTCGATCTTAAATATGAAACAATTGATTTGTATCAATCAAAGATTGAAAACGATTTTTCAAATAAGTTTACTAAATTAATAACATTGTTGGTAAAAGACTACACAAACATAGTTACTCGTAGATCAAGAAAAGAAAAAGATTTACCTTTAACTTTATGGGATAGAGTAGAATATATATGGAACCAAATTTTCCCAGAAATAAAATTTGAGCTTGAACCTGATGATAGAGTTGTTAAAGTTGAAAAAAATGGTTCTAAATATAGTATAAATGGCCTAAGTGATGGAGAACGTTGTATTTTATTTTATATAGGCAGTGTTCTTCTTGCTCCAGAAAATAGCTATATTGTGGTTGATGAACCAGAAACATTCCTTAATGCTGCTGTCTATAATGAATTGTGGGATTTGCTAATATCAGAGCGATCTGATTGCCAATTTGTTTTTGCTTCACATAATATGGACTTTGTTCAATCAAGAACAAATGCTACTTATATATGGTGTAAGAAATTTGAAGCACCTTACAGCTTGGAACACCAGAAATTAGATGATTCTCTGAATTTACCTTTGGACTTATTAACTGAAGTATCAGGTACAAAGAAACCAATTTTATTTTGCGAAGGAACTAAAAATAGTCTGGACTATCAAATATATTCCAAATTATTCAGTGAATTTTGTTTTGTCAAACCAGTTCAAGGACATAAACAGGTCATCCAGCATACAAAAGCTTATAATAATTTAAACAAAATGCATGGAAATAAAGCATATGGAATTATTGATTATGATTGGATGGATGAAAGTAGTATTAAAGAGAACAAAGAAGAGGGGATTTTTGTTCTTCCATTTAATGAAGTAGAGATGATGCTTGTTGATGAAGCAGTTGTGAAGTCATGCTTACCATTTGACGATGACAAAGAAAAACAACGAAAATTTGAAAATCTTCAACGGAGTATCATTAAATCTTGTGAAGAAAAGAAAGAGAAAATAATAAGTATTGCCTTGAAAAAAAGACTCGATGAATTTTTGGAAGGTAATCGTATTGAAAATAATAAACCAACAAAAGAAGATGTTGAAGAATTTTTAAAAGATTTAGTAAATGAATTTAATCCATCTTCAACGGTTGATAATATAACTTTTATCGTTGAAGAAAGTTTGGCTTCATCTGATTTTTCAAGAATATTAAAGATTTGTAACTTAAAAAAAGAAATAATTGATTATAGAGGAAACACAGAAATAGTTCCAAACTTTAAAGATAAAGCTTTAAAACGTATTGCATTGGATAATGATTTACAGAAAAAATTACGTCATAAATATTTTGAAGAATTAGAAATGAAACTATTGAAGCAATAGATAGATTTTTGAATTTATAAAAAAGAAAGAAATATTATGGAAACAACACAAACTTCCCAGTCGCTCTACCAAGCCCTGTGGAACTCAGCGGATGTTCTCCGCTCCAAGATGGATGCTAATGACTATAAGTCCTATCTCTTGGGCATGGTCTTTTACAAGTACCTATCTGATAAGATGCTCTTTTTCGTGGCGGAGACTATGGAAGAAGGGACAGATAGTCTGGAGGATGCCCTTGAGGTCTATCACAATTACTATGAGGACGCAGATACCCATGAGGATCTGGTCTCTGTCATGAACGATGAACTTAACTATATCATCAAACCAGACCTGACCTTTACGGCTCTGGTAGCACGTATCAATGAGGGAACTTTCCAGCTGGAAGATCTAGCTCAAGGTTTTCGTGATATCGAGCAGAGTGATGACCTCTATGAAAATCTCTTTGAAGATATCGACCTCTATTCTAAAAAGCTAGGGGCAACTCCGCAAAAGCAAAACCAAACGGTAGCAGCAGTCATGAAAGAGTTGGCTGTGCTAGATGTTGCTGGTCATGCTGGTGATATGCTGGGGGATGCCTATGAGTATCTGATCGGTCAGTTTGCGACTGATTCGGGTAAGAAAGCTGGTGAGTTCTATACACCTCAACCTGTTGCCAAGCTCATGACCCAGATTGCCTTTTTGGGTCGTGAGGACCAGCAAGGCTTTACCATCTATGATGCGACCATGGGATCTGGCTCTCTCTTGCTCAATGCCAAGAAGTACTCTCATAAACCGCAGACGGTCGTCTACTTTGGTCAGGAGCTCAATACCTCGACCTATAACCTAGCTCGGATGAACATGATTCTACACGGTGTTCCAGTTGAGAATCAATTTCTACACAATGCTGATACACTAGACGAAGACTGGCCGACTCAAGAGCCAACCAACTTTGACGGTGTTCTCATGAACCCGCCATACTCAGCCAAGTGGTCAGCAAGCTCTGGTTTTATGGCTGACCCTCGTTTCTCTCCTTTTGGGAAATTGGCGCCCCAGTCCAAGGCTGACTTTGCCTTTCTCTTGCATGGGTATTACCACCTCAAGCAGGATAATGGGGTCATGGCTATCGTCCTTCCCCACGGTGTTCTCTTCCGTGGCAATGCAGAAGGAACCATTCGTAAGGCCTTGTTAGAAGAAGGAGCCATTGATACGGTTATCGGTCTACCTGCTAATATCTTCTTTAACACCAGCATTCCGACTACGGTTATCATTCTCAAAAAGAACCGTACCAACCGTGATGTCTACTTTATCGATGCTTCTAAGGAGTTTGATAAAGGGAAAAATCAAAATATCATGACGGATGCTCATATCGAGAAGATTCTGGAAGCCTACAAGTCTCGTGAGGAGATTGACAAGTTTGCCCACCTAGCAAGCTATGAAGAAATCGTCGAAAATGACTATAACCTCAATATCCCTCGCTATGTAGATACCTTTGAGGAAGAAGAAGTAGGGCCACTGACAGACATCGTTAGCAAGATTAACGAGACAAATAAAGCTATCGAAAGTCAAACAGCTTCATTACTGGAAATGCTGAACCAACTCCACGGAACCACACCAGAAGCTGATGCTGAACTCAAAGAGTTTTTGAAAAACTTTAAAGGGTGATGGGGAAGTTAAACACGATAATTAAATTAAATATTCCAGCCAAAACAACTTTTGGCTGGTTTTTATTGTTTAAAGATGATATAATTAAATTACCTAAAAGGTAATTTAATTATACAGAAAGGGATATATGAAGCTTATCTATACAAACAAAACTGTTGAAAAGCAGTGCACAGAGCTGAGGAGAGCGAAAAAAGATTTTTCGGATAAGATTGCTGTAAAGTTGCATCAGTTGATCAACTTTTTGGAAGCGGCGGATTCTTTGGCTAGTGTGACAGCATTTCCTAAGTATCACTTTCACCAACTAAAGGGAAAGAGACAGGGACAGTTTGCTTTGGATATAGATGGTCGAAGGAGTTCCTATCGGTTGATTGTAGAATTTCGGGAGGAGGATATGGAGAAGGTATTTCCTAGTCCTGTAGAAATCGAAATTCTAAAAATAGAGGAGGTCAGCAATCACTATGAGTAATAAAATTGTTGAATACAAAGACCTGATTGCTTTTCATCCAGGTCAGTACGTTGAAGAGTTGATTGAAGATTATAACGTGACGCAGAAAGAATTTGCGGAGCGTTTGGGAGTTTCGGCAAAGACTGTCAGCAAGCTTGTCAATGCTGAGGAGTCCATTAGTAAGGAAACGGCCCATAAGTTAGCCAAGCTAAGCGGAGTTTCTATGCAAACCTGGCTCAATCTTCAGAATGTTTACGATGTAAAAGTTGCAGAGATTGTAGAACAAAAAGAGCTAGAAGAAGGCAACGAGAAAGAAATCTGTGAGATGATTGATTTCAAGTATTTTAAGGAAGAAGGCTACGTGCCAGACAAACGCTATAGCTTGAAGGAAAAGATTATCGAGCTTCGCAAGATTTTAGGTGTGGCAAGTTTAGAAAACCTTACATCTTTTAACCATCTAGTCAGCTATCGTAATACACGTGAGTTTACGACTAAAAGTATAGTAAACTCTAATATCATGCTGGAGTTAGCATCTAAAAAAGCGCGTGATAAAACGACAACTAAGCTAAATCGAAGAAAGCTAGAGAGAAGCCTGCCTGCGTTGAGAAAGTTGACGAGACAAAATCCAGAAGTTTTTCCTCAACGCTTGTATGATATCTTGCTAGACTGTGGTGTTGTCCTAGTCGGTTTACCTGCTTTGCCAAATGCCAATTTGAATGGAGCGACTAAAAAGTTCAGTAATGGTAGTGCCTTGCTTTTACTGACGGATCGAAATAAAGCGTCAGACATTTTCTGGTTCTCACTATTTCATGAGATTGGGCACATTCTGGAGAATGATTTTTCATCTGATGAAGGAAACAGTGAGTCCTATCTTCGTTCTGAGGAACAGGCAGACCAGTTTGCAAAAGATTTCTTGATTAGACCAGAAGATTATCAAGCTTTTGTCAAAAATGGAAACTTTGATAAGACGGATATCATATGTTTTGCGGAGGAAATCGATATTCATCCTAGCGTTGTTTTAGGCAGATTACAAAATGAGGGTATTCTAGGTTTTGACCGTTTCCGAGAACTAAAAGAGAATTATTACTTTGTTTCCTAAGAGTCAGGAAATTTTTAGAAGAAGAAAAAAGATTTATACAGTCAGTCATGTGAAGTCATTTATTCGCCCATTTTTTAGATACAACTTTGTTTCCATATTTCCTGGGAACTAGTAGAAAGTTAGGAGAAATATGGAAAATAACAACCAACGTGCCCTTTGTCAGCAACTCTGGGCGGAAAATAAATACCTTGTTTTGAGTCATTCTAGTAATATTTACAAGGATATTCGCCAGTATCTCAAGCAAGAGGTGGTGGAGCTGAGTCAGGTTCAAGAGATGATTGACCGTGCCTGCCAGATTCCAGAACACAGGGGTCAGGTTTGCAACGCCTTCCAGCATATTTGGGGCTATTTTAAAAAGCAAGCCAGTCCTGATGAGCGCAAGGACTATATGCTCTTACTGGATCGCTATCGCTTTGGTCAAGCTTCCAAGAAAGACTTGATTGCTAGGACTCGAGACTTGCTTGAGCGTTACCCAAATGTTTATCTGCAAGATTCTACCCTGTTGAAAGGAGACTCCCATGAGACTTTGGCATGAGGCTTTGATTTCACAACTTCCCCGTCCGCAGCTCTTGGGACAACATCGAGAGTGTTGCGCCCTACGTGGCAATGGCTGGGGCAGAAAGCATGCTACGGTTGACTATGTCTTTACCCACTCGCCTTATCGTCTCTATGCTTATCATCACTTGATCATGGAGGAGATGGCTGACCGTGGCTACAATGTCAGTCCAGAGTGGTTAGATAAGAACTACCGAGGGAAGATCTGTCCTTCCTATGAAGACTTAGCAGAGGAAAAGCTGAAAAGTCCAATCTATAGTGAGCATGACGCTGCCTACTATGAGGAGTGTCTGGCTAATCTCCGAGAGAAGGGGATAGAGCTGGAGTAAGAGTTATAGTACCTCAATTTTATAATTATGAAGGATTATGGTTTTTTAAATTAAGAGGGAACGAAGTGAGCTTTTATAGGATATTTCCCGCTATAGTGGTATTCTAGATAATAATTTTTTATTATCTAGAACGGGATTTTTGAGACACTATGGCTCAAAAATTAGGGATGAAATTACGAAGTAATTTGCTCCTGTCTGCACTTTTCAGGGAAATATCAGAATGACTAAAGGAAAATCAGCCTATAGTCTTTTCTAATAGCAAGCCATAGTCAACTATCTGTTTACTCAAGTTTGACTATGAACAGGACTATCTTGAAATACTGTTAACCATTGTCTACCAAAGGATTTGGGGAATCTTCTCTAAATCTTTTTTTGTGCTTCAAATGACGATATAGTTTCAAACTATATCAAAGCCTAATTTTTTACAATTATACAGATGATTTCTTTTCTGTTAAGATAGTTTCAACAACAATTTTTGGAGGACAAAACATGTCAACTACAATTATCGGTTTCCCTCGTTTGGGTGAATTCCGCGAATTAAAATTTACAACTGAAAAATACTTTAGAAAAGAAATCTCAGAAGAAGAACTACTTGCAGCCGCAAAAGACTTGCGTGCTAAACACTGGAACATTGTCAAAGAAAAAGGCATCACTGAAATCCCATCAAATGACTTTTCTCACTATGACAACTTCCTAGACGCTGCTTTCCTTTTCAACGTAGTTCCTGCATCAGTACAAAACTTGGACTTGTCTGGTCTTGAACGCTACTTTGCTTTGGGACGTGGTTACCAAGGAGAAAAAGGGGATGTTCGTGCCCTTCCGATGAAGAAATGGTTCAACACCAACTACCACTACATCGTTCCTAAATTTGAAAAAGACACTCAAGTAAAATTGGCTGGTCACAAAATCTTTGATGAGTTCCAAGAAGCTAAAGAATTTGGTCTTAACACTCGTCCTGTCCTTGTAGGTCCATTCACTTTCCTTCAATTGTCAGACTTTGAAGAAGGTGTGAAAGCAGAAGATTTCGTGGATAGCTTAGTAGCTGCTTACCAAGATGTTTTTGCGAAATTGGCTGAACTTGGTGCAACTCGTATCCAACTCGACGAAGCTGCTCTTGTCAAAGATTTGACAGAAGAAGAAAAAGCACTCTTCTTGAACATCTACAACAAACTCTTGGCTGACAAAAAAGGTCTTGAAGTCTTGCTTCAAACTTACTTTGGTGACGTTCGTGACGTCTACGCTGACCTTGTGAAATTGCCAGTAGATGCGATCGGTCTTGACTTCGTTGAAGGTAAGAAAACTCTTGAACTCGTTAAAGGTGGTTTCCCAGCTGATAAGACTCTTTATGCAGGTATTGTCAATGGTAAGAACATCTGGCGTAACAACTACGAAAAGAGCTTGGCTATTCTTGAGCAAATACCAGCTGAAAATATCGTTTTGACAAGCTCATGCTCACTTCTTCATGTGCCATTTACAACAGCTAACGAAGAATTTGAACCAGCTATCTTGAACCACTTTGCATTTGCAGTAGAAAAATTGGATGAGATCCGTGACTTGGATGCTATCCGCAACGGTCAAGGTGCAGAAGCTCTTGCAGCTAACAAAGAACTCTTTGCAACTGAACGTGTTGGTGAAAATGCGGAACTTCGTGCTCGTATCGCTGGATTGACTGACGCAGACTACACTCGTTTGCCAGCCTTTGCTGAACGTGAAGCAATCCAAGAAGAAGCTTTCAAACTTCCAGCTCTTCCAACAACTACCATCGGTTCATTCCCTCAAACTAAGGAAGTTCGTGCCAAACGTTTGGCATTCCGTAAGGGTGAATTGTCACAAGAAGAATACGATGCCTTCCTTGCTGAAACCATCGACGAATGGATCAAATGGCAAGAAGAAGTTGGATTTGACGTGCTTGTACACGGTGAATTCGAGCGTAACGACATGGTTGAGTACTTCGGTCAAAACTTGTCTGGTTACCTCTTCTCTAAGAATGGTTGGGTACAATCATACGGTATGCGTGGGGTTAAACCACCAATCATTTGGGGTGATGTGACTCGTCTCAACCCTATCACTGTGAAATGGTCAAGCTACGCACAAAGCCGTACTGACAAACCTGTTAAAGGTATGTTGACTGGACCTGTTACAATTCTTAACTGGTCATTCCCACGTGAAGACATCTCTATCAAGGATTCTACTCTTCAAATCGCTCTTGCTATCAAGGATGAAGTTCTTGACCTTGAAGCAGCAGGTGTGAAAATCATCCAAATCGACGAGGCTGCTCTTCGTGAAAAATTGCCACTCCGTCGTAGCGACTGGTACGAAGACTACCTTGACTGGGCTATTCCAGCCTTCCGTTTGGTACACTCAACAGTAGCACCAGACACACAAATCCACACTCACATGTGTTACTCAGAATTTACAGATATCATCCCAGCTATCGACAACATGGATGCAGACGTTATCTCATTTGAAGCTAGCCGTTCAAACCTTGAAATCTTGGACGAACTCAAAGCGAAAAACTTCCAAACAGAAGTTGGACCTGGGGTTTACGATATCCACTCACCTCGTGTGCCTAATGAAGGCGAAATCGACCACACAATCGAAGCTATCCTTGCGAAAGTACCAAGCAAGAAAGTTTGGATCAACCCTGACTGTGGTTTGAAAACACGTGGTATTCCAGAAACGAAAGAAAGCTTGATCCGCCTTGTAGAAGCTGCTAAAGCTGCGCGTGAGAAATTGTAAGAAAAGACAGTTCTCTCTACACGGTTGATCAGTAAGAAATCAACTAGAAAAAGGTTATTACATATGTCGCGTCAAACACCGTCACTCTCATTTGAAGTTTTCCCTCCAAACCCAGCAGTAGGCAATGACAAAATTATTGCAGCTCTGAAAGACATGCAGGGCTTGGCACCACACTTCATCAGTGTAACTGCTAGCAATAATAAATTTAATATCAAAGAGACGACGGTTCGTTTGGCAGACTATATCCAAAATGACTTGGAGATTCCGACCATTGCTCACTTGCCAGCTATTTATCTAACTAAGGATAAGGTGGCTGAGACTATTGCAGATTTGGATAAGGTTGGGGTTCAGAAAATCTTGGCTCTTCGTGGAGATATCATTCCTGATGTTGAGCCGCAAAAGGATTTTCGTTATGCCACTGACTTGATTGAGTTTATCAAGGACCAAGCCCCACATTTTGAAATTATTGGAGCTTGTTACCCAGAAGGTCACCCTGATTCGCCAAACCAAATCTCAGATATTCAAAATCTCAAGAAAAAAGTAGATGCAGGCTGTTCAAGCCTTGTCACTCAGCTTTTCTTTGACAATGAGCGTTTCTACGACTTCCAAGACAAATGTACCTTGGCAGGGATTGATGTTCCCATTCATGCCGGTATCATGCCAATCCTGAACCGTAACCAAGCGCTTCGTCTCTTGAAGACTTGTGAGAATATCCATCTCCCACGTAAGTTTAAGGCTATTTTGGACAAGTATGAGAATGACCCCGAGTCACTCAGAGCAGCAGGACTTGCCTATGCCGTAGACCAAATCGTGGACTTGGTAACGCAAGACGTAGCAGGGGTACATCTCTACACTATGAACAATGCAGACACTGCTCAGTACATCCACCAAGCAACCCATGCCTTGTTCAATCACCAATCTTAAAATATTAAAAAGCAAACCATTCTTCTTTTCATAGAGGAATGGTTCCTTTTTGATAGAAAAGCCCGCACTTTTTAAGAAAAATATGATAAAATAGACTCTGTACGTACTTGATACAAAGATGAGGGTATTTAGGTTGTAGAAGTTTGTTTAAAGTGGATTATTTTTTAAATAAAATATGATAATAGGTGTCTCAAAAAATACGAACGGAGTGAGTATTTAAAAGATATTTCACGCTATAGTGAAATTCCTTGGATTTCTAAAATCATCCACTGGATAATTTTACCTCCCGTCCGCACTGTTTCAGTGAAATATCAAAAAGATTCATAATTGAATTTTGGCCTCATTTCTTAGGAAAAAAGATAAGCTTCCTTGCACTCATCGAGTGCGACGTCACCTTCCTATTTTTCTACAGAAATGTTCGGCAAGCCGAACCGTCCAAAATATCTTGATCTTTGTAGGCAAGGCGTATAATTTTATCAATCCAAAGGGGATTAAAATGACAAAACATGTGTTTCAAACGACTTTTGCGGGTCGTGAGTTGATCGTAGAGACTGGTCAGGTTGCTAAGCAAGCAAATGGCTCTGTTGTGGTGCGTTACGGTGAGTCAACTGTCTTGACTGCTGCCGTCATGTCTAAGAAAATGGCAACTGGTGATTTCTTCCCACTTCAAGTTAACTACGAAGAAAAAATGTATGCGGCTGGGAAATTTCCTGGTGGTTTTATGAAACGTGAAGGACGTCCTTCAACAGATGCGACTTTGACAGCGCGTTTGATTGACCGTCCAATCCGTCCAATGTTTGCGGAAGGTTTCCGTAACGAAGTGCAAGTCATCAACACAGTTCTTTCTTACGATGAAAATGCATCTGCACCAATGGCAGCTATGTTTGGTTCATCATTAGCCTTGTCTATCTCAGATATTCCATTTGACGGACCAATTGCTGGGGTACAAGTAGGCTATGTGGATGGCCAAATCGTCATTAACCCAACTCAAGAACAAGCAGAGCAATCGCTTCTTGAATTGACAGTAGCTGGTACCAAGCACGCTATTAACATGGTAGAGTCTGGTGCCAAAGAATTGTCAGAAGAAATCATGTTGGAAGCTCTTCTTAAAGGACACGAAGCTGTTAAAGAATTGATTGCCTTCCAAGAAGAAATCGTTGCGGCAGTCGGTAAAGAAAAAGCAGAAGTTGAATTGCTTCATGTAGATGCTGACTTGCAAGCTGAAATCATTGCAGCCTACAACAGCGATCTTCAAAAAGCTGTTCAAGTTGAAGAAAAATTGGCGCGTGAAGCTGCAACTCAAGCAGTGAAAGACCAAGTTACAGCAGTTTACGAAGAAAAATATGCAGACCACGAAGAATTTGACCGTATCATGCGTGATGTGGCTGAAATCTTGGAACAAATGGAACACGCAGAAGTACGCCGTTTGATCACAGAAGACAAGGTTCGTCCTGACGGCCGTAAGGTCGATGAAATCCGTCCTTTGGATGCGGTTGTTGACTTCCTTCCTCGTGTACACGGTTCAGGTCTCTTCACTCGTGGACAAACTCAAGCTCTTTCTATCTTGACCTTGGCACCAATGGGTGAAACGCAAATCATCGATGGTTTGGATCCAGAGTACAAGAAACGCTTTATGCACCACTATAACTTCCCACAATACTCTGTTGGTGAAACTGGTCGTTACGGTGCGCCTGGTCGTCGTGAAATTGGTCACGGTGCTCTTGGTGAGCGTGCTCTTGCTCAAGTATTGCCAAGCTTGGAAGAATTCCCATATGCGATTCGTTTGGTAGCAGAAGTCTTGGAATCAAACGGTTCTTCATCTCAAGCTTCTATCTGTGCGGGAACACTTGCCCTTATGGCTGGTGGTGTGCCAATCAAGGCACCAGTAGCTGGTATTGCAATGGGTCTCATCTCAGATGGGAACAACTACACCGTATTGACAGATATCCAAGGTTTGGAAGACCACTTTGGAGACATGGACTTTAAGGTTGCAGGTACTCGTGACGGGATTACAGCCCTTCAAATGGATATCAAGATCCAAGGGATTACTGCAGAAATCTTGACTGAAGCTCTTGCCCAAGCCAAGAAAGCTCGTTTTGAAATCCTTGACGTGATTGAAGCAACGATTCCAGAAGTTCGTCCAGAATTGGCTCCAACTGCACCGAAAATTGATACTATCAAGATTGATGTGGACAAGATTAAGATTGTCATCGGTAAAGGTGGAGAAACCATCGATAAGATCATCGCTGAAACAGGCGTTAAGATTGACATCGACGAAGAAGGAAACGTATCTATCTACTCTAGCGACCAAGATGCCATTAACCGCGCTAAAGAAATCATTGCTGGTTTGGTTCGTGAAGCAAAAGTGGACGAAGTCTACCATGCCAAAGTTGTGCGTATCGAGAAATTCGGTGCCTTTGTCAACCTCTTTGACAAGACAGATGCCCTCGTACACATCTCTGAAATGGCTTGGACACGTACCAATAATGTAGAAGATTTAGTTCAAATTGGTGATTTTGTCGATGTGAAGGTTATTAAGATCGATGAAAAAGGTCGTGTAGATGCTTCTATGAAGGCACTCTTGCCACGTCCGCCAAAACCTGAACGTTCAGAAGAAAAAGGTGAAAAGGGTCATCGCCATGGCGATCGTCCTCGTCACCATCACAAGGACCACAAACCAAAGAAAGAATTTACTGAAACACCAAAAGACTCAGAATAAGAAAGGAGAAATGTATGGGATGGTGGCGTGAAACCATTGATATCGTAAAAGAAAATGATCCAGCGGCTCGCACCACTTTGGAGGTTCTTTTGACCTATCCTGGTGTGAAAGCCTTGGCTGCTCACCGTCTCTCTCATTTTCTCTGGGAACATGGCTTTAAGCTTTTAGCTCGTATGCACAGCCAGTTTTGGCGTTTTTGGACACAGATAGAGATTCACCCAGGAGCTCAGATTGACTCTGGTGTCTTTATCGACCACGGGGCAGGACTTGTGATTGGGGAGACAGCCATCGTTGAAAAAGGTGTCCTTCTCTACCATGGTGTCACTCTCGGTGGTACAGGTAAGGATGTTGGTAAACGACATCCAACCGTGCGTAAGGGAGCTCTCATATCAGCTCATGCGCAGGTTATCGGTCCTGTAGAGATCGGTGAAAATGCCAAAGTCGGTGCTGCAGCAGTTGTTGTAGCAGATGTTCCTAGCGACGTGACGGTTGTCGGTATTCCAGCCAAGATTGTTCGAGTGCATGGGCAAAAGGATGAACCAACCATTCACGAAGTCGAAGAAAAACGTGAGTACTACGTCAATAAACTAGAGCAGGCTAGAGAAGCCAGTCACAGATCGTCGGGGTTGTAGAGAGTAGTAATGCCTTTTATCGAGAAACGCCTGATAAGGTCAAGCGTCGCTTGGCTGCTGGAGCCCAAGTGGTGGACATGGAAGTTTCAGCTATCATGGCTTGGAGTCAATTTTGTAAGAGTAAAGTCTATCAGTTCTTCTATACAGCTGACTATGTGGATCATCATAACCGAACCTGGGATGCCCGCCATGAAGATCGGACAGCTGATGCCATGACTTTTTTCACTATCGCTTTGACAATAGCAAAGGAACTAGAAAGGTAACTACAAGAATGGCAGTATATTTTTACGGCTGTATCACCATGGATGGCTACTTAGCAGACAGTCAGCACAGGATAGACTGGCTGCATCAGCTTGGTTCTGTAGAGGATACAGGCTATGATGATTTTTACAGGCAAATGGATATCACCATCATGGGCAAGCGGACCTTTGAGGAAATCCAAGATTTACAAGATGTAGAAAGTTTATATCAAGTTACGGAAAACTATGTCTTTACGCACGATAGGCACCTGCCTGTCAGCAATTACCAGCCAGTAGCTGGGGATGTGGTGGACTTTGTTCAGCAGATTGACAAAGGCAAAAATGTCTTTGTGATTGGTGGTAATTCCTTGGTAGGACCGCTCTTAGATGCGGATCTTTTCGACCACCTCATTATTCAGATAGCGCCCCTTATCCTAGGAAAGGGAGTTCCCCTCTTTACTCAAGAGGAAGGGCAGCGCTTTTACCAACTGGATAGTCTCAGACAATTTGGCCCTTTTGCAGAGCTGGTTTTCAGCCGAAAAAGTCAGAAATAGAGAAGGGAGTGGACCGCATGATTAAAATTTACGACACAATGTCTCGTGATTTGCGAGAATTTGTCCCAATCGAGGACGGCAAGGTTAAGATGTATGTCTGTGGACCTACGGTATACAACTATATCCACGTAGGGAATGCCCGATCGACGGTGGCTTTTGATACGATTCGTCGCTATTTTGAATTTCGTGGGTATGAGGTTACCTATATTTCCAATTTTACGGATGTAGATGATAAGATTATCAATCGCGCAAAGGAAGAAGGCATCACACCTCAGGAGGTTGCGGACAAGTACATCGCTGCCTTTCGTGAGGATGTGACGGCCTTAGGCGTGAAACCTGCGACTCGCCATCCGCGTGTAGTGGAGTTTATGGCGGACATTATCCGCTTTGTGGAAGACTTGATTGAAAAAGGCTTTGCCTATGAGAGTCAAGGAGATGTTTACTTCCGAGTGGAAAAATCCCATAACTATGCTAAGTTGGCCAATAAAACCTTGGAAGATTTGGAGTTGGGTGCTTCAGGTCGTACCGATGAAGAAACGGCTCGAAAGGAAAATCCTGTAGACTTTGCCCTTTGGAAAGCTGCAAAACCAGGTGAGATTTCTTGGGATAGTCCATGGGGACCAGGTCGTCCAGGCTGGCATATCGAATGTTCGGTTATGTCAACGGAGATTTTAGGCGATACCATCGATATTCACGGTGGTGGAGCTGACCTTGAGTTTCCTCACCATACCAACGAAATTGCCCAATCTGAAGCTAAAACAGGCAAGACTTTTGCCAACTACTGGATGCACAATGGTTTTGTCAACATCGACAATGTCAAGATGTCCAAGTCTTTGGGGAACTTCATTACGGTACACGATGCCCTCAAAACTATCGACGGTCAAGTGCTTCGTTTCTTCTTTGCCACTCAGCACTACCGTAAGCCTATCAACTTTACGGAAAAAGCAGTGCGCGATGCCGAGACTAATCTCAAGTATCTAAAGAACACCTATGAGCAACCATTTACTGGAACTGTAGATGCTCAAGAGTTACAGACTTTTGAAGATAAGTTTGTAGCAGCTATGGATGAGGATTTCAATACAGCTAATGGAATCACAGTTGTCTTTGAAATGGCCAAATGGATCAACTCAGGCAACTATGATGCAACCGTTAAGGAAGCTCTTGCGGCTATGTTAGAAGTCTTTGGAGTAGTCTTTGTCGAAGAAGTTTTGAATGAAGAGATTGAAGCCTTGATTCAAAAACGCCAAGAAGCGCGTGCCAATCGTGACTTTGCGACAGCTGACCAAATCCGTGACCAGCTGGCTGATCAAGGGATTAAGCTACTGGATACCAAGGATGGAGTGAGGTGGACACGTGATTGATGTCAATCTCATTAACGGGATTGCCCTAGCTTTTGAAGGAGATGCGGTTTATTCAATGTATATTCGCCGTCATCTCATTCTTAAAGGCATGACCAAGCCCAATAAACTCCATCAAGAGGCCACTAAGTATGTATCAGCCAAGGCTCAGGCACGCTTGATTTCCCTCATGTTGGAGGAGCAAGTCCTAACGGAAAAAGAAGAAGAAATCTATAAACGTGGTCGCAATACCAATAGTCACACCAAGGCAAAGAATGCAGATGTAGTGACCTACCGTATGTCTACAGGTTTTGAAGCGGTCATGGGCTATCTTCATATGACTGAAAACGTAGAGCGCCTAGAAACCTTGATTTCTTGGTGTATCCAAAAAGTGGAGGGCTAGGAATGATTGCAAAAGAATTACTAGATTGGTTTCCACAAGCTCAAATCGTAGACCAGCCAATTGATAAGGAAGGTTTTCTGACGCTTCCAGTATCCTCAAATCAGTGGGTTTTACTAGAGGAAGCTGGACTAAGTGAACGTGAGAAGCAGTTGGTAGCTCTCTTAACCCAGCAGGAACAAACCATCTCTCTCAATCCCTGGTATAGCTATTTGATAGAGGGCAAGGGGCAAGCACCGCAAAGCTTTAAAAAGCTACAAGTTGTTTATTGCCATCTTTCCTATTACCAACAGGAAAACTTGACTTCTTGGTTGGATATGATGAGAACCCTCTTTCCTAATTGCGAGACAGTGCTTCAGGTTGGAGCTCAGGATTACCTTTTTGTTCTCCAGCAGGACAAGTATACCTCGGTTCGCTCAATCTTGACAGATACCTTGGAAGCTGTAGAATACGACTTTGGGGTGCGTCTGTCTATTATGCTTGGTCAGGTCTGGTCGCAAACAGGAAATCAGAGTTTGACAGATCTCATCAAAGCAGAACGTGACTTGTTTAAAAACTGGTGGCGTCAAGGTCATCAAGGATTCCATACTTTTTCTCAACTTTACCTTTGGAGTATGGGTGAAAAAATGGTGGATCTTGGTTTGATTAAAGATTATCTACACCAGATGATTTTGGATCAGGATCAGATTCAGGAAATCATTCTCTCGCTATGGGAAAACAGTGCAGTCCTGACTAAAACAGCCCAGCAACTCTATTTGCACCGCAATTCTCTCCAATACAAGATTGATAAATGGGATGAATTGACAGGGCTTCAGTTGAAAGAATTGACAGATTTGACCTTGTGTTATCAGTTGATTTTACCAGATATTATTTAAAGTTTTGTGCAAGTTGCACAGAACTTTTTTATTTTTTTGGTCACCTTGCCATAGAAATGTAAAGCGTTTTCATTTATAATAAAACTATCAAAAATAAAAGGAGTTCACCGAAATGGTAGAATTAAATCTTCAAAACATTTACAAAAAATATCCAAATAGCGAACACTACTCAGTTGAAGACTTCAACTTGGACATCAAAGACAAAGAATTTATCGTTTTCGTAGGACCTTCAGGATGTGGTAAATCAACTACTCTTCGTATGATTGCCGGTCTTGAAGACATCACAGAAGGTACTGCATCTATCGATGGCGTGGTTGTCAACGACGTAGCTCCAAAAGACCGTGACATTGCCATGGTATTCCAAAACTACGCTCTTTACCCACACATGACTGTATACGATAACATGGCTTTCGGTTTGAAATTGCGTAAATACAGCAAAGAAGACATCGACAAACGTGTACAAGAAGCAGCAGAAATTCTTGGTTTGAAAGAATTCTTGGATCGTAAACCAGCTGACCTTTCAGGTGGTCAACGTCAACGTGTTGCCATGGGTCGTGCCATTGTCCGTGATGCTAAAGTATTCTTGATGGACGAACCTTTGTCAAACTTGGATGCAAAACTTCGTGTATCAATGCGTGCTGAAATCGCTAAAATCCACCGTCGTATCGGAGCTACAACTATCTACGTAACTCACGACCAAACAGAAGCGATGACACTTGCAGACCGTATCGTTATCATGTCAGCAACTAAAAACCCTGCTGGTACTGGTACTATCGGACGTGTTGAACAAATCGGTACTCCTCAAGAAGTTTACAAAAACCCAGTTAACAAATTCGTAGCAGGATTTATCGGAAGCCCAGCTATGAACTTCATCAATGTTAAATTGAACGGTGATCACATCGTTGCTGATGGATTTAACTTGAAAGTTCCAGAAGGTGCTTTGAAAGTTCTTCGCGATAAAGGTTACGAAGGTAAAGAATTGATCTTCGGTATCCGTCCAGAAGACGTGAACGCAGAACCTGCTTTCCTTGAAACATTCCCAGAATCAGTTGTGAAAGCAACTATCTCTGTATCAGAATTGCTTGGTTCAGAATCTCACCTATACTGCCAAGTTGGTAAAGATGAATTCGTTGCTAAAGTTGATGCACGTGACTACTTGCAAGCTGGTGCAACAGTTGAACTTGGATTTGACCTAAACAAAGCACACTTCTTCGATGTAGAAACTGAAAAAACAGTTTACTAAGATAAAATAAATGATCAAACACTGCTAGAAATCTTCTAGCAGTGTTTTTCTAATAAAGCTCTAGGTTCTTCTAGTTTTCTTATTGTCGAAAAAGTGATAAAATGGTAGGAAGAACTGGAGAGTATGCATGCCAAAAGAAGTAATTTATTCAGGCGATGAAGTCGTCGCTTTAACGCAAAAATATTTATCGAAAGAAGATGTGGCTTTTGTCCATAAGGCTTTGGTTTATGCTGTAGAATGCCATAGTGGCCAGTATCGTAAATCAGGTGAGCCTTACATTATCCATCCTATTCAGGTAGCAGGTATTTTGGCTAAACTTAAGCTAGATGCTGTCACTGTTGCCTGTGGTTTTTTGCATGACGTTGTCGAAGACACAGATGCTACTTTGGATGACTTAGAGCGCGAATTTGGTCATGATGTTCGAGTGATTGTAGACGGTGTTACCAAGCTTGGTAAGGTCGAATATAAGTCTATAGAAGAGCAGTTGGCTGAGAATCACCGCAAGATGCTCATGGCTATGTCAGAGGATATCCGCGTTATCTTGGTAAAACTCTCTGACCGCCTGCACAATATGCGTACCCTCACGCATCTTCGTAAGGACAAGCAGGAACGTATTTCCCGAGAAACCATGGAAATCTATGCACCGCTTGCTCACCGTCTGGGGATTTCTAGTGTTAAATGGGAACTGGAAGATCTCTCTTTCCGTTATCTCAATCCAACTGAGTTTTACAAGATAAGTCACATGATGAAGGAAAAACGTCAAGAACGTGAAGCCTTGGTCGATGAAGTTGTGACAAAACTTGAGGAATATTCGTCTGAGCGCCACCTTACAGGAAAAATCTATGGTCGTCCAAAGCATATCTACTCTATCTATCGCAAGATGCAGGACAAGAAAAAACGATTTGAGGAAATCTATGACCTGATTGCCATTCGTTGTATCTTAGACACTCAGAGTGATGTCTATGCGATGTTGGGTTACGTTCATGAGCTATGGAAACCAATGCCAGGCCGTTTCAAGGATTATATTGCCAATCGTAAGGCCAATGGTTACCAGTCTATCCATACGACTGTTTATGGACCAAAAGGTCCGATCGAGTTCCAGATCCGTACTAAGGAGATGCACGAGGTTGCTGAGTACGGGGTTGCGGCTCACTGGGCCTACAAAAAAGGAATCAAAGGTCAGGTTAATAGTAAGGAATCTGCTATTGGAATGAACTGGATCAAGGAGATGATGGAACTCCAAGACCAGGCGGATGATGCCAAGGAATTTGTAGATACTGTTAAAGAAAACTATTTGGCAGAAGAAATTTATGTCTTTACTCCAGATGGAGCAGTTCGTTCTCTTCCAAAGGATTCTGGTCCGATTGACTTTGCCTATGAAATTCATACCAAGATTGGGGAAAAAGCAACAGGTGCCAAGGTTAATGGCCGTATGGTTCCGTTGACGACTAAGTTAAAAACGGGTGACCAGGTTGAAATCATCACCAATCCAAATTCATTTGGACCAAGTCGTGATTGGCTCAACATGGTTAAGACCAGCAAGGCCCGTAACAAAATTCGTCAGTTCTTTAAAAACCAAGATAAAGAATTGTCTATCAATAAAGGTCGTGAATTGCTGATTAGTCAGCTTCAAGAAAACGGCTATGTGGCCAATAAATTTATGGACAAGCGCCACATGGATGAAGTCCTTCAAAAAACCAGCTACAAAACTGAAGAAGCTCTCTTTGCTGCGATTGGTTTTGGAGAAATTGGAGCTATCACTGTCTTTAATCGTTTGACGGAGAAAGAACGTCGTGAAGAAGAACGTGCCAAAGCCAAGGCAGAAGCAGAAGAACTGGTCAAGGGTGGCGAAGTCAAGGTTGAAAACAAGGAAACTCTAAAGGTTAAGCATGAAGGTGGTGTTGTCATCGAGGGTGCCTCTGGTCTCTTAGTACGGATTGCCAAATGTTGTAATCCTGTTCCAGGTGATGATATCGTTGGTTATATTACCAAAGGTCGTGGTGTTGCTATCCATCGTGTGGACTGTATGAACCTTCGTTCACAGGAAAACTACGAGCAACGTCTACTCGATGTTGAGTGGGAGGACCAATTCTCAAGCAAGGAATATATGGCTCATATCGACATCTATGGACTCAACCGTTCTGGTCTTTTGAATGATATCTTGCAAGTCCTATCCAATACAACTAAGAATATCTCAACAGTTAACGCCCAGCCAACCAAGGATATGAAATTTGCTAATATCCATGTATCCTTTGGGATTTCAAATCTTTCAACGTTAACTACTGTGGTTGATAAGATTAAGAGTGTACCAGAAGTCTACTCAGTTAAACGAACAAATGGCTAAATCGGTTGAGATAGTCAGAAAGGATTTCTATGAGAATTATCGTTCAGCGCGTCAAGGAAGCTCAGGTATCTATTGAAGGGAAGATTCATGGTCAAATCAAACAAGGGCTCTTGCTCTTAGTGGGTGTCGGCCCTGAGGACCAACAGGAAGATTTGGATTATGCAGTCAGAAAACTTGTCAATATGCGGATTTTCTCAGATGCTGAGGGGAAGATGAACCTATCTGTCAAGGATATCCAAGGAGAAATCCTCTCCATCTCTCAATTCACTCTGTTTGCAGATACCAAAAAAGGAAATCGTCCAGCATTTACAGGTGCAGCCAAACCGGATATGGCTGAGGCCTTCTATCAAGATTTTAATCGAGAACTAGCTAAGGAAGTTCCTGTTGAGACAGGAGTCTTTGGAGCAGATATGCAGGTTCAACTGGTCAATGATGGCCCAGTAACCATTATCCTTGATACAAAAAATAGATAAGAAAACCAAGCTTGTTAGCTTGGTTTTTTTGTGACGTATTTAGTTCAGTTTTTCAACATAGAGCTGTTTGGCGATTTCTAAGCTTACCAGGAGTTCTTCATTCTTGTGAATCAAAGTAAAGGTGTTAGAAAAGTCATCAAACTGTTGAACTTGGAGTTTGTCTCCAATATTGATAGCATGTTTTTCAAGATATTTGAGGAGGTCAAAGCTATCGTGAACGCGAGTCAGGAGATAGGTTCCAGCTTCTTTGGTTTCTGCTAGAGGCAAGTTGTTGATTTCAACCAAAAGTTCTCCCTTAGCAGGAATGGTACCACCATGAGGGCAGGTCTTTGGAAAGCCGAGCATACTTTCTAATCTTTCCACAAAAAAGTCTGAAACGGTATGTTCTAATACCTCGGCTTCCTCATGAATTTGGTCGCTGGTATAGTCTAGATGGTGCACTAGAAAAACCTCAATCAAACGGTGTTTACGATAGAGCTCAGATACAAGTTTTAAACCAATATCAGTCAATAAGTATCCTTTTTTCTTGTCTTTTAGGATGAGATTTTCAGACTGCATGCGCTTGATCATTTCGGTTACAGCTGGAGGAGATACCTGCATTCGAGCAGCAATTTCCTTATTGGTAATCTTAGGAACATCCATGCCAATCTCATAAATACATTTTAAATAGTCTTCTTTATTTGGTGTCATTCGCATTTCCTTGTTTATTATCTCCATCTAGTATACCAAAAAAGAGGCTGGGACAAAAGTCCTAGCCTCTCAATTGTCTTTGGATTGTTGAGCAAGACGCAGTGGTTGAGTGGACTCTACTACGCTGATTTCATCAGCTTTTACAGCCCTACTCAACTGTGCGGAGGTGGGACGACGAAATCGAATTCTAACGAATTACCGATTTCTGTCCCACTCTCTATTGCTACAAGAGCTGGACTTAGTTGAGTTCTTTTGCAGCTGAAATAGCGGCTTCAAAGTCTGGCTCGCTGTTGATATTGTCTACGTATTCGACATAGCGGATGGTGTTGTCGGTATCGAGAACAAAAACTGCGCGTGCAAGCAGATGCCATTCATTGATTAAGAGAGCATAATCTCGTCCAAAGGAGTGGTCGAAGTAGTCTGAGAGCATGATGGCATTTCCAATTCCTTCAGCACCACACCAGCGTTTTTGAGCAAATGGAAGGTCCATTGATACTGTTAGGACTACAGTATTGTCCAAGCTAGCCAGTTCTTCATTAAAGCGACGAGTCTGAAGTGAGCAGATACCTGTATCGATAGAAGGGATAACACTCAAGATTTTTTTCTTGCCTTCAAAGTCAGCCAGTGATTTTTTAGAAAGGTCAGTTGTTGTTAGAGAGAAGTCAAGAGCCTTGTCTCCTACTTGTAGTTGTTTTCCTGTAAAAGTCACAGGATTTCCAAGGAATGTAGTCATAAGCTACTCCAATCTTTTTTCTTTCATTTTACATTGAAACGTCAGATTTTCCCAATAATTTGACCGGAATTTGAATCAAAAAAACGCCAATTCCGTGAGAACGACGTTTTTTAAATGTTTATTTTGCCAATCCTTCAGCAATCTTGTCAAGGTTGTATTTCATCATGTTGTAGTAGCTGTCGCCTTCTTTACCTTGTTCTGCGATAGAGTCAGTAAAGATTTGTGCGTAGATTGGGATGTTTGTGTCTTGTGAAACAGTCTTCATTGGACGATCATCGACACTGGACTCAACAAATAGTGATGGGACTTTCATTTGGCGAAGTTTTTCAACCAAGGTCTTGATTTGGTCAGGAGTTCCTTCTTCTTCAGTATTGATTTCCCAGATGTAGGCACTTGGGACACCGTAGGCTTTAGAGAAGTATTTGAAGCATCCTTCACTGGTTACGATGAGTTTTTTCTCAGCAGGAATATTGTCGAATTTAGCTTTAGCTTCCTTGTCAAGTTTGTCTAGCTTATCAGTATATTCTTTGAGATTTTTTTCGTAAAATTCTTTGTTGCTAGGGTCTTTAGCGCTCAATTGTTTTGCGATGTTTTTAGCAAAGATGATCCCATTTTCAAGGTTGAGCCAAGCGTGTGGGTCTTCTTTGCCTTTTTCGTTTTGACCTTCAAGGTAGATAACATCAACGCCTTCGCTGACTGCAAAGTAGTCTTTGTTTTCAGTTTTCTTGGCATTTTCTACCAATTTTGTAAACCAAGCATTTCCACCTGTTTCAAGGTTGATACCGTTATAGAAAATCAAATCAGCTTGAGAAGTTTTCTTGACGTCTTCAGGTAGTGGTTCGTATTCGTGTGGGTCTTGACCAACAGGAACGATACTGTGAAGATCAATCTTGTCACCAGCAATATTTTTAGTAATATCAGCGATGATTGAGTTTGTGGCAACAACTTTTAGTTTTTGACCAGAAGCTGCATCTTTTTTTCCACTAGCACATGCTACAAGAGCAATGACGGAAAGAAAGAGAACGAGTAATGTACCTAATTTTTTCATTAGATCCTCCAATTTATTGGGGCTTTGCCCCTTATTTTAACAAATGTTTATTTTTCAGTTTCAAATATCGTTGTTTTGGAGCGATAAAGAAGCTAATGAGAAAGAAACTAGCAGCTGTAAGCACGATACTAGAACCTGCCGCAACGTTAAAGCTATAGCCGATAAAGAGTCCCAAAACTGAAGCTGTAGCTCCAAAGGTTGAGGAAAGGAAAATCATACTTTTCAGGCTATTAGCATACAGATAAGCAGTTGCAGCTGGGGTAATCAGCATGGCTACAATCAGGATAGTTCCGACACTTTGCATGGCTGTCACAGACACGAGAGTTAGGAGTACCATGAGTAAGTAGTGATAGAAATTGACAGGCATTCCCATGGCTTTAGCCAAGAGTTCATCAAAGGACGTTATCAAGAGTTGCTTGAAGAAAATCCAGATTAACAAGAGAATGGCTGCCCCTACACCCATAGTAATAAACATATCTGTATCTTGAACAGCAAGAATATTACCAAAAAGGATATGGAAAAGGTCAGTTGAACTTTTAGCGACACTAATCAAGATGATACCGAGGGCTAAGAAAGAAGAAAAGGTAATGCCGATGGCGGTATCGCTTTTGACAATCGAGTTTCCCTTGATGTAGGTAATGATGATAGCAGCTAGCAGTCCAAAGACAATGGCTCCGATAAAGAAGTCAATGCCCAAGATGAAGGAGAGGGCTACACCTGGTAAGACAGCATGTGAAATGGCATCTCCCATGAGTGACATCCCACGTAGAATGATGAAACATCCTACAGCTCCAGCTACGACCCCGATAACAATAGCTGTTATCAAGGCATTTTGTAAGAAATGGAATTTTTGCAATCCATCGATAAATTCTGCAATCATAGGTCACCTCCATTGAAAAAGAGTCGATTACCGTAAGCTTCTTTGAGATTGGCTTGGGTAAAGGTTTCTTTGGTCGGACCAAAAGCAATCACTTCTCGATTGACAAGCAAGACTTGATCGAAGTAGTTGGGAACCTTGCTGAGGTCGTGGTGGACGATGAGAACCGTCTTCCCAGCTTTTTTCAGATCTCTCAGCGTATTCATGATGATTTCCTCACTGACTGAGTCAATCCCAACAAAGGGTTCATCTAAGAGGATATAGTCGGCTTCCTGCACCAAACATCTGGCAATCAAGACCCGCTGGAACTGACCTCCAGACAGTTGACTGATTTGACGTTCAGCGTAGTCAGCTAGGTCGACGATTTCAAGGGCCTCTTGCACTTTCTTCCAATGTTTAGCATTTAAACTTCGAAAGAGAGGAATAGAGGGAAATAGTCCTAACGAGACGCATTCCTTGACCTTGATGGGAAAGTTGTAGTCAATATGAATTTTTTGCTCGACATAGGCAACTCGATGTAAGGATTTTTTAACTTCCTTGTCATCGAGAAATGCCTGACCTTGATGTGGGATAATTCCCAGCATACCTTTTAATAATGTTGATTTCCCAGCGCCGTTTGGACCGATGATTCCGGTAATCGTTGGTCCTTGGAGCACTAGTGAAATATCCTTTAGTGCCAACGTTTCTTTGTAGGAGACACTGAGGTTTTCGATACGTATCATACAGTTGTATTCCTCCTGGATTTTAATATACCTTAATTTTATTTTTAAGTCAAGTTAATTTTGGTAAAAATTTAAAATATTAATGATGAAATCAAATAGGAGGAGGCGGCATTTTTAATTGCATTCCCCAGGGATTTTTGCTAAGCTAAGAATAAGTGAAATTAGGAAAGCGAGAACAAGATGACACGTTATCAAGATGATTTTTATGATGCCATAAATGGTGAGTGGGAAAAGACTGCTGTTATTCCAGCAGATAAATCGAGAACAGGTGGTTTTATCGACCTTGACGAAGAAATTGAAGAGTTGATGCTAACGACGACAGACAAGTGGTTGGCAGGAGAAGATGTGCCAGAAGATGCTATCTTGGCAAATTTTGTCAAGTACCATAGTATGGTCAGAGATTTCGATAAGCGAGAAGCAGATGGAATTGAACCAGTCCTTCCTTTATTGAAGGAATACCAGAATTTAGAAAGTTTTGCGGATTTCGCAAGTAAACTAGCAGCATTTGAATTAGCTGGTAAACCAAACTTCCTTCCATTTGGAGTATCACCAGACTTTATGGATGCTAGAACCAATGTTCTCTGGGCTAGTGCTCCAGGAACTATCTTGCCTGACACAACCTACTATGCGGAAGACCATCCTCAGCGTGAGGAATTATTGAATCTTTGGAAAGAAAGTACTTCTAATCTCCTCAAAGCCTATAACTTCTCAGATGAAGAAATCGAAGACTTGCTAGAGAAACGATTGGAATTGGACCGCCGTATCGCAGCAGTAGTCCTCTCTAATGAAGAAAGTTCAGAATATGCTAAACTCTACCATCCATATTCTTATGAAGATTTCAAAAAGTTTGCTCCTGCCCTACCTCTCGATGACTTCTTCCAAGCTGTGATTGGACAAACACCAGACAAGATTATCGTAGATGAAGAACGTTTCTGGCAAGCAGCAGAGCAATTCTATAGTGAAGAAGCTTGGCCTTTGCTCAAGGCAGGCTTGATCTTGAGTGTGGTTAATCTTTCGACTAGTTATCTGACAGATGAGATTCGTATCTTGTCAGGTGCCTACGGACGTGCTCTTTCAGGAGTTCCAGAGGCTCAAGACAAACGCAAGGCAGCTTACCATTTAGCTCAAGGACCATTTAAACAAGCCCTCGGCCTTTGGTATGCCCACGAAAAATTCTCTCCAGAAGCTAAGGCGGACGTAGAGAAAAAAGTGGCGACCATGATTGACGTTTATAAGGAACGTTTGGCTAAAAATGACTGGCTGACTCCTGAAACTCGAGAAAAAGCCATCGTCAAACTCAATGTCATCAAGCCTTATATCGGTTATCCAGAAGAACTGCCAGCTCGCTATAAGGACAAGGTAGTGGATGAATCTGCTAGCCTCTTTGAGAATGCTCTTGCTTTTGCACGTGTTGAAATTAAGCACAGCTGGAGCAAGTGGAATCAGCCGGTTGACTACAAGGAGTGGGGAATGCCTGCTCATATGGTCAACGCCTACTACAATCCACAAAAGAACTTGATTGTCTTCCCAGCTGCTATCTTACAGGCACCATTCTATGACTTGCATCAGTCATCTTCTGCCAACTATGGTGGTATTGGTGCGGTTATTGCCCATGAAATTTCTCACGCCTTTGATACTAATGGAGCTTCCTTTGATGAAAATGGAAGTCTCAAGGATTGGTGGACTGAGAGCGATTATGCAGCCTTTAAAGAGAAAACACAGAAGGTTATCGACCAGTTTGATGGTCAAGAATCTTACGGTGCAAAAATCAATGGGAAATTAACTGTATCCGAAAACGTTGCCGACCTTGGAGGAATCGCTGCAGCGCTAGAAGCTGCTAAGAGAGAGCCAGATTTTTCAGCTGAAGAGTTCTTCCATAACTTTGCTCGTATCTGGCGTATGAAAGGTCGCCCAGAGTTGATGAAACTCATGGCTAGCGTCGACGTACACGCGCCAGCTAAACTTCGTGTTAACGTCCAAGTGCCAAACTTTGATGACTTCTTTACAACCTATGATGTCAAAGAAGGCGACGGAATGTGGCGTGCACCAGAAGACCGTGTGATTATTTGGTAATCAAAAAACCAAGGATGATTGTCCTTGGTTTTTATGTTTTAGAAAAATGGATTAAAGGTTTTTTCGTGAGCGATGGTCGTAGCAGGACCATGTCCAGGATAGACATCGTAGTTAGGAAGGGTAAAGAGCTGGGTTTGGATACTATGAAGGAGTTGTTCCATACTACCAGTTGGTAAGTCTGTTCGACCAATGGTTTCTCGGAAAAGGGCATCTCCCGTTAAGACCAAGTGTCCGTCTGGGAAAACGAGTGAAACGCCACCAATAGAGTGGCCTGGAGTTGGTAATGCAATAAAGCGGAATTCCTCGATTTGGTATTCTTCATGAAGAACAAAGGTATGTTCAGCTGGTCTACATAGGACATCTGCCATATCGTCATGACGAGGAAGGCCTGAGAGGTTGTCGACAGGAGTATAGAGCCAAGAAGCTTCACTCTCAGCCACATAAACCGGAGGATTTCCAAAAGTATCTCTGACCAAGTCCAGACTCATAATATGGTCGTAGTGGGTGTGGGTTAGAAGAATGGCACAGACTTGTTTATTGATGTTCTCGATAGTCTTGCGAATAGCCTCCCAGTTGCTACCAGGATCAACCACGATCAGGTGTTGGTCTCCTTCGAGATAATAAGTATTTTCATAGGCAACAGGATTTACGGTTTTATGGATTTTCATAGGATTTCCTCTTTCAAAGAATTTACAATTTCTAGTATAACACAGAAGCACAAAATAAGGAATCGATCAATAAGAAAGTCCCTCCATAAAAGAAGGGACTTTTTAATTCATTAAAAATGATTTTTCCAGGCTTGGAAGCGGGCATCCAGTAGGAGTTGTGTCAGATTTTTTAAGATTTCAACTTGCTCGGGCTCTAGAGTTTGTGCCTGGGAAACAAGTTGTCGAACATGTTCGATCGCGTTTTTTGAAGATAGTTCATTAATGGAGCTAATTCCAGACTCTAGGATGGTTCCAAAGAAGAGATCAAAGTAGAGCTCTAATTCCTCATCGGGAACACTATCCACCCATTCTTTAAGAGTGTCTTTGATTTGGAGACTTTCGCTACTGATGGCCTCTAGTTGGACAAAGTGGTGTCCTTCAGTTAGCCAGCTGAAAGTATTGTGTTGAGCGATACCACCTAAGGCCAGACTGCGCACAACAATAGGAGTATCAGGGACTTCTAGCATCATGCCAATGACAGATCCCTGTGGGACATAGCGGCGAATTTTTGGAATAACATCTTGATAACCAGTGGTTTCAGTCAGATGAGCCTGCAAGCCAGGGGCATCGTAAGTATAAACTGCAGATATTTTTTCTTGCAATTCAGGTTGGATTTGACTTGCAGCATAGACGGCTAGATTTCCACCTTTAGAATGTCCAGCAACCATGACTTTTTGTTTTGGATGTTGGGTAAAGAAATCCTCCAAGTATTCAAGAGCATGTTTTTGGGCAGGGATTTCCTTCATATAGGTCATATGGAAATCTTCCTTCCAGCCAATAATACTGTCGTCTGTGCCACGAAAGACAATGAGATAGGTATCTAGATTCAGACGATAAGTCATAGCAGCGAATTGTTTTTGGAGTTCTACATCAATATCATTAACAAAGTTAGAAAGCTTGCTATTTTTAAAACGCTTGTGTTGGGAGAGTTGGTCTAAGAGTTGTAGACGTTCTTTATTGGTCAACATGGTGCTTTCTCGTGGGACACGTGTTGCGACATCGCTTAAACGATTGACGGATTGGTCTAATAAGTTATCAAAAGGAAGATAAGTCAGCTCTGTCAAAGCAAGTACATCCAGTTCATTTAAGGGAACATCATAAAAAGAATCGTATTGAACATCAGTTAGATAGTCAAAAATATTGGCCATGAGAATTCCTTTCTTAACTTTTATCATATCAGATTTGCATCAATTTCGCTAGTAGTCAGAAGAATTTTGCTATAATATAAAAAAAGGAGGAGCAGATGCATAAGATTTTACTAGTAGAAGATGATCCAGTAATCCGTCAGCAAGTTGGGAAAATGCTCTCCGAATGGGGATTTGAAGTAGTCATGGTAGAAGACTTTATGGAAGTTCTGACGCTATTTGTTCAGACTGAGCCTCATCTGGTCCTGATGGATATTGGATTGCCTCTCTTCAATGGTTATCATTGGTGTCAGGAAATTCGCAAGATTTCCAAGGTTCCTATTATGTTTCTGTCTTCAAGAGACCAGGCTATGGACATCGTGATGGCTATTAATATGGGAGCAGACGATTTTGTGACCAAGCCTTTTGACCAGCAGGTCCTCATAGCCAAGGTGCAGGGCTTGTTACGTCGCTCCTATGAGTTTGGGCGGGATGAAAGTCTCTTAGAGTATGCAGGAGTTATCCTCAATACCAAGTCTATGGATGTGCATGTTGAGGGACAAGCAATCACGTTGACAAAGAATGAATTTCAAATCCTGCGTGTCTTATTTGAACATGCGGGCAATATTGTAGCGCGTGATGATCTGATGCGAGAACTCTGGAATAGTGACTTTTTCATCGACGATAATACTCTTTCTGTTAATGTTGCGCGCTTGCGTAAGAAACTGGAAGAGCAAGGTTTGGTAGGATTTATTGAGACCAAGAAAGGGATAGGATACGGGTTAAAACATGCTTAATTGGAGACAATTTTTTCTAGCCTATCTTCGCTCACGGATTCGTCTTCTAGTCTTCATTTTTTTGATTAGCTGCCTTGCCCTCGCCTTTCACATTTTATTTACAAATCTAGGTTCTTACTTTCTTTACTTCTTTCTGCTTTGTAGTTTTCTAACCTTTTTATTTTTCATCTGGGATATCCTAGTAGAAGCAGAAGTTTATCGTAAGGAAATGCTTTATTCTGAAAGAGAACCAAAATCTCCTTTGGAATGTGCTCTAGCAGAAAAATTGGACGAACGCGAAGCTGAGCTTTATCAAAAGAAATCAGAAGCGGAAAGCAAGCTAACAGATTTACTAGACTACTATACCTTGTGGGTGCATCAAATCAAGACCCCCATAGCAGCAACCCGTCTATTAGTGGCAGAAGTTTCTGAACGAGAGCTTAAGCGACAATTGGAACAAGAAATTTTCAAAATTGATTCTTATACCAACTTGGTTTTGCAATACCTACGCTTAGAAAGCTTCCATGATGATTTGGTTTTGAAAAAAGAAAATATAGAAGATCTGGTCAAGGAAGTCATTCGCAAATATGCCATTTTCTTTATCCAGAAAGGTTTAAGTGTTAATCTGCATGACTTGGATAGAAGCATTGTGACGGATAAAAAATGGCTGTTAGTAGTTATTGAACAAATCCTTTCAAATAGCCTCAAATACACAAATGAAGGTGGAATTGAGATCTATATGGACGGTCAAGAACTTTGCATCAAAGATACTGGGATTGGCATTAAAAACAGTGATCAATTGCGAGTTTTTGAACGCGGATTTTCAGGCTACAATGGTCGTATGACCCAGCAGTCATCTGGTCTTGGACTCTACTTGACACAAAAAATCAGCCAAGAATTAGGACATCAAATCCGTATTGAATCTGAACTTGGTCAAGGTACGATTGTGCGTATCAAGTTTTCAGAAGTAAACCTACTGATCGAATGAAAAGAATTGCTAAGAGCTTGGAAGAATCCTTTCAGGCTCTTCTTTAGACCTTTTTTAAGGTAAGAAAGCAGGCTTCAATCAGATAAAAAATTGTAATCTTACAAAAATGTAAGATTACAGACCTCTTTTGTAAGGTTATGTTATGGCAAGCTATCTTCATTTGGAGTAAACTTATAGCATAAAGATAAAGGAGCAAAACTATGAAAACAATCTTACAAAAGAAACAAACAAGTAAACCAAGTCCAAAAGAGATTGAGCGTGTTCAGCTCGGTTGCGCTATTATGCAGGCTCAGTTTCAATTAATGGGATATTAAAAAGGAGATTATCATGACACTATTAGATGTAAAACACGTTCAAAAGATTTATAAAACACGTTTCCAAGGCAACCAAGTAGAAGCCCTGAAAGATATTCATTTTACTGTAGAAAAAGGCGACTATGTTGCCATCATGGGTGAGTCTGGTTCTGGGAAATCTACTTTACTCAATATTCTCGCTATGCTTGACAAACCAACTCGTGGTCAGGTCTTCCTAAACGGAACAGACACAGCTACCATTAAAAATTCTGAAGCATCAAGCTTCCGTCGTGAAAAGTTAGGCTTTGTCTTCCAAGACTTCAATTTGTTAGATACGCTTTCTGTTAAAGACAATATCTTACTCCCATTGGTATTGTCTAGAAAGCCTATTACAGAAATGATGAAAAAATTGGTGGTAACAGCTGAAAATCTTGGCATCAATCAATTGCAGGAGAAGTACCCTTATGAAATTTCTGGTGGACAAAAACAACGTGTAGCAGTTGCACGCGCCATCATCACAGAACCAGAAATTCTCCTTGCTGATGAACCAACAGGAGCCCTTGATTCCAAGTCATCGGCAGCCTTACTCGATGTTTTTGATGAAATCAATGAACGTGGCCAAACCATTCTCATGGTAACCCACTCAACGGCAGCGGCCAGCAGGGCCAAGCGTGTTCTCTTTATCAAGGACGGCATTCTTTACAACCAAATTTACCGTGGAGACAAGACAGAGCGTCAGATGTTCCAAGAAATCTCTGACACCTTGACTGTTATGGCAAGTGAGGTGAACTAGTATGTTTCGATTAACCAATAAGTTGGCCATTTCCAACTTAATCAAAAACCACAAACTCTATTATCCCTTTGCACTGGCTGTTCTCTTGGCAGTCACCGTCACCTATCTCTTTTACTCTCTAACCTTCAATCCAAAGATTGCAGAAATCCGTGGAGGTGAAACGATTCAAGCTACTCTTGGATTTGGTATGTTTGTCGTCACCCTTGCGTCAGCCATTATCGTCCTCTATGCCAATAGTTTTGTCATGAAAAATCGTTCTAAGGAACTAGGAATTTATGGCATGTTGGGCTTGGAGAAGCGCCATCTGATTAGTATGACTTTTAAGGAACTCTTGATATTTGGGCTTGTAACAGTCACTGCTGGGATTGGGATTGGTGCCCTCTTTGACAATCTGATTTTCGCTTTCTTGCTCAAACTGATGAAATTAAAGGTTGAACTGGTCGCTACCTTCCAGATGAAAGTTGTCATTACAGTACTTGTTGTTTTTGGCTTGATTTTCCTAGGCCTCATGTTCCTAAATGCCCTTCGAATCGCCCGTATGAATGCCCTCCAGCTCTCACGTGAGAAAGCTAGTGGTGAGAAAAAAGGTCGTTTCCTACCTCTCCAAACTATTCTTGGTTCGATTAGTTTAGGGATTGGCTATTATCTTGCCCTTACGGTAAAAGATCCCCTTACAGCTCTCACAACTTTCTTCCTAGCTGTTTTACTAGTTATCTTTGGGACCTATCTCTTGTTTAATGCAGGGATTACAGTTTTTCTACAAATCTTGAAGAAAAAAAAGAAATATTATTACCAACCAAATAATCTCATCTCAGTGTCTAACTTGATTTTCCGTATGAAGAAAAATGCGGTTGGACTGGCAACTATCGCAATTTTGTCAACCATGGTTTTGGTAACCATGTCAGCAGCGACTAGTATTTTCAATGCCTCAGAAAGCTTTAAAAAAGTTCTAAATCCTCATGATTTTGGGGTTTCAGGGCAAAATGTTGAAAAAGAAGATTTGGACAAACTCTTGAGCCAGTTTGCAAGTGACAAAGGTTATACGATTAAAGAGAAAGAAGTGCTTCGTTATACTTACTTTGGTGTTGCGAACCAAGAAGGAACTAAGTTAACCATTTTTGAAAAAGGACAAAACCGTGTCCAACCCACAACAGTTTTCATGGTATTTGACCAAAAAGATTATGAAAATATGACTGGTCAAAAACTGTCTCTATCAGGAAATGAGGTCGGACTCTTTGCAAAGAATGAGGGAGTTAAAGAACAGAAGGCTCTAACTCTAAATGATCATCAATTTTCTGTAAAAGAAGAATTTAATAAAGATTTCATTGTCAACCATGTCCCAAATCAGTTTAATATTTTGACTGCTGATTACAATTACCTTGTTGTGCCTGATTTACAAGCCTTTTTGGATCAATTCCCAGATTCGGCTATCTATAATCAGTTTTACGGTGGCATGAATGTAAATGCCAGCGAAGAAGAACAACTCAAGGTCGCTGACGAGTATGAAAAATATCTACAAAAGTTTAATGCTCAATTAAACACTGAAGGTAGCTATGTTTATGGTAGTAATCTATCAGATGCTAGTGCTCAGATGAGTGCCCTCTTTGGTGGTGTTTTCTTTATCGGTATTTTCCTATCCATTATCTTTATGGTCGGAACTGTTCTGGTCATCTACTATAAACAAATCTCAGAAGGTTATGAAGACCGTGAACGCTTTGTCATCCTGCAAAAAGTAGGTTTGGACCAAAAACAAATCAAGCAAACTATTAACAAGCAGGTCTTGACCGTCTTCTTCCTCCCTGTAATCTTTGCCTTTCTTCACTTGGCATTTGCCTATCATATGTTGAGCTTAATTCTCAAGGTTATTGGGGTAGTAGATACAGCTATGATGTTAAGCGTAACACTTTCTATTTGTGGTATCTTTGCTTTAGTTTATGTCCTAATCTTTATGATTACTTCAAGAAGCTATCGCAAGATTGTTCAAATATAGAGACAGAAGCATCAAAAAAGCAACAACTGAAATAGTTGTTGCTTTTTAGGTGGCTGAGATTTTGTTCCAGGTTAAATGGTTTATTTCTCAACACGCGATTTGTTGGCGATATCAGCTAGGATTGCTGCTACAAACTCACCATGTTTAAACATTAAAACGGTATCTACTTTCAGAGGAGATATCGTTTTTCTTCTTCTTCGGATAAGGATACAAAAATTTCTTCCTTTCTCTATCTTTTAAATGAATTGATTTCTTCAGAGAAAGGTTGTAAAATTTTTGATATAATATCAAGGATGGACTGATGGATATTTAAAGGATTATTTTCAAAAGAATGACAGGTGAGAATTAAAAATATGTAATATTGGACAGATGTCTCTCTACCATCATCCATGCAGAAACAAGATTATATGAAATAAAAGGAGTAACCAATGTCCGGAAACTATTCAACACGTGAATACCGTGAGAAACTATATGATGATCTTCATGTTCGATTAAGAGATACACTGATTTTGATGTGTTCGATTTTTATTGCCTCTATAGGTCTAAATATGAATTCAACAGCTGTCGTTATTGGAGCCATGCTGATTTCCCCTCTTATGACACCGATTGTTGGACTGGGATTCGGTTTAGCTATTTTTGATACGCGTTTAATTAAGCAATCTCTACAGGTTTTATTTACTCAAGTATTGGTCAGTTTGCTTGTATCGACTCTGTATTTCTGGATTTCTCCCTTATCTTATGCAAGTAGCGAGTTGATTGCACGAACCTCTCCAACCATTTGGGATGTTCTCATTGCTATTGCTGGTGGGATAGCAGGTTTTATTGGTTCAAGGAAAAAAGAAGCAAACAATATCGTACCAGGAGTAGCCATCGCAACAGCTCTGATGCCACCTATCTGCACTGCAGGATATGGTTTAGCTAATGGAAATGTACGATTTTTATTTGGGGCTCTTTATCTTTTCTTGATCAACTGTGTCTTTATCATGCTAATCAACATTGTTGGAACAAGATTTTTGATGAGAAAATCTCCCTTAAGTTCATTTAATGAGCTAAACATTAAAATGAAAATTGGATTGATATCCTTGATTGTATTATTGGTCCTTCCAGCCAGCTATTCAGCAGTCACTCTGACGATGGATCAAGCGCGAAAAGAAGGAATCAAACAGTTTGTAGGAAATGAGTTCGCCAATCATACGGTCATTAATCAAGTCTACAAGTCAAGTAATAATGAATTGGTCTTGACGGTTGTTGGAGATCCGATTTCAGAAGAAGAATTAGAAACCATTCGCCAAAAACAAGCCTCTTACGGTATTCAATCTGTTCAATTGAAAGTCAAGCAATTCAACAATTCGACAAAATTAGATAGTGAGACGATCAAGGAATTTTACGAAAACATTGACAAGTATATCGACCAAAAACTCTCTGAAAAAGATTCACCAAAAGATTTCGTAAAAGAAAATGAGGCAGACAAGGACTGAGGATAGTCAACTTATCTAACTCGAGGAAGCAAATCTTGGGAGAATATCCTATATCCAAAAGATAGTGGATAGAAAGGATCGTTGATGAGGATACTATTTGTGGTGGTTTGACCAATCACTACTAGCTCAGCTTAATCAAAATATAAAAAAGCAACAACTGAAATAGTTGTTGCTTTTTTAGTGGCTGGGATTTTGTCCCAGATTATATGGTTTATTTTTCAACTCGTGATTTGTTGGCAATATCTGCGAGAATCAATTCTACAAATGCATCTACTGGCATAGTTTCAGTTTCTTTTTGACCATAACGGCGAACGTTTACGGCTTGCTCTTCCATTTCCTTGTCACCAACGATCAATTGGTAAGGAATTTTTTGAGTTTGAGAAGCACGGATCTTGAACTGCATTTTTTCATTGCGTTCATCCACATCGGCACGAACACCACGGTCACGGAGTTTCTTAGCTACTTCCCAAGCGTAGTCTACGTGTTTTTCGTTAGAAACTGGGATAAGAGTCACTTGGTGAGGTGCAAGCCAAGTTGGGAAAGCACCTTTGTAGTTTTCAATCAAGATAGCTGTAAAGCGTTCCATGGTTGAGATAACACCACGGTGAATCATAACTGGACGGTGTTCTTCACCATCAGCTCCGATGTATTTAAGGTCGAAGCGTTCTGGAAGCAAGAAGTCAAGCTGGATGGTAGAAAGGGTTTCTTCTTTACCAAGGGCTGTCTTCACCTGGATGTCCAATTTTGGTCCGTAGAAGGCAGCTTCCCCTTCAGCCTCAAAGTAATCTACGCCCATCTCGTCAAGGGCTGCACGAAGCATAGTTTGAGCATTTTCCCACATCTCATCGTTATCAAAGTATTTGTGAGTATCTTGAGGGTCACGAAGAGAGAGGCGGAAGCGGTATTCGTTTAGGTTGAAGTCCCCATATACATCAATAATCAACTGAAGGGCACGTTGGAATTCTTCTTGGATTTGTTCTGGAGTCACAAAGAGGTGACCGTCGTTAAGAGACATTTCACGCACACGCTGAAGACCAGTCAAAGCACCTGATTTCTCATAGCGGTGCATCATCCCGATTTCAGCGATACGGATTGGCAACTCACGGTATGAGTGTACATGGTGTTTAAAGACTTGGATGTGGTGTGGGCAGTTCATTGGACGAAGGACAAATTCTTCACCGTCCCCCATGTCCATAGTTGGGAACATGTCCTCTTGGTAGTGATCCCAGTGACCAGAAGTCTTGTAAAGTTCAACAGAAGCAAGTGGTGGAGTGTAAACGTGTTGGTAGCCAGAAGCCAACTCTTTATCGACGATGTAGCGTTCTAACTCACGACGGATAGTCGCCCCATTTGGCAGCCAGAATGGAAGACCTTGACCAACTTCTTGAGAAATCATAAAGAGATCAAGCTCTTTACCAAGTTTACGGTGGTCACGTTCTTTGGCTTCTTCACGCATTTGAAGGTAGTTCTTCAAGTCTTTCTTGTCGAACCAAGCTGTACCATAGATCCGTTGCATCATAGCGTTGTCGCTATTTCCGCGCCAGTAAGCACCAGCTACATGGAGAAGGTGGAAGATTTGGATGCGGCCTGTTGAAGGGACGTGAGGTCCACGGCAGAGGTCCACGTATTCACCCTGACGGTAGATAGTCAAACCACCCTCGTCTTCTGAGTGTTCCTCGATCAATTCCAACTTGTAAGGGTCGTTTTTGAAGATTTCACGCGCCTCGTCTTTAGTCACTTCTTCACGAATAGATGGGAAGTTTTCTTTAACGATTTTTTGCATTTCTTCTTCGATACGAGGAAGGTCTTCGTTAGAGATTTGACCAGCTTGGTTATCAGTATCGTAGTAGAAACCATCTTCGATAGCTGGACCAACACCCAAGTGAATGTCTGGGAAGAGACGACGAGCTGCTTGGGCAAACAAGTGTGCCGCTGAGTGACGCAAGATATCCAATGCATCTTCGTGATCAGGTGTCACGATTTCGATGCTTCCATCTTCAGTGATCGCACGAGTAGTGTCGATGAGTTTGCCGTTGAATTTACCAGCAAGAGCTTTTTTAGCTAGAGAATTGCTGATGGATTGAGCAATTTCAAAAGTTGTAACGCCAGATTCGAATTCACGAACAGCGCCATCTGGGAAAGTAATCTTAATCATGATTTTCTCCTTAAAAATTTATCGTATTTTAAAATAGAGGTTTGAAGAAATAGAGATGGGTTAGTTATAAAGAACAATAATATTTGCTTATCTAACTGAATGATGCTTTAACATTTTCATTCTACAAATAAAACAAACTGTAGAAATAAGTAAATAACTTACCAAGGAAAGGATTAAAGACAAATATTGCTCATCAGTCATTTCACCACTCATGTATATCCTTATCGGATAGCTTCTTAGTGCATTGAACAGATAAATCCCAGCAGTAAGACTTAGAAGATATCCTGCTATAACGAGTCTCTTTTTCTTAAAAAACATTAAGATACCGAGAAAAGGAGCAAGAAATGGTATAAGAGGAACAAATGCAAAAAATGAAAAGACAACAATGTACTCCAAGCCCCATAGACTAAGAGTTTTCATTAGCCATACATAGACTATTAGGTAGATACAGGTAATCACCCAGGGCAATACTTTCTTCATATCAACCTCCATATTCAATTTTTGTTTATATTCTATCCTAAGCCAGAAATAATAGTTCTCCAAACAAAAAGCGACATCCTAAAAAGGACGTCGCAACGTGGTTCCACCTTCATTTATGTTCCTCAAAAAAGAGGGACACCTCTGATTGGCTCTAACGTGGCCACCGTTTTATGTTTGCATAAAAGTCAGTAGAGTAGTATCAGTATAGTCTTCCTATGCGTTCTCAGCAACCACGCACTCTCTGGTAGAAAGGGTCTAAGTGACTTGTCTCTATGCATTATTATAGCATGATTGTGAGATTTTTCAAGGATTTTGTGAAAGTTTTTTCCTTTTCAGTTTTTGCACTAGATTCTTAATAGCTACACCGACAGCCATACCCGCGAGGGCAAAGATTTCATAGGCTAGGAAGTAGAGAAGGATAAATTCTCCGAAAGTAATGATGGTAAAGCAAAAGAGCAAGCCAACTCCAATTAACCACCAAACTGAGAACTTGAAACGATAAGAGTAGAATAGTGATACTATGAAAGTCACCAGTGGAGAGAAGATAATAACGTTGCCGATGGTGAGCTCCTTTAAGATATAATTTTCAGTAATTGACCATAATAACAGCTCATAAAGTGGCCAATAAAAGAAAAATATGACCAGATAGTAGGGGAGATATTGCGAGAATTTACGCATGGTAATCACCTCTCTTTTCAAGATGTCAACTTAGATATCCTTCCTATAACTATTATAGCACTTTTGCGGTAAGAATAGTAAATCAGTTGACAAAGAACTTAGTTATTGGTAGAATAAGAAATGTCGTAAAGACAAATAACTTCTTCTTGGTTACAGGCATGCCAACCTGTCACTCGGATGAAGCCAAATAAAAAGGAGAAACATCATGGCAATCTCAAAAGAGAAAAAAAATGAAATCATTGCACAATATGCACGTCACGAAGGTGATACAGGTTCAGTAGAGGTTCAAGTTGCTGTCCTTACTTGGGAAATCAACCACCTTAACGAACACATCAAACAACACAAAAAAGACCACGCTACTTACCGTGGATTGATGAAGAAAATCGGTCGCCGTCGTAACTTGCTTGCATACTTGCGTGAAAACGACGTTAACCGTTACCGTGAGTTGATCAACTCTCTTGGACTTCGTCGCTAATCTTGCGTCTAAAACGTTTCTATACTTCGTTGGCTTTGCCTCGATGTACCATCAGTACAATCTTCGGCTTGCCGCCTAGTCTATAAACGTTTTATCCAGCAAGAATAGAGCCCTCTGAATTCAGGGGGCTTTTTATTTTTTGCCAAGTGCTTAGACCGTGTTCAATCGAGCATATCTTGAAATAAGGCTTCTCGATTGAGTAGTCTTTTTGTTTTTTCTGGATTTTAGCCCGAGCTCAAATCGCCCTCTGAATTCAGAGGGCTTATTTCTATATTTTTCTAGTCTTGTCCCGGCTTTGGAAATGTGGTATACTAATTTATGAAAATTGTCTAAATTTTTAATCTTTGATAAAGGGAGGGTTTCATGCTTTCCAAATTTTCTGGAAGCCATCAAAACCTACGATATTTTTTTCTCCTCGCTTTTTTGCTAGGAGTATTGGGAATCTCTCTGTTTCTAGCTGTTTCTATGGGTTCAGTTCAAATTAGTTTGAGCGATACCTATCGGATTATATTAAGTAAGATGGGAGCTCCGTTGGATATTGGAGACCTTTCGAAGTCGACACTTGCGATTGTCTGGAATATGAGATTGCCACGGGTTTTTCTTGCTTTAATTGTGGGTGCTGGCCTTTCCATGTGTGGTAGTGTCATGCAGTCAACAGTCAACAATCCAATAGCAGAGCCCTATGTATTAGGAATTTCTGCTGGGGCAACCTTTGGTGCGACTTTAAGTATCATTCTTGGGTTTAAGGTCATGATTGGTCTAGGTTCTTTCTTCGGAGCGATTTTAGCAACAGTTGCAGTTCTTCTCATTGCGTCTATGCAGGGCAGGATGACAACTTCTAGCTTAATCTTATCGGGTACGGTAGTGAATGCACTATTTTTGGCTTTTTCAAACTTTATTATCTCTATTGGGGCCAATGCTGATAGCGTTATGACCATCAAGTTTTGGACCATGGGTTCTTTAGCGGGAACCTCTTGGGGACACTTAACCTTACCAACTATAATTGTGGGAATCGCTTTTTTATTTTTCTCTACACAATATCGTGTTTTCAATGCCATGATGATGGGAGATGAGGCGGCTTTGACTTTGGGAATTCCCTTGCGTTTTTATTGGTATCTCTATGTGACGATTGTAGCTGTGATGACGGCAGTCCTAGTTTCGACTTGTGGGATCATCGGTTTTGTCGGTTTGATTACACCACATTTGGCCCGAAGTTTGATTGGTACAAATTATAGAAGGCTTTTTCCAATTGCAACATTACTAGGAGCCCTCTTTGTCGTCTGGGCAGATGTCTTTGCTCGCGTTTTGATACAAAATGCTGAACTACCGATTGGAATTTTCACGGCCCTAGTAGGTGCACCTTTCTTTATCTACATGGTTGCAAGTAGACGAAGGGAGGTGAAGGTCTGATATGGACTTAACTTGCCAGGATATTCACTTTGGAATCGGAGAAAAAAAGATTCTCAAAGGAGTCTCTCTTAAACTTGAGGGAAACCAATTTCATACTATTTTGGGACCAAATGGAAGTGGAAAGACCAGCTTGCTGAAACTCTTCTATCGACAGGAAAAGCCGAATCAGGGCTTGATTTCTTTAGATGGGAAGCCTCTAGACCAAATGAGCGTCAAAGAAACGGCAAAGCAGATGGCAGTCATCACGCAGTTTAATCAACTTCAGTTTGATTGTACGGTTGAGGAGATTGTCATGCTGGGCAGAACTCCTCATCTCTCTTTCTTGCAAAAGGAAAAAGACAGAGACTTTGCTTTGGTTGAGGATGCTTTGGTCAAGGTAGATATGCTTGAAAAGAGAAATCGACTCTACTCTTCTTTGTCAGGAGGAGAGAAGCAGCGGGTTCTGTTAGCACGCGCCTTGGCCCAAGAACCGACCCTCTTGCTCTTAGATGAGCCGACCAATCATTTGGATATCAAGTATCAGCTAGACTTATTGACCATTGTCAAAAATCTTCAGATCAATGTGCTAGCTGTCTTGCATGATATTCAGCTGGCTTGTCGCTATTCAGACTATCTCTACCTAATGAAAGAAGGGGAGATTGTTTACCAAGGTACTCCAAAAGAGACCATCACACCCGAGTCATTGCAGGCTGTCTATGGCGTTCAAAGTAAGGTAACTTGGACAGAAGATCAGCAAGCCATGATTCACTATTTATAAACATTAAAAAGGAAAATAAAAACATGAAAAAAACACTTAGTATTTTACTTGTAACAGTAGCTGCCTTATCTTTGGCAGCTTGTGGTAACGCATCTAAAGAAACATCATCTGCACCAGCTACAACAGAAGCTAGTCAAAAAGCTAATACAGAAACCAGCTATCCTGTAACTATCAAAACTTATGATGCTAAAGGAAACGAAGTCGAACAAGTATTTGAAAAGGCACCTGAAAAGGTCATCACCAACAACCTCTCAACAACTGAAATCCTACTTGAACTCGGTTTGCAAGATAAAATTGCCGGTATGCTCAATCCTGATAATGCGGTAACTGGTAAATACAAGGAAGCAATTGAAGCCATCCCTCATATTGGTGATAAAAAATCTGTCTCACAAGAAACGGTTCTTTCTTATGAACCAGATGCCTTGATGGGACGCAACATGATGTTCTCTGAAAAGTCAATGGGAACTATTAGCGCTTGGAATGAAAATAAAATCCCTGTTTATACACAAAAAGCTTCACTTTCAACTATCCAACAAGATTTAGGAAATATCGTAGAAGACGTGAAGAATCTTGGTACCATTTTCAATGTCCAAGACAAGGCAAACCAATACGCAGAACAATTGCAAGCTAAAATCGATGCGGTTAAAAAAGCCAATCCAGAAACACAGGGTGAAAAGAAAAAAGCTTTGATTATGGTTGCTTATAACGATGAAACCTTTGGCGCTTACAAGTCAGCCCTTCAAGAAAGCTTGCTTAACCAACTTGGTTATACCAATGTTGCAACAGGAACTTCTGGCTTGACTCTGGAAAATCTAGTGTCAATGGATCCAGAGTTGATTATCTATGTAACCAGCGACCGTAATCAAAAGTTGGATGAAAAAGCAGTGGATTTGATGAAGGCAAATGCTGTTTTGGAAAATGTACCAGCAATCAAAAATCAAAAAATCATGACTATCTCTTACGATGAGTTGATGGACTACGGTCCTGCAGTGATTGATTCCCTTGAAAAAATCAATGACTTTATCAAGAAATAAGGAGTTTAACTGGGAAGGGATTCGAGTTAGGGTCAGTCTTCCTTCAAACTATGAACCTCAACAAGCCTATCCAGTTGTGCTTTTAAATGATGGGGAACTAGATTATTTGTCAGACCTGTCCCAATCTGTAATTTTAGTAGGTTTAATTCCAGAAAATCGTCTGGACGACTTTACACCTTGGAAAGCTGTTGCTTTGAAAGAAGGGGCACTAGATTTCGGTGGGAAGGTAGATGCCTACCATGAGAAGCTCTTTCAAGGAATTCTAACGAGTCTAAAAAGAGACTACTTGATAGATGAAAACAGGATTGCTTATGGTGGTTATTCACTGGGTGGTCTTGCTGCTGTCTATAGTCTCTATAGTAGTCATCTTCCTGCAACCTGTATCTTTTCTATCTGTGGTTCTTTCTGGTATCCAGACTTTACAGACTTTTGTAGGGAACATGAGCTGATACAGAGTCAAAGCCTGATTTATCTGCAAAATGGTCAGATAGAAGGTGCCAATCATTCCAACCGCCTATCTAAGGCTCCTGTTTTTGCAAGGGACCTACATGAACTGATTTCAGAGAAAGTTCCCTCAACCTATTCTACATTTGATGCTTATGGGCATCATGAAGCTCTTGACCAACGCTATCATCATTTATGTGAATGGCTGAGAGAAGAGTGGAAGCTCAAATAATCCTATAACACTCCTTGTTCATGGTAACTAGGAGTGTTTCTTATGTATACTTGGTTGTTAAAATGTTCATGGTATTATTCTTGACGGAAATCCAACCCCTGTAATAGACTAAATTATGGTATAATAAGTAGATAGATAGAATCGAGGAAATTATGTCATTTACACAATTTAAATTTAAAAAATATATAGAAGAAGCCTTGGAGGAGTTGAAATTTACGACTCCTACCGAGGTGCAGGAAAAGTTGATTCCTATTGTCCTGGCAGGTCGTGACTTGGTTGGTGAATCAAAAACAGGTTCAGGGAAGACTCATACTTTCTTGTTACCGATTTTCCAACAGTTGGATGAAGAGAGCGATAGCGTGCAGGCAGTTATCACAGCTCCAAGTCGTGAATTAGCGACTCAGATTTACCAAGCGGCTCGTCAGATCGCATCACATTCAGATGTTGAGATTCGTGTTGTGAACTATGTTGGTGGTACAGACAAGGCCCGTCAGATTGACAAACTAGCAAGTAATCAACCACATATCGTAATCGGAACACCAGGTCGTATCTATGATTTGGTCAAGTCTGGTGACCTTGCTATTCACAAGGCTAAGACCTTTGTAGTCGATGAAGCTGACATGACCTTGGATATGGGATTCTTGGAAACAGTTGATAAGATTGCAGGAAGTCTTCCGAAAGACTTGCAGTTTATGGTCTTTTCAGCGACTATCCCACAAAAATTACAACCATTCTTGAAAAAGTACTTGTCAAATCCTGTCATGGAAAAGATCAAGACCAAGACAGTTATCTCTGATACCATTGACAACTGGTTGATTTCGACAAAGGGTCGTGACAAGAACGCTCAGATTTATGAGTTGACTCAAGTCATGCAGCCGTATCTCGCCATGATTTTTGTCAATACAAAAACTCGTGCGGATGAATTGCACAGCTACCTAACAGCTCAAGGATTAAAGGTGGCTAAGATTCATGGGGATATTGCACCTCGTGAACGCAAACGGATCATGAATCAGGTGAAAAATCTTGATTTTGAGTATATCGTAGCAACTGACCTAGCTGCGCGTGGGATTGACATCGAAGGTGTCAGCCACGTTATCAATGATGCCATTCCACAAGACTTGTCCTTCTTTGTTCACCGTGTTGGACGAACTGGACGTAATGGTCTACCAGGTACAGCCATTACCCTTTATCAGCCAAGCGATGACTCTGATATTCGTGAGTTAGAGAAATTAGGAATCAAGTTTGTACCTAAGGTTGTTAAAGATGGAGAGTTCCAAGACACTTATGACCGTGACCGTCGTGCCAATCGTGAGAAAAAACAAGAAAAACTGGATATCGAAATGATTGGCTTGGTTAAAAAGAAAAAGAAAAAAGTTAAACCAGGTTATAAGAAGAAAATCCAATGGGCGGTCGATGAAAAACGCCGGAAGACTAAGCGGGCAGAAAGTCGTGCCCGTGGACGTGCAGAGCGCAAAGCTAAACGTCAAACTTTTTAAAAATGAAACAGTAGAACCAAGTGGTTTTACTGTTTTTTTATAGTTCTACATCGGGATTGACAGAATTCATCAGTATATGATATTGGGAAAATGATCATTTAATCAGAACATTCTTTTAATTTTCTGAAATTTATAATATACTTAAATTAAAAGTAGATTATTGGAGAAGGTAAATGAAAATAAAAATGAAAGACTTTATTGCTGGGATTGGTGAAATAAATGTTATTGTTTATTTGATATATGTGTGTACTGGTCTCGCTCCTCTCTTTCATATATTGATTATTGGTTCAGAAGTGACTACTGGAAAAATAGTTTTAACTATCTTAGGCGTACTTTATGCTATCTTTTTAACGATTGCTAAAATTTATCGAAAGTTTTTCTGGTAAGAATCATCATGAAATATTAAAATGCCATCACAAATTTGAACTGCACCCCAAAAGTTAGACAGAAAAAATCTAACTTTTGGGGTGTTTTATTATGAAATTGAATTATGAAGATAAAGTTCAGATTTATGAACTAAGAAAGCAAGGACAAAGCTTCAAACAGCTTTCGAAAAGATTTGGTGTGGATGTTTCTGGTCTAAAGTACATGATGAAATTTATTGACCGTTATGGCATAGATATCGTCAAGAAAGGGCTGAATCGTTATTATTCTTCAGAACTAAAACAACAAACGAATTAAAGTCAAACTAAAAGGACTTAGCCCTGTGCAATACAGAACTAAATCCTTGCAATAATTATTTGTCCAACTTTTAGGGGTCAGTACAGTTTTCCTTTTTGGTATAAAATATGTGCTTCCTATGATTAGGCAATTTTCTGAATCGAAAAATGACTAAATAGAAAGAGAGATTTCAAAGCCTTGCATCCATTCGGATTTTACTGTGATTTCGATTTTTAAAGCATCTGCTAATTGTTTGACAAGATAGAGACCCATGCCTGTTGATTTTTTCCTTGTCTCTCCTGAATCACCTGTAAATCCTTTTTCAAAGATATGAGGGAGGTCGCAAGCTTTAACTCCACACCCATTATCCCTAATAATCAGGGTTTTGCGCCCCTTGTCACTTGACATAGAAATCTTGAGTTCTGGTTTGTCAGAGCTATATTTAAGGGCGTTGGCTAGTATTTGAGACAGGATAAATCCAAAACTGCGTTGATCAGTGTAGCAGATTCCTTGTATGTTCTCTAACTTAATCGTAAAATTCTTTTCTTTGAGCAAGGGATCAAAGTTCTCCAAAAGATCTTGGATACACTCTTCTAGGTCAAGGTCTTCAAATAGAAAATCATTTTTCTCACTTTTCACCCTGTAGTAGAATAGGATCTGTGATACATTTCCTTGGATTTGATTTTTCACATAGTCCAATTTGAAAGCAGTATCCTCAGGTAGTTGGTCACTTTGATTGTCTAAAAGGAGGGAAAGAAGCGATAAAGGAAGTTTAATCTCATGCGCCCATTTTTCAACATAATCCTCGTACTCGACTAGTAATGAGCTGAGTTTTCCTATTTGAGCCTGCTTTTGATAAAGTGTATCTGCTATTTTTTCAATGCTTTCTTTCTCTGAGGAACTTGATAGATTCAATAATTCAAGCTCAGTATCGATCTTAGGATTGGCTATGAAGGATTTATAAGCAGCGGATTTTTTTCTTTCTTTTCTTATAAGTAAGAATGATAGGATGAAAAAAAGCAGGACGGTAGCTAAAATATAGAGAAGGATGAGAGCTTGAAACATTCTCACATCTGAAAGCCAAAGCAGGACAGCTGTAAATAAATCAAATGCTAAGAGAACAAGTAACCAAGGCAGATAACTAGCTAGATATTTTAGATTATGTTTCATCTGGGCTGACCTCTTCTAGCTTATAACCAATACCTCTGATGGACTTGACTTTAAGGGCAATGCCAGCCTGTTTCATCACCTTTTTCAGCCTTGCAATGTTTACTTGTAGGGCATTTTCATCGATGAACTCAGTTGTATTCCACAGTTTTATACTTAGTTCTTCTTTTGTGACGACAGAATCAGTTGCCACTAATAAGGTTTCTAACAATTTCCCTTGATTTTGAGGGAGTAAAATCGAGTGTCCATTGATATAAAGGGTATAGGTCTGTCTATCCAGCAGGAAATTATCTTTTTCAAGTAAATTTTGTCTACCTTCATAGCGTTTCAAGATGTTTTCTATACGAGCCAAGAATCTTTCTTTCTTGAAAGGTTTTGTTAAGTACTCGTCAGCCCCTAATTTTAGGGCGTAAATCTCATCTTTTAGTTGTTCACGGGAGGTGAGAACCAATATGGGCACAGAGCGTTTGGACTTGAGATTTTTACAAATTTGAAAACCTGTTTCTCCTGGTAAATTCAAATCCAGTATGATTAAATCCGTATCGTATTGCAGCACTTGCTGGCTTGTATCTTTGAAGTCAGTCAACTTATCAACTTGATAACCTGCTTTCTCTAACAAGATGACAATTTCATCTCGAATCAAGGCTTCATCTTCAATAACCAGAATATGCTTCATATCGGTTCCTCCTTTTCCTATTTTATTCTACCTTATTCATCTCTTTTGGGTTCCATTAATGACAATAAGTACTTGTTGCTATTTTTCTTTACAATTCTGATATAGATGACTTCAAATCCAGCTAAGAGCAGTACTATCAGCATGGCTGTGATGAATTTCTGCCCCATAACCATTCTTGCGCTAGCAGGCATTATTCCTGTGAGGAGGGAGCTCACTCCGAAGCTACTACTGATAAGTGCAAGGGCTATTGGTAGACCGAAATACCAGTTGATTTGCTTTTCCGAAGATTTACAAAGAGTTTCGTAGTTTGCTCCGAGATGGATTAAGGTCTGGTATCGTCTGTAGGATTGTCTTTGTCCCATCAAAAACTGAACGCCGATAATTGTATTTGCGACAACAAGGAAGATGATAGCCAGATAGATGGTGATATAGCTGGCAGAGATAATGTAAAATAATTGTCTTCCCATATTTTGTATATAGCTTTCATAGCCAAGAGAGGTTTGATTTAGCTTTTCATTGGTATCTGAGATAGCTCTCATCAAGCCTTTTTCCTTGACCAGCTCAGGAGCCAAGATACCGCTGACATAGTTCGAGTAGTGACCGTCTGTATAGTTCATAAAGACTTCATCTGGGACTATGAGGGCAACAGAGAGGGTGATTTCACGATCCGTTACAATCGGTAAAGACTCCACCTCTCCAATCAATTTTACATCATTTTCCATGACTTTGATTTGAGGATTTGTCTTCAGAACAGAGTTGACGAGACCCTCATCCGGCAGGAAATCTTTCCCCATATACAAGTAGGCTTCCTTGCTAGTTAATTCTAGAGGAGGGAGATTGGCAGCCTTTCTAAGTTCATTGTATTCGGAAACTGGTATGAGGTGGGAAGTAGTAGACTGTTTAAATCTTTGGAGCAAAATTTCCATGTTCTTGTTGCCTTTTTGCTTTTTCAACTCCTTGATGATCTCTTCGAAGGACACGGACTCGTGTTCTTTCGGTTTGCCGACTTTGATTTGTAGAATCTTTGAAAACTGTGATGCCAGTCCAGCTGCTTCAAGCTCTTTTTTTACTGTATTTACATCAAGATTTTCATCTGTATCCTGCTTGCTATCTCTGAATGTATAATCCAATACGTGGATTTGATTGCCTGAATTGCCACTTGCAATGGCAACACCTGCTCCAAAGAGGCACAAGGCAGAGAAGATTAAGAGGGAGCAGATGGCCAGTATAGTTGAGCGCTGGATAACTAATTCTTGAATCTGTCTAAAATTATAGGCATGAAGTTTTCGATTGCTTCCAAGCTTAACCAAAAAGTCTATAAATAAACGCATACCAAAGAAGAGGAGGATAGTTCCTAGAGTCCCCAAGAAAACAGTGATGCCCATGGTTATGACACTCTCCCAAGCTCGTCCACTCATACCCATGTAATAGGCTGTTCCAAGAAGTAAAATCCCTAGGACAGAAGCAAGAAGGTACACCCCCTTGGGGAGTAGTTTCTTCATCCCAGAAGGAGAATAGGCAAGCAGGTTTCCGATTTCCTTATTGGCTGTTTTTGCACTTAAAAGGACAAAAACAGCTAATTTTACGGCTAGGAAGCCGATGACTGTATAGAGTAGAGCTGTAGTAGATAGAGAAAATTGATGTTCAATAATCCCTAGTCCCACAATTTTAGCGGTTATTAGGCTGATTAGTTCTGAAATCAAGATAGAAATTGGAAGACCTACTCCAAGGGCAAGGACACTGTTTCTCAAATCCTCAAGGAGGAGTAGCAAGAACAGTTTGGTTCTTCGCATGCCTAATGTGAGATACACACCAAATTCATGTTTTCTTCTTTCCATCTGCATACTGCTTGCGAAGTAGACTAGAAAAAAGAGAATAAAGAGCGTTGCTACGTAAAGAATGGGAATCATGCTAAAGAGTTTATTTACAGCGTCACTCTCTATTTGTTTGAGAAAGATCATCACATCTTGATGGGACAAAGAAAGGATGATGTAAAAGGAGATAATAGAAAGAACCATGGAACTGAAATACAAGCCATTATTCTTTCGATCCCTCTTGCTATTTCTTGAGACTAATTTAGAAAACATTGCCATCACCTCCAGCCAGTGCAGACATGACCTTTAGTATTCTGTGGTAAAAATCTTCTTGACTTTCTCTTGGATAATCGCGTCGAATTTCATGGAATAGTTTTCCGTCTTGGATAAACAAGATGCGGTTGCAAAAGCTGGCAGCGACTGAATCGTGGGTCACCATGAGAATGGTGGTTTCTTCCACTTGATTCATTTCGGATAATTTTTGCATCAAAATGGTCGCATTTTTTGAATCCAAAGCTCCTGTGGGCTCATCTGCAAATACAATCTTAGGGTCTAAAATCAAGGCACGCGCAGCAGCTACCCTTTGCCGTTGACCACCTGATAATTGAGATGGGAACTTATCCAGAAGTTCAGAAATATCTAGATATTGGGAAAGCAATTCTAACCGAACCTTGCTTTCGTTGGCATCGACCTTGTGCAAAGACAAGGGGAGTAAAATATTTTCTTTGGCTGTCAGATTGTCCAAAAGCTCAAAATTTTGAAAGAGGTAACCAATTTCCTTGCCACGATAATCAGCTAACTGACTACCTTTTAACTGACCTAAATCTTTTTCTTGCATTTGAATGGAGCCGTCAGTTGGTTTGATGATAGTAGCGAGACAGTTAAGAAGGGTTGTTTTCCCAGAACCACTGCTCCCCATAATCCCTAAGAACTCACCTTTGACAACTTGAAAAGATATACCGTTCAAGGCTTTGGTGATATTCGGCTCTTTTCCATAATGCTTTTTTAATGATTCTACTCGTAAAATTGTTTCCATGTGAAACACCTCCATCTTTTGTTACTTTCATTATAGTATGAATCAGAGTAGAATAACACTTACGGATGATGTAAGAAATCTTTATCATTAGGTTATTGGAGCTATACTTACTATATTATAGCATGGTTTCAAGGATTAAAAAAGAGGAGTTGAGAGTCGAGAAATTTTACTAATATTGAAATTATAAAAAATAATACCACTGTAGTCCATGCTCCAGCAGTATTATTTTTTATTTTATAGGAAACTCTACTCCCACTCCACAGTTGCAGGTGGTTTACTTGTAATATCGTAGACGATACGGTTAACGTGGTCAACCTCATTTACGATACGAACTGAGATTTTTTGGAGAACTTCCCAAGGAATCTTAGCGAAGTCAGCTGTCATACCATCGATAGAAGTGATAGCACGGATAGCGATGGTGTAGTCATAAGTACGGCCATCTCCCATAACACCTACTGAACGAACGCCAGTGTTGACAGTGAAATATTGCCAGATATCACGGTCAAGTCCAGCTTTGGCAATTTCTTCACGAAGGATTGCGTCTGACTCACGAACAGTTTCAAGTTTTTCTTCAGTGATTTCACCCATGACGCGGATAGCAAGTCCTGGTCCTGGGAATGGTTGGCGCCATACGATGTGGTCTGGCATACCGAGCTCTGTACCGAGGGCACGGACTTCGTCTTTATAAAGAGTGTTCAATGGTTCAATCAGTTCAAATTGCATGTCTTCTGGAAGACCACCAACATTGTGGTGTGATTTGATAGTTTGAGCAGTATCCGTACCAGACTCGATCACGTCTGTATAAAGAGTTCCTTGAGCAAGGAATTTCACATCTTTAAGTTTGCTTGCTTCGTCATCAAAGACATAGACAAACTCGTTACCGATAATCTTACGTTTTTGTTCAGGGTCAGAAACGCCAGCAAGTTTGTCAAGGAAGCGTTTTGCAGCGTCTGCTTTGACGATATTCAAACCAAACTTACCACCAAGCATGTCCATAACTTGGTCAGCTTCACCTTTACGGAGAAGACCGTGGTCTACAAAGATACAGATCAATTGATCTCCGATGGCTTTTTGGAGGAGAACCCCAACAACTGAAGAGTCAACACCACCTGAAAGACCAAGGAGAACACGTTTGTCTCCCACCTTTTCACGGATTTGTTTGATTTGCATCTCGATAAAGTTATCCATAGTCCAGTCACCTTTGGCACCACAGATATTTAAAGCAAAGTTACGCAAAATATCATAACCGTGAACTGAGTGGCGAACTTCTGGGTGGAATTGGATACCGTAAATTTTCTTATCAGGGTTTTCAATAGATGCATAAGGACAGTCTGCAGAAGTTCCAGTACGAACAAAGTCAGCAGGAATTTCTGTAACAGCATCACCGTGGCTCATCAAGACAAGTTGTTCTTCTGGAGTTCCAGCAAAAAGAGCAGACTCTGTGTGGGTCAATGTTGATTGACCGTATTCACGATTACCAGCATCGCCGGCAGGAACAACTTTTCCTCCAAGCTTGTGAGTCAATAGCTGCATACCGTAGCAGATCCCTAAAATCGGAATTCCAAGTTCAAAAATCTCTGGATCAATATCAAACGATCCTTCTTCGTAAACAGAGTTTGGACCACCTGAAAGTACAATCCCGATAGGATTGATAGCACGGACTTCGTCAGCCGAAATCTTGTGACTTTTTAGTTCTGAAAAGACACCAATCTCACGGATACGGCGTGAGATAAGTTGGTTATACTGGCTACCATAGTCCAGTACGATGATCTTTTCGACATCTTGCAAATCAGTTGAAATGTTGCTCATCTTTTCCCTTTCTTAAAAGAAATATCTTCTTGAATATTCTATCATAAAAGGGGTAGAATTACCAACCAAACAAGTACGGTTTGACTTTTCCCTATGAGTTACGGTACAATGGAAAAAATAAAGAAAAGAAGTGATCAAGCATGTTACCAGCTTATATGAAAATCCACGACCAAATCAAGAAAGATATTGATGAGGGAAGTTGGAAAATTGGAGAAAGACTTCCTAGTGAACGAGATTTAGCAGAGGAATTTGCCGTCAGCCGCATGACCCTGCGTCAAGCAATCTCTCTTTTAGTTGAAGAAGGGGTTTTGGAACGACGTGTAGGTAGTGGGACCTTTGTTTCAAGCACACGTGTTCAGGAAAGAATGCGTGGAACAACTAGTTTTACGGAGATTGTTAAAGCTCAGGGGAAAACGCCATCTAGCCACTTGATTTCTTACCGTCGAACAATCCCAACAGAGGAAGAAGTGGAAAAACTCGGCGTGGGGCCAACTGAAAATATTATTCGTATGGAACGTGTTCGTTATGCGGACAAGCTTCCTGTTGTCTATGAAGTGGCATCGATTCCTGAGAAATTTATCAAAAATTTCAAAAAAGAAGAAGTAACCAAGCACTTCTTTCAAACCTTACAAGAGCATGGTTATCGAATCGGTAAGTCTCATCAGACCATCTATGCTCGACTTGCCAAAGAAAAGATAGCTCATTACTTAGAAGTTGAAAAAGGGCATGCTATTTTAGGTTTGACTCAGGTTTCTTACTTTGATGACGGAACGGCTTTTGAGTATGTAAAGAGCCAATACGTCGGAGAACGGTTTGAATTTTATCTAGAAAATAATTAGTTTATAACATCACTCTTAGAGTAGAAACTCAACTATTTTAAGAGTTTTTATTTGGTTAAGATTAGAAAACATTTTCCTAGTAAGAAAAATAGCAATCATACGAGTATTTTTCAAAGATTCGTGTTATAATAGTTAGGTTATATGGTCCCGATAAGGTGGTGGGATTGATTGTAAATACTCTTCCTACCAGTTCTTTGTAACTCTATAACGAATATTTTTTAAGGGGGGACATTTTTATGTCAGAACGTAAATTATTCACGTCTGAATCTGTATCTGAGGGGCATCCAGATAAGATTGCAGACCAAATTTCAGATGCTATCTTGGATGCTATTTTAGAGCAAGATCCAGAAGCACACGTGGCTGCTGAAACAGCTGTTTATACTGGTTCCGTACATGTTTTCGGTGAAATTTCAACCAATGCTTATGTCGATATTAACCGAGTGGTTCGTGATACTATTGCAGAAATCGGTTATACCAATACTGAGTATGGTTTTTCTGCGGAGACGGTGGGAGTTCACCCATCACTTGTTGAGCAGTCACCAGATATCGCCCAAGGTGTTAATGAAGCCTTGGAAGTTCGTGGAAATGTAGACCAAGATCCACTTGACTTGATTGGAGCAGGTGACCAAGGTCTCATGTTTGGGTTTGCGGTGGATGAGACAGAAGAACTCATGCCTTTACCAATCTCACTTAGTCACAAGTTGGTTTGTCGTTTGGCAGAACTTCGTAAGTCTGGTGAAATCAGCTATCTTCGTCCTGATGCCAAATCACAAGTAACAGTTGAGTATGATGAAAATGACCGTCCAGTACGTGTGGACACAGTTGTTATTTCAACTCAGCACGACCCAGAAGTTAGCAATGAGCAAATCCATGAAGATGTGATTAACAAGGTCATCAAGGAAGTCATTCCAGCTTCTTACCTGGATGATGAGACTAAATTCTTTATCAATCCAACAGGTCGTTTCGTTATCGGAGGACCTCAAGGAGACTCTGGTTTGACTGGTCGTAAAATCATCGTGGATACCTATGGTGGTTATTCACGTCACGGTGGTGGTGCCTTTTCTGGTAAGGATGCGACTAAGGTGGACCGTTCAGCTTCTTATGCAGCTCGCTACATTGCTAAAAACATTGTTGCTGCAGGTCTTGCTAAGAAAGCTGAAGTGCAATTGGCTTACGCAATTGGTGTAGCCCAACCTGTATCTGTTCGTATCGATACCTTCGGTACTGGTACAGTAGCGGAAAGCAAGCTTGAAAAAGCAGCACGTCAAATCTTTGACCTTCGTCCAGCAGGAATCATCCAAATGCTTGACCTCAAACGTCCAATCTACCGTCAAACAGCGGCTTATGGACATATGGGACGTACAGATATCGATCTTCCATGGGAACGTTTAGACAAGGTAGAAGCCTTGAAAGAAGCAGTTAAATAAAATCAAAAAAAGATTGGTGTAATGACCAATCTTTTTTAGTTTACAATTACTTATCAAGTATTTTTACAAAAGCCCAGTTTCCAATTGACTTTGTTCCGTAGTCTAACATCATGGAATCCAGTAATTCATACTTGTTTTTTTCATAGAAAAAGACATTTTTTTCAGTACTAGTAATTAAGCCCAAGCGTTTGCAACCCTTAGCTTTAAGATAGGGCTCAACACCTTCTTGTAGGAATGCACTACCGATTCCTTGATTTTGACTAGAAGCATTGACTCCCAACATCATCAAATACCAGTCAAAACTTCCTGATCTTTTCAAATGCTGTTCGGAACGTTCCACCAAATCAAGATATTTCAAGAGATTGCGAGGAGTAATAAAACGGAAAAGCTTGACAATACCATTCAACAAATAAGAAAGAATAGAAAAATCCTTTTGTTGCAGGAGGGCAACGGCCAGGATTTCCCCGTCTCGTTCAGCGACTAGACAGGTCTCGCCTTTGATATAGAGTCTGGTCAGAAGGCTATCCAATAATTCTAAGAATGCTGGGTAATATTCTGGTTTCTTTAAATCATCTTTGATAAGAGTCATGAAAGGGTAGTCCATAAAGGCACCAGCCAACACTTTCCCGATTTTTTGATATTCATCTAGCCTGGCTTCTCTGTATACTATTTCTTTCATATCAAACTCCTTCATTAAAATCTCTCTAACTATTATAACGAAATTTCTCACATTTTTCGATTGAAATGTGAATTTTTCACAAAAAAGCTTTAACTACAATAATTTATTTAAAGATATAAACAAGAAAAGGCATTAAAAAACCCCGCAGTTTTAACTGTAGGGTAGATTAATCCTATTTTGTTGGAATTGAAATTTCAATCAATTTATCAGAATAGAGGGTTTTGATATTTGCTTCATCAATAACTTGTTTATCAATTTTACGATTTAAGAAGAATTCTCGGATTTTTTCCATTTCTTTTTCACGGATTGCACGATGTTTATTGGAAATGAGGATTTCGTAATGAAGCGGTGCCTGAGTAAAAATAACATCTGTGTTACCTGCAGAATAGACTTCTACAAGCGTTGCGTCAGTGCTTTCTAACTGACTTTTAACAAGAAGCGAGTGTGAATTTGTAGTATTGATGAGCTTCATAAGGTTTCCTCCTATATTTCTATGTCTATTATAGCACTTTTTAGGAAATTTGGTAAAGATAGTTTAAATTTGGTGTTGCTTTTTCCATTCTTCGATCGCCCATTTATGACTTCCACGTTTTAAGTTAGTAATAGCTTCATCGATTGGGAACCAAGCTAGATGATTGAAGTCTTCGAGAGGTTTTTGAATTTCTTGATAAGAAGTGGCTTCGTAGAGATAGGCTGGATTGTAGTAGTAGGTATCACGATGGCTGGAATAGAAATACTCATCAGCTTGCCCGTAGTAGGTGCCGATTTCAACTGTAAATCCTAATTCTTCAATCAATTCTCGTTTGAGAGCTTCAAGGTGATTTTCACCTTCTTCAATTTCGCCCCCTGGTAAGAACCATGCACCATTTGGAGCTTGGACGAGGATAATCTTTTCATGGTTTTGGTCTGGAATGACTGCATAAACCCCATATCGATTTTTGTAGGTTACTCCCTCTTTTTTTTCTCCAAATGTTGGAACTGTCATAAGATTCTCCTTCGTGAGTGCGCTTTCTTTCTATAATAGTAAAGAATGTTCTCACTGTCAAGCAAGAACATTCTTTTGTATGTGAGGAACTAGTCGTTTGACTCGACTGTTTCAGTTTTATTTTTGGACTTAATCACGATTTTACCTTTACTTGTCATGACTGCCTTAAGGTCTTTTTCGCTAGGGTTTTCAAGGTAGTAGTCCGTAATGGCATCTTCGATATAGTCTTGAATGGTACGACGGAGTGGACGAGCTCCCATTTTTGGATCGTAACCAAGGTCTACAAGTTTTTCCTTAACCTTATCTGTTACATCTAAGTGGATGTTATTGCTTGAGAGACGTTTATTCACATCATCCAACATAAGGTCAACGATTTGAAGGAGATTTTCCTTGCTGAGAGCCTTAAATTCAATAATACCATCAAAACGGTTCATGAATTCTGGGCTAAAGAAGTTGCCTAATTCTCCAAGGACAGAGTTGGTACGACCTTCTCTAGCTGCACCAAATCCAACGCTTGCTTCAGCCTTTCCTGTACCTGCATTTGAGGTCATGATAATGATGGCGTCCTTAAAGCTAACAGTTCGACCTTGACCGTCTGTTAAGCGGCCATCATCCAATACTTGAAGGAACATATGCATAACATCTGGATGGGCCTTTTCAACTTCATCCAATAGGATCAGTGAGTAGGGGTTACGACGTACTTTTTCGGTCAATTGTCCAGCTTCATCATAGCCGACGTATCCTGGAGGGGCACCGACGAGTTTGGCAACACTATGTTTTTCCATGTATTCGCTCATATCAAAGCGAATCATGCTATCAGCAGAACCAAAGAGTTCGATGGCCAGTTGTTTAGAGAGTTCTGTTTTACCGACACCGGTAGGACCAACAAAGAGGAAGCTACCGATTGGACGGTTTGGAGTGCCTAGACCAACACGGTTACGACGAATAGCCTTAGCAATCTTATCAACAGCATCATCTTGACCAATAACATGTGCCTTGAGGTCATCTGCTAGGTTGATCAGTTGAGACTGTTCTTTTTCTTTCAAATCACCAACTGGAATATTAGTTTTTTGTTCAATGATGTGTTCAATCGTCTTTTCACTGATGATTGGAGTATCCTGATCCGTTACCTTGGTCTTTTGCATTTCCTTATATTTGGCAATCTGGTCACGGAAGTAGGCTGCTTTTTCAAAATCTTCATCTCTAGTAGCTTGAGCCTTGAGATTTTCTGCTTCGATTAAGCGTTGGTCGATGACCTTGGGATCCACAAAATTCAAGGTTAAGTTCATTTTAGAACCAGCTTCATCTAGGAGGTCAATGGCCTTATCCGGCAAGAAACGATCTTGGATATAGCGGTTAGAGAGAGTAGCAGCCGCTTCGATAGCCCCGTCAGTATAATGAACGTGGTGGTAATCTTCGTATTTCTTTTGAATCCCTTTCAGGATAATAATAGTCTCTTCCACAGTTGGTTCATCAACTTTGACAGGTTGCATACGGCGCTCAAGGGCAGCGTCTTTTTCGATGATGCGGTATTCATTGAGGGTAGTAGCACCCACTAACTGAAGTTCGCCACGAGAAAGGGCAGGTTTCAGAATATTTCCAGCATCCATATTCCCGTCTCCGGCAGAACCAGCACCGACAATCTCGTGAATTTCATCGATAAAGAGGATGACATCTTTGCGCTCACGAATTTCTTCCATGAGTTTCTGCATGCGCTCTTCGAATTGTCCTCGGATACCTGTACCTTGAACAAGACTCACGACATCTAGGCGGATGACTTCTTTCCCTTGAAGTTTGTGGGGAACATCACCGTCTACAATTTTCTGTGCTAAGCCTTCGACAACTGCTGTCTTACCAACACCAGGCTCTCCAATCAGTACTGGGTTGTTTTTAGTTCTACGGTTGAGGATTTCAATGACACGGATGATTTCTTCGTCACGGCCGATAACAGGGTCGACATTTCCCCGACGGGCAATCTCAGTTATATTGATACCATATTCATCCAAGAGGCCCTTTTCTTGGCTAGGAGGAGGTGTTTGAGCTGGTCCACGATTTTGAGAACCATAACCCCCATTACCACCGTATCCGCCACCTGACTGGGTTGGAGGAACATTATTATTAGAAGAAGGTCTAAAGTTGTTCAAATCATTGAAGAAGTCTCCAAATGGATCAAAATCACGATTGTTTAAATCTGTAATGCCTTTGAATAAGCTATTGTTAGGATCTGTTTTGATAATTTTGTAGCAATTTTGGCAAAGATCGATTTGCTTTTGTTGCCCATTAAGATTTGTGTAAAGATGGATTGTTGAGTCATTGATTTTACAATTTTGACAGAGCATACCTCTACCTCGTTTCTTTCTTGGCTTTGACTAAAATAGAAAGGTCAAAAATAGTCAAAATTCTTTAGTCTCATTATATCATGATTAAAGGGGAAAGCAAGCAAAAAGATTGCTTGTTACAATTAAACATTCCAGGCAATTCTTACTAGACTTTAGTGATAAAAATAAAAATCCCATTTGTCATGCAAACAGGATTTTCATTGGTCAAAGCAGGAGTATTCTCCAGCCCATATTCAACTATTAGTATAAAAGTTCGTAGATTTCCATCGCAATGAGGTCGATGCTATCAAATGTATATGTTTCACGAGCTTCAACGTCACGAAGTGTAAAGAGTGGTCCGTTTTCTTCGTCGTGGTTAAAAGCAACCTCTGCGACAACAACTCCTTCGCGCTCAAAGTTACGTTTCAAGTTACCACCATCTTTAGTCATTGCTTCTAAGCGATTGATGATTCTAACCAAATGTGATTCCATTTTGATTCTCCTCCATTTCTTATCTTTACTATTTTACCATAAACAGACTCGACTTGACTAGAAAAAAACTAAGATTTCTCGCTATTTCTATCGTCTTTGAAAATTTATTGAAAATATTAGGAGAAAATGTTGTATTTTTATGCAAAATATGTTATCCTTATACAAGTTTTAAGTTTAAATATTAAAAACAGAAAGTAGAATATCCATGAATTTTTCTTTTTTACCGAAATATCTACCATATTTTAACTATGGTGCCGTTGTAACAATTATCATATCTATCTTGGTGGTCTTCTTGGGGACCATTCTAGGAGTGCTGTTGGCCTTTGCACAACGTTCAAAATTTAAACCACTTGCCTGGTTTGCCAATCTATATATCTGGGTCTTCCGTGGGACTCCGATGATGGTGCAGATTATGATTGCATTTGCCTTGATGCATATTAGTGCTCCGACTATTCAAATTGGGATCTTAGATGTTGATCTGACTCGTTTGATTCCAGGGATTTTGATTATCTCTATGAATAGTGGTGCCTATGTATCAGAAACAGTTCGTGCTGGGATTAATGCAGTGCCAAAGGGACAATTAGAAGCAGCTTATTCACTAGGTATTCGCCCTAAGAATGCCATGCGCTATGTCATTTTACCCCAGGCTATCAAAAATATCTTACCTTCTCTAGGAAATGAATTTATCACTATTATCAAGGATAGCTCGCTCTTATCAGCTATCGGGGTTATGGAGTTGTGGAATGGAGCTACTACAGTATCAACAACCACTTACCTGCCTTTAACTCCGCTCTTATTTGCAGCCTTTTACTACTTGATTATGACCTCTATCTTGACACTGGCCTTGAAGGCTTTTGAAAATCGTATGGGACAAGGAGATAAGAAATAATGACTGAAACACTTATAAAAATTGAAAACCTTCATAAGAACTTTGGAAAGAATGAAGTTTTAAAAGGAATTGATCTTGAAATCAAAAAAGGACAAGTAGTGGTGATTATCGGACCTTCTGGTAGCGGTAAATCAACCCTCCTTCGTTCGATGAATCTCCTCGAAGAAGCTACTAAAGGAAAAGTTATATTTGAAGGTGTTGACATTACCGATAAGAAAAATGACCTCTTTGCCATGCGTGAAAAGATGGGAATGGTTTTCCAACAATTCAATCTCTTCCCGAATATGACAGTAATGGAAAACATCACGCTTTCTCCTATTAAGACAAAAGGGGAAAGTAAGGCAGTTGCTGAGGAGAGAGCGCATGAGCTTTTGGCAAAGGTTGGTTTACCAGATAAGGCAGATGCTTATCCACAAAGTCTGTCTGGTGGGCAACAACAACGTATCGCTATTGCTCGTGGTCTAGCCATGGAGCCAGATGTTTTACTATTTGATGAACCAACTTCTGCTCTAGATCCAGAAATGGTAGGAGAAGTACTAGCAGTTATGCAAGAACTTGCTCAGTCAGGAATGACCATGGTTATCGTAACGCATGAAATGGGCTTTGCTCGTGAGGTGGCGGATCGTGTCATCTTTATGGCTGATGGTGTTGTTGTTGAAGACGGAACTCCAGAGCAAGTCTTTGAACAAACCCAAGAACAAAGAACCAAGGATTTCTTGAGTAAGGTTTTGTAAGAATATCATGAAAAGCTCCGAGTGGGCTTTTTCTTATAGTTTCAGACTATAGGGTATCTTAGGTAAGAAGTGTTAGAATGCCGAACGATTTTTTGTTATAATAGAAAATATTTGTTAGAAAAGAGAAAATACATGACACAGATGATTGATGGCAAGGCTTTAGCAGCCAAGCTACAAGGACAGTTGGCTGAAAAAACAGCCAAATTAAAGGAAGAGACAGGTTTGGTTCCAGGATTGGTCGTTATTTTAGTAGGAGAAAATCCAGCAAGCCAAGTTTACGTACGCAACAAGGAGCGTTCTGCTATCGCTGCAGGCTTCCAAAGTGAAGTCGTGCGAGTTCCGGAGACCATTACTCAAGAGGAATTGTTAGAATTAATCGCTAAATACAATCAAGATCCAGCATGGCATGGGATTTTGGTCCAGTTGCCATTACCAAAACACATCGATGAAGAAGCTGTTTTATTGGCTATTGACCCTGAAAAGGATGTGGATGGTTTTCATCCGCTCAACATGGGGCGTCTCTGGTCTGGTCACCCAGTTATGATTCCTTCAACTCCAGCAGGGATTATGGAGATGTTTCATGAGTACGGAATTGAGTTAGAAGGTAAAAATGCTGTCGTCATTGGTCGTTCAAATATCGTTGGGAAACCAATGGCCCAGTTGCTGTTAGCTAAAAATGCAACTGTAACCTTGACCCACTCACGCACCCACAATCTAGCCCAAATAGCTTCTAAAGCCGATATTTTGGTCGTAGCTATCGGTCGTGCTAAGTTCGTGACTGCTGATTTTGTCAAACCTGGTGCAGTTGTCATTGATGTGGGGATGAACCGAGATGAAAATGGCAAGCTTTGTGGAGATGTTGACTATGATGCTGTTGCACCAGTCGCTAGCCATATCACCCCTGTACCTGGTGGAGTTGGTCCAATGACCATTACCATGCTGATGGAGCAGACTTATCAGGCTGCTTTAAGAACGCTGGATAGAGACTAATCTCTACTACAATCATTAATGAATTTTTAAAAAGCAAGTTCTAATGGACTTGTTTTTTTCTTGCTCTATTCCTACTAAAATTCCAGTAAAACTTCTACAAATTATTGAAAAATATCTACTATTTTGATATATTAAAAGTATCAATATGTATATGCAAAAATAAGTAAGCGTCTAGAGGGAGGTTTATTTTTTGAGGAAAAATGTAATCGCTTACTAAAACTTAGAAAGGAACCATAATGGATAAGAGATTTTTTGAAAAACGGTGTCATTTTAGTATTCGTAAGTTTGCAATTGGTGCTGCTTCGGTTATGATTGGAGCTAGTATCTTTGGTCTTCAGGTAGCGCAAGCAGCTGAAACTGAAACGTCAAGTACCACTGAAGAAACAATTCATCAAGTTCAACCTTTGGATAAACTTCCAGATGATCTAGCTGCAGCCATTGCAAAAGCGGAGCAAAATGGCCCACAAGATTCCGCTACCGAAAAAGAAGAAAAAGATACGGATGAAGCAGCAAAACCAGTAACTGAAGATAAAGTAACTGAGGAAACCAGTCCTAAGAAAGAAAAGGAAGTAGAAGTAGTTAGCCCTAAGGAAGAAAAAACTGAAAAACCAGCTGCTGAAGTGAATGAGAAAGAACCTACAGTGGCAGAAGTGAGTACTGAAAAGCCAGCAGTTTTGGAAGAACATACTGCTGAAGCTAATCAGAATAAACCGGTATCTGACGATAAGGCTAAGGAAGAAAAAATATCTTCAACAGAATTACCTCAAGTTACCAAAGAGAAAGAAAAAGAAGACCAACTTTTACAGGAAAGAAAACAAAATTTCAATAAAGACTGGTATTTTAAATTAAATACTCAGGGTGATTTTTCTAAGAAAGATGTAGACGTTCATGACTGGTCTAAGTTGAACCTTCCTCATGACTGGAGTATTTATTTTGACTTTGATCACAAGTCTCCTGCTCGAAATGAAGGTGGTCAATTAAATGGTGGGACTGCTTGGTATCGTAAGACCTTTACTGTAGACGAAGCTGCTAAGGACAAGGATGTTCGTATTAACTTCGATGGAGTTTACATGGACTCTAAGGTCTATGTAAATGGTAAATTTGTAGGTCATTATCCAAGTGGTTATAATCATTTTTCATATGATATCACTGAATTTTTAAATAAAGATGGCAGTGAGAATACCATTGCTGTCCAAGTGACCAATAAGCAGCCAAGTAGTCGTTGGTACTCAGGAAGTGGTATCTATCGCGATGTGACTCTGAGCTATCGTGACAAGGTGCAGGTGGCTGAAAATGGAAATCATATTACAACTCCAAAATTAGCTGAACAAAAAGATGGCAATGTTGAAACACAAATCCAAAGCAAGATTAAAAACACTGCCAAGACTCTAGCCAAGGTATTTGTAGAGCAACAGATTTTTACCAAGGAAGGTAAGGCTGTTTCAGATTTAGTTCGTTCTGTAACTAAGAATTTATCAGGAAATGAGACAGCAGACTTTAAGCAAACGATATTGGTTAACAAGCCAACTCTCTGGACAACAAAAAGTTACCATCCTCAGCTCTATGTTCTAAAAACAAAGGTTTATAATGAAGGTCAACTAGTTGATGTAACAGAAGATACTTTTGGTTATCGTTATTTCAACTGGATAGCCAAAGATGGCTTCTCTCTGAACGGTGAGAGATTGAAATTCCATGGGGTTAGTATCCACCATGATAACGGAGCCTTGGGAGCAGAAGAAAACTATAAGGCAACCTATCGTAAATTAAAACTCCTGAAAGATATGGGAGTTAACTCTATCCGTACAACTCATAACCCAGCAAGTCCACAATTGCTCGACGCTGCAGCAAATCTAGGACTTTTGGTCCAAGAAGAAGCCTTTGATACTTGGTATCGTGGCAAGAAAACGTATGACTATGGACGTTTCTTTGATCAAGATGCAACTCACCCAGAAGCTAAGAAGGGTGAGAAGTGGTCTGATTTTGATCTGAGAACCATGGTTGAACGAGATAAAAATAATCCTTCAATCATCATGTGGTCACTCGGTAACGAAGTGGATGAGGCTGATGGTGGAAAACGTTCACTAGAAACAGCCAAGCGTTTGAAAGCTGTTATCAAAGCTATCGATACAGAGCGCTATGTGACCATGGGTGAAAATAAATTCAGTCGTGCTTCTACAGGCTTGTTCTTAGAATTAGCAGCAATCATGGATGCTGTAGGTATGAACTATGGAGAGCGTTTTTACGATGCTGTTCGTAAAGCCCATCCAGATTGGTTAATCTACGGTTCTGAAACTTCCTCAGCAACTCGAACACGTGATTCCTACTTTTATCCTGCTAAAAATCTCTATCACGATAATCGTCCAAATCGTCATTATGAACAATCTGACTATGGTAATGACCGTGTAGCCTGGGGTAGAACAGCTACTGAATCTTGGACCTTTGACCGTGATCGTGCTGGCTATGCAGGTCAGTTCATCTGGACTGGTTTTGACTATATCGGTGAGCCTACACCATGGCACAACCAAGATCATACACCAGTGAAAAGCTCTTACTTTGGTATCATTGATACAGCAGGTTTGCCTAAGAATGATTTCTATTTATACCGTAGTGAGTGGTATAGTGCCAAAGAAAAACCAACTGTTCGTATCATGCCTCACTGGAATTGGACAGAAGAAACGCTCAAGGAACGTAATATGCTCATCAATGGCAAGGTTCCAGTTCGGACTTTCTCAAATGCCGCTAGCGTAGAATTGTTCTTGAACAACGAGTCCCTTGGTAAAAAAGAATTTGTTAAGAAAACCACTGAGGATGGTCGCCCTTATCACGAGGGTGCTAAACCAAGTGAATTGTATCTTGAGTGGTTGGTTGACTATAAACCAGGTACCTTAACAGCTATTGCTCGTGATGAAAATGGTAAAGAGATTGCGCGTGATAGTGTGACAACAGCAGGGGAACCAGCCAGAGTTCGTCTCACCAAGGAAGAGCATGTCATCACTGCAGACGGCAAAGATTTGTCTTACATTCATTATGAAATCGTTGATGAAGATGGCAATGTCGTTCCAACAGCTAACAATCTTGTTCACTTCAATCTTCATGGGCAAGGTCAAATCGTCGGTGTGGACAATGGGGAACAAGCTAGCCGTGAACGCTATAAAGCTCAGAAAGATGGCACATGGCAAAGAAAAGCCTTCAATGGTAAAGGTGTTGTCATTGTAAAATCTACTGAAAAAGAAGGGAAGTTTACTCTTTATGCGGATTCTGCAGGTTTAGCTTCTGATCAAGCAACAGTCACAACCGTTTCAGGCAAGAAAGAAAATCGCCACTTTGTCGCTTTTGCCCCTGTTAAGGCAACTACTGATGTCAGCGAAAATCCTAAATTGCCAGAAACTGTGACAGCTATTTATAGCGATGGTAGTGTCGAAGAAAAAGCTGTGACATGGGCAATCCCAGATGATCTCCGTGCAAGTGCTGGCGCGAAAAAAGTCCTAGGTAGTGTGGAAGGTATCGAATCCAAGGCTGAGGCCCTTGTCAAGGTCATTGCCCTTGATAAGTGGTTACCTAAAGTTGCAACTGTTCCAGTTGGTACAGCTCTTGAAGATTTGGATAAGACTGTTACAGCTGTTTTATCAGATGGGAACTTGGTTGATGCGGACGTTGTTTCTTGGACCTTGAAAGATCCATCTGCCTTGACCAAAGAAGGTGGACGAACAGAAGCAACGGGTAAATTAGTAGGTAATGACTATGAGGTGAAAGCGACCTTTATCGCAAGTAATCAGGAAACCGAAAGCACTGTTACAGGTCTCACAGTTGGTGACAAGGCTCTTGCTGACTTTGAGTCTGGAAAGACCTATTACCGAGTAACCCTTCCTTATACTGCTAAAATCCCAAGTGTTGGTGCACAAACTACTGGTTATCAGGTAACAGTTCAACAAGCTTCAGCAGCTAATGATTATCAGGCTTCTGTGTTCTTGAGTGACCAAAAGGGCGATTTAGTTCAAACTTACTTGATTCAATTTGTGAAAGAAGCGCCTGCCTTGACACGCTTGGAAGTAAGCGTTGAAGGAAAAGAGACTGCAACAGAAGACCAAGTTCTCCCTTATCATGTAGTTGGACATTACGAAGATGGTTCGCAGAGTGAATTTTCAGCATCAGATATTCACTTGGAAGCTAGCTCTACTGATGGTGGTCATCTTGAAGTAAACGGACAGAACTTGCTTCTTTACAAGAAAGGTAGTGTAACACTCACACCTCGTATTGACAATCAATCTGATAAGACACAATCTGTAGCCACTGTAGTGGTCATCAAAGAAAATAAAGCAGAAAAGAAAATTGTTAAGCTTCATCCTGTTTCAATCTCTACAGATATCAATCAGCAACCAATCTTGCCTGATCAAATCGGAGCAGAATTTGACCAAGGTTTGCCTCGTAAGGTAGCTGTAACTTGGGACAAGGTGGATGCAAAAGAACTCGCTAGCTATCATAGTTTTACCCTTAAAGGTCATGTAGAAGGTACGGACATTGAAGCTGTAGCTAATGTGACTGTTGAAGGTTTGCAGGTCGCAGAAGAAATCAGTCTCACTCTTCCTAAGGGTGAAACGGTTCAATTGCCAGCAAACGTACGCGCCTACCATTCTAATGGAACAACTGTCTATAAAGATGTCGTTTGGGACAAGGTTCCAGCCAACTTTAGTCAAACTGAAGGTATCTTTGAAATCAAAGGTCAATTGGTTGGTAGCCATCTGACTACCAAGGCTCATGTGCGTGTTTCCAGTCAGGTTGTTGCAGGAAATAATATCTCAAAACAATGGACAGGTTCTCAATTACCAGCGGCTATCGTATCCAATACTGGTGGGGATGATTCAGCTAATACCTTGAACGATTTGACAGTTTCAAGAGCTAATACAGATGTCAAGAATCGATGGACTACATGGCAAACAGGCACAGATAATGATTGGGCATCTATCTTATTTGGTAATTCAGGAGATTTGACCAAACGCTTTGTTGATAATCTTGCAGTTGATTTCTACACAGATGGTGCAATCGGACTTCCAAAAGAATATGTCATCGAATACTATGTTGGTCAAGAAATTCCGGATCTTCCAACTGATGTTAACCATGCTCAAGGAGATGCCAAGCATCCATTTAACAATGCCGCTAACTGGAAAGAAGTTGAACATCTCAAAGCACCAGGACAATTATCCGCAAGCCAAACTAATCACTTTACCTTTGACAAGGTTGAGACCTATGCAGTTCGTATTCGCATGAAGAAAGCAAATGGAACTGCCGGTGTTGGTTTGACTGAAATTACAATCCTAGGAAATAAGGTTCCAAGTGCTACAAGTTCAGACATTACCATCAAAGTAGACGGTCATAATCTTGAACATTTCAATCCGTCTAAGACAGACTACCATATTTCTCAAACTAGTAAAGAAATCACTGCAACAGCAAGCAACAATGGTGTAGTAACGATTGTCCCTGCTACAAGTCCAGAAGCAGCGACACGTCTTATTTTGAAGGCAGAAGACGGAACCATCTTGAAAGAATACCGTATCTTCCGCGATGGTGAAAAAGAATCTACGCAACCAGTAGCTGCCGAAAATGCTGCTATGACACTAAGTGTTGGCGATAAGCTTCAATTACCTACAGAAGTGACAGTCTATTATCCATCAGAAACAGATTGGACGACAGATAAACTAGCCGTAGAATGGGATGCAGTCCCTGAACATGCGACAGACCAAGAAGGCACCTTTGAAGTGCTTGGTCATATTCTAGGAACAGACTTGACAACTAAGATGCAAGTAACAGTTCTTGCCAGAGGAAATCAAGTTATCTCAGAGAATGCAAGCAATAATGCGACAGATTCTAAAGCATTTGCGTCTACCACAAACGATACTCAGGCCGCTTCTAATGATAGAATCTTCTATATCAACGATGGTCGATTTAATGAAGATGGACGTTGGACCAACTGGTCTCGTACTCCAAAAGATCAGGAAGTGTCGGTAGGAGTTCTCTTTAAGAAGAATGGTCAGATTACACCTCAATCGGTTGGAAAAGTAGCCATTCAGTTCTTCAAAGACAGTGGAACAGATGCACCTGCGACAATGGTACTTGAAAGATATGTTGGACCTGCATATACAGAACCAAGCACTATTTCACGTTATGAGGAAAATGCGGATCATCCATTTAACAAGGCAGAAAATTGGAAAGAAATTCCTTATAAGGCATCTGGTGCAATTGTGGCTGGTAAGCCAATCGAATTTACCTTTGATCCAATCCAGACAACCGCCATTCGAGCACGCATGACTCGCAAATCAACCACTAATGGTCTAGCAATGGTTGAGTTTAGTGCTTATTCTCCAGCTAAAGCAAGTGATTCAGAAACACCTGCAGTGACTATTTCAGTTGCTGGAAAAGTATTGGAAAACTTTGATCCTGCTGTTTCAGAATATCGATTAACCGCTAATGGAGCGAAACCAAAAGTGACTGTCCAAACAAGTGGTCATGGTGTAGCGACTGTCGTTGAGTCAAGTCAAGACAATCTTCCAACGCTTGTTCGACTCCTTACTAAAGATGGTAGTCTTGTGAAAGAATATCGCCTTCACTTTGAGGCTGGTTCAGAAGTTAGTCATGCAGTGGATGATCAAGCTCTTGTCCTAGACCTTCCAAGTCTAGAAGTTGAGAAAGCTGTCATTCCATTCAAGGAAATTATTCGTGAGAATAGTGATTTAGCCAAAGATGAACGTCGTATCGTCTCAGAAGGTAAAAATGGAGAAAAAGTAGACTATGTCGAAGTATTAGGAACAAGTCGTAAAATTGTTCACACTGAAACAATAGATGCAAAAGATCAAATTGTTGAAGTAGGAGTAAAAGCACTTGTTACAAGTAGCAAGGGTGACGAGCCAGCTCCTGTTCTTGAAATTCCAGAATACACAGCCCCTATTGGAACTGTAGGTGAGGAGCCAGCCCCAGTTGTCGAAGTCCCAGAATATAGCGACTTTATCGGTACTGCAGGTGACCAAGCAGCCCCAATTGTTGAAGTTCCAGAGTTCAAGAGTGGAGTTAATTGGGTCGAAGCCGCTAAAAATGAAGTTCCAGAGTTCAAGGGCGGAGCTAATTGGGTTGAAGCTGCTAAAAATGAAGTGCCTGAATTCAAGGGTGGAGTCAATGCTGTGCAAGCAGATAAGAACGAGCTTCCAGAATACACAGGTCCTTTAGGTACCTCAGGGGATCAAGCAGCTCCAATAATCGACAAACCTGTTGCAGATATTCGAGGTTTATCTGATAAACCTTCAGAAACTCAGGCTTCTACTAAACAGACCCAAGATTCACAAGTTCTTGAAAATACTACAGTGAAAGCAGAATCAGCAAGACTCCCAGAAACTGGTGAAAGTCAATCTGATACAGCAATTTTCCTAGCAGGTCTCAGTCTAGCCTTATCAGCAGCATTCCTAAATGGGAAACGCAAGGAAGAGTAAGGATTCATAACTCACTATTCTTAAAAGGCTGATCATTATAACATAAGGAGAAGACGTTATTGTCTTCTCCTTTATTAATTGGGTAGTGAGGTGTATAATAAAGATAAGAAAAAGTATAAAGGAGTAGTGTATGAAAGAGATTGATCAAGCTCTACTGAAAAAAGTTATCATCGAGCGTCCTCGTTCTAGTCATAAGGGAGACTACGGTCGTCTTCTCTTGATTGGAGGAACGTATCCCTATGGGGGAGCGATTATTATGGCTGCTTTAGGGGCGGTTAGAAGTGGCGCAGGCTTAGTGACAGTGGCTACAGATAAAGAGAATATCCCAGCGCTACATAGCCATCTGCCTGAGGCTATGGCTTTTGCTCTTGACGATAAGCAATTACTTGAGCATCAGTTAGATAAAGCGAATGTTGTCTTGGTTGGCCCTGGACTAGTGGATGATGAGCGCGGAGAAGAGCTTCTCCAAACAGTTTTTGATCATTTAGACCAAGACCAGACTCTCATACTGGATGGTGGTGCCTTACCTATTTTTGCTAAGAGGGGGATGAAATTTCCTAAAGCTAAGCTTGTTCTAACGCCACACCAAAGGGAATGGCAAATCTTGTCAGGATTAGATTTGACGTCCCAAGGAGCTGAGGAAACAGGAGAGGCTTTGAAGAGATTTCCTTCAGGAACGATTTTGGTTCAAAAAGGTCCTGCGACTCGAATCTGGCAAGCCGGGCATGCAGATTTTTATCAGCTAAGTGTTGGTGGTCCTTATCAGGCGACTGGAGGAATGGGAGATACCCTAGCTGGGATAATTGCTGGCTTTGCAGGTCAATTCCCACAAGTAAGTCTCTATGAAAGGGTCACTGTAGCGACATATCTGCACTCAGCAATTGCTCAAGAATTAGCTGAGGACAACTTTGTAGTTCTGCCAACCACGATTAGTCAACATATTCCTGCATTCATGAAGAAAATACAAAAAGACACCTGAAAATATCAGGTGTCTTTTAAGGATTAGAAGAGTCCTTTAACCTTGTCAACAAGACCGTCAAGTCCTTCTGAACCTGAAATCAAGTCTTGTGCTTGGCTCAAGTAATCACCGAGTTGATCTTTATTCTCTTCGATGAAAGATTTAGCAGCTTCGAAATCTTTTGTTTCGATTAATTCTTTAACTTTGTTAAATAAATCCATTGGGTTCATGATGTTCCTCCTTTTCAACAATTCTATTCAATCATTTTTTTTAAAATCTTGCAAGAAACTTGACTTTTCAAATAAAGTTCATGGATGTCAAATGGTTCAAAATTTGATATAATTTTTAATGATGAATTTTAGAAATGATCGGTATGTAGTTGTAGATTTAGAAGCAACAAGTACTGGAAGTAAGGCAAAAATCATCCAAGTGGGAATTGTAGTCATTGAAGATGGTGAAATCGTTGAGCAATATGCTACAGATGTCAATCCACATGAACACTTGGATTCTCATATCAAAGAGTTAACGGGTTTGACTGACAAGCGTTTGGCAAAGGCTCCGGAGTTTTCTCAGGTGGCTGGAAAGATTTTTGAACTGGTCAAAGACGGTATTTTTGTTGCGCACAACGTTCAGTTCGATGCCAATTTATTGGCAGAGTTTCTCTTCTTTGAAGGTTATGAATTGCGCACACCTCGTATCGATACGGTTGAATTAGCTCAAGTATTTTATCCTCAGCTTGAGAAGTATAATCTTGGAATTCTCTGCCAAGAGTTGGGAATTCCCTTGGAGCAAGCTCATACAGCCCTTTCTGACGCCCAAGCAACTGCAGAACTCTTTCTTTGTATGAGACAAAAGATGTTTCAGCTTCCAAAAGGTTTGTTGGAGCGCTTATTAAGTCTGTCTGATAGCTTGTTGTACGAAACATACATGGTTATCGAGGAAGTTTATCAAAAGCAGTCGATCCTAGTTGAACATGACTTGGTCGAGGTGCAAGGTCTATTTTTGAGAAAAGAAAAATCAGTCCTTTCTCCGCGAAAACTATCTAAAGATTTCCAGACCAATATCGCCTTGTTGGGTTTGGAGGAAAGAAGCCGACAAGAAGAATTTTCTCAAAAGGTCCAAGAGTTTTTACAAGAGGAAACAATTTCTTTTATTCAGGCTCAAACGGGGATCGGAAAAACCTACGGCTATCTCCTGCCAGCCTTATCACTTGAAAACGAAGGGGGAATCCTACTTAGTGTTCCGACTAAAATCCTTCAAAATCAGGTAATGCAAGAGGAGGCTAAAAGACTAGAAGAGATTTTTCACATTTCTACTCATAGTCTCAAAGGTCCTCAGAATTATCTGAAGTTGGATGCTTTTCATGTAGCACTAGAGGAAGAAGAGTCCAATCGTCTGTATACGCGTTTCAAGATGCAACTCCTAGTTTGGCTGACTGAGACTGATACTGGAGACTTAGACGAAATTGGTCAGCTTTATCGCTATCAGCAATTTTTACCAAACTTGGTTCATGATGGAAATCTTCATAAAGACTCTCTCTTTTGGTTAGAGGATTTTTGGAGACGTGGTCAGGATAAGGCTCGTTCTTGCAAGTTGCTAGTGACCAATCATGCTTATCTCCTTACCCGACTTGAAGATGATCCAAGTCTCTTAGAGGGACGTCTCTTGATTTTAGATGAAGCTCAGAAAATCTTGTTGACATTGGAAAATCTTTCTCGAAAATCATATTTGCTAACGGATTTTCTAGACCAACTAGACCAAGCTCTATCGAGGGAAGAAGGTATGCTTCAAAGACGCTTGCTAGAGAGTATTCGTTTTGAGCTTTCTTATCTGCTGGAGCAGTTTCTATCTGGCAAACGGAAGATGTGTCCAGCTAGTAGCATTGACAAGCTCCGACAAGATTTTTCTGAGTTGAATTTACCAGAATTTAAAGATTATCGGAAGTTTTTTGCATCTGAGGGAGAATTTTGGTTATCGACTTCAGATGTGTCTAGTAAGAAGGTTGAAATAACTTCTAGTCGCAATCAGCGTTTGCTCTTTTCTGAAATCTTTCCAGACTCCTGTCAGCTCTTAGCAATCTCCGCAACTTTAGAAATTAGTGGTCGGGTTTCCTTGCCGGAACTTTTGGGTTTCCCTCAAGCAACCTTTTATTCTCTAGACGAACAGTTTCAAGAAAATCAGGAAATTTTATTAGTGAATGATTTTCCGTTGGTGACAGAAATTTCATCTGAGGAATATGCACAAGCAATTGTAGAAGTTCTAGAAGAATTATTCCAGTTTGAAGAACCCATTCTAGTCTTGTTTACTGCAAAAGATTTATTGTTGCAAGTATCAGATACTTTGAGGGTTCCACATCTAGCCCAGTATAAGCATGGGGAACCAGCTCAATTAAAAAAACGTTTTGAAAGAGGTGAGCGTGAGCTTTTGCTTGGTGCGGGAAGTTTTTGGGAAGGTGTCGATTTTTCAAGACATCCGCGGGTTATTGAAGTGGTGACTCGTCTACCTTTCCAAAATCCAGAAGATCCTTTTACTAAAAAGATGAACCAAGAGCTCCGTCTTGAAGGGAAAAATCCTTTTTACGATTATCAGCTTCCTATGGCCATTATTCGCCTCAAGCAAGCGATTGGAAGAACCCTGCGTCGAGTGGGGCAACGCTCTGCAGTTCTGATTCTAGATAGCCGCATGGCAAGTAAACGCTATGGTAAGCAAATCAGCAAGTCTTTGGCTCGAAGCAATCGTGTTAGAGTCATTAGCCGAGAGCAAATTTATATCAATGTTCAAGAATTTTTAAATAAATAATGAAATGAATACCTGAAAGAAAGAAGGAGGCCTTTTATGAAACGTTCTCTCGACTCTAGGGTCGATTATAGTTTAATATTACCAGTATTTTGTTTGTTGGTGATTGGAGTCGTAGCTATCTATATAGCAGTTAGTCATGACTACCCAAACAATGTTTGGCCCATACTTGGACAACAACTGGCTTGGATATCGCTAGGGATTGTTTTTAGTTTCATAGTCATGTTTTTTAACACAAAGTTTCTCTGGCAGTCCACACCTTATTTATATGGACTCGGTCTAGCCTTGATGGTCTTGCCTTTGGTCTTCTACAACCCGAGTTTAGTAGCTGCAACTGGTGCGAAAAACTGGGTGTCAATCGGTGGTTATACACTTTTTCAACCCTCCGAATTCATGAAGATATCCTATATTTTGATGCTGGCATACGTTATCGTAACCTTTACCAAGAAACATAAAGACAAAGAACGAACTATTGGCTTAGATTTTCTATTGATTTTGTGGATGATCGTTTTCACGATGCCAGTTATGGTTTTACTAGCCTTGCAAAGTGACCTCGGAACAGCTATGGTTTTTGTTGCAATCTTTGCAGGACTTGTCTTATTGTCTGGTGTTTCTTGGAAGATTATTATTCCAATTTTTGTAGCAGTTGTATCGGCGATTACAGGCTTCCTAGCAATCTTTATCACAAAAGACGGGCGTGCCTTTATGCACCAAATTGGGATGCCAACATATCAGATTAACCGTATCCTTGCTTGGCTCAATCCCTTTGATTATGCTCAAACGACTACCTATCAACAGGCTCAAGGTCAAATTGCGATTGGTAGTGGTGGAATTTTTGGTCAAGGCTTTAATGTGTCTAATCTCCTTATTCCAGTCCGCGAGAGTGATATGATTTTCACAGTAATTGCGGAAGATTTTGGATTTATTGGTTCAGTTGTTGTGGTTGCACTCTATCTACTGCTTATCTATCGCATGTTAAAGATTACCCTAAAATCCAATAATCAATTTTATACCTACATCTCAACTGGATTTATCATGATGCTCTTGTTCCATATCTTTGAAAATATAGGTGCGGTTACTGGTCTGCTTCCTCTGACAGGGATTCCTTTGCCCTTTATTTCCCAAGGTGGATCCGCTATTATCAGTAATCTAATTGGTGTCGGTTTGCTTTTATCAATGAGCTACCAAACCCATTTGGCTGATGAAAAGAGTGGTCGAACAAGATTCAAACGTAAAAAAGTTGTGTTGAAAAAAGTGAAATAAGGAGGTCGCTATGCCTAAAGTTGCAGTTATCCTAGCAAACGGCTTCGAAGAAATTGAAGCCTTGACGGTCGTAGACGTCATGCGCCGCGCAAATATCACCTGCCATATGGTAGGATTTGAAGATACAGTGACAGGTTCACATGCTATTCAAGTTCAAGCTGATCGAGTGTTTGATGGTAATTTATCAGAGTATGACATGATTGTCCTTCCAGGAGGTATGCCTGGTGCTGCCCACTTGCGGGACAATGAACAATTGATCACTGAACTTCAAAAATTTGAGAAAATCGGTAAAAAGGTAGCAGCCATCTGTGCGGCTCCAATTGCATTGAATCAGGCAGGTCTACTAGAAGGTAGAAACTTCACCTGCTATGATGGAGTCCAGGAACAAATTGCTAACGGTCACTACCATAAAGAAACAGTAGTAGTGGATGGGAATGTTATCACTAGCCGTGGGCCAGCAACAGCTTTAGCCTTTGCTTACCACTTGGTTGAAACACTGGGTGGAGATGCTGAGTCTCTAAAAAATGGCATGCTCTACACAGACCTATTTGAAAAATAATGAACAAACTGAGGAGAATCTTTCTTGATGGAGAAGATTCTTCTCTTTTTTAATGGCAAAAACCAAGGTAAACATCGCTTTTTTTATAAAAAAATGGTATAATGAAGGGTATGAAATATCACGATTACATCTGGGATTTAGGTGGAACCCTGCTTGATAATTATGAAACTTCTACAGCAGCTTTTGTAGAAACATTAGCAGAGTTCGGGATTGAGCAGGAACATGATAGTGTTTATGAGGCTTTGAAGGTTTCGACTGCCTTTGCCATCGAAAAGTATGCTCCAGGTATTGAAAACTTTCTTGAGAAATATAAGGAAAATGAAGCCCGAGAGCTTGAACATCCAGTTTTGTTTGATGGGATTCCTACTCTTTTAGAAAATATTTCGGGCCAAGGTGGCCGTAACTTCTTGGTTTCTCATCGAAACAATCAAGTATTGGAGATTCTAGCGAAAACTGAGATAGCTCCTTACTTTACAGAAGTAGTGACGGCTAGTTCAGGTTTTAAACGCAAGCCTGATCCTGAATCGATGATTTATTTACGTGATAAGTATCATATAACGTCAGGTTTAGTCATTGGTGACCGTGCCATTGATGTAGAAGCAGGACATGCTGCAGGCTTAGATGCCTATCTCTTTGAGGATGTTTTGTCCTTAAAACAAGCAATAGACATGTAAGAAAAAGGGGAAAAATGACAGAAGATATTAAAAACCAACAGGCACAAGATTATGATGCCAGTCAAATTCAAGTTTTGGAAGGTCTGGAAGCTGTTCGTATGCGTCCAGGTATGTATATTGGATCGACTTCAAAAGAAGGTCTTCACCATCTAGTATGGGAAATCGTAGATAACTCTATCGACGAAGCCTTGGCTGGTTTCGCTAGTCATATCGAGGTCTTTATTGAACCTGATAATTCGATTACAGTTGTCGATGATGGTCGTGGAATTCCAGTTGATATCCAAGAAAAAACAGGTCGTCCTGCCGTTGAAACAGTCTTTACTGTTCTTCACGCCGGAGGTAAATTTGGCGGTGGCGGATACAAGGTATCTGGTGGTCTCCATGGTGTAGGTTCATCCGTTGTAAATGCTCTTTCAACTAAGTTGGATGTTCGCGTTCATAAAAACGGAAAGATTCATTACCAAGAATACCGTCGTGGACATGTTGTGGCTGACCTAGAGGTGATTGGAGATACAGATAAAACAGGAACAATCGTTCACTTTACTCCAGACCCAGAAATTTTCACAGAGACAACAACATTTGACTTTGACAAATTAAATAAACGTATTCAAGAGTTAGCCTTCTTGAATCGTGGCCTTCAAATCTCTATCACTGACAAACGTGAAGGACTTGAACAAACCAAGCATTACCACTATGAAGGTGGGATTGCGAGCTACGTTGAGTACATCAACGAAAATAAGGATGTTATCTTTGATACACCAATCTACACAGATGGTGAAATGGATGATATTACAGTCGAAGTAGCCATGCAGTACACAACGGGTTACCACGAGAATGTTATGAGTTTCGCCAACAATATTCATACCCATGAAGGTGGAACACATGAGCAAGGTTTCCGTACAGCCTTAACTCGTGTTATCAATGACTATGCACGTAAAAACAAACTTTTAAAAGATAACGAAGATAACTTAACAGGTGAGGATGTCCGTGAAGGATTGACAGCCGTTATCTCTGTGAAGCATCCAAACCCTCAATTTGAAGGACAAACTAAGACCAAACTTGGCAATAGTGAAGTTGTGAAGATTACCAATCGCCTCTTCAGCGATGCATTTTCTGACTTCCTTTTGGAAAATCCACAGATTGCTAAGCGCATCGTTGAAAAAGGGATTTTGGCTGCCAAAGCGCGTGTTGCTGCCAAGCGTGCGCGTGAAGTTACTCGTAAAAAATCCGGCTTAGAGATTTCAAATCTTCCAGGAAAATTAGCTGACTGTTCATCAAACAATCCAGCTGAAACTGAACTTTTCATCGTCGAAGGAGACTCAGCGGGAGGTTCTGCGAAATCAGGCCGTGACCGTGAATTCCAAGCTATTTTACCAATTCGTGGTAAAATCCTCAACGTTGAAAAAGCGAGCATGGACAAGATTTTAGCTAATGAGGAAATCCGTAGCTTGTTTACAGCTATGGGAACAGGATTTGGTGCTGAGTTTGATGTTAGCAAAGCTCGCTATCAAAAACTGGTTATCATGACAGATGCCGATGTCGATGGTGCTCATATTCGAACACTCTTGTTAACTTTGATTTATCGTTATATGAAACCCGTTCTAGAGGCAGGATATGTTTATATCGCTCAACCACCGATTTATGGTGTTAAGGTTGGTAGTGAAATCAAAGAGTATATTCAACCAGGAGCAGATCAGGAAACACGCCTGCAAGAAGCTTTAGCACGCTACAGCGAAGGTCGTTCTAAACCAACCATTCAACGTTATAAAGGTCTTGGAGAGATGGATGACCACCAACTTTGGGAAACCACGATGAATCCTGAACATCGCCTCATGGCTCGTGTATCAGTAGATGACGCTGCAGAAGCAGATAAGATTTTTGATATGCTCATGGGTGATCGAGTAGAACCACGTCGAGAATTCATCGAAGAAAACGCTGTTTACAGTACTCTTGACGTATAAAAAAATTGGGAAATAGTTCCCAAGGTTTGAAAAATATGATATAATCATTACAATTGTGTCATGTATAAAAGGAGTTTGATATGTCAAATAATCAGTTGATTATTACTTTGATTGGAATTGCAGTTCTGCTTCTTATTGCTTTTGCAGTAGCAATTTTGCTACGTAAACGAAATGAGAGTAGACTTGCAGCTTTAGAAGAAAAAAAAGAAGAACTATATAACCTCCCTGTTAATGATGAGGTAGAGGTTGTTAAAAATATGCATCTGATTGGTCAAAGTCAGGTTGCTTTTAGAGAATGGAACCAAAAATGGGTAGATTTGTCTCTTAACTCTTTTGCCGATATCGAGAATAACCTCTTTGAAGCGGAAGGATACAATAACTCATTCCGTTTCTTGAAAGCTAAGCACCAGATTGATCAAATCGAGAGTCAAATCCAACTTGTTGAAGAAGATATAGCAGCAATTCGTAATGCCTTGTCTGAGTTGGAAAAACAAGAATCCAAAAATAGTGGACGCGTTCTGCATGCCCTAGATTTATTTGAGAAACTACAAAATACTGTAGCTGAAGATTCTGAAAAATATGGTCAAGCTCTTCCAGAAATTGAAAAACAATTGGAGAATATCCAATCTGAGTTTTCTCAATTTGTAACCTTGAATTCATCAGGAGATCCGGTTGAAGCAGCAGGCATTTTAGATAATGCTGAAAATCATATTTTGGCATTGACACATATCGTTGAAAGAATTCCAGCGATTGTCGCTAAGCTTACTACTGAATTACCAGAACAACTTGAAGATTTAGAAGCAGGCTACCGTAAGCTTTTAGATGAAAACTACCATTTTGTAGAAACAGATATCGAATCACGTCTTCAACTTCTCTATGAAGCCTTGAAGAATAATCATGAAAATATCCGTACATTGGAGTTGGATAATGCAGAGTATGAAAACACTCAAATCCAAGAAGAAATCAATGCGCTTTATGATATTTTCACTCGTGAAATTGAAGCTCATAAAGCATTCGAGAAGTTGGTAACTACCCTACCTAACTATCTTCAACACTTGAAAGAAAACAATCAGGTACTAGTTAAAGATATCGAACGTCTTGGAAAAACTTACTTGATTTCAGAAAGTGATGTAAATCGTGTTCGTCGCCTGCAAGCAGATATTGCAGCCTTGAACACTACAATCGAAGAATTGACAAACGACCAATCAGAAGTTTCAGAAGCATACTCAGTCTTGCAAGAACGTTTGGAAAATCTCCAATCTACTTTGAAAGATATTGAAGATGACCAAATCGGTGTCAGCGAACGTCTTGTTCAGATTGAAAAAGATGATATCAATGCTCGTCAAAAAGCAAATGTATACGTTAACCGTCTCCATACGATTAAACGTTACATGGAAAAGAGAAATCTTCCAGGAATTCCACAAAAATTCTTGAAACTATTCTTTGATGCAAGTCATAGTACAGAAGACTTGATGGCTGAGTTGGAACAAGCACAAGTAAATATTGAATCTGTCAATCGTATCCTTGAGATTGCGACAAATGATATGAACATGTTGGAAGAAGAAGCATACAGTATCGTTCAAAATGCAACATTGACAGAACAATTGCTTCAATATTCTAACCGTTATAGATCATTTGATGATCGTATCCAACAAGCTTTCCAAGAAGCTTTGAATATCTTTGAAACAACTTTTGATTACCAAGCATCTTTCGAAAAAATCTCTCAAGCATTAGAAGTTGCTGAGCCTGGAGTAACCAACCGTTTTGTTACTTCTTATGAGAAAACAAGAGAAAGTATTCGCTTCTAATTTATAAATTTATAAAAGAATCCTAGATTTTTCTAGGGTTCTTTTACTTTTCTTTTCCTATTAAAAATGACTTTCTTCTATATTTTCATTGAAATTATAGCTCTGATTTGATATGATAAGACTATGACAAAAAAGAGATTACCCCAGAATAAAGTAAAGAAGAAAAACAATAAAAAACTTGGCATTTTTGTCTTGCTTTTGTTTTTCACAATGATAGCACTCGGTAGTGTGATTGGCTATAAAGTGCTGAACAAGCAAGCTTTTGAGCAGAAGATTGAGAGTCTCAAGAAGGAAAAAAATGACGCCTACTCACAGGGAAGTCAAAAAGAGCATTTCCGCAAAGAGAAATCAGAAATCATCACCTATTATCCACTAGTCGGGGACAGCCCTATCTCCTCTGTCAAGGATCTTATCGTAAAAGATATCACTGACAAAGTAGAAGGTAAAGAACAGTTGATTTTTTATTACTCAGAAAAAGGGGAATCCTCTTTAACTGGGATTGAAAATCGATTGATTAAAAAACAAGCTTATGATTTGGCGAATTCGAATGTCGTCGAATTAGAAAATACTACTTTGGATCAGTTATATCTAAAAGAAGATGGTTCCGTCTTTACGCTAGACCAACTATTCACAGATGCAAGCAAAGCCAAGGAAAAATTACTCGAAGACCTTAAGTCGACCCTTCAGGATAAAAAAGTCGAGCAATCAGTGGTTGATCAAGTTTCAGCTGATTTATCAGAAGCAGAATTATCAACTTTGAAGTTTGCCTATAAAGATAGCCAATTAGTTCTTTATCCAGTCAAAGCAACTAATAATGTAGAAGAAATAGCAATGCCTATTTCAGATTTCTTTGATTTTATTCAGACGTCCTATCTAACAGAAAAGGATGCTGAACTTTATAAAAAAGTTCAAGCAGAAAAACATAAAAAAGTGGTAGCTCTTACCTTTGATGATGGTCCCGATGGCAACACAACGCCACAAGCCTTGGATATCTTAGCTAAGTACAAAATCAAAGCAACCTTCTTTGTCCAAGGAAAAAATATTGCAGGCAATGAAGCTATCCTCAAACGTATGCAGGCTGAGGGACATGAGGTCGGAAATCATAGTTGGAACCATCCAGTTTTAACACAACTCTCATTAGAAGATGCTAAGAAACAAATTACAGATACAGAAGATGCTATTAAAAGTGTCCTTGGGAAAAGCTCAAAATTAATGCGTCCGCCATATGGTGCTATTTCAGACGATATTCGTAATAGCCTTGATTTGAGCTTTATTATGTGGGATGTCGATAGTTTGGACTGGAAGAGTAAAAATGAAGCAGCGATTCTGACAGAAGTCCAACGTCAAACGACTGATGGATCTATCATCCTCATTCACGATATCCATCAAACATCTGTTAACTCATTGCCAAAAGTCATTGAATATCTGCAAGGACAAGGCTATAGCTTTGTTACAGTCTCTGAATTGCTAGGTAACCATGTAAAACCACATGAAATTTACTATTCTCGTAACCAATAGTTGGAGTTAATTCAACTAAAAGAAAAAATAAAAAAAGATTATTTTTATCTTGACAAGTAGGGAAAAACTTGATATCATATACAAGATGAGAAAAGCAGAAGTGAGAACTTCTCGCCTTGCGACTAACGTTGTCTGGCCCCTACAGATCAAGTTTCAGAAATGAAATATAATCATGTAGTGCGGATTTGCGTTAGCAAGTCCGCTCTTGTTTTTCTCTAAACTAAAAAAAGAGGTGAAAACCATAGCAAAGCAAGACTTATTCATCAATGATGAAATTCGTGTACGCGAAGTTCGCTTAATCGGTCTTGAAGGTGAGCAATTGGGTATCAAACCACTAAGCGAAGCGCAAGCACTTGCGGATGAAGCTAATGTGGACTTGGTTCTCATTCAACCTCAAGCTAAACCTCCTGTTGCGAAAATTATGGACTACGGCAAGTTCAAATTTGAGTACCAGAAGAAGCAAAAAGAACAACGCAAAAAACAAAGCGTTGTGACCGTGAAAGAAGTTCGATTGAGCCCAGTTATTGATAAGGGTGATTTCGATACGAAACTTCGCAGTGCTCGCAAGTTCCTTGAAAAAGGGAACAAAGTGAAGGTTTCCATTCGCTTTAAGGGTCGTATGATTACCCATAAAGAGATTGGAGCAAAAGTTTTAGCCGATTTCGCTGAAGCAACTCAAGATATTGCTATCATCGAACAACGTGCTAAAATGGATGGTCGTCAAATGTTCATGCAGTTGGCCCCAGCAACTGACAAGAAATAATCTGTCAGAAAGTTAAAAAAAGGAGAAAATATCATGCCAAAACAAAAAACACACCGCGCATCAGCTAAACGTTTCAAACGTACAGGTTCTGGTGGACTTAAACGTTTCCGTGCTTATACATCTCACCGTTTCCACGGAAAAACTAAGAAACAACGTCGTCATCTTCGTAAAGCATCTATGGTGCATTCAGGAGATTTCAAACGTATCAAAGCAATGCTTACTCGCTTGAAATAATCGCGTATTTGTAAGTTAACAATTCTAGGAAATATTGGAGGAAATATAAATGGCACGTGTTAAAGGTGGCGTTGTATCACGCAAACGTCGTAAACGTATTTTAAAATTAGCAAAAGGTTACTATGGAGCTAAACACATCTTGTTCCGTACTGCAAAAGAACAAGTAATGAACTCTTACTACTATGCATACCGTGACCGTCGTCAAAAGAAACGTGACTTCCGCAAATTGTGGATCACACGTATCAATGCGGCAGCTCGTATGAACGGACTTTCATACTCACAATTGATGCATGGTTTGAAATTAGCTGAGATCGAAGTTAACCGTAAAATGCTTGCTGACTTGGCTGTTAACGATGTAGCAGCTTTCACAGCTCTTGCAGATGCAGCTAAAGCAAAACTTGGTAAATAATTATTCATAAGACTGGTGCAAATTTGTCCCAGTCTTTTTTAAACAAAGGAGAAAAATATGGCTTCAAAAATGTTACATACTTGCTTGCGAGTAGAAAATCTTGAAAAATCAATTGCTTTTTACCAAGATGCTTTTGGATTTAAGGAATTACGTCGCAAGGATTTTCCAGACTATGCTTTTACGATTGTTTATCTAGGTCTTGACGATGATGATTATGAATTGGAGTTGACTTACAACTATGATCATGGGCCTTATGTTGTGGGTGACGGCTTTGCTCACATCGCTCTAAGTACACCTGACCTTGAAGCTCTTCACAAAGAACATAGCGAAAAAGGTTATGAAGTAACGGAACCTAAGGGACTTCCAGGTACTCAACCAAACTATTACTTTATCAAAGATCCAGATGGATACAAGGTAGAAGTGATTCGTGAAAAATAATAAAAACTCCTTATTTGTCAAATTGAGTTAGACCATTTCACCTGACTCAGAAAAACTTGATACGGAGTAGTATAGGTCATTTATGTTAGTTTCTTTCAGACAAATGTGAGTGTTTTTCTGAGACTAACATAGATGGCTTTTTTCTATCTAGTTTAATTTGATAATTTGGGATATAATAAAAATAATTAAACAAATTAGTGGGAGAAAAAGATGTCAGACCAAAATCCAAATGTAGAGCTAAACAAAGAAGAAGATAAACTAATTGTAGAAAATAATTCGGTGGAAGATATGCAGAATGGTCCAAAAGCTGTCAAGAAACCTTCGGCTCTTCTATCTTTCTCATTTTATTTGGCGCTTACCTATATTCTTCTATTTATATCTATTGCTTTAGTTGCTGGTCCATGGGGAATTGTATTCTTGATTTTTCTAGGTCCTAATTTAATTGCTTACGCTATAGCAACTGTCTTAACACAGATAGGAATCAAGAAAGTAAATAGAAATTTCTTGTATACAAGTGCAGGGTTTTATTTGCTTTCAGGAGTTTTGGCATTCGACCCGGATTGGCAGATTTTTAGGATTTTTCCTTTTCTCTCCCTAGTTCTAGTTTTAATCGGGATATTTTTAACGAAAGATACAAGTAACTAAATTAAAAAAGCTAGGCGCAACTCTTCTTCGAACTTATTTCATATCATAAAACCATAGCCTTTAAGGCTGTGGTTTTTTAGTTTCATGATTAGAAATAAATTGTGTTTCTATTTTCTAAAATGGTATAATAGAGAAAGAAAAAGGGAGGTGAGAAAGAATGATTGCCCAACTGGATACAAAAACTGTCTATAGTTTTATGGAGAGCATGGTTTCAATTAAGGGATATGTCAGCCAAGGGAAGGAATATGGCTATTCATCACTTGGAATCATGGATGAAGACAATCTCTACGGGGCCTATTACTTTATCAAAGAATGCCAGAAACAAGAGATTCAGCCTTTATTAGGTCTTGAGATGACTGTTCATCATCAAGATGAATGGATCAATCTACGTTTTCTAGCCCTGTCAAACCGAGGTTATCAAAACCTGATGAAGTTGTCGTCTCTAAAGATGACAGGTAAAAAAGAATGGACTGATTTCTCTTCCTACCTTGAAGATATTTGTGTTATTGTTCCTTACTATCCTGAAATTGATTCCTTGGATTTAGGACACGATTACTATATCGGGGTTTATCCAGATACACCTCAATCCAATTTTTCTCAACCAATTCTCCCTCTTTATCGTGTTAATTCTTTCGAATATGATGATTTAGAGACTCTTCAAATGCTCAAGGCAATCAAGGAAAATGTAACCTTGAGAGAGGTTGATGTTCAATCTCAACAGGGTTTGTTTTTACCTGCTGACCGTCTAGAACAGGTTTTTGTAGAGAAGTTTCCACAAGCACTCGAAAACCTAGCAAGATTGACCAAGGATACTTCCTACGAGATTGATAGTAGTCTCAAACTTCCACGTTTCAATCCAGAGAGACCTGCTGTTGAAGAACTCCGGGAACGAGCTATTCAGGGTCTGAAGCAGAAAGGGTTATGGAATCAAGATTATCAGGCTCGTTTAGAAGATGAGTTATCTGTGATTCATGATATGGGGTTTGATGACTATTTCTTAGTTGTCTGGGATCTCTTACGTTTTGGTCGTTCTCAAGGCTATTATATGGGTATGGGACGTGGGTCAGCAGTTGGAAGTTTAGTAGCTTACGCTTTAGATATTACAGGAATTGATCCTGTAGCTAAGAACCTCATCTTTGAACGTTTCTTGAATCGTGAACGTTACACCATGCCAGATATTGATATTGATATCCCAGATATCTATCGCCCTGAGTTTATCCGTTATGTTCGTGACCGTTATGGTAGTATCCATGCTGCGCAGATTGTCACTTACTCGACCTTTGGAGCCAAGCAAGCCATCCGAGATATCTTCAAACGGTATGGTGTCCCTGAGTATGAGTTGACAGCTATTACAAAAAAAATTGGCTCTAAAGATACTCTAACGACAGCTTATGAAGGCAATCTAGGCTTTAGACAACTCATTCAGAGTAAGATGGAGTACCAAAAGGCTTTTGAAATTGCCAAGAAGATAGAAGGCTATCCACGACAGACTTCTATCCATGCAGCTGGTGTCGTTATCAGTGATAAAAATCTAACAGATTATATTCCTCTCAAGTATGGAGAGGATATGCTGATTACCCAGTATGATGCCCATGGAGTTGAAGGAAATGGCTTGCTCAAGATGGATTTCTTGGGCCTACGAAACCTAACTTTCGCTCAAAAAATGCAGGAGCTCTTATTTGAAACTCAAGGGATTTCGCTAAAGATTGAGGATATTGACCTTGAGGATAAAGAAACCTTAGCCCTCTTTGCTTCTGGAAAAACCAAGGGAATCTTTCAGTTTGAACAACCTGGTGCTATCCGTTTATTGAAACGCGTGAAACCACAAAACTTTGAAGAAGTAGTGGCTACTACTTCCTTGAATAGACCTGGAGCAAGCGACTATATCGATAACTTTGTGGCTAGAAAGCATGGCAAAGAAAAGGTGACGGTTCTGGACCCAGTTTTGGAAGATATTCTGGCTCCAACTTATGGTATTATGCTTTACCAAGAACAGGTGATGCAAGTAGCTCAGCGATATGCTGGTTTTAGCCTTGGAAAAGCCGATATCTTGCGTCGTGCTATGGGGAAAAAGAATGCGGCTGAGATGCACCGAATGGAAGAAAGTTTTATCCAGGGGGCCCTTGAAAAAGGGCATGGACAAAAACAGGCTCAAGAAGTTTTTGCTGTCATGGAAAAATTTGCTGGTTATGGTTTTAACCGGTCCCACGCCTACGCTTATGCGGCTTTAGCTTTTCAACTTGCTTACTTTAAGACACATTTTCCAGCCATTTTTTATCAAGTAATGCTCAATTATGCTAGCGGAGATTATATTCTAGATGCGCTTGAAATGGGGTTTGAACTAGCTCCGCTTTCTATCAACACGGTTCCATATCAAGATAAGCTAGCAGATAAGACAATCCATCTCGGACTCAAGAGTATCAAGGGAATGCCTCGTGATTTTGCCTACTGGATTATCGAACATCGTCCATTTAACAGTGTTGAAGATTTTATCACACGATTGCCCAAAAATTATCAAAAGATTAGCCTCTTAACCCCTTTAGTGGAAGTAGGACTTTTTGACGGATTTGATAAAAATCGTCAAAAAATCTTAACCAATCTACCAACTCTATTTATTTTTGTAGAAGAGTTAGGTAGCCTCTTTGCTGATTCTAGCTATAGCTGGACAGATACAGAGGACTTCTCTAATATTGAAAAATTCAAAAAAGAACAAGAATGGTTAGGAGTTGGAGTTAGTCAACATCCATTGTTGGTCTTAGTAAAGAATTCCTTGTATCCAATTGTAAGTTTGGCTGAACTTTCTGAAGGACAGACAGCTACAGTGCTCGTTGAGATTCAGTCTATCCGAGTGATTCGAACTAAAAAAGGTGAGAACATGGCCTTTTTGAAGGTTACTGATAGTAAAACAAGTCTGGAGGTCACTGTTTTTTCTGAACAGTACCGCCAATTTAAAAATCGCTTGCACGAAGGAAGTTTCTATTACCTAAATGGGAAAGTTCAGGCTAGGGACGGACGTCTTCAATTAGTTTTAAATAATTTAAAAGAGGCAGTGAGTGAGCGTTTTTGGATTCAGGTAGCTGATCATGAACATGATTCTGAAATTTATCATATTTTAGATCAGTATAAGGGGCAAATTCCTGTTGTCATCCGTTATGAAAATGAACAAAAAAATGTTCTTTTGCCTGGTTATTTAGTTGCAAAAGACGCTGGCTTACAAGAATCTTTAAAACAGATTGTTATGAAAACGATTTATCGTTAAAAATCAATGAAAATAAAAGAATTTTAACTTTAAATATGGTATAATCAGTTAGAATGTTAAAAGAAAAAGGAGCAAAACCAAATGAAACGTATTGCTGTTTTGACTAGTGGTGGGGACGCCCCTGGTATGAATGCTGCCATTCGTGCAGTTGTTCGTCAAGCAATCTCAGAAGGAATGGAAGTATTTGGTATCTATGATGGATACGCTGGTATGGTTGCTGGTGAGATTTATCCACTTGATGCTGCTTCAGTAGGAGACATCATTTCACGTGGTGGTACTTTCCTTCACTCTGCTCGTTACCCTGAGTTTGCAAAACTCGAAGGTCAACTTAAAGGGATTGAGCAATTGAAAAAACACGGTATCGAAGGTGTCGTAGTTATCGGTGGTGACGGTTCTTATCATGGAGCTATGCGCTTGACTGAGCATGGATTCCCTGCTATCGGACTTCCAGGAACAATTGATAACGATATCGTAGGTACAGACTTTACAATCGGATTTGACACTGCAGTAACAACTGCTATGGATGCGATCGATAAGATTCGTGATACATCATCAAGTCACCGTCGTACTTTCGTTGTTGAAGTAATGGGACGTAACGCTGGTGATATCGCTCTTTGGGCAGGTATTGCAACAGGTGCTGACGAAATCATCATCCCTGAAGAAGGTTTCAAATTTGAAGATATCGTAGCAAGCATCAAAGCTGGATATGAACACGGTAAAAAACACAATATTATCGTTTTGGCAGAAGGTGTCATGTCAGCAGCTGAATTTGGTCAAAAACTAAAAGAAGCTGGCGATACAAGTGACCTTCGTGTTACAGAACTTGGTCACATCCAACGTGGTGGTTCACCAACTGCTCGTGACCGTGTATTGGCATCTCGTATGGGAGCACACGCTGTTAAACTCCTTAAACAAGGAATCGGTGGTGTCGCTGTCGGTATTCGTAACGAGAAAATGGTTGAGAATCCAATTCTTGGAACAGCAGAAGAAGGAGCTTTGTTTAGCCTAACAGCTGATGGTAAAATTGTCGTTAACAACCCTCATAAAGCTGATCTTGAACTTTCTGACTTGAACAAGAGCTTGTCATAATCAACTTTAACTAATCTGGTAAAATGACCATTAAAGGTCGAATTATATAAAGGAGTCACAAAAATCATGAACAAACGTGTAAAAATCGTTGCAACTTTGGGTCCTGCGGTAGAAATCCGTGGTGGTAAAAAATTCGGTGATGATGGATACTGGGGTGAAAAACTTGATGTTGAAGCTTCAGCTAAAAACATTGCTCAATTGATTGAAGCAGGAGCTAACACTTTCCGTTTCAACTTCTCACACGGTGACCACCAAGAACAAGGTGACCGTATGGCAACTGTTAAACTTGCAGAAAAACTTGCAGGTAAAAAAGTTGGTTTCCTTCTTGACACTAAAGGTCCAGAAATCCGTACTGAATTGTTCGAAGGTGAAGCTAAAGAGTACCCATACAAAACTGGTGAAAAAATCCGTGTTGCAACTAAACAAGGAATCAAATCAACTCGTGAAGTGATTGCATTGAACGTTGCTGGTGCTCTTGATATCTATGATGACGTTGAAGTTGGTCGCCAAGTATTGGTTGACGATGGTAAACTTGGTCTTCGCGTTGTAGAAAAAGACGACGCAAGTCGTGAATTCATCGTTGAAGTTGAAAATGACGGTGTTATTGCTAAACAAAAAGGTGTAAACATCCCTAACACTAAAATTCCTTTCCCAGCTCTTGCTGAACGTGATAACGCTGATATCCGCTTCGGTCTTGAACAAGGTATCAACTTCATCGCAATCTCATTCGTTCGTACTGCAAAAGACGTAAACGAAGTTCGTGCTATCTGTGAAGAAACTGGTAACGGTCACGTTCAATTGTTCGCTAAGATCGAAAACCAACAAGGTATCGATAACTTGGACGAAATCATTGAAGCTGCTGACGGTATCATGATTGCTCGTGGTGACATGGGTATCGAAGTACCATTCGAAATGGTTCCAGTTTACCAAAAAATGATCATCACTAAAGTAAACGCTGCTGGTAAAGTTGTTATCACTGCAACAAACATGCTTGAAACAATGACTGAAAAACCACGTGCGACTCGTTCAGAGGTATCAGACGTATTTAACGCTGTTATCGACGGAACTGACGCTACAATGCTTTCAGGTGAGTCTGCAAACGGTAAATACCCACTTGAGTCTGTTCGTACAATGGCTACAATCGACAAGAACGCTCAAACTCTTCTTAACGAATACGGACGTTTGAACTCAGATACATTTGAACGTAATTCTAAGACAGAAGTTATGGCATCAGCAGTTAAAGATGCAGCAAACTCAATGGATATCAAATTGGTTGTTACATTGACTAAGACTGGTCACACAGCACGTTTGATCTCTAAATACCGTCCAAATGCTGACATTTTGGCAATTACTTTCGATGAATTGACTGAACGTGGATTGATGTTGAACTGGGGTGTTATTCCAGTAACAACTGAACGTCCTTCAAATACTGACGATATGTTTGAACTTGCTGAAAAAATTGCTGTTGAGCAAGGTTTGGTTCAATCTGGTGACGATATCATTATCGTAGCTGGTGTGCCACTTGGAGAAGCAGTTCGTACAAACACAATGCGTATCCGTACTGTACGTTAATCAAAAAAACAAAAACCTATCTCATCAAGCTTTCGAGCTTATGTGATAGGTCTTTTTTTGTTGTAGAATATAAAGGAATTAAAAAAACTCTCTGGAAAACCAGAGAGCATGAGAGGCATCTCCATGTAAGAAACTGGTTCACACAATTTCTCAAGGTCCGCTCCTGCGTTATGACCTCCTTTGCGCAATTGTAGCTCTCGCTACATATCGACTCATCGCAGACTATATTGTACTATAGGGTCAATACTTTGTCAAGAAAAAAACAGCTCCTCAGATAGGAACTGCTGAATGATGCTAATTGCCGGGATCGAACCGGCGACCTCATCCTTACCATGGATGCGCTCTGCCTACTGAGCTAAATCAGCTTACTTTGAAAGTATACTATAGATTTAAGCTTTTGTCAATATACTAAATAGTATCTTAATTCATTGAAAAAAGCCCAAGTTTATTGCTTGGGCTTGTGAAGATTAGACTATTGTAATTGCTCTCTCTTTTTATCTGGATTCCAAACAAAACTTGCTACAAAAGTAAAGAGGATTGTTAGAATTCCGATAATAATTGCTAAAATCAAGGCAGGGATACGGATCAGCCACCACAGTGGATTTGGTTTTTTATTGTTGTGCCACTGTTTTGTTTCCTCATCCAGGCGTTGAAACTCAGATTGGATGCGGTCTGCAACCATCTCAATTCCCTCATCATTCATCTTTTTAATGTCCGAGATATCGATAGGGTTTCCGAAGTTCATATCAATACGTTCACGGCTGATGAGTCCTTTTAGTGTCATAGGTCCAGTATAGGTAACTGGCATTATGCGAACTTTAGCCATCTTTGCAATGAGAGCAACACCACCCTTAACATCGTTAGAATGACGGCTACCACTAGGAAACATAATCAGTGAGCGATTGCTCTTTTTAAGAACATTAATTGGATATTTGATAGCAGAAGAACCTGGGTTATCACGGTCGATAGGGAAAGCACCACACATGCGAATCCACCAACCAAAGATGCGATTTGAAAAGAGTTCTTTTTTTGCCATAAAGACAAATTGCTTTGGTTTTGTTGCAAAAGCCATATAGACTGGATCCCACCAGGTACGATGTGGGGCCACAAGGATATAGTTTTCATCTAAATTTGGAATTTTTTCAGTATTGTGAAAGTGAGCATTTCCATTGATTGACCATAGAATCAACATAACCAGCCCACGCAGATAAGTGTAAAACATGATGTCTCCTTCAGTTTTCTTTCTTTTATTATACCTTATCATACTAGGACAGGCAAATGTTTTTTGTTTAGGCGGAATAGCTTTTTATATGAAATTAGAAATATTCAAAAAAAAATGATATGATAGAGTTTATGGATAAAAATAAAATGTTGGGATTAAGCCAATCAGAAGTAAAAGAACGTCAGAAACAGGGACAGGTCAATGATTTCCAAGCTTCAGCTAGTACTAGTACATGGCAGATTGTAAAGCGAAATGTCTTTACTTTATTCAATGCTCTAAACTTTGCCATCGCCTTAGCACTCGCTTTTGTTCAAGCATGGAGCAACTTGGTCTTCTTTGCCGTTATCTGTTTTAATGCTTTTTCAGGGATTGTTACCGAGCTACGAGCCAAACATATGGTTGATAAACTCAACCTCTTGAATAAAGAAAAGATTACGACTATTCGTGATGGACAAGAGATTGCTTTGGATCCTGAAGAACTTGTTTTGGATGACGTGATTCGCTTATCAGCGGGAGATCAGATTCCAAGTGATGCGATTGTGTTAGAAGGTTTTGCAGAAGTCAATGAAGCTATGTTAACGGGTGAGAGCGACTTGGTGCAAAAAGAAGTAGAAGACTTAATGTTGTCGGGTAGCTTTCTTGCAAGTGGGTCTGTCCTCGCTCAGGTACATCATGTTGGAGCGGATAACTATGCTGCTAAACTCATGCTTGAAGCCAAGACAGTGAAGCCAATTAACTCACGTATCATGAAATCGCTAGACCAGTTAGCCGGCTTTACTGGGAAAATTATCATTCCTTTTGGTATTGCTCTCTTGCTTGAAGCCTTGGTCTTAAAAGGTCTGCCACTGAAGTCTTCTGTAGTGAATTCTTCTACAGCTCTTTTAGGAATGTTGCCTAAGGGAATTGCCCTTTTGACCATTACCTCTCTTTTAACCGCTGTTATCAAGCTAGGTTTGAAGAAGGTCTTGGTGCAGGAGATGTATTCTGTTGAAACCCTTGCACGCGTGGATATGCTTTGTTTGGATAAAACAGGTACCATCACTCAAGGAAAGATGCAGGTTGAGACTGTCCTTCCGCTGACCCAGGCTTATGACAAGGATGCTATTGCAAAAATACTAACCAGCTATATGGCACACAGTGAGGATAAAAATCCAACTGCCCAAGCTATTCGAAAGCGTTTTGCGGGAGAGGTAGCCTATCCGATGATTTCTAGTCTTCCATTTTCTAGTGATCGAAAATGGGGAGCGATGGAATTGGAAGGTCTCGGAACTGTTTTCCTAGGCGCACCAGAGATGTTGTTGGATGCTGAAGTTCCTGAAGCTAGGGAAGCTCTTGAACGAGGATCTCGTGTCTTGGTTCTGGCTCTCAGTCAAGAAAAACTTGATCACCATAAACCACAGAAGCCATCTGATATTCAGGCTTTGGCTCTGCTTGAGATTTTAGATCCAATCCGAGAAGGGGCAGCTGAAACTTTAGACTATCTTCGTTCTCAGGAAGTAGGGCTGAAAATTATTTCTGGTGATAATCCAGTTACCGTTTCAAGTATTGCTCAAAAAGCAGGTTTTGCAGATTATCATAGCTATGTAGATTGTTCAAAAATCACGGACGAGGAATTAATTGCTATGGCTGAGGAGACAGCGATTTTTGGACGTGTCTCGCCTCATCAAAAGAAACTAATCATCCAAACTCTGAAAAAAGCAGGACATACTACAGCCATGACAGGAGATGGTGTCAATGATATCCTTGCTCTCCGCGAGGCAGATTGTTCCATCGTTATGGCTGAAGGAGATCCAGCGACCCGTCAGATTGCAAATCTGGTTCTCTTGAACTCAGACTTTAATGATGTACCTGAGATTCTCTTTGAAGGTCGTCGTGTGGTCAATAATATTGCCCACATCGCACCGATTTTCTTGATTAAGACAATCTACTCTTTCTTGCTTGCAGTTATCTGTATTGCAAGTGCATTGTTGGGTCGTACTGAATGGATTCTGATTTTCCCATTTATTCCGATTCAGATTACCATGATTGACCAGTTTGTGGAAGGTTTCCCGCCGTTCGTATTGACCTTTGAACGAAATATCAAACCAGTAGAACAAAACTTCCTCAGAAAGTCCATGCTTCGTGCTTTACCAAGTGCCTTGATGGTAGTCTTTAGCGTTCTATTTATTAAAATTTTTGGAACCAGTCAAGGTTGGTCAGCCATTGAAATTTCAACACTTCTGTATTATCTACTGGCATCGATTGGTTTCATGTCTGTAGTTAGAGCTTGTTTGCCATTTAGTCTGTGGCGTGTGCTCTTGATTATTTGGTCAGTTGGTGGCTTCCTTGGAACAGCTCTATTTCCAAGAATTCAAAAATTGCTTGAAATTTCAACACTGACAGGACAAACATTACCTGTCTATGGCATTATGATGGTCATATTTGCTGTCATTTTCATCCTGACAAATCGTTATCAAGTTAAAAGATAAAGAAAGACTGCAATCCGTGATTGCGGTCTTTTTTAGGTGGAGGATTGCTAGCTAAAATATGGTATAATAAAGGGAAATAGACTTTTGGAAAGTGAGAGAAGATGATTTCAAAGAGATTAGAAATGGTGGCTTCTTTTGTACCTCAAGGAGCTGTTCTACTAGATGTCGGGAGCGACCATGCTTATTTACCGATTGAATTAGTTGAAAAGGGTCATATCGAACGTGCTATTGCAGGAGAAGTTGTAGAAGGTCCCTATCAATCTGCAGTTACAAATGTTGAAAGTCATGGTTTGACTGAGAAAATTCAGGTTCGTTTAGCCAATGGTTTAGCAGCTTTCGAAGAAAGTGACCAGGTCTCTGTCATCACTATTGCTGGAATGGGTGGTCGCTTGATTGCTACGATATTAGAAGATGGTTTGGACAAACTAGCAACTGTTGAGCGATTGATTCTCCAACCCAATAACCGAGAAGACGAGTTGCGTAGCTGGTTACAGGACCATGGATTCCAGATTGTAGCCGAAAGCATTTTAGAGGAAGCTGGCAAATTTTACGAGATTCTAGTAGTGGAAGCTGGAGAAATGAATTTATCAGCAAGTGACACCCGCTTTGGTCCTTTTCTATCTAAAGGACTTAGCCCCGTATTTGTCCAAAAGTGGCAAAAAGAAGCTGCTAAGCTTGAGTTTGCCCTTAGTCAAATTCCAGAAAAAAATCAAGAAGAACGTCAGGTTCTAGCAGATAAAATTCAAGCCATCAAGGAGGTGCTCCATGAAAGCAAGTGAAGTGATTAAGCGTTATGAAGCCTATTGCCCACAAGAATTTTCTATGGAAGGAGATAGTCGTGGTCTGCAGATTGGTACCCTAGACAAAGAAATCAAAAAGGTCATGGTCGCCCTCGATATTCGTGAAGAAACAGTGGCAGAAGCCATTGAAAAGGATGTAGATTTGATTATCGTCAAGCACGCGCCTATCTTTCGTCCGATTAAGGACTTGGTATCTAGCCGTCCTCAAAATCAGATTTATATCAATCTCATCAAGCACGATATCGCTGTTTATGTCAGTCATACTAATATAGATGTTGTTGAAAATGGTCTTAATGACTGGTTCTGCCAGATGTTAGGTATTGAGGACACAACTTATCTGCAGGAAACAGGTCCTGAACGTGGGATTGGCCGTATTGGAACTATTAGACCTCAAACATTTAAGGAATTTGCTGACCATGTTAAGGAAGTCTTTGGTCTAGATAGTCTTCGTATGGTGTATTATCATGAGAGTGATTTGCAAAAAACAATTTTAAGAGTGGCCATTTGTGGCGGCAGTGGGCAGTCTTTCTACTCTGATGCTTTAGCAAAAGGAGCAGATGTTTACATTACTGGTGACATCTATTACCACACTGCCCAAGATATGTTGTCAGACGGCTTGTTGGCTCTGGATCCAGGCCACTATATTGAAGTTCTCTTTGTTGAAAAAATCGCATCGTTCCTGAATGAATGGAAGGAAGAGAATGCTTGGTCTCTAGAGGTTATCGCAAGTCAAGCGTCCACCAATCCATTCCATCATATCTAGTTAGAAGGTAAAGACAATGAAAAAAGTTGCCATTGTAGGTGCAGGAATTGTAGGGGCCACAGCTGCCTACTATCTTTCTAAGGAAGCTGATATCGAAGTAACTGTTTTTGATTTTGGACACGGCCAAGCAACCAAGGCCGCGGCAGGAATTATCAGCCCCTGGTTCTCTAAACGACGCAATAAAGCTTGGTACAAGATGGCGCGCTTGGGAGCTGATTTTTATGTAGATTTATTAGCTGACTTAGAAAAATCGGGTCAACAAGTTGATTTTTACCAGCGTTCTGGTGTCTTTCTTCTTAAAAACGATGACTCTAAGCTAGAGGAGCTCTATCAACTGGCTTTGCAACGTAGAGATGAATCTCCCTTGATTGGAGAATTAGCCATTTTGGACCAAGCGACTGCTAGTAACTTATTTCCCGGTCTAGAGGGATTTGAACGTTTACTCTATGCTTCTGGTGGAGCTCGAGTAGATGGGCAACTCCTAGTGACTCGCTTACTGGGAGCCAGTCAAGTGAAGGTCATAAATAAAGAGGTCAGTCTAACCCCCCTATCATCGGGCTATCAGATAGACAATCAAATGTTTGACCAGGTCATCTTATCCACAGGAGCTTGGCTTGGCCACATCTTAGAGCCCTTAGGATATGAGGTAGACGTTCGTCCTCAAAAGGGGCAACTCCGAGATTACCAAGTGCCACAAGACATGGGAGCTTACCCTGTAGTTATGCCGGAAGGTGAGTGGGATTTGATACCATTTCCCGGCGGTAAATTATCTCTAGGAGCTACCCATGAAAATGACATGGGATTTGACCTAGCAGTTGATGAGAATTTGCTCCAACAAATGGCTGAAACAGCAAGTTCGTTTTATCCTAGCTTAAAAGATGCAATAATAAGTGGTGAACGTGTGGGGATTCGTGCTTATACGAGTGATTTTTCGCCGTTTTTCGGACAAGTGCCAAACTTGTCAGGAGTATTTGTTGCGAGTGGATTAGGATCGTCAGGATTGACAACTGGACCCATTATAGGCTATCACCTAGCCCAAATGCTTCAAGGGGGAAGTGGAGTCTTGGATCCAGCGGATTATCCGACTGAAAGATATATTAAAGAGAAATAATCGTAAACTTTTTACCTAGTTTTTACGATAGGATTAGGATAGCAAATGACTTTCCCTATCAAAAATGGTAAAATGAAAAAAATAATTTAAGAATAGAGGAAAAATGATGCAAGAAAAGATTTTGGTAACAGGTGGAGCAGGTTTTATCGGAACTCACACGGTCATCGAACTGGTCCAAGCTGGACATCAAGTGGTCGTGGTGGATAACTTGGTCAACAGTAGCCGTAAAAGTTTAGAAGTAGTTGAAAGAATCACAGGAGTAGAAATTCCTTTCTACGAAGCTGATATCCGCGATACAGATACACTTCGTGACATTTTCAAACATGAAGAGCCAACAGGTGTGATTCATTTTGCAGGTTTGAAGGCAGTTGGTGAGTCAACTCGTATCCCTCTTGCATACTATGATAACAACATTGCCGGTACAGTTAGCCTTTTGAAGGCAATGGAAGAAAACAACTGTAAGAACATTATTTTCAGTTCATCAGCAACAGTTTATGGAGATCCACATACTGTTCCAATCCTAGAAGATTTCCCACTTTCAGCTACTAACCCTTATGGCCGTACCAAGCTTATGCTGGAAGAAATCTTGACAGATATCCATAAAGCAGATTCAGAGTGGAACGTTGTCTTACTTCGTTACTTCAACCCAATTGGGGCGCATGAGAGTGGTGACCTAGGAGAAAATCCAAACGGCATTCCAAATAACCTTCTACCGTATGTAACACAAGTCGCAGTTGGTAAGTTAGAACAAGTTCAAGTCTTCGGAGATGACTACGATACTGAAGATGGAACAGGTGTTCGTGACTATATCCACGTCGTTGACCTAGCAAAAGGACACGTTGCCGCCCTTAAGAAGCTTCAAAAAGGCTCAGGACTCAATGTCTATAACCTTGGTACTGGAAAAGGCTACTCAGTTCTTGAAATTATCCAAAATATGGAAAAAGCTGTTGGACGCCCAATTCCATACCGTATCGTTGAACGTCGCCCAGGTGATATCGCAGCTTGCTACTCAGACCCAGCAAAAGCTAAGGAAGAACTAGGTTGGGAAGCTGGACTTGGTATTACAGAAATGTGTGAAGATGCATGGCGTTGGCAAAGCAAACATCCAAATGGATTTGATGACTAATCGTTTGATTAAACAAAAAAAGAGGAAGTAATTCCTCTTTTTTTATAACTTTATATGTGGTTGAAATAAAAAATTTGATTAGTGCTTAAGTGATAGAAAAACGTCTTAAAAGAACAGTTTATTTATTATTGAAATGCTGGAACAAATAAAAGTAAAATTGTATAAAAATAGCTAGCAAAAGACTATAATTTTCTAGAAAAATATGCTAAACTAGAGAGAGTGGAAATTAGAGATTGATGTTCCACCAAATTTTAAGATTCATCTATAATCAGAGCACGAGTAGGGCAATTTTTAACGGCTTCTAAAATGTCGTCGTTGCAAACAATTTCTCGCTCTAATTGCTCAGATTCATCGTAAAAACGGACGATACCATTATCATGGTAATCAAATAATTCTGAATAAGTTTGGCAGAGCCCACAAGCGATGCAACGTTCAGGTATAAGTCTAATCTTCATATTTATATTGTAATAAGAAACTAAAAAAAACTCAAGGAGTAAGGTATGGAAAAGGAACCGTGGCAAGAAGATATTTATGAAAACCAAGAAGAGGAATCAAGAACAGAACGCCGTCAACGAAACAAAAAAGGTTCAGGTGTCGTGGCCAATCGTATTTTAACGGTTCTAGCTGTTCTCTTCTTTGTCATTGTTGTTGGGATGGTAGTTGTATTGGTCTACTTGTCATCAGGCGGAAGTGATCGCACTTCAGCTTTGAAAGATTTTTATGATTCTTCGGCTCCAAAAGTAGAAGAAGTTACAACAGTGGCTACTACTGCCCAGTCAACAGAATCAACAGAAGCAGAGACAACTCAACAAGAACATACAGAGGCACGTACTGATTCTGAAGGAACTATTACAGTCATGGCAGGAGAAGGGGAAGCAGCCATTGCGGCTCGCGCTGGAATCTCTATTGCTCAACTTGAAGCCTTGAATCCTGGTCATATGTCTTCAGGAACTTGGTTCGCAAATCCTGGTGATGTCCTTAAGACAAGATAGGAGAGACAATGAAAACAATTCAGATTGCTATTGATGGGCCAGCTTCCAGTGGTAAGAGTACAGTAGCTAAGATTATTGCTAAGGACTTTGACTATACTTATCTGGATACAGGCGCTATGTATCGTGCTGCGACTTACATCGCATTGAAAAACCAAATTAGCCCAGATGAGCCATCTCAACTTCTTGAATTATTGGAACAATATCCAATTAGCTTTGGACGTGCTGAAACAGGAGAACAACTTGTTTTTGTTGGAGATGTCGATGTGACAAATCCAATCCGTGAAAATGAAGTAACCAATGCTGTTTCTTCCTTTGCTGCTATTCCAGCTGTGCGAGAAAAATTAGTAGCTCTCCAGCAAGAGATTGCCCAGCAAGGTGGTATTGTCATGGATGGTCGTGATATTGGTACAGTGGTCTTGCCTAAGGCTGAATTGAAAATTTTTCTTGTAGCATCTGTAGATGAGCGTGCGGAACGTCGTTTCAAGGAAAATCTTTCAAAGGGAATCGAAACAGATTTGGAAACATTGAAAGAAGAGATTGCTGCGCGTGACTATAAAGATAGTCATCGTGAAACTTCACCTCTTAAACAGGCTGAGGATGCAATCTATTTGGATACAACTGGACTCTCTATTCTAGAGGTTGTTGAAAAAATCAAATCAGAAGCACAAAAACATTTATAAGAAACTTTAAAAGCGATGAACTGAATTTTGGTTGATCGTTTTTTTATCATGATTTGTCAAATGGCCTGTTTTAAGGTATAATAGTTGCTGTTAAAGAAAATTTGACAATCAAATAATCAACATTTTTTTAAGGAGATAACATGAATCATTTACCAAATTGCCCAAAATGTAATTCAGAATATGTATATGAAGATGGCGCACTTCTCGTTTGTCCAGAATGTGCTTACGAGTGGAATCCTGCTGAGCAAGCAGAAGTTGAAGAAGGTCTTGTTGCTATTGATGCAAATGGGAACAAACTAGCTGATGGAGATACAGTTACTTTGATCAAGGACCTTAAGGTCAAAGGTGCTCCTAAAGACCTCAAGCAAGGAACTCGTGTGAAAAACATCCGTATTGTTGAAGGAGACCACAACATTGACTGTAAGATTGATGGTTTTGGTGCCATGAAGCTTAAATCAGAATTTGTGAAGAAGATTTAATCATGATTAAAAATGAAAAAGTAATATTTTATAGTCGTATCTTTTTATTTATAGCAGCCTTTACCGGTGTATACTTGGAGATTACCAAACGTGGTGGTTTAGGAATGTTGCTTTACTACACAGTACTTTCTAACCTTTTGGTTGTACTCTTTACAGGTTATCTTTTGTTAAAGATGCGTAGTGGTGGTGATAGTTGGCAGAGTCCTAGTATTCTACGTCTCAAAGGTGGCGTCACTATGAGTATTATGATTACTTGTGTCATCTATCATTTCATGCTAGCTCCTTTAACGACAGATTTTTACCGTTTGGAGAATTTCCTTTGCCATTATATTGTCCCTCTCTGGTTTTTAGCAGATACAATTATTTTTGATAAGAGTCGTCAATATAAGTTGGTTGATCCCATGCTTTGGACTAGCCTTCCTTTGCTTTATATGATTTTTGCCCTCTTAAACGGTTTTGTTTTAAAGATGGATGTCCCTAATGCTAAGGATAGTCCCTTCCCTTATTTCTTTTTGAATGCTACCAAACATGGTTGGGGCTTTGTCTTTAAATGGGCAGCAACTATCTTTGTTGCCTACATGGTTTCAGGATATCTCTTTTATCTTGTGAAAAGTATTAAAAAATCTAAGAAATAAAAGTACCCCTATGTGGGTACTTTTTTGTGATAAAAATAATTGTACCCGGACAAATTGATTTATTTTATCTTGTTATGCAGTCTTTTTTACTTTACAATAAAACTGTAGCTACCAACACAACTATTGAGGAAGAAAAAATGACTGAAAATCGTTATGAATTAAACAAAAATTTGGCACAGATGCTCAAGGGTGGCGTCATCATGGACGTTCAAAACCCTGAACAGGCAAGAATTGCAGAGGCTGCAGGTGCAGCAGCAGTTATGGCTTTGGAGCGAATCCCAGCTGATATTCGTGCAGCGGGTGGTGTCTCTCGCATGAGTGATCCAAAGATGATAAAGGAAATCCAAGAAGCGGTCAGCATTCCAGTTATGGCTAAGGTTCGAATTGGACATTTTGTCGAAGCTCAAATTTTAGAAGCCATCGAGATTGACTATATCGATGAGAGCGAAGTTCTATCTCCAGCTGATGACCGTTTCCATGTGGACAAGAAAGAATTTCAAGTTCCCTTTGTCTGTGGGGCTAAAGACCTAGGAGAAGCCTTGCGTCGTATCGCTGAAGGTGCTTCAATGATTCGTACAAAAGGGGAACCAGGAACAGGAGATATCGTTCAGGCGGTTCGTCATATGCGTATGATGAATCAAGAAATTCGCCGCATTCAAAACCTCCGAGAGGACGAGTTATATGTGGCTGCCAAGGACTTGCAAGTACCTGTAGAATTAGTTCAATATGTCCACGAAAATGGAAAATTACCAGTTGTTAACTTTGCGGCTGGAGGGGTTGCAACACCAGCGGACGCTGCTCTTATGATGCAGCTAGGTGCAGAAGGTGTGTTTGTTGGCTCAGGGATTTTCAAGTCAGGTGATCCTGTTAAACGTGCGGCAGCAATTGTCAAGGCTGTTACTAATTATCAGAATCCTCAAATTCTGGCTCAAATCTCGGAAGACTTGGGAGAAGCCATGGTTGGTATCAATGAGAATGAAATCCAAATTCTCTTGGCTGAGCGAGGAAAATAGATGAAAATAGGAATCTTGGCCTTGCAAGGTGCCTTTGTAGAACACGAGAAAATGCTTGCTCAACTAGGAGTTGAAAGTATTGAACTGCGAAACCTAGAAGATTTTCAGCAACATCGAAGTGAGCTATCAGGTTTGATTTTGCCAGGAGGTGAGTCAACGGCCATGGGGAAACTGTTGCGAGATCAACAGATGCTAATTCCTCTAAGAGAGGCTATTCTCAATGGTTTACCAGTCTTTGGAACTTGTGCGGGTTTAATTTTGCTAGCAAAACAAATCACTTCTCAAGAGGAAAGCCATCTAGCGATTATGGACATAGTAGTAGAGCGCAATGCCTATGGACGTCAGCTAGGAAGCTTTTATACAGAAGCTGACTGCAAGGGTGTTGGCAAAATTCCAATGACCTTTATCCGTGGCCCAATTATCAGTAGTGTTGGTGACAGTGTTGATGTTTTAGCAATTGTGAACGATCAAATCGTTGCGGCTCAAGAAAAGAATATGCTGGTAACCTCCTTTCATCCTGAATTGACAAATGATCTTCGCCTGCATCAGTACTTTATCAATATGTGTAAAGAAAAAAGACAGTAAAAAAGCGCAAAAAATCACTTCCTGTGCTATACTGTAATTGAAATTTTTTTAATTTTAGCGTTAGAACTGTTTCCTCAGTCCTAGCGCCTTTTCTTTTTGATAAGTCTGCTTGGTGGAGAGTAGTTTTACATATGCTACTATCTTCGTTATAGCTAACTTTAATTCTCATTTATTAAGTATACCTAAGTTTTATGTTTAAATTTTGTATAGAATAGCTGTACCTCTTAATAGAGTTATGATTACGCTTTCAATTAAGCCTCGTTTATGATACTATTATAGTAATAGAAAAAATTCTTAGTTCGCTAAAGACCTTTATTCGAGATTCAGATAAAAAAGAAATTTTATCCATTAAAAATACGTTTCATAAGTTACTTACTTGATATTAATAGAATTCCAATTTGTATAATTAAGTCAAAGATGACACTGGAATCAGGAGGATTTATTATGGTTAATAATGTAGCTGTTAAAGTCTCAAACCTTTCAAAAGAATTTTTGTTAGGGCAAGACAAAACTGTCTCTATTTTGAAAGATGTTTCTTTATCTGTCAATTATGGGGAATTTGTATCAATACTTGGTGTCAGTGGTTCTGGAAAGTCTACTTTGCTAAGTTGCTTATCAAGTTTATCTGAACCAACAAGTGGCGAAGTTATTATCAATGGTATAAACCCATATACCTTAAAAGAAGGGAAGCTTGCTAAATTTAGAAGGCAAGATATTGCAATTATTTTTCAAAACTATAATCTGGTACCCGCTCTACCTGTACTAGAAAATGTTACACTTCCTCTGAGACTCTCAGGAAAGAGTGTTGATAGCAATAAAGTAAAAAAAATGTTGGATAGTTTGAATTTTAAAGCAGAACTATCATCATTAGTTGCTACCTTATCAGGTGGAGAACAGCAAAAAGTGGCTATTACTCGTGCAATAATAGCTGATAGTAAAATTATTTTTGCTGATGAGCCAACAGGAGCTCTGGACAGCGTCTCAAGAAAACTTATTTTTGAAACACTTCGTAATTTAGCGAGTCAAGGGAAATGTGTTCTTATGGTCACTCATGATATTGAGTTGGCTTCAAAAACTGACAGAGCACTCATTTTAAAAGACGGAAAAATATCTCGACAAATTATTAAACCTTCAGCTGATGAGCTCTACCAAGCACTTGAAAGTAGTAAAGATTAATTTGAGGAGGATTTATTATGCTAAAATTAATCATTTACCAATTTCAGTACTCAAAAAGACAATGGTTAGGAACAATACCATTACTATTTGTATCTAGCCTGATTGTTGGAACATCTTTATTTGGTATTGCTAGTGCAATAAAGACTGCTAATATTAACGCTTCACAACTTTTTCAAATGCTAATAGTTTTTGGAGGGACTACTCTATTTTTCCTTATTTCAAATAATATAAGACTGCTAATAGATATCTTTAAAAAGGATTACCAATTATGGGCTACCCTAGGCGCAAGCAGAACTCAGCTATCTTTATTAGTATCTGGACAGTTTTATTTAATGGCAGTGATTGTTAGTAGTATTGGTACAATACTTTCATTTATCATGGCAGATAGTTACTACAAATTTTTACAAAATTTATTAGGAAGAGATGAGTTACCTGATTTAGTTATTACAGCCAACATTCAATCAATTTTATTGAGTGTTTTTATAGTCCCAACAATTGTCGGGATAGGGGCTTACTTTTATTCAAGTCGAATACTTAAAATACCATCAATATTAAAACCAAAAAAGAAAAAAAGAAAAGTTACAGTAACTGGTTTTATTAACATCTCTGTTCGTTTAATCCTATGGTTACTATGTATAGGTTTGATTGTTTCAGCAGGTTTCAGCAGAAATAAAGAAATAATTTCAACACAGTCAAGCATAATACTATTTTTATTAATTATTCACATCCTTATTATTCAATCACTATCTCCATCAATTCAAGTGTTTCTAATAAAATTTTTAATGAGGATATTTCCAACTGAAAATTATGTAATCAATACAGGCTTTTGGAATCTACTATCCAATCCTAGTTATTTGAAAAGTATACAAACTTCAATGAGCATGGGAGTAACTCTCATTTCTGGGTTTATTCTTTACACCCAAAATATGTATTCATTCATGAATACAGCAAACGGTGTACTCGAAGCAAGAGCTTCCTTTATTGCTTATCTGTCTGCTCCAATTATTCTGATTATTACTAGTTCTATTTCTCTTACAATTTTATCTTCTAATAAAGATATTGAAGACATTAAACAGTTAAAGACACTAGGAGTGTCAAGTTCACAACTTTTTAAAATACGTATAGGCGAGGCAATAATACATTCGGTGTTAATTTTATTAGTATCAGTAATTTTCAATTTAATTATTTTAATTTTAGTTAGCTTTATTGGCCAACTTCTAGGCCAAAGTGTAGTAGATATATCAGGTTTCTGGCAACCGAGTCTTATAGTTATTTCTTTGTTAGTTATTTTTTATAGTATTACAAAGGGATTTTATATATTTCGAGATAGATAAATTGGAATAGTTACTGATTCAAAAAGAACACACTTATTGACATTGAAACAAAAGCAATACTAAAACGAAAAAGACAAGGATAAAACACCTTGTCTTTTTTACATGTAATAAACAATAGCAATATATTGGAGAGCAGAGGCTGCTAGAATGAAGAGATGCCAAATCATATGGAAGTATGGTTTCTTTTTAGCGTAGAATCCAGCGCCAACTGTATAGCAAAGGCCACCTGATACCATGAGGCTCCAAAACATTGGAGTTGTCTGGCTGATGATTGCTGGTAAGATAGCCAATACAAGCCATCCCATGATGAGGTAAAGGATGAGACTGAATTTTTCATTGACTTTCTTGGCAAAGATTTTATAAAGAATACCAAAAATAGTTGTCCCCCATTGGATAGCAATAATGAGATAACCAAACGAATTATTCATCAGGGTTAAAACCACCGGGGTATAAGAACCTGCGATGGCAACATAAATCATAGAATGGTCAATAATTCGTAACACATATTTATGAGTTGAACCATAAGCCATAGAATGATAAATGGTAGATGAAAGAAACATGAGAAAGAGGCTGATGACGAAGATGGAAACGCCGATAGACGATAAGAAACCATGTGCCTCATAACTGTAAGTAGATGAAATGGGAAGTAGGATAAGCATGATAAATGCTCCTACAGCATGGGTGACACTGTTGGCAATTTCTTCTCCAAAACTAAGTCGTTTACTAAGTTTGAAACTAGTATTCATTTGTTTCCTCCTCTTCGGTTTCTGTATAGACTAGTGCAAGTGTTTGATGATAGAGTTTGACCGTTTGGCAGCTTGCCTGGATAATGGGATTAGCTGGATCAATATCTTTATTCATATAGTCCACAAAAGCATTGTAAAGTTCTTCTGAATTAGTGTCTGTGTGTAGGGTATTAAGGGTTTGAGCAATTTCTTGGATAGAAAAAACAGACTTAAGAGTGGTAATAGCAATCAATCGTGCGATTTGTTTGCGTTGATATTTTTTCTTTTCTGGTTTACTGATATAACCGTGTTTGACATAGTTGTTCACCATGGATGCTGTCAAACCTTTCTCCTTGTCAGGAGAAGCAGGAGGACAGATTTGATTGACATAGAGCAGAACCTGGTCCAGATAGAGATTGATACTTGGAATTTCTTCCCATTTTGGATAGGAAAAAGTGGTATTCATTTTCAACTCCTTTTTATCTAGTTTTAATAACTAGATTATAAAATATTAGAAATAATAAGTCAAGTTTCAAGTGCTTGTAGAAAGAAATAATTTATGCTATGATGAGAGAAAATAGTATGAAAAGAGGATAAATGATGGAGATTCGCTTAGCCTTTCCAAACGAAGTTGATGCAATTATGCAAGTGATTGAGGGAGCCAAGAAATGTTTGGCAGAAGCTGGTAGCACTCAGTGGCAAAACGGCTACCCAGATGCAGATACCATTATTGAAGATATTATCTCTGGACAGGCTTACGTAGCGCTGGAAGAAGGAGAACTCTTAGCCTATGCAGCAGTGACTAAAAGCCCGGAAAAAGCTTATGAAGCAATTTATGATGGCAACTGGGATGGGAATGAAGCAGAATACATAGTATTTCACCGTATTGCTGTTGCTAGTGATGTGCAAGGTCAAGGTGTTGCTCAGACCTTCTTAGAAGGCTTGATTGAAGGCTTCGATTACCTAGATTTTCGTTCAGATACGCACGCTAAAAACAAAGCCATGCAGCATATCTTTGAAAAACTTGGCTTCAAACAGGTTGGTAAAGTTCCAGTAGACGGGGAACGCTTGGCCTATCAAAAATTAAAATCAAATGCCTAAGAAGTATGTAAAGATGCTATACAAGTCACCGATTGGTCCCCTATCTCTGGTAGCAGATGACCGCTATCTGTTTGGGATATGGATTGAAGAAGAGAGCGATTTTGAGAAGGGATTATCTGAAAATGATGTAACTTTTGTTGAAAGTCATCCCATTTTAAATCAACTTACTTCCTATTTAGAGACTTATTTTAAGGGGCAAGATCAAGACTTATCTGAGATGCCTTTAGCTCCTGTCGGTAGTGACTTCGAAAAAAGAGTCTGGAACTACTTGCGTGGAATTCCTTTTGGCCAGACTGTTACCTATGGACAAATAGCTAAGGACTTGCAAGTGGCTTCTGCCCAAGCAGTCGGAGGAGCAGTAGGTCGCAATCCCTGGTCTATCCTTGTACCTTGTCACCGTGTGCTAGGTGCTGGAGGACGTCTGACAGGCTATGCTTGGGGACTTGAGAAAAAGGCTTGGCTCTTGAATCATGAAGGTGCAAGTTATCAAGAAAATAAAAAATAGAAAGAGAAAATATGTTAGAATTTATCGAATATCCAAAATGTACAACTTGTAAAAAAGCTAAGAAAGAATTAGATCAACTCGGACTAGAATATAAAGACGTTCATATCGTTGAAGAGACTCCGAGTGAAAAGGTCATTTTAAACTGGCTCGAAACTTCGGGATTTGAATTGAAGCAATTTTTCAACACTAGTGGCATAAAATATCGTGAACTCGGATTGAAAGATAAGGTTGGAACATTGTCAAACAAAGAAGCAGCCAAACTTTTAGCTAGTGATGGTATGTTGTTAAAACGTCCGATACTAGTTGAAAATGGTCTTGTAAAACAAATTGGCTACCGTAAAACATACAATAACTTGGATCTGAATTAGTTTTTGTCTATCTCCTTGATAGATAAAATATATAACCTCCCACTTTTAAAGTATGATAAACTAGAAGGTAGATGAAATCTGATATGCTCGTAGCAAATATTTTTAATTAGAGCATAAGTATGATAGAATGAATCATTATCTTGAGAGGATGTTTCTATGAATGTTACAACGATTTTAGCATCTGATTGGTATCAAAATTTGATGCAATATATCCCAGATGGCAAACTCTTTAGTTGGCGTTCGGTCTTTGATGGGATTCCAAGAATTGTACAACAATTACCGACAACATTGATGTTAACGGTATTTGGTGCCTTTTTTGGTATCATGCTAGCCCTAGTCTTTGCTATCGTGAAAATCAACCGAGTTAGATTTCTTTACCCATTACAAGCCTTTTTTGTTAGTTTCCTAAAAGGTACTCCAATTCTAGTTCAACTGATGTTGACCTATTACGGGATTCCATTAGCTTTGAAAGCCTTGAATCAACAATGGGGAACTTCTCTGAACATTAATGCTATTCCAGCAGCAACATTTGCGATTGTGGCTTTTGCTTTTAACGAGGCGGCCTATGCCAGCGAAACTCTTCGTGCGGCAATTCTTTCTGTAAATCCAGGTGAGATTGAAGCTGCTCGTAGTCTTGGTATGACACGTGCGCAAGTTTATCGTCGTGTGATTATTCCCAATGCAGCAGTAGTTGCAACACCAACCTTGATTAACTCTTTGATTGGCTTGACCAAGGGGACTTCCCTAGCCTTCAGTGCAGGTGTTGTAGAAGTCTTTGCTCAAGCTCAGATTTTGGGTGGTGCAGACTATCGTTACTTTGAACGTTTTATCTCAGTTGCCCTTGTCTACTGGGTGGTAAATATCGTTATTGAAAATCTTGGCCGTTTCATTGAAAGAAAAATGGCTATTACAGCACCAGATAATGTTGAGACAGATGTGAAAGGAGAGCTTCGCTAATGATTAAAATTTCAAATTTAAGCAAATCCTTTTCAGGTCAAACCGTTCTGGATCATCTGAACTTAGATATTCAAAAAGGAGAAGTTGTTGCCTTAATTGGTTCTTCAGGAGCTGGGAAATCAACTTTTCTTCGTAGCCTAAACTATCTAGAAACTCCTGATAGTGGAAGTATTCAGATTGATGATTTCAAAGTTGATTTTTCTCAAATTACGCAAGAAGAAATTCTGACTCTTCGTCGTAAATTATCGATGGTTTTCCAACAGTTTAATTTATTTGAGCGTAGAACAGCGCTAGACAATGTTAAAGAAGGCTTGGTTGTCGTTAAAAAACTATCGGACGAAGAAGCGACTGAAATTGCTAAGGAAGAGCTAGCTAAGGTTGGACTTTCTGATCGTGAACAGCATTATCCGCGCCACTTGTCAGGGGGGCAAAAACAACGGGTAGCTATAGCGCGTGCTCTAGCCATGAAACCAGATGTCTTACTCTTGGATGAACCGACTTCAGCACTTGATCCAGAATTGGTTGGTGAGGTAGAAAGATCGATTGCCAATGCTGCAAAATCAGGTCAAACTATGGTTTTGGTTAGTCACGATATGTCATTTGTTGCTCAAGTTGCGGATAAGGTTTTATTCTTGGATAAAGGGAAGATTATTGAATCTGGAACACCGGATGAGATTATCAACCATCCTAAAGAAGAACGAACAAAAGAGTTCTTTGCTAGTTACAAACGGACCTATATCTGATATAATAGAAGATAAGAAAAACTCAGTTGGCTAAGCTAACTGGGTTTGCTCTTTAAAAATAATAGAAATGAGAGAGAGCATGCTAGTTCAGCTATTTGCTTTGTATTTAGAGAGTTTGGTTTTGACGGTTTTACTAGTCTTGGTTGTCTTAGGGATTTGGATTGGTTTAAGAGCTCTATCAGGTGTGGATAAAACTGCTAAGGAGCGTCAGGCTCACCTCTATGATATGATTATGATTGGAGTTCTAACAATTCCAGTATTGTCTTTTGCAACCATGAGCATCTTGTTGGTTCTCAAGGCTTAATAGTTGTCAAATAGGATTTTATCCGTTAGAATAAGAATAGTTACAACAAGAAAGAAGGAAATAGAATGTACGATACGATTATTATCGGTGCAGGTCCTGCTGGGATGACTGCAGCCTTGTATGCAGCTCGCAGCAATCTCAAAGTAGCTTTGATTGAAGGTGGTCTTCCTGGCGGTCAGATGAACAATACTTCTGACATTGAAAACTACCCAGGTTACGCCAATATCAGTGGTCCTGAGTTAGCAGAAAAGATGTTTGAACCTCTAGAAAATCTTGGTGTTGAGCATCTCTATGGTTTGGTAGAAAATATTGAAGACCATGGTGATGTTAAGAAAGTAATCACAGATGATGAAGAATTTGAAACACGTACAGTTATCGTGGCGACTGGTTCTAAGCACCGTCTGTTGGGAGTTCCAGGTGAAGAAGAACTCAATAGCCGTGGTGTTTCTTACTGTGCAGTCTGTGATGGAGCCTTTTTCCGTGACCAAGATTTATTGGTTGTAGGTGGTGGTGACTCAGCAGTTGAGGAGGCAATCTTCTTAACCCAGTTTGCCAAATCTGTAACCATCGTTCACCGTCGTGATGAGCTTCGTGCTCAAAAGGTTTTGCAAGATCGCGCCTTTGCCAATGAAAAAATCAACTTCATTTGGGATTCTGTTGTCAAAGAAATCAAGGGTGAAAACCGTGTGGAGTCAGTTGTCATTGAAAATGTTAAAACAAATCAAGTGACTGAACATGCCTTTGGTGGTGTATTTATCTACGTTGGTTTAGATCCAGTTAGTGATTTTACAAAGGATTTACAAATCCAAGATGAATCAGGTTGGATTGTGACAGATGACCATATGAAAACAAGGGTTGCAGGAGTCTTTGCAGTTGGGGATGTTCGTCAAAAGGACCTTCGTCAAGTTACAACAGCAGTTGGAGATGGCGCCATTGCAGGTCAAGAAGCCTATAAATATATCACTGAACATAATTAAAAAAGTTTCCAATCAAACGATTGGAAACTTTTTTATAATCGATTTCGAAAGACTTCGTACATAAGAATAGCAGCAGCAACACTGGCATTGAGACTTTGTACGTGACCATTCATTGGAATAGTAATCATCTCGTCCACTTGCTTCTTGATGTTACTTGAGATACCTTTTCCTTCATTTCCGATAATGAGGGCGACTTTGCCACTTGTGTTCCATTTATGGCAAGGTGTTCCGTTCATATCAGTTCCAAAAGTCCAGAATCCCTCGTCTTTGAGTTTGTCCAAGGTTTGACTAAGATTAGTGACTCTGGCAATAGGAACATGTTCGATGGCACCCGTTGCTGTTTTAGCAACGACAGGAGTAACACCAACAGCTCGATGCTTAGGGATAATGACACCTGAAACATTGGTGGCATCGGCTGTTCTTAGGATAGAACCTAGGTTGTGAGGGTCAGTTAGTCCATCGAGGATCAAAAGTAGTGGGTTTTCTTCTTGGCGTGTTTTTGCAAGAATCTGCTCAAGTTCTGTATAGGCAAATTCAGAAACACGCAAAACAAAACCTTGGTGGACAGCACCTTCAGTCATTTCAGAAAGAGTCTTTTTTGAAGTCCAAGAGATGGATACTTTCTTTTCTGTAGCTAGCTCCTTAACCTTTTCTACATTTTTTCCACGAAGATCATCTTGGAGATAGAGTTTGTTTCCCGTATTTGCTAAAAGTGCTTCAGTGACGGCGTGAACGCCATAGACGATATCATTTGTTTTCATGGCTCTATTATAACATAAAACCCCGTCTTGCAACGGGATTTTCTTTATTCAAGAATGAGTAGACCTTCTTTGATTGCAAAAGGATCTTTTTCATTGATACGGTCGTAAAACATAATACCATTCAAGTGGTCGATCTCATGTTGAACAACGATTGAGTTGTAGCCTTTTAACTTGATACGATGTTTTTCACCATCCTTATCAAAGTAGTCGACTGTTACTCGGGCATGGCGAATAACATAACCTGGAACAGCTCGATCAACTGATAGACAACCTTCTCCCTCACCTAGAGCAGCATCTTGGACTGAGTGTGAGACGATTTTAGGATTGTACATAACAGCTTGTAAGTCATAGGCTTCCTGAGGTGTTTCACCATCTTCAGTGATATTTGGGACTAAAACAGCGATGATGCGTTTAGAGATATCTAATTGGGGTGCTGCAAGTCCAACTCCTCCACGTAGCCCTAGCTTTTCAGCCATAACTGGGTCTTGTGAATGTTTCAAAAATTGCATCATTTTCTCACCGAGAATGATATCTTGATTGCTCAATGGGAAAGTGACTTCCTCGGCAACAGCACGTAGGGTTGGATTGCCCTCGCGGATAATATCATTCATATTGATTAAATGTGAAGCTTTTGTAATACGTTCTATAGCAGACATGCTCTCTCCTTCCTTCCATTACATTTACATGATAACACAAAACAGATGAGAAAGAAAGTCACAAAAGTTGTTAATAAAAGGAAATACCCATTTGTCTGTGGTATAATAAAGTAAGGAGACTTGCATCAAAAAGCAAGGAGAAACAAGATGGAAAAACGCAGTAATAGAAATCAAAAAGGTCCAATCTTACAGGTGGCTAGAGAGTCTATCCATTTTTTCAAAAACTATCGACAATGGAGCAATAAAACCTTTATTGTGGTTTTGTTGATTGTTGTTGCGATTTCGATGGCTTTGACTTTATTAGCTCAAGGAATAAAGGGAGTTCCATTGTGGAATAGGAATGCACCTGCAGTGAATCAGAATTCAGAATCTAAAGGTAAGAATTCCGTAACGGAAGAAGAAACAAGTGTGCGCATCATGGCAAATGGTGACCTCCTCTATCATATTCCGATTTATCGAACTGCCCTAAAGGAAGATGGGACTTATGATTTTCATGAAAACTTTGAGTATGTAAAACCTTGGCTCAAACAAGCAGACCTAGTCATCGGTGACTTTGAAGGCACTGTAAACAAAGACCACTACTTGGGAGGCTATCCTTTGTTTAATGCACCGGGAGAAGTCATGGACGCTATAAAGGATGCTGGTTATCAGGTCTTAGACTTAGCTCACAACCATATCTTAGATTCTCAGATTGAGGGTGTTTTTTCGACTGCAGATGCTATCGAAAAAGCTGGAATGACACCAATTGGTGTTTATACCCATGAACCACGAGATAAGGCGCCTATCGTTATCAAGGAAGTAAACGGGATTAAAGTTGCTCTTCTAGCTTATTCTTATGGCTTTAACGGTATTGAAGAATACATTTCAAAAGAAGACTATGACAATCATCTTTCTGACCTAAACGAAGAAAAAATGAAGGCAGAAATTGAAAGAGCTGAAAAAGAAGCAGATATAACGGTTGTTATGCCTCAGATGGGAATTGAGTATCAATTGGAACCAACTGAAGAGCAAAAGCAACTCTATCATAAAATGATTGATTGGGGAGCTGATATTATCTTCGGTGGACATCCTCACGTTGTTGAACCAGCTGAGACAGTTGAAAAAGACGGGGATAAGAAACTCATTATCTACTCTATGGGGAATTTCCTATCGAATCAGCGTATTGAAACCATGCAGGATGAGGAAAATGCAAAATGGACAGAACGTGGTGTTCTAATGGACGTGACCATTAAGAAAAAATCTGGTAAGACTACAATTGAGACAGCACAAGCTCATCCTAGCTGGGTTAATAGGACACCAAAAGGAACGTATTCTCCAGAAGGCTATCCACTTTATCTATATCAGACCTATATCTTAGATGATTTTATCGAGGGTGGGAAATATCGTAGCCAGTTAGATGAGGCAACCAAGGAACGGGTAGACACAGCTTATACAGAAATGAATGAGCATGTAGGTTTGAAATGGTAGTGACTAAGAAGAGGAGTAAGATGGATATTAAAGTCATTGCGACGGATATGGATGGAACTTTGTTGGATCCAAAAGGACAACTGGATCTACCACGGCTTGAAAAAATCTTGGATAAGCTGGATCAACGTGGCATTCGCTTTGTTATTGCAACTGGAAATGAAGTTCATCGCATGCGACAATTACTGAAGCACTTAGCTGATAGAGCCGTTTTAGTGGTTGCTAATGGTGCTCGTATATTTGAAAATGATGAATTACTACAAGCACAAACTTGGGATGATGCCATGGTTGATAGGGCTTTGGAACATTTTAAAGGTAGAGAATGCCAGGATCAGTTTGTCGTAAATGCGATGAATGGTGGTTTTGTAAAGAAAGGTACAGTTTTTAAAGAACTAGATAAATTTATGACTCCAGAGATGATTGAAAAGCTCTATCAACGAATGAACTTTGTTGATGAATTTGACACTAGTCTCTTCGGTGGTGTTCTAAAGATGAGTATGGTTGTTGGTGAAGAGCGATCTGATGCAGTTTTACAGGAAATAAATGACTTGTTTGATGGGCATGTACGAGCTGTTTCCAGCGGTTATGGCTGTATTGATATCTTACAGGATGGCATTCATAAGGCGTGGGGCCTAGAAGAATTGCTCAAACGTTGGAACTTGAAACCAGAACAAATCATGGCTTTTGGAGACAGTGAAAATGACATTGAAATGTTAGAGTTGGCAGGAATTTCATACGCTATGGAAAATGCAGAAGAGGCTGTTAAGAGAGTTGCTACAAAAGTAGCTCCAGCCAACAGTCAGGCGGGTGTTTACCAAGTTTTAGAAAACTGGCTAGAAAGAGGAGAATAACTTGGCAGTACAACTATTAGAAAACTGGCTCTTAAAAGAGCAAGAGAAAATCCAAACCAAGTATCGTGAACTCAATCAGATTTCTGTAATTGAACCTAATATCATTTTTATCGGTGATTCTATTATTGAGTATTATCCCTTGCAGGAATTGCTAGGGACAACAAAGACCATTGTGAATCGAGGCATTCGAGGTTATCAAACTGGCCTTTTACTTGATAACCTTGATGCCCATCTCTATGGTGATGCAGTGGATCAAATTGTACTTTTGATTGGGACCAATGACATTGGGAAAGATGTTCCAATGAGTCAAGCACTAGGGAACCTTGAAAGTGTGATTCAAAGTATTTCTCGTGACTATCCGCTGTCACAGATTAAGCTAGTTTCCATTCTGCCAGTTCATCAAGGGGAAGAATACAAACAGACAGTTTATATTCGTACAAATGAGAAAATCGAGGCCTGGAACCAAGCATATCAAGAGCTAGCTTCTGCCTACATGCAGGTAGAATATGTGTCTGTTTTTGAAGAGCTACTCGATCAGGAAGGGCAACTCAAATCAGACTATACAACAGATGGGCTTCACCTTAGCGTTTCTGGCTATCAGGCTCTATCTGAAACCTTGAAAACTAGACTTTTCTAGACATCTACTTGCATTTTTGCATTTTTACCATAGATAGGGTATAATAGTTCTATTGTCTTTTGGGGTCGTTACGGATTCGACAGGCATTATGAGGCATATTTTGCGACTCGTGTGGCGACGTAAACGCTCAGTTAAATATAACTGCAAAAAATAATACTTCTTACGCTCTAGCTGCCTAAAAACCAGCAGGCGTGACCCGATTCGGATTGCTCGTGTCTGATGACAGGTCTTATTATTAGCGAGATACGATCAAACTTTGTCTAGCAGTTTGATAAGAGATTAATAGACTCGCAGTTCCTAGGCTTGAGTTATGTGTCTAGGAGCTGTTAAAACAATACATAACCTATGGTTGTAGACAAATATGTTGGCAGGTGTTTGGACGTGGGTTCGACTCCCACCGGCTCCATTATATAAATAAAAAAACGCTGAGAAATCAGCGTTTTTTATATTAGAGTTTTAAAAAAGTAATTGCTTTTGTTTTTATCTACGGAAGACATGGGATTCGAACCCACGCACGCTTTAACACGCCTACCGCGTTTCCAACACGGCCTCTTAAGCCTCTTGAGTAATCTTCCATTGTTTACTAACCTAGTCTACCATAAAGCCTTCTTTCTTGCAAATTTATTTAAAGTTGAGGATCCAGTGATAGAAAGTGAAAGAAATTGACAAAAAATGCTTGACTTTGATATTTTTTATGATAGAATGAATAATGTAATCGTTAACAGGAGGTGGGTTCGTGCTAAAAAGCGAGAGAAAAAAGTTGATTTTAGAAGAATTGAGTAAGCATAAAATCGTCTCTCTAGAGAAATTGGTAGGCTTGTTAGATACTTCAGAATCAACAGTTAGACGTGATTTAGATGAATTGGAGTCCGAAAATAAACTTCGTCGAGTGCATGGAGGAGCAGAGTTGCCTCACTCCTTGCAAGAAGAAGAAACCATTCAAGAAAAATCTGTCAAAAACCTTCAAGAGAAGAAGTTGATTGCGCAAAAAGCGGCTTCCCTCATCAAAGAAAAAGATGTTATCTTTGTGGATGCAGGAAGTACGACAGCCTTTCTCATTAAGGAATTGGAGCGAAAAGACATTACAGTGGTAACCAATTCCATTCACCATGCGGTTCAATTAGTGGATAAGCAAATCCCAACAGTCATTATCGGTGGTGGAGTTAAAATGACAACAGATGCCAGTATCGGAGGAGTAGCTCTCAATCAGATTAACCAACTGCACTTTGATCGTGCCTTTATTGGAATGAATGGTGTAGATGAAGGTTACTTTACAACTCCAGATATGGAGGAGGGCGCCGTCAAGCGTGCTATCTTAGAAAATGCTAAACAGACATATGTTCTAGCAGATTCATCCAAGATTGGTCAGTCTTGTTTTGCTAAGGTAGCTCCTATAAAACGTGCTATTGTCATTACAAGCAAGGGTCACGAGCTCTTGCCAGCTATCAAAGAGAAAACGGAGGTAATAGAAGTATGATTTATACAGTCACACTCAATCCATCTATAGACTACATTGTCCGTTTGGACAAAGTGGAAGTTGGTAGTGTCAATCGTATGGACAGTGATGATAAGTTTGCTGGTGGTAAAGGAATCAATGTTAGCCGTGTCTTGAAACGCTTGGATATTCCAAATACAGCGACAGGCTTCATCGGTGGCTTTACAGGTAAATTTATCACAGATACTTTAGCTGAAGAACAAATTGAAACGCAATTTGTCCAAGTAGCAGAAGATACGCGTATCAATGTCAAAATCAAAGCAGACCAAGAAACAGAAATCAATGGGACAGGTCCTAATGTTGAGCCCGAACAACTTGAAGAGTTAAAAGCCATTCTTTCAAGTCTGACAGCAGAAGATACAGTAGTATTTGCTGGATCAAGTGCTAAAAACTTAGGTAATGTTGTTTACAAAGAATTAATTGCTTTGACGCGTCAGACAGGCGCTCAAGTAGTCTGTGACTTTGAAGGTCAAACCTTGATTGATAGTTTGGATTATCAACCACTTTTGGTCAAACCAAATAATCATGAACTGGGAGCTATCTTTGGAGTCAAACTTGAAAGCCTTGATGAAATCGAGAAATACGCTCGAGAATTGCTGGCTAAAGGTGCTCAAAACGTTATTATCTCTATGGCTGGAGATGGAGCTCTTCTGGTAACATCAGATGGAGCATACTTTGCTAAACCGATTAAGGGAACCGTTAAAAACTCAGTGGGTGCTGGTGACTCGATGGTTGCTGGATTTACGGGTGAGTTTGTAAAATCAAAAGACGCAGTAGAAGCCTTCAAGTGGGGAGTGGCATGTGGAACAGCGACCACCTTCTCAGATGATTTAGCAACTGCAGCATTTATTAAAGAAACTTATGAAAAAGTTGAGGTAGAAAAAAGATGAAAATTCAAGATTTATTGAGAAAAGATGTCATGTTGCTTGATTTGCAAGCAACTGAAAAAACAGCAGCTATCGAAGAAATGATTCATAGCTTGGTTGAACACGGATACGTGACAGATTTTGAAACCTTTAAAGAAGGAATCTTAGCGCGTGAAGCTTTGACTTCTACAGGCTTGGGCGACGGTATCGCTATGCCACACAGCAAAAATGCTGCTGTTAAGGAAGCGACTGTTCTCTTTGCTAAGTCGAACAAGGGTGTTGATTACGAAAGTTTAGACGGACAAGCAACTGACCTCTTCTTTATGATTGCTGCTCCAGAAGGTGCCAATGATACTCACTTGGCTGCCTTGGCAGAATTGTCACAATATTTGATGAAAGACGGATTTGCTGATAAACTTCGTCAAGTAACATCAGCTGATCAAGTCATTGAACTCTTTGACCAAGCTTCAGAAAAAGCTCAAGAACCAGTTCAAGCTCCTGTAAATGAATCTGGTGACTTTATCGTAGCAGTTACAGCTTGTACAACAGGAATTGCCCACACATACATGGCCCAAGAAGCTCTTCAAAAAGTGGCTGCGGAAATGGGTGTTGGTATCAAGGTTGAAACCAACGGTGCAAGTGGTGTAGGCAACAAATTAACAGCAGAAGATATCCGCAATGCCAAAGCTGTTATCATTGCTGCAGATAAAGCAGTTGAGATGGATCGTTTCGATGGTAAACCATTGGTCAACCGTCCAGTTGCAGATGGTATTCGTAAGACAGAAGAGTTGATAAACTTGGCTCTTTCTGGTAATGCTGAAGTATATCGTGCTGCTAATGGAGCGCAAGCTTCAACAGCATCTAATGAAAAACAAAGTCTAGGTGGTGCATTCTACAAACACTTGATGAGTGGTGTATCACAAATGTTACCATTCGTTATTGGTGGTGGTATCATGATTGCCCTTGCCTTCTTGATTGATGGTGCTTTGGGTGTGCCTAATGAGAGCCTTGGAAATCTTGGTTCTTACCATGAACTAGCTTCTATGTTCATGAAAATCGGTGGTTCTGCCTTTGGTTTGATGTTGCCAGTATTTGCAGGATATGTTGCTTACTCAATCGCTGAAAAACCAGGTTTGGTAGCTGGTTTCGTAGCTGGTGCTATCGCTAAAGAAGGTTATGCCTTTGGTAAAATCCCTTACGCTCAGGGTGGTGAAGCAACTTCAGCTCTTGCAGGAGTATCATCAGGTTTCCTTGGAGCCCTTGTTGGTGGATTTATCGCTGGTGCCTTGGTGCTTTTGGTTAAGAAATACGTGAAGGTTCCTCGCTCACTTGAAGGTGCCAAATCAATCCTTCTCTTGCCACTCTTTGGAACAATCTTGACAGGCTTTGTCATGCTAGCTGTTAATATCCCAATGGCCGCAATCAATACTGGTATGAACAACTTCCTTGGTGGTCTTGAAGGTGGATCAGCTGTCCTTCTTGGAGTCGTTCTTGGAGGAATGATGGCTGTCGATATGGGTGGTCCTGTCAATAAAGCAGCCTACGTCTTTGGTACTGGTACTCTTGCAGCAACAGTTGCAACAGGTGGTTCAGTAGCCATGGCAGCAGTTATGGCTGGAGGAATGGTTCCACCGCTTGCAATTTTTGTGGCAACACTTCTCTTCAAGAATAAATTTACCAAAGAAGAACGTAACTCTGGTTTGACGAACATCGTTATGGGCTTGTCATTCATCACTGAAGGTGCAATTCCATTTGGTGCAGCAGACCCAGCTCGTGCAATCCCAAGCTTCATCCTTGGTTCAGCAGTAGCAGGTGGACTCGTTGGTCTTGCAAATATCAAACTCATGGCTCCTCACGGAGGAATCTTCGTTATCGCCCTTACTTCAAATGCTCTTCTTTACCTTGTCTTTGTCTTGGTAGGAGCAATTGTCAGTGGTGTAGTTTACGGTTACCTTCGTAAACCATTAGAAAAATAATCACAAACACATTCAAATGACTGTGCACGAAAGTGGGCAGTCATTTTTTTAACCTCTCGAAAAGTTTCTGAAATATGATATAATAGAAGCATGGCAAACAAGAATACAACTAAAACAAGACGCAGACCGTCTAAAGCAGAATTGGAAAGAAAACAAGCGATTCAACGAATGTTGATTTCCTTAGCTTTGGCTATCTGTTTAATTTTTGCTGCTCTTAAATGGGGAGCTGTAGGAATCACTGTTTATAACCTGATTCGCTTACTCGTAGGGAGTTTAGCATATTTAGCTATTTTCTCTCTCTTGATTTATCTATTCTTCTTTAAATGGATTCATAAACAAGAAGGCTTGCTAGCAGGTTTCTTCTTTATTTTTGCAGGCTTACTCCTCATCTTTCAAGCTTATCTTGTCTGGAAGCTTAGCATGGCAAATGCTATTTTTCAAGGAACAATTGGTCAAATCTTTAAAGATTTAACCAGTTTTCAAGTGACCAGCTTTGCAGGGGGAGGCTTGTTAGGGGTAGGTCTCTACATTCCGGTAGCCTTTTTGTTCTCAAACATCGGTACCTATTTCATCGGGGCAATCTTAATCCTAATTGGAGCTCTTTTAATGAGTCCATGGTCTATCTATGATATTGCTGATTTTCTTTCAGCTCGATTTGCTATCTGGATGGAACGCCGTGAACAGAAAAAACAAGAGCGCTTTATTAAGCGTGAAGAAGAAAAAGCACGAAGAGAAGCAGAAGAACAAGCAAGACTTGAGAAAGAAAGAGAAGAGCAGGCTTTACTTGACATGCAGCCTGTAGATATGGAAACTGGAGAAATATTATCAGAAGAGCCACTGCACGATTTTCCTCCACTTCCAGAGGAAGAATGGGTAGAGCCTGAGATTATTCTCCCTCAAGCTGATTTTGATTACCCTGAAGATGATGACTATCCAGTGGAAGAAGTTTTCTCTGAAGATGATGAAGAGGTTGAAGTCGATTTTTCTGCTAAAAAAGCCTTGGAGTATAAGCTTCCAAGCTTGCAACTCTTTGCACCAGATAAACCAAAAGATCAATCTAAAGAAAAGAAAATCGTACGAGAAAATATCAAGATTTTGGAAGAAACCTTCGCAAGTTTTGGTATTAAAGTAACGGTCGAAAGAGCAGAAATTGGACCATCTGTTACCAAGTACGAAGTAAAACCTGCTGTAGGTGTTCGTGTCAACCGTATTTCAAACCTAGCAGATGACTTGGCTCTGGCTTTGGCTGCCAAGGATGTCCGTATTGAGGCTCCAATTCCAGGGAAATCTTTGGTAGGTATCGAAGTTCCTAACTCGGAAATTGCAACTGTATCCTTCCGTGAGCTTTGGGAACAATCTCAAACAAAACCAGAAAATCTTTTAGAAATTCCTCTTGGGAAAGCAGTCAATGGTACGGCTCGTAGTTTTGATTTGGCTAAAATGCCTCACTTACTTGTAGCTGGTTCTACTGGTTCAGGTAAATCCGTTGCAATTAATGGAATTATCGCAAGTATTTTGATGAAGGCCCGCCCTGACCAGGTTAAGTTTATGATGGTGGACCCTAAGATGGTTGAGCTTTCAGTCTACAACGATATCCCTCATCTCTTGATTCCAGTTGTGACCAACCCTCGTAAGGCCAGCAAAGCCCTTCAAAAAGTCGTTGATGAAATGGAAAACCGCTATGAGCTCTTCGCCAAAGTTGGTGTCCGTAATATCGCTGGTTTCAATGCTAAGGTTGAGGAATTTAATGCTCAGTCCGAATACAAACAAGTGCCTCTACCTTTAATCGTTGTGATTGTGGATGAGTTGGCTGACCTCATGATGGTTGCTAGCAAGGAAGTAGAAGACGCCATTATCCGACTTGGACAGAAGGCGCGTGCGGCTGGTATTCACATGATTCTTGCAACCCAGCGTCCTTCAGTGGATGTTATCTCTGGTTTGATTAAGGCCAATGTACCATCGCGCGTAGCATTCGCTGTTTCTTCAGGGACAGATTCACGTACGATTTTGGATGAAAATGGTGCTGAGAAATTACTCGGTCGAGGAGATATGCTCTTTAAGCCAATTGATGAAAACCATCCAGTTCGTCTCCAAGGTTCCTTTATTTCAGATGATGATGTCGAGCGTATTGTAAACTTTATCAAGGCCCAAGCAGATTCTGACTATGATGAAAGCTTTGACCCTGGAGAAGTGTCCGAGACTGAAGGCGACTTTGGTTCTAGCGATGATGCTGGAGATCCACTCTTTGAAGAAGCGAAAGCTCTTGTCATCGAGACACAAAAAGCAAGTGCATCCATGATCCAACGCCGTCTTTCAGTTGGATTTAACCGAGCCACTCGATTGATGGAAGAATTAGAGATGGCTGGAGTTATTGGTCCTGCTGAAGGGACAAAACCTCGAAAAGTCTTACAACAATAAATTGTTTGAAAAAAGAATAAAAATTCAAGAAATTACCTTTCGAAAATCGGGAAAATCTACTCTAATTTTTCGAAGGTGATTTCTTTTTTTATGCCTATGATTATAGGTATTCTTGTAGTAAAAAGACTTTCAGTTTGGTTCGGGTTTTAGATTTTACTTTTACTAATTTTAACTAATAAAGTATTGATTTTTAAACTAGTTTTTGATATATTAAAATGGTATAAGAAATATTTATATGTTTAAAAAATAAGCGAAAAAAATGAAGGGGGTTATTTTTTTAAGACGAAATGCAAACGCTTACTTTTTAAGCAGGAAGGAATAAAAAATTATGGATAAAAGGTTATTTGAAAAACGTTGTAAATATAGTATTCGGAAATTTTCATTAGGTGTTGCTTCTGTTGTAATTGGTGCTACATTCTTTGGAACAAGTACTGTTTTGGCAGATACAGCCCAAACTGGTTCTACTGCAAATATGCCAGCTGATTTAGCCGCAGCTCTGGCAAATGCAAAAGATGATAATGGACATGATTTTGAAGCTCCGAAACCTGGAGAAAATCAAGGGTCTCCAGAAGTTACTGAAGGACCAAAAACTGAGGAAGAATTACTAGCGAAAGAAAAAGAAGCTGCAGCAACTGAAAATGAACTTCCAAAAGATTTGCGTGAAAAACTTGATAAGGCTGAAGATAGTGGACATTCTGCTTCAAAAGATGACTTAGCAAAAGAAGATAAAAGTTTAGTTCCAGAAGATGTCGCTAAAACAAAAAACGGTGAATTGAATTACGGTGCAACTGTTGAAATTAAGAGCGATGCTGGGACTGGTAGTGGGATTGTTATCGGAGAAAATCTTGTTTTATCAGTATCTCATAACTTTATCAAGGATGTTCCAGATGGCAACAATCGTAAGGTAGCAGACAACATCGAAAGTGATAAGGATGTGTATACAGTTTCTTATGAAGGTGCACCAGACGTTAAGTTTAGTAAAAATGATGTAAAACACTGGGATCGTGAAGGTTTTCTAAAAGGTTATAAAAATGACTTAGCCATTGTCAAACTTCGCAAACCTCTTGCAAATGCTCCAGTTGAAGTTTTAGATAAACCATCTACCATTAAGGTAGGAGATAAGGTACACGTCTTTGGTTATCCAAAAGGAAAGCTCGATCCAATTCTGAATACAACTGTCGAAGCTATTAACAATCATGGCGAAGGCGTTCGTGGAATTAGCTACCAAGGAAGTGAACCTGGTGCCAGTGGTGGCGGAATCTTTGATGAAAATGGAAAATTAATTGGTATTCACCAAAACGGTGTATCTGGTAAACGTAGTGGTGGTATCCTCTTCTCACCTGCACAGTTAGAATGGATTCAAAACTATATCAAAGGTATTGAAACAACTAAACCAGCGGGTCTAGACGCACTTGATAAACAAGTTGAAGATAAAGAAGAAAAACCAAAAGAGGACAAACCTCAGGAAGAAAAACCAGTTGAAAACAAACCAGCTGAGAACAAACCAGCGGAAAACAAACCGGCTGAAAGAAAAGAAGTTAAACCAGAATGGAAAACTGTTGAAAAGAAGGAACAACAAGGAACAGTAGCAATTCGTGAAGAAAAAGGTGTTCGATACAATCAACTAGCTTCAACAGCTCAAAATGATAACGGAAAAAATCCAGCTTTGTTCGAAAAAGAAGGTTTGACAGTTGACGCTAACGGTAATGCTACAGTTGATTTGACCTTCAAAGAAGAGTCTGAAACAGGCAAGTCTCGCTTTGGTGTCTTCATGAAATTTAAAGACACGGATAATAACGTTTTTGTAGGGTATGACCAAGGCGGATGGTTCTGGGAATACAAGACAAATGGTAGCGGACTTTGGTATCAAGGCGGACGTGTCGCAGCACCAGTAAATGGTTCTGTTAACCATTTGACGATCAGTCTCAAATCGGACGGACAACTGAACGCAACCAACAATGATGTCAAGTTATTCGATACTCTTACCTTACCTTCTGCAGTTAATGACAAATTAAAAGATGAGAAGAAGATTGTTCTTAAAGCTGGAACATACAATAGTAGCGAAAGAACAATTGTAAACATTAAAACAGATGACCAAGAAGGCGTTAAAGCAGACCAAGAAGTTGCTGAAAAAGAAAAAGGCGGTGAGGTCGATGATCGTAACGTGAAATACGACACAATTGAGTCTACTGTTTTGAAAGCAGTTATTGACCAAGCCTTCCCTCGTATTAAAGAATATGTCCTTAACGGCAACAAGCTTCCAGGTCAACTTCAACCAATTAATCAAGTTGTTATCAATAAGCATGCCGTAACTCCTGAAGTTACCTATAAAAAAGTAAACGCAACAACTGCTGAGTATGAAATGAAACTCCGTGATGAGGAAAATCTCATCAATGCAGATATGACTGTTCGTTTACAAGTAGTGGGCAATCAACTTCACTTTGATGTGACTAAGATTGTCAACCATAACCAAGTAACACCAGGACAGAAGATTGATGATGAACGTAAATTACTTTCTTCTATCAGCTTCCTTGGCAATGCCTTGGTATCTGTTTCGAGTGACCAACCTGGAGCTAAGTTTGATGGGGCAACCATGTCAAACAATACTCACGTAAGTGGGGATGACCATATTGAAGTAACCAATCCAATGAAAGAATTGGCCAAAGGTTACATGTATGGATTTGTTTCAACAGATAAACTAGCTGCTGGTGTATGGAGTAATTCTCAAAACAGTTACGGTGGTGGTTCTTATGACTGGACACGTTTGACAGCCTACAAGAACACTATTGGTAATGCTAACTACGTTGAAATCCATAGTTCTGAATGGCAATGGGAAAAAGCACACAATGGTATTGTCTTCCCAGCTTATACTAAGGAACTTCCAAGTGCTAAAGTTGTCATCACAGAAGATGCCAATGCTGATAATAAAGTAGACTGGCAAGATGGTGCGATTGCATACCGTAGCATCATGAACAACCCTCAAGGTTGGGAAAAAGTAAAAAATATCACTGCCTACCGTATCGCCATGAACTTTGGTTCACAGGCACAAAACCCATTCCTGATGACCTTGGATGGTATCAAGAAGATTAACCTTCACACAGATGGTCTTGGGCAGGGTGTCCTCCTTAAAGGTTACGGTAGTGAAGGACATGACTCAGGTCACTTAAACTACGCGGATATCGGTAAACGTATCGGTGGTACGAAAGACTTTAAAGCTCTTATTGAAAAAGCTAAGAAATATGGTGCCCACCTGGGTATCCACGTTAACGCTTCAGAAACCTATCCTGAATCAAAATACTTCAATGAAAATATCCTACGTAAAAATGCTGACGGTAGCTATAGCTATGGTTGGAACTGGCTTGACCAAGGTATTAACATCGATGCAGCCTATGACTTGGCTCATGGACGTTTAGCGCGTTGGGAAGAATTGAAGAAAGAATTGGGTGAAGGCCTAGACTTCATCTATGTCGATGTTTGGGGTAACGGTCAATCAGGCGATAACGGCGCTTGGGCAACTCACGTTCTTGCAAAAGAAATCAACCAACAAGGTTGGCGTTTTGCAATTGAGTGGGGCCATGGTGGTGAGTATGACTCTACCTTCCATCACTGGGCAGCTGACTTGACTTATGGTGGCTATACCAATAAAGGTATCAACAGTGCTATTACTCGCTTTATCCGTAACCACCAGAAAGATGCTTGGGTTGGTGATTACAGAAGCTACGGAGGTGCGGCAAACTACCCACTTCTAGGCGGATACAGCATGAAAGACTTCGAAGGCTGGCAAGGTCGTAGTGACTACAATGGTTATGTAACTAACTTGTTTGCCCACGATGTTATGACTAAGTACTTCCAACACTTCACTGTTAGCAAATGGGAAAATGGTAAACCAGTAACCATGACTGACAATGGTGGTACTTATAAGTGGACACCTGAGATGAAGGTTGAATTGGTAGATGAGGAAAACAACAAGGTAGTTGTTACTCGTAAATCTAACGATGTCAATAGCCCACAATACCGTGAACGAATTGTTACGCTTAATGATCGTGTCATTCAAGATGGTTCAGCCTACTTGACTCCTTGGAACTGGGATGCCAATGGTAATAAGCTTACTGGTGACAAGGAAAAGATGTACTATTTCAATACTGAAAAAGGTGCAACAACTTGGACACTTCCTAGCGACTGGGCAAACGGTAAAGTTTACCTTTACAAACTAACAGACCAAGGTAAGACTGAAGAACAAGAAGTAGCTGTCAAAGATGGTAAGATCACACTCGACCTTCTAGCAAATCAACCATATGTTCTTTATCGTTCTAAACAAACTAACCCTGAAATGTCATGGAGCGAAGGAATGCACATCTATGATCAAGGATTTAACAGTGAATCTTTGGATCATTGGAAGATTGAAGGTGATGCATCTAAGGCTCAAATCGTGAAGTCTCAAGGTGCAAACCAAATGCTTCGCATCCAAGGTAATAAAGAAAAAGTTAGTCTCACTCAAAAATTGACTGGCTTGAAACCAAATACTAAATATGCTGTCTATGTCGGTGTTGATAACCGTAGTGATGCTAAAGCAAGCATTACTGTTAACACTGGTGAGAAAGAAGTGACTAACTACACGAATAAGTCACTTGCTCTTAACTACGTTAAAGCATACGCTCATAACACTCGTACTGACAATGCAACAGTTGATGATAGAAGTTACTTCCAAAACATGTATGCCTTCTTCACAACAGGTTCAGATGTATCAAATGTAACCTTGACCTTGAGTCGCGAAGCAGGAGATGAAGCAACTTACTTCGATGAAATCCGTACTTTCGAAAATGATTCAAACATGTACGGTGATGGTCATGATACTGCAAAAGGCGTCTTCAAACAAGACTTTGAAAATGTCGGACAAGGTATCTTCCCATTTGTCATCGGTGGAATCGAAGGTGTTGAAGATAACCGTACTCACTTGTCTGAAAAACATGGTCCATACACACAACGTGATTGGAATGGCAAGAAAGTTGACGACGTTATCGAAGGAAATTGGTCACTCAAGACAAACGGTCTCGTTAGCCGTCGTAACTTGGTTTACCAAACAATCCCACAAAACTTCCGCTTTGAAGCAGGTAAGACCTACCGTATCACATTTGACTACGAAGCAGGTTCTGATAGTACTTACGCATTTGTTGTAGGTAAGGGAGAATTCCAATCTGGTCGTCGTGGTAGCCAAGCAAGCGACCTCGAAATGCATGAATTACCAAACTCATGGACTAATTCTCAAAAAGCGAAACGTGCAACCTTCCTTGTGACAGGTGCTGAAACTGGCGATACTTGGGTAGGTATCTACTCTACAGGTAACGCAAGTAATACTCGTGGAGATTCTGGTGGTAATGCTAACTTCCGTGGTTACAATGACTTCATCATGGATAGACTTCAAATCGAAGAGATTGTCTTGACTGGTAAGATGATGACAGAAAATGCTGTTAAAAATTATCTTCCAACTGTAGCCATGACTAACTACACCAAAGAAAGTATGGATGCGTTGAAAGAAGCAGTCTTCAACCTCAGTCAAGCAGATGATGACATTAGTCTAGAAGAAGCTAAAGCAGAAATCGATAAGGTCAATGCTCTTAAAGATGCTTTGGTAATGAAGAAAACAGCTCTTGTAGCAGATGACTTTGCAAGTCTTTCAGCTCCTGCTCAGGCTGGTGAAGGTCTTGAAAATGCCTTTGATGGTAACTTGTCTAGCCTATGGCATACATCATGGAGCGGAGGCGATGTTGGTAAACCAGCTACAATGGTCTTGAAAGAACCAACAGAAATTACAGGCTTCCGTTATGTTCCACGTGGTTCAGGTTCAAATGGTACCTTGAGAGATGTGACTCTTGTAGTTACTGATGAAACAGGTAAGGACCATACCTTCAATGCAACGAATTGGGCTGACAATAATAAGCCAAAAGATATTGACTTTGGTAAGACTATCAAGGCTAAGAAGATTGTTCTAACTGGAACAAGAACTTACGGTGATACTGAAAACCAATATCAATCAGCTGCAGAATTGATCTTTGCTCGTCCTCAAGTTGCTGAAGCAGGTCTTGATACAAGTGCATATGAAACTGCATTAGCTAAGGCCAAAAAACTAACAGATAAGAGCAATCAAGAAGAAGTGGCAAGTGTAGTTGCAAGCATGAAGTATGCAACAGATAACCACCTCTTAACAGATCGAATGGTGACATTCTTTGCAGAATATTTGGATCACTTGAAGGATTCAACACCAACCCCAGATCCAAAACCAACTCCAGATCCAGAGCCAACCCCAGATCCAAAACCAACTCCAGATCCAGAGCCAACTCCAAATCCAGAGCCAACTCCAGATCCAAAGCCAACCCCAAATCCAGAGCCAACTCCAAATCCAGAGCCAACTCCAGATCCAAAGCCAACCCCAGATCCAGAGCCAACTCCAAATCCAGAGCCAACTCCAAATCCAGAGCCAACTCCAAATCCAGAGCCAACTCCAGAACCTGAAGTACTAACAAGTAAGGGAGAACAGCAACCACCAGTAGTTGAAATTCCTGAATTTACAGGTGGCGTTAATGCAGCAGAAGCGGCTGTTCATGAAATCCCAGAGTTCAAGGGTGGCGTTAATTGGGTTGAAGCGGATAAGAATGAGCTTCCAGAATTCAAGGGTGGCGTTAACTCAGTTGAAGCAGATAAGAATGAGCTTCCAGAATTCAAGGGAGGAGTTAATTGGGTTGAAGCTGCTAAGAATGATGTTCCTGAGTATAAAGAAACATTAGCTGCAGGAGACAATCAGACAAGTCCAGTTGCAGAAAAACTTGATCAAAAACCAGCTCTTACACCAACACCTGCTATGCAAGCAGCACAAAAAGAAGCAGATCAGTCTAAACTTCCTGAAACTGGTGAAGGCACAGCTGAACACCTCTTCCTAGCTGGTCTTACATTAGCAATGTCTGCTCTATTTCTTCAAAAAAGAAAAGAAGATTAAAATATAATAGAGTTTTATACTATGAAAACTCAAACTCCTAACTTATTGTAATGGAGAAAACCAAACACCTAGAGAGGACCTCTTGGTCCTCCCTTTTTAAAAGGGAAATGATAACGCTTACCCAATTTAAGCGTGGGAAAGGAAATAAAGAAAATGGGAAAACATTTTTTTGAGAGACGGTGTCATTACAGTATACGTAAGTTTGCAATGGGCGCGGCTTCTGTCATGATTGGTGCAAGCATTTTTGGTGCTGGTATGGTTCAAGCAGCAGAAACAGAAGGGCCTGCAGAGACAGAAGGCACGGTAACACAGGTTCAGCCCCTAGATAAGTTACCAGCGGATATAGCAGCAGCTATTGAAAAAGCTGAATCAGCAAAACCAACTAATCCTGCTGAAACGAATCCGACTGATGCGGAAGCTAAGCCTGAAAATACTGGAGAAGTATCTCCAAAACCAGCAGAAACTCCAGTTCCTAAGGAAGAAGCAACACCAAAACCAGCAGAAACTCCAAAAGAAGAAGCAGCACCAGTAGCTAAACCAGCAGAAAAGCCAGTGACTAAAGATTTGGTTGAAACTCCAGATGTCAATCATTTGGAAAAGGCTACTGCGACAGCATCAAACCATGAAGCCAACACACCATTTACAGCTGAGAAGGCGATTGATGGAAATCCAGATACTCGTTGGGCAACTGACCGTGATGTTGTGAAACCAACAATCGAATTTAAGCTTGAAAAGACAACCTTAATCAAGCATGTGGAAATTGATTGGGATCGTCGTGTTCGTGGCGAGCAAAATGATCCAAACATCAAATCTTGGAATCTCTATTATGCTGGTCAAGACAATGTGAATGGGTCAGGTCCTGGAGAATGGAAGTTGGCTCATCAACGGACAGGAACTCCGGTTCTAGATGAAAAAGTTGACTTAAAAGAAGCCGTTCAAGCTAAGTATCTTAAACTTGAAATTACAGATTATCAAGCCGGTACGATGCAATGGAAAAATGTGGGTATCCAAGAAATTCGTGCCTACTCAAATATTCCAGACACCAGCAAACCAACAGATATTCGTCAAGTTACAGAAATAGCGGTTGCTGAAGACGGAAAATCACTTGTATTGCCTAAATTACCTGGTCAAGTTAGCTTGATCGGAAGCAACAAGCAAGGTGTTATCGACCTAAATAATAAAATCTACACGCCGCTGACAGAACAACATGTCAAAGTGATGGTTCAACAAACGAATGATAACCATACCTTCACAAAAGAATTTGAAGTAGTTATTAAAGGTTTGCATGCAGATGAAGGTGTCGGAACCAAACCTGCAGTTGCTCCAGCTGTTCAACAATGGTACGGAACTGAGGGTAAAACTTCTATTACTTCTGAAACTGTCATTTCAGTTGGAAATTCAGGATTTGACAAGGAAGCTAAGTTCTACCAAACTGACCTTGAAAATCGTGGTTTGGAAGTCGCAACCGGTGGTCAAGAAGCGCAAAATCGTATTGAGTTTAAAAAGGTTGAAGACAAGGGTTATGGTAAAGAAGGCTATGGCATCACCATTAAAGATGGAGTTATTACTGTAGAAGCAGCGACTAATACAGGTGCTTTCTATGCAACTCGTACCCTCCTTCAGTTGGGAGAAAATAACTTGCAAAACGGAGAAATCCGTGATTACCCAAGCTTTAGTCACCGTGGCTTTATGCTAGATACAGGTCGTAAGTTTATTCCTTATGATACGCTTGTAGATATCATGCTCAACATGGCTTACTACAAGATGAACGATCTTCAATTGCACTTGAACGATAACTATATCTTCTTAAAAGATCACTTGGCTGGTAAAAATCTTTCTCAAGATGAAGAACTAGACTATGTCCTCAAAAAAGCTAAGACAGGCTTCCGTGTAGAGACTGATGTTGTCGGTGAAAATGGTGAAAAATTAACATCTGACGAGCATTACACTAAGGAAGAAATGCAAGAAATCATCAAGTTGGCAAAAGCTTTGCATATCAACCTTGTTCCTGAAATTGACACACCAGGTCATGCTCTTTCATTTGTTAAAGTCCGTCCAGACTTGATGTATAAGGGCCAACTAAGTGCCAGAAAACACAATGTAGAGCGTGTAGCAATGCTAGACTTGGATAACAAGTACGAAGAAACCCTCGCTTTTGTTAAATCTGTCTATGACAAATTGCTCGATGGTGAAAATGCACCTCTTCGTGGCGTTTCAACAGTTCATATCGGTACAGATGAGTACTATGGTAGTCCGGAAAGTTATCGACGCTATGTCCATGATATGATCCAGTACATCAAAGGTAAGGGCTTAACACCACGTATTTGGGGTTCACTCACTGCTAAGCAAGGAAATACACCAGTCGATTGGAATGGTGTAGAAGTGGATATCTGGAGTATTCACTGGCAACGTCCAGCTGCCGCAATTGCTCAGGGGGCTAAGATTATCAATATTTTGGATGTACCAACCTATAGTGTTCCAAGCGGTAGCAACAGTCAGGGACCTTACAGCGACTATGCTAACTATGAAATGCAATACAATGGTTGGGCACCAAATGACTTTACTGCTCGAAGAGGACCACGCCTAGAAGCATCTAATCCAAATATCATCGGTGGTGGTCATGCAGTTTGGAATGATAACATCGACCTACATGAAACAGGACTTACATCTTTTGATATCTTTAAACGCTTCTTCAAGAGCATGCAAACAACTGCAGAACGCACTTGGGGTTCAGATCGTGCAGCTAAGACCTATGCAGACCGTATCCAACCAACAAGTGTTTATGCACCACGTTCAAATCCAGAAAAAACAACAGAAGATAGTGACCTATTCACCATTAAACCAGAGACTATCAAGAAATATCTTGCTAAGAATGTGAAGAAAACAGAAGCAGGATTGAATTTTGAAAAAGATTCTAGCATCGAAGGTTTAGTAGGTGATGTTGGTCCTAGTCATGTTTTGAAATTGGATGTGACAGTTACTGGTGATGGAGAGCAAGTCTTCTCTACAAGTGGGGACAACCAACTTTATCTTGCGGACAAGGATGGCTACTTGGCTTATAAATTTGAACAATTCCATATTCAATTTGACAAGAAGCTAGAGAAGAATAAACGTTATCAAATCTCTGTTGTTACGAAACCACAAAAAACAGAAGTTTATGTAGACGGTGAAAAAGTTGAGCGTATTGCAAATCCAGCTCACCCTCGCTTGGCTCACAATAGCTTGGTACTTCCACTTGAAACAATCGGTGGCTTCCAAGGAATCTTGCATAGTGCAGAGTTGTCAAATGAAGCATTTGTAAACCCACGTTTGATTCCAACAGATCACTTCACAGTTTCTGCAACTAGTCAGGAAACACCAGGAACAGAAACAGAAGGACCAGTCGAAAAAGCCTTTGACAATGATCCAAACACCTTCTGGCATTCTAAATGGACTGGACATCAGGCTCCATATACCGTTGCTATGAATTTGAATGCTCCTGAAAAAGTCAATGGTTTGACTTATATTCCACGTCCTGGTGGTGGTAACGGAGTCGTGACATCTTATGAAATCTATGCTCAAAAAGATGGTCAAATGGTTAAGGTTGCTTCAGGAACTTGGGAAAATAATACTAAAGAAAAAACGGTTAATTTTGCAGCAGTTGAAACCAATAAGGTAGAATTTAAAGTTCTAGCAGGTGTTGCAGGATTTGGTAGTGCTGCAGAAATTCAACTGCTCAAGCCACTTTCTGATAGTGAATCAGAAGAGCCAGTTGCTCCAGAAAAACCAGTAACTCCTGAGAAACCAGTGACCCCAGAAAAACCAAAAGTTGAAGAAGTAAGTGATGGTACAACTGAACTTGCGGATAGCTTTGTAGCTACAAAACCAGCCAGTGATGATGCGATTGCTGCTGCAGCACAAAGCCAAGACTATCTCAAGAAAGAATACAAGGTATTCCCAACACCACAAAAAGTTACTTACGGTGAAGGTGTCACTAAACTTCAAAAACAAGTTAATCTTGTTATGGGAGACCATCTAGATATTTACACTCGCAACCGCTTGAAGAGTGTTCTACAAGATCATCAAATCTCATACACAAGCAGTCAAGGAGCAGTAGCAGGTGCTACAAATATCTATCTTGGCGTTCATGGTCAACATTCACAGGCTGAAAAAGAAATATCTGGTATTTCTCAAGGACTCTTTGATAAGATTGATGCTTATGCTTTGTCAATCAAGAACAATACAATCTCAATCGTCGGTAAAGATACAGATGCTGTCTTCTATGGATTGACGACTCTTAAACACATGCTTAATGAAAGTGAAGCTCCAGTTTTACGTAATGTAACTGTTGAAGACTACGCTGAAATTAAGAATCGTGGTTTTATCGAAGGTTACTATGGAAATCCATGGAGCAATGCTGATCGTGCTGAATTGATGCGCTATGGTGGTGACTTGAAGTTGACTCAATACTTCTTTGCTCCAAAAGACGATCCATACCACAACAAGAAATGGCGTGAACTTTATCCAGAAGAAAAATTAGCTGAAATCCGTGAATTGGCGCGTGTCGGAAACCAAAACAAGACTCGTTATGTTTGGACCATCCACCCATTCATGAACAACCGTATCCGTTTTGGCAACGATGCTGATTACCACAAAGACCTTGAAACCATTAAGGCTAAATTCACTCAATTGATGGACGTAGGTGTCCGTGAGTTCGGTATTTTGGCCGATGATGCTCCAAGTCCAGTTGGAGGCTACAATAGCTATAACCGCTTGATGAAGGACATGACAGACTGGTTGACTGAAAAACAAGCAACTTATGTTGGGCTTCGTAAGGAAATGATCTTCGTTCCAGGTCAGTATTGGGGTAATGGACGTGAAGATGAGTTGAAAGCACTCAATGAAAATCTTCCAAGTTCAGCATCAATGACTTTAACTGGTGGTAAAATCTGGGGTGAAGTGTCTGAAAGCTTCCTTTCTAACCTTAAGAACAATCTGACTGCAGGTGGCAAGACTTACCGACCAGTTTCCCTATGGGTCAATTGGCCTGTTACAGATAACTCTAAACAACACTTAATCTTGGGTGGCGGTGAGAAATTCCTTCATCCAAATGTGGACCCAAGCCTTCTTTCAGGTATCATGTTGAACCCAATGCAACAATCTGAACCTTCTAAGATTGCTCTCTTCTCTGCAGCTCAGTACGCATGGAAACAATGGAAGTCTGAAGAAGAAGCTAAGAAAGTAAATGATATCGCCTTCAACTTTGTTGAAACAGGTAAATTTACTGACAGTGAAACATCTGTTGCCTTCCGTGAACTTGGTAAACACATGATTAACCAAAACATGGATGGTCGTGTTGTGAAATTGGAAGAGTCTGTTGAACTTGCACCGAAATTGGATGCCTTTATGGCTAAGCTAAAAGCAGGTCAAGATGTTAGCGCAGAACGTGCTGAATTGCGTGCAGAATTTGCAAAACTGAAAGCAGCAGCTCAACTTTATAAAGCGTCTGGTGACGAAAAGATGCGTTCTCAAATCCATTACTGGTTGGATAATACTATTGACCAAATGGATGCCTTGAGTGCTTTCCTAGATGGATCAGAAGCTATTGAAAACAATGATTCTGCTAGACTTTGGGATAGCTATTACAAGGGCTTGAAACTTTATGAACAATCACAAACTTATACTTTCCATTATGTAGACCATGATGAAAGAGCTGAGTTGGGTGTACAACATATCCGTCCATTCTTGCTTGGCCTTCGTGAAGTATTGGCAACTGAAGTTCAAAAAGCCCTACACCCAGACCAAGTCATTAGCACCTTTATTACGAACCGTACAGGTGTAGAAGGTGGACTTGCTGAAGTCACTGATGGAGATTTAGGAACACATGCCCTTATCAAATCACCAAACAGCATCCAAACTGGTGACTATATTGGTTTGAAATTTAATAAAGCTGTTCCAATTCAAAACTTGACATTTGCAATGGGAACTCAAGCAAATCCACATGATACCTTTAACAATGCTAAGGTTGAGTACCTCAATGAAAATGATGAGTGGGTAACACTTTCAGAACCAAGCTACACTGGTAATGAGCCTCTTCTTAAATTTGAAAACCTCAATATCAATGCTAAAGCTGTTCGCATGATTGCTACTTCAGATCGTGATAATACTTGGTTTGCTGTACGAGAAATCGCTGTTAACCGACCTGTTGAAGTAAGTCGTCCTAAACAGGCAACTACAGTGACTATCAGTCCAAATCTCATGTACAAGTACAATACGACAGTTGCTCAGATTACAGATGGTCGTGATAATACTGAAGCAATGCTTGCAAATGCTGATCGAACTGATACAACTCCAGTCGATGGTTGGGTTCAACTAGACTTGGGTGGAGTCAAACCTGTAACTAAGGTTCGCCTCGTTCAAGGTTCAGGAGATAAATTAGCAGAAGGTGTTCTTGAGTATTCTACAGATGGAAGTTCATGGCAAGAATTGGATCGTTTGACTGGCGAACAAACCAAAGAAATTGAAACTCCAATTTCAGCTCGCTACATCCGTGTTCGTAACACCAAGAATATCAATCTATGGTGGCGTATCGCTGACTTCTCAGTTGAAACACGTGCTGGCAATAGCGAGATGACAGATACCAATGTTGAAAGTTTGAAATCAACTCCAGTATATGACAGTCTCGGTCGTTATGACATGCAAATTCCAAGTGGAACTAAGCTTCCAGCTCATAGCTACTTGGGAATGAAGCTAGACCGCCTACACCAAGCTGAAAGCATCCAGGCTATTGGTATTGGAAATCCAGCCCTTGACTTGGAATACTCTCCAAATGCACAAGAATGGTATCCAGCTAGCCAAGTAACTGATAAGTCCTTGGTACGTTATGCTCGTTTGGTCAATAAGACCGACCAAGAACAAGCAGTGACAGCAACTTCTCTATTGGTTAAGACAAAAGAAGTCCAACCAACTAAACTTGATTCTACATCTATGGGAATTGATGCCTATTATGGTGCAAATGATGTTCGCAAAATCAAGAATTTGGATCAGTTGTTTGATGGTGTTTACAATAACTTTGTAGAGTTCTCTGACTATGCACGTAAAGATGGTCATATTACCCTGAAACTTGGTAGTGAACGTGAAATCAAGAAGATTAGAGCCTACATACAAGACGGTACGAAGAACTATCTTCGCGATGGTAAGATTCAAGTAAGTCAAGATGGTAAGACATGGACAGATGTTGTGACAGTAGGTGATGGTGTCGCTAATGAAATGCGTGATGATTCATTGACAGATGGATGGACACATGATTCTAAGATGCCTGGAAATCGCTACATCGAGGGTGAACTTGCAAGTCCAGTTAAAGCTAATTATCTCCGTGTTCTCTTCACTGCTAATTACGATGCTCGTTTTGTTGGATTTACAGAGTTGGTTATCAATGATGGCGAATTTGTGAAACCAATTAACGATCCAACTGTTCAAGGAAATGGTGGAGAAAGTCGAGGCAATCTATACACAAATCTTGTAGATGGCAAAGTCTTGACAAGCTATAAGGCTGAGAAAGACCAAGGTGAGCTGGTTTACCACTTGTCAGAACCAACAGATGCTAACCACATCCGACTTGTTTCTAGTCTGCCTCAAGGCGTGGCAGCTCGTGTTCTTGCTCGCACTCTGAAAACAGACAGAGACGGTGCTTGGACAGATTTGGGAGCAATTACTTCAAGCTTCCAAACATTTGCAGTGAGAGATAAGGCTCCGTTACTTGATGTCAAACTCATTTGGGAAGGTGGCAAGCCAGAGTTCTATGAAATGACAACATATTATCAAGAGCTTTCAGAAGAACCTGAGCAACCAACTCCAAATCCAGAGCCAACTCCGAACCCAGAGCCAACTCCGAACCCAGAGCCAACTCCAAATCCAGAGCCAACTCCGAACCCAGAGCCAACTCCAAATCCAGAGCCAACTCCAGATCCAAAACCAACTCCGAACCCAGAACCAACACCAGAACCAACACCTGAAACTCCAACAAGTAGTAAGGGTGAGGAACAACCACCAGTCGTAGAGATTCCAGAATACACTGAACCAATCGGAACTGCAGGAGATCAAGAACCACCAGTAGTTGAGATTCCTGAATTTACAGGTGGCGTTAATGCTGCAGAAGCGGCTGTTCATGAAATCCCAGAGTTCAAGGGTGGCGTTAATTGGGTTGAAGCGGACAAGAATGAGCTTCCAGAATTCAAGGGTGGCGTTAATTGGGTTGAAGCGGACAAGAATGAGCTTCCAGAATTCAAGGGTGGCGTTAATTGGGTTGAAGCGGACAAGAATGAGCTTCCAGAATTCAAGGGTGGCGTTAATTGGGTTGAAGCAGCTAAGAATGAGGTTCCAGAATATAAAGAGCCTGTTGCAAATCCAGTTACACCAATTGCGGATCACAAGCCAGCTCAAATTTCAACAAACCAAAAACAAGAACAACCACATGCACCAGCAACTGAAGCCAAAGCTCAACTTCCAGCAACTGGTGAGCAAGATTCAGTAGGTTTAGCATTCCTAGCTAGTCTTGGATTGGTTCTTTCTGCAACCTTTATCAAAAAAGGGAAAGAAGACTAAGTACGCATCTTAATTCGATGCAGAATAGCTTGTTTTAAAAAAGAAAAACCAGGAACACTAGTTCCTGGTTTTTTGTGATTCGAAAGTATAGAAAACTGCAAATAAAATACCAACGAAGTAACCGTTGGTATTGAAAAATGCTTAAGATGCTCCGTTATTAGCGCTAACTCCTGCTTCAGTAGTTGGAGTGTTTGAAGAAGAATCAGATTGCTCATTTTTCTGAGAATTGTTATCTGATTTTGTATCCTCCTTCTTGCTAGGAGTTTGAACTTCTTCTTTTTGAGTGGTTTCTTGATTGCTTGGTTGGCTCTGTGCAGGAGCGTTTGATTGAGCAGGAGCTTCCTTTTGGACTTCCTTGATAATGGTTGTCTGCGGATTTGTATCTTTTTTATCTTTATCTTTATCAAAGGCATTCATAATCGTGATACTAGCAGTAATCAAACCTAGAATACTAGCAATCGTTGCAATGGTTTTTTGAAAGACAGTAAACCCTTTTTTGATGTGTTCTGTTTTAGGTTTTGATCTTCTACGATAGTTAGACATAATAGCTCTCCTTTACTATGATTCATTATACCTAAAATCTTTAAAAAAAACTTAAATAAACCTGAACGGCCTTTCTTGTAGCCTGAACTGTTTCGTGTTACAATAGAAGCAGTGATTTTAGAAAGCGTGAGAAACCATGATCTACTTTGATAATTCGGCTACGACAAAGCCTCACCCAGAAGCATTAGATACCTATATGCAAGTTGCTTCAAAAATTATAGGAAATCCTTCCAGTCTCCATCGTTTAGGAGACCAGTCTACCAGAATTTTAGATGCATCTCGTCAGAAGATTGCAGATTTGATTGGCAAAAATAGTGAAGAAATCTTCTTTACCTCTGGTGGTACGGAAGGGGATAACTGGGTTATCAAAGGGGTTGCGTTTGAAAAAGCGCAATTTGGTAAACACATTATTGTGTCAGACATTGAGCACCCAGCAGTCAAGGAGTCAGCTCTCTGGCTTAAGACTCAAGGCTTTGAAGTGGATTTTGCACCTGTAGATGAAAAGGGATTTGTAGATGTAGCTGCTTTAGAAAACCTACTTCGTCCTGATACGACCTTGGTTTCTGTCATGGCAGTTAACAATGAAATCGGCTCTATCCAGCCTATTCAAGCTATCTCAGAACTTTTAGCGGATAAACCAACCATTTCTTTCCATGTAGATGCTGTTCAGGCCTTGGCTAAGATTCCGACAGAAAAGTATTTGACAGACCGAGTGGATTTTGCGACCTTCTCTAGTCATAAATTCCACGGCGTTCGTGGTGTTGGCTTTGTCTATATCAAGTCTGGTAAGAAGATTACACCGCTTTTAACTGGTGGTGGCCAAGAGCGTGACTATCGTTCAACGACTGAGAATGTAGCTGGTATTGCAGCGACTGCCAAGGCTTTACGTTTGGCTATGGAGCGACTGGACTTGTTAGCTAGCAAAACGAGTCAGATGAAGGAAGTCATCCGTCAAGCTCTTCTTGAATATCCAGATATTTTTGTTTTCTCAGGTGAGGAAGACTTTGCCCCTCATATTCTGACCTTTGGGATTAAGGGTGTTCGTGGTGAAGTCATTGTTCATGCCTTTGAAGACTATGATATTTTCATCTCCACAACCTCTGCTTGTTCGTCTAAGGCTGGAAAACCTGCTGGAACCTTAATTGCTATGGGGATTGAAAAAGATAAGGCCCAGTCAGCAGTACGCCTCAGCCTAGACTTAGAAAATGACATGAGTCAAGTGGAGCAGTTCTTGACCAAACTAAAATTAATTTACAATCAAACTAGAAAAGTAAGATAGGAGTATTCATGCAATATTCAGAAATTATGATTCGCTACGGGGAGCTTTCAACCAAGGGTAAAAACCGTATGCGTTTCATCAATAAACTACGTAATAATATCTCAGACGTTTTGTCCATCTATCCTCAAGTCAAGGTAACTGCTGATCGCGATCGTGCCCATGCTTATCTTAATGGAGCCGATTATACAGCAGTAGCTGAGTCTCTCAAACAGGTTTTCGGGATTCAAAACTTTTCTCCAGTGTATAAGGTTGAAAAATCTGTCGAGGTTCTTAAATCTGCTGTCCAAGAGATTATGAAAGATATCTACAAGGAAGGGATGACCTTTAAAATTTCAAGTAGACGTAGTGACCACAACTTTAAACTTGATAGTCGTGAACTGAATCAAACTCTTGGTGGAGCAGTATTTGATGCTATTCCAAATGTGCAAGCACAAATGAAAAATCCTGACATTAACCTTCAAGTGGAGATTCGTGAGGAAGCAGCTTACCTTTCTTATGAAACTATTCGTGGTGCGGGTGGTCTGCCAGTTGGAACTTCTGGTAAAGGCATGCTCATGTTATCAGGAGGGATTGACTCACCTGTTGCTGGTTATCTAGCTCTAAAACGTGGAGTGGATATCGAGGCTATTCACTTTGCGAGCCCTCCATACACAAGTCCAGGTGCTCTCAAGAAAGCGCAAGATTTGACCCGTAAATTGACCAAATTTGGCGGCAATATTCAGTTTATCGAAGTACCATTTACTGAAATTCAAGAAGAAATCAAAGCCAAAGCTCCAGAAGCCTACCTCATGACTCTGACTCGTCGCTTTATGATGCGCATTACCGACCGTATCCGTGAAGTGAGAAAAGGTTTGGTTATTATCAATGGTGAAAGTCTTGGTCAGGTGGCAAGCCAAACCCTAGAAAGTATGCAGGCTATCAATGCCGTGACCAATACACCAATTATCCGTCCAGTCGTGACCATGGACAAGTTGGAAATCATTGACATTGCACAAGAAATTGATACCTTTGAAATTTCTATCCAACCTTTTGAAGACTGCTGTACGATTTTTGCGCCTGATCGTCCCAAAACAAATCCTAAAATTAAGAATGCTGAACAGTATGAAACACGTATGGATGTTGAAGGATTGGTTGAGCGAGCAGTAGCAGGAATTATGATCACGGAAATCACACCGCAAGCAGAGAAGGATGCGGTTGATGAACTAATTGACGACCTCCTCTAATCAGAAAAACCAGAGGAAAAGATAGAATAAGTAAAAAAAGTTAGTTTTTATCCTAAATTTGGACGAAAACCGACTTTTTTCTATTTTTGTGCTATAATAAGATAAAATTTTGAATATAGAGAGTTTTCTGACAATGAATCAATCCTATTTTTATTTGAAAATGCGAGAGCATAAGCTGAAGGTTCCATACACAGGCAAGGAACGCCGTGTACGTGTTCTCCTCCCCAAAAACTATGAGAAAGACACAGATCGAACTTATCCAGTTGTCTATTTCCATGATGGTCAAAATGTTTTTTACAGTAAAGAATCTTATGTCGGTCATTCCTGGAAGATTATCCCGACTATCAAGCGTAATCCCGATATCAGCCGTATGATTGTAGTGGCCATTGACAATGATGGACTTGGACGGATGAATGAGTATGCAGCATGGAAATTCCAAGAGTCTAACATTCCTGGACAACAATTTGGTGGCAAAGGTGTCGAGTATGCTGAGTTTGTCATGGAAGTAGTTAAGCCTTTTATTGACGAAAACTATCGTACAAAGTCTGACCGCAAGCACACTGCCATGATAGGATCTTCACTTGGTGGGAATATTACCCAGTTTATTGGTTTAGAATATCAAGACCAGATTGGATGTTTGGGAGTTTTCTCATCAGCCAACTGGCTTCACCAAGAGGCTTTTGATCGCTATATCGAGCGTAAAAAACTATTACCTGACCAGCGAGTCTTTATCTATGTTGGAACGGAAGAGGCAGATGATACAGATAAGACCCTCATGGCTGGGAATATCAAGCAGGCCTATATTGACTCTTCTCTTCGCTATTATCATGATTTGATAGCAGGAGGAGTTGAGTTGGAAAATCTCTCTCTCAAGGTTCAGGCTGGAGCCATTCACCATGAAGTGCCATGGTCAGAAAATCTTCCAGCTTGTCTACGTTTTTTTGCAGAAAATTGGTAAACAGTATAAAGGAGACAGGATATGAATATTGAACATCTTAGCCACTGGAGTGGTCATCTAAATCGTGAAATGTACGTCAATCGTTACGGACACGCAGGTATTCCAGTTGTTGTCTTTGCGTCCTCAGGTGGTAGCCACAATGAATACTATGATTTTGGCATGATTGATGCATGTGCATCTTTTATTGAGGAGGGCCGTGTTCAGTTCTTTACCCTTTCAAGTGTCGATAGCGAGAGCTGGCTTGCGACATGGAAAAACGGTCATGACCAAGCTGAAATGCACCGTGCCTATGAACGATATGTCATTGAAGAAGCCATTCCTTTTATCAAGCATAAGACGGGCTGGTTCGATGGCATGATGACGACAGGTTGCTCTATGGGAGCTTACCATGCTCTCAACTTCTTCTTGCAACATCCGGATGTCTTCACCAAAGTCATTGCTCTTAGTGGTGTCTACGATGCACGTTTCTTTGTCGGTGATTACTACAATGACGATGCCATCTATCAAAATTCACCAGTAGACTATATCTGGAATCAAAATGATGGTTGGTTTATTGACCGTTATCGTCAAGCTGAGATTGTTATCTGTACAGGCCTAGGTGCTTGGGAACATGATGGGCTACCTTCTTACTACAAGCTCAAAGAAGCCTTCGATCAAAAACAAATTCCTGCTTGGTTTGCAGAATGGGGACACGATGTTGCCCACGATTGGGAATGGTGGCGAAAACAAATGCCATATTTCCTCGGTCATATGAATCTATAAAAGGAGTTGCTTATGAATTATCTTGTAATTTCACCCTATTACCCACAAAATTTCCAACAATTTAGTATTGAACTAGCCAATAAAGGAATTACAGTTCTAGGGATTGGGCAAGAACCCTACGAACAACTAGATGAACCATTGCGCAATAGTTTGACTGAGTATTTCCGAGTTGATAATCTTGAAAACATCGATGAGGTTAAACGCGCAGTTGCCTTTCTTTTCTATAAGCATGGTCCAATTGATCGTATCGAGTCTCACAATGAATACTGGCTAGAGTTGGACGCTGCTCTTCGTGAACAATTCAATGTTTTTGGTGCCAAACCAGAAGACCTCAAGAAGACCAAGTTCAAGTCTGAGATGAAAAAACTCTTCAAAAAAGCTGGGGTTCCAGTTGTGCCAGGTGCTGTCATTCAAACAGAAGCAGATGTTGACAAAGCTGTGAAAGAAATTGGACTTCCAATGATTGCAAAACCTGATAATGGAGTAGGAGCAGCCGCAACCTTCAAACTTGAAACAGAAGATGATATCAATCACTTTAAGGCTGAATGGGATCACACAACCGTTTATTTCTTCGAAAAATTTGTCACCTCTAGTGAGATCTGCACCTTCGATGGTTTGGTAGATAGAGATGGAAATATTGTCTTTTCTACGACCTTTGACTACGCACATACACCCCTTGATCTCATGATTTACAAGATGGATAATTCTTATTACGTTCTCAAAGATATGGATCCAAAATTGCGTAAATATGGTGAGGTAATTGTCAAGGAATTTGGTATGAAGGAACGTTTCTTCCATATCGAGTTCTTCCGTGAGGGCAATGATTATATCGCTATTGAGTACAATAATCGTCCAGCGGGTGGTTTCACTATTGATGTCTATAACTATGCCCATTCTTTAGATTTGTACAAGGGCTATGCAACTATTGTTGCGGGTGAACCCTTCCCAGAGTCTCCGTTTGAAACCCAGTATTGCTTGGCAACATCTCGTCGCGCTAATGCCAATTATGTTTATTCAGAAGAAGACTTACTCGCTAAATACGGTCAGCAGTTTAAGGTCAAGAAGGTCATGCCAGCAGCCTTTGCTGAATTGCAAGGAGACTATCTCTATATGCTTACGACACCAAGTCGTGAAGAAATGGAACAGATGATTCAGGACTTTGGTCAGCGTCAAGAATAATTAAAATTTGGACTTAACAAACGATGTTTGTTAGGTCTTTTTTGTAGACTTGAAATAAAAGCGTTTTCCCTTTGGATTCTTTTAGAAAATCTGTTGCTAAAAGGTTTAAAAATTGATAGAATAGGGATTGTCTAAAAAATATTAAGGAGAATCTATCAATGGATTTCACATGGGCAGTCAAATATGCCACTGAATTTTTGGGAACAGCCATCTTGATTATCTTGGGAAATGGTGCAGTTGCCAACGTTGAACTTAAAGGTACGAAAGGTCACCAAAGTGGCTGGCTCGTTATCGCTGTTGGTTACGGTATGGGGGTTATGATCCCTGCTTTGATGTTTGGTAACGTTTCTGGTAACCACATCAACCCAGCTTTCACTCTTGGACTTGCAGTTAGCGGTCTCTTCCCTTGGGCACAAGTACCATTTTACATCATCGCACAAGTTTTGGGAGCAATCTTCGGACAAGCCTTGGTTGTTGCGACTCACCGTCCATACTACTTGAAGACGGAAAATCCAAATAACATCTTGGGATCTTTCTCAACGATTTCAAGTTTGGACCACGGTACAAAAGAATCACGTTATGCAGCAACTGTGAATGGATTTATCAATGAGTTTATTGGATCATTTGTTCTTTTCTTTGCAGCTCTTGGTTTGACAAAGAACTTCTTTGGTGCTGAATTGGTTGCTAAAGCACAAGCGTTGGTTAACGAACAAGTGGCACAAGCGACTGCTCAAGGTCAAACAATTCCTCAAGAACAAGTCACTGCATATCTTGAACAAGCAAAAACTCAAGTAGCTCCATTCTTGTCACCAGGTCTTGGTATCGCACACTTGGCACTTGGTTTCCTAGTAATGGCCTTGGTTACATCACTTGGTGGACCTTCAGGACCAGGTTTGAACCCAGCTCGTGACTTTGGACCACGTCTTCTTCACGCAGTACTTCCTAAATCAATCCTTGGTAAGCACAAGGGTGATTCAAAATGGTGGTATGCTTGGGTACCAGTAGTTGCACCGATTGTTGCTGCTATTGCCGCTGTAGCACTTTTCAAATTACTTTACCTATAATATTTAAAAACTGGGTTTTCCCAGTTTTTTCTTTTTAGTACAGTTGTGTCTTTTAGAATTAAAGGGTGAAATCGTCAGACTTTTTTCATTTTAAATCAAAAGATGTAAATATGGCAAAAATATGGTAAAATAGAGTATTAAGTAAACGTTAAAAAGGAATATTATGCGTAAAGAAATTGCACCTGAATTATACAATTACAATAAATTCCCTGGTCCTGAATTTCATCTATCTGGAGATAAAGTTGAGGCTGAAGGTTTTTCCTTTAATTTGGTTGAAAATAGTAAGGACGCTTTTGATGCAACAGCTTTTACTCAACGCTTTTCGGAAGTTTTAAACAAGTATGATTATATTGTAGGAGACTGGAGTAATGAACAGTTGCGCTTGCGAGGATTCTACAAGAATGAGCGAGCTGAAGAATCTCTCGAGAAAATCAGTCGTTTACAAGATTACCTACTCGAGTATTGTAGCTATGGATGTGCCTACTTTGTCTTAGAAAATGAAACTCCTAAACGAGCACCATTTGACCAAAAAATGCGCAAGAAAGAAGAAGAGAAAGACAACCGTAAAGGGAAGAAGTCTTCTCAAAATAAGAAAAGAAATCATACGGACAAGAGAAATAGACGACGTCGTAAAGAACAGAAACCCCAGAATGAAGAAAAGGGACAACGTCATTTCGTCATCCGTCAGAAAGATTAGAGAATAAGGAGAAAAGATGAAACCGTCGATTTATAGTTTAACTCGTCAAGGAATGCAAGAATGGGTCTTGGAACAGGGCGAAAAGAAATTCCGTGCGGATCAAATCTGGGAGTGGCTCTACCGTAAACGTGTTCAGACATTTGAAGAAATGACCAACTTGTCTAAGGATTTGATTGCCAAACTCAACGAGCAGTTTGTAGTCAATCCTTTGAAACAACGCATCGTTCAAGAGTCAGCTGACGGGACAGTTAAATATCTCTTTGAATTGCCAGATGGGATGCTGATTGAGACAGTTCTGATGCGTCAGCACTATGGTTTGTCAGTCTGTGTAACAACTCAAGTAGGATGCAATATCGGTTGTACCTTCTGTGCATCAGGTTTGATCAAGAAGCAACGTGACCTCAATAACGGAGAAATTGTTGCACAGATTATGTTGGTTCAGAAATATTTTGACGAGCGTGGGCAAGATGAACGTGTTAGCCATATCGTTGTTATGGGTATTGGAGAACCATTTGATAACTACAATAATGTCTTGAACTTTATCCGTACCATCAACGATGATAAGGGAATGGCAATTGGTGCTCGCCATATCACTGTATCAACTTCAGGTTTGGCTCACAAGATTCGTGAATTTGCTAATGAAGGTGTGCAGGTCAACCTTGCTGTTTCTCTTCATGCGCCAAACAATGAACTTCGTTCAAGCATTATGAAGATTAACCGTGCCTTTCCAATTGAAAAACTCTTTGCAGCTATTGAGTATTATATCGAGACAACCAACCGCCGTGTTACTTTTGAGTACATCATGCTCAATGAAGTCAATGATGGAGTCGAACAAGCGCTTGAGTTGGCTGAATTGCTTAAGAACATTAAGAAATTATCATACGTTAACTTGATTCCTTACAACCCAGTTAGTGAACATGACCAATACAGCCGTAGTCCTAAAGAGCGCGTGATGGCCTTCTATGATACGCTCAAGAAGAAAGGCATTAACTGTGTTGTTCGTCAGGAACATGGTACTGATATCGATGCAGCATGTGGACAATTGCGTTCAAATACCATGAAACGTGATCGCCAAAAAGCAGTAGCTGAAGTAAATCCATAAGATGAAACGAAAAAAAATACTTAGCTTGGGAGTCGTGCTATACAGTATCTGTATTATCTGTTTTTGTTTTACTCCTCAGCCAAAACTTCCGATAGGAGTGGAAACTCCAGGTATTCAAACTATTGGACGCCTGGTTTTTCTTTTGACGCCTTTTAACTCCCTTTGGAAACTGGGAGAAGTAACAAGTATCACACAGCTATTTTGGATCTTTTTGCAAAATGCTTTAAATGTCCTCTTGCTCTTCCCATTAATTTTCCAGCTTCTCTATCTTATACCTGCTCTAAGAAAAACGAAGAAAGTAATTTTGTTTAGCTTTTTATTGAGCTTGAGCATCGAGTGTACGCAACTAGTTTTAGACTTTTTCTTCGACTTTAACCGGGTATTTGAGATTGATGATTTATGGACCAATACTTTAGGTGGCTACCTGGCTTGGGTCCTTTATAAACTACTACATAGAAACAAGATAAGGAATTAGAATGAGTATCTTAGAAGTTAAAAATTTGAGTCACGGTTTTGGAGACCGTGCGATTTTTGAAGACGTGTCTTTCCGTCTTTTAAAAGGTGAACATATCGGTCTGGTCGGTGCCAATGGTGAAGGGAAATCAACCTTTATGAGCATCGTGACTGGTAAAATGCTACCTGATGAAGGGAAGGTGGAATGGTCTAAATACGTGACAGCTGGTTACCTGGACCAGCATGCTGTGCTCAAAGAAGGTCAAACTGTGCGTGATGTTTTGCGTACAGCCTTTGATGAATTATTCAAAGCAGAAGCACGTATCAATGAACTCTACATGGAAATGGCAGAAGAGGGAGCTGATATTGATGCATTGATGGAAGAAGTTGGAGAACTTCAAGACCGTTTGGAAAGTCGTGATTTCTATACCTTGGATGCCAAGATTGATGAAGTAGCGCGTGCCCTTGGTGTCATGGACTTTGGGATGGATACGGATGTAACAGCCTTGTCAGGTGGACAAAGAACCAAGGTACTTTTGGCAAAACTCCTCCTTGAAAAGCCAGATATCTTGCTTCTGGACGAGCCGACCAACTATCTCGATGCCGAACATATTGACTGGCTCAAGCGTTATCTTCAGAACTATGAGAATGCCTTTGTCCTTATTTCACACGATATTCCATTCCTCAATGATGTTATCAATATCGTATATCACGTTGAAAATCAACAGTTGACTCGCTACTCTGGAGATTACTACCAGTTCCAAGAAGTCTATGCTATGAAGAAATCGCAGCTGGAGGCAGCCTATGAGCGTCAACAGAAAGAAATTGCTGATCTCAAGGATTTCGTAGCCCGTAATAAGGCGCGTGTTGCTACTCGTAACATGGCCATGTCTCGCCAGAAGAAATTGGATAAGATGGACATTATCGAACTTCAAAGTGAGAAACCAAAGCCGTCCTTTGATTTCAAAACAGCTCGTACACCTGGTCGCTTTATTTTCCAAGCCAAGGACTTGCAGATTGGATATGACCGTCCTCTTACTAAACCCTTAAACCTCACCTTTGAGCGCAATCAAAAGGTTGCCATTATCGGTGCCAATGGTATCGGGAAAACAACCCTTTTGAAATCTCTTTTGGGAATTATTCCACCAATTGCTGGGGAGGTTGAACGTGGGGACTACCTAGAACTCGGCTACTTTGAACAGGAAGTGGAAGGTGGCAATCGCCAAACACCTCTAGAAGCGGTCTGGAATGCCTTTCCTGCACTTAACCAAGCTGAAGTTCGTGCAGCCCTTGCCCGTTGTGGTTTGACGACTAAACACATCGAAAGTCAAATTCAAGTTCTTTCAGGTGGAGAGCAAGCCAAGGTTCGTTTCTGTCTCTTGATGAACCGTGAGAACAATGTCCTTGTTCTAGACGAACCTACCAACCATTTGGATGTGGATGCCAAGGACGAACTCAAACGGGCGCTTAAAGAATACAAAGGAAGCATTCTAATGGTTTGCCACGAACCAGACTTCTATGAAGGCTGGATGGATCAAATCTGGGATTTCAATGAGCTAACATAAAAAGAGAAGCCCGCAAAACTAGAATAGGAAAAAGCCAAGTCTGTGTGACTTGGCTTTTTGACTAGTAATTCAAATAGGTTTCAATCTCAGATTTTTGGATTTCTTTACCGTAGTGACAAATCGGGCAAGAAACGAAATAAGTTTTTCCGTAAGGAAAGAGAGGAATCCAATAAAGAGTGAACTTGCGTCCATATTCCGTAATTTCCCAAGTATCAACATTGTTACAATGGCCACATTCGATAGTAGTCTGTGTATGTCCCAACACTTTTTGGTAACCTTTTGACCCCCAAAATAGAATCATTTTTACATCTCCTTATAATTAATGATGTTATTGTTTACTGAAATCGTAGTCTTTAACAATTTCGATACTATCGATAGTGATAGCAGTAGTTGGTTTGTCTTTTTCGTCTTTTTCAGCTTTGGCGATTTTATCTACTACGTCCATCCCATCAATTACTTGACCAAAGACGGGGTGTTTCCCATCTAGAGTAGGATTTCCACCTTCTTTGTAGGCTTCGATAATTTTCTTAGGATAGCTACTTGTAGGAAGTTTAGATGAATAGTCTGTTGTACTTTGGTTAATGAAGAATTGGCTACCATTTGAATTTGGTTGACCAGTATTGGCCATAGATAGAGAACCACGGATATTATAGAGATATGGAGAAATTTCATTTTTAAAACCTGTTCCAGTATCCTTGGTATTATCCTTACCATGCCAGATAGATTGGCCTCCCGTACCATTTCCTTTTGGATCTCCACCTTGAATCATAAAGCCATCTATTACACGATGGAAGGTAACGCCATTGTAGTAACCTTCTTTAGCGTGAGTTAGGAAATTTTCAACTGCTAGAGGAGCTAACTTTGGAAAGAGTTTGATACGAATATCACCTTGACTTGTGTGAAGGATAGCTTCAGCCTCATCTTCAGCTACTTCCTTAGAAAGTTGAGGGAAGTTAGCATTTTCATTTGTTAAGGCGTCTTTCAAATCTTTTTCTGCTTGAGTAGCGGCTTTAGAACTTTCTTCAGCAGCAATTTTAGAATCTACGTAATCATCACCACGAAGAGCACGTTGGATGCTTGTACATCCACCAAGAGCAAAAGTTGAAATGAGTAGTAGTGTAGCTAATTTTTTCATGTTATTCCTTTCAAAATTCATTTCTACCATTGTACCGTAAAAGAAAGGGGATTTCAAATGTAAGTGGTTGGTGTACATATAAGTCACTGGAAAAATGATGGTACGAAATTTCTACAGTCAAAAAAATCAACCAGCTTTGGTTGATTAAAGATTCTTTTTAGGATGGAGGTCAATGATTACTTGATGGTCTTTGAGAGCTTGTTCACCTTTTGGAGTTAGTTTATAGCCACGAATCGAAAAGCGGTTAGCTAATTCTTCTTCTGAAAAATGATCATGAAGTGCTTGATTCAATTCGGTGGCCTTCATCTTGGAGAGTCCAGTAACACCCTTCTTTTTAAGGATACTCTTTTTCATAGTAGCATTTAGATGGTAAAGCGAGTCAAAGGCGGTTTCGATAATAGCATATCCTTTTTCAACAAGCGTATCTAAATGTTTTGGGATATCAATGCCATAAGAATTACTATATTTTAAAAGAGCACATTTTCAAAGGATTTTTTCTTTTGGCTTCAATTCCTAATTAATCAATGAACTTAATGCTAGGTCTCGAAAAGAATTATGCTTCCTCTTTCTGTCTGAGTTCAAAGAGGTCTTCTACTTTCAGATTAAAAACTTGAGCAATTTTAAGAGCCATTTCCAGCGAAGGATTGTAACGATTATTTTCCAAGTGTAGAATTGTCTCGCGTCGCATGCCGATGAGGTCGGCTAACTCCTGCTGGGTCATGCCTGTGGACTCACGAACAGATTTGAGATTAGTAATAATCTTGCTTTCTTTGGCCATGCTTATCCTCTCCGTTCCAAGATAAAATAGACAACCGCAAAGATTAAAATCAAGGCAGCTATGCTAATAAAGATCTGGCCCATGTAAAGCGTGAGAGACCCTATATATCCAATGCTAACTGCTAGGATCATCAGTGCACCTAGCATAAAAACAAACATCAAGCTAGCTGCCTTTGCTAAATTAGCATAAAAGCGTTCGTCCGGAGTTTCCTTGACATTTTTTAAAGAGAAAAAACCAAATAGAATCACTTCAATAACGAGGATAATTCCGAAACTCCATTCTTTAATACCAGAACTTACGCTAGGGGTTGCAACCCAAAGCCCTACTGTATAAAAAATGCTTGCTGCAAACACAAGTATCGTGTAAAGCTTAACAGACAAGTCGAAAATAATCTTTCCCTTACCTTTCTGACTTTTATGAGGCCATGGTTTCATATGTAGCCAGCCCCAAATAGCTATAATTTGACCTAACACTGAAATACCAGTAATAACTAACTTGGGTCCCCAACTAAGATTAGAACCAAATAAAACAATAAAATCAATAAAGAGAGCTACGGCAATCATTGCAATGAGGCCACGCATTTTTTGACTTTTTTTCATGATAGACTCCTTTTTGTATTATAAATATATAACATTTAAATGTTATGTTATAAATATATCACACTTAAATTTAGAAAGCAAGAATTTTATGTGTCAATGTGGTAATTATTTGAAAAAATTTTTTAATTAAAGACCTCGCTAGTCAAACAACTAAAGAATTCTTTGAAGCAATGCATCTGATTTGGTTTGGATAGTTTCGTTAATAATATTTGATGATAAAGAATTTTTGGAAAATCTAGATACTGTATGAATCTCTGCTTTTTCTTAGACTGTTATAAAGTCTGTCAGAATAAGCTTTGTAAGTGTAAAAGTTAATTTTTACAGAAGTGAAGTAAGCATTCAATACGAATCAATACATAAGAAAAACTCTGATTTCAAGCGTTTTTTCTTTTTTCAATTTTAATACATTTCACTATATTTCAGTCCAATCTCTACCTTCTTATCTATACTTTGATGGAGCTGAAGTTGACATCTACAAAGGTTAATGTTAGAATACATTCAAAAATATATTTGAATGAGGTGTTTTATGATTCAAAATATTGTTACTTCAATAATCCTGTATTCTGGGACAGCCGTGGACTTACTTATTATCCTAATGTTATTTTTTGCCAAAAGAAAAAGCAGAAAGGACATCATTAACATCTATTTAGGACAATTTCTAGGCTCTGTTAGTCTAATATTGCTAAGTTTACTTTTTGCATTTGTCTTAAATTATATTCCTAGTAAAGAGATTTTAGGTTTGCTCGGTTTGATTCCAATTTTCCTAGGACTCAAAGTTTTACTTTTAGGAGATTCTGATGGAGAAGCTATTGCAAAAGATGGTTTGCGCAAAGATGATAAAAACCTGATTTTTCTAGTCGCTATGATTACTTTTGCAAGTTGTGGTGCTGACAATATTGGTGTTTTTGTCCCATATTTTATTACCTTAAATTTAGCGAATTTGATAGTGGCTTTACTTACCTTTCTAGTCATGATTTATCTCTTGGTTTTTTCTGCCCAAAAATTGGCACAAGTCCCTTCTGTTGGAGAAACTTTGGAAAAATATAGCAGATGGTTTATTGCCGTTGTTTATTTAGGATTGGGGATGTATATCCTGATTGAAAACAACAGCTTTAACATACTAAGGACTGTGTTCGGCTAGGAGAAAAAATTATGAAAAAAGATAGTATATGCCAAGTGAATATTATAAATCAACAAAATGTTACAACCGCAACGAACTACCTTGAAAAGGAAAAAGTCCAAAAATCACTTCGTATTTTATCAAAGTTTACCGATAATAAACAGATAAATATCATCTTTTATCTCCTTGCTGTTGAAGAACTCTGTGTCTGTGATATAGCCTGTTTACTAAATCTCAGTATGGCATCTGCCTCCCACCATCTTCGTAAACTAGCCAATCAAAACATCTTGGATACTAGAAGAGAGGGGAAAATTATATATTATTTTATAAAAGATGAGGAAATCAAAGACTTTTTTAATCAACTAGGATAACAACTATTTTTACTACTTTACCATGATTATATATAGGACTTATCTATGAAATTTTTTGATGAAAATTACTCACAAGAAATACCTACTCGTATCAAATGTTTAAGAAAAAAGTATAATTTAAAGCAAAGCGACCTAGGTAATGCAGGTCAAGTTAGCCAAGTTGAAAAGGAAGGAATTTGAAAGAATTTGTATCTTTTATTTTTTGTTTCATTTATGCCCTATGCTACTGGAATCGTTAGTAGTCATTTCATGAATCATACGGCACAGCTCTTTTATGGACTGATCGTTATTGTTTCAACGGTAGCAAATTGGTTTTTACATAAAGTAATTGATAAACCCAATATAGATCAGAAAGAATTACTTGAAGCTACCGCACAATATAGAAAGTTATTGATACCTGACCTAATAATTAAAGGAGTGGGATTGATTCTATCCTTAATTCTCTATCCTCCGATTATGATGTATAGTGTTTTAATTGCGGCATTTTACATCATAACTTTAAAAACACTATCCGAAAAAAGAGTGAATAACTAAAAAACGGTGACCAAAGTTAGGTGTATTATTTTAATGCTTAGAGACCTAAACTATTCCCCTATTTTAAAAATATTGATTCAGATTTTATGAAATTAAAAAGTAGATATTGTTCAGAAAATCCTTGATATTACGCTGTTTTTAGTCCAACTGAAATCCATACTTTCCAAACTAGGCTTGAAAAAGGCCCGTAAAGCGTCACAATTTAGTAAACGTTAAAACTTATTTACATTTATTAAAAGCATTTCGTATCAAAAATACGAGATGCTTTTTTCTAGCTTAATTTTACAAATTGGATTTTGAAGGACACCATGGACCTATTTTCAAGTTGATAACGACTACAAATTTGTTCTGGAGACCATGAAGATTGTAATCGCTCTTTAATTTCCTACTTCAATTCACAGGAGTCTAACTCGATTTTCTTCCCTTCTACTTCGCCAATTGTTCATTGTGTGTTTGTGCTGCTTGTGCAGAGTAAGTGTCATTACCACACTTAATTCTCTTGAGAAGGTTGATTTGTGAACGCCTAATTTTCTAGCTATTTGGCAGGGTTTGAGACCTAATTCTAGGTAAGTCTCTATCTTAATTCGCTCAATTATGGTAATATGATGGTAGCTTATAGATTTCTCCCGTGTTCTGTTTAGTGTGGTTACTTACAGTTTACACGAGATTGGGCTCTATGAGTTTTTTGTTGCACTATATTTTACCATTTATCAAATATAAAAAAGTAAGCTCAGAAAATCTCTGAGCTTATTCTCATATCTCTCCAAACAACTTCCGTAAAATTTTCGGTGTGATACGTTGTCCTGGCCCTACGTAAGTATAGGCGTGCAGGTACATGGCAGGATTGAAGTTGAGTTCGATACAGGTGCAATTTGGTAGCTCCTTACTAGCAGGCTTGGTGTAGTCTGGGATAATCAAATCGACTCCACAGGCCCAAGCCCCCATAGCAGTCGCCATATCGGCAGCTAGTTGTTTGTAACTCTCGCCCATCTGGTCAGTCATGTCAATGGAGTCGCCTCCAGTTGAGATATTAGAATTACCACGCAGAAAGGTTTGGCTACCTTTAGGCAAGACTGTATCAGGTGTGTAACCCTGCTGTTCCAACATGAGTAATTCAATATCACCCAGATTGATGATTTCAAGAGGTGAGCGATGGTCGCGACCACGCAGAGGGTCTTGGTTTTTCTTTTCGACTAATTCTCGGATGCTTGAGCTTCCGTCACCTACGACATTGGCCGCGACGCGGAGCAGGACAGCCTCGCATTTTCCATCCAAGATAAAGAAACGGTACTCGGTCCCTGCCACAAACTCCTCGACTAGCACATGGCTATCTTCCGAAAAGGCGATGTCTAGGGCTTTTTCATAGCCAGAAAGGCTAGCTGGCTCTTGGAAGATGGAAATGCCAAGACCGAAGTTGGTGGATTTGGGTTTGACAACAATAGCAGAGTTGGCTACTTGTCCGTAGTACCGCAAGGCATCGTCCTTGTTAGCAAATTCTGCTCCCGCAGGTACTGGAAAACCAGCCTTGTCCAAAATCTTTTTGGTCACAACCTTATTAGCCATGGCCAGTGGAATTACGTAGTTATCTTTGGATGTCATGTTGCCATTTTTAATGTACTCCACATGGTCACCATGCCAGAGTTTGAGAAATTGGTCTTCCTCATCTAAAATTTCTACGTTCAAGCCCAGCTGAATGGCGTCAAAGAGAATCATTTGGGTGGAGAGTTCCATGTTTTCATAGCCTTTGAGGGCATAAGGTGCTGTCCAAGCGTAGTCATGAAAGGCTTGTCCTTGTTGTTGGCCAAATTTTTCAAGGGACCCTTCTTCAACCTGCTCTGCTATTTTTCCAGAAAGGGTCAAACGTGGATCAAGAAGAGAGGCCTCCACCTTAGTGATAAGCTGGCTATAATAGTCATCTAGTCCAAAGTGAGCGACGATGTCCTTCATGGCTGTCACGATAGGTTTGGGGTCAGCCTCTTTAGGAAGTGGTGTGTGGGGATGGCTGAGAGCGATTTGGTTGTTGAGAGTAGCAGCTACTGCCAATTCTTCGTCGACTTGCTCCATGTCGTCTAGCCACAAGAGTGCGAGTGCAAAGAGGTGGGTGGTGTCTAGTGTTTCTTGGCTGATTGCCAGTGGCTCAAAGGGGTTGAGGTCAAAGTTGCGGAACTCTAGATAGGAGATGCCCTTAGTCAAAAAGTCCCGGCTAGTCTTAGCACCGCGTAAACGGATGGCAGAGTAAAATTCTTTTTCGGCGGACAGTTGCCCAGATCCAACAGCGTTTTCGATGTCGGTCACGTATTGCTCCAGTGAAGAGAAGGAAATGTGAACATTGGGGGCATTGACATAGCCGTAGTTGGAGTTACGAATCGACCGCACGCAACCAATTTCATCTGTCAAAAACCCTTTTTCTGCTAGCGGGCTTGCTCCGTAAAGGTAGGTCAAGAGCCAGCGATAACGCAAGAAGTTCTGAGCTAACTTGAGATAGAGGGCATTCTTGAAGGTCAGTAAATCGTCATAATCACTGACTTCAAAGAGCTGTTGGGTCAGATCTTTGCCGAGTTCAAAATTATAGTGAATTCCAGATATGGACTGGAGCAATTTGCCGTAGCGTTCTGCCAAACCAACTCGGTATTGATACTCGTAGTCACTTTCCAACTGGGCAATCTGAATCTCTTCTTCTACAATCACAGGTGGCATGGATAAAGGCCAAAGATATTCTGACTTATCCATTGAGCGAATAGCCACATCGGTGATGGCCCCGAGGAAGCGACGAGCTTCCGTGGTCGACTGTGCTACCGGTGTAATGAGCTCTAGTTGAGGTTCGCTATAATCTGTCTGGATATAGGGATGGAAACTGCGAGAACCCAATTTTTCAGGGTGTGGCGTTTGAGCGACACGGCCTTCAGTATTGATTCGTAGAGATTCGCGCTCCAGACCAAAGGTAGCTTGTAAGATGGGAGTATTTGGGGATAATTTTTGAAATACGTTTGATAGGTTCATGATTTGGCCTCGAAATAACTAGTTTCTCTATTATTTTATCAGTTTGTTAAATAAACTCAACTTTCTGCTACGGAGATGGAGAAGGAAATGCTCGGACGAATTGACTATTTACTTGCATTAAATATAAGCAAAAGCATTAGTAGAAGTATTGAAACTACACCTAATAGTTTTTTCCCCACACTCAATCTCTCACTTCTGTCTTTTTTTCGTAGACAGTTATAAAGTCGATCAGAATAAACCTTGTAAGTGTATAAGTTAATTCTTACAGACCTAAACTATTCCCCTATTTAAAAAATAATGATTCATATTTTATGAAATTAATTAGTAGATATAGTTCTGAAAAGCCGTTATATTACGCTGTTTTTAGTCCAACTGAAATCCATACTTTCCAAACCAGGCTTGAAAAAAGCTCGTAAAGCATCACAATTTAGTAAACGTTAAAACTTATTTAAACTTATTGAAAGCATTTCGTATCAAAAATACGGGATGCTTTTTCTGTTCACCCCAAATTTTTGTAACTAGGTGATACTTGAAATTAATACAAATTTGGTTGTTTTTGATAAATCTAAGCAACACTACATGATGAAGTGAAAGGGGATGAATCTTTGATAGTATTCACTTATTGTGAAATATGATATATTTATTAATTAGATGGATGAATACTTCTAGAGTTAAATATAGTATAATAGGGACATACTTTTTGGTTTATTTTTGTTTGTAGTCGGATTATGAAAGAATATCCAATATTATGCGATAAGATAGAATGTTACAAAAAAGAAAGGGGATGCAATCCGATGAAGAAAGACAGATTAATTGTATTGACAGATGCTGTTCTAGCAATTATTATGACCATCTTGGTTTTAGAGTTAGAAAAACCAACAACACCAAGTCTTGAAGCTTTTTGGGATTTACGGCAAAATTTCTTTGCTTGTTTTCTTTCCTTTTTCTGGTTGGGATCGTTATGGATGGCACTAAACACATTATGGGAAAAGGTTGAGAAAATTTCCTCAGAAATTATTTGGTGGAATTTGTTTCTACTCTTGGAGCGGCAGGAGTTCTCTTTGGAGAATTTCATGCCATCCAAGATACCAGTCTGAATGATGTGGTGGACCGGATCTATATAAATGTCAAGGATTTACCGTTTCAGTCCTTGGGAGCTTTAGCTAATATCCTGTCTGATATTAAGAAGGGACTGATTCAAGACAGTCATATCTGGTCTTTCTTCCAGTCATTTTTCAAACAATATCAGTTGATAATCAGCTTAAATCAGATCTATCAGTTTGTCTATCTTTCTCTGATGGAGATCATGTCCTATCTTCACTTTGATTATTGGAAAAAAACGGCTCGGTCAGGAGCTAGTATGAATAAGGAGAACAAATGAAACGTTTAAAAATGTTATGGCATATTATGCAGGTTACGGGTTTTACTCGGTTTGCTCTGAGTTTTGTGACCTTTGTTTTTGGGTCAGGAGGCGTGCTTTTCCTAGTTGAACCTGCTATCACAAATTACGGAGACGGTCTTTGGTATGCTTTTGTGACTTCGACGACTGTCGGCTACGGGGATCTCCTAGCTGTGACCTTGATTGGAAGGATTACCAGTGTCTTCTTGACGATTTATGGGCTCATATTTTTTGGCTGTTTATCAGCTGTTATTTTTAATTATTATACCAATTTAAATAAGGAAAGAGGAGAGGACAAATGACTGCCAATTATTCAACACGGGAATACCGTGAGAAATTATACGATGACCTTCATGTTCGATTGAGAGATACAGCGATTTTGATGTGTGCAATTTTTATTGCCTCTATCGGACTAAATATGAATTCAACAGCTGTCATTATAGGAGCCATGTTGATTTCACCTCTCATGACACCGATTGTTGGACTGGGATTCGGTTTAGCTATTTTTGATACGCGTTTAATCAAGCAATCTCTAGAGGTTTTATTGACTCAAGTGTTGGTCAGTTTGCTTGTCTCGACTCTGTATTTCTGGATTTCTCCCTTGTCTTATGCAAGTAGCGAGTTGATTGCACGAACCTCTCCAACCATTTGGGATGTCCTCATTGCTATTGCTGGTGGGATTGCTGGTGTGATCGGTTCAAGGAAAAAAGAAGCAAACAATATCGTGCCAGGAGTAGCCATTGCTACAGCTCTGATGCCGCCTATCTGTACTGCTGGCTATGGTTTAGCTAATGGGAATGTACGATTTTTATTGGGGGCTCTCTATCTTTTCTTGATCAACTGTGTCTTTATCATGCTAGCCAACATTGTTGGAACAAGAATTTTGATGAGAAAATCTCCTTTAACTTCATTTAAAGAGCTGAGCATTAAAATGAGAATTGGCTTGATATCTTTGATTGTATTGTTGATTCTTCCAGCTAGCTATTCGGCAGTTACTCTGACAATAGAACAAGCGCGCAAAGAAGGGATCAAACAGTTTGTAGGAAAAGAGTTCGCCAATTATACGGTTATTAATCAAGTCTACAAGTCAAGTAACAATGAATTGGTCTTGACGGTTGTTGGAGATCCGATTTCAGAAGAAGAATTAGAAACACTCCACCAAAAACAAGCCTCTTACGGTATTCAATCTGTTCAATTGAAAGTGAATCAAGTTCAGAACTCGCCAACATTAGATAGTGAAGCGACCAAGGAATTTTATGAAAACATTGACAAGTATATTGATCAAAAACTCTCTGAAAAAGATTCACAAAACGATCTCGTAAAAGAAAATGAAGCAGACAAGGATTGAGGACAATGAACTGAATCGGTTTTTACGCCGTGTTTTTCTTGTATCTTCCTCTTTCTTACTTATAGCAGGTTGTTTTTGCTTGAATAAGAAATAAATTAGAAGTTCTATCATCTAAGAAAAATGATGAACAAAAAATCATTTAACTAATGGTGTGAACGTTTAGTGTTTATCAGCTCCATTCTCTGTAATTTTGGGGGTAAAATCCACACCATTCGGATAAAATTAGTTGAATTTGATTGGAAAAAAGCTTTTATAAAAGCGGAGAAAAGTCTTGATATTACGCTGTTTTTAGTCCAACTGAAATTCATACTTTCCAAACCAGGTCTTAAGAAAGCTCGTAAAGCTAGCCAGTTCTCTAAACGTTAAGAACTAGCTACAATACAGCATTTACAACACTTCATGGTTCACACCATGGGGTGTTTTTGATGATTTTAAGCAAAATTCACACCATTTAATTGAAAGTTATTCAAATTAGATGAAAATTTGTTTGCTGAAAAAGTTGGGAAACATTGATTTTAAGCGAATTTTGAAACATATTCGAATGGGAGTTTTTAAAATCATGTTTCGGTTGTAAAAGTGCCAAACTGGACTCTCCATAGGAGGGTGATATCATCTGCTAATAGATTGTCTTCTAGTAGTTCCATTTTGCGTTTTGGGACAGGTTTAGGGCCTTCCATATCAAGATTAGGAAAGATATAGGGCTTGACAGGGTAGTCTTTATAGACAGTATCAAAAGTAGTATTCATAAATTTTTTCTTTCTAATTTATCCCTATTAGTCTAAAAAATTTAAAAATTTTAAAGTCTGTCAAGTTTTTTTCTTGACACCTCTCAGAAATCTGTTATAATAGAACATGTGCTAAATAGCTTAGCTATTTCACCGAAATAAAAAATAAAAGAAAAGAGATATTAAAAATGGCAGTAAAAATCCGTTTGACTCGTATGGGTTCTAAGAAAAAACCTTTCTACCGTATTAACGTAGCAGATTCACGTTCACCACGTGATGGACGTTTCATCGAAACAGTTGGAACTTACAACCCACTTGTTGAAGAAAACCAAGTAACTTTGAAAGAAGACCGTATTTTGGCATGGTTGGCTGATGGAGCTCAACCTTCAGATACAGTTCGCAACATCCTTTCAAAAGAAGGCGTATTGAAGAAATTCCACGATTCTAAATTCTCAAAATAAGTTTAAAGTAGGTTGACAGATGGATACGATTGAAAATCTCATTATTGCAATTGTGAAACCTTTGATTTCACAACCAGATGCCTTAACTATCAAGATTGAAGATACACCAGAATTTTTGGAATATCATTTGGATCTTGACCAGAGCGATGTGGGTCGTGTAATCGGTCGTAAGGGTCGCACTATTTCTGCGATAAGAACGATTGTCTACTCTGTCCCAACTGAAGACAAAAAAGTAAGAATCGTTATTGACGAAAAATAAGAAAAGCGGGACATGGTCTCGCTTTTTTTGCAAGGAGAATAGTAATAGCGATCATCATGAAGTACCAGGTCTTAGTCTGATACATTTTTACTTGATGATATCTAGATGCAAAGGGAGTTATAATTTATGAACGAAAAAACAAAAGCCTATTTGGCAGCCTTTTCTTTTTCAACTATTATTGGGTTTTCTTTTCTATTTACCAAGGTTGCCTTAGGATTTGCTAGTCCTTTGACCAACTTAGCCCATCGCTATACAGTCGCAACTCTAGTCTTATTCATTCTTCAACAATCCAAGGTGATACAGGTAAAGCTTACAAAAGAGGATATTTTATCAATCTTACCAATGAGTCTCTTTTATCCCATCTTCTTTTTCATGTTCCAATCCTTTGCTCTTCAGTATATTTCATCATCTGAAGCTGGGATTTTGCAAGCCCTGGTGCCCATCATTACCCTCATTTTGGCCTCAATCTTTTTAAAGGAAAAAACCACGATGGTTCAAAAGTTCTTTCTTTTTCTTTCTGTTGCAGGGGTTGTTTATATTTTTCTTAGTAAGGGAGCTAATTTTGGAGCAGGTACAGCTATCTTTGGCTATGTATTGATGCTTGGATCTGTTTTCTCAAATGCCATTAATAATATCCTTAGCAAGTACAAGGGAGGCCAGTACAAGGTTATGGACCTGACTGTAGTTGTGATTCTAGTCGGCTTTATTGTTTTTAATTGCTTAAGTCTCTTTTCTTACATCGCAAGTAGCAATCTAATGGGCTATTTTGAACCCCTTGGTCATGTTGGCTATATCTTTTCTATCCTCTATTTAGGAATTCTAGCCTCAATCGTAACAGCGGCTTTATCTATTTATTCTATTGTTAGACTAGGAGCATCAACAGTTAGTGTTTTTGGAAATCTAGGAACTGTTTTAACCATTGTAGCAGGAGCGGTAATTCTGCAGGAGCCAATTTATAGTTATCACTTGCTTGGTGCATCCATGATTATTGCTGGAATTTTAGGCATGAATCTGATGAGAAAAAAGTAAAGATTGCTTAGCAATCTTTTTCTTTATCTATACGATACAGAAAATTCAAAATTTTTAATGAAATTAGGCTTGAAAAACGATGATTTTAATTTAGCATGATAAAATAGATAAAAAGAATGATATTAGGTTAAAGAGGAGAGAGTATAGAAATGAAGCCAAATGATATTGCTGAAGCTATTGCTTTTTATAACAGAGAACCCGAGACTTTAGTACGCCACATTATACCAGTATTAGATTGTGATTTGGTTGTTTATCATCGTCCTGGGAACGCAAATAAAGGCAACATTATTTTCTATCATGGAGCTTGTGGCCGTAGTCAGATGTGGGCCCACCAGTATGATGCTTTTGATGGATTTGACCTTTACTTTGTTAATGTTAGAGGGCAGGGGGAATCACCTATGAAAGTTGGCCTTCCCGACTTGGAAGGCGCTATTCAAGATGTAGATGCTATTTTATCCTATTTTCAGCTAGATAAGGTGATATTGGTCGGTCATTCTTGGGGAGGAAATCCACTTCAAGAGTATACCTGTCGCCATCCAGAAAGAGTCCTAGCCTTGGTCATGGTAGATAGTTGGGGACAGCATCGATACCTATCAGATAAAGAAAGAGGTCGAATCAAATATAGTTCTCTTATGTACAAGACGATTCCTTGGAAGGTGATTGCAGATAAGAACTCAAAAATGTGTACAGATAATCCTATCACAAGAGAATTAGTCAAGACTGCCATTATAGAAACTGGGCGAGATGTTTTTTTGAACCTTGGAATCACAGGTTTCTTGGCAGTCCATGAGATAGAAGGATATAAAGGAAATCCTCCCATGCTATTAGTAAGAGGCGAAAATGATTTTCCGAAACACCTAAAAATAATCTATGATGGTATCATTGCTCTAAATCCCAATGCGCGTCAAGTAACGATTTCAGACAGTAAACACCAACCGATGAATGACCATCCTAAAGAGTTTAATCAGATAGTTGGTGATTTTTTTGAAGAAGTAGTAGCCTTGTAAGATAGGACCTGTTCAACTTGAGAAAATCCCTGTAACATGATAAAATAAAGGGAGAATTAGATACAGGAGATCAGATGAACTACTTTAACGTTGGGAAAATTGTCAATACGCAAGGTTTGCAGGGGGAAATGCGAGTCTTGTCAGTGACAGATTTTACTGAGGAACGCTTTAAAAAAGGGGCAGAGTTGGCCTTATTTGATGAAAAAGATCAATTTGTGCGAACAGTGGTTATCGCTAGCCATCGTAAGCACAAGAACTTCGATATCATCAAGTTCAAGGATATGTACCATATCAATGACATTGAAAAATACAAGGGTTACAGTCTAAAGGTTGCTGAGGAGAATCTCAATGATCTTGATGATGGTGAGTTTTACTACCACGAGATTATCGGTTTAGAAGTCTATGAGGGAGATAACTTGATTGGAACCATCAAGGAAATCCTTCAGCCAGGTGCCAATGATGTCTGGGTGGTCAAACGTAAAGGCAAACGTGACCTGCTCTTGCCCTATATTCCGCCTGTTGTCCTTAATATAGATATTCCTAATAACCGTGTGGATGTTGAACTCTTAGAAGGGTTAGACGATGAAGATTGATATTTTAACCCTCTTTCCAGAAATGTTCACACCCTTAGAACATTCCATCGTTGGAAAGGCTCGAGAAAAAGGACTCTTAGATATCCACTATCATAATTTTCGTGACTACGCTGAAAAGGCTCGTCATGTTGACGATGAACCCTACGGTGGTGGTCAAGGGATGTTGCTAAGAGCGCAACCCATCTTTGATGCCTTTGATGCCATTGAAAAAAAGAATCCGCGCGTGATTCTCTTAGACCCTGCTGGGAAAAAGTTCGATCAGGCTTACGCTGAGGATTTGGCGCAAGAAAAAGAGCTTATCTTTATTTGTGGGCACTACGAAGGTTATGATGAACGGATTAAGACCTTGGTAACAGATGAGATATCTCTTGGAGATTATGTCTTGACCGGTGGAGAACTAGCAGCAATGACCATGATTGATGCGACGGTTCGCTTGATTCCAGAAGTTATCGGGAAGGAAGCAAGTCACCAGGATGATAGCTTTTCATCAGGACTCTTGGAATATCCTCAGTACACAAGACCTTATGATTATCGTGGAATGCTAGTTCCAGATGTTCTTATGAGTGGACACCATGAAAACATACGTCAATGGCGACTCTATGAGAGCCTCAAGAAAACCTACCAACGTAGACCTGATTTGCTGGAAGAGTATGAACTGACAGCAGAAGAAGAGAAAATGTTAGCAGAAATTAAAGAAAATAACAATTAAAAGGAGAAAACTATGCAAGTAATTAAACGTGATGGACAAGTCGCTGATTTTGATCCAGATAAAATCTACCAAGCTATCCTTAAGGCGGCTCAGACAGTCTATGTTTTGACTGACGATTTGCGCCAAAATCTAGCTCAAGTTACTAAAAAGGTTGTGTTGGACTTGGAAGAAGCAAAAGTAGAGCGTGCGACTATCAGTATGATTCAATCAATGGTTGAGCACCGCTTACTTGGTGCTGGCTACATTACAATCGCAGAACACTATATCTCTTATCGTTTGCAACGTGATTTGGAGAGAAGTGGTTATGGTGACCACATCGCTGTTCACCTTCATTTTGAACAAATTCGCTAAGATAAAAAGAGTGAGATGATAAAAGCATCTCACTCTTTCTTAAATCTTCTTTTTTGGGCCGTTTGGATAGTCGAGGGAACGAAAGTTACCCTTCGAATATCCGACACTCGAATAATACGGCTGACGTTTTTGGCGAAATTTTTAACAATAATTTGTTGGCGGTCAGTATCATACTTGATAATATCACCTGTAAAACTCGTTTCCGCGAAGATGATATGTACAGCCTTTTTTTGGGCTAGGGCTTCTTCAAGTCTAGCAATTAGGGGATCGCTTTTTTCAGGAATGGAATCTTCATGTCCATTGACAAAATCATGGACTTTTTGCAAAGCCCGTTTTAATAAATCTTTCATTCCGGCCTCCCTTCTTTACATCATTATATAAAAATTTTATGAAATCTACAAGATTTTTCGAATAATCAATTGAGAACAAAAAGGAGAAAAACATGGCAGAATTTACATTTGAAATCGAAGAACACTTGCTTACTCTATCTGAAAATGAAAAAGGATGGACCAAAGAAATCAATCGTGTCAGCTTTAATGGTGCACCAGCGAAGTTTGACATTCGTAGCTGGAGTCCTGACCACACCAAGATGGGGAAAGGAATTACCCTCTCAAATGAAGAATTTCAAATCATGGTGGATGCTTTCAAGAATCAATAAACATTCATCTAAGATGAATCAAAAAGAGACTGGGAAAAATCCCGGCCTCTTTTATTTGTTTGAAAAATAAGCTTGTGTACGAAGACGTTGGAGTAGTGGTCGGCTGATGAAGCTAATGGCTACAATTTTGGCAAGATCAGGGATGATAAATGGAATAACACCGACAGCCAGTGCTTTATCAAAAGGCATTCCAGCTAAGAAGTGGAGACTGAGAATACCACCTACAAAGACAAGTGAATCTCCCAAGAGATTTGCAAAGAAAATACGTAGAACACCACTATTGGTGTGAATGAGATAGGAAGCAAGCCCTGCATAGACAAGATCGAACCAAAGATAACCAGCGCTTGGTCCAACTAAAACGTGAAATCCAGCTCCACCGTTAGCAAAGACCGGTAGGCCAATAGCCCCAAGTAAGAGATAAATTCCGACAGAGAGAACAGCTTCTCTGGGTCTAAAAACAGTAGCGATGAGTCCGATAGCAAAGTTTTGCAGAGTGAAAGGAACGGGACCAATCGGCATACTGATTTGGGCCAATACAGCAATCAGTGCAGCCCCGATAGCTGGGATAGCGTAAATGTGTGCTTTTTTCAAATTAGTTAACCTCTTCTATAAATTATAGTAACTATTATACTAGATGAGACAAGATTGTCAACCTATTTTAAAATAAAAGGTTACAAATGTGTAACGGCCGATTGAGATAAAAAAAGAGACCAAGGGGTCTCTCTTTTCTTTTAACGCATGGTCACAAATTCTTCTGAGCCAGTTGGGTGGATAGCGACAGTAGCATCAAAGTCTGCTTTTGTAGCTCCCATCTTGATAGCAACTGCGAAACCTTGGATCATTTCATCGACGCCATAACCGATACCATGAAGTCCAACTACCTTTTCGTCTGCACCAGCTGTAACGAGCTTGAAGCGAGCTTCTTGACGGTGACTAGTAACGGCAGAATACATAGATGCAAATTTTGAAGTATAGACTTTGATGTTTTCTTGTCCATACTCTTTGATAGCTTCTTCCTCAGTCAGACCGACAGTACCGATAGCTGGATGTGAAAAGACAACAGTTGGAATAGTTGTATAGTCCATTTTGGCATTTGTTTTGCCATTGAATAGTCTTTCTGAGAGAGTACGACCAGCTTTGATAGCGACAGGTGTTAGTTCTTTTTCGCCTGTGACATCTCCAAGAGCATAGATACCGTCAACGACGGTGTTTTGGTATTCATCAACTTGGATGAAACCACGTTCGTTAAGGGTAACGCCTGCTTTTTCCAGATTTAGTCCTTCAACATTTGGACGACGACCTGTAGCCCAGATAACTTGACTAGCAGTATGCGTGCTACCATCTTCAAAATGAATTTGAATGCCTTCTTCGGTTTTTTCAAGTTTTGTCGGAACCTTATGGGTGTGGAGGTTTAGTCCAGTATTTTCCATTTCCTGAACTAGACTCTCAACGATATAGCTATCAAATCCACGAAGTGGACGTTCACGACGGACAAATAAATCAGTCTGTACACCAAGGGTATGGAGTACGCCAGCCAATTCGACAGCAATGTAACCAGCACCTAGAATAGCCACCGATTCAGGCAACTCTTCCCAGGCGAAGACATCATCTGAGCTACCGCCTAGTTCAGCACCAGGAATAGCAGGGATATGAGGATGGGCTCCAGTCGCAATCACAATATGCTTAGCACGGATCAATTCGCCATTAACACTGACAGTATGAGCATCAACGAACTCAGCACGTCCTTCAATCAAATCAACCCCGTTGCGCTTGAAGCTTCCATCGTAAGACGAGCGAGCACGGTCAATATAAGCTTCACGATTCTTACGAAGTGTTGCAAAATTAAATTCGTTATTAGTGCTTGTAAAACCATAGTCAGGTCCATATTTGTGGATACTCTCGGCAATTTGTGCTCCATACCACATGATTTTCTTAGGAACGCAGCCAATATTGACACAAGTTCCTCCTAATTTCTTTTCCTCAATAACTGCGGCTTTAGCACCATGTTCGCCAGCACGATTCATGGTAGCAATACCTCCGCTACCTCCACCGATGGCGATAATATCAAATTCTCTCATAGAAAGCTCCTTTAGTTGTTTTCTAGTCATATTCTATCTTTTTTTGGAAATCAATGCAAAAATCTGCTACGCTTAAATTTCTTAAGAAAATGCTTGCAAAAATAAAAAAGAAGTTGTATTATATAACTAACACAACAATAAAAGATTTAGCAAATATTTTTGGATGGTCAGAAAGCAATTGTTCATTTTTAAGATATGTGCTATAATCTTAATATATGCAATTAAAAAGGAGTATTGATATGAAAAGAAAGTCAAAAGCCAAGAAATGGCCTTTATTTACAGCTATCGGTGTTGCATCAGTTCTTGTAGTGGGAGCGGCTGCCGTTCTTCTATTAAGACAACCAAATCAAGCTGCAACAAAAGATGAAACTGCAAAGATTACTCTTGCAAAAGAGGGTTCAGTAGCTTCATCAGTTCTCTTATCCGGTACTGTGACGGCTCAGAATGAACAATATGTTTATTATGATGCAAGTAAGGGTGACTTGGATGAGGTTTTGGTTTCTGTAGGAGATAAGGTAAGTGAAGGCCAGGCACTAGTCAAGTATAGTAGTACAGAAGCCCAGGCTGCCTATGATGCTGCCAGTCGTGCAGTTGCGAAAGCTGACCGTCATATCAATGAACTGAATGAGTCTCGAAATACCGCCGCAGCAACACCTAGCCTTCCACAAGCAGGTTTAGAAGGAGCAACTGGACAAGCACCAGCTCAGTCATCCGGTTCTGCCACAGCTGCTATTGATTCTCAAATCAGCGATGCTCGTGATGTGCGTGCAGATGCAGAAGCGCAACTCGAAAAAGCTCAAGCCCAGTTGAATTCTGCTACTGTATTGAGTACTGTAGAGGGAACAGTTGTCGAAGTCAATCGCAATGTTTCAAAATCTCCAACAGGAAATAGCCAAGTATTGGTACATATCGTTAGTAACGACAACTTGCAGGTCAAGGGAGAACTTTCTGAGTACAACCTTGCCAATCTATCTGTAGGCCAAGAAGTTACCTTTACTTCTAAGGTTTACCCAGATAAAACTTGGAATGGTAAGATTAGCTATATTTCAAATTATCCAAAGAACAGTAGTGAAGCAAGCAGTAGCTTAGCTGGTTCAAACACAGGTTCTAAATATCCATATACGGTCGATGTAACTAGTGAAATTGGTGATCTGAAACAAGGTTTTACTGTCAGTGTCGAAGTGAAAAGCATGAGTAAAGCATTGCTTGTTCCTATTACAAGTATTGTCATGGAAGAAGATAAAAACTATGTTTGGATTCTTGATGAAAATCAGAAGGCCAAAAAAGTTGAAGTTGGATTGGGTAATGCAGATGCAGAAAACCAAGAGATCACATCTGGTCTGACAGATGGAGCAAAAGTCATCAGTAATCCGACAGCTTCCTTGCAAGAAGGAAAAGAGGTGAAGACTGATGAAGCAACTAATTAGCCTCAAAAATATCTGCCGAAGCTATCGAAATGGTGATCAAGAACTTCAAGTCCTTAAAGACATTAACCTAGAAGTTCATGAGGGAGAATTCGTGGCTATCATGGGACCATCTGGTTCTGGTAAGTCAACCCTCATGAATACCATTGGTATGTTAGATACACCTACAAGTGGTCAGTATTTTCTAGACGGAAAAGAAGTAGCTGGTTTGGGTGAAAAACAATTAGCCAAGGTTCGAAATCAAGAAATCGGCTTCGTCTTTCAACAATTCTTTCTCTTGTCTAAAATGAATGCCCTCCAAAATGTGGAACTTCCTCTGATTTATGCAGGAGTTGGTGCTTCAAAGCGTCGCAAATTAGCAGAAGAGTATCTGGAAAAAGTTGAGTTGACGGACAGAAGCCATCACTTACCATCGGAATTATCAGGTGGTCAGAAGCAGAGAGTAGCCATAGCGCGTGCTCTCGTTAATAATCCTTCTATTATTTTGGCAGATGAACCTACTGGAGCCCTGGATACCAAAACGGGTAATCAGATCATGCAACTCTTAGTTGAATTAAACAAAGAAGGAAAAACCATCATTATGGTAACGCATGAGCCTGAAATTGCCACCTATGCGAAGCGTCAAATCGTCATCCGCGATGGTGTCATTTCATCTGACAGTGGTATCGAAGAAAAGGAGGAAAACTAAGATGCAGAATCTGAAATTTGCCTTTTCTTCTATCATGGCCCACAAGATGCGTTCCTTCCTGACCATGATTGGGATTATCATCGGTGTTTCCTCAGTTGTCGTGATCATGGCCTTGGGCGATTCCATGTCTCGTCAGGTCAATAAAAACATGACCAAGTCTCAGAAAGACATTCATGTCTTTTTCTCACCTAAAAAGAGTAAGGACGGTTCCTTTACCCAGAAGCAATCTGCTCTAACTCTGTCTGGTAAAGAGGAAGATGTTATTGTTGAACAACCAAAACCTCAAGAAGCCTGGGTTAAGGAAGCTGCTAAGCTCAAGGGTGTGGACAGCTACTATGTAACCAACTCATCCAATGTGACCTTGACTTATAAGGATAAAAAGGTTGAACGTGCGAGCTTGACAGGTGGAAACATCACCTATATGGATGCGGTTGAAAACAAAATCGTTGCAGGCCGTAGTTTAATAACACAAGATTATAAGGATTTCGCTAGTGTTATCATTTTAGATGAAGAACTTGCTAATAGCCTTTTTGGTTCAGCACAAGAAGCTCTCAACCAAATTGTTGAAGTAAATGAAATCAGTTATCGTGTTATTGGTGTTTATGCAAGTAAGGAAGCTAAGGCTGCAAAAACCTTTGGGATTGGAGGACTACCAATCACGACCAATATTTCTCTTGCGGCCAATTTTAACACCGACGAAATTTCTGATATTGTGTTTCGTGTTAACGATACGACCCTGACTCAGACTTTGGGTCCAGAATTGGCTAGAAGAATGACAGAGATTGCAGGTCTTCAACAAGGGGAATATCAAGTTGCAGATGCGTCTGCTGCCTTCCAAGAAATTCAACAACTCTTTGGCTTCATAACAACGATTATTAGTGCTATTGCGGGGATTTCCCTTTTTGTCGGTGGTACTGGTGTTATGAACATTATGCTTGTTTCAGTGACAGAGCGTACCCGTGAGATTGGTCTACGTAAAGCGCTAGGAGCAACACGTGGGAATATTCTGGTTCAATTTTTGATTGAATCTATGATTTTGACCATGTTAGGTGGCTTCATCGGTCTTCTGTTCGCTGCAGGAGTGACGATGCTTGCAGGGGCTCTACTTCAAAATATGATTGCAGGAATCGAAGTTGGCGTATCCATCCCAATCGCTCTCTTTAGTTTAGCAGTCTCAGCAGGTATCGGTATGATATTCGGTGTTTTACCAGCCAATAAAGCCTCTAAGCTTGATCCAATTGAAGCACTTCGCTATGAATAAGACATTCAACAGGAAAAACAAGATGGACACTTGTCTATCTTGTTTTTTGTATGGATTTCCATTTCGAAAATCACTAAAAATGTGGTATAATGAAGTGTTAGAAAAACAGGTTTCATTAGCCTGGAAAGGAAATATTATGTCTGAAAAGAATTTTTATATTACAACACCGATTTACTATCCATCTGGTAAACTTCATATCGGTTCTGCCTACACTACCATCGCTTGTGATATCCTAGCTCGCTACAAACGCCTGATGGGCTACGATGTCTTTTATCTGACAGGTCTGGATGAGCATGGTCAAAAGATCCAACAGAAAGCTGAAGAAGCTGGAATCACACCTCAAGCCTATGTTGACGGAATGGCAGTTGGAGTTAAAGAACTCTGGAAATTATTGGATATCTCATACGATAAATTTATCCGTACAACTGATGACTACCATGAAAAAGTAGTAGCTCAAGTCTTTGAACGCTTGCTTGCTCAAGATGATATTTACTTGGGTGAATACTCTGGTTGGTATTCAGTATCAGATGAGGAATTCTTTACAGAAAGCCAGCTTGCGGAAGTTTTCCGTGACGAAGCTGGAAATGTGACGGGTGGTATCGCTCCATCAGGTCACGAGGTTGAATGGGTTTCAGAAGAGTCTTATTTCCTTCGCCTCAGCAAATACCAAGACCGCTTGGTCGAATTTTTCAAATCACATCCTGACTTCATCACTCCAGATGGCCGTCTCAATGAAATGTTGCGTAACTTCATTGAGCCAGGCTTGGAAGACTTAGCAGTATCTCGTACAACCTTTACCTGGGGTGTACTAGTTCCATCTAATCCTAAACACGTTGTCTATGTATGGATCGATGCCCTTCTTAACTATGCGACTGCTCTTGGTTATGGTCAAGATGAACATGCTAATTTTGATAAGTTCTGGAATGGAACAGTCTTCCATATGGTTGGGAAAGACATCCTTCGTTTCCACTCGATTTACTGGCCAATCCTTCTTATGATGTTGGATATTAAATTGCCTGACCGCTTGATTGCCCACGGTTGGTTTGTCATGAAAGACGGCAAGATGTCTAAGTCTAAAGGGAATGTCGTTTATCCTGAAATGTTAGTAGAGCGCTATGGACTAGATCCACTTCGTTACTACCTCATGCGTAGCCTTCCAGTTGGTTCAGATGGAACCTTCACTCCAGAAGACTATGTAGGCCGTATCAACTATGAATTGGCAAATGACCTAGGAAACCTCCTCAACCGTACGGTTTCAATGATTAACAAGTACTTTGATGGTCAAATCCCTGCCTATGTAGAAGGTGTAACAGACTTTGACAATGAACTTGCTCAAGTGGCAGAACAATCAATCGCTGACTACAATACCTACATGGAGGCAGTTGACTATCCACGTGCACTTGAAGCAGTCTGGACTCTTATCTCACGTACTAATAAATACATCGATGAGACAGCTCCATGGGCACTGGCTAAGGATGAAGCCCTTTGTGACCAATTAGCAAGTGTGATGAGTCACTTAGCAGCTAGTCTTCGCATCGTAGCGCACTTGATTGAGCCATTTATGATGGAAACTAGTCGCGCTGTATTGGCACAACTTGGTCTAGCAGAAGTTTCTAGCCTTGAAAACTTGAGCTTGGCTGATTTCCCTGTAGGTGTAACAGTAGTTGCTAAAGGAACACCAATATTCCCACGTCTCGATATGGAAGAAGAAATCGCCTATATCAAGGAACAAATGGAAGGCAACAAGCCAGCAGTTGAAAAAGAGTGGAACCCAGATGAAGTCGAGCTCAAACTAAACAAGGAAGAAATCAAGTTTGAAGACTTTGACAAGGTTGAAATCCGTGTCGCAGAAGTCAAAGAAGTTTCTAAAGTGGAAGGTTCTGATAAATTGCTTCAATTCCGCTTGGATGCTGGAGATGGTGAAGATCGTCAAATCCTTTCTGGAATTGCAAAATACTATCCAAACGAACAAGAATTGGTCGGCAAGAAAGTACAAATCGTTGCCAACCTCAAACCACGTAAAATGATGAAAAAATATGTCAGCCAAGGGATGATTCTCTCAGCTGAACATGATGGCAAATTAACCCTTCTAACAGTTGATCCAGCTGTACCAAACGGAAGTGTGATTGGCTAAGATTTAAAAGGACCAGTTTGAACTGGTTCTTTTCTTTTGTTTGACGATAGTTGATAAAAGAGGCATTCTGCATTATAATGAAGAAAAACGGAGGAAATTGCCATGAAATACATCCCATTTGGTCAAGAGAAAAGAGAATTGTCCGAAATCGTCCTCGGAATGATGCGAATCAGTGACAAATCGGTTAAAGAAGTGGAGGAGTTGGTTGAAACAGCCCTATCTGTAGGAATCAATGCCTTTGATTTGGCAGATATCTACGGTGGTGGACGTTGCGAAGAATTACTGGGTCAAGTGTTAAAACATCGTCCAGATTTGCGTGAAAAGATGTGGATCCAGTCCAAGTGTGGTATTCGCATAGAAGAATTTACCTATTTTGATTTTTCAAAAGATTATATTTTAGAGTCAGTTGATGGGATTTTACAACGATTGCAGGTTGATTATTTAGATAGCTTGCTTCTCCATCGTCCAGATGCATTGATGGAAGCTGACCAAGTGGCAGAGGCCTTTGAAATTCTTCAAACATCAGGTAAAGTTCGAGACTTTGGTGTGTCTAACCAAAATCCCATGATGATGGAATTACTGAAGAAAGAGGCCAAACAACCTTTATCTATCAATCAATTACAGCTAAGCGCAGCTTTCACACCAGGATTTGAATCAGGTTTCCATGTCAATATGGAAGGTGACAAGGCAGCTTTGCGTGATGGTAGCGTCTTTGAATACTGCAAATTAAACGATATGGTCATTCAGGCTTGGTCAGTCTTGCAGTTCGGGTATTTCAAAGGGAATTTTGTTGGAAAAGAGCAATTTCATGATCTAAATGAAGTCCTAAATCGATTAGCCTTAAAATACGGTGTAAGCCCATCAGCTATTGCTATCGCTTGGGTGTTACGCTATCCAGCTAAGATGCAGGCAGTAGTGGGAACAACTAACCCTAAACATTTGATAGAAGCAAGTCAAGCAAGTAATGTCAACCTAACTCGAAAAGAGTGGTATGAGATTTACCTTGCAGCAGGGAATGATTTGCCTTAGGAAAAAATGCATTTTAAGAAATCACAGTCAAAAAGCCGTTGGAAAGCGGTTTTTTGTTATAATTAAATTAAGGTATTTAGAAAATAAAGGAGAAAAACATGACATTTGAAGAAATTTTGCCTGGACTAAAGGCTAAAAAGAAATACGTACGTACTGGATGGGGTGGAGCTGAGAACTATGTCCAGCTCTTTGATACCATTGAACAAAATGGCGTCGCCCTTGAAGTGACACCCTATTTCCTCATCAACGTATATGGTGAAGGGGAAGGCTTTTCTATGTGGAGTCCAACTCCTTGTGATGTCTTAGCGACAGATTGGGTGGAAGTCCATGACTAAACGTGTACTCATTACGGGTGTTAGCTCAGGGATTGGCCTAGCACAGGCTCGACTCTTTTTAGAAAAAGGTTATCAAGTTTTTGGTGTGGATCAGGGTGAAAAGCCTGCCTTACAAGGTGACTTTCACTTTCTACAACGCGATTTAACGCTTGATTTGGAACCAATTTTTGACTGGTGCCCTCAGGTGAATATTTTGTGTAACACAGCTGGAGTTTTGGATGACTACAAACCCTTACTGGAACAGTCTGCCCAAGAAATCCAAGAGATTTTTGAAATCAACTATGTGACTCCAGTAGAGTTGACGCGACATTATCTGACTCAAATGCTGGAAAATAAAAAAGGAATCATCATCAATATGTGCTCCATCGCTTCAAACCTAGCTGGCGGTGGTGGTCACGCCTATACCTCGTCAAAACACGCCTTAGCTGGTTTTACCAAGCAATTAGCTCTGGACTATGCAGAAGCAGGTATCCAGGTCTTTGGCATTGCTCCTGGTGCGGTTAAGACTGGTATGACAGCAGCTGACTTTGAGCCAGGTGGTCTGGCAAACTGGGTAGCCAGTGAAACACCCATCAAACGCTGGATTGAGCCAGAGGAAGTGGCAGAAGTCAGCCTCTTTTTAGCAAGTGGAAAAGCAAGCGCCATGCAGGGGCAAATTCTCACTATTGATGGTGGTTGGAGCTTGAAATAGGAGAATCTGATGGAAATCAAAAAATACTTTGGTGTCTATGGCATTTGCTTTGAGAATGGGAAATTGCTCTGTATTTAAAAAACAAGAGGCCCCTATCAACATCGTTTTGATCCACCTGGTGGTAGTCAAGAACTAGGTGAGGGGCTGACTGAAACCCTCAAGAGAGAAGTTCTGGAAGAGACGGGTTATATGCTTAGCCAGTATTCAAATCCTAGGATTTATGATGTGCTGGTTCATGAAGAAGGGCAATACTTCGCCGTACATCATATCATGGCCTTTTATGACGTAGTACTCGATTTCGAAGGCCCTCAAAAACCCCTTTCTCAGGAGGTTCTTGACGGAAGCAATGATTCAGCAAATGCAATTTGGGTCCCTATTGAGCAGATTACCGAAGAAAATGCCTCACCCTTAGTATGGAAGGTGGAGGCAGAGTTACGAGGATTTCCAGAATTGGACATGACAAGCTATAGAAATTGGAAGGTGAAATAGAGGGATAATGGAACTATTTAAAACATGGAAGAAATATATGGTTCTCTATGGTCTTAAATCTCAAATCGGAACTGTCTACCGAAACAGTGATAGGACAACAAGCTTTTATGATGTTGGAAATTTTCTATACCTAACAGGGGAGTTGGATTCCAGATTTTGGGAAGATTTTGTTAGGCAAAATGGTTTAGATTATAAGATTATTATCTCAGAAGACACTAAGTGGCAAAATTTTCTGCATCGGCAAGATGGGTTAATTTCTTTTACTCGCTATTCTTTTAAGGATAAGGCAAATTTTCAAGTTGAACTTCTAAATGATCTAGTTACTCATATAGAGGAAGGTTACAATCTTGTACCTATTGATAATCGTATTTATAACAGCCTTTCTGAGGAAGAATGGTCACAAGATTTACAAGGGGATTTTGAGTCCTACCAAGATTTTGCTTTAAAAGGTGGATTTGGCTTTGTTATTCTTAAAAACAATGAAGTGATTGCTGGGATTTCCTCAGGGTTAGTTTACCACGGAGCAGTTGAAGTGGAAGTTGCAACTAGGCCAGACAAACAAGGAAATGGATTTGCTAAAAAGCTTGGTGCTGCAATGATTCTAGAGAGTTTAAATAGAGATATGTTTCCACTTTGGAATGCTCATAACGAGGCTTCCAAAAAAGTAGCAGAATTTTTAGGATATGAGTTAGTTGAACCTTATGAAGCTTTTGAACTAGAGGAAAGTGTCGTATAATGATATCTGATATTGTATCTTTTAAGACGAGGTGAATGAACATGTATAATCAACTAGCTCTTAGTGGCGAAAAAATTGTTGAAAAAGTTTATCCCCATTTATTGCACCACGTCGGCTTGATTCGTGGGGAATACTTGTTGAGAGAACTAAACCAAAACATACTATTACCAAATTGTCAGCAATTTGTGAAAGATTATCTAGACACTATTTGTCATTTGTACTCAGATGAAGAAGTCTGGTATCGCTTTTCAGAGTTAACAAATGCAGAAGCAAATATTCTAGACGGGACTAAAGAGTATTTTGACGAACGCCACCCCTTATTTGGATACAGAGGTATCAGGCGTTTGTTGGCGTGTCCAGATGAATTTCAGGCTGAGACAAATGTTGTTACAGAAGTTTTTCAAACCAAACCCAATCTGTCTGTTATTTTTCCTTTTGTCAATGATGCCGAACAATTAAAACAAGCTATTACAGTATTGCGTCAGTATGGTTTTACCGGGAAAGTCGGCACAATGATTGAATTGCCGTCAGCTTATTTTGACTTGGACAGGATACTGGAAACGGGTATTTCAAAGATTATAGTTGGAATGAATGATTTGACTTCTTTTGTTTTTGCGACTGTGAGAAACAGTCAATGGCATGATATGGAAAGTCCAATAATGTTAGATATGCTGAGAGATATGCAGGATAAAGCAAGGATGAAAAAGATTGACTTTGCTGTAGCAGGCTATCTGAATGCTTCTTTCATACAAAAAATGAATCAAATGGATATCAAGTGTATTATCCACTACAGTTCTATTCCAGAGATTTTTGATTTAGAGATTGACCATCCAGACCATCTCAAACTTATAAAAGAAGTAAGTAAAAAATTACAAAGGAGCAACCCATGACACCGCAAGAAATGTGGAATGCATACAAGAGAATCAATCCCTTGATCGGAGATGAAATCGACGCTTGGGCTTTTGGAGTGGAACCAGACCTTTTAGCGGATCTGGTCTTTAGAGGCGAAAAAACAGCAACTGCCTCAGCCTACGATCTCTACGCACTAGAGGACGAACCCCTTCCACGAGAAGGGACCTTCGATGTCATTTTAGATAGTCAAAACCAGGCTGTTTGCATTGTCAAAATTACAAAGGTTTCCGTTCAGCCTTTCCATCAAGTGTCAGCCGACCATGCCTACAAGGAAGGCGAAGGAGATAAATCTTTGGCTTACTGGCGTCAGGTTCATGAGGAGTTTTTTACGGAGTGGCTGGAGGAAGCTGGTCTGACTTTTACACCTGACAGCAAGGTTGTTTTAGAAGAATTTCGCAAGGTATACCCTCTATAGATTGCTATAAGGAAGGAAGTTTTGGAAATCATTATCCAAAGCTTTTTTCTGACTTTAAATGATAAAACGAGTAAACAAAAAGCGGACAGTCATGTCCGCTTTTTGAATCTAACAAGTAAAGTTATTGGATAAAGTTTTCAAAGATAGTTATCTTTAAAATCCCTATTCATATCCCTTCTACATTGGTTGATTATTTTTTACGATAATGTAAAACTGTTCCTACAGCTACGATAAGCATTGCAACACCAGCAACAGAAACAATTAGGCTATTACGTTCACCAGTATTTGGAAGTCCTGGTTTGTCTTCAGTTGTTGTTGTAGCTCCAGTTGTTGTTGTAACTCCTGAAGGAGCTTCAGTAGTAGTTGGAGCCTCAGTTGTTGTTGTAACTTCTGAAGGAGCTTCAGTTGTTGTTGGGGCTTCAGTTGTTGTTGTAACTTCTGAAGGAGCTTCAGTAGTAGTTGGAGCCTCAGTAGTTGTTGGGGCTTCAGTCGTTTTTGGAGCTTCAGTAGTAGTTGGAGCTTCAGTAGTAGTTGGAGCTTCAGTAGTTGTTGGAGCTTCAGTAGTAGTTGGAGCCTCAGTAGTAGTTGGAGCCTCAGTAGTAGTTGGAGCCTCAGTAGTAGTTGGAGCTTCAGTAGTAGTTGGAGCTTCAGTAGTAGTTGGAGCCTCAGTAGTTGTTGGAGCTTCAGTAGTAGTTGGAGCTTCAGTAGTAGTTGGAGCTTCAGTAGTAGTTGGAGCTTCAGTAGTAGTTGGAGCTTCAGTAGTAGTTGGAGCTTCAGTAGTAGTTGGAGCTTCAGTAGTAGTTGGAGCTTCAGTAGTAGTTGGAGCTTCAGTAGTAGTTGGAGCTTCAGTAGTAGTTGGAGCTTCAGTAGTAGTTGGAGCTTCAGTAGTAGTTGGAGCTTCAGTAGTAGTTGGAGCTTCAGTAGTAGTTGGAGCTTCAGTAGTAGTTGGAGCTTCAGTAGTAGTTGGAGCTTCAGTAGTAGTTGGAGCTTCAGTAGTAGTTGGAGCTTCAGTAGTAGTTGGAGCTTCAGTAGTAGTTGGAGCTTCAGTAGTAGTTGGAGCTTCAGTAGTAGTTGGAGCTTCAGTAGTAGTTGGAGCTTCAGTAGTAGTTGGAGCTTCAGTAGTAGTTGGAGCTTCAGTAGTAGTTGGAGCTTCAGTAGTAGTTGGAGCTTCAGTAGTAGTTGGAGCTTCAGTAGTAGTTGGAGCTTCAGTAGTAGTTGGAGCTTCAGTAGTAGTTGGAGCTTCAGTAGTAGTTGGAGCTTCAGTAGTAGTTGGAGCTTCAGTAGTAGTTGGAGCTTCAGTAGTAGTTGGAGCTTCAGTAGTAGTTGGAGCTTCAGTAGTAGTTGGAGCCTCAGTAGTAGTTGGAGCTTCAGTAGTAGTTGGAGCCTCAGTTGTTGTTGGGGCTTCAGTAGTTGTTGTAGTTGGTTTGTTTGATGTGTTGACGACCTTAATTACGTTTGCATCATCAATTTTTTCAACTTTAGAAGTGTAACCTTCAGGTGTATTTGTTTCCACTACTGAGTACTCAATCTTCTTACCGTCTTTGATACCTGGCAAATTAGTGAATGCTGCTTTCCAATCAGAAGCTTTTGTAAGAGTTTGTGTCATCCCTTCCAAAGCTTGGCCATCAGCATATAATTGAACAGTGATATCTTTACGGTCAGATTCTTCGTCACCAACCCACTCTTTCTGAACTGTCACAGTTGTATCACCAGATACCCAGAATTTCAACTCATTATTGTTCCAGAAAGCTGGATCAGTTTGAGGTGTTGTGATTTCATCAGCTGTCAAGGTTGCATTGTTGTCAACACGGATGGTTGTCTTAGGAATGATTGTTTGGTATTCAACGATTAATTCTTCGTCCGTAGCTGTTTTGAAAACATCACTTACGTCTGATAAATTAACGGTAAATCCATTTCCGTCTGCATCGAATTTCACATGTTTCCAGAAATCCCAACCTGAAGCAACCACTTGTCCACCTTTTCTCAATGTGAATGATGGTTTCAAGTAAGTTCCAACGAAGAATTCACTTGCAGCGTGGTTTGCAGCAGGAGCAAAAGTGATTTTTGAGTAATCGACGGCTGGAGCTTGGATTTTATCTGATACAACAGGGTTTGTGATGGCTTGTTTTTTACCATCTCCATTGATACGGATAAACCATTTTGTTAGATAGTAGTCATCTCCAACATTCATCCAAGCATAGTTTTCAGAAACATCCAATTTGAATGTCTTAGATACATAGTCACCTGTAAGGTTGTATTTATTCAATACTGATTCAAATACGCCAGGTCCATCAGGGCGTGTAATGATGACAGATTCTGAACCGACTTTAGAAGTGGCGGTCTTGTTTCCAGGATTTCCTGGAGTGCTATCCCACACTGCTCGGTATTGGAACCCACCCTTAACATTTTGGTTCATGGATTCGATTGCTTTTTTAAAAGTAAAAGTAATCTTCTTGTTTGTCATTGACAAGGTAGCTACTTCAGCACCGTTGGCTTGAAGTGATTGCGTAGCGAGTTCTGTGATATTTAAACCTTCGGGAGCATCGATGGTAAAAGTATCTCCTTCTTTAACAGATTTACCTGTTAAGTCCCATTCAAAAGAAAATGTGACCTTTTGACCAGATGTATCTGCTTTAAGGTTTGTAATAGTGGGAGTGACAGTTGCTGCAGAAACTGGCTTGATGATTGACAAACCAAGAGCAACTACACTGAACATTGCTACAAACGCGAATAATTTTTTATAGAAAGTTTTCACTTGTTCCTCCATTCCTTTCTTCCAGAAAATCTTCTTGTTTGGTAATAACAACCAAAATGTTGATTTATATCTTTTAATAAAATTGACAGTCCTACTCTGACGAATAATCCTTTCTTTATTGCAGTTTACTCCAGCTCCAGTGAAGATAAATTAATGCAATAGTTTTGAGACTCCGTATGTTATCAACTACTTTACATTTAGAGTAACTATTAGACGTAAAAGGGATTTTCTGCTAGTTTATTTCATGGATGTGAATCCAATATTTAAAAAATAACCAATGAATTTTTTTAATATTGGATTCGCTTCTGAAGAAAACTAAAAATAGAAGTGCAATATATTAAAAAAGACATAATGATTGTCATAGATTAAGTATTAATATACCAAACACACTAATTTTAGCACTAACGTATGCATTAGTCAAAGAAATTGATGCGAATTTCCTATAAATTTTGGTGTTTTTTGCTCGTTTTTACAAAATACCAAAACAGGCTTAAAATATAGAAATTCTAGGCGTTCACAAAACCATTTTCTTATTATTTGAGTTCAAAAAGACAAAAATGTATAAATGAACTTTCAAAGCTTTTTTCTGACTTAAAATATGATAAAATAGGTATGTTTGAACTAGAGCATTCGCTCAGAAATTTAGAATAGGAGAATATGATGCAAGCAGTAGAACATTATATCGAAAAATTTGTTCCTGGACATTATGATTTGTTTTTAGACTTGAGTCGTGAGACCAAGACGTTTTCAGGAAAAGTAACCATTACTGGTCAAGCTAAAAGTGACCGTATTTCTCTTCACCAAAAGGACTTGGAGATTGCTTCTGTTGAAGTAGCAGGACAAGATCGTCCTTTTACAGTTGATAATGAAAACGAAGCTCTTCATATCGAACTTACAGAAGCAGGTTCAGTTGAATTGGTTATTGCTTTTTCAGGTAAAATTACTGACAACATGACAGGAATCTATCCATCATACTACACAGTTGATGGAGTTAAGAAGGAAGTTTTGTCGACTCAGTTTGAGAGCCACTTTGCCCGTGAAGCCTTCCCATGTGTGGATGAGCCAGAAGCTAAAGCAACCTTTGACCTAGCACTTCGCTTTGACCAAGCAGAAGGCGAACTTGCCTTGTCAAACATGCCTGAGATTGATGTTGAAAATCGCAAGGAAACTGGCATCTGGAGGTTTGAAACTACACCTCGAATGTCCTCATACTTGCTAGCTTTCGTAGCTGGTGATTTGCAAGGGGTGACCGCTAAAACTAAAAATGGTACTTTGGTAGGTGTTTACTCAACCAAGGCGCATCCACTTTCAAACCTGGAGTTTTCATTAGATATCGCTGTTCGCTCAATCGAGTTTTACGAAGATTACTATGGAGTTAAGTACCCAATCCCTCAATCTCTCCACATCGCCCTTCCTGACTTCTCAGCTGGTGCTATGGAAAACTGGGGTCTTGTGACTTATCGTGAAGTTTACTTGGTTGTGGATGAGAACTCAACCTTTGCCAGCCGTCAACAAGTAGCCCTCGTCATTGCCCACGAGCTTGCTCACCAATGGTTCGGTAACCTTGTGACTATGAAGTGGTGGGATGACCTTTGGCTCAATGAAAGCTTCGCCAACATGATGGAATACGTTTGTGTGGATGCGATTGAGCCAAGCTGGAATATCTTTGAAGACTTCCAAACAAGTGGAGTGCCAGCAGCTCTTAAACGTGATGCAACAGATGGTGTTCAGTCTGTCCACGTTGAAGTTAGCCACCCAGATGAAATCAATACGCTCTTTGATGGTGCTATCGTTTATGCGAAGGGTAGCCGTCTCATGCACATGCTTCGTCGTTGGTTAGGAGATGCAGATTTTGCTAAAGGCTTGCATGCTTACTTTGAAAAACACCAATACGGAAATACTATTGGCCGTGACCTTTGGAATGCACTCGGACAAGCATCTGGTCGTGATGTAGCAGCCTTCATGGATTCTTGGTTGGAACAACCTGGCTATCCAGTTTTGACTGCTACAGTTGAAAATGATGTTTTGAAGATTTCTCAAAAACAATTCTTTATCGGTGAACACGAAGACAAGAACCGTCTCTGGGTAGTGCCACTGAACAGTAACTGGAAAGGACTACCAGATACTCTGGAAACTGAAAGTATCGAAATTCCTGGCTATGCAGGACTTCTTGCTGAAAACAAAACAGCTCTTCGTCTTAACACTGAAAATACTGCCCACTACATTACTGACTATCAAGGTCAATTACTGGATGCTATCCTTTCAGAATTAGTTGAACTTGATAACACAAGTAAGCTTCAAATCGTCCAAGAGCGTCGTTTGCTTGCTGAAGCAGGACATGTATCATATGCAGACTTGTTGCCAGTCCTTGATAAACTTGCCAAGGAAGAGTCTTACCTGGTTGTTGCTGCAGTTTCTCAAGTTATTTCTGCCCTTGAGCGCTTTATCGATGAAGGAACAGAAGCTGAAGAAGCCTTTAACACTCTGGTTGCTAAATTGGCCCGTCACAATTATGAGCGACTTGGCTTTGAAGCGAAAGACGGAGAATCAGATGAGGATGAGTTGGTTCGTCAATTGACCATTTCTATGATGATTCGTTCAAATGATGAAGAAGCTAGTCAAGTAGCAAGTCAAATCTTTGCAGCTCATAAAGAAAATCTTGCAGGACTTCCAGCAGCTATTCGCTCTCAAGTCCTCATCAATGAGATCAAACATCATGAGACTAAGGAGTTGGTAGCAACTTACCTAGACCTATACACTCATGCAACAGATGCAGTTTTCAAACGTCAATTAGCAGCTGCGCTTGCATACAGTACAGATGCAGAAAACATCCAAACGCTTATTGCAACTTGGAAGGACAAATTTGTCGTGAAACCACAAGACCTTTCAGCATGGTACCTCCAATTCCTTGGACACCAAGCTACCCAAGAAACTGTTTGGGTTTGGGCTCGTGAAAACTGGGATTGGATCAAGGCGGCCCTTGGTGGAGATATGAGTTTTGACAGCTTTGTCATCTTCCCATCACACATCTTTAAAACAGAACAACGTTTGGCAGAGTATAAGGCCTTCTTTGAACCACAACTTTCTGACCTCGCTCTTAGCCGTAACATCCGTATGGGTATCAAGGATATCGCGGCTCGCGTTGAATTGATTAAACGTGATAAAGCAGCAGTTGAAGCAGTTGTTGCACAATATGGCAAGGCTTAAAAACTTCTTGACTAAATAGTATATAAAAACTCAACTTTCTCTTAGAAAAACAAGGAAAGTTGAGTTTTTTTTAAGATATTTTTGCTATAATGGATATAATAAGGAGGAATTTTTGATGATTAAAATTCTATTAGTGGAAGATGACCTAGGCCTGTCAAATTCAGTCTTTGATTTTTTGGATGATTTTGCAGATGTTATGCAGGTATTTGATGGCGAAGAAGGTCTCTACGAGGCTGAAAGTGGCGTCTATGACCTGATTCTATTGGACTTGATGTTACCAGAAAAAAATGGTTTCCAAGTCTTAAAAGAACTACGTGAAAAAGGTGTTTCGACCCCTGTTCTCATCATGACAGCCAAGGAAAGTCTTGATGACAAAGGACATGGGTTTGAGCTGGGAGCAGATGATTATCTAACCAAACCATTTTATCTAGAAGAACTCAAGATGCGTATTCAGGCCCTCCTCAAACGCTCAGGGAAATTTAACGAAAATACCTTAACGTACGGTGATTTGACAGTCAATCTATCTACTAATGAAGTTAAGGTTCAAGATGCCTCTGTTGAGCTGCTTGGTAAAGAATTTGAACTATTGGTCTATTTCCTCCAAAACCAAAATGTCATCTTACCAAAAACCCAAATCTTTGACCGTTTATGGGGATTTGACAGTGACACAACCATTTCCGTTGTAGAAGTTTATGTATCAAAAGTTCGTAAGAAATTGAAAGGTTCAGCCTTTGCTGAAAATCTCCAAACTTTGCGTAGTGTTGGGTATATTTTAAAACATGTTTAAGAAATTAAAAAAGAATTGGTACGCAGAGGATTTTAGCTACTTTATCCGTAATTTTGGTGTTTTCACCCTAATTTTCTCTGCCATGACCTTGATTATCTTGCAGGTTATGCATTCCAGTCTCTACACATCAGTGGATGAGAAACTGCTATCTCTCAGCAACAATCCTCAGGACATCATTCAATTGGCGGTCAATCGTGCAACTGAAGACGTTAAGGATTTAGGTAGTGGCAGTGTCGCTTCAGCATCTGATAAAAAACCAAATGTGAGTTCCAATACTGAAGTGATTTTGCTAGATTCAAATTTGAATCAATTAGTGACTGGCAATCGCTTTTTAGGATTAGACAGAATAACGTTCAATAAAAAGGATTTAAACCATATCCGACAACTTCATGTTGTGAATAGCTACGGCCAGGATGAGATTTATCGGGTGGTCTTAACGGAAATGAATATTGATTCTGTTTCGACTAATATTAAGTATGCTGCTATCCTGATTAACACAAGCCAACTAGAACAAACTAGTAAAAATCACGAGCAGTTAATTGTGGTGGTCATGGCAAGTTTTTGGATTCTATCGATTATAGCCAGTCTCTATCTTGCACGTGTCAGTGTTAAACCCTTACTTGAAAGTATGCAAAAGCAGAAAAGCTTTGTGGAAAATGCCAGTCATGAATTACGGACTCCGTTGGCAGTTCTTCAGAACCGTCTGGAAACTCTTTTTAGAAAACCAGAGGCGACTATTATGGAGTCAAGTGAGAGCATCGCTTCTAGTTTGGAAGAAGTTCGAAATATGAAGTTTCTAACGACTAATCTTCTCAATCTGGCACGTAGGGATGATGGAATCAAGCCTGAGTTTGGAGAGGTAAAGCCAGACTTCTTTAATACAACCTTTACTAACTATGAGATGATTGCGTCCGAAAACGATCGTGTTTTTCGTTTCCAAAATCGTGTTCAACGCACCATTATCACAGATAAGCTCCTCCTCAAGCAATTGATGACCATTCTGTTTGACAATGCGGTCAAGTATACAGAAGAAGAAGGAGATATTTATTTTGAGATTTCAACGACAGAACGCAGTCTCTATCTAAAGGTAGCAGATAATGGAATTGGTATTTCTGCAGCCGATAAAAAGAAAATCTTTGATCGATTTTATCGCGTTGATAAGGCTCGGACACGTCAAAAGGGTGGTTTCGGTTTAGGTTTGTCTTTAGCTAAGCAAATCGTTGATGCCCTAAAAGGGTCTATCAGTGTGAAAGATAACAAACCAAACGGAACAATTTTTGAAGTCAAGATAGCTATCTCAACACCATCCAAACGAAAGAATAAATAAAAAAACCTTCGATTCATCGAAGGTTTTTATTTGAATTTTTTCTTAATAAAAGTACGCTGAAATTGCAATGCTACAAGACTAAGACCGATAGCCAAAGCAAATGATAAGACAGTGTTTACTTTTAGTGATAAGAACAAAAAGCTAAAAATCGCTAAAAAGACGCAGAAGCAAGCGATGTTTACAAAAAATAGAACTTCCTTTACACTAGCGACAGAAGCATTTTCTGGAACATAATCTTGAAACTGAGCAGTTTTTATACTTTCTTGTTCAAACTCATACGGGTGTAATTTTCTAGCGGGCATATTTCTCTCCTTAACAGTACATTACTATTTTATCACTTTTTAAAGAGAGAATTATTACAGAATGGTTACAAATTGCATAAAATCTGTTATCAGAGCCAATTTCGGTTTTCTTGACATGCTGATGGGAAAATGATACGATGAGTAAACCGTTTAAATTTTATTATTTTTCTCTTATTTCAACGAGGGGAAATTTGATAGTTGAAACGAATAAAAATCATACACAGATGCAAATAAATTCAATTTTGAAGTAAGGACAGGATTCTTTTAAATTGATTCTAGTTGTTCATGACGAGATAGTTTTCTATCTTTAGTGCTATGGTGAAGAGGAGATTTGTTCCCTCGACAACAGAATACTTAAAGGAGATTGGCATGTATCTTGCTATCAAAGAAATTTTACAGAATAAACTGCGTTACAGTTTAATTCTAACAACCATTTTTCTCATTGCTTTTATGGTCTTTTTTATGACCAGTTTGGCTTTAGGACTTGTTCGAAATAACAGGGCTGCTATCGATAATTGGCAAGCAACAGGAGTTGTTCTATCCGATTATGCAAATGATAATTTGACTGCATCCTTTATACCTGAAAAAGACTACAAGGATAAGGTTTCTGAGGATGCTGTTCCCCTAAGCTATATGTTTGCTGTAACAAACTTGGTTAATAGTAGTGATAAGATTAATGTCTCTATTTTCGGTCAAGAGTGGGACAGTTTTATCTCGCCAACCTTGATTGAAGGTCGTTACCCAGAAAATGACCAAGAAGTTGTAGTGGATCAGTCTTTTGAAAATTATGGCATCAAACTTGGGGACGCAATTCAACTTAACGGGAGTGAAACAAGTTTTAAGATTGTAGGTTTGACAAAAGAAAATAAATTTTTCACAGAACCTGTTGTTTTTTCGAGCCTGACAACCTATTGGAATTTACAAGGAACAACAAAAGCTAATCGCTCTATCTCTGCATTGGTATTGCAAAATGATGTAGAAGTGACTGGCGATGGCTTGAAGCAGATTTCTATTCAAAAAATGATTTCAAAAATTCCTGGCTATACCCCTCAGGTCAATGTATTCTCAGGAATGATTCTAGCAATGATAGTCATTACAGGTCTGATTGTAGGGATTTTTATTTATATCATTACCATTCAAAAATTAGGTCTTTATGGCATTATGCGAGCACAAGGAATTCAGATAAAATCCATCGTTTGGTCCCTTTTCTGTCAGATTTTTCTTTTATCTGCTTTGGGTATCGGATTGGCCTTAGTAGCCATTTGGGCTGTCATTTTAGTCTTACCTGCAACCTTCTTTTTCTATCCTAGTTGGTTAGCATACTTTGTGTTAAGCCTGATCATCTGCTTAATGGCTCTTCTAGGTGGCGTCATTTCACTTCCACGCTTGCTAAAGGTGGACCCGATTACTGCGATTGCAGAATGATAAGGAGAATAGTATGACGACATTAATTGAGATGATTCAAGTGACAAAAACTTATGGCGAAGGCAATATGAAAGTTACAGCTTTGCATGAGACCAATTTTCAGCTAAATGCTGGGGAGTTTGTAGCCATTGTGGGGCCTTCTGGGTCGGGCAAAACAACCTTTTTAACGACTCTAGGCCAACTACAGGAAGCTTCAAGTGGCAAGATTCTGGTAAAGGGAAAAGAAACTGGAAACCTAACCGAGAAAGAAAAAACGGATTTGCGCTTTAGTGAATTTGGCTTTATCCTCCAGGCTTCAAATCTGATTCCCTTTTTAACGGTTAAGGAGCAATTAGATTTAATTGACCGTTTAGATAAAAAGAAATCTATAAAAAGTGACCGACAAGAGTTGTTCAGTTTGTTGGACTTGGAAAAGGTTCAAAACCACTATCCCAAAGCTCTCTCAGGTGGAGAACGTCAACGAGCTGCAATTGCTAGAGCCCTATACAATAATCCGAGCATCGTACTTGCAGATGAGCCGACAGCTAGCTTGGATACGCAACGTGCTTACCAGGTTACAGATATGCTGGCTTCAATTGCTCATGAGCAAGGCAGGGGAGTTGTCATGATTACACATGATACTCGCTTGCTAGATAAGGTTGACCGTATTTATGTGATGAATGACGGACGACTAGTTGAAAAGACACAAGCATAAATCTAAAAAGTGAACTGCCATTGATGCAGTTCACTTTTTTGAAATTTCGCTTCATAAGACTCACTTTTCTATATAGCTGATTTTTTGGAAATATGGTATAATCTTGTCTATGGAAAAGATTATCATTACAGCAACTGCTGAAAGTATTGAACAAGTGAAACAGCTACTCGAGGCTGGTGTCGACCGTATTTATGTTGGGGAGAAGGATTTTGGACTTCGTCTACCGACAACCTTTAGTCATGACCAATTGCGTGAAATCGCAAAAATCGTTCATGATGCAGGTAAGGAATTAATCGTTGCGGTCAATGCTCTTATGCACCAAGACATGATGGACCGAATCAAGCCTTTCTTGGACTTTTTAGAGGAAATCAAAACGGATTACATCACTGTTGGAGATGCAGGGGTCTTTTATGTGGTCAACCGTGACGGCTATTCTTTCAAAACCATTTATGATGCGTCAACCATGGTCACTAGCAGTCGTCAGATTAATTTCTGGGGACAAAAAGCAGGAGCGTCAGAAGCTGTTTTGGCGAGGGAAATTCCATCAGCTGAACTTTTCAAAATGCCAGAGATTTTGGAAATTCCTGCTGAAGTCTTAGTCTATGGTGCTAGTGTTATCCACCATTCTAAGCGTCCACTCTTGCAAAACTACTATAATTTCACACAGATTGATGATGAAAAAACTCGTCAACGTGATTTGTTCCTTGCAGAACCGAGTGACCCAGAGAGTCATTACTCTATTTTCGAGGATAATCATGGAACTCATATCTTCGCCAATAATGACCTTGATTTGATGACCAAGTTGACAGAATTAGTAGAACATGGCTTTACCCACTGGAAACTAGAAGGTCTCTATACTCCAGGTCAAAACTTTGTGGAAATTGCCAAGCTCTTTATCCAAGCTCGCAACTTGATTCAAGAAGGTAACTTTACACATGACCAAGCCTTTTTGTTAGATGAAGAAGTTCGCAAGCTCCATCCTAAAAATCGTTTCCTTGATACTGGATTTTACGACTACGACCCTGATATGGTTAAATAAGCATCAAAAACCCGAAATAAAATGTTCGGGTTTTTCTAATATTTGGATGAATTTGAAGCGTATTCATGATATAATAGAAGTAGCTCTATTTGGAGGTATATAAGTGGAAAATCTGAAAAAAATGGCAGGAATTAAGGCTGCTGAGTTCGTCAAAGATGGTATGGTTGTCGGACTTGGAACAGGCTCAACTGCCTACTATTTCGTAGAAGAAATCGGTCGTCGGATCAAGGAAGAAGGTTTGCAGATTACTGCTGTAACGACTTCCAGTGTGACCAGTAAACAGGCTGAAGGTCTTAACATCCCGCTCAAGTCGATTGATCAAGTAGACTTTGTCGATGTGACGGTTGATGGGGCGGATGAAGTAGATAGCCAGTTTAACGGGATAAAAGGCGGTGGTGGTGCCCTTCTGATGGAGAAGGTTGTAGCGACACCATCAAAAGAATACATTTGGGTGGTTGACGAAAGCAAACTGGTAGAGAAACTAGGTGCTTTTAAATTGCCAGTAGAAGTGGTTCAGTATGGTGCAGAACAGGTTTTTCGTCGGTTTGAGCGAGCTGGCTATAAACCAAGTTTCCGTGAAAAAGATGGCCAACATTTTGTGACCGATATGCAGAACTTTATCATTGACCTAGCCTTGGATGTCATTGAAGATCCAATTGCCTTCGGGCAAGAATTGGACCATGTCGTTGGTGTCGTTGAGCATGGCTTGTTCAACCAAATGGTGGATAAGGTCATCGTTGCTGGACGAGACGGGGTTCAGATTCTAACTTCAACAAAAGCAAACTAATCAACATAATAAGGAGATACACTATGTCAAAATTTAATCGTATTCACTTGGTGGTACTGGATTCCGTGGGAATCGGTGCTGCACCAGATGCCAATAACTTTGTCAATGCAGGGGTTCCAGATGGAGCTTCTGACACACTAGGACACATTTCCAAAACAGTTGGTTTGAATGTGCCAAACATGGCTAAAATCGGTCTAGGAAATATTCCTCGCGAAACGCCTCTAAAGACTGTACCAGCTGAAAGCAATCCAACAGGATATGCAACAAAATTGGAAGAAGTATCACGCGGTAAAGATACCATGACTGGACACTGGGAAATCATGGGACTCAACATTACCGAGCCTTTCGATACTTTCTGGAACGGATTCCCAGAAGAAATCTTGACAAAGATCGAAGAATTTTCAGGACGCAAGGTCATTCGTGAAGCCAACAAACCGTACTCAGGTACAGCTGTTATCGATGATTTCGGACCTCGTCAGATGGAAACTGGGGAGTTGATTATCTATACTTCAGCTGACCCTGTTTTGCAAATTGCTGCCCACGAAGACATTATTCCTTTGGATGAATTGTACCGTATCTGTGAGTACGCTCGTTCAATTACCCTTGAGCGCCCAGCCCTTCTAGGTCGTATCATTGCCCGTCCATATGTTGGTGAACCAGGTAACTTCACTCGTACGGCAAATCGTCGTGACTTGGCCGTTTCTCCATTTGCACCAACTGTTTTGGATAAATTAAACGAAGCTGGTATCGATACTTACGCTGTTGGTAAAATCAACGATATCTTTAATGGCGCTGGTATCAATCATGATATGGGCCACAACAAGTCAAACAGCCACGGAATTGATACATTATTGAAGACCATGGGACTTGCTGAGTTTGAAAAAGGATTCTCCTTCACAAACTTGGTGGACTTTGATGCCCTTTACGGCCACCGCCGCAATGCTCATGGTTACCGTGATTGCTTGCATGAGTTCGATGAGCGCTTGCCTGAAATTATCGCAGCTATGAGAGAGGATGACCTTCTCTTGATTACTGCTGACCATGGAAATGACCCAACCTATGCAGGAACAGACCACACTCGTGAATACATCCCACTTTTGGCATACAGTCCAGCCTTCAAAGGAAATGGTTTACTTCCAGTTGGACATTTTGCAGATATCTCAGCGACAGTTGCGGATAACTTTGGTGTTGAAACTGCCATGATTGGTGAAAGTTTCTTAGATAAATTGGTATAAGATGACGCGCTATGCTTTACTGGTAAGGGGCATTAATGTCGGTGGGAAGAATAAGGTTGCTATGGCGCAACTTCGTCAAGAACTGACAGAGTTGGGACTGGAAAAGGTTGAAACCTACATCAACAGTGGCAACATTTTCTTTACTTCGACAGCTCCCAAAGCCCAATTGGTTGAAAAGTTAGAGACTTTCTTTGAAGTCCATTATCCATTTATTCAGAGCTTTTCTTTGCTGAGTCAGGAAGATTATGAAGCAGAGCTGAAGAATCTGCCAGATTGGTGGACCAAAGACCTAGCTCGAAAAGATGTCCTCTTCTACACGGAGAGCTTGGATGTGGATCAAGTCATCGAGAAAGTGAACAGTTTGGAACTGAAAGATGAAGTGGTTCATTTTGGAAAACATGGGATTTTCTGGGGGAAATTCTCTGAAGAATCCTACTATGCAACTGCCTATCACAAGCACTTGCTCAAGATGCCTTTTTATCGCAATATCACCATTCGCAATGCAAAAACCTTTGACAAAATCGGTCAAATGTTAAAAAATAATAAAGGAGACACAGAATGACATTTTTAGATAAAATCAAGGAAACAGCTGCTTTCCTGAAAGACAAGGGAATCCAAGCGCCTGAGTTCGGTCTAATCCTTGGATCAGGACTTGGAGAATTGGCAGAAGAAATCGAAAATCCAGTTGTAGTAGACTATGCTGAGATTCCAAACTGGGGTCGCTCTACAGTAGTTGGTCACGCTGGTAAATTGGTATATGGTGACCTTGCAGGTCGAAAAGTCTTGGCTCTTCAAGGTCGTTTCCATTTCTACGAGGGAAATCCTCTTGAAGTCGTGACTTTCCCAGTACGTGTGATGAAAGTTCTTGGATGTGAAGGTGTCATTGTAACCAATGCAGCTGGAGGTATTGGATTTGGTCCTGGTACCTTGATGGCTATCTCAGACCATATCAATATGACGGGGCAAAACCCATTGATGGGTGAAAACTTGGATGATTTTGGTCCACGTTTCCCAGATATGTCTAAAGCCTACACTCCAGAATACCGTGCTACTGCCCATGAAGTGGCTAAAAAACTCGGTATCAAGCTTGATGAAGGTGTCTATATCGGTGTAACCGGTCCGACTTATGAAACACCTGCAGAAATTTGTGCCTATAAGACATTGGGAGCAGATGCAGTGGGAATGTCTACAGTTCCTGAAGTTATTGTTGCAGCCCACTCTGGCTTGAAAGTTCTAGGAATTTCATGTATTACTAACTTTGCTGCAGGTTTCCAAGAAGAGCTCAACCACGAAGAAGTCGTAGAAGTGACCGAACGAGTCAAGGGCGACTTCAAAGGCTTGCTTAAAGCTATTCTTGCCGAATTGTAATCAACATTAATAAAAGAAAGGTAGGGCGTGTGTTCAGATTTGAACACGAGCGAAAAGCTTTTCTACAAACAAAAAATGAAAGGATGGGTAAGTCGTATTCGCTGAACTGAATACTGTTTACTCTCCTCTAAATCATAAAATTTAAGAAAGAAAGGAATTGAACCCACCCTAAAAGCAGTGGGAAAAAGACAGTTGGTCTAGTGAGCATCGCACACTGCACCCAACTCCAATTTTCCCTTCGCTTTTTGACGGGTTTGGTATCTTTCTAAATATCAAATATAAATTAAAGAAAGGATGGGCTCCTTGTATTCACTGAACTGAATACGGGCGGAGAACTGTGTAAAAAAGATAAACTGTCTAACATCTGCGATGTGTCGTCAGTTTCCTATTTTTCCTTTGTTCTCTGTCGCCCTTTATATCTTAAACATGTCTATCCATATTGCTGCTCAGCAGGGTGAAATTGCTGATAAAATTCTTCTTCCTGGGGATCCTCTTCGTGCCAAGTTTATTGCTGAGAATTTCCTTGAAGATGCTGTTTGCTTTAACGAAGTGCGTAACATGTTTGGCTACACAGGCACTTATAAAGGTCATCGTGTATCTGTCATGGGGACCGGAATGGGGATGCCATCCATTTCGATTTATGCACGCGAGTTGATTGTTGACTACGGTGTGAAGAAATTAATCCGTGTGGGAACGGCTGGATCTTTGAATGAGGATGTTCACGTCCGTGAATTGGTCTTGGCTCAAGCAGCTGCAACCAACTCAAACATCATCCGCAACGATTGGCCTCAATACGATTTCCCACAAATCGCAAGTTTTGACTTGCTAGATAAGGCTTACCATATTGCTAAAGACCTTGGCATGACTACACACGTCGGCAATGTCTTGTCATCAGATGTTTTCTACTCAAACTACTTTGAAAAGAACATTGAGCTTGGTAAATGGGGTGTGAAAGCCGTGGAAATGGAAGCAGCAGCTCTTTACTATTTGGCAGCTCAACACCATGTGGATGCCCTTGCCATCATGACAATTTCTGATAGCTTGGTTAATCCAGATGAAGATACGACTGCTGAAGAACGTCAAAATACTTTCACAGATATGATGAAAGTTGGTCTTGAGACCTTAATTGCTGAATAAAAGGGAACACAAAAGGAAGATTTTCTGGATGAAAATCTTCCTTTTTTAGTTATTCAGTCCATACTGACCTTAATGGAATGTTACTCTATCGTCTATTTTTTAAGAGATTGCAAGAAATAATCAATCTCTGCTTGAGAATGGAGAATATGCATCTTTTCAGGGTAGGTATCACTTAATTTTTGGTATCTTACCTTAGCATTTTTTGTTCGTCCGTCCCAGAGAATCCAGCGTATAAATTCCCAGTTAAATTGTTCAGGACAACCATCTGCCATACTTTCTCTAACTTTTCCTCTGTATTGTAGATAACGCATAAAGGCTCTAAACAAGCAGTTCCAGGCTGAAAAGTTTAGAAAGATAATTTGGTCAGCTTGCTCCATCCTTTCCTCATAGCAACACCAGCTATAGTTGCCGTCAATAACCCAATCTTCATGTTCAGTAAGGAAAGTCGCCATCTCCTTTAACATCCAATCGCGATCGCTATCTTGCCAACCAGGCTGAAATTGCAATCGGTCTATATGGAGTTTTGGAATTGAGTAGTAGCTGGAAAGCTTCTCTGCCAGAGTAGACTTACCTGATCCGGAATATCCTATAATAGCAATTTTCATGATAACCTCCAGAAAAATGTGCACAAAAAAAGCTCCGAAGAGCTCATTTTGTATGCGGTTCTTGATTAACCAAGTTTAGCTGCAAGACGTGCTTTATCACGGTTAGCTTTATTCTTGTGGATCAAACCTTTAGTTTCTGCTTTATCGATGGCTGAGCTAGCAGCACGGTAAAGTTCTTCAGATGGGTTTGCTTCAAAAGCTTTGATAGCAGTACGCATAGCTGATTTTTGAGCTGAGTTCTTTTCGTTTTGTTTAACGTTCAATTCAGCGCGTTTGATAGCTGATTTAATATTTGCCAATGTTCTTACCTCCATATTTACTAACTATACCATTATATCTGAAAACTATTATTTTGACAAGGGGAAATCACTTTTTTAAATAAATTTCATCAATTTCATGATTTTTAGATTTATGAAGAATGACTTCTGCCCGATTTCTAGTCGGTTCAATATAGTTTTGTAGATTGGTTAAATTAATACTAGTCCAAACCTGATGAGCAAAATCTTTGACTTCACTGATCGGTTGTTGGGTGAAGCGATAGTAATAGTTGCTTGGATCATCTTGTGCAAAACTGAGAAGTTTTAAGAAACGGTCCAAATACCAGCTCTCGATATCCTCAACTGCAGCATCTACGTAGATTGAAAAATCAAAGAAGTCTGTGATATAAAGTCGGCTATTATGCGGTGTTTGAAAAACGTTGATCCCTTCTACGATAACAAAATCCGCAGCTCGAACTCTTTGTTTTTGATGAGGGACAATATCATAAATTTCGTGAGAATAGACTGGAATTTCAACATCCTGACCATTCTTAAGTTGATCAAGGAAATTAAGTAGTGTTTCCATATCATAGCTCTCGGGGAAACCTTTTCGGTTCAGGATATTCCGCTCATTTAAAAGACTGTTAGGGTATAGAAAGCCATCAGTTGTAACCAATTCTACGCTTGCTTCTGGGAAAATACGAGAAAGCAAAATTTGTAAGAGTCGGCTTGTAGTTGATTTCCCAACGGCAACACTACCTGAAACTCCGATAATAAAGGGTTGATTTTTGCTCTCTCTTTGGAGAAAAATTCCCTTTGAAAAGGCTAAATCTTCTTTGGAACGCTTGTAGATCTGGATAAGGTGAGCCAATGGAAGATAGATATCAGTTACGTCTTGTAAACTAATCTGGTCATTGAAACTCTTAATTGAATCTAATTCCTCCTCAGTTAAAGGTGGGGTTGTTTTACGGTGCAAAGATTGCCAGGTTCTTCGGCTGATTTTTTCATAATGCAAAAATTCGTTCGTCATAAAATATCCTCGTTTGATAACTCAGTATACCATAATTTACAGAGAAAGACATCTGGATCATTTGAGAAAAAGCGTTTTCTTTGTTAAAATATAAGTAGTATAGCCATCAAAAGAGGTGATGTTATGAGACTAGTAGTGAGTGATAAAATTCTAAAACTGACTAGCTTACTGGTTGTGATTCTGTGGTTATCTCCGACTTTGATTGAGTTTACTGTGAGTTTAGGAAGTCAAACCTATAGTTGGTCTGCCTTTGTCTTGTTATTTTTGCTACCAATTATTGGTTTTATTTACTTGATTCTCGCCATTTTAACAAGAAAATGGTGGCTTTTCTTCTTTGGTCTAGCCTGTATTTTTTCCTTTGCTATCACTATGGCATTGGGTTCTTACTTGCTTGGCCCCTAAGGGATTAGGCAACTTATACTATTTTTTAATAAATCAATGGCAAACAAAAGCCTTTGTTGTCATGTAAACGATTTACAATTAACTTATTTATATGGTAAAATGAAACTATGAGTAAAATGTATTATGCAGAAAATCCAGATACTGCCCATGATGTTCATGAACTTAGAGTTGAGCTACTTGGGCAAAAGATGACATTTTTGACAGATGCTGGTGTCTTTAGCAAAAAAATGATTGATTTTGGAAGTCAGTTATTGCTAAGATGTCTCGATGTTGAAAAAGGTGAAAAAATTCTGGATGTTGGTTGTGGCTATGGTCCTATTGGCTTGTCTTTAGTCAAGGCATATGGTGTTCAAGCGACTATGGTGGATATCAATAATCGAGCCCTAGATTTAGCCCAGCAAAATGCAGTAAAAAACAAAGTTCAAGCGACTATCTTCCAGTCCAATATTTATGAGCAAGTTGAAGGTCAATTTGATCATGTCATTTCGAATCCACCCATTCGTGCAGGCAAGCAAGTTGTTCATGAAATCATCGAGAAAAGCATTGATTATCTTGTAGACGGTGGTGATTTGACCATTGTTATCCAGAAAAAACAAGGAGCTCCAAGTGCCAAAAACAAGATGGAAGAAGTATTTGGCAACTGCGAGGTTGTAAAGAAAGATAAGGGATATTATATCCTTAGAAGTGTGAAAGAATGAGAGCAGTAGATCTAATCCAGAAAAAAAGAGACGGCCAAGAACTCAGCTCTAGTGAAATCCAATGGCTGATTGAAGGATATGTGGCAGGAACCGTTCCTGACTATCAGATGTCTGCCTTTGCTATGGCTGTTTATTTTAAAGGCATGACCACTAGAGAGATTTCCGATTTAACAATGAATATGGTGAAGACGGGTCAGGAATTTGACTTATCTGCTATTAAAGGTATCAAGGTTGATAAACATTCTACAGGCGGAGTCGGTGATAAGGTTACCTTGATTTTAGCTCCTTTAGTCGCTAGTTTTGACGTACCAGTTGCCAAGATGAGTGGTAGAGGTCTAGGACATACTGGCGGAACAATCGATAAATTAGAATCTATCAAAGGCTTTCAAGTCGAACGCAGTCAGGATGACTTTATCAAACAGGTTCAGGATATCAGGGTTTCGGTTATTGGCCAATCTGACCAACTGGTTAAAGCTGATAAACTTCTTTATGCCCTTCGTGATGTGACAGCAACGGTTGATACCATTCCTTTGATTGCTAGCTCTGTCATGAGCAAAAAGATTGCTGCTGGAGCAGATGCTATTTTGCTGGATGTTACAGTCGGTGAAGGTGCCTTTATGAAGACAGTTGACGAGGCGCGTGAATTAGCTCAAACTATGGTAAATCTTGGTAAGGCTGTAGGTAGAAAAACTGTGGCAGTTATTACTGATATGAGTCAACCTTTGGGACGCGCGATCGGTAACCGATTAGAAATCCTGGAAGCGTTGGATATTCTTCAAGGAAAAGGGCGTCAAGATATTAGCCACTTTATCTGTGAGTTAGCCCAGATTATATTATCTTTGGCAAATGTTGAAAAAACTGTAGAGGAAGTGAAAGAACATCTTGAGAATGGCAAGGCTCTTAAAAAATTTGAAGAGATGGTTCTTGCTCAGGGTGGAGATTTAGAGGATCTATATCGCCCTGTAAATGTTGCTCATGTTATCGAGATTCCTGCTCAAGAGGATGGTATTATCGCAGAACTTCCAGCCATGGAGTTTGGTCTTTTCGCCATGAGATTAGGTGCTGGTCGTGCAGTCAAAACCGATGCTCTTGACTATGAGACAGGGATTGTTTTTGAGAAGAAAGTTGGAGAATCAGTCAAAAAGGGTGAAATTGTCGCGAAAGTATATGCAAATGGCAAAATTTCTCCGGAACTAGTTACAGATTTCCAAAAATATGTTAAAATTAAAATAAGTGATGAAACGATAAAAACGCGTGAAATCATTGAAATTATCTCCTGATTTAAGGAAAATCCGAAATGAAATTAAATAAATACATTGATCATACGCTTTTGAAGCAAGATGCGACCGAACAACAAATCGATCGTTTGCTATCTGAAGCAAGAGAGTACAATTTTGCCAGTGTTTGTGTGAATCCTTGCTGGGTTTCTCATGCAAAAGCTGGTCTAGAAAATACTGATGTCAAGGTTTGTACAGTTGTAGGTTTTCCTCTTGGTGCTACAACTTCAGCTGTTAAAGCCTACGAAACCAAAGAAGCCATCCAAAATGGTGCTGACGAAATTGATATGGTTATCAATGTTGGCGCACTCAAATCAGGAAATGCTGCATTAGTTGAGTCAGATATTCGTGCTGTTGTTGAAGCAAGCGGAGACAAACTTGTTAAGGTTATTATTGAAGCTTGTTTGTTAACGGATGAAGAAAAAGTTCTGGCTTGTCAGCTAGCTCAAAAAGCTGGAGCAGACTTTGTCAAAACTTCTACAGGTTTCTCAACTGGAGGAGCTACTTTGCCAGATGTTCAATTAATGCGTCAGACTGTTGGACCTGATATGGGTGTCAAGGCTGCTGGAGGAGCTCGCTCGTATGCAGATGCTGTTGCCTTTGTTGAGGCGGGGGCTACACGTATCGGGACATCTTCTGGTGTAGCAATCTTAAAAGGAGAGTTAGCTGATGGCGACTACTGAGTTGATTGATTTAGCGATTGAAACTAGTAAAAATGCCTATGTACCCTATTCACACTTTCCAATTGGTGCCGTATTGGTAGCCAAGGACGGAAGTATCTATACAGGGGTTAACATTGAAAATGCTAGCTATCCCTTGACCAACTGTGGCGAAAGGACGGCAATCTTTAAGGCGGTTTCTGAAGGACAACGAGACTTTTCAGAATTGATTGTCTATGGTCAAACTGAAAAACCAATTTCGCCTTGCGGTGCTTGTCGCCAAGTCATGGTCGAATTTTTTAAACCAGATCTAAAGGTGACTCTAGTCGCCAAAGATAAAACGACGGTCGAGATGACGGTCGGGGAATTACTTCCATATTCTTTTACAGACTTGCATTAGTCTGTGTCACTCACTGAGTGACAAGGGTCCTAGTGACCTATCTATCTATACTTGCAACTTAGTTGCGCATCTTATTTAGGAGGTTCAGTAATGAACAAGAAACAATGGCTAGGCCTTGGTCTAGTTGCAGTAGCAGCATTTGGACTTGCTGCATGTGGTAATCGCTCTTCTCGTAACGCAGCTTCATCTTCTTCTGATGTGAAGACTAAAGCAGCTATCGTTACAGATACAGGTGGTGTTGATGATAAATCATTTAACCAATCAGCTTGGGAAGGTCTTCAAGCTTGGGGTAAAGAACACAGCCTTTCAAAAGACAATGGTTACACTTACTTCCAATCAACAAGTGAAGCTGACTACGCAAACAACTTGCAACAAGCAGCTGGAAACTCCAACTTAATTTATGGTATTGGTTTTGCGCTTAAAAATGCAGTTGCTGATGCTGCCAAAGAACATACAGACTTAAACTATGTTCTGATTGATGATGTCATTAAAGATCAAAAAAATGTTGTAAGTGCTACTTTTGCTGACAATGAAGCAGCTTACCTTGCAGGTGTTGCCGCAGCTAAAACTACTAAGACAAAACAAGTTGGTTTTGTAGGTGGTATGGAATCTGAAGTTATTTCTCGTTTCGCAGCTGGTTTCAAAGCTGGTGTTGAGTCAGTTGACCCATCTATCAAAGTTCAAGTAGACTACGCTGGTTCATTTGGTGATGCTGCTAAAGGTAAAACAATCGCTGCAGCTCAATACGCTGCAGGTGCAGACGTTATCTACCAAGCAGCTGGTGGTACTGGTGCAGGTGTTTTCTCAGAAGCTAAATCTTTGAATGAAAGCAAAAATGAAGACGAAAAAGTTTGGGTTATCGGTGTAGACCGTGACCAAGTAGATGAAGGTAAATATACTTCTAAAGATGGTAAAGAAGCTAACTTTGTACTTGCTTCTACTTTGAAACAAGTTGGTACAGCTGTAAAAGACCTTGCCAACAAAGCTGAAAAAGGGGAATTCCCTGGTGGTAAAGTTATCGTTTACTCATTGAAGGATAAAGGTGTTGACTTGGCAGTAACTAACCTTTCTGAAGAAGGTAAAAAAGCTGTTGAAGATGCAAAAGCTAAAATCCTTGATGGTAGCATCAAAGTTCCTGAAAAATAATTGAAGGAAGTCATTTCTTAGGAAGCGGCCTTGGGCCGCTTCTTTAAGAATTGGGGCAAATTAATTTTGTCTCAATAGAGCTTGTTAAGATTTCATTTTAACAAGTTTTATTGAAATAAAATAAAACTCTGAAAGGAAGAGCACATGGCACACGAAAATGTCATTGAGATGCGTGAGATTACCAAGGTCTTTGGTGAGTTTGTCGCTAACGACAAGATCAACCTAGAACTTCGTAAAGGTGAAATTCATGCACTTTTAGGAGAAAATGGAGCTGGGAAGTCCACTCTTATGAACATGCTAGCAGGGCTTCTTGAACCAACTAGTGGTGAAATTGTAGTAAATGGACAGGTTGTTAAACTGGATTCACCATCGAAAGCTGCTAGTCTAGGGATTGGGATGGTTCACCAACACTTTATGTTGGTTGAGGCCTTCACAGTTGCTGAAAATATCATTTTGGGAAGTGAATTGACCAAAAAGGGTGTGCTAGATATTGCTCGCGCAACTCGAGAAATCAATGAATTGTCTGAACGCTATGGTTTGGCGGTAGATCCCTCTGCTAAGGTAGCGGATATCTCTGTCGGAGCTCAACAACGTGTTGAGATTTTGAAGACTCTCTATCGTGGAGCAGACATTCTTATCTTTGACGAACCGACTGCTGTTTTAACACCATCAGAAATTGATGAATTGATGGCTATCATGAAGAACTTAGTCAAAGAAGGCAAATCCATTATCTTGATTACCCATAAGTTGGATGAGATTCGTGCTGTATCTGACCGTGTTACAGTTATCCGTCGTGGTAAATCTATCGAAACAGTAGAGATTGCTGGTGCGACTAACGCTGACCTGGCAGAAATGATGGTAGGACGTTCTGTTTCCTTCAAAACTGAGAAACAGCCAGCTCAACCAAAAGAAGTTGTTCTATCGATTCAAGATTTGGTAGTAAACGAAAACCGTGGTGTCCCTGCTGTTAAAAATCTCTCACTCGATGTTCGAGCTGGTGAGATTGTCGGGATTGCTGGGATTGATGGTAATGGACAGTCAGAATTGATCCAAGCTATCACTGGACTCCGTAAGATTGAGTCTGGTAGTGTGGAGTTGAAAGGCCAGTCTATCGTAGGTTTACACCCTCGACAAATTACAGAAATGAGTGTGGGCCACGTTCCTGAAGACCGTCACCGTGATGGTTTGGTCTTGGAAATGATGATTTCTGAGAACATTGCTCTTCAAACCTACTATAAGGAACCTCTTAGCAAGAAGGGAATCTTAAATTACACCAATATCATCGGGTACGCTAAGCAATTAATGCAAGAATTCGATGTACGTGCTGCTAGTGAGATTGTTCCAGCCTCAGCTCTTTCTGGAGGAAATCAACAAAAAGCAATCATCGCTCGTGAAGTTGATCGAAATCCTGATCTCCTCATCGTCAGTCAACCAACTCGTGGTTTGGACGTCGGTGCCATTGAGTACATTCACAAACGCTTGATTCAAGAACGTGATAATGGGAAAGCTGTCCTTGTAGTCAGCTTTGAACTAGATGAGATATTAAATGTTTCAGATAGAATTGCCGTTATCCATGATGGTAAGATTCAAGGGATTGTAACGCCAGAAACAACCGACAAGCAAGAGCTTGGAGTCTTGATGGCTGGTGGTGAATTGGAAAAGGAGAAGAGTGATGTCTAAAAAATTACAACAAATTTCGGTTCCCTTGATTTCTGTTATTTTAGGAATTCTACTCGGAGCCATCGTCATGTGGATTTTCGGTTACGATGCAATCTGGGGTTATGAAGAACTGTTCTACACAGCCTTTGGTAGTGTTCGTGGAATCGGTGAAATCTTCCGTGCCATGGGACCTTTGATTTTGATTGCTCTCGGATTTGCAGTTGCAAGCCGTGCTGGTTTCTTTAACGTTGGTCTTCCAGGACAAGCTCTCGCAGGTTGGGTTATGAGTGGTTGGTTCGCTCTTTCTTTCCCGGATTTGCCACGACCATTGATGATTCTGGCAACGATTGTAATCGCCTTAGTTGCGGGAGGAATCGTTGGTGCCATTCCAGGTATTTTAAGAGCCTACCTTGGGACATCTGAGGTTATCGTAACCATTATGATGAACTACATAGTTCTTTATGTGGGAAATGCCTTTATCCACCACTTCCCTAAAGAAATCATGCAAAGTACTGACTCATCCATTCGAGTAAGTGCAAATGCAACTTATCAAACACCTTGGCTTGCTGAGTTAACAGGAAACTCTCGTATGAACATAGGGATTTTCTTTGCAATCATAGCAGTTGCAGTTATCTGGTTCTTGCTCAAGAAAACAACTCTTGGTTTTGAAATCCGTGCAGTTGGTCTCAATCCAAATGCTTCTGAATATGCAGGTATTTCTGCCAAACGTACCATTATTCTATCAATGATTATTTCTGGTGCCCTTGCAGGACTTGGTGGCGCAGTAGAAGGACTAGGTACCTTCCAAAACGTCTACGTTCAAGGTTCATCGTTAGCAATCGGATTTAACGGTATGGCAGTAAGTCTGCTTGCTTCAAACTCACCAGTTGGAATTCTATTTGCAGCCTTCCTTTTCAGTGTTCTTCAAGTAGGTGCTCCTGGTATGAATGCGGCCCAAGTTCCTTCTGAACTTGTAAGTATCGTAACAGCCTCAATTATCTTCTTTGTCAGCGTTCACTATATCATCGAGCGCTTTGTCAAACCAAGAAAACAACTTAAAGGAGGTAAATAAGGATGTCGATTACAACAATGCTAACCCTTATGGTTTCTTCAATGTTGATTTATGCAGCACCACTTATTTTCACAAGTATCGGAGGCGTTTTCTCTGAACGTGGTGGAGTTGTTAACGTTGGACTTGAAGGAATCATGGTCATGGGTGCCTTCTCTGGAGTTGTTTTTAACCTTGAATTTGCACAAGATTTGGGAGCATTAACTCCTTGGTTGGCTCTCTTAGTTGGTGGATTAGTCGGAGCTATCTTCTCACTGATTCACGCAGTAGCTACAGTTCATTTTCGTGCTGACCATGTTGTCAGTGGTACCGTACTTAACTTGATGGCGCCAGCCTTGGCAGTCTTCTTGGTAAAGGTGCTTTATAACAAGGGACAAACGGATAACTTAACGCAAACTTTTGGTCGTTTTGACTTCCCGGTATTAGCTAATATCCCTGTTATTGGAGATATCTTCTTCAAGTCAACAAGTTTACTTGGTTACCTAGCAATTGCCTTCTCATTCTTAGCTTGGTTTATCCTCTTTAAGACTCGCTTTGGACTTCGTCTTCGTTCAGTTGGTGAACACCCACAAGCAGCAGATACTTTGGGAATCAATGTCTACAAGATGAGATATCTCGGAGTTGTGATTTCAGGTTTCCTTGGAGGAATCGGTGGAGCTATCTACGCTCAGTCAATTTCTGTTAACTTCTCAGTTACAACGATCGTTGGACCTGGATTTATCGCTCTTGCAGCCATGATTTTTGGTAAATGGAATCCTGTTGGTGCTATGCTTTCAAGTCTCTTCTTTGGACTATCACAAAGTTTGGCAGTTATCGGTTCTCAACTTCCTTTCTTGCAAGGAGTTCCAGCCGTTTACTTGCAAATCGCACCATATCTCTTGACCATTGTCGTCCTCGCTGCCTTCTTTGGTAAAGCTGTTGCACCAAAGGCAGATGGTATCAACTATATCAAGTCTAAATAACATAAAAAAACGTCAGTTGAAACTGACGTTTTATTTTTTTGGTTCTTGGTGCGTTAGGTTAAGTCCCCAAGGAATAAGATTTTCTGTTTTATTTTGGATCCGTTTGATATTGTCCTTGTGGCGTACAATTACTAGACTTGCAAGACCAATAATAATTAAAGTAAAAAGTAGGTCATAACTACTCAAGATAAATCCAAAGAGAGGAAATAGAAGGACTCCAATAATCGCAGCAATCGCAGCTGAAATACTCGAGAGAGAAATCATACTTCCAAGATAAAGGATTCCAAAGAAAATGACTGCAAGGTAGAGGCAAAAGAGAGGAGCAAATCCAAAAATAACTCCTGCGCTGGTTGCAACAGCCTTGCCACCCTTAAATTTGGCAAAGATAGGGAAGGTGTGGCCAATGACTGCTAAAAGCCCAAAGACGATTGGTGAAACTCCCTGCACATGAAAGATGAGTGGAAGTAGAGTGGCTAGAGTGCCTTTAAAGAAATCAATTACAAAGGTTGCTATTCCGGCTTTTTTACCTAAAATACGAAAGGTATTGGTTGTACCTGTATTTCCAGAACCATGTTCACGGATATTAATGTTAAAGAAAGCTTGCCCAATCCAAAGCCCAGAAGGGATGGAGCCTAGTAAATAGGCTATAATTAATAATACTATTGTCATCATGCTCCTATTATACCATGAAATAGGATAGAATCGTAAGGAATCTTGTCTGGAATTGTGACATCTGAAATCTTGTTATAGAAAGATTTGACAATAGGGAACTACAACTAGAAAAACTTTGCAAAATCCTTAGAAAACCTGTAAAATAGAAAAGATGAACAAATAGGAGGTTCCTTGTGTCAAAAAAGGAAATCAATATTAATAATTATAATGATGACGCCATTCAGGTGCTAGAAGGGTTGGATGCGGTCCGTAAACGACCAGGGATGTATATCGGATCGACAGACGGTGCTGGACTTCATCACCTAGTCTGGGAAATCGTGGATAATGCGGTTGACGAAGCCTTGTCTGGATTTGGTGATCGTATTGACGTAACGATTAATAAAGACAGGAGTTTAACGGTTCAAGACCACGGACGTGGGATGCCAACGGGAATGCACGCTATGGGGATTCCAACGGTTGAGGTGATTTTTACCATCCTTCATGCCGGAGGGAAATTCGGACAAGGTGGTTACAAGACTTCTGGTGGTCTTCACGGAGTTGGTTCTTCTGTCGTCAACGCCCTCTCTAGTTGGCTGGAAGTGGAAATTACGCGTGATGGTGCAGTCTACAAGCAACGTTTTGAAAATGGTGGCAAACCAGTAACAACTCTTGAAAAGGTTGGAACAGCACCTAAGTCTAAGACAGGTACTAAAGTGACCTTTATGCCGGATGCTAGTATCTTTTCTACGACAGACTTCAAGTACAATACCATTTCAGAGCGTCTTAATGAGTCAGCCTTTCTCTTAAAAAATGTAACCTTGTCATTAACAGACAAACGAACAGATGAATCTATCGAATTCCACTATGAGAATGGGGTGCAGGACTTTGTTTCCTATCTCAACGAAGACAAGGAAACTTTGACACCAGTGCTTTACTTTGAAGGGGAAGACAATGGTTTCCAAGTAGAAGTAGCCCTCCAGTACAATGATGGATTTTCAGATAACATCTTGTCCTTTGTCAATAACGTCCGTACCAAAGACGGTGGAACGCATGAGACAGGACTTAAGTCAGCCATTACCAAGGTTATGAATGACTATGCACGTAAGACGGGTCTTCTCAAAGAAAAAGATAAAAATCTTGAAGGATCCGATTACCGTGAAGGATTAGCAGCAGTTCTTTCTATTTTAGTCCCTGAAGAACATTTGCAGTTTGAGGGACAGACCAAGGATAAACTAGGAAGTCCACTAGCTCGTCCTGTTGTAGATGGTATTGTAGCTGATAAGTTGACTTTCTTCCTCATGGAAAATGGAGAACTCGCTTCAAATCTGATTCGTAAAGCTATCAAGGCCCGTGATGCTCGCGAAGCAGCACGTAAGGCACGTGATGAGAGTCGAAATGGCAAGAAAAACAAGAAAGACAAGGGCTTGCTTTCTGGGAAATTAACCCCAGCTCAGTCTAAAAACCCAGCTAAGAATGAACTCTACCTAGTCGAGGGTGATTCTGCCGGTGGATCTGCCAAACAAGGTCGTGACCGCAAGTTCCAGGCTATCTTGCCACTTCGAGGTAAGGTTATCAATACAGCCAAGGCTAAGATGGCAGATATCCTCAAAAATGAAGAAATCAACACCATGATTTATACCATCGGTGCTGGTGTGGGGGCAGACTTCTCCCTTGAAGACGCCAACTATGACAAGATCATTATCATGACCGATGCGGATACCGACGGTGCCCACATTCAAACTCTTCTCTTAACCTTCTTTTATCGTTATATGCGTCCACTAGTCGAAGCTGGACATGTCTATATCGCCCTTCCTCCACTTTACAAGATGTCTAAAGGTAAAGGCAAGAAAGAAGAAGTGGCCTATGCTTGGACGGATGGCGAGCTAGAGGAACTACGTAAGCAGTTCGGTAAAGGGGCTACCCTTCAACGTTATAAAGGTCTTGGTGAAATGAATGCGGACCAACTCTGGGAAACAACTATGAACCCAGAAACGCGTACCCTCATCCGTGTTACAATCGAAGATCTAGCACGCGCAGAACGTCGCGTCAATGTCCTCATGGGTGACAAGGTTGAACCACGCCGTAAGTGGATTGAAGATAATGTTAAGTTTACGCTTGAGGAGAGTGGGGTGTTTTAAGATGTGTATTATTAAGATGTTATTAGACATATTAAACAGATTCACAGAAAAATGTAATATTTTATATTCAGACTATGATAAAAATCAAAAGAAAAAGGCACAAGAAAGACTCGACGCTTTGAAAGTTCTAGCCAATAAAGATTACATAATGAAAAATGTTAGTTCTAAAACTAAACAGAGCAGCTATTTTGTAAGAGCTATTTTTGCGACAGTTATAATGGTGGTTTTATTTCCCATAATTCTGTCTCTGAATGCACATAATAATTTATTGATTGGAATTTGTTCTATTTTCATATTATTCTTGTCACTGTCATATGCATACAATTCTTTTATAGTGTTTTTATTATCGCTCTTCAGATACTTCCGACAAATTATGTTTTCAGTTTTAATATTTGTAAACGCGTTTATTTTGGGAGATATATTAATTGGCAGTATTTCAAATCAAAATATTTCTAACAGAATAGTAAATTTTTTTACAAATTTATTTAAAGAGTATAGCTTACAAACAGAAATTGGTTTTGATAAATATCAATTTTGGTTTATATTTTTGATTATGACTTGTGCTTTGTGTTTATCTTTATATTTTGTTTTAAAAAGTTTAGATATATTTGAGCTAGAAAGTATGGAGAAAGAAAATGACTTAATAGTTGGTTTACTTACTATAACTACCTTCGTTATTAGTGCTGATTTTAACACAGTGAAACTAATAGGAATTTTCCTTTTTATTTTTATTATTCTTACGGCTTTTTTTACTGTTTTAAAATTACATTTCCTTTCAAAAAGATATGAAGAAGCACAAACTATATTTCAAGAACAATTACTTCTTAGATTTCCAGATTATCAAGAATTAAAGAAGTGTTATTATAGTGGAGGAGAAAAATATAGAGAAAAATTATTAAGCACAGAAAAGCTTTTAGAAGTTATTGTAAAAAATGAATTTAAATCTTTAAATGATTTAAAAAACTACGATGATTATAAACTTTATAAAGCAACGAGGTAAATATAATAGTGTTCACGTATCAAATAAATCTCTATATGAATCTTGCATTTACTCACTGTTAATAAATTTAATCACGGAATTAACAAGGATTATAAAATGAATGTTGAAATGTTTGAGGAATTGATTAAAGCGATTGATTCAACTGATTGGATTTCCAATTGGATTCAAATAGGTATAGGTGGTTTTTCAATTCTAATACCTATAATTTACGCAACTTGGATTTCAAAAAAAGATACTAAAGAAATTGATGAACGACAACGAAAGCTAGAAATTATTCAATCTTCAATCGCGAAAAATATAGTAGAACTGACAAGTCAACAAAAGCAACTATCTGAAACTCAAAAAAAGGTTGAAGAGAGTTTAAGAGAACTTAAAGAAATGGCTCGACAATCAAGAAAGTCAAATCTATTAAAATTACAAAGTGATTTTCCAGTATTCTATAGAGCACTAGATGATTTTGAATGGGAATATAACAAACTTTTGAATTCTATTAATGATTTTAATTCTAAAAAGAATTTATCTTCTAATATTGAAGATGAAATAGGTGAAATATTCGCAGCAATTGAGGATTTAATTGAATCAGAAATTAATCATCTGAATACCGAAGAAGTTCCGCCGTTGGCTCTAGCTTATTTTAACAAACTATTAAGAGCTATAAACTCTTTATCAAAGTATTTTTCTACAAACTTTGATGATGTTCAATGTACTAATTTTATAATTGATGATTTTTTAAGAATAAAGATTGCTAGAGAGGAATTACTTGTTTTTGTATATAATTGAAAATCTTTAGATAATTTAGTTTTATAGAACTTGTATAGTTTTTCTAGCTTTTTAAATCTTAAGAAACTGTTCTATATAATAAATCTGTTACCTCATAGAAAAAGAGGGGGGAACACATGAGAACTGACCAGGAAATGCTTGACTTGATTTTACAAATAGCTAAAAAGTTACAGGTTGATGCTGTGGCTCTATCTGGTTCGCGTACAAACCAAAAGATTCAAACAGATGAATTTCAAGACTATGATGTTGTCTATGTCGTAGATAATTTAGATAATCTAACGAGAGACATTTCTTGGTTGGACAAGTTTGGCAAACGTATCATCGAGCAAGAGGTTACTCTTGGACATCGCCGTCTTTACCTCATGCTCTTTGAAGATGGGAATCGCATTGATCTAACCCTCTGTCCTAAAGATCACATCAACGAGTGGGTGGATAGTGAGGCAGGATTCACAGTTTTAGTAGATGAGAAGGGTTTGTTTGAATCTTATCTACCTAGTCCGAAGCGCTACTGGACGAATCCAGCTAGTGAGACGGATTTTGAAAAATCTTGTAATGAATTTTGGTGGGTTTCTGCCTATGTAGTTAAGGGCATTTGTCGGAATCAGCTCATCTATGCGACTGACCATCTCTACGGTATTTGCCAACAAGAACTCTTGAAGGTCTTGGCTTGGCAGGTCGCAAGTAATAGGGGAACAGTCGACATCGGTAAGAACTACAAGTGCCTCTTTAACTACTTGCCTGCTGAGAAGGAGAAGGAATTCTCAAATCTACTTGATTTCTCAAGTTTAGACAAAATCACTCATTCTCTATTTGCTACGATGCAACTTTTCCACCAAGAATCTCAAAGACTTGCCCAAAAGATGGACTTTGACTACGATAGGGAAGTGGCTGAGAAGATGATTGAGTATGCTGAAGAGAGGTTGAACTAATATGTTAGATTATTTATTTGCTATATTTTTTATGGGATTTCCAGGGCTACAAATTCTGATAATTGTGTTGTCTATCTTTCTAGCTCTTAAAAGAAATAAGTTAAATAAGAGGGTATATGGAATATTTTTCCCGATTGTTATAACCTTGTGTAATATTTGGCTTATTTCAATAGATCGCACAGAGCTTTTTGATGACGTTTTAAGATTCCAATTCTTTTTAATCTCTTTTTGTTTTCCAATGCTCATTACAGCAGTAATTTACCATGCTCTTCGATTATCTTCTATCTATTCTCTATTAAGGTGGAAGATGATAGTTATTAGCTTTTGCTACTTAATTGGTTTAGTCTTCCATCTTGTTAATACTATGTATTGGAATGAAATTTTTCAAGGGCATCAAACTGTATTTAATGCATTGCTTATTGGGACCGCTGTTATTTCATTTCTTCCTTCCATCTATTTATTTTTTGTCCAAAGAAAAGTTGAACAAGGACCTATTAGCTAAATTTAAGTAAACTAAAATGTTTTAACCTGATATAAAAATTTAAAATTTTTAACCTACAGAAGGATAGTTTGGTTATTTATAGTAACTAAACACCCTTTCTATAAAATCTACTCTACATTCTTTGAAAGGAGTTGAACATGCCCTAAATACTGGGTGAAAACTCCTGACGCTTCTTTTAAAACGTATTTTAAACTACAGAAAGGATAGTTTGGTTACTAGAGGTAACTGAACACGGGACTAATTTCTTATGAAAAAAGATAAATCGCCTTGGGTTCATCGAACCCTGCATCGATTTCCTATTTTTCTTCAGAAATTTTCGGCAGGCCGAAACGTCCCTTTGTATCTTATATGAGTAATATCCAAAATATGTCCTTGGAGGACATCATGGGAGAGCGCTTTGGTCGCTACTCCAAATATATCATTCAAGACCGGGCTTTGCCAGATATTCGTGATGGCTTGAAGCCGGTTCAGCGCCGTATTCTTTATTCGATGAATAAGGATGGCAATACTTTTGATAAGAGTTATCGTAAATCAGCCAAGTCTGTCGGAAACATCATGGGTAATTTCCACCCACACGGAGATTCTTCTATCTATGATGCCATGGTCCGTATGTCTCAAGACTGGAAAAACCGTGAGATTCTGGTTGAAATGCATGGTAACAATGGTTCCATGGACGGAGATCCGCCTGCGGCTATGCGTTATACAGAGGCTCGTTTGTCTGAGATTGCAGGCTACCTCCTTCAAGATATTGAGAAAAAGACAGTTCCTTTTGCTTGGAACTTTGACGATACCGAGAAAGAGCCAACTGTCTTACCAGCAGCCTTTCCAAACCTTCTAGTCAATGGTTCAACAGGTATTTCAGCTGGTTATGCCACAGATATTCCACCGCATAATTTGGCTGAAGTTATCGATGCGACAGTCTACATGATTGATCACCCAACTGCTAAGGTTGATAAGCTCATGGAATTCTTACCTGGGCCAGACTTTCCTACAGGAGCTATCATCCAAGGTCGTGACGAGATCAAAAAGGCCTATGAAACTGGTAAGGGGCGCGTGGTTGTTCGTTCCAAGACTGAAATTGAGAAACTGAAAGGTGGTAAGGAACAAATCGTTATCACTGAGATTCCTTATGAGATTAATAAGGCTAACTTAGTCAAGAAAATTGATGAAGTTCGTGTCAATAACAAGGTAGCAGGTATCGCTGAGGTTCGTGATGAGTCCGACCGTGACGGTCTTCGTATTGCTATCGAACTCAAGAAGGATGCGAATACAGAGCTTGTTCTCAACTACCTTTTCAAGTACACTGACTTGCAAATCAACTACAACTTCAACATGGTGGCGATTGATAATTTCACGCCTCGTCAGGTTGGGATTGTTCCAATCTTGTCTAGCTACATCGTCCACCGTCGTGAAGTGATTTTGGCTCGTTCACGCTTTGACAAGGAAAAGGCTGAAAAACGTCTCCATATCGTGGAAGGTTTGATTCGCGTTATCTCTATTTTGGATGAAGTCATTGCCCTTATCCGTGCTTCTGAGAATAAGGCTGACGCCAAGGAAAACCTCAAGGTCAGCTATGAATTTACGGAAGAACAGGCTGAAGCTATCGTTACTTTGCAACTTTATCGTTTAACTAATACAGACGTGGTTGTCTTGCAAGAAGAAGAAGCAGAACTTCGTGAGAAGATTGCTATGCTTGCGGCTATCATCGGTGACGAACGGACTATGTACAATCTCATGAAGAAAGAGCTTCGTGAGGTCAAGAAGAAATTTTCGACTTCACGTTTGAGTACTTTAGAAGATACAGCAAAAGTCATCGAGATTGATACAGCTAGTCTGATCGCTGAAGAAGATACTTACGTTAGCGTGACGAAGGCAGGTTACATCAAGCGTACTAGTCCTCGTTCTTTCGCAGCTTCTACCTTAGAAGAAATTGGGAAACGAGATGATGACCGTTTGCTATTTGTACAATCAGTTAAAACCACTCAACATCTCTTAATCTTTACAACGCTTGGGAATGTCATTTACCGACCAGTCCATGAGTTGTCAGATATTCGTTGGAAGGATATTGGGGAGCACTTGAGTCAAACGATTACCAACTTTGAAACCAATGAAGAAGTGCTCTATGTTGAAGTTGTAGATCAGTTTGAGGATGCGACAACCTACTTTGCAGCGACTCGCCTTGGACAAATCAAACGTGTAGAACGAAAAGAATTCTCTCCATGGAGAACCTACCGTTCTAAATCTGTTAAGTTCGCTAAGTTGAAAGATGATAGTGACCAAATTGTTGCTGTTGCACCAATCAAGCTTGATGACGTTTTATTAATCAGTAAAAATGGCTATGCTCTTCGCTTTAATATCGAAGAGGTTCCAGTTGTTGGAGCTAAGGCTGCAGGGGTCAAAGCCATGAACTTGAAAGCAGATGATGAGCTTCAATCTGCCTTTATCTGCAATACTTCATCCTTCTATCTGTTAACGCAACGTGGAAGTTTGAAACGTGTTTCAACAGAGGAAATTCCAGCAACCAGTCGTGCTAAGCGTGGTCTTCAAGTTCTTAGAGAATTGAAGAACAAGCCACATCGTGTCTTCCTGGCTGGAGCAGTCTCAGAACAAGGATTTATCGGAGATCTCTTTAGTACAGAAGTAGAAGATGGCGAACAAACTCTCGTCATCCAATCAAATAATGGAACGATTTACGAAGCAATCCTACAAGATTTGAATCTATCAGAGCGTACAAGCAATGGAAGCTTCATCTCAGATACTATTTCTGATGAAGAAGTGTTTGATGCTTATCTCAAAGAAGTCTTTAAAGAAGACAAAGAAAATTAAAATCAGTCCTAGTGACTGATTTTTTAGAAGTAAAATTTTCAGAAAATTACAAATAATACTTGAATTTTTAGGAGAATAGTGTAGAATAGAACTCAAAGCCTGATTAGATTAAAGGAGAAATGGATGACAGTTACAATCGATTGGGAAAATCTCGGTTTTTCCTATATGAAACTACCTTATCGTTATATCGCTTATTTTAAAGATGGACAATGGACTCAAGGAGAATTAACAGAAGATGCAACCTTGCATATTTCAGAATCATCTCCAAGTCTCCACTATGGACAGCAAGCATTTGAAGGATTGAAAGCCTATCGTACCAAGGATGGCAGTATTCAACTCTTCCGTCCAGATGAAAATGCTAAACGTCTGCAACGTACCTGTGATCGTCTCTTGATGCCACAAGTTTCAACAGAAATGTTTGTAGAAGCTTGTAAAGCCGTTGTTCGTGCTAATGAGGAATATGTACCACCTTATGGAACTGGTGGAACCCTTTACCTTCGTCCACTCTTGATTGGTGTTGGAGATATCATTGGGGTAAAACCAGCTGAGGAGTATATTTTTACCATCTTTGCTATGCCAGTTGGAAATTACTTTAAGGGTGGATTGGTTCCAACAAACTTCTTGATTCAAGATGAGTATGACCGTGCTGCACCAAATGGAACAGGAGCTGCCAAGGTCGGTGGTAACTATGCAGCCAGCCTTTTGCCAGGAAAAATGGCTAAATCCCGTCATTTCTCAGATGTTATTTATCTAGACCCATCAACCCACACTAAGATTGAAGAGGTTGGTTCAGCAAACTTCTTTGGAATTACAGCTGATAATGAGTTTGTAACCCCTTTGAGTCCGTCAATTTTGCCATCGATTACCAAGTATTCATTGCTTTACTTGGCAGAGCATCGCTTAGGCTTGAAGCCTGTTGAGGGAGATGTACCAATTGATAGTCTGGATCGATTTGTAGAAGCAGGTGCCTGTGGAACAGCAGCAGTAATCTCACCTATTGGCGGAATCCAACACGGTGATGATTTCCATGTTTTCTACAGTGAAACAGAGGTTGGTCCAGTGACTCGTAAACTATACGATGAATTGACAGGTATCCAATTTGGTGACATTGAAGCGCCAGAAGGTTGGATTGTAAAAGTAGATTAAAAATTATTAAAGGAGATTTTTATGAAAACGAAAAAGTGGATGTTAACAGCAGGAGTTGTCCTGAGTACAGCAGTTCTTCTTGTGGCTTGTGGTAAAGCTGATAAAGAAGCAGATGCGCCTACAACCTTCTCTTATGTCTATGGAGTAGACCCATCATCTTTGGACTACAGTATTGCAACTCGTACTTCAACAACGGATATTATTGGTAATGTCGTTGATGGTTTGTTGGAAAACGATGAATATGGGAATTTGGTTCCTTCACTAGCAGAAGACTGGAGCGTCTCGCAAGACGGTTTGACTTATACTTACAAACTTCGTAAAGGGGTTAAATGGTATACTTCAGAGGGTGAAGAATATGCTGAAGTAACTGCGCATGACTTTGTTACTGGACTAAAACACGTAGCAGATGGTAAATCAGACGGTGTCACTCTTATTCAAAACTCCATTAAGGGCTTGAATGAATATATGACTGGTGAGACTAATGACTTCTCTACAGTTGGGGTTAAGGCATTGGATGACTACACAGTCCAGTATACTCTTAATGCACCTGAAAGTTTCTGGAATTCGAAAGTAACTTCAGCAACCATGTTGCCGGTAAACGAGGAATTCCTCAAAGCTTCAGGTAAGAACTACGGAGCAGTAAGTCCATCTGGTATTCTTTATAACGGTCCGTATATCCTGAAGACATTGACTTCAAAATCTTTAATCGAATACGAAAAGAACCCAAATTATTGGGATAAAGAGAAGGTTAAAATTGAGAAAGTAAAATTGACCTACTATGATGGTTCAGACCAAGAATCATTAATCCGTAGCTTCTCTTCAGGTGTTTATACAACCGCTCGTATCTTCCCAAGTAGCTCAAACTTTGCTTCTACTTTGGAACAATACGGAGATAAAATCACATATAGTCCACAGGATTCAACTAGTTATTACTTCACTTTTAATGTAAACCGTCAATCTTACAATAAGACTGCGAAAACAAGTGAAGAACAAAAAACTTCCACAAAAGAAGCAATGTTGAACAAGGATTTCCGTCAAGCAATCAACTTTGCCTTCAACCGTCATTCTTATGCTGCACAGCTCAATGGTGAAGATGGTGCGGACAAGATCATTCGTAACAGTCTAGTTCCAGATAATTTTGTACAATCTGGTGGCAAAAACTTTGGTGATATCGCTAAAGCAGAATTGGTTAACTACGGTGACCAATGGAAAGGCGTTGAGCTTGTAGACGGAAAAGATACCATCTACAATCCTGATAAAGCCAAAGCTTCATTTGAGAAAGCTAAGAAAGAATTGGAAGCAAAAGGTGTAACCTTCCCAATTCACTTGGATGTTCCAGTTGAACAAACAGATACAATTGCTGTTCAACAAAGTAATTCCTTTAAACAATCAATCGAGTCAACTCTTGGTTCTGAAAATGTCGTTATCGATGTTCTTCAGATGACTGATAACGAGAAGGAAAGTATTACATCTCAAGCACGTGTTCCTGCTCAGAAAGACTATGACTTGAATAGTACTGGTTGGGCTCCAAGCTATCAAGACCCAGCAAGTTATCTCAATATCATGGATCCTAAAACTGGTTCTGCGATGAAACACCTTGGTATTACGAAAGGTAAAGACAAGGAAGTTGTAGCTCAACTTGGTCTGGACGAATATAAGAAACTCTTGGATGATGCAGTTTCTGAGACAAACGATTTAGACAAGAGATATGAAAAATATGCTAAAGCTCAAGCTTGGCTCACTGATAGCTCTCTCTTGATGCCAACAGCTTCATCAGGTGGTTCACCAGTTGTCAGCAACGTTGTTCCATTCTCTAAACCTTACTCACAAGTAGGTATCAAGGGTGATCCATATATCTTCAAGGGAATGAAATTGCAAAAAGAGATTGTATCTGCTAAAGAATATCAAGCAGCTCTTGAAAAATGGCAAAAAGAAAAATTGGAATCAAACAGTAAATACCAAAAAGAGCTAGAAAGTCATGTCAAATAAAACAGACTAGAATTTTTGGAATAAAGGGGCCCATATGGAATGGATTAAACTAATAGGAATAGTTATCATTGTGATTGGTTTTATCTATAAATTAGATACCATTGCAACGGTAGTCTTAGCTAGTTTAGTTACAGCTCTAGTTTCTGGAGTTTCTCTTGTTGAATTCTTGGAAATTTTAGGAAGAGAATTTAGCAATCAACGAGTTCTGACGATTTTTATGGTAACCTTACCCCTGGTAGGATTATCTGAAACTTTTGGCCTCAAGCAACGGTCGATTGATTTGATTCAAAGGATAAAGGGGCTGACCGTAGGAAGTTTTTATACCGTTTATTTCTTTTTTCGGGAACTTGACAGCTTCTTTGCCATTCGTATCGGAGGACATCCGCAGTTTGTGAGACCCTTGGTTCAACCCATGGGACAGGCAGCAGCAGAGTTACAATTAGGTAGGAAATTAACAGAGCAGGAAAGCGAAGCGCTAAAAGCGCGTGCAGCAGCAAATGATAATTTTGCAAATTTCTTTGCTCAGAATACTTTCGTTGGTGCAGGTGGTGTCCTCTTAGTTGGGGGCACTCTGGACCAATTAGGCTACGAAAGTAATTATGCAGGTATCGCTTCGGCTTCTCTTATTGTTGCAGGAGTTTCCCTGCTTGTGGTAGGGATTTACAATTACTTATTTGATAGAAGACTGCTAACGAATAAGCTTAGCAAAGGAAAAGAAGAATGACCGAACTAGCAAGACAGTTATTAGAGTTAACCTATATTGTGATTGGTTGTCAATTTCTTCATACGGCCTATTGTAGCTATAAAGACAAAACAAACCCAGTTCGATATGGAACAGCTGGGTTTTGGGCTTTATTGGGTATCAGTTTTATCGGTGGTTCCTATTTACCGTCTCTCTATATTGGAGTAATCGTAGTGCTCTTAGCCCTACTAACGCTCTTTAAACAGGTTCGTATCGGAACCTTGCCGTCTCTGGATGAAGTCAAGGCAAATATTGAAGCTAAACGGTTGAAGAATAAAATTTTTATTCCGGTCATGCTGATGGCTTTGATCGCTTTGGTATTAGCAAAAGTGATTCCCGAGTTTAGTAAGATTGCTATCAGTCTTGCAGCATTTTTCGCAACCATTTCTCTCTTATTAATTACTAAAAGTCATCCTAAAAGCTTGTTAGTAGAAAACAATCGCATGGTTCAGCAGGTCTCAACTAGTGGGATTGTTCCTCAACTTTTAGGAGCTTTAGGCGCTATTTTTACTGTAGCTGGAGTTGGAGACTTGATTTCTCACTTGATCAGCGGTCTAGTGCCTTCGGGTAGTCGTTTTATGGGTGTGTTAGCTTATGTTCTTGGGATGGTTTTATTCTCCATGATAATGGGTAATGTCTTTGCTGCCTTCACGGTTATTACTGTCGGGATTGGTGTTCCCTTTGTATTTGCCTTGGGAGCTGATCCAATCGTATCTGCTGCTCTAGCAATGACAGCTGGTTGCTGTGGGACCTTACTGACTCCAATGGCTGCTAACTTTAATGCATTACCGGCAGCACTTTTGGAGATGAAAGATCCAAATGGCGTTATCAAAGCGCAAGTAGGAGTGGCTGTTATCATGATAATCCTACATGTATTTTTAATGTACTATTTGGCGTTTTAGCAAAGGAAATAAAATGAAAATATTAGTAACAGGTTTTGATCCTTTCGGTGGTGAAAAGGTCAATCCAGCTCTGGAAGCAGTTAAATCATTACCGTCTGTAATTCATGGAGCGGAGATATGCTGGGTAGAGATTCCAACAGTCTTTTATAAATCAGCAGAGGTTTTAGAAGCAGAAATTGACCGGTATCAACCAGATGTGGTACTTTGCATCGGACAAGCAGGAGGTAGAGCTAGTTTAACTCCTGAACGAGTTGCCATCAATCAAGATGATGCAAGAATTCCAGATAACCAAGGGAATCAACCGATTGACACACCTATTCGCTTAGATGGAGAAGCTGCCTATTTTAGCACACTCCCTATCAAAGCAATAGTACAAGCCATAAAAGAGGTAGGGCTACCAGCCACTGTTTCTAATACAGCTGGAACCTTTGTTTGCAACCATTTGATGTATCAGGTTCTCTATTTAGCGGATAAGAAATTTCCCAATATGAGAGCAGGTTTTATGCATATTCCCTATATGACCGAACAAGTGGTAAATAAGCCTAATACTGCATCCATGTGCTTAAGAGATATTGTCCGAGGTATCGAAGCTGCGATTGGTGCTATCGTGGACTACAAAGATAAGGACTTGAAAATAGTTGGTGGAGAAACCCATTAATGGACTAAAATTCAAGGAAAAAATTCTCTAGATGATTCAAGGAACTCTTTACCAAGATTAGCTTGGTAGAGAGTTTTTTCTTGCGAGATTGGGGAATTTCTTGTAAAATAGAAAAAGTGAAAAGAGGTATGGTATGAGTAAAAAAGATAAAAAAATTGAGATTCAGTTGTCAGATGCTAAAGTAGTAGTTGGAAAAGATAACTACGATGGTTATACATTAACGATTGGTAAAAAATTGATTGGCGAAATTGCCGAACTAGATAACCAATTTGCTATTATAAAGAATGGAAATGTCGATAGTTTTTACAAAAATCTTGAAAAAGCTGTGGAAATATTGATTGAGAACTATAATTTAGCAAAATAGTGCTTGTTTTTTGCAATTTTTCATGATATAATAGATTTTGTTCATTATCGGAGAGATAGCGAAGAGGCTAAACGCGGCGGACTGTAAATCCGCTCCTTCGGGTTCGGGGGTTCGAATCCCTCTCTCTCCATTTCACTTTTGGGGTATAGCCAAGCGGTAAGGCAAGGGACTTTGACTCCCTCATGCGTTGGTTCGAATCCAGCTACCCCAGTTTCTAGGTAATAAATTCAAGATAAAAAGAAAAATATCTTAGGGTATTTTATTTTTATAATTGAAGGTCGTTCGAGATATTCATGTCGTTGCGGGTGCTTAGGAAAAAAATTATAAGTATGTCAAGTTAAAAAACTTGATTGTTGGAGGATTTTTTAGATGAATGAATTTGAAGATTTGCTAAATAGCGTTAGCCAAGTTGAACCTGGTGATGTTGTTAGTGCTGAAGTATTGACAGTTGATGCTAATCAAGCTAACGTTGCAATCTCAGGAACTGGTGTTGAAGGTGTCTTGACTCTTCGCGAATTGACAAACGATCGCGATGCAGATATCAATGATTTTGTAAAAGTAGGTGAAGTATTTGACGTTCTTGTACTTCGTCAAGTAGTTGGTAAAGATACTGATACAGTAACATACCTTGTATCTAAAAAACGCCTTGAAGCTCGCAAAGCATGGGACAAACTTGTAGGTCGCGAAGAAGAAGTTGTTACAGTTAAAGGAACTCGCGCTGTTAAAGGTGGACTTTCTGTAGAATTTGAAGGTTTGCGTGGATTTATCCCAGCTTCAATGTTGGATACTCGTTTCGTACGTAACACTGAGCGTTTTGTAGGTCAAGAATTTGAAGCTAAAATCAAAGAAGTTGATCCTAAAGAAAACCGCTTCATCCTTTCACGTCGTGAAGTTGTAGAAGCAGCTACTGCAGCAGCTCGTGCAGAAGTATTCGGTAAATTGGCTGCCGGCGATGTAGTAACTGGTAAAGTTGCACGTATCACAAGCTTCGGTGCTTTCATCGACCTTGGTGGTGTTGATGGATTGGTTCACTTGACTGAATTGTCACACGAACGTAACGTTTCACCAAAATCAGTTGTAACTGTTGGTGAAGAAGTTGAAGTGAAAATCCTTGATCTTAACGAAGAAGAAGGACGTGTATCACTTTCACTTAAAGCAACAACACCTGGACCATGGGATGGCGTTGAGCAAAAATTGGCTAAAGGTGACGTTGTAGAAGGAACAGTTAAACGTTTGACTGACTTTGGTGCGTTTGTTGAAGTATTACCAGGTATCGATGGACTTGTTCACGTATCACAAATTTCACACAAACGTATTGAAAATCCAAAAGAAGCTCTTACAGTTGGTCAAGAAGTTACTGTTAAAGTTCTTGATGTTAATGCTGATGCAGAACGCGTTTCACTTTCTATCAAAGCTCTTGAAGAACGTCCAGCTCAAGAAGAAGGACAAAACGAAGAAAAACGTGCTCCACGTCCACGTCGTCCAAAACGTCAAGAAAAACGTGACTTTGAACTTCCAGAAACTCAAACTGGATTCTCAATGGCTGACTTGTTCGGAGACATCGAACTTTAATCAATCAGATTTAATTACAAATCCTTTGTTGTTAAAACAAGGGATTTTTCTTTTTTCAACTAGTATTTTTTGATATAATGGTTTTATGTTATATTCCGAAAAAGAATCAATTTATCAAATGGTCAATGCTCAGCTCACTGCACTTTTAGAAGGCGAGACCAATGTGTTGGCTAATCTATCAAATGCCAGTGCTCTCTTAAAAATGAACTTTCCTCGTACTGTCTTTGCAGGTTTCTATTTATATGACGGAAATGAGCTTATTTTAGGGCCTTTTCAAGGTGGAGTTTCATGTGTTAGAATCCCACTTGGAAAAGGAGTTTGTGGAGAGTCTGCGGCTAGCTGTCAAACGGTTATCGTTGGTGATGTGAAGACCTATCCCAACTATATTTCTTGTGATAGTAGTGCTCGTAGTGAGATTGTTCTTCCAATGGTAAAAGATGGACAGCTTCTCGGAGTGTTAGATTTGGATTCATCTTATGTTGATGATTATGATGAAATTGATCAACGCTATTTAGAAGAGTTTGTTACCATCTTGTTGGAAAAAACAGAATGGATATTTTCAATGTTTGAGGAGAAAGCATAATGTATCAGGCGCTTTATCGAAAATATAGAAGTCAAAATTTTTCACAGTTAGTAGGCCAAGATGTTATTGCTCGAACACTTAAACAGGCTGTGGAGCAGGATAAGATTAGTCACGCCTACCTATTTTCAGGGCCTCGTGGAACTGGTAAAACCAGTGTAGCCAAAATATTTGCCAAAGCTATGAACTGCCCTAATCAAGTAGGAGGAGAACCTTGTAATAACTGTTATATCTGTCAAGCGGTAACGGAAGGAAGTTTAGAAGACGTTATCGAAATGGATGCTGCTTCTAATAATGGGGTTGATGAAATTCGTGATATCCGTGATAAATCAACCTATGCTCCAAGTATAGCTCAGTATAAGGTCTATATCATTGACGAGGTTCATATGCTTTCAACAGGTGCCTTTAACGCACTTTTGAAAACACTGGAAGAACCTACTCCAAATGTCGTTTTTATTCTGGCAACGACTGAACTTCATAAGATTCCTGCGACCATTTTGTCTCGTGTTCAACGCTTCGAGTTCAAATCTATTAAAACTCAGGATATTCGAGATCATATCTTCCAGATTTTGGAAAAGGAAGGGATTGATTACGAAACAGAAGCTATTGAAATTATTGCTCGACGAGCTGAAGGCGGGATGCGGGATGCCTTGTCAATTCTAGACCAAGCATTAAGCTTAACACAAGAACCTACTCTTACAACAGCTGTTTCAGAAGAAATTACGGGTACTATTAGTCTAAGTGCCTTAGATCATTACGTAGCTGCTTTAGCTCAAAAGGATGTAACAGCCGCCTTGGAAAATTTGGACTTAATCTTTGAGAATGGGAAGAGCATGACACGTTTTGTAGTCGATTTACTACAATACCTACGTGATATCTTAATTGTTCAAGCAGGTGGAGAAAACACTCACCATAGTGATGTATTTGGGAGAAACTTAGAACTTCCGCAGGATGTCTTGTTTGAGATGATTAGTCTTGCTACTAAAAGTCTAGCTGATATTAAGTCTAGCCTACAGCCTAAGATTTATGCTGAAATGATGACCATTCGTTTAGCAGAAATTGATACCCAACCAGAACTTTCAGGTGAAGTGGCTGAGGAACTGTCTTCTCTTCGAGAAGAAGTTGCACGATTAAAACAAGCTCTTGCCAATGTTGGTTCTAATTCCAAACAACCTGTTTCTACACCAAGTCGTCCGACTAACAGTAAGTCAATCTATCGTGTAGACCGAAATAAGGTGCAGTCTATTCTTCAAGAAGCAGTAGAAAATCCAGACTTAGCCCGTCAAAACTTAATCCGTCTTCAGAATGCTTGGGGAGAAGTCATCGAAAGCTTATCAGGACCAGATAAGGCACTCTTGGCTGGTTCTAAACCAGTTGCTGCTAATGAACATCATGCGATTTTGGCTTTTGAATCGAATTTCAATGCTGGTCAAACCATGAAACGAGACAATCTTAACACCATGTTTGGTAATATTCTTAGTCGTGCCGCTGGATTTTCTCCAGAGATTCTTGCAATTTCTATGGAAGAATGGAAGGAAGTTCGAGCTGCATTTTCAAGCAGAGCTAAAGGTTCTCAAGAACAAGTCAATAAGGAAGAACCCGAAGAGTCCATACTTCCTCAAGGCTTTGAATTTTTAGCAGATAAAGTGACCATAGCAGAAGACTAATAGGAAGTTGTGGTAAAAGACTATGAACAGACAACAATTTATTATCATGGCCTTATTTACTGCTGCTGAGACTTATTTCTTTAATGAATCCATCATGGAGCAACGGTATATCGTGGCCTTGCTTTGGGCTATTTTAATCCTGAGAAATTTTCGCGTGAGCTATATCATGGGTAAAATTGTGAGCGCTATAGATGATCATTTTCAAGGGAAGAAGTAGCTCCTAGCTTCTAGACAAAATAAAAGCCTTTTAGGCTTTTTTTTGTTATACTATTAAGGTATATTTATTGACATTTTACCGTGTTTTTCTAGGGATTTAAAAAGGTTAAGTTTCAGGTAAATACAGTAAAAAGGATGAAAAGAAAGGAACTATCATGTCAGTATTAGAGATCAAAGATCTTCACGTTGAAATTGAAGGAAAAGAAATTTTAAAAGGGGTCAACCTGACTCTTAAAACAGGGGAAATTGCGGCTATCATGGGACCAAATGGTACAGGTAAGTCTACTCTTTCAGCTGCAATTATGGGGAATCCAAACTATGAAGTCACTAAAGGTGAAGTCTTGTTTGACGGTGTAAATATCCTTGAATTGGAAGTGGACGAGCGTGCTCGCATGGGACTCTTCCTTGCCATGCAATACCCATCAGAAATTCCTGGGATTACCAATGCTGAGTTTCTTCGTGCAGCTATGAATGCTGGTAAAGAAGATGATGAGAAGATTTCAGTTCGTGAATTTATCACTAAGCTAGACGAAAAAATGGAATTGCTCAACATGAAAGAAGAAATGGCAGAGCGTTACCTCAACGAAGGTTTCTCAGGTGGTGAGAAAAAACGTAATGAAATTCTACAACTCTTGATGTTGGAACCAACTTTTGCCCTTCTTGATGAGATTGACTCTGGTCTTGATATTGATGCTCTTAAAGTTGTCTCTAAAGGTGTTAATGCTATGCGTGGTGAAGGCTTTGGTGCAATGATCATTACTCACTACCAACGTCTCTTGAACTATATCACGCCAGACGTGGTACACGTGATGATGGAAGGTCGTGTTGTACTTTCTGGTGGTCCTGAATTGGCAGCACGTTTGGAACGTGAAGGATACGCAAAACTAGCTGAAGAACTTGGCTATGACTACAAGGAAGAATTGTAATTCCCTCGTATCTTTTAGGAGAAGTAAATGACTAAAGAAACTATTAAACTTTTTTCAGAAATGCACGCTGAACCAAGCTGGTTGGCTGACCTCCGTCAAAAAGCTTTTGATAAGATTGAGAGTTTGGAATTGCCAGTCATTGAGCGTGTAAAATTTCACCGTTGGAATCTTGGTGATGGTACCATCACAGAAAGTGAACCATCAGCAAATGTTCCTGATTTCACTGCTTTAGATAATCACTTGAAATTGGTGCAGGTTGGAACTCAAACAGTTTTTGAGCAAATTCCAGTTGAGTTGGCTGAACAAGGAGTAGTCTTTACAGACTTCCATTCGGCTTTAGAAGAAATTCCAGAACTCGTAGAAGAATTTTTCATGTCATCAGTAAAATACGACGATGACAAATTGGCAGCCTACCACACAGCTTACTTTAATAGTGGTGCTGTTCTCTATATTCCAGACAATGTAGAAATCACAGAACCAATCGAAGGAATTTTCTACCAAGATAATGATAGTGATGTGCCATTTAACAAGCATATTCTGATCATTGCAGGTAAAAACTCTAAAATCAGCTACCTCGAACGTTTAGAATCACGCGGTGAGAGTAGTGCTAAGGCGACTGCTAATATCACTGTTGAAGTGATTGCACGTTCTGGTGCTCAAGTGAAATTTGCTGCGATTGACCGTCTTGGTGAGAATGTCACTGCCTATATTAGCCGCCGTGGTAAATTGGGCAACGATGCAAGTATTGACTGGGCTATCGGTGTCATGAACGAAGGAAATGTTGTCGCTGACTTTGATAGTGACCTACTTGGAAATGGTAGCCATGCAGACCTCAAGGTCGTAGCTCTTTCAAGTGGTCGTCAGGTGCAAGGGATTGATACTCGAGTAACTAACTATGGTTGCAACTCCATTGGTAATATCCTTCAACATGGGGTTATTCTTGAAAAAGCAACCTTGACCTTCAATGGTATTGGCCACATTATTAAGGGTGCTAAGGGAGCGGATGCTCAACAAGAAAGCCGTGTTCTCATGCTTTCAGACCAGGCGCGTTCAGATGCTAACCCAATTCTTTTGATTGATGAAAATGACGTTACTGCAGGACACGCAGCTTCTATTGGTCAAGTTGATCCAGAAGATATGTACTACCTTATGAGCCGTGGATTGGATAAGGCAACTGCAGAACGTTTGGTTGTTCGTGGTTTCCTTGGATCCGTTATTGTTGAGATTCCTGTCAAGGAAGTTCGTGATGAAATGATTGCGACGATCGAAGAAAAATTGTCAAAACGCTAAGGGGAAGCCTATGTTAGATGCAGAAGCTATTCGCAAGGATTTTCCGATTTTAGACCAGATTGTTAATGACGAACCTCTGGTTTATTTGGATAATGCTGCGACGACACAAAAACCACTAGCTGTTCTGGAAGCCATTAACCGCTACTATGAACAGGACAATGCCAATGTCCACCGAGGTGTTCACACCTTGGCAGAGCGTGCAACAGCATCTTATGAAGCTGCTCGCGAAACCATTCGCAAGTTCATCAACGCAGGTTCGACAAAGGAAGTACTCTTCACTAGAGGAACTACGACCAGTCTTAACTGGGTGGCGCGTTTTGCTGAGGAAATCTTGACTGAGGGAGATCAGGTCTTGATTTCTGTCATGGAACACCATTCCAATATTATTCCATGGCAGGAAGCTTGCCGAAAGACTGGGGCAGAGCTTGTTTATGTCTATCTCAAAGATGGAGCTCTGGATATGGATGACTTGCGTTCTAAATTGACTGACAAAGTCAAATTTGTTTCACTAGCTCAGGCATCAAACGTTCTTGGAGTGGTTAATCCTATCAAAGAAATCACACAAATGGCTCACCAAGTTGGAGCCATCATGGTGGTAGATGGTGCTCAATCTACGCCTCATATGAAGATTGATGTACAGGATTTGGATGTGGACTTCTTTGCCTTTTCAGGTCACAAGATGGCTGGTCCGACTGGTATTGGCGTCCTTTACGGTAAAGAAAAGTATCTAGAGCAAATGTCGCCTGTCGAGTTCGGTGGCGAGATGATTGATTTTGTTTACGAGCAATCTGCTAGCTGGAAGGAGTTACCTTGGAAATTCGAGGCAGGAACTCCCAATATGGCTGGTGCTATTGGACTTGCAGCTGCCGTGGATTATCTTGAAAAGATTGGCATGGATGCCATTGAAACCCATGAACAGGAATTGATTGCATACGTCTTTCCAAAATTGCAGGCAATTGAAGGTTTGACCATTTACGGTTCGCAAGTTTTGGCTCAACGTTCAGGTGTCATTGCCTTTAACCTAGGTGATCTTCATCCTCATGACCTTGCAACTGCTCTGGATTATGAGGGAGTAGCAGTTCGTGCGGGTCACCATTGTGCGCAACCCTTGCTCCAGTATTTGGAAGTCCCTGCAACAGCTCGCGCTAGTTTTTATATCTACAACACCAAGGCAGATTGCGACAAGCTGGTCGATGCCTTACAAAAGACAAAGGAGTTTTTCAATGGCACTTTCTAAACTAGATAGCCTCTATATGGCAGTGGTGGCGGACCATTCGAAAAATCCCCATCACCAAGGGAAATTAGAAGATGCTGAGCAAATCAGTCTTAACAATCCAACCTGTGGTGATGTCATCAATCTCTCTGTCAAGTTTGGTGCTGACGATCGTTTGGAAGATATCGCTTTTCTAAACTCTGGTTGTACCATCTCAACTGCCTCTGCTAGTATGATGACAGATGCTGTTTTGGGCAAGACCAAGCAAGAAATTCTAGAACTTGCAACCATCTTTTCTGAAATGGTTCAAGGTCAAAAGGATGAGCGTCAAGATCAACTTGGAGATGCAGCTTTCTTATCTGGAGTTGCCAAGTTTCCTCAACGAATCAAATGCGCAACTCTAGCTTGGAATGCCCTTAAAAAAACAATTGAAGACCAAGAAAACAAATAAGACAAGCTTTCTTTGTCTTATAAATCATTAGAAATAAAGAATGAAAGAAAGGATATTATGGCTGAAGAAAGAGTAGAACCAAAACCAATTGATCTTGGTGAATATAAATTTGGTTTCCATGACGATGTAGAGCCTGTCCTATCGACAGGAAAAGGATTGAATGAAGATGTCATTCGTGAACTATCAGCAGCTAAGGGAGAACCTGAGTGGATGTTGGAATTCCGTTTGAAATCTTATGAAACCTTCAAAAAAATGCCCATGCAAACTTGGGGAGCAGACTTGTCAGAGATTGACTTTGATGACTTGATCTACTACCAAAAACCATCTGATAAACCAGCTCGTTCCTGGGATGACGTTCCTGAAAAAATCAAAGAAACCTTTGAACGAATCGGGATTCCTGAAGCTGAGCGTGCCTATCTAGCTGGAGCTTCTGCCCAGTATGAGTCAGAAGTGGTTTACCATAACATGAAGGAAGAATTTGAGAAGTTAGGAATTATCTTTACAGATACAGATTCTGCCCTCAAGGAATATCCAGACTTGTTTAAGCAATACTTTGCTAAGTTGGTACCGCCGACAGATAACAAGTTGGCAGCCCTCAACTCAGCAGTATGGTCAGGTGGAACCTTTATCTACGTACCAAAAGGTGTCAAGGTAGATATTCCACTTCAAACCTATTTCCGTATCAACAATGAAAATACTGGACAGTTTGAACGTACCTTAATCATCGTTGATGAGGGAGCAAGTGTCCACTACGTAGAAGGATGTACAGCGCCAACTTATTCAAGCAACAGCTTGCACGCTGCCATTGTAGAAATCTTTGCTTTGGACGGGGCTTATATGCGTTATACGACTATTCAAAACTGGTCTGACAACGTTTATAACTTGGTAACCAAACGTGCTAAAGCTTTGAAAGATGCGACTGTTGAGTGGATTGATGGAAACTTGGGTGCCAAAACAACTATGAAATATCCATCTGTTTACCTTGATGGAGAAGGTGCGCGTGGAACTATGCTTTCGATTGCCTTTGCCAATGCAGGGCAACACCAAGATACTGGTGCTAAGATGATTCACAATGCACCACATACAAGCTCGTCAATCGTGTCTAAATCCATCGCCAAAGGCGGAGGGAAGGTTGACTACCGTGGACAAGTAACCTTTAACAAGAACTCTAAGAAATCTGTTTCTCACATTGAGTGTGATACCATTATCATGGATGACTTATCAGCATCAGATACCATTCCGTTTAATGAAATTCATAACTCACAAGTTGCTTTGGAGCACGAAGCCAAAGTTTCTAAGATTTCAGAAGAACAACTCTATTACCTTATGAGTCGTGGCTTGTCAGAGACAGAAGCAACTGAAATGATTGTCATGGGATTTGTAGAACCCTTCACCAAAGAACTTCCGATGGAATACGCTGTTGAGCTTAACCGCTTGATTAGCTATGAAATGGAAGGGTCAGTCGGGTAAAACCCAAAAGGAGAAGTAAATGGGATTCTTAAAGCGATTGTTTGGAACGATTGAAAAAGTGAATAAGGGAGAAGCACCGATTGAAGAGTTGGATCAGGCATTTGTTTTTGATCTTGAAGCAGAAGCTGATGATTATTGGAGACAAATGGAAGAAAATCTCCTTATAAACGCTGTCAAGGCTGTTGGTGGTCCAGAGGCAGTAGAACGTGCTTTTGTTCTTACCAATTTTAAGAAAAATCAAGAAACCTTTGAGCTCTTTTATCAGGTAGATGGTCAATTACTTTCATGGAGAGAGATGGACGCAAGTGTTGTCGATAAAATCAGCAATCAACTTCTTCCACAAGCATCAGAAGTTGCCCAAGCAGTAAATGAGAATTATGAAGAGGCAAATGTACCGGTAATCGACTACGCTATGCTTCAGTTTGAAACTGCAACCATGGCTTGGTTTGGTCGAAAGATTACAACAGCTTCTCCTGAAGCCAAATTGACTTTTGAAGAATTAATATCTGGATGGCGTGCTATTTTGGAACAAGAAATTCCAAATCGTCCATTAGATAGTGACCGTCCGTTTCCATACTATGAAGTCTAATAACTGTTGAATTTTAATTATAAATAAAAACTGAGCAAATATTAAATTTGTTCAGTTTTTTTATGATAGCATCTTATAAATATTCACAAAATCCATTATTTGTGGTAAAATATAACAATTATTATTAGTGGAGATCAAGTATGAATATTTTTAGAACCAAAGATTTCAGTCTAAGTAAAACAGAAATGCATCGTCATTTGAAATTATGGGATTTAATTCTTTTAGGAATTGGGGCTATGGTGGGAACTGGTATTTTTACCATTACAGGAACAGCTGCAGCTACATTAGCAGGTCCAGCCCTTGTTGTATCTATCGTTATCTCAGCTATCTGTGTTTCCTTATCTGCTCTCTTTTTTGCGGAGTTTGCATCTCGTGTTCCAGCAACTGGTGGTGCTTATAGTTATTTATATGCAATTTTAGGAGAATTTCCTGCTTGGATAGCTGGCTGGTTAACCATTATGGAATTTATGACAGCTGTTTCTGGTGTGGCTTCAGGTTGGGCTGCTTACTTTAAAGGTTTGCTTAGTCATTATGGAATTTCTCTGCCTCAAGCTCTAAATGGGACATTTAACCCAGCACAAGGTAACTATATTGATCTCCTGCCAATTTTAGTCATTCTTCTTGTTACTGGTCTTGTCTTATTAAATTCAAAAACAGCTTTACGCTTTAATTCCATTCTAGTAGTCTTGAAATTTTCTGCTCTTGCTTTATTTATCTTAGTTGGAATTTGCTACATTAAACCTGAAAATTGGTCAGACTTTGCTCCATTTGGTTTTGGTCAGATTTATGGTGGAAGCACTGGGATTATGGCAGGTGCTTCGCTCATGTTCTTTGGATTCTTAGGTTTTGAGTCCATTTCTATGGCAGTTGATGAAATTCAAAATCCTCAGAAAAATATTCCACGTGGAATTGTTTTATCCTTGATGATTGTAACCATTCTCTATGCTTTGGTTACCCTAGTATTGACTGGTGTTGTTCACTATAGCAAGCTCAATGTTGATGATGCAGTGGCTTTTGCTCTTAGAAGCATTGGTATTGGTTGGGTGGCTAATTATGTTTCTCTGGTTGCTATTTTTACCTTGATTACAGTATGTATTTCAATGACATATGCCTTGTCTCGAATGATTTATAGTTTGGCACGTGATGGGCTCTTGCCTAAGACTTTTAAAGAAGTGACTAAGACAAGTCGTGTTCCAAAGAATGCGACCATTTTAACAGGTGTTGTTTCAGCGATTGCAGCGGGGATCTTCCCTCTAGCAAGTATCGCAGCCTTTCTCAATATCTGCACCTTAGCCTATCTTATTCTCCTAGCCTACGGTATTATCAAATTGAGAAAAGACAAGGGCATGCCAAAAGAGGGCGAGTTCAAAACTCCCCTGGTTCCTTTTTTGCCAATCTTATCTATTCTGATCTGCCTCTCATTCATGCTTCAATATACTCTTGAAACATGGATGGCATTTGGGATTGCCTTATTAATAGGAGTTATTATCTACTTTACTTATGGCTATAAACATTCGACTGTAGCTGAAAATGAATAAAGAAAAAATCGCGATTTCTCGCGATTTTTTTATAATTTTTCATTTACAAATCGAACGAAACGATTCCACCATACTTTTAAGAAAAAGGCTTTCTCTACATTTTTATCAGCAACCATTTCAAAGGTAGGTTTGTCAGTGGTGATATAACCTTGACCGACTAAGTCTTTGTCATCGTAAGTCAGATGCCCAACGACTGTACCTGCTTCTAGAGGAGCAACATGCTCAGTAGTATCAGGTGTGTATGTAACACTTGATGCTGCTCGACTACCAAGACGTTGAACAATTTTTATATCTTCTTTAGCGACTGATGTAACCGTATCTTGCTTTCCGTCATAAACTGGAGATTTGCTATCTTGGTAGCTTTCCCCCTGCTTAACGATTGTTTGGAGAGCAAAATTAGATGAGATATAGTCTAGAAGAGCTGAAGTTGCTGTAAAACGAGCGTAAGGATTGGTATCTTGGTTGTCAGCGTTAAGGACAACAGTAATAATACGCATTCCTTTTTCTACAGTCGTGCCGACAAATGATGCCCCTGCTTTATCAGTAGTTCCAGTTTTTAGGCCGTCAATTCCCCCACGGTAGGCAGGCATACCTTCTAACATTGAGTTTGTAGAATGAATAGTCATTCCTGCAAAAGTGGAAGAAGGTTTCTTTGTGATTTCTAAAACCTGAGGATATTTGAGGATAAGATTACGAGCGACAACTGCAACATCATAGGCGCTCATCTTATTTTCGTCATCTTTCTTAGAACCAGGATAGATATTATTCCCAAGAGTTTCATTATTTAGACCAGTTGTATTGACGAGAGTAGCATCTTGAATTCCCCATTCAAGAAGTTTAGCCTTCATCATATCGACAAAGTCTTTTTCTGATCCAGCAACCTTTTCTGCCAACGCGATAGCTGCACTATTGGCACTAGATACCAATGTTGCTTCTAGCAACTCTTCAACAGTGTAGTTACGAGCTTCCATAGGAACGTTACTTGCTTCGGAGTTGGTTGTGAGCTGGTAGGGGTAATCTGAAATTTCCACTGGGGTAGAAAGAGTGATTTTTCCTTGTTCTAGAGCTTCATATACTAGATAAACAGTAAGTAGTTTACTGATAGAGGCAATTTCAACCGGTTGGGTCGCATCTTTTTCATATAAAATCTTACCACTGTTAGCCTCAACAGCGATGGCATGTTTTGCTGCGACATCAAAATCCTGAGCAAAAACAGTAGTAGCAGAACCAAATGAAATAAGTGTTAGGAATGTTAAAAATAATTTCTTCATAGTAACTTTATTCTATCATAAAGACAAAAAATATTCTTGTTTTTATAATGTAGGTTATCAATCTTTTTCGAAATATGGTAAAATAGGAAAAAGAGGAGGTGGCTTATGTTTCGGAGAAATAAATTATTCTTCTGGACCACTGAGATATTGTTAATAACCCTTATTTTCTACTTATGGAGAGAAATGGGTGCTATTATTACACCATTTGTAAGTGTTGTAAATACAATCATGATTCCCTTCTTATTAGGAGGATTTCTCTACTACTTAACAAATCCAATTGTCATTTTTTTAGAGAAGGAATGCAAAATTAATCGAATCATTGGGATTTTGTTAACCCTTTGTGTTCTCGTTGGTTCTCTGGTGATAGGTGTAGTATATCTTTTACCGATTTTGATCAATCAGTTGAGTAGTTTAATCAATTCCAGTCAAGGTATTTATGGTCGACTCCAAGATTTAGTAATAGAATTATCAAAATATCCTGCTTTCCAAGAGCTAGATATTCAACAAACAATTCAACAATTAAATCTTTCTTACATCGATATTTTACAGAATATCTTAAATAGTGTGACAAATAGTGTTGGAAGTGTCCTTTCAGCTTTAGTAAGCACTGTTCTAATTATCATTATGACACCGGTTTTCTTGATTTATTTCCTTTTAGATGGTCATAAATTCTTACCGATGCTAGAGAGAACGATTTTAAAACGAGACAAACTCAATATATCTGGTTTAATAACAAGCTTGAATGCGACGATTTCTCGTTACATAAGTGGAGTATCAATAGATGCATTCATTATCGGGTGTTTGGCTTTTATCGGCTATAGTATAATTGGCTTAAAATATGCCTTAGTTTTTGCTATTTTCTCAGGTTTAGCGAATCTGATTCCTTATGTTGGACCGAGTATTGGATTAATCCCGATGATTATTTCAAATCTGTTTACAGATCCTCAAAAGATGATTATCGCAGTTATCTATATGTTGATTATCCAACAAGTAGATGGGAATATCCTATACCCTCGAATTGTGGGTGGTGTTATGAAGGTTCATCCGATAACAATTCTCGTCCTATTATTGTTGTCAAGTAATATCTATGGTGTCGTAGGTATGATCGTAGCTGTTCCTACCTACTCAATTCTCAAAGAAATATCCAAATTCCTAGTTCGACTTTATGAAAAACATAAAGAAGTACAAGAAGTGGGAGAAAAATAAAGATAAAAAAAGAAACGGATTCATCTGTTTCTTTTTTTATCAATAAATCTAGTACTTAGAGTAAGAATAAGAATAATTGATAAAAACTTTGTAAAACACTTGCAATTTAGCTAAAATTTGATAAAATAGTAAGGAAAGTTAGACTGTATTGCCTACTGTCTATCTATAAAATATATTTTATTGGAGGCTTTTACTCAAATGGCAAAAGAAAAATACGATCGTAGTAAACCACACGTTAACATTGGTACTATCGGACACGTTGACCACGGTAAAACTACCCTAACTGCAGCTATCACAACTGTTTTGGCACGTCGCTTGCCTTCATCAGTTAACCAACCTAAAGACTATGCGTCTATCGATGCTGCTCCAGAAGAACGCGAACGCGGTATCACAATCAACACTGCGCACGTTGAGTACGAAACTGAAAAACGTCACTACGCTCACATCGACGCTCCAGGACACGCGGACTACGTTAAAAACATGATCACTGGTGCCGCTCAAATGGACGGAGCTATCCTTGTAGTAGCTTCAACTGACGGACCAATGCCACAAACTCGTGAGCACATCCTTCTTTCACGTCAGGTTGGTGTTAAACACCTTATCGTCTTCATGAACAAGATCGACTTGGTTGATGACGAAGAATTGCTTGAATTGGTTGAAATGGAAATCCGTGACCTTCTTTCAGAATACGACTTCCCAGGTGACGATCTTCCAGTTATCCAAGGTTCAGCTCTTAAAGCTCTTGAAGGTGACTCTAAATACGAAGACATCATCATGGAATTGATGAACACTGTTGATGAGTACATTCCAGAACCAGAACGTGACACTGACAAACCATTGCTTCTTCCAGTCGAAGACGTATTCTCAATCACTGGACGTGGTACAGTTGCTTCAGGACGTATCGACCGTGGTACTGTTCGTGTCAACGATGAAATCGAAATCGTTGGTATCAAAGAAGAAACTTCAAAAGCAGTTGTTACTGGTGTTGAAATGTTCCGTAAACAACTTGACGAAGGTCTTGCAGGAGATAACGTAGGTGTCCTTCTTCGTGGTGTTCAACGTGACGAAATCGAACGTGGACAAGTTATCGCTAAACCAGGTTCAATCAACCCACACACTAAATTCAAAGGTGAAGTTTACATCCTTACTAAAGAAGAAGGTGGACGTCACACTCCATTCTTCAACAACTACCGCCCACAATTCTACTTCCGTACTACTGACGTTACAGGTTCAATCGAACTTCCAGCAGGTACTGAAATGGTAATGCCAGGTGATAACGTGACAATCGACGTTGAGTTGATCCACCCAATCGCCGTAGAACAAGGTACTACATTCTCTATCCGTGAGGGTGGACGTACTGTTGGTTCAGGTATGGTTACAGAAATCGAAGCTTAATTCGATTTAGTTCCCAGAAGAACAATTATTTAAGTCAGACATTAAAAGAATCTTGCTATGCAAGGTTCTTTTTTTCTAGTTATACAAAGACAAAATAAGACAGTATGGTAGTTGATTATGAATATAGAAACTTAATTAAATAATTATCTTATTTATTAACGAATGTATATACTAGTTTTTCAGAATAAATTTTTATTAGGTTAAAAAGCTTTTCACAAATGCCTCTTTTTTTGATAAAATAGAAGGAAGAAAAAAAGAAATGAGTTCGTCATGTCAAAAGGATTTTTAGTCTCTCTAGAGGGGCCAGAGGGAGCTGGGAAAACGAGTGTGCTTGAAGCTATCCTTCCAGTGTTAGAAGAAAAAAATATAGAGGTTTTAACAACACGTGAACCAGGTGGAGTATTGATTGGTGAGAAGATTCGAGAAGTTATTTTAGATCCTAGTCATACTCAAATGGATGCCAAGACAGAGCTTCTACTCTATATTGCTAGTCGTAGACAACACCTAGTGGAAAAGGTCTTACCAGCACTTTCAGCAGGGAAACTGGTCATCATGGATCGTTTTATTGATAGTTCCGTTGCTTATCAAGGTTTTGGTCGTGGTTTAGATATTGAAGCTATTGATTGGCTCAACCAATTTGCGACAGATGGTCTTAAACCAGATTTGACACTTTATTTTGATATTGAAGTGGAGAAGGGGCTTGAACGAATCGCGGCAAACAGTGATCGAGAAGTTAACCGTTTGGACTTGGAAGGCTTAGACTTGCACAAAAGAGTTCGTCAAGGATATCTTTCCCTTCTTGAAAAAGAAGTTGAACGCATTGCAAAAATCGATGCCAGTTTACCACTAGATCAAGTAATTGAAAATACTAAGAAAGTCTTATTTGACAGAATGGGGCTGACAGAATGAATCAAGAGCAATTAAAAGCTTGTCAACCTCAGCAATTTGAACGTTTTGTTCACATCATAGAACAAAGACAGCTGAATCATGCCTATCTCTTTTCAGGGTATTTCGGAAGCATGGAGATGGCCTTATTTCTGTCTAAGAGTTTGTTCTGCACGGAAAAACAAGGGGTCTTACCCTGCGAGTCTTGTCGAAATTGTAAGTTGATTAATCAAGAAGAATTTCCAGATGTAACCATTATTCGTCCGATTAATCAGATTATAAAAACGGAGAGAATTAGAGAATTAGTTAGTCAGTTTTCTCAATCAGGAATCGAAAATCAACGTCAGGTTTTTATCATTGAACAAGCTGAAAAAATGCATGTTAACGCTGCCAACTCACTACTTAAGGTTATTGAGGAACCTCAGAGTGAAATCTATATTTTCTTTTTAACTAATGATCAAGAGCAGATTTTACCAACTATCCGGAGTCGGACACAAATTTTCCAATTTAGGAAACAAGTCGAAAGCCTAAGGAATCAACTTGAACAAGCAGGATTGGTCAAAAATAAAGCAAGGCTTTTAGCTGAGTTTAGCCAATCGCAAGCAGAAGCTGAAAAACTGACAAATCAAACAAGTTTTTGGACTCTAGTTGAAGAAAGTGAACGATTTTATTCTTGGTTAGATGCTGGGAAAAAGGAAACTTATTTACAGGTCGCAAAATTAGCTAGTTTAGCAGATGACAAAGAAAAACAAGACCAAGTCTTTAGAATTTTAGAAGTTTTAGCAGGTCAAGAGATTCAAAAAAATGTAGCACGTACAATCTTGCAAAACCTTCTCGAAGCCAGAAAAATGTGGAAAGCAAATGTGTCTTTCCAAAATTCTTTGGAATACCTAGTTTTACAATAAAATGAACATGAAAACAGAAAAAGAAAGGGCTGTTCATGAACAAGAAAGAATTATTTGATGCCTTAGATGATTTTTCTCAACAGTTGTTGGCAACCTTGGCAGATGTTGAAGCCATCAAAAAAAATCTCAAGAGTGTTGTAGAAGAGAATACAGCTCTTCGTTTAGAGAACGATAAACTGAGGGAGCGTCTGAATGAGGAAGAAGAAACAGCTCCAACTAAGACCAAGCATGTTAGAGAAAACGTGAGCCGAATCTATGACGACGGTTTTCATGTGTGTCGCGATTTTTACGGTCAACGTCGTGAACAAGATGCAGAATGTATGTTTTGTGATGAATTGTTGTTTAGGGAGTAAGCATGCAGATTCAAAAAAGTTTTAAAGGTCAGTCACCTTATGGTAAGTTATATCTTGTCGCAACTCCAATTGGAAATCTTGAGGATATGACCTTTCGTGCCATTCAGACCTTGAAAGAAGTGGACTGGATTGCTGCCGAGGATACTCGAAATACTGGTCTATTGCTGAAGCATTTCGATATTTCAACCAAACAAATCAGTTTTCATGAGCACAATGCCAAGGAAAAGATTCCTGATTTGATTGAGTTGTTGAAGCAAGGTCAAAATCTTGCCCAAGTATCTGATGCAGGGATGCCTAGTATTTCTGACCCAGGTCATGATTTGGTCAAGGCGGCAATTGAAGAAGATATCGCAGTTGTAACAGTTCCAGGTGCTAGTGCAGGAATTTCTGCCTTAATAGCTAGTGGGTTGGCACCACAACCGCATATTTTTTATGGATTTTTACCTCGAAAATCGGGACAACAAAAGCAATTTTTTGAATCGAAAAAAGCTTATCCAGAGACTCAGATTTTCTATGAATCGCCTCACCGTGTGGCCGATACGTTAGAAAATATGCTAGAGGTATACGGAAATCGCTCGATTGTCTTAGTTCGAGAATTGACTAAGATTTATGAAGAATACCAACGTGGAAGTATTACTGAATTATTAGAAAATATTTCTCAAACACCGCTCAAGGGCGAGTGCCTTCTCATCGTAGAAGGTGCTAGTCAAGAAGTAGAAGATAAGGATGAAGAGGACTTGTTCTCAGAAATCCAAGAACGTATCCAACAAGGAATCAAGAAAAATCAAGCCATTAAGGAAGTCGCTAAAATTTATCAGTGGAACAAAAGCCAGCTTTACGCAGCTTATCACGATTGGGAAGAGAATCAATCGGATGACTAAACAGGGAAGTTTTCCTTCTTCCCTTTTTTTGTTATACTAGTAAAAGAAAAATTAGAAAGATTTGTGGGTGTCAAACAGTCCGGTAGCTTGTTTTAATTTGGACTTATGTTACATCCAAAGAGGTATTAGTGTCGTGTCTCAATCTTATATCAATGTTATCGGTGCCGGTTTAGCAGGGTCAGAAGCAGCCTTTCAAATTGCAGAACGTGGCATTCCTGTTAAACTTTATGAAATGCGTGGTGTTAAATCAACACCACAACACAAAACAGACAATTTTGCAGAGTTGGTTTGCTCAAACTCCTTGCGTGGAGACGCTCTTACAAATGCTGTCGGTCTCCTCAAAGAAGAAATGCGTCGTCTAGGTTCTCTTATCTTGGAATCGGCAGAAGCAACACGTGTTCCTGCTGGTGGTGCTCTCGCGGTTGACCGTAACGGTTTTTCTCAAATGGTTACTGAAAAAATTGCCAATCATCCCTTGATTGAAGTAGTTCGTGACGAGATTACAGAATTGCCGACCGATGTTATTACAGTTGTCGCTACTGGTCCTTTGACTAGTGATGCTCTTGCTGAAAAGATTCACGCTCTTAACGGGGGGGACGGTTTTTATTTCTATGATGCGGCGGCTCCAATCGTAGACGTCAATACCATTGATATGAACAAGGTTTATCTCAAATCACGTTATGATAAGGGAGAAGCAGCTTATCTCAATGCTCCAATGACCAAACAAGAATTTATGGATTTCCATGAATCCTTGGTTAATGCAGAAGAAGCACCTCTTAACTCTTTTGAAAAAGAAAAATATTTTGAAGGTTGTATGCCAATCGAGGTCATGGCCAAACGTGGTATCAAAACCATGCTCTATGGACCTATGAAACCAGTTGGTCTAGAATATCCAGAAGACTACAAGGGACCTCGTGATGGTGACTTTAAAACTCCTTACGCAGTCGTTCAACTTCGTCAAGATAATGCGGCGGGAAGTCTCTACAATATCGTGGGATTCCAGACTCACCTCAAATGGGGAGAGCAGAAGCGTGTCTTCCAAATGATTCCAGGTCTTGAAAATGCAGAGTTCGTTCGCTATGGTGTTATGCACCGCAATTCCTACATGGACTCTCCAAAACTCCTTGAGCAGACTTATCGTTCTAAGAAACAGTCCAACCTCTTCTTTGCTGGTCAGATGACTGGTGTAGAAGGATACGTTGAGTCGGCCGCTTCAGGCTTGGTTGCAGGTATTAACGCAGCTCGTCTTTTCAAGGGAGAAAGCGAAGCTATTTTCCCAGAGACAACTGCAATCGGAAGTTTAGCTCATTATATAACTCATGCTGATAGCAAACACTTCCAACCCATGAATGTCAACTTTGGGATTATCAAGGAGTTAGAAGGTGAGCGTATTCGTGATAAAAAGGCTCGTTATGAGAAAATCGCAGAACGCGCCTTGTCTGATTTAGAGAAATTTTTATCTGTCTAATTTTTTTGAAAGAATTGCTCATGATACTATAAAAATCCTTGAAATTGTGATAAAATAGGTAGGATGAAAAAAGGAGAGAGAAAATGGTAGAACCTAAGTATAAACGTATCTTAATCAAGCTATCTGGTGAAGCCCTTGCTGGCGAACGTGGTGTCGGTATTGATATCAAAACCGTCCAAAGTATGGCCCAAGAAATCAAGGAAGTTCACGAGCTAGGAATTGAAATCGCCTTGGTAATCGGTGGTGGGAACCTTTGGCGTGGCGAACCTGCGGCAGAAGCTGGTATGGATCGTGTTCAAGCGGATTACACTGGAATGCTTGGGACAGTCATGAATGCTCTTGTGATGGCAGATTCATTGCAACAAGCTGGTGTTGATACTCGTGTACAAACAGCTATTGCCATGCAACAAGTAGCAGAGCCTTATATTCGTGGACGTGCACTTCGTCACCTTGAAAAAGGACGTATCGTTATCTTTGGCGCAGGTATTGGTTCACCTTACTTCTCTACAGATACAACAGCGGCTCTTCGTGCAGCTGAGATTGAGGCGGACGCTATTTTGATGGCTAAGAATGGTGTAGACGGTGTCTACAATGCGGATCCTAAGAAAGATAAAACGGCTGTTAAATTTGAAGAATTGACTCACCGTGATGTTATTAATAAAGGACTCCGTATCATGGATTCAACAGCTTCAACTCTATCTATGGATAACGATATTGACTTGGTAGTCTTTAATATGAACCAACCTGGCAATATCAAACGTGTTGTATTTGGTGAAAATATCGGAACAACTGTTTCAAACAATATCGAAGAAAAGGAATAAGAAAAATTATGGCTAACGCAATTGTAGAAAAAGCTAAAGAGAGAATGACTCAATCTCACCACTCACTTGCTCGTGAATTTGGTGGTATCCGTGCAGGTCGTGCTAACGCTAGCTTGCTTGACCGTATTACTGTTGAATACTATGGTGTCGAAACACCTCTGAACCAAATCGCTTCTATCACGATTCCTGAAGCGCGTGTTTTATTGGTAACACCATTTGATAAATCTTCATTGAAGGATATCGAGCGTGCTTTGAACGCTTCAGATCTTGGTATTACACCAGCTAACGATGGTTCTGTTATTCGCTTGGTTATCCCAGCTCTTACAGAAGAAACTCGTCGCGATCTCGCTAAAGAAGTGAAAAAAGTTGGTGAAAATGCTAAAGTAGCTATCCGTAATATCCGTCGTGATGCTATGGATGAAGCTAAGAAACAAGAAAAAGCTAAAGAAATCACTGAAGATGAATTGAAGACTCTTGAAAAAGATATTCAAAAAGCGACAGACGATGCTGTTAAACACATCGACGACATGACTGCCAATAAAGAAAAAGAAATCTTGGAAGTCTAAGAAATAAACAGAAAAACTCAGTTGGCATTGCTGGCTGAGTTTTATTCGAAAGAAGGAAACATGAATACAAATCTTGCAAGTTTTATCGTTGGACTTATCATCGATGAAAATGAGCGTTTTTACTTTGTTCAAAAGGATGGTCAAACATACGCTCTTGCTAAGGAAGAAGGTCAGCATGCGGTTGGTGATACTGTTAAAGGTTTTGCCTACACAGACATGAAGCAAAAACTTCGCTTGACAACTCAAGAAGTGACTGCAACTCAGGATCAATTTGGTTGGGGTACAGTAACGGAGGTTCGTAAGGATTTGGGTGTTTTTGTTGATACAGGGCTCCCTGACAAGGAGATTGTTGTGTCACTTGATATCCTGCCTGAACTGAAAGAGCTCTGGCCTAAGAAGGGCGATAAGCTCTATGTTCGGCTAGAAGTAGACAAGAAAGACCGTATCTGGGGAATCTTGGCTTATCAGGAAGACTTCCAACGTTTGGCTCGTCCTGCCTACAACAACATGCAAAATCAGAACTGGCCGGCAATCGTTTATCGTCTTAAGTTATCAGGCACTTTTGTCTATCTACCAGAAAACAACATGCTTGGATTTATCCATCCAAGTGAGCGCTATGCAGAGCCACGTTTAGGGCAAGTGTTAGATGCGCGTGTCATTGGTTTCCGTGAAGTTGACCGAACTCTTAATCTGTCACTAAAACCACGCTCTTTTGAGATGTTAGAAAATGATGCACAAATGATTCTGACTTACTTGGAAAGTAATGGTGGCTTCATGACCTTAAATGACAAATCATCACCAGATGACATTAAAGCAACATTTGGTATTTCGAAAGGTCAGTTTAAAAAAGCACTTGGTGGATTAATGAAGGCTGGAAAGATTAAACAAGACCAGTTTGGTACTGAGTTAATATAGGGAGACTTATGAGAAAATCATTTTATACATGGCTTATGACAGAACGAAATCCTAAAAGTAATAGTCCCAAAGCTATTTTAGCGGATCTTGCCTTTGATGAGTCTGCCTTCCCAAAACATACGGACGATTTTGATCAAGTCAGTCGATTTTTAGAAGAACATGCCAGTTTTTCCTTTAATATGGGAGACTTCGATCGCATCTGGCAGGAATATTTAGAACATTAATCTTGTTAGGGATAGCAATTTCTCAAAGCCTTTGTTATAATAAAAAGAAATTAAAGAGTTAGAGAGGTTCTTTATTTGAAGGAACATTCAATAGACATTCAGTTAAGTCATCCAGATGACCTGTTTCATCTTTTTGGTTCCAATGAACGCCATCTTCGCTTGATGGAGGATGAGTTAGATGTTATCATCCATGCTCGTACAGAGATTGTACAAGTCTTGGGAGAGGAGTCTTCTTGTGAAGAAGCACGACAAGTCATTCAAGCCTTGATGGTCTTGGTTAATCGTGGCATGACTGTCGGAACTCCGGATGTGGTGACAGCCATAAATATGGTTAGAAACAATGAAATCGATAAGTTTGTTGCCCTCTATGAAGAAGAGATTATCAAAGACAATACTGGTAAGCCGATTCGGGTCAAGACACTGGGACAAAAACTTTATGTTGATAGTGTTAAGAATCATGATGTTACCTTCGGGATTGGACCTGCTGGTACAGGGAAGACCTTCCTAGCAGTGACCTTGGCTGTTACAGCTCTTAAACGTGGTCAAGTCAAGCGTATTATCCTGACTCGTCCAGCAGTAGAAGCTGGAGAAAGCTTGGGATTTCTTCCAGGAGATCTCAAGGAAAAGGTAGACCCTTATCTTCGACCTGTCTATGATGCCTTGTACCAAATTCTTGGGAAGGACCAAACAACTCGTCTCATGGAGCGAGAAATTATTGAGATTGCCCCTTTGGCCTACATGCGTGGACGTACTCTGGATGATGCCTTTGTCATTTTGGATGAAGCGCAAAATACAACCATCATGCAGATGAAGATGTTTTTGACTCGTCTTGGATTTAATTCAAAAATGATTGTCAATGGTGATATTAGCCAGATTGACCTGCCGCGTAATGTTAAATCAGGTCTGATTGATGCCCAGGAAAAACTTAAAAACATTCACCAGATTGATTTCGTTCATTTTTCAGCCAAGGATGTGGTTCGCCACCCAGTCGTTGCTCAGATTATCAGAGCCTATGAACCTCGACCTGTCAAAGCTGAAGAAAATCAAGAAGAAACAGAATAAAGAAAAAGAGCAGTTGAAAAACTGCTCTTAATTTTTTTTGAATTTCTTATTAAACAAGCTCACTAATAGGTGTATAGTCACGTTCTAAACCTTCAGCAACTGGTTGACTAGTCAATTGACCTTGGTAAGTTGTAACCCCTTCACGCAAACCAGCATCTTCAAGGATTGCTTTCTTAAATCCTTTACCTGCTAAGGCTTCGATATAAGGAAGAGTCACATTTGTAAGGGCGATGGTAGAAGTACGGGCAACTGCTCCAGGAATATTGGCAACCGCATAGTGAAGGACACCGTGTTTTTCATATACAGGTTCATCATGGGTTGTCACACGGTCAGCTGTTGCAATAACACCACCTTGGTCTACAGCAACGTCTACGATAACAGAACCAGGACGCATTTGTTGAACCATGTCATCAGTCACTAATTTTGGAGCTTTAGCACCAGGAATCAATACGGCACCGATAACAACGTCTGCTTCACGCACACTTGCTTCAATATTGAATGGGTTAGACATCAGAGTTTGAATTTGGTGACCAAATACGTCTTCTAGGACTGCTAGGCGTTTAGCACTGATATCAAGAATAGTTACTTGAGCTCCTAAACCAAGAGCGATACGAGCTGCGTGTGTACCAACGACACCACCACCGATAATGGTTACTTTTCCTTTTGGTACACCTGGGACACCACCTAAAAGAACTCCAGAACCACCAGCTTGTTTCGTCAAGAAGTGAGCACCGATTTGGACAGCCATACGACCTGCAACCTCACTCATTGGAACCAATAGAGGAAGTTGACCTTCAGTATCGCGTACAGTTTCATAAGCAACACCAGTTGTTTTCGCTGCTAACATAGCATCTGCCAATTCAGGAGCAGCAGCCATGTGCAAGTAGGTAAAGAGAAGTAAATCATCACGCAAGTATTGATATTCACTAGCAAGTGGTTCTTTCACTTTAACAACCAAATCTGCAGCCCAAGCCTCAGCAGCTGTAGCGACAATCTCAGCACCTTGCTTTTTATAGTCAACATCAGCAAAACCAGATCCAAGACCCGCATTTGTTTCGATGAGGACACGGTGACCACGACCAACAAGACTCTGTACACCAGCAGGTGTCAAAGCAACACGATTTTCATTATTTTTAATTTCTTTTGGAATTCCAATTAACATAAAGATAACTCACTTTCTATCAGATGATTCAGTTTTATATCACATTTTTTTGATTTTTTGTGATGATTTTATTGTATATGAAACCGCTTTAAAATGCAAGAAAAATTTGTAAACTTATTTTCAGAACCATTGACCATAGAAGACTTTTCTATAAATTATTAAGCAGTTGAAAAGATTTTTCAGCTGTTTTTTCTTTCTCTTACGAATAAGCTAAGAGAGGAGAAAATATGGAAGAACTTATTGAGAAAATCAAAGAATACAAAATCATTGTCATCTGTGCTGGTTTGGGTTTAGTCTTGGGTGGATTTTTCATCTTAAAACCAGTCGTTCAAACGCCTGCTAAGGAAAGTAATTTGCAGACAGAAGCTACAACTGTTTCAAAGGATTCGACGGATGAAAAGGAAGATAAAAATCAGAAGGAAGAAGTAGTGGAGCAAGATCTAATTACTGTCGATGTCAAAGGTGCTGTTAAATCACCTGGAATCTATGATTTGCCAGCAGGAAGTCGGATTAACGATGCTGTCCAAAAAGCTGGGGGATTGACAGATAATGCCGATAGTAAGTCTATCAATCTTGCCCAGAGAATTAGTGACGAAGCACTTGTCTATGTTCCGACTAAGGAAGAAGCTACTAGTCAAGAGGTGCAGTCAAATGCTTCCAGCACCAAAGAAAATAAGAAAGTCAATCTCAATAAAGCCAGTTTAGAAGAATTGAAACAAGTCAAGGGGTTGGGAGCCAAACGTGCTCAGGATATCATTGACTATCGTGAGTCCAACGGTAAGTTTAAGTCAGTTGATGAGCTCAAAAAGGTTTCTGGAATTGGTGCAAAAACGATAGAAAAGTTAAAAGAGTATGTTACAGTGGATTAGTCGCTTTCCTTTCCCGAAGATCTATCTCAGTTTTCTTTTGTTATGGCTCTACTACGCTATCTTTTCAGCAAGTGTCTTAGCACTTTTTGGCTTTGTCTTTTTACTAATCTGCCTCTTTTTTCAATTTTCATGGAAGACAGTGACCAAGGTCCTTTTGGTGTGTGGACTATTTGGTAGCTGGTTTTTATTTCAAAAATGGCAACAAGAAGAAGCGAGTCAACATCTTATTGACTCAGTTAATACGGTACGAATCTTGCCTGATACCATCAAGGTAAATGGTGATAGTTTATCCTTTCGTGGCAAGGCTGATGGTAGACTTTTTCAAGTCTATTATAAACTCCAGTCAGAAGTTGAAAAGGAAAGGTTTAAAGAGTTATCTGAACTGCATGAGATGGTCGTCAAAGGAAAACTAGCTATTCCTCAAGGAGCAAATAACTTTGCTGGATTTGATTATCGAAACTACCTTAAAACTCAAGAAATTTATCAGACCTTGACCATATCAGAAATTGTTGAATTAAAGAAAATAAGCAGTTGGGATATCGGAGAAAATCTATCTAGTTTACGAAGAAAAGCAGTTGTCTGGATAAAAAGGAATTTTCCTGACCCCATGCGTAATTATATGACCGGTCTATTATTGGGGCACTTGGACACAGATTTTGAGGAAATGAATGAACTCTATTCCAGTCTAGGGATTATTCACCTTTTTGCTTTGTCAGGGATGCAGGTTGGTTTCTTCATGAATGCTTTTAAAAAGTCACTCTTACGATTAGGTTTGACGCAAGAGAAGTTCAAATGGCTTGCCTATCCCTTTTCTTTGGTCTATGCAGGTTTGACAGGGTTCTCAGCTTCTGTTATTCGTAGTCTTCTACAAAAGCTATTGGCTCAACATGGCTTTAAGTCACTTGATAATTTTGCTTTGACGATTCTTATTCTATTTCTTATCATGCCGAACTTTTTCTTAACTGCTGGAGGAGTTCTTTCCTGTGCTTATGCCTTTATCCTGACAATGACTGGTGAGGAAGTAGCAGGGATAAAAGGTTTGATTAGAGAGAGTTGTATTATTTCTTTGGGAATTCTGCCAATTCTATCTTTTTATTTTTCAGAATTTCAACCGTGGTCCATTCTCTTGACATTTGTCTTTTCATTCTTGTTTGACATGGTCCTATTGCCACTTTTATCGATTCTCTTCTGTCTGTCATTTATATATCCCATCACCCAGTTCAACTTTCTATTTGAATGGCTAGAAAACATCATACGCTATGTTTCTCAGCTATCTACCAGGCCTCTTGTTTTTGGTCAGCCGAGTCTTTGGATTTTAGTTTTTCTTTTAATTTCTTTATCCCTCATCTATGACTATCGAAAAAAATTAAAGAAAGTATCTTTGCTTATCTTATTTGTTGTCTGTCTCTTTTTAGTAACCAAACACCCGATTGAAAATGAAATCACGGTCCTAGATGTGGAGCAAGGACGAAGCGTTTTTCTAAGAGACATGACAGGAAAGACAATATTACTGGATGTCGGTGAAAAGTTAGCAGTTGAGAAAAAAGAAGCTTGGCAGGAGAAAGTCACCTCGAGTGTTGCCAAACGGAGTTTAATTCCCTATCTGAAAAGTAGAGGAGTGGCAAAGATTGATCAGCTTGTTTTAACGGATAGTGAACCTAAGCAGCTAGACCATCTACTAGAAATTAGTAAAGCCTTCAATCTTGGAGAGATTCTAGTAACTGAAGAAACTCTATCTAAAAGAGAATTTATGGATAAATTAAAAGAAAGTAACTTGAAAATACGTCCTATTAAAACAGGAGAGCAGTTATTTATTTTTGGGAGTAGTTTAGAAGTAATCGAAAATCAAAACAGGGATAGTAAAGCCTCAATAGCAATGTATGGAAAGCTACTAAATCAAACTTTTCTAGTCACTGGAAATATAGAGGAGAAGTTCTTAAACAAGTCTTATCCAAAAATCCAAACAGATGTAGTGCTAACTCATCAGCAAGCATCGAAGAAAAAGACAGATGTCGAAGTCTTCGAAATCTTTCAGCCTAAAATCACTGTCATTTCTGTAGACAAGAAGAAAAAATTTAAAGAAAAAAATGGGGGGAATAACCAAGAATTTGGGAATTCGATTTACAAAACGGATCAAAAGGGGGCCATTCGTTTTAAAGGTTGGGGTGCTTGGCAAATAGAAACAGTTCGCTGAGCTTAGCTTTTCAAGAAAATTAAAATTGTCTAAACAATCAATCAAAACTTGATTTTAGAACCTTTTTGCTATAAAATGGTAAAGATTAGTGTCAAACTTTTATATTGCAAATAGGAGAAAACATGACAAAAACTTTGAAACGTCCTGAGGTTCTATCACCTGCAGGAACACTTGAAAAACTAAAAGTAGCTGTTCAATATGGAGCAGATGCTGTCTTTATCGGTGGTCAGGCCTATGGTCTTCGTAGCCGTGCAGGGAACTTTACTTTCGAACAAATGGAAGAAGGTGTTCAGTTCGCGGCTAAGTATGGAGCTAAGGTATATGTGGCTGCCAATATGGTTATGCACGAAGGAAACGAAGAAGGGGCCGGCGAATGGTTCCGTAAATTACGTGATATTGGGATTTCAGCGGTTATCGTGTCTGATCCAGCCTTGATTATGATTGCAGCAACAGAAGCACCAGGACTTGAAATCCACCTTTCAACCCAGGCCAGTGCGACTAACTACGAAACCCTAGAATTCTGGAAAGAACTTGGATTGACTCGTGTCGTTTTGGCGCGTGAGGTTTCTATGGAAGAATTGGCAGAGATTCGCAAACGTACAGATGTTGAGATTGAAGCTTTCGTTCATGGAGCGATGTGTATCTCATACTCTGGTCGTTGTACCCTTTCTAACCACATGAGTATGCGTGACGCCAACCGTGGCGGATGTTCACAATCTTGCCGTTGGAAATATGACCTTTACGATATGCCCTTCGGTAAGGAACGTAAGAGTCTCAAAGGAGAAATTCCTGAAGAATTCTCTATGTCTGCGGTTGATATGTCTATGATTGACCATATCCCAGATATGATTGAAAATGGTGTGGATAGTCTGAAGATTGAGGGCCGTATGAAGTCTATCCACTATGTTTCAACAGTAACAAACTGCTACAAGGCTGCTGTTGATGCCTATCTTGAGAGTCCTGAAAAGTTTGAAGCTATCAAGCAAGACTTGATTGATGAAATGTGGAAGGTTGCCCAACGTGAGTTGGCTACAGGTTTCTACTACGGAACACCATCTGAAAATGAGCAACTTTTCGGAGCTCGTCGTAAGATTCCAGAATACAAGTTTGTTGCTGAAGTAGTAGCTTATGATGCTGCAACTCAAACAGCAACCATTCGCCAACGTAACGTTATCAATGAAGGTGACCAAGTTGAGTTCTACGGACCAGGCTTCCGTCATTTTGAAACTTTTATCGAAGACCTTCACGATGCCAAAGGAAATAAAATCGATCGCGCCCCAAATCCAATGGAACTTTTGACTATCAAGGTTCCTCAACCAGTAGAAGCTGGTGACATGGTACGTGCTTTGAAAGAAGGCCTGATCAATCTTTACAAAGAAGATGGAACAAGCGTCACAGTTCGTGCCTAGATAAGGAAAAAGAATGGTTCAAGCTCAGGGCTTACTAGTAGATCATGAAAGCAGATGTGTTCATTACCATGGTGATAAGGATATCGTAGCCTTACAGTGCTATGAGTGTCAGAAATACTATGCCTGTTATCAGTGTCATAATGAACTGGAGTCGCATATATTTTCTCCCTATCCTTTAAATCTGAAAGAGGATAGACCTATCTTATGTGGATCCTGTGGGAAAACACTAACGTATGAGGAGTATACAGAGACGGGCTCTTGTCCATTTTGTAATGCTGCATTTAATCCAGCTTGTCAAAATCATTACTCAATTTATTTCAGATAAGAACTGACAAATCCGAGTTGTAAAACTCGGTTTTTTGTTTTCAGAAAACAAGGAAAGGTAGTGAAAGTTGTATGAAAAGACAATAAAATTTTCTATATGATTGTCTTGAAAATCGTAAAATTAGAAATAAATGATTCGAAACGCTTTCATTACTAGTAAAAAGTTGACAAAAGAAAATTTTAGGACTAAACTAGTGAGGTAAATTTAATTTAAAAAAGGAGAATTCGTCATGAATTTAACATTTTTCGGACTTTGTCTTGCCTGTATGGGTGTATCTATTGCTGAAGGAATGATTATGAGTAATCTCTTCAAGTCTGCCGCTCGTCAACCTGAAATTATTAACCAATTACGTAGCCTTTTAATTCTTGGTGTTGCCTTTGTAGAAGGTACCTTCTTTGTAACCCTAGCGATGGCATTTGTCATTAAATAGACAACTCTATTTAGAAATGGAGGTGTCAAACCATGGAAGAAAGTTTGAATCCAACCGTTAATATTGGACCAATATCCTTTGATTTGACCCTGCTTGCCATGTCTCTTGTAACTGTTTTGATGGTTTTCGCCTTTGTCTATTGGGCAAGTCGAAAAATGACCATCCGTCCCAAGGGCAAACAAAATGCTCTTGAGATGATTTATGACTTTGTGGTTAGTTTTGCAAAACCAAACATTGGAGATTCATACATCAAGGACTATTCCTTGTTCCTATTTTCTCTATTCTTGTTTATCTTGGTTGCCAATAATATTGGTTTAATGGCAAAAGTACAAACAACAAACGGTTATAACTTGTGGACTTCTCCAACAGCCAACCTTGGATACGATTTATCCCTCTCATTATTGATCACTTTGATCGCTCATGTAGAAGGAGTTCGTCGTAGAGGCGTTAAAGAATATTTGAGAGCATTTGTTACACCTGGCTTCATGACTCCGATGAACATTTTAGAAGAGTTCACCAATTTTGCCTCCTTGGCGATTCGGATATACGGAAATATTTTTGCCGGTGAGGTTTTAGCAGGATTGCTATTGGCCTTGTCACAACATGCCTTGTATTGGTATCCTTTTGCCTTTATTGCAAACATGTTATGGACAGCCTTTTCGATTTTCATTTCATGTATTCAAGCTTATGTATTTACCATGTTGTCATCTATGTACATTGGTAAAAAAATAAATGAAGGGGAAGAGTAAGTAGAGGAGGATTAGAAGATGGATTTAACTATTAGTACCATTATTGGTGACTTTATTCTGATCGCTGGTTCCTTCCTTTTATTGATCTTTTTAGTGAAGAAATATGCTTGGGGAAATATTACCAGTGTCTTAGATGAACGCGCTGAAAAGATTTCTTCAGATATTGATGGTGCCGAGGAAGCCCGTAAAAAGGCAGAGGAACTTGCTAGCAAACGCGAAGCTGAGTTAGCAGGTAGCCGTACCGAAGCTAAAACGATTATCGAGAATGCAAAGGAAACAGCTGAGAAAAGTAAAGCTGATATTTTGGCCGAAGCTAAACTTGAAGCAGGGCGCTTAAAAGAAAAAGCCAACCAAGAAATTGCTCAAAATAAAGCTAAAGCTTTACAAAGTGTTAAGGGAGATGTAGCAGACTTGACAATCAGTCTAGCTGGAAAAATCATCTCTCAAAACCTTGACAGTCAAGCCCATAAAGAACTCATTGATCAGTATATCGATCAGCTAGGAGAAGCTTAATGGACAAAAAGACTCTAAAGGTAATTGAAAAATACAGCATGCCTTTTGTCCAATTAGTGATTGAAAAAGGAGAAGAAGATTCTATTTTTTCAGATTTGTCTCAAATCAAGCAAGTAGCTGAAGAAACAGGCTTACCTTCTTTTTTAGCTCAGGTGGCAGTAGATGAGTCGGATAAAGAAAAAACGGTTCGTTTTTTCCAAGACTCTGTGTCACCTTTAGTGCAAAACTTTATCGAGGTTCTACTTTACAATCACAGATCAAACCTATTTTATGATGTGATTGTAGATTGCTTGAATCGTCTTGAAAAAGAAACCAATCGTTTTGAAGTGACTATTTTGTCTGCACATCCTTTGACTGATGAACAGAAAGAACGACTAATTCCTCTAATCGAGAAAAAGATGTCTCTAAGAGTTCGTAGCATTAAGGAAAAAATCGACGATAGTTTAATCGGTGGTTTTGTTATTTTTGCCAATCACAAGACAATTGATGTTAGTATTAAACAACAACTTAAAGTTGTTAAGGAAAATTTGAAATAGAAAGTGGTGTTCTTTTGGCAATTAACGCACAAGAAATCAGCGCTTTAATTAAGCAACAAATTGAAAATTTCAAACCCAATTTTGATGTGACTGAAACAGGTGTTGTAACCTATATCGGTGACGGGATTGCGCGTGCACATGGCCTTGAAAATGCCATGAGCGGTGAGCTGTTGATTTTTGAAAATGGCTCTTATGGTATGGCGCAAAACTTGGAATCAACAGACGTCGGTATTATCATCCTTGGGGACTTTACAGATATCCGCGAAGGCGACACTATTCGTCGTACAGGGAAAATCATGGAAGTTCCAGTTGGTGATAGCTTAATTGGACGTGTTGTCGATCCCCTTGGTCGTCCAGTGGATGGTTTGGGTCCGATTAACACAGATAAGACTCGTCCAGTTGAAGCACCAGCTCCTGGTGTTATGCAACGTAAGTCTGTATCAGAACCATTGCAAACTGGTTTGAAAGCTATTGACGCCCTTGTTCCAATCGGTCGTGGCCAACGTGAGTTGATTATTGGTGACCGTCAAACAGGGAAGACAACTATCGCTATTGACGCTATCTTGAACCAAAAAGGTCAAGATATGATTTGTATCTATGTAGCGATTGGACAAAAAGAATCAACAGTTCGTACACAAGTAGAAACACTTCGTCAGTACGGTGCCTTGGATTATACAATCGTTGTGACAGCCTCAGCTTCCCAACCTTCACCATTGCTTTTCCTTGCTCCTTATGCAGGGGTTGCTATGGCAGAAGAGTTCATGTACCAAGGGAAGCATGTGTTGATCGTTTATGATGACCTATCTAAACAAGCGGTAGCTTATCGTGAACTTTCTCTCTTGCTTCGTCGTCCTCCAGGTCGTGAGGCCTTCCCAGGGGATGTCTTCTACCTTCACAGCCGTCTACTTGAGCGTTCTGCAAAAGTATCTGATGAGCTTGGCGGTGGATCTATCACGGCTCTTCCATTTATCGAGACCCAAGCAGGAGATATCTCAGCTTATATTGCGACAAACGTAATCTCTATTACAGATGGACAAATTTTCCTAAGTGATAGTCTATTTAATGCAGGTATTCGTCCAGCTATTGATGCAGGTTCTTCTGTATCTCGTGTTGGTGGTTCAGCTCAGATTAAAGCCATGAAGAAGGTTGCTGGTACTCTTCGTATCGACCTTGCTTCATACCGAGAGTTGGAAGCCTTCACTAAGTTCGGTTCAGACTTGGATGCAGCTACACAAGCTAAATTGAACCGTGGTCGTCGTACTGTCGAAGTATTGAAACAACCTGTTCATAAACCACTACCTGTTGAGAAACAAGTAACCATTCTTTATGCCTTGACTCATGGATTCTTGGATACTATATCTGTAGATGATATTGTCCGTTTCGAGGAAGAGTTTCATGCCTTCTTTGATGCCCAACATCCTGAGATTTTGGAAACTATTCGTGAAACAAAAGACTTGCCAGATGAAGCAGTCTTGGATGCTGCGATTACCGAGTTTCTCAATCAATCCAGCTTCCAATAAGAATAGAGGTGTCAGATGGCAGTATCTCTAAATGATATTAAAACAAAAATCGCCTCAACGAAAAATACTAGTCAAATTACTAACGCCATGCAGATGGTTTCTGCAGCTAAGTTAGGTCGTTCTGAAGAAGCTGCACGCAACTTCCAAATCTATGCTCAAAAAGTTCGTAAACTCCTTACAGATATCCTTCACGGAGATGGTGCTGGCGGATCAACGAATCCAATGTTGATTAGTCGCCCTGTCAAAAAAACAGGCTATATCGTCATTACATCTGACCGTGGTCTTGTTGGAGGATATAACTCTTCAATCTTGAAGGCAGTCATGGAACTGCAGCAAGAATACCATCCTTCAGGTGATGATTTTGAAGTCATCTGTATCGGTGGTATGGGAGCAGACTTCTTTAAAGCTCGTGGTATTCAGCCAATTTATGAATTGCGTGGTCTAGCCAGTCAACCAAGCTTCGATGAAGTTCATAAGATTATTTCAAAAACCATTGAAATGTATCAAAATGAACTTTTCGATGAGCTCTATGTTTGCTACAACCACCACGTGAATACACTGACAAGTCAAATGCGTGTGGAGCAGATGCTTCCAATTGTCGACTTGGACCCAAATGAAGCAGATGACAACTACAGCTTGACATTTGAGCTTGAAACAAGTCGTGAAGAAATCTTGGAACAACTATTGCCACAGTTTGCAGAAAGTATGATTTACAGTGCTATTATTGATGCCAAAACAGCAGAAAATGCTGCTGGGATGACAGCTATGCAGACAGCGACAGATAATGCTAAAAAAGTTATTAATGATTTGACAATTCAGTATAACCGTGCCAGACAGGCGGCGATTACACAAGAAATTACAGAAATCGTAGCAGGAGCTAGTGCTTTGGAATAAAGTATCTTGCTCAGAGAAATGAACTTAGGACCTAGTCATACTAGGAACCGATAGTATCTTATACAGAATAGGAGAAGTAGATGAGTTCAGGTAAAATTGCTCAGGTTATCGGTCCCGTTGTAGACGTCATGTTTGCAGCAGGTGAGGAACTACCAGAGATTAATAATGCACTTGTCGTCTACAAAAATGACGAAAGAAAAACAAAAATCGTCCTTGAAGTAGCCTTGGAGTTGGGAGATGGTATGGTTCGTACCATCGCTATGGAATCAACTGATGGCTTAACCCGTGGTTTGGAAGTATTGGACACAGGCCGTCCAATCTCAGTACCAGTTGGGAAAGAAACTCTAGGACGTGTCTTCAACGTTTTGGGAGATACCATTGACTTGGAAGCTCCTTTTGGTGAAGATGCAGAGCGTCAGCCAATTCATAAAAAAGCACCAACTTTTGATGAATTGTCTACCTCTTCAGAAATTCTAGAAACAGGGATCAAGGTTATCGACCTTCTTGCCCCTTACCTTAAAGGTGGTAAGGTCGGACTCTTCGGTGGTGCCGGAGTTGGTAAGACCGTATTGATCCAAGAATTGATTCACAACATTGCCCAAGAACACGGTGGGATCTCAGTATTTACTGGTGTTGGGGAACGTACTCGTGAAGGGAACGACCTCTACTGGGAAATGAAAGAATCAGGCGTTATCGAAAAAACAGCCATGGTATTTGGTCAGATGAATGAACCACCAGGAGCACGTATGCGTGTTGCCCTTACTGGTTTGACAATCGCTGAATACTTCCGTGATGTAGAAGGTCAAGACGTTCTTCTCTTTATTGACAACATTTTCCGTTTCACACAAGCTGGTTCAGAAGTATCTGCCCTTTTGGGTCGTATGCCATCAGCCGTTGGTTATCAGCCAACCCTCGCAACAGAAATGGGTCAATTGCAAGAACGTATCACGTCAACTAAGAAGGGGTCTGTAACCTCTATCCAGGCCATCTATGTGCCAGCGGATGACTATACTGACCCAGCGCCAGCAACAGCTTTTGCTCACTTGGACTCAACAACTAACTTGGAACGTAAATTGGTTCAATTGGGGATATATCCTGCCGTTGATCCACTTGCTTCAAGCTCACGTGCCTTAGCACCTGAAATTGTTGGAGAAGAGCACTATGCAGTAGCTGCAGAAGTGAAACGTGTTCTTCAACGTTACCATGAGTTGCAAGATATCATCGCCATCCTTGGTATGGATGAACTTTCTGATGAAGAAAAGACTTTGGTTGCTCGTGCACGCCGTATTCAGTTCTTCTTGTCACAAAACTTCAACGTTGCGGAACAATTTACTGGTCAACCAGGATCTTATGTTCCAGTAGCTGAAACAGTTCGTGGATTTAAGGAAATACTTGACGGTAAACACGATCACCTTCCAGAAGATGCCTTCCGTGGAGTAGGTTCAATCGAAGATGTTATTGCTAAGGCTGAAAAAATGGGATTTTAAGAGGTGATCTATGGCACATTTAACTGTCCAGATCGTGACACCAGATGGCCTCGTCTATGATCACCATGCCAGCTTTGTATCGGTACGAACTCTGGATGGTGAGATGGGGATCTTGCCACGACATGAAAATATGATTGCGGTTCTAGCAGTTGATGAAGTAAAGGTTAAACGCATCGATGATGATACTCATGTGAACTGGATTGCAGTAAACGGAGGAATTATTGAGATTGCTAATAATGTGATTACCATTATTGCTGACTCAGCTGAACGTGCGCGCGATATTGATGTTAGTCGTGCAGAACGTGCTAAACTTCGTGCAGAACGTGAAATCGAAGAAGCAAATGACAAACACTTAATCGACCAAGAGCGCCGTGCTAAAATTGCATTGCAACGTGCTATTAACCGTATCAATGTCGGAAATAAACTATAAAAAAATGAACTTGATTTGAGAATCAAGTTCATTTTTTTAAGTTTAAAATGTGACGCAAACTGCTTCGGGAACGTGGAAATCATTGGAAAGTTCTGCAAGACGACCAGTCTCTGGATTACGTTTAAAGACTGTCGCATTATCAGAATCCTGGTGAACAGCGATGAGGAACTCCTGATTAGGTGATAAATCAAAATCACGTGGATTTTTCCCATGCGTTGGAACAATCTCTAATAATTCTAAGCTTCCATCTGCTAAAATGCTATAAACAGCTATAGAATCATGTCCTCGGTTAGAAGCGTAGAGGAATTTACCATCTTTTGAGAGACGAATAGCGGCAGTTCCATTGAAACCATCATAGTCATCTGGTAAGGTTGAAATGACCTGCATTTGTTCAAATTCTCCGACACCATCGTAAATCAATACTTCAATCGTACTATTGAGTTCACAAATGAGATAAGCAATCTTGTAGTGGTGGTGGAAAACAAGGTGGCGAGCTCCAGCACCAGGATTAGAATTGTAGCTTGCTAATTTCTTTAATTTTCCTTCTGGACTGACATCGTAGGTAGTAACTTGGTCAGTACCTAAGTCACAAGTTACTAAATATTGGTCTGGTGTTAAATCGGTGTAGTGTACGTGGGGAGAAGCTTGGTTTTCATGTGGACCATGGCCCGTGTGTTGAACTTTGTCTGCCAATTCAAGACAGCCATCTTCTTTACGTTTATAGACTAGAACTTGACCTTTATGATAGTTAGCGCCATAGACTAGCCCTCGTTTCTCATCAACTGCAACATAGCAGTGAGGAGCACCTTCTTCAACGACATGGTTAAGAAGACTACCATCAGTTTTGTATGCTGCAATTCCCCCTTTGCCATCATGGCTTCCGACAGTATAAAGATGCTGATGCTGATCAAAGGCTAGGTAGGTTGGACTTGGTTCTGCTGCAAAGAGCTCTAGATTTGAGAGTTTGCCTGTTTCCGTATCAAAATCAGCCTTGTAGATCCCTTGGGAAATACGGCGTGTATAAGTTCCAAAATAGACTGTTTCTTTCATATTCATACCTCTAGAAAAAGATAATTCAATTATAACATAAAAAGGTCTACTAGATGAAAATTCTAAATCATAAAACAGTCCTGTACTCTTGCCAAAAAGCTAAATTTGTACTTTTTTAAAGCACTATAAAAATCCCTTATTTTTCTTAAAACATGGTATAATGTTAGGACAAAGGAAAGGAAGAAAAAATGGAACAAAAAGAGAAACACTTTACCTTATCTTGGTTTTTTAAATGGTTTTTAGATAATAAGGCTGTTACTGTATTTTTAGTAGCCTTGTTACTAGGTCTGAATATTTTTATTCTTAGTAAAATCAGCTTCTTGTTTATCCCTGTTATCGACTTTTTATCAGTAGTCATGTTGCCAGTTATTTTATCGGGGCTACTTTTCTACCTCTTGAATCCACTAGTAGATTTGATGGAGAAGTACAAGATTAACCGCGTCTTAGCCATTAGTATTATCTTCGTCATTATTGCCGTACTCTTGATTATTGGTCTAGCTGTTGCAATTCCAAACCTTCAACGTCAAGTAGTAATTTTTGCGCAAAATGTCCCAAGTTATCTCGAAGATGCTGATAAAGTCATTGATGATCTCGTAACCAAGCGTTTGCCAGATGACTTTAGACCTCAATTGGAGCAGGTTCTAGCTAATTTTTCAACACAAGCAACTGCTTGGGCAAGTAATATTTCTTCTAAGGCTGTTAACTGGGTAAGTGCTCTTATTAGCGGAACGTCACAAGTGATTGTTGCTCTAATTATCATGCCATTTATGCTCTTTTACCTTCTTCGAGACGGTAAAGGTCTAAGAGACTATATTACTCAATTTTTACCAAATAAATTGAGAGAACCAGTTGGTAAGGTTCTTTCAGAAGTCAATCAACAACTTTCCAATTATGTGCGAGGTCAAATTACCGTAGCCGTTATCGTAGCTATCATGTTTATTATCTTCTTTAAGATAATTGGGCTTCGATATGCTGTTACTTTAGGTATTACAGCTGGTATTCTCAATTTAGTTCCTTATCTAGGTAGTTTCCTTGCTATGATTCCAGCGCTTGTTTTGGGACTGATTGCTGGTCCTGTCATGCTCCTAAAGGTTATTATCGTCTTTATTGTTGAGCAAACCATTGAAGGACGCTTCGTATCGCCATTGATTCTAGGAAGCCAACTCAATATTCACCCAATCACCATTCTGTTTGTTCTATTAACTTCGGGATCCATGTTTGGTATTTGGGGTGTATTGCTAGGTATTCCAATCTACGCTTCTGCAAAAGTAGTCATCTCAGCAATTTTTGATTGGTACAAAGAAGTTAGTGGACTTTATGAGCCAGTAGAGGAGACTGATCGTGAACAATAGTCAACAAATGCTTGAAGCCCTAGAACAACAAGATTTGTCAAGAGCTGATTCTTTTTTCCAAAAAGCCCTAGAGGAAGATTCAGATGAAGTTCTTCTTGAACTTGCTGCATATCTCGAAGGGATTGGTTTCTATCCACAGGCAGCACAAATCTATGAGAAATTAGCACCGAAATTTCCAGAAGTCTACATCAATCTAGCTGCAATAGCTGGTGAGGATGGACTGATTGAGGAAGCTTTTGATTATTTAGAGAACATTGGTCCAGAAAGCGAATGGTATGTATCAGCTCTAGCCTTAAAAGCTGATTTATATCAGATGGAAGGATTGACAGATGTTGCGCGTGAGAAGCTTCTAGAAGCTCGTAGCTACTCTGATGATCCTCTCCTGATATTTGGATTAGCTGAGCTAGATAGTGAGCTAGGAAACGATTTAGAAGCCATTCAGGGCTATGCTCAATTAGATAATCGAGTTATCTACGATCAAACTGGAATTTCGACCTATCAGAGAATTGGTCTTGCTTATGCACGTTTAGGTAAGTTTGAGTCTGCAATAGAATTCTTAGAAAAAGCCTTAGAGTTAGAATATGATGAACAAACAGCCTTTGAGCTTGCAAGTCTCTATTTTGATCAAGAGGACTACCAAAAAGCAGCCTTATACTTTAAACAACTAGACACTATTTCTCCAGATTTTGAGGGTTATGAATATGGTTATAGTCAAGCACTGCATAAGGAGCATCAGACAGAAGAAGCTCTAAAAATAGCGCAACAAGGATTATCAAAAAATCCTTTTGAAACTCGTTTGTTGCTCCTTGCATCTCAGTTATCTTATGAGTTGCACCAACCTGAACAAGCAGAAGCTTATCTACTGCAAGCTCAAGAGAATGCTGATGACCAGGAAGAAATTTTGCTGCGCTTAGCGACCATGTATCAGGAACAAGAGAGATACGAGGATATTCTCGATTTAGCAGTCCATGAACCTGAGAATCTCTTGACTAAATGGATGATTGCGCGAAGTTACCAAGAAACTGAAGAATTGGATGAAGCCTATGAGCTTTATAAGGAGCTTGCAACAGAACTTAAGGACAATCCTGAATTTTTGGAGCAGTATATTTATTTATTAAGAGAACTCGGTAAGTTAGAAGAAGTAAAAGACTTCATTCAATCCTATCTACAATTAGTACCCGATGATTTACAAATGCAAGATTTGTATGATTATTTATCCTAAATACAAAAGATAATCACCAAGCATAGGTGATTATCTTTTTTTATTAAAAAGAAGTATAAATTGCTTTAAATTTAGGTGGATTGAGTATGAACTTTTAGTATTTTTTTGATATAATTGTTATAGTTATAAGTTGAATAATCAACAATAGTAAAAATAGAAAGATTGGCAAAATGACAAAAGTAAAAATTGTAACGGATTCTTCGGTTACTATTGAACCGGAAGTGGTTAAAGAATTTGATATTACTGTTGTTCCACTATCTGTAATGATTGATAGTGTCCTTTATTCAGATGCAGATCTTGAAGAAGGAGAATTTCTTCGCTTGATGCAAGCTAGTAAAAATCTTCCTAAGACTAGTCAACCACCAGTGGGACTCTTTGCAGAGATTTTTGAAGAACTTGGGAAAGACGGTAGCAAGATCCTAGCAATTCATATGTCCCATGCCCTTTCTGGAACTGTAGAAGCAGCGCGTCAAGGAGCAAGTTTATCAACTGCAGATGTCATTGTTTTGGATAGTTCATTTACAGATCAGGCATTGAAGTTCCAGGTTGTTGAAGCTGCTAGATTGGCTCAAAAAGGACAAGACATAGAAGCAATCGTTTCTCATGTTGAAGAGGTTAAGCGAAATACAGAGCTTTACATTGGTGTTTCTACCTTGGAAAACCTTGTAAAAGGTGGCCGTATTGGTCGTGTTACTGGTCTCTTAAGTTCACTTTTAAATATTCGCGTCGTTATGCAAATGAAAGATAATGAGCTGCAACCGATTGTCAAAGGTCGTGGATCAAAAACCTTTAAGAAATGGTTGGATGAGTTAGTAGCCACTCTTTCAAATCGTTCAGTAGCTGAGATTGGTATTTCTTATGCAGGTACAAATGAATTTGCAAACGAGATGAAAGCTGTTCTACAACCTTACGTTGAAAAACCGATTTCAGTCCTAGAAACAGGATCAATTATCCAAACTCACACCGGAGAAAACGCCTGGGCGATCTTAATTCGATATAGTTCCTAAAAAAATTGAGAAAAATCAATAAAAACGTGTTTTTGACTTGACCTAAAAGGAAATTTAGGTTATGATTATAAGTGTTAATTAGAAATAATTTTGGAGGATTCATTAACATGGCAAACAAACAAGATTTGATCGCTAAAGTAGCAGAAGCTACAGAATTGACTAAGAAAGATTCAGCAGCAGCAGTTGACGCTGTATTCGCAGCTGTAACTGAATTCCTTTCAGCTGGTGAAAAAGTTCAATTGATTGGTTTTGGTAACTTCGAAGTTCGTAAGCGTGCAGCTCGTAAAGGTCGCAACCCACAAACTGGTAAAGAAATCAAAATCAAAGCTTCTAAAGTTCCAGCATTCAAAGCTGGTAAAGCTCTTAAAGAAGCAGTTAAATAATGATTTTATAAAAAGCCTATTAATCAAGCGTCAAGCTTGGTTGGTAGGTTTTTTTGTTTTATAGAGGACTTGTTACGAAAGTAGAAGTAGAAATAAGAATTGGGACTATTATAAGCTATAATAAAATTAAAGCCTAGAAAATAAAAGAAACAAAAAAACAACTCCGAATCGGAGTTGTTTTCGTTCAACCTTATGCAAGTGATGCGGTTGATTATTTGAGACCGTATTTTTTGTTGAAACGATCCACGCGTCCATCTGCTTGAGTGAACTTTTGACGTCCAGTGTAGAATGGGTGTGAGTCTGATGAAATTTCCACACGGATCAATGGGTAAGTTTCGCCTTCGAACTCAACTGTTTCGTTAGAGCGTTTTGTTGAACCGCTAAGGAATTTGTAACCAGTAGTTGTGTCCATGAAGACAACTGGGCGATATTCTGGATGGATATCTTTTTTCATTTTGCAATATTTCCTTTCTGCCATGGTCTCTTTGCGAGCCATAGATTGTTACCTATCTAGTCTATCAGATTATGAAAATTTTGGCAAGACTTTTTATCTATTTTTCAGTAAGTTTTTTAATTTTTGATAGATAAACTCATTCTCTTCTAAACTATAGGAATTAGCTCCGCTGGCAAGTGGATGTCCACCGCCGTCATGTTCTTTTGCAACTTCATTGATTGGGACAAATTTACTGCGAAGACGTACGCGGTAGTGACCATCTGCTTGCTCGACAAAGATTCCCCAAAGGCTGACAGTATCGATACGGCCTGGAGCTCCAACGATGGCTGCTGTTTCCGCATCAGTAACATCATACTTCTTCAAAATTTCTTGAGTCAGAATGACACGTGAAGCACCATTTTCATCAACTTCTAAGTGATCATAAACATAACCTTGGAGTTTGGCAATCTTAAAGCTCATAGTATCCATTTTACGAGTTAATTCAGCGTAGTTAAAGTTGTGTTCTCTGAGCTTACTTGCGATACGAAGTGTACGTTCAGAAGTAGAAGGATAGAGGAAGCGGCCGGTATCACCAATAATTCCAGCACAGAGCATTTTAGCTGCGTAGTCGGATAATTCTAAGTTAGTTGCTTCAGCGAAGAGAGCAATCATTTCACTCGCACTACTAGAGTTCGTGTCTACCCAAACAAGATCACCGTAGACTTCGTCATTTGGATGGTGGTCAATTTTGATAATTGTCTCAGCCTGAGTATATCGCTTGTCATCAATGCGAGCTGTGTTTGCTGTATCACAGATAATGGCAAGAGCTCCTTGATAGTTTGTGTCCTCTACTTGATCCATTTCAGCTAACCAAGTTAGAGTTGGTTCATTGAAACCTACGGCTTTGATCGTTTTTTCAGGAAAATGATGCTCAAGCAAGGCCTTTAATCCTACCTGACTCCCCAAAGCATCGGGATCTGGTTTCATATGACGGTGAATGATAATAGTATCGTATTCTTTGATTTTTTCTAAAATTTGATGGCAAATTTCCATAAATAACCTCAATTCTTTCTCATTTCATTGTAGCACAAGAGTTTTTATTTTTAAAATGAAAAAGATGTGATATAATGGAGAAAGATTAATTGAGGAGGACCTTATGGCATTAGCAAAAATTGTATTTGCCAGTATGACCGGTAATACTGAAGAAATCGCTGATATTGTAGCAGATAAATTACGAGAATTAGGTTTGGATGTCGATGTTGATGAGTGTACAACTGTTGATGCTTCTGACTTTCTAGAAGCAGATCTTGCAATCGTTGCAACTTATACATATGGTGATGGTGAGCTTCCAGATGAGATGATGGACTTCTACGAAGACTTAGCAGACCTCAACTTGAATGGGAAAATCTACGGAGTAGTTGGTTCAGGTGATACTTTCTATGATGAATTCTGTAAAGCTGTTGATGACTTTGACCGAGTATTTGTAGCGACAGGAGCTGAAAAGGGTTCAGAGTGCGTCAAAGTAGACCTATCTGCCGAAGAAGAAGATATTGAACGCTTGGAGCAATTCGCAGAAGAATTAGCTGCTAAAGTTGGATAATAAAATGTTGCACTGATTGGGTAAGTCAGTGCAGTTTTTATTAACCAGGATTAGGATTTTACTAGCCTATTTAGTGCTTTTTTGGTACAATAATTCAAATAAAAAGGAGACTCAATGGATTTAGATATTATTAGACAAGAAATTGACAAAATCGATGACCAAATCGTTCAACTTTTAGAAGAAAGAATGCATCTAGTTGAGGGTGTAGTTGCTTATAAAAAGTCTACAGGAAAACCAATCTTGGATACCAAAAGAGAAGAAGTTATCTTTGAAAAAGTCAGAAATCGCGTCAGCAATAAAAAATACGAAGAAACAATTGTTGAGACTTTTTCAGACATTCTCAAACGTTCGCGTGATTATCAGGATAAAACAATCAAATGAAAAAAGAACAATTCTATCCACTAGGAATCTTTCTTGCTGGTATGCTAGGAGGATTAGTTCGTTATCAGATATCTAAATGGTTACCAGCGAGTCCAGACTTCCCATGGGGGACATTGATTGTCAATTATCTAGGGATTTTCTGCTTAGTCTATCTTGTGAAAGGATATCTGGTTTCTAAAGGAACTAGTAAAGGAGTCATTCTAGCGCTTGGAACGGGATTTTGTGGTGGCTTAACGACATTTTCTAGTCTCCTATTAGATGCAGTGAAATTGCTGGACACAGGGCAGTACCTTAGTTTGGTTACGTATTTGCTCTTGAGTGTCGGAGGAGGACTTTTATTAGCTTATTGTCTAGGGAGGAAGAAATGGTAGTAATCTATCTAGCATTGGCTTGTGGACTGGGCGCACTTGTGCGTTATTTCTTTTCTCGCTATAATCAAGGCGCCATAATGCCAGTAGGAACTCTTATTGCCAATCTTCTCGGTTGTTTTTTGATCGGTTTATTCTACAATCATGTGCACTTTAAAGAAGTCTATCTTATTCTTGCAACGGGTTTTTGTGGCGGTTTGACAACCTTTTCAACCTTGAATGATGAACTCCAAAGACTGCTCAATGACAAGAAGACATTTTATAGTTATTTACTTGTGACTTACTTGGGTGGTTTGCTTGCGATTTTTTTGGGAATTTTGCTTTAAATTTCTTTACTTTTTCTAGGAAATTTGGTAAACTGTATCTTGTGTGTAATGGACGCACAAAAATACAGTTTATCCGCTGAGGAAGTTTCCTCAAGATTGACAAAGATAGGAGAATAAAATGAATCCATTAATCCAAAGCTTGACTGAAGGTCAACTTCGTACAGATATCCCTTCATTCCGTCCTGGTGACACTGTTCGTGTACACGCGAAAGTTGTCGAAGGAAACCGTGAACGTATCCAGATTTTTGAAGGTGTTGTTATTGCACGTAAAGGTGCTGGCATCTCAGAAAACTACACAGTTCGTAAAATCTCTAACGGTGTAGGTGTTGAACGTATCTTCCCAATCCACACTCCACGTGTTGAAAAGATCGAAGTTGTTCGTTACGGTAAAGTACGTCGTGCGAAATTGTACTACTTGCGTGCTCTTCAAGGTAAGGCAGCTCGTATCAAAGAAATCCGTCGTTAATTCGATGAAAAAAACTCTGCTCATTCGGCAGGGTTTTTCTCTAGCTCCCTTAGTTCAATGGATATAACAACTCCCTCCTAAGGAGTAGTTGCAGGTTCGATTCCTGCAGGGGGCAGAACTAGACACAAAAACACTGAATCATCAGTGTTTTTTTGTTACTTTTTATCTCATAAGCTAACAATCGTGAGTAATGAGAAGAATTGAAAATATAGAGAGATCAGTGAAATCGCTCTCTTATTTATGTTATAATAGGCATAGAATGTTAGGGAGAAAAAGATGAAAAAAGGCTTATTAATTGGCTGTTTATCCACGGCTATACTATTTGCAATGTTGATAGTACTTAGTCCTATTATTGCTATGATGGATATGTGGGGTCTATTTGCCCATGCAAGTCGGAATGAACTTGAGCAAGCAGTGCATCGCTCTTATGAGAACTATGGTCTAACAGGTCAGTTTGAGTTAGAAAAATATGAAAAAAACTATACAAGCGTAGGAGGCTTTGTAATCCATGGTACTTACACTGAAAATATAGATGGTAAAACCTATCAGGCTAAGTCTCGATTTGAATACTATACTCGCGCTTCGGAAAAAGAAACGTATAGAAAGACTGATGCGGAAGTAGATTATAAACAAAACAAAAAAATTTATCACGCTTTTCCAGAATTAGCTTATTTTGGAATTGAGATTAGTCCAGGCACTAGCGAATTTTTAAAAACATTGGAGACTTCAATAACAGATCCTAAAATGACTGATTTGAAGTACGAAGGGATTGATTTTCAATTTAATAGTAAATCTGGCAACATGAATCTTTATGATGAAATCTTAGAGGAAAATAAAAAAAATGGACAAGCATTACAAGGGATGTATCCTATGGATGCTCAATATCTTTTCCAAAAAGATATTTTTATACCAGAATTTCAATTTCGATACTACACTCCAGAAGACAAGAAGGATCAGTTATATGATGCCTATCTTAAAGACATTGAATCGCAAATGAAAGAATTTTTTAACAATCAACCCCTTCCAAGCAGTCTTTATGCTGTAAAGATTGATAAATATGAGGGGAATAAACTTGTTAATAATAGTGGTGGCTATTATGTGAAGATTGAGAATCGTCAAGTTGTGGAGTTTATCAAAGATTTACAGTAGGAGTTGCTATGATAAGGCTGTTCAACTGTTCATAATGTAGGAAAAAGAGGAAATTGATTCAATGACCCAAGAAGAATACTTGCAATTAAAAAAAGAATATAAAATTCGACTAGTATTAGTCATAGTTCTATTCGTATTATTTTCTATCCTAAGTATCTTGCTTATCATAAATCTCAATAGATTTATCCCACTAGGCGCGACAGCCATGGCTACAGTTGTGCCATTTAACCATTTTTTACTCGTTCCACTTTGGGAAGAGAAAAAAGCGATAGAGGAAGAGCATCCTGAATGGAAGGACCTTAGTACAAGTAGAGTGAAGGTCCCATCGTCAGAAACGAGTAAACGGAACTTGGCAGCTGTTGGAAGTGTCATTGCTTTGTTCTTCTCATTTGCCTTACTCTATAGGCCTGCTAAGGTATACCAGAAGGTCCCTACTGCCGATGAAATAAAGAACCTTCCCAAGATTGAGAACAAGGGTATTCCTAAACTTGATACTAAGAAAATTCCAAGTATAAAAAGGGAATCAGAAGAATAATCTGTAATTTAAAACACCCCAGGAGTTAGTTTTTTATCTCTAACTTCTGAGGTGCTTTTTTATATTCTAATATTTTTACAAGACCCAAGTACGAATCGCATGGGCTACACCAGATTCATCATTTGTTTTGGTGATGTATTTGGCGATTTTTTTGAGTTCTGGGTTTCCGTTTTCCATAACAACTGGGTTACCAACGACTTCAAGCATAGCACGGTCATTTTCTTCGTCACCGATAGCCATAGTCTCATCTTTTGTTAATCCTAGTTTTTCAGCCAGATGTATAATAGCTGAACCTTTATCTACACCTTTTTTGAGAAGTTCGAGGTAGAATGGTGCGGACTTATTAATAGAGTAGCGTTCATAAAATTCTGCAGGAATCTTTTCGATGGCAACATCGAGAATCTCAGGCTCATCGATAAACATACACTTGACGATTTTCTTGTCAGCCATTTCTTCAGGAGTGCGGTAAAAGATAGGCATGCTGACGAGGGTTGATTCGTGTACGGTATATTTACCAATATTGCGATTGGCAGTATAGATACCATCCTTAGTAATGGCATGCATGTGAACGTCTAGTTTACGGCTGAGAAATTCCATATCCAGATAGTCTTCGTAGGACAAGGATTCACTGATAATCTCATGTCCTGTAGCAGTTTCTTGGACAAGGGCGCCGTTGAAGGTAACAACATAGTCGCCCTCATCTCTCAACTGTAAGTCGTCAAGGAGTTTAGCAACACCGGCAATAGGACGACCTGTTGCAATCACAACCTTAACACCAGCTTGTTTGGCGTCTTGGATAGCTGCAAAGACTTCTGGCGTAATTTCTTTCTTGCTATTGACTAGGGTACCATCGATATCGACAGCGATTAGTTTTATACTCATAAATTTCCTCTATTATTTCTTATCTGGGGTAAAATGATCATTCTCAATCAAATGTGAAAATTGTTGAATGATACTCGTGAAAATACTGTTTTGCTTAAGCATTTCTTTAGGGAAGTAGAAACGGTTGTCACCATGACGGCTTCCTGCAAGAGATTGAACGATAGGAGATAGGCTAGAAAGTTCTGCCAGTTCGCCATTTTTTTGGACGATTTCAATCTGTGTTCTTGGATTTTCGGACTCTGGTCGGTAAATATCGTATGGAAGGTCGAAATTTTTATGAATTGCAGTATAGTAGTTAGGGTCAAAACCGATTTCTTCGACAAAATTCCTCATGATTACAAGTTGGTCTTGGTCATCCTGTGAAAAAGTAATAGATTTGAAGACCTTACGGTTGATAAAACGTTGCGAAAGATCAGCTAAAATCTTGTCTGTACTTGTCATCCAGAGTTGGAAGTAGGTATTCATAACTCCGTCATCTAGTGCTAGATAATCAGACAAGCAAACGTTTTTTTCAAAGAATGGTAGTAAGTGTGGAGAGGTTAGGGCAAAGAAGTCCTTGTTTTCTGGATAGAGTTCTTTGGCACGTTTCAAAAGATTTTGCAGAAGAACCTCCATGGCCCGTGTAGCTGGGTGGAAATACACCTGCATGTACATCTGGTAACGACTGAGAACATAATCTTCGATGGCGTGCATCCCATTACGCTGAAAGGCGATTCCATTTTCAACAGGACGAATAACACGAAGGATACGAGTCAGATCAAACTGGCCATAAAAAGCACCGGTAAAGTAGGAGTCGCGAAGGAGATAGTCCATGCGGTCCGCATCAATCTGACTAGAAATCAACTGAACCACCTGTTTGTTTGGATAAGTGTGGTCGATAACGCTGGCAACCTTCTTAGGAAAGTCTGGAGCGACCTGTAAAAGAACCTGGTGAATCTCTGTTTCAGGGCTTTGGATAATTTCCTGGGTAATAGCCTCATGGTCAGTGTCAAAGAGATTTTCAAAAGTATGAGAGTAGGCTCCATGTCCAAGGTCGTGGAGAAGCGCTGCAGTCATGGTCAAGAGAGACTCATTGGAATCCCATTCTTCAGGGTATTTTTCTTCGAAAATTTCAGTGATTTGACGGGCAATTTCATAGACGCCCAAACAGTGAGAAAAACGACTATGCTCTCCACCATGAAAGGTATAGCTAGATGTCCCTAACTGTTTGATACGACGGAGCCGTTGAAATTCTTTGGTATTGATCAAGTCGTAAATGACTTGATTGTTGACATGGATATAGTTGTGAACAGGGTCACGAAATACTTTTTCATTCATAAGAACATTATAGCAAATTCCTTGGCTTTTTGGTAAAATAGTAGGGATAAGTGAGAAGAAAGAGGAACTCTTGTGAAGATTAGAATGAGAAATACTATCCAGTTCGATGAACAATTGGAAGTAATCGACCAACTTTATGATGTAGAACTACGTGAAAAGGGGGAGTTTTCCTATCTTCTTTTCTATAATGAAGAGCAAGAAAAGGTTGTGATTAAGTTTCAAGAAGAAGAGCTCGTCATGACGCGTTTCTCAAATCCCAAGACTATCATGCGTTTTCTCAAGGATTCTGATAGTTTAGCCTATATTCCAACACCTATGGGGATGCAGGGGTTTATCGTCCAAACAAGCCATTATGAAGTTGGTGAAGCAAAGATTGAACTAGCCTATCAACTACAAAACAAAGAAGGAGTTGCTTTTGCCAACTACCGATTAGAAATTACTTGGGGATAAGAAAAAGAGGCTGGGACAAAAGTTCTAGCCTCTCAATTGTCTTTGGATTGTCGAGCAAGACGCAGTGGTTGAGTGGGCTCTACTACGCTGATTTCATCAGCTTTTACAGCCCTACTCAACTGTGCGGAGGTGGGACGACGAAATCGAATTCTAACGAATTACCGATTTCTGTCCCACTCTCATTTGATATACAGTTCCTGATTTTTCAAGACGATTTCCCGTACACTTGCAAATTTCTTCAGTTTTTTGAGGTCTTCTGGATGGGTTACAAGGGTGATGACATAGCCATCTTTACCCATACGTCCGGTACGTCCAGCTCGGTGAGTATAGGTTTCAATATCTCTTGGGACGTCGAAATTGACAACACATTCCAAGCTATCAATGTCGATACCACGAGCCAGAAGGTCTGTCGCAAGAAGGAGTGTCAGTTGATTATCTTTGAACTTTTCTAAGATAACTTTTCTAAATTTAACGTTGACATCACTCGCAAGCGAAACAACTAAAATATCACGATACTGCAATTTTTCCTCAGCACTTCCAAGGTCTGACAAGCTGTTAAAGAAGACAAGTCCACGGAAATCATCGACATGTGCTAGCTTCCGAAGCATATCTACTCGGTGACGTTGGTCTACTTGCATGTAGAAGTGTTGAATATTGTCTAACTTTTGATCAGAGAGGTCAATGGTGCGCGTGTTAGCTGCAATCTTATCTTGGTCAAACTTGGTAGTGGCACTCATGTAAATAAGTTGATGGTCACGAGGTGCATAGTTGGTAATTTTTTCAACAAAATGAATTTGAGAATCATCAAGGAGTTGGTCAAATTCATCAAGAATGATAGTCTCCACATTCATCATTTTGATTTTTTTCAATTTGATGAGTTCAAAGATACGCCCAGGTGTTCCAATCAAGATTTCTGGTCCTTTTTTGAGCCGTTCAATCTGACGTTTCTGGCTCGAACCGGATAGAAATAGCTGAGCTGTTAATCCGATAGCCTCACCCCAAGTTTTAGTGACTTCAAAAATTTGTCCAGCAAGTTCAGTATTAGGGGCTAAAATCAAGAGTTGCTGGGCTTTTTTCTTTTGCAGTTTGAGAAGACTAGGTAGGAGATAGGCTAAAGTCTTCCCTGTACCAGTAGGACTGACTCCAAGTAGGGTTTCTCCGTCTAAAATCGGATCAAAAAGCTGAGTTTGAATGGGGGTGAATTCTTGGAACCCCAGTTGGTCAATCAATTCTTGCCATTCGGTAGGTAGTTTGGTTATCATTTTTCTGCCTCAAATCTAATGCCAGCATCCTGGCGCATAGTGTAAAGTAGGTTGTGGATGTGTGTCGCATCATCAATCCAAGATTGGTAGAGAGTTGGGTCTGCTTGTTTAATCATGTTTGCAAAATTAGTAACTTCCTCAGTCATATTGTGAGGATCTTGCTGGATAGGAAGTTGAAGTTCTTTTCCTTGATGGTCTGTGAAAATAGCTGATTGAATATGCTCGATTGTATTGAGAGTCAATGTTCCATCAGTCGTATAAATCTCACAAGGAAGATTAGAAGTGATATTCTTTCCTGCTTTGATGTGTACTTGATAGTTAGGATAGGAGAGGATACCGTCTCCGTTAAGATCAATACTGTTGTCTAGTTGCTGAGCTTGATAGGTTGCACGATTTGGTTTTCCAAATAAGCGAACAGCTGCATAAATCGGATAAATACCAAGATCCATAAGTGCACCACCTGCAAAACGGTCTGAGAAAACATTAGGAGTATCGCCAGCAAGGAGGTTAGGCATCTTAGAAGAGTATTTAGCATAGTTAAAATCTGCACCAAGAATTTGCTTGTCTGCAAGAAAGTCTTTGATTGTGGCAAAAGCATCTTCGTGGTAGTTTCTTGCTGCTTCAAAGATAAAACATTTATTATCTTTAGCCGTTTGAACTAATTCCTGCCATTCTTGTGGTTGAGTGACAGCTGGTTTTTCAAGGATAACATGTTTTCCAGCAGATAAGGCCATCTTTGCCTGACTAAAATGCAGGGAATTAGGACTAGCAATGTATACCACATCGAATGAATCATTCAAGAAATCATTTAGCTGATCAAATAGCTTAACGCCCTGATACTGTTCAACAAACTTTTTTGCGGTTTCTATTTTTCTTGAATAAACTGCACCCAGTTGAAATTTTCCGCTAGTATGGGCAGCCTCTAGAAAATGATGGCTGATTGAACTAGTTCCTATGATACCAAGTTTTAGCATAGTTACTCCTTTTCCACAAGTAATGGTTGATTTCATTATAACATAGAAAGAGTCAACTCGTTACCTTGAGATAATTCTTTTGCTTTGATACTTCGAAATTTCTAGAAAAAATGGTACAATAGTCACAGTATATTTAGGAGATTAGTATGAGATTATTACCTATGAGAAAAATTTCTCGTCATTCAAAAAGATTGGCGCTTTTTTTGACTTTTTGTGCAGGCTATGTAGATGCCTATACCTTTATTGTAAGAGGGAATACCTTAGTCGCTGGGCAAACGGGGAATGTGGTATTTTTATCAGTCGGAATCGTTCAGAGAAATTTGGCTGATGCTGAAATAAAGATATTGACACTGTTATCTTTCATGTTAGGCGTTTTTTTGCTTACGATTTACAAGGAAAAACTTCGCATTGTTAAAAAACCCATTATATCACTTATACCATTGGCCATTTTATCATTGATAATTGGATTTATTCCATTGAGTGTAGATAACATGTTTATTGTTCCTCCTCTGGCTTTTTGTATGGGACTGGTAACAACGGCTTTCGGAGAGGTTTCAGGGATTGCCTATAACAATGCCTTTATGACGGGAAATATTAAACGCACCATGTTGGCTTTTGGCGAATATGTTCGGACCAAGCATACAGCCTTTTTGATGGAAGGATTGATTTTTGTGAGCCTACTAGTTAGTTTCATTCTAGGAGTAGTATTTTCAGCTTACTTAACGATTATCTTCAACGAAAAAACGATTTTAGGCGTCCCTATCATGATGAGTATTTTTTATCTAAGTATGGTTTTATCTTCTTTGAAAAAAAGTCTGATAAAAGGCTGAATTTTGAGTGAAAATACTTGTCAAAAATTTGGAATCATGCTATACTTGTAGAGTTGACTATGCACAGTCCTGTGCAACCGCACGAACATCGTTGCTTGATTCATCAAGTTTAAGTGGTTCGTCCCACGATGCTAGGCGAGTCTTCACAAAAATTCGGGGTAACCCCAAAAAATCATAGGAGGTGCATAATGAGCACATACGCAATTATCAAAACTGGCGGAAAACAAGTTAAAGTTGAAGTTGGTCAAGCAGTTTACGTTGAAAAATTGAACGTTGAAGCTGGTCAAGAAGTTACTTTTAACGAAGTTGTTCTTGTTGGTGGTGAAAACACTGTTGTCGGAACTCCACTTGTTGCTGGAGCTACTGTAGTTGGAACTGTTGAAAAACAAGGAAAACAAAAGAAAGTTGTTACTTACAAGTACAAACCTAAAAAAGGTAGCCATCGTAAACAAGGTCACCGTCAACCATACACTAAAGTTGTCATCAACGCAATCAACGCTTAATTTTAAGGAGAACACATGATACAAGCAGTCTTTGAGAGAGCCGAAGATGGCGAGCTGAGGAGTGCGGAGATTACTGGACACGCCGAGAGTGGCGAATACGGCCTAGATGTCGTGTGTGCATCGGTTTCTACGCTTGCCATTAACTTTATCAATTCAATTGAGAAATTTGCAGGCTATGAACCAATCTTAGAATTAAACGAAGATGAAGGTGGCTATCTGATGGTTGAAATTCCAAAAGATCTTCCTTCTCACCAGAGAGAAATGACACAATTATTCTTTGAATCATTTTTCTTAGGTATGGCAAACTTATCGGAGAACTCTTCTGAGTTCGTCCAAACCAGAGTTATCACAGAAAACTAACACGGAGGAAAACATTATGTTAAAAATGACTCTTATCAACTTGCAACTTTTCGCCCACAAAAAAGGTGGAGGTTCTACATCAAACGGACGCGATTCACAAGCTAAACGTCTTGGAGCTAAAGCAGCTGACGGACAAACTGTTTCAGGTGGATCAATCCTTTACCGTCAACGTGGTACACACATCTATCCAGGTGTAAACGTTGGACGTGGTGGAGACGATACTTTGTTCGCTAAAGTTGAAGGCGTAGTACGTTTCGAACGTAAAGGTCGCGATAAGAAACAAGTTTCTGTTTACCCAATCGCTAAATAAAAAGGTCCAGTGAACCTTTTTATCCCGAGCCTTAAAATGAAAAGGCGAGGAAGCTAGAACTAGCATAAAATAAGGCTTTCCGAGATTTTCGGAAAGCCTATTTTTTATTTTGGTACCCATATTTATAATCCGATAATTAGCATTAGTTATTTTTTAAGTTTACTTGAGAAACTATTCTAAATCAATAAAATCTTAAGGGACTTATTTGATTTATTATGATAGATAATAAGAAAGAAATATGGTATAATATAGGGTGAGACCTTATGAATAAATAGTGAAAGAGTATATAAAAAATAATGAAAAAAATTGTCATTAACGGTGGGCGTCCATTAAAGGGTGAAATAACCATTAGCGGAGCAAAAAATAGTGTAGTTGCTTTGATTCCAGCTATTATTTTGTCAGATGATGTAGTTATTTTGGACTGTGTTCCAGACATCTCTGACGTTGCTAGTTTGGTTGATATCATGGAAATTATGGGTGCTAGTGTAAAGCGCTATGATGATGTTTTAGAGATTGATCCTCGTGGTGTTCAAAATAAACCAATGCCATATGGTAAAATCAACAGTCTTCGCGCATCCTATTATTTCTACGGCAGTCTCCTTGGACGTTTCGGTGAAGCAACAGTAGGTTTACCTGGTGGATGTGACTTGGGACCTCGTCCGATTGACTTGCATTTAAAAGCCTTTGAAGCTATGGGTGCTAAGACAACCTATGAGGGAGACAATATGAATCTCTCAACAAATGGTTCTAAGTTGCAAGGCGCACACATCTACATGGATACTGTTAGTGTTGGAGCAACTATTAACACAATGCTTGCAGCGGTAAAAGCCCAAGGACGTACAGTCATTGAAAACGCGGCTAGAGAGCCTGAAATTATTGATGTAGCTACTTTGTTAAATAATATGGGAGCTCATATTCGTGGTGCAGGTACAGATATGATTACTATCGATGGTGTTGAATCTTTACACGGCACACGCCATCAAGTAATTCCTGACCGTATTGAAGCAGGGACTTATATTGCAATGGCTGCTGCTGTGGGACAAGGAATTCGTATTAACAATGTACTTTATGAACATTTAGAAGGTTTTATCGCAAAACTTGAGGAAATGGGTGTTCATATGACGGTTTCTGAAGATAGTATCTTCGTTGAAGAGCAAACAAATCTTAAGGCTGTTAATATCAAAACAGCTCCATATCCAGGATTTGCTACAGACCTTCAACAACCGATTACTCCTCTTTTGTTGAAAGCTGAAGGACGAGGAACATTGATCGATACCATTTATGAAAAACGTGTCAATCATGTTTTCGAATTAGCCAAAATGAACGCAGATATTTCTACAACGAATGACCATATTTTCTACAAAGGTGGCAATCCTTTACAAGGTGCAAGTGTAAGAGCGACAGACTTACGTGCAGGTGCAGCTTTGGTTATTGCTGGATTAATGGCTGAAGGTAGAACAGAGATTACTAGTGTTGAGTTCATCCTACGAGGCTATTCAAATATTATTGAGAAATTACGTAATCTTGGAGCAGATATTGAGCTAATTGAAGATTAGCAATTCGAGGATAACAATGAATATCTGGACAAAATTAGCAATGTTTTCTTTCTATGAGACGGAACGTTTGTATTTCCGTCCATTCTTTTTTACGGATGTAGAAGACTTCCATCAGCTGGCATCAGACCCTGAAAATCTTCAATTTATTTTTCCTACGCAAGCTAGTATTGAAGAAAGTCAATATGCTCTTGCCAACTACTTTATGAAATCACCCTTGGGAATTTGGGCCATTTGTGATCAAAAAGACCAAAAAATGATTGGAGCAATTAAGTTTGAAAAGCTTGATGAAATAAGGAAAGAAGCTGAAATTGGCTATTTTTTAAGGAAAGACTATTGGTCTCAGGGATATATGACGGAAGCAGTTACCAAATTGCGAGATTTGTCTGTGAATCAGTTTGAATTAAAACAACTGTCTATTGTTACACATCTGGAAAATAGCGCCAGTCAAAAGGTTGCGCAAAAGTCCGGCTTCGTTTTATATCGTCGGTTTAAAGGTAGTGACCGCTATACTCGTAAGATGCGGGATTATCTAGAATTTCGCTATACAAAAGGAGAGCTAAATGAGTAAACACCAAGAAATTTTAGCTTATTTAGAAGAATTACCAGTCGGAAAACGGGTTAGCGTTCGAAGTATCTCAAATCGTCTGGGAGTGAGCGATGGGACAGCCTATCGTGCGATCAAAGAAGCTGAAAATAGAGGCTTAGTTGAAACACGTCCTCGAAGTGGGACAGTCCGTGTGAAGTCAAAAAAAGTTGCCATCGAAAAGCTAACATTTGCAGAAATTGCAGAAGTTACTGGTTCAGAAGTTTTAGCCGGACAAGCTGGTTTGAATAGAGAATTTAGTAAATTTTCCATCGGGGCGATGACTGAGAAAAATATACTTTCATACCTTCATGATGGTGGATTAGTCATTGTCGGTGACCGAACACGTATCCAATTGTTGGCACTAGAAAACGAAAATGCTGTCTTGGTAACCGGTGGATTTGAAGTTCATAAAGATGTTTTGAATGCTGCTGATAAGAAAAATATTCCAGTATTACGTAGTAAACATGATACATTTACAATTGCGACGATGATCAACCGTGCTTTGTCAAATGTTCAAATTAAGACAGATATTTTAACGGTTGAAAAGATTTATCGTACTAGTCATGAATATGGTTTTTTACAAGAAACGGATACTGTAAAAGATTATTTAGATTTAGTTCGTAAGAATAGGACTAGTCGCTTCCCTGTTATCAATCAGCATAAGGTTGTTGTGGGCGTTGTAACCATGCGAGATGCTGGAGATAAATCACCAGGTACAACCATTGATAAGGTTATGACAAGAACTGTCTATATGACTGGATTAGCAACGAATATTGCTAACGTGAGCCAGAGAATGATTGCAGAAGATTTTGAAATGGTACCCGTTGTGAGGAGCAATCAAACCTTGCTAGGTGTCATTACTAGACGGGATGTCATGGAAAAAATGAGTCGTTCTCAGGTTTCAGCACTCCCAACATTTTCAGAACAGATTGGACAAAAGTTGTCTTATCATCATGATGAGGTTGTCATTACAGTTGAACCTTTCATGCTTGAGAAAAATGGTGTCCTTGCAAATGGTGTCCTTGCAGAAATCTTAACCCATATGACTCAGGATTTGGTCGTTAATAGTGGGCGTAACCTGATCATTGAACAGATGTTGATTTACTTCTTACAGGCTGTTCAGATTGATGATGTTCTACGGATTCAAGCTAGAATTATTCACCATACGAGACGGTCGGCTATTATTGATTATGACATTTATCTCAATCATCAAATTGTATCAAAAGCAAATGTTACTGTAAAAATTAATTAGAATCTAGGAGAAAACATGATTACATTAAAATCAGCTAGAGAAATCGAAGCTATGGATAAGGCTGGTGATTTTCTTGCAAGTATCCACATTGGCTTGCGTGATATCATCAAACCAGGTGTAGATATGTGGGAAGTAGAAGAGTATGTCCGCCGTCGTTGTAAAGAAGAGAATTTCCTTCCACTACAAATCGGTGTGGATGGAGCCATCATGGACTATCCATATGCAACCTGCTGCTCACTCAATGACGAGGTAGCTCATGCTTTTCCACGCCACTATATTTTGAAGGAAGGCGATTTGCTCAAGGTTGATATGGTCCTGGGTGGGCCAATCGCTAAGTCTGACCTCAATGTTTCTAAACTCAATTTTAACAACGTTGAGCAGATAAAAAAATATACTCAAAACTTTACGGGTGGATTAGCTGATTCTTGTTGGGCATACGCAGTTGGTAAACCATCAGAAGAAGTTAAAAACTTGATGGACGTGACCAAGGAAGCTATGTATAAGGGTATCGAGCAAGCTGTTGTTGGTAACCGAATTGGTGATATTGGTGCAGCAATTCAAGAATATGCTGAAAGTCGTGGATACGGTGTTGTTCGTGATCTTGTAGGACACGGTGTTGGCCCAACCATGCATGAAGAACCAATGGTTCCTAACTATGGTGTAGCTGGTCGTGGTCTCCGTCTTCGTGAAGGTATGGTCTTGACAATCGAACCTATGATTAATACAGGTGATTGGGAAATCGATACAGACATGAAAACAGGCTGGGCTCACAAAACTATTGACGGTGGTCTATCATGTCAGTATGAACACCAGTTTGTTATTACCAAGGATGGACCTGTAATCTTGACAAGTCAAGGTGAAGAAGGAACTTATTAATAAAAAAGGGAGCTGAGCTCCTTTTTTTTCGTTTTAGTTGAAATCAAATTTGCGTAGCAGATATCTTACAAAAGTTTTCTTTTATAGTAAAATAAAAGATAACTATATGAAAGAAGGTTCTTAATTGGAAAGTATTATATTTTTTATTTCTGTCTTTTTAGCTGGTGTCTTGTCATTCTTTTCGCCCTGCATTTTTCCCTTGTTACCAGTCTATGCAGGTGTTTTATTAGATGATCAAGAACAGTCAAAAACATTTCGGTTTTTAGGTAAAGATGTTGCCTGGTCAGGATTAATTCGGACACTCTGTTTTATCACAGGTATCTCTCTGATTTTCTTTATTCTAGGGTTTGGAGCAGGATTTCTCGGGAACTTACTCTATGCTGATTGGTTCCGTTATGTTATGGGTGGCATTATTATCATACTAGGCTTGCATCAGATGGAAATCCTTCATTTACAAAAATTAGAGTTCCAAAAAACAGTAACATTTAATCAAAAACAGTCTAGTAAATATCTATCAGCCTTTCTATTAGGTATCAGTTTCAGCTTTGGTTGGACTCCATGTATTGGTCCAGTTTTAAGTTCTATTTTAGCACTGGCTGCCTCGGGAGGAAATGGAGCTCTTCAAGGGGCATTATTGACCCTTATCTATACTCTTGGAATGGCGCTTCCATTTTTAGTATTGGCCTTGGCATCAGGTCTGATTATGCCTTATTTTAGTAGAATTAAATCTCACCTGCTCTTACTGAAAAGAATTGGTGGTTTACTGATTATTCTCATGGGAATTTTATTGATGTTGGGACAGTTAAATGTCTTATCTGGAATATTAGGATAAAAGGAGTTATCTATGAAAAAAACAATCTATTTTGGACTTAGTTTCTTATCTATCTTTCTTTTGATTGCTTGTGGCAAGGAAGAGAAGAAATCAAGTCAGGAAAATCAAACGACTCAAGCACAGCAACAAGCAACGGTTAAGCAAATAGCTGTAGGAGCAGAAGCACCGGATTTTACGCTCCAATCTATGGATGGAAAAGAAGTCAAACTATCTGATTTTAAAGGTAAAAAAATTTATCTAAAATTCTGGGCTTCTTGGTGCGGACCATGTAAAAAAAGTATGCCAGAACTAATGGAACTTGCTGCAAAAGAAGATCGTGATTTTGAAATTTTATCTGTTATTGCACCAGGTCTTCAAGGTGAAAAAACGATTGACCAATTTCCAAAATGGTATGAGGAGCAGGGCTATAAGGATATACCTGTCTTATATGACACTAAGGGAACAACCTTCCAAGCTTATCAAATTCGAAGCATTCCAACAGAATTTTTGATTGATTCACAAGGGAAAATTGGAAAAATTCAGCTTGGAGCGATTAGCAATGCAGATGCTGAAAAAGCCTTTGCTGAGATGGAATAAATAAGATAAGAAAAGCTGTCTAAACGTTTGTCTAGACAGCTTTTTTAATATTAAATTAGTTTTTAGAAGCTGCTTGGAATTCTGGGTTTTTCCATGCTTCGTCAATAATTTCTTGCAATTCACGAGCAGAAAGTTGCATTTTTTGAGTTTCAGCGTCGTTCAATGGGATGTTAACTGGGCGAACGATACCGTGCGCACCAACGATAGCTGGTTGACCGATAAAGACGTTTTCAACTCCGTATTGTCCTTCTTGGAAGACTGAAAGTGGAAGAACCGCATTTTCATCATCGAGGATAGCTTTTGTGATACGAGCAAGAGCAACTGCGATACCGTAGTATGTAGCACCTTTTTTGTTGATGATTGAGTAAGCAGCGTCACGAACTGAGATGAAGAGTTCAACAAGGTCAGCTTCATTCAAGTCACGGTTAGCTTGCAACCATTGTTCTAATTTAACACCGGCAACGTTAGCGTGTGACCAAACAGCAAACTCAGAGTCACCGTGTTCACCCATGATGTAGGCGTGAACTGAACGAGCATCAACACCGATAGTTTCAGCAAGTGCTTGACGGAAACGAGCTGAGTCAAGTGAAGTACCTGAACCGATAACACGTTCTTTAGGGAATCCTGAGAATTTCCAAGTTGAGTAAGTTAAAATGTCAACTGGGTTAGCAGCAACAAGGAAGATACCGTCAAATCCAGATGCAACAACTTGTTCAACAATTGATTTGTTGATAGCAAGGTTTTTACCAACAAGATCAAGACGAGTTTCACCTGGTTTTTGTGGAGCACCAGCAGTGATAACTACAAGGTCAGCATCCGCACAGTCTTCGTACTTAGCTGCATAGATTTTTTTAGGTGAAGTAAAAGCTAGCGCGTGGCTAAGGTCTTCAGCATCACCAACTGCTTTTTCAAACAATTGAGGAATTTCAATGATACCAAGTTCTTGTGCAATTCCTTGTGTTACGAGGGCAAAAGCGTAAGATGAACCTACGGCACCGTCACCGACGAGGATAACTTTTTTGTGTTGTTTAGTTGCTGTCATTTGTCTAAACATCTCCTTTATTTTATTAAGGGGGAACCCTATTTGATTTCATTCTATCACTTTTGCTAAGCTTTGTCACGGATATACCATCGGGATAAATATGTAAACGTTTTACACGTGTTGTTAGACTGTAAAATAGTCCAAACTATGGTATAATATATGTAATTACTAATAGTGAAATGAGGCATTTGTTAATGCAAGATAAAAATTTAGTGAATGTCAATCTGACCAAGGAGATGAAGACTAGCTTTATCGACTACGCCATGAGTGTAATCGTATCGCGGGCTCTTCCTGATGTTCGTGATGGGTTGAAACCTGTTCATCGTCGTATTTTGTACGGAATGAACGAATTAGGAGTTACGCCTGATAAACCTCATAAGAAATCTGCCCGTATTACAGGGGACGTAATGGGTAAATACCACCCACACGGGGACTCATCTATCTATGAAGCTATGGTTCGTATGGCTCAATGGTGGAGCTACCGCTACATGCTTGTAGATGGGCACGGTAACTTTGGTTCTATGGACGGTGATGGTGCTGCCGCGCAACGTTATACCGAAGCACGTATGAGCAAGATTGCTCTTGAAATGCTTCGCGATATCAATAAAAATACCGTTGATTTTGTTGATAACTATGATGCCAATGAACGAGAACCTGTTGTTTTACCAGCTCGTTTCCCAAATCTTTTGGTCAATGGTGCCACAGGTATTGCCGTTGGTATGGCGACCAATATTCCACCTCATAATTTGGGTGAAACCATTGATGCTGTTAAACTCGTCATGGATAATCCTGAAGTTACAACCAAAGATTTGATGGAAGTTTTGCCTGGTCCAGACTTCCCAACTGGTGCCCTAGTTATGGGTAAATCAGGTATTCATAAGGCGTATGAGACTGGTAAGGGATCTATTGTTCTTCGTTCTCGTACGGAAATTGAAGAAACTAAAACAGGTCGAGAACGTATCGTTGTTACGGAATTCCCATATATGGTCAACAAAACCAAAGTTCATGAGCATATTGTGCGCTTAGTTCAGGAAAAACGTATCGATGGAATTACAGCTGTTCGTGATGAATCTAACCGTGAAGGTGTTCGCTTTGTTATCGAAGTTAGACGCGACGCATCAGCTAATGTTATTTTGAACAACTTATTCAAGATGACTCAGATGCAGACTAGCTTTGGTTTTAACATGCTTGCTATCCAAAATGGTGTTCCAAAGATTTTATCGCTTCGCCAAATCTTGGATGCATACATTGAGCACCAAAAAGAAGTTGTGACTCGTCGCACTCAATTTGATAAAGAAAAAGCTGAGGCACGAGCGCATATCTTGGAAGGTTTGTTAATTGCTCTGGATCATATTGATGAAGTCATTCGTATCATCCGTGCCAGCGAAACAGACCAAGAAGCGCAAGCGGAATTGATGAGCAAGTTCAAGCTATCTGAACGTCAAAGCCAAGCAATTCTTGACATGCGTCTCCGTCGTTTGACTGGCTTGGAGCGTGATAAGATTCAATCTGAATATGATGACCTCATTGCTTTGATTGCCGACTTAGCAGATATTCTTGCAAAACCAGAACGTGTGGCTCAAATCATCAAGGAAGAATTGGATGAAGTCAAACGCAAGTATGAAGATAAACGCCGTACTGAGTTAATGGTTGGTGAAGTCTTGACGCTTGAAGATGAAGACTTGATTGAAGAGTCTAATGTTCTTATCACTCTATCAAATAAAGGTTATATTAAACGTTTGGACCAAGACGAGTTTACTGCCCAAAAACGTGGTGGACGTGGTGTACAGGGAACAGGAGTCAAGGATGATGACTTTGTCCGTGAGTTGGTTTCTACCAGCACCCATGATCACTTGCTCTTCTTTACCAACAAAGGCCGTGTCTATCGTTTGAAAGGTTATGAAATCCCAGAATATGGTCGTACAGCCAAGGGATTGCCTGTAGTTAACCTCTTAAAACTGGATGAGGGAGAAAGCATCCAAACTATCATTAATGTCGAATCAGAACGTAGTGATGATGCATACATCTTCTTTACGACTCGAGCAGGTATTGTTAAGAGAACTAGCGTTAAAGAATTTGCGAACATTCGTCAAAATGGTCTAAAAGCCTTGAATTTGAAAGATGAGGACGAATTGATCAATGTTCTTCTGACTCAAGAAGATACTGATATCATTATCGGTACTAAGTTAGGCTATGCAGTTCGTTTCAATCAATCATCCGTTCGTAGCATGAGCCGTAGCGCCACAGGTGTTAAAGGAGTAAATCTTCGTGAAGGAGATGCTGTAGTTGGAGCTAGATTGATTACCGATAAAGATGAAGTTCTTATCATTACTGAAAAAGGATACGGTAAGCGTACAGTTGCCACTGAATATCCAACTAAAGGTCGTGCTGGTAAAGGTATGAAAACTGCTAATATTACTGATAAAAACGGTCAACTTGCAGGCCTTCTCACAGTAAAAGGTGACGAAGATTTGATGGTTATCACAGATACCGGTGTCATGATTCGTACAAATGTTGCCAATATTTCTCAAACTGGACGTTCAACCATGGGAGTTAAGGTTATGCGTTTAGATGAGAACGCTAAGATTGTAACCTTTACAACAGTTGCGGCAGCTGAGAAAGAAGAAGTTGGGGCAGAAAACGAAACAGAAAGTGAAGAATAATGTCTCAAAAAAGAACTAAGAGTAAAAAAAATAAACGTAAGAATCTGCTGATTAATATTTTAGCTGGCTTTCTAATCCTTTTGTCTCTAGCCTTGATTTTTAACTCAAAGATTCGTAATATCTTTATGGTTTGGAATACTAACAAGTATCAAGTTAGTCAAGTTTCAAAAGAAAAGCTTGAAGAGAATAATGGTGCAGAAGGGAATTTTGATTTTAATTCTGTGAAGGCAATTTCTTCAGAGGCTGTTTTATCAGCTCAATGGGATGCACAACAGTTGCCTGTTATAGGTGGGATTGCTGTTCCGGAAGTAGAAATCAACTTACCAATCTTTAAAGGTTTGGACAATGTAAACTTGTTCTACGGAGCAGGAACCATGAAACCAAATCAAAAAATGGGTGAAGGAAATTATTCTCTAGCTAGTCACCATATCTTTACAGCTGAGAATGCTAGCCAAATGCTATTTTCTCCTTTGGTTAATGCCAAAGAAGGTATGAAGATTTATTTGACGGATAAGGATAAAGTTTATACCTATGAAATTCGTGAAGTGAAACACGTAACACCAGACCGTGTTGATGAGATTGATGACCGTGAGGGTATCAATGAAATCACCTTAGTGACATGTGTGGACTATGATGCTACCGAACGGATTATCGTAAAGGGAGATTTAAAAGAAATCAAATCTTATTCAGACACTCCGTCAGATGTTTTAGCTGCATTTAATAAACCGTATAAACAAAGATATTAATTTGTAAATTTTTAGATAAAGGTTCGCCATCATTAGCGAACCTTTTTTCTTGTCAATTTCAGAAAATAGATTAAGTAAAGACTTTTCAATTCCACCAAAAAGTAGTATAATGTTTCTATTATAGAAATTTTTAGAAAATTCCAAAAGAGGTTTGTTATGGGATATACAGTTGCTGTTGTCGGTGCTACAGGTGCCGTTGGTGCTCAAATGATCAAAATGTTGGAAGAATCAACTCTTCCAATCGATAAGATTCGCTACCTTGCGTCTGCACGTTCTGCAGGAAAGGTCTTGCAATTCAAGGGCCAAGATGTGACGATTGAAGAAACAACAGAAGAAGCTTTTGAAGGGATTGATATTGCTCTCTTCTCAGCTGGTGGTTCAACTTCTGCAAAATACGCACCATATGCTGTTAAAGCAGGTGCAGTCGTTGTAGATAACACTTCTTACTTCCGTCAAAATCCTGATGTACCTTTGGTAGTGCCTGAAGTGAATGCCCACGCTCTTGATGCTCACAACGGAATCATCTCTTGTCCTAACTGTTCAACTATTCAAATGATGGTAGCTCTTGAACCAGTTCGTCAAAAATGGGGCTTAGACCGTATCATCATTTCAACTTATCAAGCTGTTTCAGGTGCAGGTATGGGAGCCATTCTTGAGACTCAACGTGAATTGCGTGAAGTATTGAATGATGGTGTAAATCCACGTGATTTGCATGCGGAAATCTTGCCATCAGGTGGCGATAAGAAACACTATCCAATTGCTTTTAATGCCCTTCCTCAAATTGACGTCTTCACTGATAATGACTACACTTATGAAGAAATGAAGATGACAAACGAAACTAAGAAAATCATGGAAGACGATAGCATTGCCGTTTCAGCAACTTGTGTGCGTATTCCTGTCTTGTCAGCTCACTCTGAGTCTGTTTACATTGAAACAAAAGAAGTAGCACCAATCGAAGAAGTTAAAGCTGCGATTGCTGCCTTCCCGGGTGCAGTTCTTGAAGACGATGTGGCTCACCAAATCTATCCACAAGCTATCAATGCGGTTGGTTCTCGCGACACATTTGTTGGTCGTATCCGTAAAGACTTGGATGCTGAAAAGGGAATTCATATGTGGGTGGTTTCAGATAACCTTCTCAAGGGTGCTGCTTGGAACTCAGTTCAAATTGCAGAAACCCTTCATGAACGTGGTCTAGTACGCCCAACAGCTGAGTTGAAGTTTGAATTGAAATAGGGAGCAAAACAGAAATCAGTAACTCGAAGAGTTTGATTTCTTCCTCTTATTTTATGTATAGAACAGGAGGCAAAGGCAAGTAAGCCACAGCCTCTTTCTTATATAGAGAAAGGTTTTTTCTATGTCTTATCAAGATTTAAAAGATTGTAAAATTATCACTGCTTTTATTACTCCTTTTCATGAAGATGGGTCAATAAATTTCGACGCTATTCCAAAGTTGATTGAACATTTATTGGCACATCATACAGATGGTATTCTCTTGGCGGGGACGACTGCTGAGAGTCCGACTCTTACTCACGATGAGGAGTTGCAGTTGTTTGCAGCTGTTCAGAAGGTTGTTAATGGACGTGTTCCTTTAATCGCTGGTGTTGGTACTAATGATACACGCGACTCTATTGAGTTTGTCAAAGAAGTAGCAGAATTTGGAGGTTTTGCAGCCGGTCTCGCAATTGTTCCCTACTACAATAAACCATCTCAAGAAGGAATGTATCAGCACTTTAAAGCTATCGCAGATGCGTCTGATTTACCTATCATTATCTATAATATTCCAGGTCGTGTAGTAGTTGAATTGACTCCGGAAACCATGCTTCGCTTAGCGGAACATCCAAATATCATCGGAGTTAAAGAATGTACCAGCCTTGCAAATATGGCCTATTTGATTGAGCACAAACCAGAAGAATTCTTGATATACACTGGAGAAGACGGAGACGCCTTCCATGCTATGAACTTGGGTGCTGACGGGGTTATCTCTGTTGCTTCTCATACCAATGGTGATGAAATGTATGAAATGTTCACTGCGATTGAAGAAAGTGATATGAAGAAAGCGGCAGCTATTCAACGTAAATTTATTCCCAAGGTTAATGCTCTCTTCTCATACCCAAGTCCTGCACCTGTTAAGGCAGTCCTCAACTATATGGGATTTGAAGCTGGTCCAACGCGCCTACCATTGGTTCCTACGCCTGAAGAAGATGCTAAACGCATTATCAAAGTTGTTATTGACGGAGACTATGAAGCAACTAAAGCGACTGTCACTGGAGTCCTTCGCCCTGATTACTAAGATAAGCAAAAATTTGAAACTTCCTAAACAAGTCAAATTGTTTGGAAGTTTTTTTCTTTTTTTACGAATAGATAAATAGAGAGAGAAAAAGGAGTCGATCATGAAAATTAAGATTGATAATTTCGAGATTTATAAGTTAAAGCAAGCAGGTTTAAGTAATCAGCAGGTTCTGAATGTACTTCAATATGGAGAAATTTATGATCAGGAATTGAGTTTAGAGACGATCGCTGAAGCCTCAGAGTGTCGTAATCCAGTGGTTTTTATGGAGCGGTATCATAAACTGACTTTTGAAAGCATGGAACGTTTAAAGAAAGATTTTGAAAAGTTCCCATCATTTTCGATTCTGGATGATGTTTATCCCATTTCGCTTAGTGAAATTTACGATGCACCTGTATTGCTTTTTTATAAAGGAGATTTAAATCTCTTAAAATTACCAAAGATAGCAGTTGTAGGGAGTCGCTCTTGTAGTCAAACCGGAACCAAATCAGTCCGGAAAGTCATTGAAGAACTGGAGAATGAATTAGTTGTGGTGAGCGGACTTGCTAGAGGAATTGATACAGCAGCCCATATGTCTGTTCTACAAACTGGTGGCAAAACGATTGCCATTATTGGGACTGGTTTAGATGTCTATTATCCACGCTCCAATAAACGCCTTCAAGAATATATTGGAGAACATCATTTGCTTCTAAGTGAGTACGGTCCAGGAGAAGAACCCTTGAAATATCACTTTCCTGCCAGAAATCGCATTATTGCGGGATTGTGTCGAGGAGTCATCGTTGCAGAAGCTAAAATGAGATCTGGTAGCTTAATCACTTGTGAGCGTGCCATGGAGGAAGGTAGAGATGTCTTCGCGATTCCAAGTTCCATTTTAGATGGACGCTCAGACGGCTGTCATCATTTAATCCAAGAAGGAGCAAAACTAGCAACATGTGGGCAGGATATACTAGCAGAATTTGAATTTTAATGAATGAAATGATTTCATTTAACAAACTTTTCTTCTATTATATGGGTGTTATGTCTTGACAGGTTTTTAAAAATGGTTTACACTTTATAAAGTTTAATTACTTTGAGAAGGTGTGATACTGTGGTAACGGCAACCAAAAAGAAAAAATCAACAAGTAAAAAAAATCTTGTTATCGTAGAGTCGCCTGCTAAGGCGAAAACGATTGAAAAATATCTAGGACGTAATTATAAGGTTTTAGCCAGCGTAGGACATATTCGTGATTTAAAAAAATCAAGTATGTCAGTTGACGTGGAAAATAATTACGAACCGCAATATATCAATATTCGTGGGAAAGGTCCTCTCATCAATGATTTGAAAAAAGAAGCTAAGAAAGCCGATAAAGTCTTTCTTGCAAGTGACCCGGACCGGGAAGGGGAGGCTATTTCATGGCATTTAGCGCATATTTTAGATCTAGATGAGAATGATACCAACCGTGTTGTTTTCAACGAGATTACCAAAGATGCAGTAAAAAATGCCTTTAAAGAACCTCGTAAAATCAATATGGATTTGGTCGATGCCCAACAAGCCCGTCGTGTTTTGGACCGTTTAGTGGGGTATTCAATTTCACCAATTCTTTGGAAAAAGGTTAAAAAAGGCTTATCAGCAGGGCGTGTTCAGTCTGTTGCTCTTAAGCTAATCATTGATCGTGAAAATGAAATCAATGCCTTCCAGCCAGAAGAATATTGGACGATTGATGGTGTCTTTAAAAAAGGTACCAAGCAATTTCAAGCTTCTTTTTATGGAATGAATGGCAAGAAGATGAAGTTGACTACCAATGATGAAGTCAAAAAAGTTTTATCTCATTTGAACAGCAAGGATTTTACAGTTGATCAAGTAGATAAAAAGGAAAGAAAGCGCAATGCTCCTCTTCCATATACAACGTCTTCTATGCAGATGGATGCTGCTAACAAGATTAATTTCCGTACTAGAAAGACTATGATGGTTGCTCAGCAACTCTATGAAGGTATCAATATTGGTACAGGTGTCCAAGGTTTGATCACCTATATGCGTACGGATTCTACTCGTATCAGTCCAGTTGCTCAGAATGAAGCCGCTAGCTACATCAATGAACGTTTTGGTAGTAAGTATTCTAAACATGGTAGCAAGGTGAAAAATGCCTCTGGCGCTCAAGACGCCCACGAAGCTATTCGTCCTTCAAGTGTCTTTAATACGCCTGAAAAAATTGCTAAGTATTTGGATAAAGACCAGCTAAAACTTTATACACTTATTTGGAACCGCTTTGTAGCGAGTCAAATGACTGGTGCAATTTTTGATACCATGGCTGTTAAACTTTCGCAAAACGGTGTTCAATTCGCGGCGAATGGTAGTCAGGTTAAGTTTGATGGTTATTTAGCTATTTACAACGATTCTGATAAAAATAAGATGCTGCCTGATATGGAAGTAGGAGATGTTGTCAAACAGGTTAATAGCAAACCTGAACAACATTTCACACAACCACCGGCACGTTATTCTGAGGCTACTTTGATTAAGACCTTGGAAGAAAACGGAGTTGGACGCCCATCTACCTATGCTCCAACCATTGAAACAATCCAAAAACGTTACTATGTAAGACTAGCATCAAAACGCTTTGAACCAACTGATTTAGGACAAGTCGTTAACAAGCTGATTGTTGAATACTTCCCAGATATTGTTAACGTGAAGTTTACCGCTGAAATGGAAGGTAAACTGGATGATGTCGAGGTCGGAAAAGAAGAGTGGCAACGGGTTATTGATGAATTTTACAAACCATTCTCTAAAGAGGTCGAAAAAGCTGAAGCAGAGATGGAAAAAATTCAAATCAAGGATGAGCCAGCTGGATTTGACTGTGAAGTTTGTGGCAGTCCTATGGTGATTAAGATTGGACGCTTCGGTAAGTTTTACGCATGTAGCAATTTCCCAGATTGTCGACATACGCAAGCCATTGTTAAAGAAGTCGGTGTTACATGTCCAAATTGTCATCAAGGGCAAATCATCGAACGCAAAACCAAACGTAATCGTATTTTCTATGGATGCAATCGTTATCCAGAATGTGAGTTTACCTCTTGGGATAAACCTGTTGGACGTGATTGCCCTAAATGTGGTCACTTCCTCATGGAGAAAAAAATCCGTGGTGGAGGGAAACAGATTGTATGTAGCAATGGTGACTACGAGGAAGAAAAGATTAAATAAAAATAATTAGGGTTGAAATGATAATTTCAGCTCTTTTTAATTTAAACTTGACAGATTTTATCTTTTTATGCTTAACTAGAAGAAGATTATTCTTACTTAGGAGTAGATATGCGCATTATTTATCTTTGCATTGGATTCATTTCACTAGCTTTGGCAATCGTTGGAGTTGCCTTGCCACTATTGCCAACAACTCCCTTTCTCTTGTTGTCAATAGCTTGTTTTTCAAAATCTTCTAAACGTTTTGAAAAATGGCTCTATCATACCAAGCTCTATCAAACCTATGTTGCGGACTTTAGAGAAACTAAGTCTATTGCGCGTGAACGAAAGAAGAAGATTATCGTATCGATTTATATTTTGATGGGTATCTCGATTTATTTTGCTCCGCTCTTACCTGTAAAAATTGCTTTAGGCTGCTTAACAGTATTTATAACCTATTATCTCTTTAAGGTAATACCTGATAAAGAATAGCTAAAAAAGTAATGATTTTCCTTGATAAAAAGTAGGGGTTACTTAAAACAATATGATATAATAATATTAAAGAAACCTTCAAGGAGTATCAAATGATTTACGAATTTTGTGCTGAAAATGTAACCTTGCTTGAAAAGGCTATGCAAGCTGGAGCTCGCCGTATTGAGCTCTGTGATAATTTAGCAGTTGGTGGAACGACACCAAGCTACGGAGTGACAAAGGCAGCTGTGGAACTTACATCGAACTACGATACGACTATCATGACTATGATTCGTCCACGTGGTGGTGACTTTGTTTATAATGACCTCGAGATTTCTATTATGCTTGAGGATATTCGTCTAACTGCTCAAGCAGGTAGCCAAGGGGTTGTCTTTGGTGCCTTAACAGCAGATAAGAAATTGGATAAGGCTAACCTTGAAAAGTTGATTGCTCCATCTAAAGGTATGGAGATTGTCTTCCATATGGCTTTTGACGAATTGAGCGAACAAGATCAGTTGGAAGCCATTGATTGGCTCAGCCAGGCTGGTGTAACACGCATTCTCACTCGAGCTGGTGTATCTGGCGACTCGTTAGAGAAACGTTTTGCTCACTACCGCAGAATTTTAGAACACGCTGCAGGAAAAATCGAAATTTTACCGGGTGGTGGGATCGACATGGACAACCGTCAAACCTTTATCGATCAACTGGGCGTGACACAATTACATGGAACAAAGGTTGTCTTTTAAAAAATAGAAAGGAACTGCTAGCTTTTGGTAGCAGTTTTCGCTTATGTTTGAAATTTTTAAGGCCTATCAGTTTAATAGTAAAAAGGCTAAAGAGTATGGATTTGTAGAAAATCAAGGTGTATGGACCTATAGTTCGACTATCTTGCAGGGTGATTTTCTTATGAAGATTACAGTTGAGAATGGGGACTTAAGTTTTCAAGTTTATGACCAAGAAACTGGTGACCTTTATCCTCAAGTTTATATGGAAAGTATGAGAGGTACTTTTGTCGGAAGCGTTCGAGAGGCATGTTTAGAAGTTCTTTATGGCATTCGAAAGGCTTGTTTTGACGTGCAGGATTTTATCTGCCCTCAGACTAAGCGCATCATGGATCAAGTTCAAGAAAAGTATGGTAATCAGTTGGAATATCTATGGGAAAAATCACCTGATACGGCAGTTTTACGTCATGAAGATAATCAGAAGTGGTATGCTGTACTAATGAAGATTTCTTGGGAAAAACTAGATAAGGCACGAGAAGGACAAGTAGAAGTCGTTAATCTTAAACATGATCAAGTAGCTGATTTATTAGTAGAAAAAGGCATTTACCCTGCCTTTCATATGAATAAACGCTATTGGATAAGTCTTCCACTAGATGACACTTTATCGGATGAACAGGTTCTTGAACTATTTGAGAGAAGCTGGTTTTTGACTTCTAAGAAATAAATAAACATATTTGAGTTTTCAAATACTTTCAATCGGCAAAATATTCTTTATTGAAGAAATTTTCAGAAAATATTGGATTTTTTCTTGACAAGTGATTTTTCCTATGCTAGAATACTAAACAAGACATCAAACAAAGGAGAAAGCCAAACATGAAAACAGCTAAGTTTAATCAATTTGCTTTGTTGTTGAGGTACTCGGACTAGTGCAAAAGCATTAGTCCTGTTTGGCTTACCAAGCGGGAGTAAATCAACATCTCGCTTGGAACTCCGAGCGAGATGTTTTTTCTATATCGAAAATGTGAAGGGAGAATTCTCATGCGTGTAGTTGAGTTTTTAGATACCAGTCTCCGAGATGGTGAGCAGACGCCGGGTGTCAATTTTTCAATTAAAGAAAAGGTTGCTATAGCTAGACAGCTTGAAAAATGGGGTATTTCAGCCATCGAAGCTGGTTTTCCAGCAGCTAGTCCAGATTCATTCACAGCTGTTCAAGAGATTGCCAAAGCCATGAAAACAACAGCAGTGACAGGCTTAGCTCGTTCTGTTAAATCTGATATTGACGCTTGTTATGAGGCACTGAAGGATGCCAAGTATCCACAAATCCATGTTTTTATTGCAACGAGTCCTATTCATCGTGAATTTAAGTTGAATAAGAGTAAAGAGGAGATATTGGAAGCTATTAAAGAGCATGTTTCCTATGCAAGGACCAAGTTTGAAGTAGTAGAATTCTCTCCAGAGGATGCGACTAGAACTGAGCTCGATTTTCTCCTACAAGTCGTTCAGACAGCGGTAGATGCAGGAGCGACCTATATCAATATTCCTGATACTGTTGGTTTTACTACACCTGAGGAATATGGAAGTATCTTTAAATATCTGATTGAAAATGTAAAAACGGACCGTCAGATAATCTATTCCCCGCACTGTCATGATGATCTTGGAATGGCAGTGGCAAATAGCCTCGCCGCTGTCAAAAATGGAGCTGGTCGGGTCGAAGGTACTATCAATGGGATCGGGGAACGGGCAGGCAATGCGGCGCTTGAAGAAGTAGCGGTCGCTCTTAATATTCGCGAAGACTATTTCCAAGCAGAGACAAGTATCGTCCTAAACGAAACGATTAATACGTCTGAAATGGTTTCTCGCTTCTCAGGAATTCCAGTTCCAAAAAATAAGGCAGTTGTCGGAGGAAATGCCTTCTCTCACGAATCAGGAATTCACCAAGACGGTGTTCTTAAAAATCCTCTTACCTATGAGATTATCACACCTGAACTGGTGGGTGTTAAGAGTAATAGTCTCCCACTTGGGAAATTATCTGGTCGCCATGCCTTTGTAGAAAAACTGAGAGAACTGGCCTTAGACTTCACAGAAGAGGATATCAAGCCACTCTTTGACAAATTCAAATCACTTGCAGATAAGAAACAAGAAGTCACTGACGCAGATATTCGAGCTCTAGTAGCTGGTACCATGGTTGAAAATCCAGAAGGGTTCCACTTCGATGATCTACAACTCCAAACTCATGCGGAAAATGATATTGAAGCGACTGTTAGCTTGGCTAATTTGGATGGTGAAAAGGTTGAATTTAATGCAACAGGACAAGGTTCGGTTGAGGCCATCTTTAACGCTATCGATAAATTCTTTAATCAATCTGTTCGCTTGGTATCCTACACCATTGATGCGGTAACAGACGGGATTGATGCTCAGGCACGTGTCTTAGTTACTGTTGAAAACAGAGATACTGAAACTATCTTTAATGCAGCAGGTCTTGATTTTGATGTGTTGAAAGCATCAGCTATTGCTTATATCAATGCCAATACTTTTGTTCAAAAAGAGAATACTGGCGAGATCGGCCCAAATCTTTCCTACCGTGACATGCCTAGTGTTTAAAGGAGAATTCTATGACAAAGAAAATAGTTACCCTAGCAGGCGACGGAATTGGACCAGAAATCATGGAAGCTGGTTTAGAAGTTCTTGCATCGATAGCCGAAAAAACGGGATTTGACTTTGAGATAGACAGACGACCATTTGGAGGTGCAGGTATTGATGCTACAGGACATCCATTACCAGATGAAACTTTAAAGGCTGCTAGAGAAGCAGATGCTATTCTCCTAGCAGCTATCGGTAGTCCTCAGTATGATGATGCTCCTGTTCGCCCTGAACAAGGACTATTGGCTCTCCGCAAGGAACTAAATCTCTATGCTAATATTCGTCCGGTAAAGATATTTGAGAGTCTCAAGCACTTGTCACCGCTTAAACCAGAAAGAATTGCTAGTGTTGATTTTGTAGTAGTCCGTGAGTTGACTGGTGGCATTTACTTTGGAGAACATATCCTTGAAGAGAAAAAAGCGCGTGATATCAACGATTATAGTTACGAGGAAGTCGAGCGGATTATTCGTAAGGCCTTTGAAATTGCTAGAAGCCGGAGAAAAATCCTCACCAGTATTGATAAGCAAAATGTTTTGGCGACATCGAAACTCTGGAGGAAAGTATCTGAAGAAGTCGCGAAAGATTTCCCTGATGTAGAACTGGAGCATCAGCTAGTCGACTCGGCTTCCATACTCATGATTACAAATCCAGCCAAGTTTGATGTTATCGTGACAGAGAATCTTTTTGGAGATATCTTATCTGATGAATCAAGCGTTCTATCTGGTACACTTGGAGTTATGCCATCGGCTAGTCACTCTGAAAATGGACCGAGCCTTTATGAACCGATTCATGGTTCAGCACCTGATATAGCTGGTCAGGGTATTGCCAATCCCATTTCTATGATTTTATCAGTTGCAATGATGCTTCGAGATAGTTTTGGACGTTATGAGGATGCGGAGCGTATCGAGCGTGCTGTTGAGGCAAGTCTAGCTGCAGGTATTTTAACGAGGGATTTAGGAGGACAGGCTTCGACCAAGGAAATGACGGAAGCCATCATTGAAAGACTATGAAGATAAATCAAGGAATTACTTTTGCTATTTTGATTTGGAATCTATTGGTATTTATGATTTATGGTATTGATAAATCTAAAGCAAAAAGAGGTGCTTGGCGCATCCCTGAAAAATATTTATTATCATTTGCATTCTTGTGTGGTGGCTTTGGTGCCTGGTTAGCAGGAATCACCTTTCATCACAAGACTAGAAAATGGTATTTTAAAACGGTTTGGTTCCTAGGAATAGTGACTACCCTAGTAGCTTTGTATTTGATATGGAGGTAATGGATGGCAGGAAAATCGATTTTTGATAAATTATGGGACCTCCATGTGATTACAGGAGAAGAAGGACAGCCTCAACTCATGTATGTAGATCAGCACTATATTCATGAGGTGACCAGTCCTCAAGCTTTTCAAGGATTACGAGATGCAGGGCGTAGATTGAGAAGACCAGATTTAACATTTGGTACCTTTGACCACAATGTTCCAACGGTAAATATTTACGATATTCGAGATGTAATCTCGAAAGCACAGATTGATAAGTTGGCAGAAAATGTTGAGGAATTCGGGATTGAACATGCGGCCCACGGTTCTGAAAAACAAGGCATCGTTCACATGGTTGGTCCAGAAACAGGACGAACACAACCAGGAAAATTTATCGTCTGTGGAGATAGCCATACGGCGACCCATGGAGCTTTTGGAGCGATTGCTTTCGGAATTGGGACCAGTGAGGTCGAGCATGTCTTTGCTACTCAAACCATTTGGCAGGTTAAACCCAAGAAAATGTTGGTGGAATTCACTGGAGTTCCTCAAAAAGGAGTTTATGCCAAAGATTTCATTCTAGCCTTGATTGCCAAATACGGCGTTGCTTGTGGTGTTAGTTACGTGGTGGAGTATCGAGGTCAGGCTATTGATGCCTTGAGCATGGAAGAGCGAATGACCATCTGCAATATGTCCATAGAGTTTGGGTCCAAGATGGGAATTATGAATCCAGACCAGACCACCTATGACTATCTTAAGGGGCGCGAGTGTGTCCCAAAGGATTTTGACGCAGCAGTTACTGATTGGAAAAGGCTTGTTAGCGACGACGATGCTGTTTATGACAAGGTGATTCGTATGGATGTTTCTGAATTAGCACCTATGGTGACTTGGGGAACCAATCCTGCCATGGGAGTTGACTTTGAAACTAGCTTCCCAGAAATAAAAGATATGAATGATGAACGTGCTTATCATTACATGGATTTACAGCCAGGTCAGAAACCAGCAGATATCGAACTTGGTTATGTCTTTATCGGTTCTTGTACCAACGCTAGACTTAGTGATTTGCAACTAGCAGCTCGGTTTGTAGAAGGGAAGAAGATCGCTCCAAATTTGACGGCTATCGTGGTACCTGGTTCTCGACCAGTCAAGCGAGCTGCTGAAAAGCTGGGCTTGGATAAGATTTTCCAAGATGCTGGCTTTGAGTGGAGAGATCCAGGTTGCTCTATGTGTCTAGGGATGAATCCTGACAAGGTACCAGATGGTGTTCACTGCGCGTCAACTAGCAATCGTAACTTTGAAGATAGGCAGGGATTTGGAGCGAAGACTCATCTTTGCAGTCCAGCAATGGCAGCTGCCGCAGCTATCGCAGGACGTTTCGTAGACGTTCGGCAAATGCCAGAGGCCCAGTAAGGAGAGGATATGGAAAAATTTACAGTTTATACAGGAACAACGGTTCCTCTTATGAATGATAATATCGATACCGACCAAATCCTACCCAAACAGTTTCTGAAGTTGATTGATAAGAAAGGTTTTGGAAAATACCTCATGTATGCTTGGCGTTATCTGGATGATCAGTATACTGAGAATCCAGACTTTGTCTTTAACCGACCTGAATATCGCAAAGCCAGTATTCTCATCACAGGAGATAATTTTGGGGCTGGTTCTTCGAGGGAACACGCGGCTTGGGCACTAGCAGACTATGGCTTTAAGGTCGTGATTGCAGGTTCTTTTGGAGATATTCATTACAATAATGAACTCAATAATGGCATGTTGCCTATTGTACAGCCTAGGGAGGTTAGAGAAAAGCTAGCCCAACTTAAACCGACCGACCAGGTAACTGTGGACTTGGAACAACAAACAATCATCTCACCAGTTGGAGAATTCACTTTCGAAATTGATAGTGAGTGGAAACATAAGCTCTTAAATGGTTTAGATGATATCGGTATTACCTTGCAGTATGAAGACTTGATTGCTGCTTACGAAAAACAACGACCGGCCTACTGGCAGGATTAGTAAAATAGAAAAGGAACTATAGAACTATGACAAAACACATTCAATGGAACGGAACACTTTCTCAAGAAGGCTATGACATTTTAAAAGGTGAGGGCGGATGTATCGTTTGCCCCACAAAAGTTGGTTACATTATCATGACGAGCGATAAGGCAGGTCTTGAACGCAAATTTGAAGCTAAAGAGCGTAACCGTAACAAACCAGGTGTTGTACTTTGTGGTAGCATGGACGAGCTTCGCGCTTTAGCACAACTCAACCCAGAAATTGAAGCCTTCTACCAAAAACATTGGGATGAAGATATTCTCCTCGGTTGTATCCTTCCATGGAAAACAGAAGCCTTTGAAAAATTGAAAGCATACGGTGATGGTCGTGAAGAACTCATGACCGATGTGCGTGGAACGAGCTGTTTCGTTATCAAGTTTGGGAAAGCTGGTGAACAATTGGCGGCCAAACTTTGGGAAGAAGGCAAAATGGTATATGCTTCATCAGCTAACCCATCAGGAAAAGGAAATCGTGGTAAGGTTGAAGGAATCGGTCAACGTATCGAAGGCGCAGTGGACCTTGTCATTGAAGCAGATGACTATGTGGCATCTATCCAACCTGATAAAACAGTTGAGACTCGTTACGAGCAAGGTGTGATGGTGTCTATGGTCGATAAAGACGGCAAACTCATTCCAGAACAAGGTGGAGCACGTTCAACTTCACCAGCGCCAGTTGTTATCCGTAAAGGACTGGATATTGATAAAATCATGATGCATCTGTCAGACACCTTTAACTCATGGGACTACCGTCAGGGTGAGTATTATTAAGACAGTAAAAAATAGAGAGCTGGTAGACTCTCTATTTTTTATGAAATTATAAGTAAAATCCGAACATAATAATTTTAATGTTTCAAAATAATTGACAAAAACTTTACCTTAGTTTATAATCGTTAAAGGAAACGTCGGAAAAGACGTAGCGATGCGAAAGCATAGGAAGGTCATTATAAAAGAAACGAGACATCGAAATGTTAAATGAATTTCCGATTTTTGACTATGAAGATATTCAGCTAATCCCAAATAAGTGTGTCCTTCAAAGTCGAGCAGAAGCTGATACACATGTGACCTTGGGAAAACATACCTTTAAGTTGCCAGTTGTTCCTTCTAATATGCAGACTATCTTGGATGAAGATGTTGCTGAACAGCTTGCCAAGGGTGGCTATTTCTACATCATGCACCGTTTTGATGAAGAAGGACGCATCCCTTTTGTGAAACGCATGCATGAGAAAGGGTTAATTGCTTCTATCTCTGTTGGTGTTAAAGATTACGAGTATGATTTTGTAAGTCAATTAAAGGAAGATGCTCCAGAGTACATCACTATTGACATCGCTCATGGACATGCCGACAGTGTGATTTCAATGATTCAGCACATCAAGAAAGAATTGCCAGATACGTTTGTCATCGCTGGTAACGTTGGTACTCCAGAAGCCGTTCGTGAACTTGAAAATGCTGGTGCAGATGCTACTAAGGTCGGAATCGGTCCAGGTAAAGTATGTATTACTAAGGTTAAAACTGGTTTTGGTACTGGTGGTTGGCAGTTAGCAGCTCTTCGCTGGTGTGCTAAAGCTGCCCGTAAACCAATTATTGCCGATGGTGGTATCCGTACACATGGAGATATTGCTAAGTCAATCCGCTTCGGTGCAAGTATGGTTATGATTGGTTCTTTATTTGCGGGCCATATCGAAAGCCCTGGTAAAACTGTCGAAGTCGATGGTAAACAATTCAAAGAATACTATGGTTCAGCTTCAGAATATCAAAAAGGTGCTTATAAGAATGTTGAAGGTAAGAAAATTCTTCTTCCTGCCAAAGGACATTTACAAGATACCCTAACTGAGATGGAACAAGATTTGCAAAGTTCGATTTCTTATGCTGGAGGTCGAAAGGTAGCTGATCTTAGACATGTAGATTATGTAATCGTGAAGAACTCTATCTGGAATGGAGATGCTCACTAAAAAATATCATTACTTATTTATGCCATGAATAGGCGTGGCGTTTCTACAAGGTACCGTAAATACCTAACAATGAGTAAGTCGAAGAGAGATACAAGAGGCAGGGCTATCTGTTTCAATCTTTCCAAGGGACTTACGTTGTAAGTCCCTTTTTATTTCGGAGGTTAATGTGAAATTACTAGAGGAACGTATTTTAAAAGATGGGAATATTCTAGGTGAGAATATTCTTAAGGTGGATTCCTTCTTGACTCACCAAGTTGATTATAAATTAATGCGTGAGATTGGTCGCACCTTTGCAGAACATTTTAAAAATGATGGTATTACCAAAGTCGTAACCATTGAAGCATCTGGAATTGCTCCAGCTCTATATGTAGCTGAACAATTAGACGTACCTATGATTTTTGCTAAGAAGGCAAAAAATATTACCATGAATGAAGGAATTTTAACTGCTGAGGTTTATTCTTTCACGAAACAAGTATCAAGTACCGTATCCATTGCAGGGAAGTTTTTATCTCCTGAAGATAAAGTATTGATTATCGATGATTTCTTGGCAAATGGCCAAGCAGCTAAAGGTTTGATTCAGATTATCGAGCAATCTGGTGCTAGAGTTGAAGCCATCGGAATTGTGATTGAAAAATCCTTCCAAGATGGCCGTCAACTGTTAGAAAAATCAGGTCATCAAGTAGTATCACTAGCGCGATTAGAGCGTTTTGAAAATGGAAAAGTTATCTTCAAGGAGGCAGACATCTAATGAAACAACAAGAAAAACACTCACAGGCGGCCGTTCTTGGTCTGCAACACTTGCTAGCCATGTATTCAGGTTCAATCCTAGTACCAATCATGATTGCAAGTGCTTTGGGGTATTCAGCTCAACAGTTGACCTACCTTATCTCAACAGATATCTTTATGTGTGGGGTTGCAACTCTCTTACAATTGCAACTCAATAAACACTTCGGTGTTGGATTGCCAATCGTTCTTGGTGTAGCCTTTCAGTCTGTTGCTCCTCTTATCATGATTGGTCAGAGTCATGGTAGTGGTGCTATGTTTGGAGCCTTGATTGCATCAGGGATTTATGTCATCCTGATTTCAGGTATCTTTTCTAAGGTTGCCAATCTGTTCCCTGCTATCGTAACTGGTTCTGTTATCACAACTATCGGATTAACTTTGATTCCTGTTGCTATTGGAAATATGGGAAATAACGTAGAAAAACCAACTGGTCAAAGTTTAGCCTTGGCAATGATTACAGTTCTCATTATTCTTTTGGTTAATATCTTTACAAAAGGATTTATCAAATCTATTTCGATTTTGATTGGTTTAATTGCAGGTACGATTATCGCTGCAACTATGGGCTTGGTTGATTTTTCTCCAGTAGCAGAAGCTCCACTTGTTCATATTCCAACTCCATTCTATTTCGGTGCTCCACAATTTGAGATCTCATCTATTGTCATGATGTGTATCATCGCTACTGTATCAATGGTAGAATCAACAGGTGTATATCTTGCTCTTTCTGATATCACAAAAGATCCAATTGATAGCACTCGACTTCGTAATGGATATCGTGCTGAAGGTCTTGCTGTGTTACTTGGTGGACTTTTCAATACATTCCCTTATACAGGATTTTCACAAAATGTAGGTTTGGTGAAACTTTCAGGTATTCGTACACGTCTACCAATCTATTACGCAGCAGGATTCCTCATCTTGCTCGGTCTCTTGCCTAAGTTTGGTGCCTTGGCACAGATTATCCCAAGCCCTGTCCTTGGTGGAGCTATGCTCGTCATGTTCGGTTTTGTTTCTCTGCAAGGGATGCAAATCTTAGCGCGTGTAGACTTCGAACATAATGAACACAATTTCCTTATTGCAGCAGTTTCTATTTCCGCTGGGGTTGGATTAAACGGAAGCAACCTCTTCAATACTTTACCGACTGAACTACAAATGTTCTTCTCAAATGGTATTGTCATTGCGAGTGCTGTAGCCATTATCTTGAATGCTATTTTGAATCGTAAAAAATAAAAATAAATGAGAAGTGATAGAAATATCCTTCTCATTTTCTTTTTTAGAGCTTGAATATTGTTTCTATAGTCCTTTTTATGGTAAAATGGTTTTATGAATGAAAGAATGAAAGAGCTCGTTGAGTTGCTCAATCGCTATGCGACAGAGTATTATACAAGTGATAACCCATCTATATCTGATAGTGAGTATGATCGTCTTTATCGTGAACTGGTAGAGTTAGAAAAAGCTCACCCTGATCAAGTTTTACCAGAAAGTCCGACCCATCGCGTCGGAGGTAAGATTCTAGATGGATTTGAAAAATATAGTCATCAGTATCCTCTCTATAGTTTGCAGGATGCTTTTTCACGTGAAGAACTCGATGCCTTTGATGCGCGTGTTCGTAAGGAATTGGATGATGTTACTTATATCTGTGAGTTGAAGATTGATGGTTTATCGATTTCCTTGACTTATGAGCAGGGAATTTTTGTTGCTGGAGCGACTCGTGGTGATGGTTCAATCGGTGAAAACATCACGGAAAATCTCAAACGTGTCAAGGACATTCCTTTATCTTTACCAGAAAAATTAGATATCACTGTTCGTGGTGAATGTTATATGCCGAGAGCTTCTTTCAATCAAGTCAATCTTGCTCGTCAAGAAAACGGGGAGCCAGAGTTTGCTAATCCAAGAAATGCTGCTGCAGGAACCCTTCGTCAGTTAGATACAGCAGTAGTAGCCAAACGTAATCTTGCAACCTTCCTTTATCAGGAAGCTAGTCCTTCAACTCGGGATAGCCAAGAGAAGGTTTTAAATCATCTGGAACAGTTGGGCTTTGTTGTCAATCCTAGACGCATATTAGCGCACAGTATGGATGAGGTTTGGGATTTTATCCAAGAAGTAGGTCAAGAAAGAGACCAGTTGCCTTATGATATCGACGGTGTCGTAATTAAGGTCAACGACCTAGCTGGTCAAGAGCAACTTGGATTTACAGTTAAAGCACCAAAGTGGGCAGTTGCTTATAAGTTCCCTGCAGAAGAAAAAGAAGCAAAACTGCTTTCTGTTGATTGGACAGTAGGACGAACTGGTGTTGTAACTCCGACTGCCAATCTTACTCCAGTGCAATTGGCAGGTACAACAGTTAGTCGTGCAACGCTTCATAATGTTGACTATATCGCTGAAAAGGATATCCGCAAGGATGATACTGTCGTCGTTTATAAGGCGGGAGATATCATTCCAGCCGTTCTACGTGTCGTCGAATCAAAGCGTGTGTCTGAGGAGAAACTAGATATACCAACAAACTGTCCAAGTTGTGAGAGCAAGCTGTTACACTTTGAAGATGAGGTGGCTCTTCGTTGTATAAACCCACGTTGTCCAGCTCAGATTAAAGAAGGTTTAATACACTTCGCATCTCGTGACGCCATGAATATCTCTGGCCTTGGTCCATCAATCGTAGAAAAATTATTTGCCGCTAATTTAGTTAAAGATGTTGCAGATATATATCGATTGACAGTTGAAGATTTTCTCTTGTTAGACGGCATCAAGGAGAAATCGGCTCAAAAACTTTATCAGGCTATTCAAGCTTCAAAAGAAAATTCTGCCGAAAAACTTTTGTTTGGGTTAGGGGTTCGTCACATCGGAAGTAAGGCAAGTCAGTTACTCTTACAACATTTCCATTCAATCGAAACACTGGCTCAAGCAAGTCCTGAAGAAGTTGCAGGTATTGAAAGTCTGGGAAGTGTTATTGCTCAAAGTCTCCAATCTTATTTTGAGACTGAGGGTGCAAAAATTCTTTTAAGTGAATTGAAAGAATTAGGTGTTAATCTAGACTATAAAGGCCAGGTCGTTGCAGCAGATGCAGCCTTATCAGGTCTAACAGTCGTATTGACAGGAAAACTTGAACGTCTTACTCGCTCGGAAGCTAAAAGTAAACTCGAAAATCTTGGAGCCAAGGTAACGGGTAGTGTATCGAAGAAGACTGACCTTGTGGTAGCAGGAGCAGATGCAGGTAGCAAACTCCAAAAAGCTCAGGAACTAGGGATTGATATCCGTGACGAAGCTTGGTTGGAGAGTTTATAATCATTACACACTAAAGAATAACTATCTTAGATTTCTTGGTCCAACTCGCAAATATAAACAAGAAATTATTTTTTAAAATTTAACAATTAGAAATTAGGGAGAACTATGTACAATTATCCTGTACTTATTCATTATCATCGTAAGGATGGAGCGTATCAGAATTGCAACTTTAGTAAGGGGTCAGCTGATTCAGTAGAATTTGTTAAAGAGGAAGAATATTTTGGAGAGAAGTTTTCATTTACTCAATCAAGTGAAAGTGCTCTTTCACAAATGGTTTTTATGGTTGAAAAAGATGGAGTTACCAAAGAATACCCTATCCGATTTAATTATTATCCACTTCTAACGGAAGTGTGGATTTTGGATGAAGATGATACAGTTTATTATTCTGAAAATCCAGCCATTGCAAGTCCACACTATAAAGACCAAAATCCATTTGCTTTTGATAAGGCTATCAATAGTGCAAGTTTTGACCACCACTGGGGTTACCAAGGAGAACTGGGATGCAAGGTTTCCGAAGAAGAAACAAGCTTTAAACTTTGGTCGCCAACAGCAACAACTGTACAAGTTGTAGTCTATGAATCAGCAAGCAATGACGCTCCTATCCTAAAAACTTATGAAATGAAACGTGGGAATAGTTATTCCTATAGTCACAAGGATAATACAATTGGTGTTTGGACTCTAACAGTTCCAGAAAGTCTTGCAGGTCGCGCTTATCAATATCAGATAGATTTTCCTCATCATCAATCATTAACCCGGGATCCATACACAATTGCGACAAGTCCAAATGGTAAACGTTCAGCGATCCTTTCAGAAAAAGAACGTCAAGTTGAAGGTTTTGAAGTTAAGAATGGAACGGAAGCAACTTGGCGATTAGAAAATCCTTGCCAAGCGGTTATTTACGAAATGCACGTACGTGACTTGACCAAATCTGAAACTTCTGGTGTTGCTCCAGAATTAAGAGGTACTTTCTTAGGTGCTGCCCAAACTGGAACAGTTAATCACTTCGGTCAGTCTACTGCATTTGACTATATCAAAGAACTTGGTGTGAACTATGTTCAACTGCAACCAATTGCTGATCGTCATAAAGAGTATGATTCAGATGGTAATGTGACCTACAACTGGGGCTATGACCCACAGAACTACAATGCACCAGAAACTAGCATGTCTACAAATTCAAGTGATCCGGGTCAAGTCATCCGCGATTTGAAGACGATGATTCAAGCTTATCATGATGCTGGAATTGGCGTTATTATGGATGTAGTATACAATCATACGTTTTCAACTGTTGATGCCCCATTCCAAACAACGGTACCAGACTATTATTACCGAATGAACCGTGATGGAAGCTATCAAAATGGGACAGGTGTAGGAAACGAGACTGCCAGTGAACACGAAATGTTCCGTAAGTATATGATTGATTCACTACTCTATTGGGTGAATGAGTTTAATATCGATGGTTTCCGCTTTGACTTGATGGGAATCCATGACATTAAAACGATGCAGATGATTCGTTGGGCTATGGATGAAGTCGATCCTAAAATCATCCTTTATGGAGAAGGTTGGGATATGGGTACTGGTCTAGCACCTTATGATAAGGCTAAGAAAGACAATGCCTATCAGTTACCTAATATTGGATTTTTCAATGATGATCAACGTAATGCGGTTAAGGGTGCTGAAGTTTATGGTGATATCAAATCAGGTTTCGTAAGTGGTGCTGCCACTGAACCAATTGTTGCCAAAGCTATTCTTGGTAGTCGTGAACTGGGCTCTTATTTAAGCCCTAACCAGGTTGTCAATTATGTAGAAGCCCATGATAACTATAACTTGCATGATTTATTAGCGACACTTCATCCAACAGAAGACCAAGCAAGTATCATGAAAAAGGTAGAAACAGCAACTGCAATGAATCTCCTCATGCAAGGTATCTCCTTTATGGAACTTGGTCAAGAGTTTGGACGTACCAAACTGGTTCCTACAGGTGAAAACGGTGAGTTGACCCATGATGATCGCGAACGTGCTATGAACAGTTACAATGCTCCAGATGCTGTTAACCAGGTAGACTGGGACTTAATCAATGAGCGTCAGGATAGTATTGAATTTATTCGTCAGATTATAGGTCTTAAAACAAAGAGCAGTGCCTTTTCATACCCTACATACGAGGAAGTATACCGTCACGTCTTTGTTCACACAGCTATTGAAAATAGTGGCTGGATTGTCTATGAAATTCAGGAAGATGACGAGCATTACTTAGTGGTCTTTAATGCTAAAGGAGAATCCCACTATTATGAAAATGCGGGAAACCTTGAAATGCGAATCACTAATAGCCGTTCAAACCAAGAAAACACTCTTGAGAATGTGAGTGTAGCAGTCATGAATGTTTTAGTTTAAAAAAAATAAAACTCAAGATTAATCTTGAGTTTTTTTATATATAAATTTATCCTAATAAAAAATATGGAAATATTACTAAAAATAGTTGAAAATTTCAGAAAATTTGATAAAATTGTACTTAAGATACTTTATCCGAACAAAAAGATTTATTTGTGAAAATAACGTTAAGTTTTTTGTGGTGTCTGTTTTGCAAAATTAGGATTAAAAAAAATATTGTAAGCAATTTAATGCTACAAGAACTGAAATCAATGTAGAATATCATTAAATAGTGAAAATATAAGAAATGTCAAGATAATTATTTGAAGATTTTCTAAAAAATATTTATGATAATTCGGAAATTGGTTGAAAGTTTTCTTAAAAGATTGTATAATAGAAATATAGAAAACGCTTACAATATAAAGGGGGATTTATGGATACATTAGAAGCTTTAAGAACTTTTACAACAGGCGAAAATTTCCATCTTCAACACTATTTGGGCGCTCATCGTGAGGAGAAAGATGGGGAATGGGGTTACACATTCCGTGTTTGGGCTCCAAATGCGCAAGCTGTTCATCTAGTTGGTGATTTCACGAATTGGGTTGAAAATCAAATCCCTATGGTTCGAAATGAATCTGGAGTTTGGGAAGTTTTTACAACTTTAGCCCAGGAGGGTCAGATTTATAAATATCATATCACACGGGCTAACGGTCATCAGCTTATGAAGATTGATCCTTTAGCTGTTCGGTATGAAGCACGTCCAGGAACAGGGGCTGTTTTAACAGAAATCCCAGAAAAGAAATGGAAGGATGGACTTTGGTTAGCTCGTAGAAAACGTTTGGGATTTTTTGAAAGACCGGTTAATATCTATGAAGCACATGCTGGTTCGTGGAAACGAAATCCAGATGGAACTCCATACAGTTTTGCTCAATTAAAAGAAGAGTTGATTCCTTACTTAGTTGAGATGAACTACACTCATATTGAGTTTATGCCTCTGATGGCGCATCCGCTTGGTTTGAGCTGGGGCTATCAACTCATGGGGTATTTTGGTTTAGAACATTCTTACGGAAGACCAGAAGAGTTTCAAGACTTTGTTGAAGAGTGTCATTTAAACAATATCGGAGTTATCGTTGACTGGGTTCCAGGTCATTTTACTATCAATGATGATGCCCTAGCTTATTATGACGGAACACCAACTTTTGAATATCAAGACCATAACAAAGCTCATAACTATGGTTGGGGAGCATTAAACTTCGACTTAGGGAAAAACGAAGTACAATCCTTCTTGATTTCAAGCATTAAGTTCTGGATTGATTTTTATCATTTAGATGGTATCCGTGTCGATGCTGTAAGCAATATCCTTTATCTTGATTATGATAATGCGCCTTGGACTCCAAATAAAGACGGTGGAAATCTTAACTACGAAGGCTATTATTTCCTTCAGCGTTTAAATACTGTTATTAAGCTAGCTCACCCTGATGTCATGATGATTGCAGAGGAGAGCTCTTCAGCTACTAAAATTACAGGTCCAAAAGAGATTGGCGGTCTTGGATTTGATTACAAGTGGAATATGGGCTGGATGAATGACATTCTCCGTTTCTACGAAGAAGATCCAATTTACCGCAAGTATGATTTTAACCTTGTAACCTTCAGTTTTATGTATGTCTTTAATGAAAATTATCTCCTACCATTTTCACATGATGAGGTGGTTCATGGTAAGAAAAGTATGATGCATAAGATGTGGGGAGACCGTTATAATCAGTTTGCAGGACTGAGAAACCTTTATACTTATCAAATTTGTCACCCAGGTAAGAAATTACTCTTTATGGGTAGCGAATTCGGTCAATTCTTAGAGTGGAAATCAGAAGAGCAATTAGAGTGGTCAAACCTTGAAGATCCAATGAATGCTAAGATGAAATACTTCACATCTCAACTGAATCAACTTTACAAAGACCATCGTTGTCTTTGGGAAATTGATACAAGTTATGATGGAATTGAAATCATCGATGCTGATAATAGAGATCAGAGTGTTCTATCCTTTATTCGTAAGGGTAAAAAAGGCGAGATGCTGGTCTGTGTCTTCAACATGGCACCGGTTGAACGTCCTGATTTTACAATTGGATTACCAGTTGCAGGTGTTTACGAAGAAATTTGGAATACAGAGTTGGAACAATGGGGTGGAGTTTGGAAAGAACACAACCAAACTGTTCAAACTCAAGAAGGGCTATGGAAGGATTATGAGCAGACATTGACCTTTACCTTGCCAGCTATGGGTGCAAGTATTTGGAAAATCAAACGTCGCTTGAAACCTACAAAAAAAGAATCAAATAAATCTCAAAAAGGAGTAGAAAATGAAGAATGAAATGCTAGCTTTAATCCTTGCCGGTGGGCAAGGAACTCGTCTTGGTAAACTCACCCAAAGCATTGCAAAACCAGCTGTGCAATTTGGTGGGCGCTACCGTATCATTGACTTTGCTCTTTCTAACTGTGCCAACTCTGGTATCCACAATGTTGGGGTTATCACACAGTATCAACCTCTTGCTCTTAACAATCACATCGGGAACGGTTCGAGCTGGGGTCTAGATGTAATTGATTCAGGTGTTTCAATCCTTCAACCTTACTCTGCAAGCGAAGGAAATCGTTGGTTCGAAGGTACGAGTCACGCGATTTACCAAAATATCGACTATATCGATAGCATCAATCCTGAGTATGTTTTAATTCTTTCAGGAGACCATATCTACAAAATGGACTATGATGATATGCTCCAATCACACAAGGATAACAATGCCAGCTTGACTGTAGCTGTCTTGGATGTACCATTAAAAGAAGCTAGTCGTTTCGGTATCATGAATACAGATGCTAATAATCGTATTGTTGAATTCGAAGAAAAACCTGCTCAACCAAAATCAACTAAGGCATCAATGGGAATTTATATTTTCGATTGGAAACGTCTGCGCAATATGCTCGTTGCAGCTGAAAAGAATAATATTGACATGTCAGACTTTGGTAAGAATGTTATTCCTAACTACTTAGAGTCTGGAGAAAGTGTTTATGCCTATGAATTCAGTGGATACTGGAAGGATGTCGGCACTATCGAATCGCTTTGGGAAGCAAATATGGAATATATTTCTCCAGAAAACGCTCTAGATAGCCGTAATCGTCAATGGAAAATCTATTCTCGTAACCTGATCTCTCCACCAAACTTTATTGGAGAACATGCTCATGTAGAAGATTCTCTCGTAGTAGATGGATGTTATGTGGATGGTACTGTGAAGCACTCTATCTTATCTACAGCAGCACAAGTTCGTGAAGGAGCAGAAGTTGTTGATTCTGTTATCATGAGTGGTGCAGTAGTCGGAAAAGGTGCTAAGATTAAACGTGCCATTATTGGTGAAGGTGCTATCATTGCTGATGGTGTAGAAATTGATGGAACTGAAGAAGTAGAAGTAGTCGGATATAACGAAGTAGTGGGGGTAGCAACAGATGAAGATTGATAAATATTCAGCGATTTTAGGAAACACTGTTGGTTTTCATGATATGTCAACCTTGACGAGTAATCGTCCTGTGGCGAGTTTGCCATTCGGAGGAAAGTATCGCTTGATTGACTTCCCACTCTCAAGTTTAGCAAATGCTGGTGTTCGTAGTGTCTTTGGAATCTTCCAACAAGATAATATCAGCTCAGTTTTCGACCACATTCGTTCAGGTCGCGAGTGGGGCTTGAATACACTACTTAGTCACTACTATTTAGGTATTTACAATACACGTGTAGAAAGCAGCACAGTCGGTAAAGAGTATTATCAACAACTCTTGACTTATTTAAAACGTTCTGGATCTAACCAAACTGTTTCCTTGAACTGCGATGTTTTGGTAAATATTGATCTTGCTCAGGTTTTCCATTTGCATAATACTACAAAATCTCCTATCACAGTTGTTTACAAGAAACTACCTAAGAAGGATATTTCAGAAGTAAATGCAATCCTTGATATCGATGAAACTGACCATGTGCTTTCTCACAAGCTTTTTGACAAAAAATCAGACCAAAATCTTTACAATATGTCTACCGATATCTTTGTCGTTGATACCCCATGGTTGATTGAACGTCTTGAAGAAGAAGCTCAGAAAGAACATCCAGAAAAACTTCGCTATGTTCTTCGTGATTTGGCAGCTAAAGAAGGTGCTTTTGCCTACGAGTATACTGGCTATTTGGCAAATATTCATTCTGTAGGAACCTACTACCAAGCCAATATTGATATGCTTGATCAGCATAAATTCTACTCTTTGTTCTCTCCAAATCAAAAGATTCATACAAAGGTGAAAAACGAAGAACCAACTTATTATGCACCTGGTTGTGAAGTAAATACTTCGCAGTTTGCTTCTGGTAGTATTGTCGAAGGTAAAGTTGTTCGTTCAGTTATTTCTCGTAATGTTCAAATTCATAAAGATAGCTTAGTTAAAGAGTCTATTATTTTCCCTCGTGTTGTCATTGGTGAAGGCGCTCAAGTTGAGTATGCAATTATTGATAAGGGTGCTGAAGTAGCTGATGGAGTTGTTATTCGTGGTACAGCAGAGAATCCTGTTGTCATCAAAAAAGGTGAAAAAATAACAGAGGACATTCTTTCATGAAAATTTTATTTGTAGCAGCCGAAGGAGCCCCTTTCTCTAAAACAGGTGGCTTGGGAGATGTTATCGGGGCTCTTCCAAAATCATTAGTTAAAGCTGGTCATGAAGTTGCTGTTATCCTGCCATACTATGACATGGTGGAAGCCAAGTTTGGTGATCAAATTGAAGATGTTCTCCAATTTGAAGTATACGTTGGTTGGCGTAGACAATTTTGTGGCATTAAGAAGACTGTTTTAAATGGTGTTACCTTCTACTTTATTGACAACCAGTATTATTTCTTCCGTGGTCATGTGTATGGTGATTTCGATGATGGTGAACGCTTTGCTTTCTTCCAACTTGCAGCCTTAGAATCTATGGAGCGTATTGGATTTATTCCTGATGTTCTTCATGCTCATGATTATCATACAGCTATGATTCCTTTCTTGTTGAAGGAAAAATACAGATGGATCCAGGCCTATCAAAACATTAAGACTGTCTTAACAATCCACAACCTGGAATTCCAAGGTCAATTCTCTGAAGGTATGCTTTGGGATTTGTTCCGAGTTGGATTTGAACGCTATGCGGATGGTACAGTTCGCTGGAATGACTGCCTGAACTGGATGAAGGCTGGTATCCTCTATGCAGATCGTGTATCTACTGTATCGCCAAGCTATGCTTATGAAATCATGACAACAGAGTTTGGATGTGGTTTGGATCAAATTCTTCGAATGGAGTCTGGTAAGGTTTCTGGTATTGTAAATGGAATCGATACGGATCTTTATAATCCAGAGACGGATCCTTTGTTGGATTACCATTTTAACAAGTCTGACCTATCAGGAAAAGCTCAGAATAAAGCTAAACTTCAAGAAAAAGTTGGTCTTCCAGTTCGTCCCGATGTCCCAATGATTGGTATTGTGTCGCGTTTGACAAGACAAAAAGGTTTTGATGTCGTTGTTGAAGGTTTGCATCGCATGCTTCAAGAAGATGTTCAGATCGTTCTCTTGGGTACAGGTGATCCTGGTTTTGAACAAGCCTTCTCATGGTTTGGTCAAGTATTCCCAGATAAACTTTCTGCCAATATTACCTTTGATGTCAAGCTAGCACAAGAAATTTATGCAGCCTGTGATATTTTTCTCATGCCAAGTCGTTTTGAACCTTGTGGACTTTCTCAAATGATGGCTATGCGTTATGGAACATTACCACTTGTTCATGAGGTAGGCGGGTTGAGAGATACTGTCCAACCATTCAATCCAATTGAAGGAACGGGTACAGGATTTAGTTTTAATAACTTAACCTCTTACTGGCTAAATTGGGCATTACAAACAGCCTTGGATGTCTACTATAATCATCCAGATGTCTGGAATAAGCTTCAAATCCAAGCAATGGAATGTGACTTCTCTTGGGATACAGCTTGTCAGTCTTACCTTGACTTGTATCACAGCTTAGCAAATTAAATAAATAAAATCGTATGATGCTTTCATACGATTTTTTGAGATGATGAAAGTTTGGGGAATAAATGAATAAAGCTAGAGGACTCTGTGTCCTAGATGTTGATGGAACTCTGATAGAAGAAGAGGTTATTGATTTATTAGGGAAAGAGGCAGAGTGCGAAGAAGAAGTAGCCCTGCTAACGGCTCAAGCGATGAGTGGAGAATTAGAGTTCGAAGTAAGTTTAAAAAAACGTGTTTCCCTTCTTAAAGGACTCTCTATCAATGTTTTTGATAAGATTTATCATAACCTGCACCTTAGTAAAAATGCTACCCAGTTTATAAAAGTTCTTCAAAAAAATCAGATTGAAGTCGGTTTAGTATCAGGCGGATTTACCACTATTGTAGAAAGATTAGCAAAAGATTTAGGGGTTTCATTATATACTGCAAATCAGCTAGAAATCAGAGATGATCATTTAACTGGAAATCTTATTGGCCCTATTATAAGCAGAGAAGTTAAAGAAAAAACATTGCTCAGTTGGGCTAAAGAATTAGAGGTACCTTTCGAGAGGACAATAGCTATCGGTGATGGAGCTAATGACTTAAAAATGCTTAAAAGTGCAGGACTTGGTATAGGCTTTTGTGCCAAGGATATTGTGAAAAAGGAAATAAATCTTCAGGTAGATGAGAGAGATTTTGGGAAAGTTTTGAAAATGATAGACTTCCTTTAGATAGAAAGAGGAATCAAAATGAAAATTGTTATAGCACCTGACTCGTTCAAGGAGAGTCTTCCTGCAAAACAAGTGGCAGAAGCTATAAAAAGAGGATTCGAAAAGGCTATACCAAACGTGGAGTGTTTACTTTTACCTGTTGGTGATGGAGGTGAAGGAACAGTAGACGCCATTAAAAGTTCCCTAGGTCTAGAAGAAAAAACAGTCCAGGTAACTGGCCCTTTTGGTGATGAGGTTTTGATGTCTTACTTTCAAAAAGGAGATTTAGCTCTATTTGAAGTTGCAAATTTAGTAGGTCCTGCTAAAATCCATTTTGAAAAACGTAATCCTCTAGAGATTCAAACAAAGGGAATTGGTCAACTAATTCTCCATTTGATAGACCAAGGGATTAAAGATATCTACGTCGGTGTCGGTGGTACGGCTAGTAATGATGGTGGAATTGGCATTGCTTCAGGACTGGGTTTTCAGTTTTATGATAAAAACGGAATTGTACTTCAAGCAAATGGTCAATCTCTATTTGATATCAGGAAAATTTCGAAGGAGGGAGTGCTTCAAATTCCTTCTGACGTACATATAAAAATACTTGCAGATGTGACCAATCCGCTTTGTGGACCTCATGGTGCTACCTTCACATTTGGAAAACAAAAGGGATTGGATCCATCTAAATTTCAAGAAGTTGATGCTGCTATTAAAGACTTCTATAGTAAAATTGGACCTGAAATATTAAAATTAGATGGTGCAGGAGCTGGAGGTGGTATTGCAGCTGGCTTGTGTGCCTTCGCTGGAGCAGAGATTGTATCTGGTATCCAAACTTGTTTGGATTTGATAAAGTTCGATCAAAAAGTTGTAAATGCTGACCTAGTGATTGTTGGCGAAGGTAGACTGGACTCGCAAAGTCTAGCTGGAAAGGCGCCAATTGGAGTAGCAAAAAGAACACCTAGGGGTGTTCCGGTTCTTGCTATTTGTGGTAGTTTATCAGAGGATTTACCACCTTTACCATTTGAGAATATAGTCGCTGCTTTTTCCATACTTGAAAAAAATGAACCGTTAGCAGATAGTTTAAAAAAAGCAGCAGTTTATTTAGAAAATACAGCTGCAAGTATTGCCCGAATCATGTCCTTGAGATAGAGTTAACCAAACCATTTTTTCCAGAGAGAAGTAGGAGCTTTCTGCTCTTTCTCTTGCCATAAGTCTGAAAAGGCCTTTCTGAGGTCTTTTTCGCTTGTTTGAACCGGAACATCACTATGGATAACCAGTCCGAAAGGAGAAGAGTTATGATCTTCAGAAACGATAGTTGCTTGGCAGTCAGCATCTTTGGCTTGTTTTAAATAATAGACTTGTTTTTCAAACTCAACTTGAGGAGAAATTTTGACAAATAGAGGTTCAGTTTCTTTTTTAAAAGTCTCTAAAATTGTTAAAAATACCTTTTGAAATTTGTCATCATTCGCAGTAGCGAGTTCGGCGTATCCAAGGACACGTTCTTCAAATGTTCCGAGAAAACGTCTTTGTTCGTCTGGATTTAACTTAAGTCCACCATTGGCTTTTTCTAATATTTTTTTTGATACATCAGTCATAAATATAGTATATCATAAAAGTCTCTAGATAAGGCAGAAAAGAAAACGATTACTTAACAAACTTAAGGAAAATTTGCACAAAGATAACGTTTTTTCTTGAAAAAGGTATCTTTTTAAGGTATCATAGAGGTGTAAAATAATTTAACTCAAAGGAGAGTAAAAAATGTCAATTATTACTGATGTTTACGCTCGCGAAGTCCTAGACTCACGCGGTAACCCAACACTTGAAGTAGAAGTTTACACTGAATCAGGTGCTTTCGGACGTGGTATGGTTCCATCAGGAGCTTCTACTGGTGAACACGAAGCAGTTGAACTTCGCGACGGTGACAAATCTCGTTACGGTGGTCTTGGTACACAAAAAGCTGTTGACAACGTAAACAACATCATCGCTGAAGCAATTATCGGCTACGATGTACGTGACCAACAAGCTATCGACCGTGCTATGATCGCACTTGATGGTACTCCTAACAAAGGTAAATTGGGTGCTAACGCAATCCTTGGTGTGTCTATCGCTGTAGCTCGCGCTGCTGCTGACTACCTTGAAATCCCACTTTACAGCTACCTTGGTGGATTTAACACTAAAGTTCTTCCAACTCCAATGATGAACATCATCAACGGTGGTTCTCACTCAGATGCTCCAATCGCTTTCCAAGAATTCATGATCGTACCTGCTGGTGCACCTACATTCAAAGAAGCTCTTCGTTGGGGTGCTGAAATCTTCCACGCTCTTAAGAAAATTCTTAAATCTCGTGGTCTTGAAACAGCCGTAGGTGACGAAGGTGGATTCGCTCCTCGTTTCGAAGGAACTGAAGATGGTGTTGAAACTATCCTTGCTGCTATCGAAGCTGCTGGTTATGTTCCAGGTAAAGACGTATTTATCGGATTTGACTGTGCTTCATCAGAATTCTACGATAAAGAACGTCAAGTATACGACTACACTAAATTCGAAGGTGAAGGAGCTGCTGTACGTACTGCTGCAGAACAAATCGACTACCTTGAAGAATTGGTAAACAAATACCCAATCATCACTATCGAAGATGGTATGGACGAAAACGACTGGGACGGTTGGAAAGCTCTTACTGAACGTCTTGGCGGTAAAGTTCAATTGGTTGGTGACGACTTCTTCGTAACAAACACTTCTTACCTTGAAAAAGGTATTGCAGAAGGTGCTGCTAACTCAATCCTTATCAAAGTTAACCAAATCGGTACTCTTACTGAAACATTCGACGCTATCGAAATGGCGAAAGAAGCTGGTTACACTGCTGTTGTATCACACCGTTCAGGTGAAACTGAAGATTCAACAATCGCTGACATCGCAGTTGCAACAAACGCAGGACAAATCAAGACTGGTTCACTTTCACGTACTGACCGTATCGCTAAATACAACCAATTGCTTCGTATCGAAGACCAACTTGGTGAAGTAGCTGAATACCGTGGATTGAAATCATTCTACAACTTGAAAAAATAAAATAGTTCAGTGAACTAATTAAAGCCCTTGGATTTTTCCGAGGGCTTTTGTATATTATTAGACAAGCTCAAAGAAATCCAGTCTTGTTTTCGTATTCTAGAGGTGAAAAGAGAGATTTTTAAACGTTTTTTTGGTATAATAATACCCAGGAAAAACTAGAGAAAGAAGGAGGTTGAGATGGAAAAGTATTTGTCGGTAACAACTTTGACTAAGTATCTGAAAATGAAATTCGATAAAGACCCATACTTGGAGAGGGTCTATTTAACTGGTCAGGTTTCTAACTTCCGGAAGCGTCCAACTCATCAATATTTTTCTCTAAAAGATGATCGTGCTGTAATCCAAGCGACTATTTGGTCAGGTATTTATCAGAAACTAGGTTTTGATTTGGAAGAAGGAATGAAGATCAATGTTATCGGTCGTGTCCAAGTCTATGAACCAAGTGGGAGCTACTCTATCATCATTGAAAAGGCAGAGCCTGATGGTGTAGGGGCTCTTGCGATTCAGTTCGAACAATTAAAAAAGAAATTATCAGAAGAAGGCCTTTTTCAAGAACGCTTTAAACAAGCAATCCCTCAGTTTGCAAAACGCATCGGGGTTGTGACTAGTCGTAGTGGTGCTGTTATACAGGATATTATTACTACCGTTAGTAGACGTTTCCCAGGGGTTGAGATTGTTTTATATCCTACCAAGGTTCAAGGCGAAGGGGCAGCAGAGGAGATTGCCCGTAATATTGCAAGAGCAAATGAACGTGAAGATATAGATGTTCTCATCATTGGCCGAGGTGGTGGATCGATTGAGGACCTTTGGGCTTTTAACGAGGAAATAGTTGTTCGTGCTATTTTTGAATCGCGTTTACCGATTATTTCAAGTGTTGGTCACGAGACGGATGTTACTTTGTCAGATTTTGTAGCAGATAAGAGAGCAGCAACACCAACTGCTGCAGCAGAGTTAGCTACACCTGTGACCAAGTTAGATCTTCTGACCTACCTTAAAAATCAAGAGAAACGAATGGCCACTGCTGTACAAAATACTTTATCAAGGAAAAAAGAAGCCTTTAGAACGCTAAGTCAATCAGTAATCTTTAGGCAACCAGAGCGTTTATATGATGGATATCTGCAACGCGTAGATCAGTTACAATTACGTCTCAAACAAAGTATTAATACAGAACTTGTCAGACAACAACAAAAAGTCTTGGAACAAGTTCATCGTCTTGAACAGTTATCACCAATCAATAAGATTCATCGTTACCAGGACCGCCTGCTACAACTGGAAAAGTTACTTCGTAGTCAAATGGCGGTAGTTTATGATGCCAAGGTTGCTGAGGTGAAACGCTTATCAGAAGCTCTACTTATGTTAGATACTAGTCGTATCGTAGCAAGGGGTTATGCGATTGTTAAAAAAGAGGATACCGTGGTATCTTCGGCAAAAGATTTGAAAAAAAATGACCAGGTGATGTTGATGATGCGAGATGGTCATGTAGAATTAGAGGTTAAAGATGTCAAAACAGAAGAAATTTGAAGATGATTTAGCAGAGCTTGAGACTATTGTTCAGAGTTTAGAAAATGGTGAAATTGCTTTAGAAGATGCTATTGCTGCATTTCAAAAAGGAATGATCCTTTCAAAAGAATTGCAAGCTACGCTTGATAAAGCTGAAAAGACTTTGGTTAAAGTCATGCAAGAAGATGGAACAGAAAGCGAACTTCTATGAACAAGCAAGAAAAACTAGCCTTAGTTGAATCAGCATTAGAGGAGTTTTATGGTGACCAGCAATTTGCGTCAAGTTTAAGAGAAGCTGTTCTTTATTCTATTCATGCAGGTGGTAAACGAATTCGTCCGTATCTACTTTTAGAAGTTTTGGAATCTTTGCAGGTGCCAATCACTATAGCTCATGCCCAGGTTGCAGCAGCGCTTGAGATGATTCACACAGGAAGCTTAATTCATGATGATCTTCCCGCTATGGATGATGATGATTTTCGTCGTGGGCGTTTAACCAACCATAAGAAGTTTGGTGAAGCACTAGCAATTTTAGCAGGAGATGCCCTCTTTTTAGATCCTTATGTTTTGATAGCGCAAGCAGACTTGCCAAACGAAATTAAGGTAGATTTAATAGCTTCTCTGTCCCTTTCTTCTGGAAGCATGGGGATGGTCGCTGGCCAAGTTTTGGATATGGAAGGTGAAGGTAAACATTTAAACCTAGAAGAACTTCAGACCATCCATGCTAATAAAACTGGTAAACTCTTAACCTTCCCTTTTCAAGCGGCAGGAGTTATTGCAGGATTGGATGAAAATCTTCAAAAACAGCTGAAAACAGTTGGTGAGTTGATTGGACTTGCTTTTCAGGTGAGAGATGATGTCCTTGATGTTACTGCTAGCTTCGAGGAAATTGGTAAAACACCACAAAAAGATTTGCAAGCTGAGAAATCAACCTATCCTGCCTTGTTAGGATTGGATGAGGCAAAAGTTTTTTGTAACCGAACTTTGGATCAGGCAAATAAAAAATTAGACGTGATTAGCCAATTAGTCGACTTTGATAAAGAACCAATTGTAAAAATAGTAGAAAGTTTGAGAATCAATGCCTAAGGAAAGAGTAGATGTACTTGCCTACAAACAAGGTTTATTTGAAACAAGAGAACAGGCTAAACGGGGCGTAATGGCCGGATTAGTGATTGCAGTTCTAAATGGTGAGCGTTTTGATAAACCAGGAGAAAAAATTCCTGATGATACTGAATTAAAACTCAAGGGAGAGAAACTCAAGTATGTGAGTCGAGGCGGATTGAAACTTGAGAAAGCCTTGGAAAACTTTGACATATCAGTTGAAGGTGAAACGACCATTGATATTGGCGCTTCAACAGGAGGATTTACTGATGTCATGCTTCAAAATGGAGCAAAATTAGTTTATGCAGTTGATGTCGGGACCAATCAGCTTGCTTGGAAATTACGCCAAGACTCACGTGTTGTCAGTATGGAGCAGTTTAACTTCCGCTATGCTGAAAAAACTGATTTTGAACAAGTACCTGGCTTTGCAAGTATCGACGTGAGTTTTATATCATTGAGTCTCATCCTTCCAGCTCTACATAGAGTCTTAGCTGATCAAGGACAAGTTGTTGCCCTCATTAAACCACAGTTTGAAGCTGGTCGAGAACAAATTGGGAAAAATGGTATTATTAGAGATGCTAAGGTCCACAAAAATGTTTTAGAATCGGTAACAGAAATGGCAGTCACAGAAGGATTCTCAGTCTTAGGATTGGATTTCTCTCCTATTCAAGGTGGACACGGGAATATTGAGTTTCTTGCTTATTTACGTAAAGAAGAACATGCAAGCAACCAAGTAGTTTCTGAAATAGAACAAGTAGTAGAAAAAGCACATAGAGAGTTTAAAGATGAATAAAAAAGAAAGACTTGAAAAGATTAGAAGATTTGTGACTGACTATCAAATCGGTACACAAGAAGAAATCGTTGAACACTTGAGAGAAGCAGGGATCTCTGCCACTCAAGCAACTGTTTCACGTGATATCAAAGAATTAGGGATTGTAAAAATTCCTTTGAAAGACAATACATATGTCTATGAATTGCCAAAGTCAGTAGTCAAAAGTTTACAGTTGGCTGAGAACAATATCGAAAGTTTCGAAAGAATGGGTAATCTCATCAACTTAGATGTTATTCCTGGGAATACAATTCTTGTTAAAAGTCAATTGACTCAAACATTTTCGGATATGATTTTTAGCTGTTTAGCAGATGATAACTCAATTTTAATTGTGGCGCGAACTGAAGAAGCAGCTGTAGAGATTGTTGAACAAGTTAAAAAGTGGTAGGACCTTATGTTACTTGAAATTTCAATTAAAAACTTTGCCATCATTGAGGCTATTTCACTTAATTTTGAGAAGGGAATGACAGTTCTGACTGGGGAAACCGGTGCTGGGAAGTCTATCATCATCGATGCTATGAATATGATGCTAGGAGCCAGAGCCACAACGGACGTCATTCGTCATGGTGCTCCTAAGGCTGAAATCGAAGGTCTTTTCTCAATCGAAAATAGTCTCCCCCTTCAAGAGATTTTTGATGAGCAAGGTATCGATTTAGGTGATGAAATCATCATACGTCGTGAAATTTTACAAAACGGGCGTAGTGTTAGTCGTGTCAATGGACAGATGGTCAATCTTTCTGTTCTTCGCTCAATAGGACAGTACCTTGTTGATATCCACGGCCAACATGATCAAGAAGAGTTAATGCGTCCCCAATTGCACATTCAGATGCTTGATGGGTTTGGTGATGCGGATTTTCTGGAACTGAAGCAAGCCTATCAGACCAACTTTGATGCTTATAGACAAATGCGCAAGCAACTTCTTGAGGTTAAGAAGAATCAAGAAGAGCACAAAGCTCGTATTGAAATGTTGGAATTTCAGATGGCTGAAATTGAATCTGCGTCCTTACAGCCAGGTGAAGACCTCAAACTAAACCAAGAACGCGATAAACTTCTGAATCATAAAAATATTGCTGATACGCTGACTAATGCTTACACCATGCTAGATAATGACGAAATTTCAAGCCTGGCTAACGTGCGTTCTGCTATGAATGACATGGAAAGTTTAGAAGAGTATGATGCAGAGTACCGTGAAATATCAACTTCTCTATCAGAGTCTTATTATGTATTAGAAGATGTAGCCAAACGTTTAGAGGATATTATCGAAGATTTAGATTTTGACGGCAATCGCTTGATGCAGATTGAGAGTCGTTTAGATCTCATACATGCCATTACACGTAAGTATGGTGGAAATGTCGATGATGTCTTGTTATACTTTGCAAAAATAACTGAAGAATACAATTTACTTACTGGTAATAATCTTTCTTCAGAAGATATGGAAGCAGAACTCAAGCAATTAGAAGTAAGTCTGGTTGATTTAGCAAGTAAACTTGCATCTGCTCGCCACAACCTAGCTCAACAATTAGAAATTGAGATTCAACAAGAGCTTAAAGACCTTTATATGGATAAGGCTCGATTTCAAGTTCAGTTTACTAAAGGAAAATTCAGTCGTGAAGGGAATGAGAGTGTTGAATTTTATATTTCAACCAACCCTGGAGAAGACTTTAAACCTCTTGTAAAAGTAGCGTCTGGTGGTGAGTTGTCTCGCCTCATGTTGGCTATTAAGTCTGCCTTTTCTCGTAAGGAAGGTAAGACGAGCATTGTATTTGATGAGGTGGATACAGGAGTTTCAGGTCGTGTAGCTCAAGCTATCGCTCAAAAGATTCATAAAATTGGTCAGAACGGACAAGTATTAGCTATTTCTCACCTTCCTCAAGTCATTGCAATCGCAGATTATCAGTTCTTTATTGAAAAGATTAGCAATGAGCATTCAACCGTTTCAACCGTTCGCTTGTTGACAGTTGAAGAAAGGGTGGAAGAAGTTGCCAAAATGTTGGCTGGTGAAAATGTGACTGAAGCAGCACTTAGTCAAGCGAGAGAATTGTTACAAAGTAAGGAGAAATAAATGACAAACTATTATGTTATTGGAGATGTCCATGGGAAAGCAGGAATGCTTGAAGACCTTCTAAAAACATGGGATGGTAAGACACAATTACTCTTTCTTGGAGATTTGATTGATAGAGGAGAAGATAGTCGACGTGTCCTTGAAATGGTTAAGGATTTGGTTGATAATCAAGGAGCGATTTGCATTTCAGGAAATCACGAGTACATGTTTTTAACTTGGTTGGATAATCCTGAAGAAAGCTATGACCACTATCGTCGTAATGGTGGGGATACAACTATTAATTCTATTTTGGGGCGTCCACTGGATGCACCAGTAGATGGAGTAGCAGATGCTAAGCGTGTTGAAACTGAAGCAACTGACTTAGTAGAATTTATCCGTCAGCTGCCTTTTGTGATTGAAACGGATAAGTATATCTTTGTTCATGCGGGAATTGATCTAACCTTGGATGATTGGCATGAAACTACAGATTACAAGAAAGTCTGGCTCAGAAAACCATTCCACGAAGCAGTTAATCATACAGGAAAAACAATTGTTTTTGGTCATACACCAGTCTACGGACTTTTGGAACAAAAACCAGGAACTGCAGAACTTTGGATGACAGAAGATGGAAAAATCGGAATGGATGGAGGAGCTGTCTATGGTGGTGTCCTTCATGGAATTGTCTTTACTGACCAAGGTATGACAGAGCATTATTTCATTGAAAATGACGGCTTTGTTGCTGAAGATTAATACTCTCTACAGGGTATTATGGTCTTGTCAAAAACATAAAAACAATTTATAATTAATAGATACCCTGAAAGGAAGAGAATCTTGAATTTAGAAGAATTGAAAAAACGTCAGGAGAAGATCCGAAACTTTTCCATTATCGCGCATATTGACCATGGGAAGTCAACATTGGCGGACCGTATTTTGGAGGCTACAGAGACGGTTTCTAGTCGTGAAATGCAAGCTCAGCTTCTTGATAGTATGGATCTAGAGAGAGAACGTGGGATTACTATCAAACTGAATGCCATCGAGCTTAATTATACTGCCAAAGACGGTGAAACCTATATTTTCCACCTGATTGACACACCAGGACACGTGGACTTCACTTATGAGGTATCACGTTCTCTAGCTGCATGTGAGGGAGCCATTTTGGTTGTCGATGCTGCCCAAGGGATTGAGGCTCAAACATTAGCTAACGTTTACCTTGCCTTAGATAATGATTTGGAGATCCTTCCAGTTATTAACAAGATTGACTTGCCTGCTGCAGATCCAGAGCGCGTGCGTACAGAAATTGAAGATGTCATCGGTCTGGATGCTAGTGAGGCTGTATTAGCTTCAGCAAAAGCTGGGATTGGAATTGAAGATATTTTAGAGCAAATTGTAGAAAAAGTTCCAGCACCAACTGGTGATGTATCAGCACCATTAAAAGCTTTGATTTTTGACTCAGTTTACGATGCTTATCGTGGTGTTATCCTCCAAGTTCGTGTCATGGATGGAGTTGTTAAGCCTGGTGATAAGATTCAGCTCATGAGCAATGGTAAAACCTTTGATGTTACTGAGGTCGGAATATTCACACCCAAAGCAGTAGGACGTGACTTCCTTGCGACAGGTGACGTTGGTTATATTGCAGCATCTATCAAAACTGTTCAAGACACTCGTGTCGGTGATACAGTTACCTTGGCGGCGAACCCTGCTTCAGAACCCCTATCTGGATATAAGCAGATGAATCCGATGGTTTTCGCAGGTCTTTATCCAATCGAGTCAAATAAATACAATGACCTTCGTGAAGCCCTTGAAAAATTGCAGTTGAACGATGCTAGTCTTCAGTTTGAACCCGAAACATCGCAAGCTCTTGGTTTTGGTTTCCGTTGTGGATTCTTGGGTCTCCTTCATATGGATGTTATTCAAGAACGTTTGGAACGTGAGTTCAACATTGACTTGATCATGACTGCACCATCCGTTATTTACAAGGTCAATCAGACTGATGGTGAGTCTATGGATGTATCGAATCCATCCGAGTTTCCTGATCCTACTAAAATTGCAACTATTGAAGAACCTTATGTTAAAGCACAAATCATGGTACCACAGGAATTTGTAGGAGCTGTTATGGAACTAGCTCAGCGCAAACGTGGTGACTTTGTCACGATGGACTATATCGATGATAATCGTGTCAATGTTATCTATCAAATTCCACTAGCTGAGATTGTCTTTGATTTCTTTGATAAGCTCAAATCTTCAACACGTGGCTATGCAAGCTTTGACTATGAACTGTCAGAGTATCGCCCATCTAAACTGGTTAAAATGGATATCCTTCTCAATGGGGACAAGGTGGATGCTCTCAGCTTTATCGTTCACAAGGACTTTGCTTATGAACGTGGGAAACTCATCGTTGATAAACTCAAGAAAATCATTCCACGTCAACAATTTGAAGTTCCAATCCAAGCAGCTATTGGACACAAGATTGTAGCTCGTACAGATATCAAAGCTCTTCGTAAGAACGTTCTTGCCAAGTGTTATGGAGGAGATGTTTCGCGTAAACGTAAACTTCTTGAAAAGCAAAAAGCTGGTAAAAAGCGCATGAAAGCTATCGGATCAGTAGAAGTTCCTCAAGAAGCCTTCCTAAGTGTCTTGAGTATGGATGAAGAATAATTGATTCCTAATACGGTTATCTTTTGACACTTTTATTTACATACATTAAAATAGGGGTGAAAGGAGAAGGATTATGAAAAAAATCATTAGCTTATCTACGCTTTTAGTGTGTTGTTTAACTCTTGCTGCTTGTAATACTTCAAAAACTAAGAAAGAAGCAGCCTCAGATACAATAACAGTCCAGGAAACTACCACATCACAAGAAACAACAACTGTAGCCGAATCAACGATTAAAGATACCCAGGTTATTGGTTCAGATGCTTATGGCTACGTAAAGGTTCCAAAATCTTGGATTCATTTTACAGAAGTTGAGGGTGGTGATGATATTCAGTACTGTGATGGAACGGACATCAATATCGTAACCCTAAATACTTTTAAACCAGAGCACCTTGGTGTTAGTGAAAGTGAATATGCTGCTCTTGATGCTGTTCAAGTCTCTACTAGTGTTTATCAAACTAAACAACAAAGCAAGGATTTCTCTAAAGTTTGGGGATCTAAGTCAAAAATTGGTGGTTATGACGCCTATGTCGTAAACTGTATTGCTAAAAATGGTAAATATTTAGTGATCTGGATCTTTAAATCAGACGATGGTAAGTTTAGATATGTTTCTCTAGAAGGAACACCTGAAGTGTTAAAGGATATGCTTCCATTGATTGAACAAAGTTGGACTACGAAAAAAAATTAATATAAAAAAACAGGATGTATGTCCTGTTTTTTTATATCTTTTTTCAAAACTAATTGAAATTATTTGTTGTTTAAAATCAAACAAAAAAAATAAAAATCAAACAAAATACAACAAATAATATTGACAACGGTTTCATATAGTGTTATACTAGTATCATAAAAGTTAAATATGAAGGGAGAAGGTCATGGGATTAGATCATTTCTTCAGCAAAGACTTAGTTTTTTGCTTAGAAGCAGATAATCAAGAGCAACTCTTTGATCAAGTTGCTACCCTATTGGAAGAAAAGAAAGTTGTTACGGATACCTATCGATCGGCATTGATTGAACGTGAAAAAATGTTCCCAACCGGTTTAGATATGGAATTTCTTGGGAAGGACTTGCCGAATGTAGCTATTCCTCACACAGACACGATTCATAATTTAACTGAAAACGTTGTTGTAGTTCGCTTAGCGAAACCAGTAACATTCCACAATATGATTGCTCCTGACAAGGAAGTAGAAGTATCATTACTCTTCTTTATCATCAATAATTCAAGTTCAAGTCAAACAAATATTCTTGCTCAATTGATGGACTTCTTTACAGGTAATGGTCATCTAGAAGCACTTTCTAAGATTACAGAACCAGAAGCTTTGTTCCAGTATATCTCAGAAGCCACTGCTTAAATTCATTATTAAATAGTAAATATAAAACGGAGGAAATCCAAATGATTAAAATTCTTGCTGCATGTGGTGCAGGTGTTAACTCAAGCCACCAAATTAAAAGCGCTCTAGAAGAAGAGCTCTCAAGCCGTGGTTACGATGTACAGTGTGACGCAGTTATGGTAAAAGATGTCAATGAAGACTTGATTAAAGGTTATGATATCTTTACACCAATTGCTGCAACTGACTTAGGTTTTGACCCTGGTATCCCAGTGGTTGAAGCTGGACCAATCTTGTTCCGAATTCCAGCAATGAGCGCTCCAGTTTATGACAATATTGAAGCAGCAATCAAAGAACACGGATTAAGTTAATTATTATTTTGTAATTTTCCATAAAAAATAAAGGGAGGAAAAATTATGGATTTCATTATCAATTTAGCCAACGATTTCTTTAAACCAATCTTGGCTATGGGTGGCCCAATCATCATGTTGATCATTTTGACAGTATTGGCCTTGCTTTTTGGAGTTAAATTCTCCAAAGCACTTGAAGGTGGTATCAAACTTGCCATCGCGCTTACTGGTATCGGTGCTATCATCGGTATGCTTAATGGAGCTTTCTCAGCTTCACTTGCAAAATTCGTTGAAAATACTGGTATTCAATTGAACATCACCGACGTTGGTTGGGCACCGCTTGCTACAATCACTTGGGGATCTGCATGGACTCTATACTTCTTGCTAGTTATGTTGATTGTCAACATTGTAATGCTTGCAATAAAGAAAACTGATACACTTGACGTTGATATCTTCGATATCTGGCACTTGTCTATCACAGGACTTTTGATTAAATGGTACGCTGACAACAATGGAGTTAGTCAAGGAGTTTCACTCTTCATCGCGACTGCAGCAGTTGTTCTTGTTGGGGTTCTTAAAATCATCAACTCTGACTTGATGAAACCAACATTTGACGACCTTCTTAACGCACCAAGTTCATCACCAATGACTTCAACTCACATGAACTACATGATGAACCCAGTTATCATGGTTTTGGATAAGATTTTTGATAAATTCTTCCCAGGTCTTGATAAATACGACTTTGACGCTGCTAAATTGAACAAGAGAATCGGTTTCTGGGGATCTAAATTCTTCATCGGTTTCATCCTTGGTATCGTTATCGGTTTGATGGGTACTCCACATCCAGTTGCTGGAGTAGAAGATGCGTCTTCATGGGAACTTGTTATTAAAGGTTGGTTGTCACTTGGTTTGACTGCCGGTGTCTGCTTGGAGCTCTTCTCATTAATCGGTTCATGGTTCATCGCAGCCGTAGAACCACTTTCACAAGGTATTACAAACGTTGCTACTAAACGTCTTCAAGGACGTAAATTCAACATCGGTCTTGACTGGCCATTCATCGCTGGTCGTGCTGAAATCTGGGCTTGTGCCAACGTACTTGCACCAATCATGTTGGTTGAAGCTGTGCTTCTTTCTAATGTCGGAAATGGTATCTTGCCACTTGCTGGTATCATCGCAATGGGTGTAACTCCAGCTCTCTTGGTAGTTACTCGTGGTAAATTGCTCCGTATGATCATCTTCGGAACTCTCTTGTTGCCACTCTTCCTTCTTTCAGGTACACTTATCGCACCATTCGCAACTGAACTTGCTAAAGGTGTAGGTGCCTTCCCAGAAGGTGTGAACCAATCACAATTGATTACTCACTCAACTCTTGAAGGACCAATCGAAAAACTATTTGGTTGGGCAATTGGTAACGCTACAACTGGTGATATCAAAGCTATCCTTGGAGCAGTAGTATTCCTTGTATTCTACGTTGGTATCTTTGCATGGTACAGAAAACAAATGATTAAACGTAACGAAGAATACGCATCAAATGCAAAATAATTTGCTCCTAAAAATGTAAATTGTAAAAACTAGGTTGTCAGTTTCCACTATGGAGCAGTCAGCCTAGTTTTTTTAAAAAAATGGAGGTATAAGTTGTGATTGAATTAAAATCAGATTATTTACAAGTAGAGTTTCAGAGTTTAGGAGGAGCGCTATCTTCTATAAAAGATAAAGATGGTGTAGAGTATTTATGGCAAGGAGATCCAGCTTATTGGAGTGGTCAAGCACCTGTTTTATTTCCAATTTGTGGTTCAGTAAGAAATGATACGGTCCTTTATGATAAGGAAGATGGTAGTCAAGTTAAAGGTAAAATTCCTCGACATGGCTTGGTAAGGAAAAAAGAATTTACATTAGTAGAACAAACAGAACATTCTGTGACTTTTGCTATTGAAGATGATGAAGAAATGTATGCAAATTACCCTTATCATTTTCGTTTAGAAATTACGTATACAGTGACTGAGAAAACCATACGTACACAGTATAAAATATATAATAAAGAAGCTGAAAAATTGATGCCATACTTTATCGGTGGGCATCCTGGTTTTAACTGTCCCTTACTAGATGACGAGGTATATGAAGATTACTATCTTGAATTTGAAAAGCCAGAAACATGTACAGTTCCAAAACCTTTCCCAGAAACAGGAATGTTGGATTTCAAAGATAGAAGTTCTTGGTTAAATAATCAAAAAGAATTAGATTTAAATTTTGATTTCTTTAGCTATGATGCTGTGACATTAGATGAGTTGGAATCTCGCACAGTAGCTTTGCGTTCACGAAAACATGATAAAGGTTTGAAACTACATTTTAAAGAGTTTCCAAATTTAATTGTATGGTCAACTCTTAATAAAGGGCCTTTTATTGCCTTGGAACCATGGTCAGGTTTGTCTACTTCAATAGAAGAAGGAGATAGACTGGAAGATAAGAAAGATGTTAAGATTATAAAACCTAGTGATTTTGATCAGGTTGGATTTGATATCGAGATTTTATAAAAAAATAAACAAAAACAAACATAAATTGTTGACTTTTCCAACTAATAGTAGTATATTATGTTTATAAAGAACAATTTGTGTTTATTTTAACAAGATTACTGTTCTGGCTTTTCTCTGAAGAAAGCTTATTAAGAAACGAATAAGATATTTGTTCTTAATTTAAATTATTGTCAACAAAACTACTAGTAACTATTTGAGAAAGGTCTTTTTTAGGCTAGAATCAAAAAGTTTTACTGGTCTATTATAAAAAAGGAGTATACAATATGGCTATTGTTATTGGTGCAGATGCTGCAGGTTTAAGATTGAAAGAAGTTGTAAAAGATTTCTTGGAAAAAGAAAACTTCCACGTAGTGGATGTTACAGCAGAAGGTCAAGACTTTGTTGATGTAACTCTAGCAGTTGCGGAAGAAGTTAAGAAAGAAGAACAAAACCTTGGTATCGTCATTGATGCTTATGGTGCTGGTCCATTTATGGTTGCTACTAAAATCAAAGGAATGGTTGCTGCAGAAGTTTCTGATGAACGTTCAGCTTATATGACTCGCGGTCACAACAACTCACGTATGATTACGATGGGTGCTCAACTTGTTGGTGATGAATTAGCTAAAAACATTGCTAAAGGCTTTGTAAATGGTAAATACGACGGCGGTCGTCACCAAATCAGGGTCGACATGTTGAACAAAATGTGCTAATACTCTTCAAAAATCAAGATAATCTGTCGTCAGCTCACTTTAGCTAACCTCAGTTATGCTCGCAGCTCGCTTCCTAAGCTAATCTTGATTTTTCTTGAGTTAGGATAAATGATATTAGATTTATACAATTAATCGGAGGGAATAACTAATGAGAATTGCAATCGGATGTGACCACATCGTAACAAATGAAAAAATGGCTGTTTCAGAATTTTTGAAATCAAAAGGACATGAAGTTATCGACTTTGGTACTTATGACCACGCTCGTACCCACTATCCAATCTTTGGTAAAAAAGTTGGTGAAGCAGTAGTTAGTGGCCAAGCTGATCTTGGTGTATGTATCTGTGGTACTGGTGTAGGTATCAATAATGCTGTTAACAAGGTTCCTGGTGTTCGTTCTGCTTTGGTTCGCGATATGACAACAGCTCTATATGCAAAAGAACAATTGAATGCCAACGTTATCGGATTCGGTGGTAAAATCACTGGTGAGTTGCTCATGTGTGATATCATTGATGCTTTCATCAACGCTGAATACAAACCATCTGAAGAAAACAAAAAATTGATCGCTAAAATTCAACACGTTGAAACTCATAACGACCATCAAACGGATGCCAACTTCTTTACAGAGTTCCTTGAAAAATGGGATCGTGGTGAATACCACGACTAAGAGGTGACTTATGATTTTAACAGTCACAATGAACCCATCCATTGATATTTCCTATCCTTTGGATGAACTGAAAATTGACACTGTCAACCGTGTGGTGGATGTCACTAAAACGGCTGGTGGTAAAGGTCTTAACGTTACTCGTGTCCTATCAGAATTTGGTGACTCCGTAGTCGCAACAGGACTTGTCGGTGGTAAACTTGGTGATTTTTTAGTAGAAAATATTGATGATAAAGTAAGCAAACGTTTCTTCTCTATTCAAGGTGAAACCCGTAACTGTATCGCAATTCTACATGGAGAAAACCAAACAGAAATCCTAGAAAAAGGTCCTGAAGTTCAAGAAAAAGAAGGTCAAGATTTCTTGGCTCATTTCAAAGAACTTTTAGAGACTGTAGAGGTAGTGGCCATTTCAGGTAGTCTACCTGCAGGACTTCCAGTTGATTACTATGCTAGTTTAGTTGAACTTGCGAATCATGCTGGGAAACCAGTTGTATTGGACTGTTCAGGCGCTGCACTTCAGGCAGTTCTTGAGTCTCCACATAAACCAACAGTCATCAAACCAAATAATGAAGAATTATCTCAACTTTTAGGAAGAGAAATTTCTAAAGACTTGGATGAATTAAAAGAAGTCCTTCAAGAACCACTATTTGATGGAATCGAGTGGATTATCGTTTCCTTAGGTGCTAACGGAGCATTCGCTAAACACGGTAACACTTTCTACAAAGTAGATATTCCAAGAATTCAAGTAGTAAATCCAGTCGGTTCTGGCGATTCTACAGTGGCAGGTATTGCTTCAGGTCTTTTCCATAAAGAAACGGATCAAGAACTGTTGATCAAGGCAAATGTCCTTGGTATGCTTAATGCTCAAGAAAAAATGACCGGTCATGTCAATATGGCTAACTATCAAGGTCTATATGACCAATTAATTGTAAAAGAGGTATAAAATGGTTTTAACAGAAAATAAACGCGCTTGTATGCAAAAACTCTCTGATGAGAATGGTATCATCTCAGCTCTCGCTTTTGACCAACGTGGTGCTTTGAAACGCCTCATGGCTCAATACCAAACAGAAGAGCCAACAGTTGCTCAAATGGAAGAACTTAAAGTATTGGTAGCAGATGAATTGACTAAATATGCTTCATCTATGCTACTTGACCCTGAGTACGGACTTCCAGCTACAAAAGCTCTTGATCCAAATGCAGGTCTTCTCCTTGCTTATGAGAAAACAGGATACGATACAACAAGTACAAAACGCTTGCCAGACTGCTTGGACGTTTGGTCTGCAAAACGTATCAAAGAACAAGGTGCAGATGCCGTTAAATTCTTGCTTTACTATGACGTAGATAGCTCTGACGAACTCAACCAACAAAAACAAGCCTACATTGAACGTATTGGTTCTGAGTGTGTAGCTGAAGATATTCCATTCTTCCTTGAAATCTTGGCTTACGATGAAAAGATTGCGGACGCAGGTTCTGCAGAATACGCTAAAGTAAAACCACGCAAGGTTATCGGTGCTATGAAGGTCTTCTCAGACCCACGCTTTAACATCGATGTCTTGAAAGTGGAAGTTCCAGTTAACGTGAAATACGTTGAAGGATTTGGCGATGGAGAAATCGTTCATACACGTGAAGAAGCAGCAGCCTTCTTTAAAGCTCAAGACGAAGCTACTAACTTGCCTTACATCTACTTGAGTGCAGGTGTATCAGCTAAGCTCTTCCAAGAAACTCTTGCATTTGCCCACGAATCAGGTGCAAACTTCAATGGTGTTCTTTGTGGACGTGCAACATGGGCTGGATCAGTTGAAGCTTATATCAAAGACGGTGAAGCAGCTGCTCGCGAATGGCTTCGTACAACTGGTTTTGAGAACATCGATGAACTCAACAAAGTTCTTAAAACAACAGCAACTTCATGGACTGAACGTGTGTAAATTTCCACCCTTTTTATGTCAAAACCCAGCTAAAAAACTTTTAAAAAAAGTTGTATGTAAAGGTTTACAAAATAAAAATCTTGTGCTATACTTAAGTCACAAGTTAATAAGAGTGAGTGTTACTAAGTAATATTAGGCATGATCACAGATGACTCAGAAATTTATTTTCAGGGTCATTTGTGGTCATTTTTTATACTCTAGCTCTTAAATGACAGAACAAGGAGGTCGACATGTATCGGATATTAAATCCAATGAATAACAATGTTTCTCTTGTGCGGAATAGCAAGGGAGAGGAGTTGATCGTAGTCGGTAAGGGTATTTCGTTTGGTAAGAAGAAGGGAGATTTGATTTCTGAGAATCAGGTTGAAAAAGTCTTTCGGTTGAAGACTGAAGAATCTCGAGAAAATTTTATGACTCTACTCAAGGATGTTCCGCTAGACTTTATTACCGTTACTTATGAAATTATCGATAATCTTTCAAAAAAATACCAATATCCTGTTCAAGAGTACCTCTACGTAACCTTAACAGACCATATCTATTGTTCTTATCAAGCGATTAGCCAAGGGCGTTATAAGGATAGTAATTTACCTGATATTTCAAAGGAGTATCCTATTGCTTTTCAAATAGCTCAAGAGTCTTTTGAAATCTATAATAGTAAACTATCTGGTAATTTACCAAAGGATGAAATAAAAAGAATAGCCTACCACTTTATTAATGCCGAGGGTGAGAATGAGGTAGAAGTTGCAGAAGCTATTGATAAGAGAAAGGAAATCATAAAAAAGGTTGAGAGTCTTCTCAGGAGCTATGACATTCAAAGAACCCATGAAAATAATAATTTCTATGACCGTTTTATGATTCATCTAAATTATTTCTTGGATTACCTTGATCGAAGTCGGGATGATAATAAATCCTTGCTCGATATGGAAGAACATATCAAAACTACATATCCAAAAGCATTTGAAATTGGTAGCAAAATTTATGAAGTTATTGCACAGGAAACGGGTGTTGACCTTTATAAGAGTGAACGAGTTTACCTTGTTCTACATATTCAACGTTTATTGTCATAATATTACTAAAAATTATATAAGGAGAAATCTATCATGAATAGAGAAGAAGTAACATTGTTAGGTTTTGAGATTGTTGCCTATGCTGGCGATGCTCGTTCAAAACTCTTAGAAGCTCTGAAAGCTGCTGAAGCTGGTGATTTTGCTAAAGCAGATGCGTTAGTTGAAGAAGCCGGTGCTTGCATCGCAGAGGCTCACCATGCCCAAACAAGCTTGTTAACAAAGGAAGCTGCAGGTGAAGATTTAGCCTATAGCGTGACCATGATGCATGGCCAAGATCACCTGATGACAACAATCTTGCTAAAAGATTTGATGCATCATTTAATTGAACTTTATAAAAGAGGAGCTAAATAATGAATAAGTTAATTGCCTATATCGAGAAAGGAAAGCCTTTCTTTGAAAAACTATCTCGAAATATCTATCTTCGTGCTATTCGTGATGGATTTATCGCTGGGATGCCAGTCATTCTATTCTCAAGTATTTTTATCTTGATTGCTTTTGTGCCTAATTCATGGGGATTTGTATGGTCTGATGATGTTGTAGCGCTTTTGATGAAACCATATAGCTATTCTATGGGTATTCTAGCGCTTTTGGTAGCAGGTACGACTGCTAAGTCCTTAACAGACTCTGTTAACCGTAGCATGGAAAAAACCAACCAAATTAACTATATGTCAACTCTATTAGCTGCTATTGTTGGTTTATTAATTCTAGCAGCTGATCCAATAGAAGGCGGATTTGTAACAGGTTTCCTCGGAACAAAAGGTTTACTTTCAGCTTTCCTAGCAGCCTTTGTGACTGTAGCAATCTATAAGGTTTGTGTGAAGAATAATGTTACTATTCGAATGCCTGACGAAGTTCCACCAAATATCTCACAGGTCTTTAAAGATGTTATTCCATTTACGCTTTCTGTCGTTTCCCTATACGGTCTTGACTTACTTGCTCGTCATTTTGTTGGTGCAAGCGTAGCTGAATCAATCGGTAAATTCTTTGCGCCTCTATTCTCAGCAGCAGACGGTTATGTTGGTATTACGATTATTTTCGGTGCCTTTGCATTCTTCTGGTTTATTGGTATTCACGGCCCATCTATCGTTGAGCCTGCGATTGCAGCGATCACTTATGCAAATGCTGAAGTCAACTTGAACCTTCTTCAACAAGGTATGCACGCTGATAAGATCCTTACATCTGGTACACAAATGTTCATCGTCACTATGGGTGGTACTGGTGCAACTCTTGTTGTTCCGTTCATGTTTATGTGGTTGTGTAAATCAAAACGAAATCGTGCTATTGGACGTGCTTCAGTAGTTCCTACATTCTTCGGTGTAAACGAACCAATCTTGTTTGGTGCACCGCTTGTTTTGAACCCAATCTTCTTTATCCCATTCATCTTTGCACCAATTGCAAACGTATGGATCTTTAAGTTCTTTATTGAAACACTTGGCATGAACTCATTTACTGCCAACCTTCCATGGACTACACCAGGACCTCTTGGTATTGTTCTTGGTACAAACTTCCAGTTCTTATCATTCGCTCTTGCAGCATTGTTAATTGTAGTAGATATTGCTATCTACTATCCATTCCTCAAGGTTTATGATGAACAAATTCTTGAAGAAGAACGTTCAGGTAAAGCTAATGATGAATTGAAAGATAAAGTAGCTGCAAACTTTAACACTGCAAAAGCAGATGCTATTCTTGCAAAAGCTGGAGTAGAATCAGCACAAAATACTATTACTGAAGAAACAAACGTCCTCGTTCTTTGTGCGGGTGGAGGAACAAGTGGTCTTCTTGCCAATGCTTTGAATAAAGCCGCAGAAGAGTATAAAGTTCCAGTTAAAGCTGCAGCAGGTGGCTATGGAGCCCACCGTGAAATGTTACCAGAGTTTGATCTTGTTATCTTAGCACCACAAGTTGCTTCCAACTTCGAAGATATGAAGGCTGAAACAGATAAATTAGGTATCAAACTTGCTAAGACAGAAGGTGCACAGTACATCAAGTTAACCCGTGATGGAAAAGGCGCTCTCGCATTTGTTCAGGCGCAATTCGATTAACGATAGGGACTGTGAAACAGTCTCCTATCGTAACGGAAATCGCTATGGCGATTTTCCTAATCGCTTTGTTAATTCGTCGGTAAAAATATATCGTTTTTACCTCCTCATGTCACAATTCGGTGGCTTGGAACAAGAAGTGAGATGGAGATGGATGGCTCACTAACTCCTCTCCCCTCACTTTTCATTTTATCCAAACAAGAAATAGGTGAAAAAATGACAAAAACACTTCCTAAAGATTTTATTTTTGGTGGCGCAACAGCAGCTTATCAGGCAGAAGGTGCGACTCATACAGACGGTAAAGGACCTGTTGCATGGGACAAATACTTAGCAGACAACTATTGGTATACTGCTGAACCAGCAAGTGATTTCTACCATAAATATCCAGTAGACTTACAGTTGGCTGAGGAATATGGCGTAAACGGAATTCGTATTTCTATTGCTTGGTCACGGATTTTCCCAACTGGTTATGGTGAAGTCAATCAGAAAGGGGTTGAATTCTACCACAATCTATTTGCGGAATGCCACAAACGCCATGTGGAGCCTTTTGTAACCCTCCATCACTTTGATACACCAGAAGCCCTTCACTCAAATGGAGACTTCTTGAATCGTGAAAATATCGAACACTTTGTAGATTACGCTGCCTTCTGTTTCGAAGAATTCCCAGAAGTTAACTACTGGACAACCTTCAATGAAATTGGCCCAATCGGAGATGGTCAATACTTAGTAGGAAAATTCCCTCCAGGGATTCAGTATGACCTTGCCAAAGTCTTCCAATCTCACCACAATATGATGGTTTCTCATGCACGTACTGTGAAATTGTACAAAGACAAAGGCTACAAAGGTGAAATCGGGGTTGTTCACGCCCTTCCAACTAAGTACCCATTGGATCCTAAAAATCCTGCAGACGTACGTGCTGCTGAGTTGGAAGATATCATCCACAACAAATTTATCTTGGATGCCACTTACCTTGGACACTATTCAGATGCAACCATGGAAGGTGTAAACCACATTCTTTCAGTTAATGGTGGTAGCTTGGATCTTCGTGACGAAGACTTTGCAGCGCTTGAAGCAGCTAAAGATTTGAACGACTTCCTTGGAATTAACTACTACATGAGTGACTGGATGGAAGCCTTTGATGGTGAAACTGAAATCATCCACAATGGTAAAGGGGAGAAAGGAAGCTCTAAATACCAAATTAAAGGTGTTGGTCGTCGTGTAGCTCCTGACTATGTACCTCGTACTGACTGGGACTGGATTATCTACCCTCAAGGTTTGTATGACCAAATCATGCGCGTCAAGAAAGACTATCCAAACTACAAGAAAATCTATATCACAGAAAACGGACTTGGATACAAAGATGAGTTTGTAGACAATACGGTTTATGACGATGGACGGATTGATTATGTGAAACAACACTTGGAAGTATTGTCTGATGCGATAGCAGATGGGGCAAACGTCAAAGGCTACTTCATTTGGTCACTCATGGACGTCTTCTCCTGGTCTAATGGTTACGAAAAACGTTATGGACTCTTTTATGTAGATTTCGAAACTCAAGAGCGTTATCCTAAAAAGTCCGCTCATTGGTATAAAAAAGTAGCTGAAACAGGCCTTATTGAGTAGATGTAACGATAAAAAAAGTCTCACCATTGGTGAGACTTTTTAAGGTGTCGATTTAATAATCTTTGTTTGTTTGGACAAAGTTTTTAGGGTTTCCTCGCTAAGTTTTGAATCTGAAATAATTGTATCAATATCAGCAATGTTATAGAAAGTATAAAAATCAAACTTATTAAATTTACTGTGGTCAGCAAGAAGAATCTTTTTATTAGCATTATTTAATGCTAGCTTTTGGACTTCGCCTTCATCTTCGCTAAAAGTAGCGATAGCATGATCTTTTATACCATTGCAACTAACAAAAGCTTTAGAGAATTGAAGACTTTCGATATCTTGGAGCGTTAAGGTTCCGACAAAGGCACCAGTGATTTCTCGATAATTTCCACCAATCAAAATTAAATCAGTCAGTTTTCGTTCATTCAAGATAATGAAAACAGGAAGGCTATTTGTTACCACACGAATATTATCTATCGGAAGTTCACGCGCAAAGAACTCAAGAGTAGTACCTGGACCGATAAAAATCGTTTCTCTTTCTTCGACTAAATGACCAGCAAACTTTGCGATTTCTTGTTTTTCAGCAATCTGAAGACCTTGCTTTTCGACATTCGAGCGTTCATTTGCTAATAGAGAACCAGAGCGAAGTTTTTCAGCGCCTCCATGCACTCGAACAAGTAGATCCTTGTCAGCTAACTCTTGCAGATAACGTCGAGCAGTCATATCAGAAATATCTAAACGATTCATTATTTCTTTAACTGTGATGGTTCCTCTTGTATTGACAATCTCTAAAATCACATCTAGTTTTTCTTGTTTTAGCATTGAATCACCCCCATATCCAATATCATTTTATCATATTTTAAACATCTAAGCAACTTAAACAAAACAAAAATAAACAAAAACAAAAAAACATCTGTGTTTGTTTTTAACTCAGATGTTTTTATATTTCTTAATTAGTCTAATCCGTAGTTATAATCATCGTCCTGCATAGCTTCGACTTCACCAAGTAGATAACCATTACCAACTTGAGAGAAGAAGTCGTGGTTGGATGTACCAGTTGAAATCCCGTTCATAACAATTGGGTTTACATCGTCAGCTGAGTCAGGGAAGAGGGGATCTTGACCTAGGTTCATAAGGGCTTTATTGGCGTTGTAGCGAAGGAAAGTTTTAACCTCTTCAGTCCAACCAACACCATCATAAAGGCTTTCTGTATAACCTTCTTCATTTTCATAAAGAGTGTAGAGGAGGTCGTACATCCAGTCTTTTAATTTTTCTTGCTCTTCTTCTGGTAATTCGTTGAAACCAAGTTGGAATTTATAACCAATGTAAGTACCGTGGACAGATTCGTCACGAATAATTAGCTTGATAATCTCAGCGACGTTAGCCAACTTGTTATTTCCTAGATAGTAGAGTGGTGTAAAGAAACCAGAATAGAAGAGGAAGGTTTCAAGGAATACACTGGCTACTTTCTTTTCGAGTGGAGTACCATTGAGATAAATTTCATTGATGATTTGGGCTTTTTTCTGAAGATATGGATTCGTATTAGTCCACTCAAAGATTTCCTCAATTTCAGACTTAGTATTCAAAGTTGAAAAGATAGAAGAATAAGATTTAGCGTGGACAGATTCCATAAATTGGATATTGTTAAAAACAGCTTCTTCGTGAGGAGTACGGATATCAGCACGAAGGGCATTTACCCCTGTTTCAGATTGCATGGTATCCAAAAGTGTCAAACCACCAAAGACTTTTCCTACCAAGTCTTTTTCTTGATTTGATAACTTTCTCCAGTCATCTAAGTCATTAGATAAGGGAATACGTGTATCCAACCAAAATTGTTCGGTTAGTTTTTCCCATGTTGATTTATCGATGACATCTTCGATGGCATTCCAGTTAATGGCTTTGTAGTATGTTTCCATTACAAATCTCTTTCTTTTGATTTTATTAAAATAGTGATGAATGTTCTAGCCTTGTGTGATTGGGCTACCGCACAAAAAGTCGGAGTACCGACTTTTTGATGTTACCTTATCTTTGTAATCAAGATTTTAGTGAGATTTTAAATCACACAGCTTTCACATTGGTTAGCACCAACTTCACCACCGTCATCTGTGTAGGTACGAACGTAGTAGATAGACTTGATTCCCTTGTTAAAGGCGTAGTTACGAAGGATAGAAAGGTCACGTGTTGTTTGTTTGTTCTCTTTCTTCCATTCATAAAGACCTGTTGGGATATCACTACGCATGAAGAGAGTGAGTGAAAGCCCTTGGTCTACGTGCTCAGTTGCAGCTGCATAAACATCGATAACCTTACGCATATCCATGTCATAAGCAGAAGTGTAGTAAGGGATAGTTTCTGTTGACAATCCTGCAGCAGGATAGTAAATCTTACCAATTTTCTTCTCTTGACGTTCTTCAATACGTTGAGTGATTGGGTGGATAGAAGCAGACACGTCATTGATGTAGCTGATAGAACCATTTGGTGCTACAGCAAGACGGTTTTGGTGGTAAAGCCCATCTGCTTTAACTTTATCACGAAGTTCAGCCCAATCAGCTGCAGACGGGATAAAGATACCTTCAAAGAGTTCTTTAACACGATCAGATTTTGGAACAAATTCTCCACTTGTGTATTTATCAAAGTAGCTTCCATTTGCATAGTCTGATTTTTCAAAGTTGTGGAAGGTAACGCCACGTTCACGCGCGATATTGTTTGATTCTACCAAGGTCCAGTAGTTCAAAAGCATAAAGTAGATGCTTGTAAACTCAACAGACTCAGGTGATCCGTATTCGATCAATTGTTGAGCAAGGTAGCTGTGAAGTCCCATAGCACCAAGACCAAATGTATGAGCTTGGCTATTTCCGTGGTCGATTGTAGGAACAGCGACGATGTGAGAACTATCTGTAACGAAAGTCAAAGCACGTACCATAGCTCGGATAGAACGACCAAAGTCAGGTGAAGTCATCATGTTGACCACGTTTGTTGAACCAAGGTTACATGAAACGTCAGTACCCATTTTAAGGAATTCTTGCGCATCGTTGATCAAACTTGGTTCTTGGATTTGGAGAATCTCTGAACACAAGTTACTCATGATAATCTTACCATCGACAGGATTTGCACGGTTAGCAGTATCGATGTTGACTACATAAGGATATCCAGATTCTTGTTGCAATTTAGAAATTTCAGTTTCCAAATCACGAGCCTTGATTTTTGTCTTACGGATGTTTGGATTTGCTACCAATTCATCGTATTTTTCTGTGATATCGATATAGTTGAAAGGTACGCCATACTCTTTTTCTACAGAGTATGGACTGAATAGGTACATTTCTTCATTCTTACGTGCTAATTCGTAGAATTTATCTGGTACCACAACACCAAGTGAGAGAGTTTTTACACGAACTTTTTCATCAGCATTTTCTTTCTTAGTAGAAAGGAAAGCGATAATGTCTGGGTGGAAGACGTTAAGGTAAACAACCCCAGCACCTTGACGTTGACCAAGTTGGTTAGAGTAAGAGAAGCTATCTTCAAAAAGCTTCATAACTGGTACGACACCAGAAGCTGCACCTTCATACCCCTTGATTGGTGCTCCAGCTTCACGAAGGTTGCTGAGGGAAATTCCCACACCACCACCGATACGTGAAAGTTGAAGAGCTGAGTTGATAGAACGTCCGATAGAGTTCATATCATCTGTTACCTGAATTAAGAAACATGATACCAATTCACCACGACGTGCACGACCTGCATTCAAGAATGAAGGTGTAGCAGGCTGGTAGCGTTGGTGGATGATTTCATTGGCAATATCAATTGCGATAGCTTCGTCACCATCAGCAAAGTAAAGAGCGTTGAAGAAGACACGGTCTTCCATACTTTCAAGGTAATACTCTCCATCGTTAGTTTTCAAGGCATATTGATTGTAAAACTTGTATGCAGCCATGAAAGACTTAAACTGGAAGTTTTGATCTTTAATAAATTGATAAAGCTCTTCTAAGAATTCTGGACGATATTTCTTGATAAACGCTGTTTCGATATAGTCTTGTTTAATAAGGTAATCGATTTTATCAGTGATAGAATCAAAAACCATAGAATTTGGTACAACATTTTCTTTAAAGAAAGCGTCCAAGGCTTCTTTATCTTTGTGGAGCATGATTTGTCCATTAACAGGACGGTTGATTTCATTATTTAGACGGAAGTATGTTACATCCTCAAGTTGTTTTAATCCCATAAAATTTCCTTTAATTCATTACAAAAGAAAGGCTTCTAAGATTGACATAGAAGCTTTTAATCCTGATACTTAAGCAAGTTCTTTAAGTTTTGCTGGTTGAAAACCAGAGAAAACTTCAGTTGGTGTTTGAATGATAGGAGCAGCGCTGAAGCCTAGCTCTTTAACTTGTTCAATAAATTCAGGTTGTTCATCAAGATTGATTTCGCGATATGCGATGTTGTTACTATCTAAGAATCGTTTGGTCATTTTACATTGAACACAATTGTTTTTAGAATAAACGGTTACCATTCTGTAACTCCTCTTTCAAAATTTAATTACTTCTTAAGTATATCAGAAAAAAAATCTTTGTCAACGAAGAAAAACTAAATATTGTAGATTTTTTTTAGATGAGAGTTATCTAAACACAATATATAGTGATTACAAAAAATAAAACCCATAAATAACAGCGTTTTCTAAATGTTAAAATTATAAAAAACTACATGATGTATTTTGATACATAAAATAGAAGATTTTCAGCAAGTTATCTGAAAGGAAAAAGAAGAAATCCCATAAAATACTTGAAAAAATTCCTAGAAGGTGATATAATACCAAATTGTAAGGGTTATCAGATATAACTCAAAAAGAAAACATTTAAAGGAGAGTCAAATTATGGCTTCTAAAGATTTCCACGTAGTGGCAGAAACAGGTATTCACGCACGTCCAGCAACATTGTTGGTACAAACTGCTAGCAAATTTGCTTCAGATATTACTCTTGAGTACAAAGGTAAATCAGTTAACCTTAAATCTATCATGGGTGTTATGAGCCTTGGTGTTGGTCAAGGTGCTGACGTTACAATCACTGCTGAAGGTGCAGACGCTGATGACGCTATCGCTGCTATCTCAGAAACAATGGAAAAAGAAGGATTGGCATAAGGATATGACAGAAATGCTTAAAGGAATCGCAGCATCTGATGGTGTTGCAGTTGCTAAAGCATATCTACTCGTTCAACCGGATTTATCATTCGAGACTATTACAGTCGAAGATACAAATGCAGAAGAGGCTCGTTTGGATGTTGCTCTTGAAGCTTCTCAAAACGAGCTTTCTCTTATCCGCGAGAAGGCTGTAGGTACGCTTGGTGAAGAAGCGGCGCAAGTATTTGACGCTCACTTGATGGTTCTTGCTGACCCTGAATTGATCGGTCAGATTAAAGAAACAATTCGTGCTAAGAAAGTAAATGCAGAAGCAGGTCTGAAAGAAGTTACAGACATGTTTATCACAATCTTTGAAGGCATGGAAGACAACCCATACATGCAGGAACGTGCAGCGGATATTCGCGACGTTACCAAACGTGTTTTGGCAAATCTTCTTGGCAAGAAACTGCCAAACCCAGCTTCAATCAATGAAGAAGTGATTGTGATTGCACATGACTTGACTCCGTCTGATACTGCTCAATTGGACAAAAACTTTGTAAAAGCTTTTGTAACAAACATTGGTGGACGTACAAGTCACTCAGCTATCATGGCTCGTACACTTGAAATTGCAGCTGTATTGGGTACAAACAACATCACTGAACTTGTAAAAGATGGTGACATTTTGGCTGTTTCAGGTATTTCAGGTGAAGTGGTTATCAACCCAACTGAAGAACAAATTGCGGAATTCAAAGCAGCTGGTGAAGCTTACGCTAAACAAAAAGCTGAATGGGCTCTTTTGAAAGATGCTAAAACTGTTACTTCAGATGGTAAACACTTTGAGTTGGCAGCTAATATCGGTACACCTAAAGACGTTGAAGGTGTGAACGAAAATGGTGCTGAAGCTGTTGGTCTCTACCGTACAGAATTCTTGTACATGGATTCTCAAGATTTCCCAACGGAAGACGACCAATACGAGGCTTACAAAGCAGTTCTTGAAGGTATGAACGGTAAACCTGTTGTCGTTCGTACAATGGATATCGGTGGGGATAAAGAACTTCCTTACTTCGATCTTCCTAAAGAAATGAACCCATTCTTGGGCTACCGTGCTTTGCGTATCTCTATCTCTGAAACTGGTAACCAAATGTTCCGTACACAATTGCGTGCATTGCTTCGTGCATCTGTTCACGGTAAATTGCGTATCATGTTCCCAATGGTTGCTTTGTTGAAAGAGTTCCGTACTGCTAAAGCTATTCTTGAAGAAGAAAAAGCAAAATTGGTTGCTGGAGGTGTTGCTGTTGCGGATGATATCCAAGTTGGTATCATGATTGAAATCCCAGCTGCAGCTATGCTTGCTGACCAATTTGCCAAAGAAGTTGATTTCTTCTCAATTGGTACAAACGACTTGATCCAATACACAATGGCTGCTGACCGTATGAACGAACAAGTTTCATACCTTTACCAACCATACAATCCATCAATCCTTCGTTTGATTAACAATGTTATCAAAGCAGCTCACGCTGAAGGTAAATGGGCTGGTATGTGTGGTGAGATGGCCGGTGACCAAACTGCTGTTCCACTTCTTGTTGGAATGGGCTTGGATGAGTTCTCAATGTCAGCTACTTCAGTACTACGTACACGTAGCTTGATGAAGAAACTTGACACAGCTAAGATGCAAGAATACGCTAACCGTGCTCTTACTGAATGTTCAACAATGGAAGAAGTTCTTGAACTTTCTAAAGAATACGTTAACTTTGATTAAAGACATTAAAACCTTGTAGAACTAAACTACAAGGTTTTTTCTACTCTAATTTGAAAAGTCCACCTGTAAATTTTTCTAAAAATATGGTAAAATAGACAAAGGAAAAATACGGAGGCAACTATGCAAAACAGACCAATCATTATCGGAGTAACAGGGGGATCTGGTGGAGGAAAAACCAGTGTTTCGAAAGCAATCTTATCCCATTTCCCAAATGAAAAAATTGCCATGATTGAGCATGATTCCTACTATAAAGATCAATCTCATTTAACCTTTGAAGAACGTATAAAGACTAATTATGATCATCCTTTTGCTTTTGATACTGACTTGATGATTGCGCAAATCAAAGAATTGTTGGCAGGACGTCCTGTTGATATTCCTACCTATGATTATGCTGCCCATACAAGAAGCTCGAAAACCTATCGCCAAGAACCTCAAGATGTATTTATCGTAGAAGGGATCTTGGTTTTGGAAGACAAACGTCTTCGTGATTTGATGGATATCAAGATTTTCGTTGATACAGATGATGATGTCCGTATCATTCGTCGTATTAAGCGTGATATGGAAGAGCGTGGTCGTAGTTTGGATAGCGTCATTAATCAATACCTTGGAGTCGTAAAACCTATGTATCATCAGTTTATCGAGCCTACTAAACGCTATGCTGATATTGTGATACCTGAAGGTGTAACCAATACTGTAGCTATTGATTTACTGACAACAAAAATTGAGAAGATTTTAGAAGAAGCTCGTTTAGCCCAGTAATAGAAATAAAAAACTGTATCTCTTGATACAGTTTTTATTGTTTAATTTTTTCAAGTCTCGGAACAATGACGAGAGTTAAGAGGGCTGAGATAATTAATTCTGCGATTGAATTTGTTGAGATAACAGTCGCTAATAGTTTTTGAATATTTCCATCAAAAACATTACCAAAGAGAAAGAAGATACCGCCTAAGACAAAAACTGTATTCGTGAGTGAACCAAGTGCACCTGCAAAGATGAGTCCAGCTCTTCCCTTTAGTAGTTTATAGACGAAATAAGGTGTCAAACCGATTAAGATACGAGGAACAATTGCGATCACAACTGAATAGAAGTTACCATTTGGTACAAATGGTGAGAAGAGATAGCTTGTTGGCAGGATTGTGAGAGTATTAACCGTTAAGCTAAGCATTCCCATCAGAAAACCTAAGGTTGCACCGATTCTTGGTCCGTAGATAATACTTGCAATAATTACTGGAATGTGAACGATGGTTGGTTTGATTGGAAAGGGAAGTACATTAAATAAAATTGAGCTTAGTAAATGAATAACAATCATAATAGCAAAAAAGATAGCGATTGGAGCAATATTAGAGCGTTTGTTCATGAATTTTATCCTTTATTTCTTGTAAAATAGTTTCGAGATTAGCGAGAGCACCACGACCTGTATCCCCACAGGCCAGTAGAGAATCTTTGGGAGAAATAATTGTATAACCATAATTTTCTAAAGTTTTAAGATTAGCTTGGGTAGCAGGATGGTCATACATTTTTGTATTCATAGCTGGAGCCAATAGTTTAGGTACAAAGTGTGGCAAAGCAAGAGCAGTAGCAGTCACCATATTGTCAGCAAAACCGTGAGCTAATTTAGCGATTGTATTGGCTGTCGCAGGAACTACGATAAATAAATCTGTTTCTTTTCCTATTTGAATGTGATTCACTTGATCTGGAAAAGGTTCGTGCATGACATCGAGATGTACAGTATTTTGAGATAGTACTTGTAAAGTTAATGGCTGAATGAATTCTGTTGCTGACTGAGTCATAAGAACAGTAACAGAATGCCCCTGTTTTTTTAAAGAACTAACTAGGTCAACTGTCTTGTATGCAGCAATAGAACCTGTAATAGCGAGTGTAATACGGGCCATAAAATTCCTTTCTTTTAGTCATAACTTTTGATTTTCTCGAGGAGTAAATCAGCAATTTCTTGTTTAGTAGTAGCAGTTTGAAAACTGTTTTTCTCGACTAAATAAGCCTTATGTTGCTCGCTGTTAATCTGAGTGAGGTCGTTTGCGACAATTAAATCAGCCTGGTTCTTTTCAAGACTTTCCCGAGCAATTTGAATCAGATGTTCCTGGCTGACATCAACCAGTAATTTAAATCCAATCAGGTGAATGTTAGGATTCCATTCTTTAACCAGAGATATGATTTTTGGATTTTTCTTGAGAAATAGAACCTGAACGTCTTCCTTAGATGAGATTTTTGTTTCCTGATTTTTCTTATCTAAAAACTCTGTTAAATCTTGACTAGCTTCAACCTCATCAAAACCAGCCATATAGACAGGAGTGTAATCTGATACAGCCATAGAATGGATTAAGACCTGGTAGTCCATAACCTTATCTTTCATGACTTGCAGCAAATCAGCAGTATTTTTAATTTCGATGATGGTCAAGTTTGGATGACTAACTGGCTTAACTGCCTGAAGAGTGGTAATCAAACAAACTTCATGACCAGCCTTTAGAAGAGTCTCAGTGATAATTTTTCCAAGTTTACCGGAGGAGTGATTGGTAATAGAACGAACTCGATCTATTTTTTCACTTGTACCACCAGAAGTAACTAAAATTTTCATAGAACTATTGTACAAAAAAATGAGCATTAAGTAAAATGAAAGCGATATAATATAATTAAAAATTATAACTATATTATTATTGACAATTAATTTAATATATAAGATAATTATTTTAGTTATATTTGAAGAGGGGAAGCCGTTATGGACTTTTTTAAATTTGCAGATAATATTGTTAAAGAAGCTAGTAAAGTAATTGATGATGCTAGTAAGACAACTGGTAGCGTACTTAATGAAGCTGGTAAAGCTTTAGAAAGTACTGGAAAAGTTACAGGAGAGTTATTATCAGATTCTGTAAAAGTAATAGGAGATGTATCAAATAAGGTAGGAAATGTTGTTTCAGATGTTTCAGGTCAAGCTACAATAGTAGCGAAAGATGCTTTTCAACAAGTAACTGAGGTAACATCTGACACATTTAATCAAGCTGGTAAAGTTGCAACTGAGGCAAAATCACAAATTGACTCAATTGATCTTTTTAATGACAAATTAAGGTCCGAAGCTGTTGCGAATTATCATGAATCTATTCAAATATATAATGAAAAAGCCACAGAACTGACGAACAAATCGACTGACCTTTATCAAACTAGAGACAAAGCAATTAAAGTTGTAAAAATCGTTGAAGAGAGAATTAGTAAGTTAGCTAATAAACCGAAAGAATTCGAAACAAAATTAGAAGAAATTAATATTGAAATTCAAAATTTTGAAGATAAACAGTTAGCTATTACTCAAGCTATCAAAGAAGCAGAATTAGCAAGCGGTAGTACGGCAGCTACGGCTTCTTTAAGTGCTTTAGGAGTCACAGTTGCAACTTTAGGTCCTACTGCAGCTATGGGAGTCGCAACTACTTTTGGAGTCGCATCAACAGGGACAGCAATTTCGAGTTTGACTGGTGCAGCAGCAAATAGCGCAGCATTAGCTTGGTTAGGCGGAGGAAGTATAGCAGCAGGCGGAGGAGGCATGGCTGCAGGTAATGCTTTTCTAGCTATGGCGGGTCCTGTCGGTTGGGGGATTGCTGGTTTAATGTTAACAGCTTCTGTCGGAGCAGGTGTTTTTGCTAATAAAAAAAATGAAGAAGTAGCTAAAGAAGCACTTGATGAACAAAAGAAAATTGAGTTATTAATTAGACAAACTGATAAATCAATAATAGAAATTAGTCAATTAAATAATTTAATTGAAAAGCAAACTGAGGGGATTTATTTAGCTAATCTTTCTTTAATTGGAAAAGATTATAACTTATTTACAGATGATGAAAAGTATCAAGCAGGTAGTTTAGTAAATTCAACCCTCTCACTTACTTCGATGATTAATAAGGAAATTAAAATAAATGATGAATCAGGCTGTTAATAGAGCGTTTTATCAAGGGATAGGTGCATATGTCAATTGTTTAAACAACTTGAGAATTCAAGACTTACAAATTGCTATGAAAATGATTGAGGATGAAGCTCGACATGTAATTTTAAACAAGGACAATTCCTCTAAAATCTTAAACTATGCTAGAGATAAAATTGAAGACGTTATTCTAAAGAATCGTGGAGGTGAATACGGTGGTCACGGTTTTATTGCTGAATTTGCAGAAGCAGGAATTGTAAATGCGAGAAGAGCTTTTGAAGGATTAAATCCTATTGTAAAAGTATTGAATGATAATGGACCAGCCGATTTATTAATTGGTAGAAATACCATTCAAATGAAGTTTTATAATAACTTACGTGATGAACTAGCTCAATCATTTCATTACAGTGCAAAAATGAAAATGATGTTTCCAAAAGATCACGTTCTAGTATTTGAAAAAATAATGGCTGGCGCCAAAGAAGTTGAATTTAATGGTAAAAGATTGTCTGTTAAACAAATTACGGATATACGACAAATAATCAATAATATTACCGAAAGCAAGGGACTTACTTCATATAAATCTTGGATGAAATCATCTGTTCTAAATTATGATGATGCTCAAAGAAATTCAATAAAATCCATTTTAGATTCCGAGGAGAAGAATATTTGTAAAACTGTCAGACTAAAACAACAAGAGTTAAATAGAAAACGGTTAGTAGCACAAAAAAATTCATTACCAAGAATAAAAGAAGCTAACAAGATTGCTAGAAACGCAGCTGTTTTACAGGGTGGTTTAGCTTTGATGCTCAGTGTGTATGGAAAATACAAAGAAGGAAAAAATATTTTTGAATTTGATCAATCAGATTGGTTAGACTGTGGACTGGAAACAGTTGAGGGTGCGGTAAAAGGAGCTATATCAGTATATGCGATTTATGGTCTCACTAATGTTTTTAAAATGAGTGCTCCTAATGCAAGTGCGTTTGTAACAGCAAGTTACGGCATGGTAGATATTATTACTAAACTTAGAACAAATGAGATTACTGAGGATGAATTTATAAATTTTATAACTATCAATACATTGGATACAACATTAGCGACAATTGGTTCATGTGTTGGTCAAACACTTATTCCTGTCCCTGTCTTAGGAGCAGTAGTAGGTTCAATTGCTACTTCAATAATTTGGGAAATAGGTAAAGGGATTTTAAGTGATAGGGAACAGGAATTAATTCAAAATTACAGGGAAAACTTAGATAACCATATCAAAAACTTAGATGATAAATACAAGATTATTTTTAATGATATTATAGATGAGTATCATAAACTAGGACGATTACAGGATTACTCATTTGATTTATCAGTCAATACCCGTCTCCGATTTGAGTATTCAATTGAATTAGCTGAAAACTTAGAAATCTCTGATAATCAAATTTTGCATAATTTAGATGAAATTGACAACTTTTTTCTAAATTAGAAAACATCTCAATAATAGTTAAAATCTATAAAGGCATATAAAAATTTAGATAGAATGTTATAAAGTCACTAGTAAAGGGATATTTACGAACGTTAACAAACATTACGACTGATAAAAATCTTGTTTTATGATATAATGAATTAACACATTAGAGGCTAGAGGAGTTTTTTATGAAAACAGATATTGAAATTGCACAGAGTATTGAGTTAAAACCGATCGTTGATGTTGTTGAGAAACTTGGTATTTCATACGATGATTTGGAGTTATATGGAAAGTACAAGGCTAAACTAAGCTTTGATAAGATTCGTGAAGTTGAGGCAAACCCAGTTGGTAAGTTGATTCTTGTTACAGCTATCAACCCAACGCCAGCAGGTGAAGGAAAATCAACCATTACCATTGGTCTTGCTGATGCTTTGAACAAGATTGGCAAGAAAACTATGATTGCCATCCGCGAACCTTCACTTGGCCCTGTTATGGGTATTAAAGGTGGAGCTGCTGGGGGTGGTTATGCTCAAGTACTACCAATGGAAGATATCAACCTTCACTTTACAGGTGATATGCACGCTATCACAACTGCAAACAATGCTCTCTCTGCCTTGATTGACAATCACTTACACCAAGGAAATGAGCTAGGAATTGATCAACGTCGTATTCTCTGGAAACGTGTTGTTGACTTGAATGACCGTGCTCTTCGTCACGTAACTGTTGGTCTTGGTGGTCCACTTAATGGTATTCCACGTGAAGATGGTTTTGATATCACTGTTGCTTCAGAGATCATGGCTATCCTTTGCTTGGCAACTGATATTGAAGATTTGAAACGTCGTTTGGCTAATATCGTCATCGGCTACCGTTATGATCGCACACCAGTTTCAGTTGGTGATTTACAGGTTGAGGGTGCCTTGGCATTGATTTTGAAAGATGCTATTAAACCCAACTTGGTTCAAACAATCTATGGTACACCTGCATTCGTACACGGTGGCCCATTTGCCAATATTGCTCACGGATGTAACTCTGTATTGGCAACAAAAACAGCTCTTCGCTTAGCTGATTATACTGTAACAGAAGCTGGTTTTGGTGCAGACCTTGGTGCAGAGAAGTTCCTGGATATCAAGACTCCAAACTTGCCAACATCTCCAAGTGCAGTAGTCATTGTAGCGACTCTTCGTGCCCTTAAAATGAATGGTGGAGTTGCTAAAGATGCTCTGACAGAGGAAAATGTAGAAGCAGTACGTGCTGGATTTGCAAACTTGAAACGCCATGTTGAGAATATCCGTAAGTTCGGTATTCCAGCAGTTGTTGCTATCAATGAATTTGTTTCCGATACAGAAGCTGAAATCGCAGCCTTGAAAGAACTCTGTGCCTCTATTGATGTGCCGGTTGAATTAGCAAGTGTTTGGGCTAATGGTGCAGAAGGTGGAGTAGCGCTTGCTGAAACTGTTGTCAAAACGATTGCTGAAACTCCTGCAAACTATACTAGATTGTATGACAATGAACTCTCTGTTCAAGAAAAGATTGAAAAAATTGTGACTGAAATCTATCGTGGTAGCAAAGTCAACTTTGAGAAGAAGGCCCAAACTCAAATTGCTCAAATTGTTCAAAATGGTTGGGACAAATTACCGATCTGTATGGCGAAAACTCAATACAGTTTCTCAGATAATCCAAATGCTCTTGGTGCACCTGAAAACTTTGAAATTACTATTCGTGAATTGGTACCAAAACTGGGTGCAGGCTTTATCGTCGCTCTTACTGGTGATGTCATGACCATGCCTGGACTTCCAAAACGACCTGCCGCTCTCAATATGGATGTTGAAAGTGATGGAACTGTTCTTGGATTATTCTAATTGAACAACAAAAGACAACCTCTTTGATAAGGTTGTCTTTTTTACTAGAAAAAACTCCTAGAAACCTTCTAGGAGTTTTGTTGTTATTTCATAGTTGGGAAGAGCAATACATCACGGATAGTAGTAGTATCTGTGAGGAGCATGCAGAGACGGTCAATACCGATTCCCAAACCACCTGTTGGTGGCATACCATATTCAAGTGCTTCAATGTAGTCGTAGTCAATGCCTGTTGCTTCGTCGTCACCAAGTTCTTTAGCTTTTGCTTGAGCTTCGAAACGGCTAAGTTGATCGATTGGGTCATTCAACTCGGTAAAGGCATTTCCGTATTCTTTAGTCATGATGAAGAGTTCAAAACGGTCAGTGAAGCGTTCATCTTCAGGATTTTTCTTAGCAAGTGGTGATACAGCTACTGGGTGACCATAGACAAATGTTGGTTGAATTAAAGTTTCTTCGACAAATTCTTCAAAGAAAGCATTGATGATATGACCAACTTCTGTGTAGTGTTTTTCAACTGGAACTTTCTTCTCAGCTGCGATAGCTTTAGCTTCTTCGAAAGTCATATCTTTCCAGAAATCAACACCTGTAATTTCCTTGATTGCATCAACCATGTGAATACGTTTAAATGGTTCGTTTATCTTGATTTCAGTTCCTTGATAGATAACTGGACTGTCGCCTTTAACGGCTCTAGTAACGTGTTGGATAATACCTTCAGTCAAGTCCATGATGTCCTGGAAGTCTGCATAAGCTTGGTAAACCTCGATAGAAGTGAACTCAGGATTGTGTGTAGCGTCCATTCCTTCGTTACGGAAGATACGTCCGATTTCGTAAACACGTTCCATACCACCAACGATAAGGCGTTTTAAGTGAAGCTCGGTCGCGATACGAAGCACCATATCAATGTTTTGTGCATTGTGGTGAGTGATAAATGGACGGGCAGCGGCACCACCAGCTTCGTTGTGAAGAACTGGAGTTTCAACTTCAAGGAATCCTTGAGCATCAAGGTAACGGCGAATTTCAGAGATGATTTTTGAACGAGTAACAAAGCGTTCAAAGCTTTCACGGTTTGAAATCAAATCAAGGTAACGTTTACGGTAGATTGTCTCAACGTCTGTTAAGCCGTGGAATTTTTCAGGAAGGGGACGGAGAGCTTTAGACAAGTGTGTGATATGAGTAGCTTTGATAGAGAGTTCTCCCATATCTGTACGCATCACTTCACCTTCGACCCCAAGGAAGTCTCCTAAGTCAGCCTTTTTAAAAATTTCGTAGTTTTCTTCACCGACAGAATCTTTACGAACGTAGATTTGGATTTGACCTTCACGGTCTTGAAGGTGAGCAAAACCAACCTTACCCTTACCGCGTTTTGTTACTAAACGTCCAGCAATAGTAGCAGTTTCGTTTAATTCATGTAGTTGTTCTTTATCAAGGTCAGCAAATTTATCTTTTAGTTCTTGAGAGTTAGCAGTACGTTCAAAACGTTTACCGAAAGGATCAATTCCTTGTTCACGGAGCGTAGCCATTTTTTCACGGCGAACGATCTGCTGGTCATTCAATTCTTCCATATGTTCTGTTGACATGAGTTCCTCCTAATTTTAATCGAATTTTGAAATAATAAATTAATTTTTCACGATACTCCCATTTTATCATAAATAGTCAAGAAATTCACGGATATTCTATAAAAACTAAAAAGAACTTGATGCTATCCATCAAGTTCTATAATTTTCTTTGATAAGAAGTATCGTTCCATGTCTTTAGAGTGAATGTTTCAAAGTCATCAGTTTCTATAATTGTAAGACTTGCATTAGCCAATCCTCCGTCTTTACGAAGCAGAGCTTCCTGATAGCCTAAAAGCGTTCGAAGACTAGCGGTAAGGTTCGCTCCATGACCGACTAGTAATAGGTGTTTTGCCTTAGAGTTTTTTAAGGACTTGATAAATTGAATGGTGCGCTGAGTTGTAGTGTACAGTGATTCAGCTTCAAACATACTAGTATCAAACTTGGCTAAGTTTGTTTTAAAGGCTTGAATTTGCTGAGGGTAGATTGCATTTAAGGTAGCAATTTTTAGACCTTCAAGCTTACCGAGGTGCCATTCTCTGAGTTCGGGAACACTTTCTAAAGGACATGGATTTGTCAGTTGGCTTTGGATAATTTCAGCTGATTTTACCGCTCTCGGTAAATCACTCGAATAGATCTTGTCAAAAGGAATATCTTTAAGATACTGGCCTAGGTCTTTTAAAGTTTCAATAGATTCAGGGAGAAGAGGGGAATCTCCACCAGCGCCTTGAAAGCGACCTTCTAGATTCCAGACTGTTCGACCGTGACGGACAAAGTAAAGTTTCATCAGTTTATCTCCTCTAAGATATCTACAAAGCTGGCTTTTACAAAGTTTGCCAGATCTTGTGGCGCAATGATGATACTGTGTCCGACTTCTCCAGCAGAAACAATCATTTTTTCCAATTCTAAAGCTGTTTCATCAATATAAATAGGGTAGTTGTGTTTTTGACGGATACCGACAGGATTATTAGCTCCATGAATATATCCCGTTGTTTTTTCTAAATCCTTTTGAGGAATCATGGAAACTTTTTTATTACCAGAAATCTTTGCTAATTTCTTTTCAGAAAGGTGTTCGGTGATGGGAACAATTCCAATAACCGGACCAGTCTTGTCACCCAATAATGCTAAGGTCTTAAAGATATGATTTCTATCATAACCAGAAGGAAGTTCTCCCTCTAAAGCGTTGATTTGAATACCTTGATGGTCAACACCTGCCTTAGTCAATATTTGCTCTACTAAGGTTTTTTTAACTTTTACTTTTTTAGCCATTATTTGTATTTATCCTCCAATTGACTCATCCAAATACCTAACCAGATACCAAGAGCAAAAAAGAAGGCAACAATCACATAAGACACAAGAGATAAACCACTGTAGTTAATACTTTCAGCATTACCCGCATTTGGAATCAAAATCAAGAGTGTACTTGAAAGAACAATTGCAATGATGAAATGATAAACACGAGAGTGATACACTCGAAGAGCGTAGTCCATCAATTTTGAAAAAACGACTAGAGTAGCAGCAGCTCCAATTCCTATTGGAAGGAAGGTCCCAAATAAATCAAAAGTTTTAAATCCAGTTAACATTGGGGTATAAAGACCTAAAATCAAGAGAAGATTTGAGGGGCTTAATCCAGGAACCAAGATACCTAGAGCAAGCAGAGTACCAGCAAGGATAAAACTTGTGAAACTTGCGCTGAGTGAACCAACAACAAAGTTTAAAGCGTAAAGACCAATTCCAGAAACAATAAAGGTCACCCAAAACCAGATAAGATCGACTTTGTCTCTTTCTGAATCTTGAGTAGCTTCTTTTACAAGACTTGGGACTGTACCAATAATGGCACCCGCAAAACTCCATAAAACATAAACCTGATAATGCTCAAGGAGGTACTCAATTGGATAAGAAAATAACCCTATACCTAGTAACATCCCAATAGCAACAGGTAAGAAATAAAGAATATCTTCTTTTAGGTTTTTGAATGGATGGGCAAGAAATCGAATCATTCTTTCGTAAATCCCTAAAATAGCTGCCAGAACACCACCAGATATACCAGGTAATATAAATCCTAGGGCAATAACAATTCCTTTAATCATTTTTGAAATCCAAGATAACATAAACTCTCTCCATATTTATTCTCTAAAATTCTCTTCTTGTATTATATCACAAAGTAAGAGAAATAAAAAAGCAAGCAGAAGGAATATCTGCTTGCTGATTGAAATTAAGGTTTTAAGAATAGTTTTCTAAACGTTTCTTCCTTATCTTTTGATAAAGAAATAAGATTTAAGTCTAGATGATGTTCAAATCCAACCAAGTTTCCTTTTGATGTATATTGATGAAGATCAAAGTCAAGGTCTGTATTTGGTGAATTTTCAAAATAGCCCGAATCTGCGCCATAGGAAGGAATCCAAATAGCTGAAAACTTATCTGTACTAATGCTATGCTCCTCCATGAAGTAAACACCGATGTAGATACCGATGTTTTTAGCACCTAGAGATTCTAGTTTAGCACGGAAAGCTTCAACCCCTTTATTCATGTCTGACATGGTTTTTTCTTCGACATCTAACCAATAGTAACTTGGATTGTATGGGGAAGCTGAATTGTAGAATGCTTCAGCAGCCTTTTCCATTTCCTCTACACTTTTTCCAGATACATATGCATAGACAGCAACTGGAATATTCCTTTTTTGGAATTCTGTGATATGACTTTTATAAGCTTTATCTGTTCCATTCGTATAAGATGCATCGTTCTCAGTAGTGATCTGGTTTCCTCCGTGGACTCGAACAATAGCACCAGAGATGTTTTTAGATAAAATATCATAGTTGATCTCTGACGGTCTTTGCCAACCAGAGATATCGATGATAGGCTTATCCAAGTTATGTAGAGCTTGTGTTTCTATTTGAACTGGATTTTGTTTGGTTTTTACAGGATGTTCTTCGAATCGTGGACGATTGAGAATCAAGAGTCCTATAAAAGCAGCAAATATAATAACTATAAAAGCTGGACGAATTTTTTTTCTCATACTCCTATAGTTTATCGTAATTTGTGAAAAAAATCAAAAAATTTACTCAAAACGGAGTAGTGACAGTCATTAGCGTTATGTTGAGGTTAACAAATTTGTGTATCGTGAAGTAAATTGTGGTATAATAATAAAGAATTTCTATAGAAAAGAGAAAAATATGGCAAATTATGCAATTATTTTAGCAGCGGGTAAAGGTACCCGTATGAAATCAGATCTACCTAAAGTTATGCACAAGGTTGCAGGAATTTCAATGCTTGAGCATGTTTTTCGTAGCGTGGGCGAAATTAATCCTGAAAAAACAGTTACTGTAGTTGGACATAAGGCAGAACTTGTTGAACAAGTTTTAGCTGGAAAAACTGAGTTTGTGAGACAATCTGAGCAACTAGGTACTGGTCATGCGGTTATGATGGCCGAACCAATTCTTGAGGGTCTTTCTGGACAAACATTGGTTATTGCAGGTGATACACCATTAATCACGGGTGAAAGTTTGAAAAACTTGATTGATTTTCATGTGAATCACAAGAACGTAGCCACTATTCTTACCGCAGAAGCTGAAGATCCATTTGGTTATGGACGTATTGTTCGCAATGATAATGCTGAAGTACTACGCATCGTAGAACAAAAAGATGCGACTGATTTTGAAAAGCAAATCAAAGAAATCAATACAGGAACGTATGTTTTTGATAATGCTCGTCTCTTTGAAGCTCTTAAAAACATCAATACCAACAACGCTCAAGGCGAATACTATATTACAGACGTGATTGGAATTTTCCGTGAAGCTGGAGAAAAAGTAGGAGCTTATACTCTTAAAGACTTTGATGAAAGTCTTGGAGTAAATGACCGTGTAGCGCTCGCTACAGCAGAAGCTGTTATGCGTCGTCGTATTAACCAAGCTCACATGATTAATGGCGTTAGTTTTGTAAATCCAGAAGCGACTTTTATTGATGTGGATGTTGAAATTGCTCCAGATGTACAAATTGAAGCTAATGTAACCCTCAAAGGTTCTAGTAAGATTGGTGCTGAGACTATTTTGACGAATGGAACTTATATTGTTGATAGTACTATCGGTTCAGGTGCAGTGATTACCAACTCTATGATTGAGGAGAGCACAGTTGCTGATGGTGTTACAGTCGGACCTTACGCTCATATTCGTCCAGGTTCTAGCCTAGCAAAAGATGTTCATATCGGAAACTTTGTCGAAGTAAAAGGTTCTTCAATTGGCGAAAATACTAAAGCTGGCCATTTGACATACATTGGTAACTGTGAAGTTGGCAGTGACGTCAACTTTGGTGCTGGTACTATAACAGTGAACTATGATGGGAAAAATAAATTCAAGACAGTTATTGGCAACAATGTCTTTGTTGGTTCGAATTCAACCATTATCGCTCCAGTTGAACTAGGAGATAACTCTCTTGTTGGCGCAGGTTCAACTATTACTAAAGACGTGCCTGCTGATGCTATTGCCATCGGTCGTGGCCGCCAAGTTAACAAAGACGAATATGCAACTCATCTCCCTCACCATCCTAAAAACAAATAGGAGCTAACCATGGAATTTGAAGAGAAAACACTCAGCCGTAGAGAAATCTATAAAGGTCCTATTTTCCAATTGGTACAAGATCAGGTTGAACTTCCTAATGGAAAAGGGACAGCTCAACGTGATTTGATTTTTCATAATGGTGCAGTATGTGTTCTTGCAGTTACCTCAGATAATAAGATTGTTCTAGTCAAGCAATATCGCAAGGCGATTGAAAAAGTTTCTGTTGAAATTCCTGCAGGAAAACTAGAAATTGGAGAAAATGTTGATCCTGAAGCGGCAGCCCTTCGCGAATTGGAAGAAGAAGTTGCCTACACTGGAAAACTGACTCTTTTGTATGATTTCTATTCTGCTATTGGTTTCTGTAATGAGCGATTAAAACTTTATTTAGCAAGTGATTTGACAAAGGTTAAAAATCCACGTCCGCAGGATGAAGATGAAACTTTAGAATTACTTGAAGTTAGTCTTGAAGAAGCTAAACAACTGATCCAGTCTGGTGATATCTGTGATGCCAAGACTATCATGGCTATCCAGTACTGGGAATTACAAGAAAAATAGGGGAGGAACCTATGGGAAAACCTTTATTAACAGACGAAATAATCGAGCGTGCAAATCGTGGTGAAGATATCTCTGGTCCTACTTTAGTAGATGATCAAGAAACAAAGATATTATCTACTTCATCTCAACATTATAGAGCTTCACGTTCAAGTGACCATGGTTTTAGTCAAGATACCCTAACGATTGAGGTTGAACCACAAATCCATAAAAGTCGTCGAATTGAAAATACTAAGAGAAATGTTTTTAACTCAAAACTGAATAAGATTCTATTTGCTGTTATTCTTCTCTTGATTTTGCTAGTTTTAGCAATGAGATTTATTTAAGGGGAATGTCATGAAAATTGGAATTATAGCAGCTATGCCAGAAGAACTAGTTTATCTGATTCAACATTTAGAAAACGCTCAAGAAGAGACGGTATTAGGAAATAAGTATCATACGGGTAAAATTGGTTCAGTCGAGCTTGTCTTGGTCGAGAGTGGAATTGGTAAAGTCATGTCTGCTATGAGTGTAGCAATCTTAGCTAACCACTTTAAAGTAGATGCTGTCATCAACACTGGTTCAGCTGGTGCTTTAGCAGAAAGAATCGAAGTTGGAGATGTAGTGATTGCTGATAAGCTAGCTTATCATGATGTTGATGTGACTGCTTTTGGGTATGAATACGGTCAGATGGCCCAACAACCACTCTACTTTGAATCTGACAAGAAGTTTGTCAGTTTAATTCAAGAGAGTTTGTCTAAACTTAACCAAAAATGGCATTTAGGTTTGATTGCGACAGGTGATAGTTTTATTGCGGGTGAAGATAAGATTAAAGCTATAAAAGAACATTTTCCTCAGGTGCTTGCTGTGGAGATGGAAGGAGCGGCTATCGCTCAAGCAGCTCACGCGCTTAATCTACCTTTCTTAGTTGTTCGTGCCATGAGTGATAATGCTAACCACGAAGCTTCTATTTCATTTGATGAGTTTATCGTAGAAGCAGGACGCAGATCGGCTCAAGCCTTGTTGACACTTTTACAATCTATTCATGAATAAAATCAAAAGAACACTTGTTAGTGTTCTTTTTTAGGAAAAAAGGAAGTCTGTCTCTGATAGAGTTATTTTCAGTCTTTTTTGATATAATAGAAACATTGATTTGAAGAATAGGAATAGGAAGAGAAAATGAACCCTTTATTAAACGGTATGAATGATCGACAGGCTGAAGCGGTCCAAACAACAGAAGGCCCACTGCTAATCATGGCGGGGGCCGGTTCTGGTAAGACACGAGTTTTGACCCATCGTATAGCCTACTTAATTGATGAAAAGATGGTTAATCCCTGGAATATTTTAGCCATCACCTTTACCAATAAGGCTGCTCGTGAAATGAAAGAACGTGCCTACGGGCTCAATCCAGCTACACAGGAATGTTTGATAGCGACCTTTCACTCTATGTGCGTTCGTATCTTACGTCGTGATGCGGATCATATTGGTTACAATCGTAACTTTACCATTATCGATCCAGGTGAGCAGCGTACACTGATGAAACGAATTCTCAAGCAGTTAAACTTGGATCCTAAAAAGTGGAATGAACGGTCAATTTTAGGGACCATTTCTAATGCTAAGAATGATCTGATTGACGATGTTGCTTATGCTGCACAAGCAGGAGATTTATATACAAATATTGTCGCTAAGTGTTATGAGGCCTATCAAAAGGAACTCCGTCAGTCTGAGTCAGTTGACTTTGATGATTTGATTATGCTTACGCTTCGTCTCTTTGATCAAAATCCTGATGTCTTGACTTACTATCAGCAAAAGTTCCAATATATCCATGTCGATGAGTACCAAGATACCAACCATGCCCAGTACCAACTGGTCAAATTATTAGCTTCTCGCTTTAAAAATATCTGTGTTGTTGGGGATGCGGACCAGTCTATCTACGGTTGGCGTGGTGCTGATATGCAGAATATCCTCGATTTTGAAAAGGATTATCCTGATGCTAAGGTGGTTTTACTAGAAGAAAATTACCGTTCAACAAAAACCATTCTACAAGCGGCTAATGACGTTATTAAAAACAATAAAAATCGCCGTCCTAAGAATCTATGGACTCAAAATGCGGATGGGGAACAAATTATTTACTACCGAGCTAACGATGAACAAGATGAGGCTGTTTTTGTAGCCAAAACCATCGATGAACTTGGTCGAAGTCAAAACTTCCTACACAAAGACTTTGCAGTGCTTTACCGTACCAATGCCCAGTCACGTACTATTGAGGAAGCTCTGCTCAAGTCTAATATTCCTTATACCATGGTTGGTGGGACAAAATTCTACAGCCGAAAAGAAATCCGTGATATCATTGCTTACCTCAATCTCATTGCCAACCTAAGTGATAATATCAGTTTTGAGCGTATCATTAATGAACCAAAGCGTGGAATTGGCCCAGGTACTGTTGAGAAGATTCGTGATTTTGCTAATTTGCAAGAAATGTCCATGCTAGATGCTTCAGCCAATATCATGTTATCAGGAATTAAGGGTAAGGCAGCCCAGTCTATCTGGGATTTTGCCAATATGATCCTGAATTTGAGGGAGCAACTGGACCAATTAACAATTACAGAGTTGGTTGAGGCTGTCCTTGATAAAACAGGTTATGTCGATATTCTTAATGCTCAGGCAACCTTGGAAAGCAAGGCGAGAGTTGAAAATATCGAAGAGTTCCTATCTGTTACCAAGAACTTTGATGACAATCCTGAAAGCCAAGAAGAGGAAACTGGATTGGATAAACTCAGTCGTTTCTTGAATGATTTGGCTTTGATTGCAGATACTGACTCTGGTAGTCAGGAGACGTCAGAAGTAACCTTAATGACCTTACACGCTGCCAAAGGACTTGAATTCCCAGTTGTCTTTATTATCGGTATGGAGGAGAATGTCTTTCCTCTTAGTCGTGCCTCTGAAGATCCAGATGAATTAGAAGAAGAACGTCGTTTGGCCTATGTAGGAATCACACGCGCCGAGAAAATTCTCTATCTAACCAACGCCAACTCTCGCTTGCTTTTCGGACGTACAAGTTACAATCGTCCGACCCGTTTTATCAACGAGATTAGTTCAGATTTGCTTGAATACCAAGGTTTAGCTCGTCCAGCTAATACAAGTTTTAAAGCGTCTTATAGTGGCGGAGGAACAGCATTTGGTAAAGGAATGAGTTTGGCTCAGGCGCTTCAAGAACGAAAGCGGAATGCTGCTCCTACATCGATCCAATCAAGTAGCTTACCATTTGGACAATTTGCATCTAATAGTAAATCGACTTCCAGTGAAACTAGCTGGTCTATCGGCGATATTGCTCTTCATAAAAAATGGGGTGAAGGAACTGTGCTGGAAGTTTCAGGTAGTGGCTCAACACAGGAATTGAAAATCAATTTCCCAGAAGTCGGTTTGAAAAAACTTTTGGCTAGTGTAGCACCGATTGAGAAGAAGTAAGTTTTCTAAATGAATATGATTCCCTTTTGAAATGGCAAGAGGGAATTTTTTGATGCTCTTATCACAAGATTGTGATAGTTTACAAGTTTTTAACAAATAGCTTTTTAAACTTCACTATCTTAAAAAATAGTGTATAATTGAAAATGTCTTTGAAAGGAGAAGAAAATGAGTGAAAAACAAATGAAAACATTAGGTTGGATTGCAACCTTTATGTCTGTTATGATGTATATCTCATATATTCCACAAATTATGAACAACCTTGCAGGTCAAAAAGGAAACTTTATCCAACCAGCAGTAGCTGCAATTAACTGCAGTCTCTGGGTTTACTACGGTCTCTTTAAAAAAGAACGTGATATTCCTTTGGCAGCAGCTAATGCACCAGGTATCGTTTTTGGGATTATCACAGCTTTGACAGCTTTATTCTAAAAATAAAAAGCAACTAGCAGAATGTTCTGCTGGTTGCTTTTATTTGTTTACAAAATATATTCTTCAATAGCACGTGCAACGCCCTCTTCTTCATTGCTGGTTGTTACGGCATCCGCGAGAGATTTGACGTGGTCGCTGGCATTTCCCATAGCAATCCCAAGACCAGCAAACTCCAGCATCTCAATGTCGTTATTGGCATCTCCCATGGCCATGATTTCAGAAGGTTGAATATTCAAAATATCAGCCAAGCGAGAAAGAGCAGAAGCCTTGGTTGTGCCAAGTGGCATCGCCTCATAGATAACAGGTTGTGAACGAACTCCGCTAAAACGTTGACAAAGTTCTTCAGCAAATCGTTGCTCAAAGTCATCTGTCTGTTCTTTTGTACCTAAAAACATGCCTTGGAACATACGATATTTACCACTAGTAGCTTCCTCTAGTGAAATTTCAGTCAGGTCAGCAAAGACAAGTGTGGCATCATATTGAACGATAGGATTTGGTTTGCCTCCGAGAACGAAGTAGTGTTCTTCGTCAAAGAGAGTCAACTGGACTTCACTCTTTTCAGCAAGGTCATTCAGGTATTCAATGTCTGATTTGCTAAGTTCCCGCCAGTCAACAAGGCCCCAGTCACTGGTTTGGTGGGTAGAACATCCATTGTTGACGATGACGTATTCATTATCCGTATCTAAACTGAGTTTCTTGTAGTAGGGGAGGACTCCGAAGAGAGGACGACCAGTACAGAGGACCAGTTTGACACCTTTTTCGATAGCCTTATGAATGGCATCAATATGAGCCTGAGGAATCTCCTTGGCTTCGTTGAGTAGAGTTCCATCCATATCTAGGGCAAGTAATTTAATCATAGTATTTCCCTTTCTCGTGTTTTGCCTATATTATAGCATATTTTGAGGCAAATAAGGCTAAAGCTGAGTGAAATGCCATTTCTATTTAGGTTTTTAGTAGATAGATAAAAAAATGATATACTAAATTTGAGATGCATTTAATATTATAGTATAAAGTATAAAAAGCAGAGGTCTTATCATGAAAAGAAGAACAGTACAGATTTTACTAGCCTTGTTTCTAATCATTTATAGCAAGACATGGTTTTGGTGGATTTTTAATCATTTTGCAGGTAGACTTGTGCCTGCTAGTAGAGAATTTTTTCAAATTCTTGCTTTTTTAGAGTTTAGCGTTACTTTTCTAGCTATTCTTTATTTACTAGTATTCGAAGGTAGGAAAATTCTTGAGTTGAAGTGGAAATGGAGATATCCAGTTTATTTGCTTCTTGCTTATGGAGTCAATCATCTTTCAGGTATTGTGTTTTCCTTTTTAACCCCAGCAACGTCCAATCAAATCGCTTTAAATGAATTGACTGAGATGACAGGGCGACAAGAGTTACCTTATCTTTTACTTATTGTTTGTCTGCTAGGACCAATTACAGAAGAATTGGTATATCGAGGAGTTCTGATGAATACATTTTTGAAAGATTCATCTTGGTATGGAGATGTTTTACTATCAGCCTGTGTCTTTGGCTATGTGCATGTCAGTTCAGGTTTAACACCACTCGCCTTTTTCACCTATGCAAGTGGAGGAGCAATTGCTGCATTCCTCTACCGAAAAACTCACTCTCTCTATTATCCTATTTTGCTCCATATCATGATTAACATTACAGCATTTTGGGATTTATGGTTGCTCTTGTTTCATTCTAGGTAAATATTAAAAAGTCGGAGTTTATTCCGACTTTTTTGATATGGGACAGGTTAAAATTAGGGCTTTATATCAATCTGTTTTGATTTAAAAAATGATATAATAAAAGGTAATGACAAAAACAAATGAGGCAGAGATGAAACTACTTTATACCGATACTCGGACTTCTTTGACAGAAATCCTAACCAAGGAGGCTCAAGGACTAGTTGACCAAGGCAAACGAGTCTTTTATATCGCCCCTAACTCTCTTTCTTTTGAAAAGGAACGTGCCGTGCTGGAGTGCTTGAGTCAGCAGGCTTCTTTTGCGATAACAGTCACGCGCTTTGCTCAAATGGCTCGTTATCTGGTTTTAAACGATATACCCGCGAAGTCAAGTCTCGATGATATCGGTCTGGGCATGGCTTTTTATAAATGTCTGTCTGAGATTGACGCTAAGGATTTACGTGTATACGGTGCTATTAAACAAGATCCGCAATTCATCCAGCAACTGATTGAGATTTATCACGAAATGACAACCGCTAAGATGAGTTTTTTGGACTTGTCAAGTCTTTCAGATGCTGATAAACGCTCTGACTTACTATTGATTTTTGAAAATATCACAACTTATCTGAATCAAGGACAAGTTTCGCAAGGAAGTCCATTATCCTATCTGATTGATGCTATCGAAGAAAACAAGGTTAGCAGTGATTTTAGTAAAATTGCCCTAGTCATTGATGGTTTTACTCGTTTTTCAGCAGAAGAGGAACACCTAGTGGATTTGCTCCATCGTAAGGGTGTTGAGATTATTATTGGTGTATATGCAACTAAGAAAGCATACACTAGTCCTTTTAGTGAAGGGAATCTCTATCAAGCTAGTGTTGAATTTCTACGTCATTTAGCCTTTAAATATCAGACCAAGGCCGAAGATGCATGTCAAGAACACGGAAATCTTGATGCCTTTGTTAAAGCGTCAAAACTACTGGAAAGTGCCTATGATTATTCTGAAATCAGCTTAGATGTTAATGATGAAGATAGACAAGATTTACAAATCTGGTCTTGTCTAACACAAAAAGAAGAACTAGAGTTAGTTGCTCGTAGTATTCGCCAGAAATTGCACCAAGATTCAGAACTTAGTTATAAGAATTTTCGAATCCTGCTAGGTGATGTAGAGTCTTATAAACTGTCTTTGCAGACAATCTTTAATCAGTATCAGATTCCATTTTATCTAGGTAAAAGTGAGTCTATGGCTCATCATCCTTTGACTCAATTTGTAGAATCTGTGGGACGTCTCAAATGGTACTATTTCCGTCAGGAAGATTTGATTAATCTCCTTCGCACTGGCTTGTATACAGACCTAAACCAAGAGGAAATTGATAGCCTTGAACAATATCTCCGTTATTTAGGAATTGATGGTCTGTCTAACTTTAAACAAGAATTTACGAAAAACCATCGTGAAAAATTTGATTTAGTCAAATTAAATGAGCTTCGTATTCGTGTTCTAAGCCCACTAGAAACTCTATTATCCAGTCGTAAACAAAAGGCTGAAAATCTTCTTGCTAAATGGAACAACTTTTTGAAGGAAGCTCATGTGACCAAGCAGTTACAGGTCTTAACAGAAACATTGGAAGTATCTGAACAAGAAAGACAAGAAGAAGTCTGGAAGGCTTTTTGCCACGTAATGGAGCAATTTGCAACTGTATTTGAAGGTTCTCAGGTCACTTTAGATGATTTCTTGGCACTTCTTCATTCGGGGATGTCATTGTCAAATTATCGTACAATCCCAGCAACGGTAGATACGGTTCTGGTGCAAAGTTATGATTTGATTGCGCCTTTGACAGCTGATTACATCTATGCACTTGGTTTGAGTCAAGATCACTTGCCTAAAATTGCTCAAAACACTAGTTTGTTAAGCGATGAAGAAAGGGAAGTACTGAACCAAGCAACCCAAGAAGGTTCTCTATTACTGATTGCAAGTCAAGAAAATCTAAAGAAGAATCGCTATACCATGCTTTCTTTGGTTAATTCTGCCCGTAAACAGTTAGTCTTGTCAGCACCAAGTTTACTCAATGAAAGCGAAAGTAAAGAGTCTGTTTATCTGAAAGAATTGCAGGATTTTGGTTTTAGCAAGATTGAACAGAGAATTGACCGAAAGAATCTAACAAAGGATGATATTGGTTCTTATCACAGTCTCTTGTCAAGTCTTGTTGCCTATCATCAGCAGGGGGAGACTGATACAAGTGACACAGACCTAACCTTTATCAAGGTTTTAGCACGTGTTATGGGGAGAAAATTAGAAGACCAAGGTTTAGAAAATCCAGTCCTACCGACAAGTCCAAAAAGTAAAACTCTTAATACTGAAACTTTGGAAGCCTTGTATCCGAAAGATCAGGATTTTTATCTATCAACTTCTGGACTAACGGAGTTTTATCGAAATGAATATAGTTATTATCTACGTTATGTGTTAGGCTTGCAAGAAGAATTGCGTCTGCGTCCTGATGCACGAAGTCATGGGAATTTCTTACATCGTATTTTTGAACGAGCAATGAAACTACCTGCTGATACATCTTTTGATCGTCGCTTAGAACAAGCAATTTCTGAAACTAGTCAGGAACGAGAGTTTCAAGCTATTTATCAAGAAAGTATAGAAGCTCAATTCACCAAGGAAGTTCTTTTGGATGTAGCTCGAGCTACAGGACATATTCTGCGTCACAATTCTGAGATTGAAACGATTCAAGAAGAGGCAGTCTTTGGTGGCAAGGAACAAGCCTTTGTTCAGTTAGATAACGGCAGAAATGTCTATGTCCGTGGTAAAGTGGACCGTATCGATCGCTTAAAGACCAGTGAAGCTATTGGTGTTGTAGATTACAAATCTTCTGCGACTCAGTTTAACTTCCCTCTCTTTTATAACGGTCTCAATTCGCAATTACCAACCTATCTGGCTGCTCTTAAAAAAGAAGGAAATAGAGATTTCTTTGGAGCTATGTATTTAGAGATGGCTGAGCCGGTTCAGTCCTTACAAAAGGTTAAAACTCTATCAAAGGCCTTAGTAGAAACGAATAATAGTATGAAATACCAAGGACTATTTCTTGAAAAAGAGATAAAGAATCTTGGTGAACTATATAATAAAAACAAGACCTATCAGTTGTCTGATGAGGAATTCCAGTTATTGCTGGACTACAATGCCCTTATCTACAAAAAGGCGGCAGATAAGATTTTATCTGGTAAATTTGTTATCAATCCTTACACAGAAGATGGCAGAAGTATTGCGCCATATGTTCAACAATATCAAGCTATTACAGGATTTGAAGCCAATTACCATCTAGGTCAAGCTCGCTTCTTAGATAAGATTAAGTCGGACGATGGTAAATTATTAAAAGGCGAGAAAATCAAGCATGCTTGGATGAATAAAATTAGAGAGGAGTTGGAACGATGAAATTTTTATCCCAAGAAGAGATTGAAGAGTTGCAAGTAGCAGAAGCTAAATCTGACAAGAAACCAAAGAAAACTGCTGAGCAAATTCAAGCGATCTATAGTTCTGGTCAAAATATTCTAGTGTCGGCCTCTGCTGGTTCGGGGAAAACCTTCGTCATGGCTGAACGCATTCTCGACCAGTTAGCGCGTGGTGTAGAAATTCGCCAACTCTTTATCTCAACCTTTACGGTTAAGGCTGCAACTGAGTTAAAAGAACGCTTGGAAAAGAAAATCAGTCAACAAATCCAAGAAACGCAAGATGTGGAACTGAAAAAACACCTCGGCAGACAATTAGCTGATTTACCCAACGCTGCTATTGGAACCATGGACTCTTTTACCCAGAAATTCCTGACCAAGCATGGCTATCTCCTTGACCTGTCTCCAAATTTTCGTATTCTTCAGAATGAAAGTGAGCAGCTTCTCTTAAAAAATGAGGTTTTTCGACAAGTTTTTGAACATCACTACCAAGGCAAGGATAAAGATAATTTTAGTCGATTGGTCAAGAACTTTGCAGGTAGAAGCAAAGACGCGCGTGGACTGCGTAAACAGGCCTATATGATTTATGACTTTTTGCAATCTACCAGCAATCCTCAGGCTTGGCTAGAAAATTCCTTTCTAAAGGGATTTGAAGAGGCTGATTTTACGATTGCTAAAGAAAACCTTGCAGAGGATATAAAAGAAAGACTCTGGGATTTAGAAAGCTTTTTCCGTTACCATTTGGATAATGATGCAAAGGAATTTGGTAAAGTAGCTTATTTAGAATCTATCCAACAAGTTCTTGATGAAATCAGCTCTTTAACTCATGAATCTACTTTTGAACAATACCAAGAAGTTTTAGAGCGAGTTGTAAATATTTCTAAAGCTAAGAATGGTAAAGCTCTCACAAATGCCAGTCGCAAGGCAGAACTGCAAGATTTGAAAGAAGCATACAACCAAGATAGAAAAGCAAAGTTTGAAAAGCTGATTGCACTCAATGATCAAATCACTTTATTGAAATTCCAAGAAGATTATCATCAAGAGTCTTGGGACTTGGCTAAGACTTTCCAAGTTTTCATGAGTGATTTTGTTGATGCTTATCGACAACGTAAACGTGAAGAAAATGCCTTTGAATTTGCGGATATTAGCCACTATACCATTGAGATATTGGAAAACTTCCCTCAAGTTAGACAAGAATATCAGGAACGCTTTCACGAAGTCATGGTCGATGAATATCAAGATACCAACCATATCCAGGAGAGGATGTTGGAACTCCTCTCTAATGGCCATAACCGTTTTATGGTTGGAGATATTAAGCAGTCTATTTATCGTTTCAGACAGGCAGATCCTCAAATCTTCAATGAAAAATTCCATAGATTTGCTCAAAATGACAAAGAAGGTCAGTTAATTCTACTTAAGGAAAACTTCCGAAGCAGTTCAGAGGTTCTTGATGCTACGAATGATGTCTTTAAACATCTCATGGACGAGGAAGTAGGAGACGTATCTTATGACGGTATGCATCAGCTTGTTTTTGGGAATACTGATATTCAACCAAATCCAGAAAACACAGCAGAGGTACTCTTGTATGATAAGAATGATGATAGTGACTCTGATGATGAGGAGGAACTTGCAACTAACAAACTGACTGGTGAAATGCGAATGGTGCTAAAGGAGATAATTCACCTTCATAATGATAAGGGTGTACCTTTCAAGGACATGGCTCTCTTAACTGCCAGCAGAAGTCGCAATGACCAGGTTCTACTTGCCTTGTCTGAGTATGGTATTCCAGTCAAGACAGACGGCGCCCAATCAAACTATTTGCAATCCCTAGAAGTCCAGGTTATGTTGGATACTCTTCGTGTCATTCACAACCCTCTTCAAGATTTCGCTTTAGTTGCTCTAATGAAATCTCCGATGTTTAGCTTTGATGAGGATGAATTGGCTCGTCTCGCTCTCCAAAAATCTGAGGATAAAGTTCAAGAGAACTTTTATGAGAAACTAGTCAATGCTCAAGCGAAAACTAGTCTTCATAAGGATTTAATTAAGTCTGAAATCCAAAAAAAATTAGAATTTTTCATGGAAACAGTCCATTTATGGCGCTTGTATTCCAAAACACATTCTCTTTATGACCTCATTTGGAAAATCTATAGCGACCGCTTTTACTATGACTATGTCGGTGCCTTGCCAAATGGACAGGCCAGACAGGCAAATCTCTACGCCCTTGCTCTAAGAGCAGATCAGTTTGAAAAGAGTAATTACAAGGGATTATCCCGTTTTATTCGAATGATTGACCAAGTCTTGGAAGCCCAGCATGATCTTGCCAATGTTGCTGTAGCACCACCTAAGGATGCGGTAGAACTTATGAGTATTCACAAGAGTAAAGGGCTTGAATTTCCTTATGTCTTTATCCTCAATATTGATCAAAAATTCAACAAGAAGGATACTATGTCTGAGGTTATCCTCAGTCGCACAAATGGAATTGGGTTAAATTATGTAGCTAGAATCGCTACAAATGCAAAAGAGGAATATGTTCCATCTACCATTAAATTATCTATCCCTAGCTTGACTTACACTCAAAATGAGGAAGAGCTCCAATTAGCAAGCTATTCTGAGTTGATGCGTTTACTTTATGTAGCCATGACGCGTGCTGAGAAAAAACTCTATCTAGTTGGAAAAGGTTCTCGTGAAAAGTTAGAATCTAAAGAATATCCGACAAATGGGAAAGGTCTTTTGACCCGAGAAACGAGACTAGATGCTAGTAATTTCCAGTACTGGATTTGGGCCATCTATCAAGCGTTTTCTAAAGAGGACTTACACTTTAGTGTTCGTTTCGAGGGTGAAGAAGACCTAACCAAAGAAGCTATCGGAGAATTGGAAACTAAAAGTCAACTTCAAGATCTATCCCAAGCAGACAACCGTCAGTCAGAAACTATCAAAGATGCGTTGGAAATGTTAAAAGAAGTGGAAGTCTATAACCAAATCCACCGTGCAACAATCAATCTCCCAAGTGTTCAGACCCCAAGCCAGATTAAGAAGTTTTATGAACCAGTAATGGATATGGAAGGTGTAGTAGTAGCTGGTCAAAGTAAACCAAAAGAGACTACTGTTCAGTTTGAACTTCCAGACTTATCCAAGACAGAAAAAGTCACTGGAGCTGAAATTGGTAGTGCTACGCATGAACTCATGCAGCGAATCAATCTCGATAAAGAACCTACTTTGGAAACCTTGACAGAAGCATTGGAGCAAGTTCAGGCAACTTCAGCTGTTAAAGATAAAGTTAATCTAGAAAAAATCTTGTCCTTCTTTGATACAGCTCTCGGTCAAGAAATTCTTGCAAATCAAGATAAACTTTATCGAGAACAACCCTTCTCTATGTTAAAAAGAGATACTAAGAGTCAGGAAGACTTTGTCGTCCGTGGAATTTTAGATGGTTATCTCCTCTATGAGGATAAAATTGTTCTCTTTGACTACAAGACAGATCATTATGAATATCCAAGTCAACTGATTGAACGTTATAGGGGTCAATTATCTCTATATGCAGAAGCCTTGTCTCGTTCTTACCAAATAGACAAGGTTGAAAAATATCTGATTTTGCTTGGCAAAGATATGGTTGAAGTGGTCGAGGTGAACTAATCTTGTAAAAACTATTGCCTTTTGGGCAGTAGTTTTTATTTATTTTCAGTTATGGTATACTAGTTTCAGAAAAGGATGTAAAAGAATTTATGCCAAAAGAAATCGATATCGAATATTATCACCAATTAGCATTGCAAAAACAAAAAGAACACCGTAAGTTTCTTGGAAATTTGAAGAAAAAAGCACCAAAAAATTTAGATAAAATTGCTCTTGAGATTCACCAAGAGGTTTTTGAAGAGATTGATTGTACAGCCTGTGCTAACTGTTGTAAAACTCTTGGCCCTGACTTTAAGGAAGCAGATATCACACGCATTGCCAAGTATTTTAAGATGAAACTTCCTGCCTTCGAAGCGGAATTCTTACAAGTTGATGAAGATGGAGATAAGGTTTTTAAATCTATGCCTTGTCCTTTTCTAGGGGGCGATAACCTCTGCTCTATTTATGATGTTCGTCCTAAGGCCTGTAGAGAATTTCCACATACCGACCGAAAAAAGATTTATCAAATCAATAATCTGACTATCAAAAATACTTTAACTTGTCCCGCAGCCTATCTCTTTGTCGAGAAATTAAGAGAAAAAATAGAGTAAATCTCCTCTTTTATAATAAATTTTATCCTCAAGTAAACTTGCTATTTGAGGATTTTTTGTATATTTATTAACCTTGATTATTTCTACTTGCTAGAGAAAACCTGTCTTTATCTTAAAGTTTTTTTAACTTTTTCTTAAAGAAAACTGATATAAGGTATCTTTAAGCGATATTCTGTATAGTTATACCATTACTAAGAAAGGAGTGCCGGTATGAACTATATAGTAATTCCAACTTATCAACCTGATAATAAACTTATCAAACTCATCGAAAAAATCCACGAAAAGAGTGATTTTCATATTCTAGTTATCGACGACGGTAGTTCATCAAAGTGTCAAAATATCTTTGATAAAGCAGAACAATATGCTACGGTGCTCCGTCACCAAGTGAATCAAGGTAAAGGCCAAGCGCTTAAAACGGCCTTTACTTATATACAAGAACAAAACATTTATGGAACAGTAGTTACAGCAGACGCAGATGGTCAGCATAAGATTTGGGATATTTTCCGTACAGCTAACAAAGCTTCTGAAAATCCTAACAAACTAATCTTGGGTGTGCGTGCCTTCACAGGTAAAGTCCCCCTCCGTAGCCGTTTTGGGAATAGCTTGACAAAAGCACTCTTTAAATTACAAACAGGAGTAGGAGTGACAGATACACAAACAGGACTTCGCGCTTTTACAACAAATCTCATTCCTTTTATGTTGAAAATAGAAGGTCAACGTTATGAATACGAAATGAACATGCTTCTGGAAGCAACAAAAGAATATGAAATCTTAGAAGTTCCCATTGAAACTGTCTATATCAATGATAATGAAGGATCCCACTTCCGTCCGATTAGAGATGGGTTAATGATTTATAAAAATATTTTCAAATTCGCCTTGTCATCATTCAGTAGTTTTCTTGTAGACTATCTTGTCTACGCCATTGCAATCTTGTTTTTACCAACAGTCCCAACTGGTTTACGGATTTTTCTTGCTAATGGATTAGCCCGTGTGACCAGCTCCATTTTTAACTATTCTACAAATAAGAAACTAGTCTTTAAAAACGAGGATAGTCTTGTAAAAACAGGTTTGGGATATTTTGGTCTAGCAGTCGGACTCTTTGTTTTAGACACGCTTCTTATTCGTCTATTCTATGCAGTATTTGGAATGAATCTCTTAATCGTTAAAATTATTGTTGGAATTCTTCTCTTTGCTGTTTCTTGGACCGTTCAGAAGAAATTCATTTTTAAGGAAAGGACATCAACTGTACTATGAAATTTTTAAAGAAACGATATGCTTATGCTTCGGTTGTCGCATTACTTTTGACAGGATCCTTTAGCTATTCTATGCTGAAGACCTTTGTTCTCGCTGAAACTATTTCGACAGTAGCAACAACTAGCACTAGTACAAATACTGCCACGGCAAGCCAAGCAGCTAAAACAGCAACAGTAACAGACTCAAGTTATAAGGATGATAATATCTCCATCAATTTAACTGAAACAACGGTCAATAATACGCAAGTCTACGTTGCAGATGTTACAGTAAGCTCATCAGAATATCTCAAAACAGCCTTCGCTCAAAATGCCTTTGGGACCAACGTAACTGCAAAAACTTCTGAAACCGCTGCTGATAACAATGCTATTTTAGCAGTCAATGGAGACTACTATGGAGCCAACTCTACTGGATATGTTATCCGTAATGGTGTTGTCTATCGTGATACTGTACGAGAAGATTCTAGTAATGGTGATTTAGCTATTTAAAAGGATGGTTCTTTCAAGATTATTTATGAAGATCAAATTTCAGCTGACCAACTAGTTAAAGATGGTGTTGTCAATCTCTTAGCTTTTGGCCCAGCTTTACTTGAAAATGGTGAGATTGCTGTAGGAACAAATGAAGAAGTTGGACAAGCTATGGCTTCAAATCCTCGTACTGCGATTGGAATCATTGATGAAAACCACTATATTATCGTAGTTTCCGACGGACGTACATCTGAAAGCAAGGGCCTATCCCTATACCAAATGGCTGAAGTCATGAAATCATACGGTGTAAAAACAGCTTACAACCTTGATGGTGGTGGATCATCTACCCTTTACTTCAACGGTCTGGTTATTTACAAGCCAACGACTGGAGGCAATAAAATTTCAGAAAGGGCGGTGAGTGATATTGTCTACATCGGTTATTAATCCTAACAAAAAACGCTTTAAAAAAACTGTCATCTCTTATACACTAATTACGATTTTCTTCTTTGCTTTTTCTAGAATTTATGAAGCATTTAGTTTTGGTGAGAAATCAGTTCATATGCATTACTTGTTTGCTATACCTTTGGTGGGTGGAATAATACTAGCAATCTTGCTCAAAGCTCTTCCGAATTTTTCAAGATTAAGTCTTAATTTATGGAACTCAGCAGTAGCAATTGTTACAACAGGCACACTATTCCGTGGGATTGTCAATCTATCTGGTCGTTCAACCACACTTAATGCACCATACTGGTATATCGGTATCAGTTTTACAGTCCTAGCTTTTCTATCCATCTTTATACATCCGTTTCTAACTAAGAAGCGCACCAAAGTAATAGAAGGTTAATTATCAGAAAAAAGTAGTCGTTCAGATATTGTTCGACTACTTTTTGTTGACTTTTATTTCTAAATTGTTTTAAAAATATTACAACTTTCTTTCTTCTTAAAGACCTTACTTTTATAATTAAAATTATATTGTATAATAAACTAGATAAATGTCGTCTTTAAAACGATAAGTAAGAAGTAAAAAAATAGGGAATATAAAATTGAAAGGATAAAAATGAAAAAGATATTACTAGCAAGTACTGTTGTTCTTTCCATAGCCGGGATTTCTAAAACAACTGTATTAGCAGAGGAAAACCAAGCTACAAACAAAGTACAAAGTTCAGAAAAAACTGTAGCAAATGGAACCAGTAAGGAAGCTAAAGAGAAAAAGCAAGCTCAAGGTCAAGAACAGGGCGATAAACAGAATCAGAACGAAACACAAAATAAGGCAGAAAAGAATTCTCCTCAATCTACACAGAAACAAGAAACTGCCCTTACCAAGGATAACTCTTCAACAGAAGAAATTACTGAAGAGGTCAACAAAGAAGGTTGGCAAAAAGAGAATGGTCAATGGCGTTATTATGAAAATAAAAAGGCTGTTACGAATTGGAAAAAAATAGCTGGTCACTGGTATTATTTTAACCAAGACGGTATCATGCTTAGCAATACTATCTATAACGACTATCTTTTCAATAAGAGTGGAGCCTTAGCAGAATCTTCTTGGGTGAAACTCGACAATAAATGGTATTATGCGACTGAAGAAGGAAAAGTAACTCGAAATAAATGGGCTAGTATTTCTGGAGATTGGTATCGTTTTGATGAAACTGGTATCATGTTAAGCAAAACCATTTATAATGACTATCTTCTTCAGACTAGCGGTGCTATGGCTGAAAAAAGTTGGGTAAAAATGGATGAAAAGTGGCATTATGCCACAGAATCAGGAAAGATTATCCGCAACAAATGGGGAAAAATTAACGGTTCATGGTATCGTTTTGATGAAACTGGTATCATGTTAAGTAAAACCATTTATAATGACTATCTTCTTCAGACTAGCGGTGCTATGGCTGAAAAGAACTGGGTAAAAATGGATGAAAAGTGGTACTATGCTATTGATTCAGGAAAAGTCGTTCGTAATAAATGGGAAAAGATTAATAGTTCTTGGTACTTATTTGACAAAGACGGGGTCATGTTGAGTAGTCAATGGAAAGATAAATACTACCTAAAAGATAGTGGCGCCATGGCTCAAAACGAATGGTTCTTTGATAAAAAATACAATAGTTGGTTCTACTTAAAATCAGATGGCTCTTATGCTGAAAACCAATGGCAAGGCTCCTACTATCTCAAATCATATGGTTATATGGCCAAGAATGAGTGGATCTTTGATAAGAGTTACAATGCCTGGTATTATCTAAAAGAAGATGGACTATATGCTACTGGAACACTCAAAATCAATGGAAAAAATTATAGCTTTGAAAATAACGGGAAGTGGATCTCTAATCCATCTAGTTATTATAAAGTAAAACCAATAACAGCCTATGTTTATAGTGCTTCTGGAGCTAGACTTAGCTATATTTCTCAAGGTACTATAGTTGCTGTTTCTGACACCGAATCTCAAGGTGATAGAATTCCAGTCCAAATTTCTGGACTTTCAGGCTTTATGAATAAGAATGATCTTGTTGCTGTGAATGCAAGTGAGGAGTTTATCCCTCATTATACGAGTGACGGTCGTTATATTTACCACGAGTTATCACCATATACAAGCGTTCGTGTAGCGCCGCACAGTTCATCTATGGCAATTGGTAAAAAATACTATTCAGCGGATGGTGTCAACTTTGATACCTTTAAAGTTGAAAATCCATTCCTCTATCGAGACTTAAGAAAGCCAACCAATTATACAGCAGCTGAACTAGATAAAGTTTATTCTCTTATGAATATTCATGGTAGTCGCCTTTCAGGGAAAGGAGAGGTCTTCAAAGAAGCGGAGAAACGTTATCAGGTGAATGCACTCTATCTCATGGCGCACAGTGCTCTAGAAAGTGCATGGGGACGTAGTCAGATTGCAAAAGATAAGAATAACTTCTTTGGTATTGCTGCCTATGATACAACCCCATATGATTCTGCTAAAAGTTTTGATAATGTCGATAAGGGAATTTTGGGGGCAGCTAAATGGATAAGAGAGAATTATATTGATGAAGGTAGAACCCATCTTGGTAATAAATCATCTGGAATGAACGTTCTATACGCTTCTGATCCATATTGGGGAGAAAAGATTGCAAGTATCATGATGACTATCAATAGTAAACTTGGTGAAAAGGACTAAAATATTTTAAAATCGATGACTATAAAATGGTTATCGATTTTTATTTTTAATCATACAAAAAGGATTTACTTTTTAAAAGTAAATCCTTTTTGAACATCTAATCAAAACTAATCTCTAATTTAGAATTAGTCTTTTTTTGATTTATGTAGAAATGCTACCAAAATAATGGATGAAATTAAAGTTACAAAACCAATGATAGTAACTAATGTTCCTTTACCTTCTCCAGTTTTAGGAAGTCCAGGTTTTTCTTCTGTAGTTGTTGTATTTTCTGTTGTCACTACTGTGCTTGGTCCTTCAGTTGTTGTTGTTACTGTTGTAGGAGCTTCTGTTGTTGTCGTAACAGTTGTAGGGGCCTCAGTAGTAGTTGTAACAGTTGTAGGGGCCTCAGTAGTGGTTACAGAAGTCGTAGTAGGCGCTTCAGTAGTAGTTACAGAAGTCGTAGTAGGTGCTTCAGTAGTTGTAGGAGCTTCTGTTGTAGTAGGAGCTTCTGTTGTAGTAGGAGTTTCTGTTGTAGTAGGAGCTTCTGTTGTAGTAGGCGCTTCTGTTGTAGTAGGCGCTTCTGTCGTAGTAGGCGCTTCTGTTGTAGTAGGCGCTTCTGTCGTAGTAGGCGCTTCTGTTGTAGTAGGCGCTTCTGTTGTAGTAGGAGCTTCTGTTGTAGTAGGCGCTTCTGTTGTAGTAGGAGCTTCTGTTGTAGTAGGCGCTTCTGTTGTAGTTGTTGTAGTTGTAGTTTCTTCTTTTGGATTCACAATCGTTTTTGTTACTGAACGATCTGCTCCAAAATCTTCAACGTTAACTTCTGTATCTGTAACTTTGATGACATAACCTGATGGTGCTTCAACTTCAGTGATAATATATTTGTCTTTTAACAGTTTGTTAACAGCAATATTACCATTATCATCTGATACAAACTCACCAATAACTTGATTATTAGCTTGACGAACTACTTTAAATTTAGCACCCTTAAGTGGTTGATTTGCCTCATCTACTTTATGGATATTGATTGAGTATACATAACCAAGACCAGCACCACCAGCAATTTGAACTGCAGCACCATTAATTATGCTGTTACTTTCAATACCGACACCTTTAAGAGTTGCTTCATTTTTCAATAACTCACCATCAACAGGGTCATAATTTAGACGAACGTTATAAGAAATACGATATTGGTCCGCTTCAGTAATATCTCCTAAGTCAACTACGAAAGATTGTCCATCTTCACTAACTGTAATCTTGTGTTGGTCTGTCACATCAACGCGGTTTGAGAATACCCATTCACCAGTTTCGAAAGAGAATTTACCTTTGATAACCTTAATGCTATCTTTTACGTAAGAAGCATTTGTAAATTGCAAGTGGTCCTCAATCGTTACACCTTTGATGTTTTGTTTTGTACGATTGACTGAAATAGTGTATTGGACCTCTCTTTTATCGCCTTCATTAACCCAACTAGTCTTTGTTAAAACTTTTGGATCTCCATCTCCGATACCTTTAAATGTAATCTTCCCAGCAGGTTTTGTTTCTTTGTTTATCGTAATCTCAATTGGAATTTCTCCTTGTTGAGGATGTTTTTTGAAATCGACACGAGCATAGAAGAAGAAAGAACCTTTTGTATCGTTATGTTTTTCAACATAATCCGTATAAGTTAAAGAAATGGACTTGTTATCCGCATTTACTTTAGCGTAAGCGATAATCTCATTTGTATTGATATCTTTAATTTCGAATGATTGTGAAGTAACCACCAAAGCGTCTGGTACAGTCATAACAGTAGTATCCCCTGCTTTGACATTTTTTCCAGTTAAATCAAAATTTGCATTGATACGGAATGTAGCCCATTGCGCTAAATCCCAAGTTAGATCTCCACCTTCATTATTTACAACTTTGACATCTGTAATTGCATCTACAAATTTTCCAGTTACTGAAATCTCAGGAGTTTCAGCAAATGTCTTATTCAAACTAAATACAAAGACAGTTGTCAATAAGCAAATAATAAAAGAAAAGATTCCCAATTTCTTTTTGTTCTTCATTATTTTCCTTCCTTTTGTTAGATTGGTATTCTTAAGATACAAAAAAAATATTGTACTTTAAGTTATACTCCCTGAATCAATTTTTTTATATAGGATGATTTTATAGACACCCTTATTGTTGCCCTCCTCCTAGTCTATTACTAAAACTATCCTATACGTGAATTATATCACAATAAAGATTGTAGGGCAAATAATAATATAAAATAGTAAGATATTTCCGACAAATTTCTAAAAAAATAAAAAGATTGTTCATTTTTTACAAACTTTTTTAAAAATTTAACCTACACTGAGTAAAAAATTTAGTTAGGATATGAACTAAGTTTCAGAAATAAGATGTTCAATATGATATACTTAGAGCTAAGGATTGTGAAGATATTTTAACAATCATTATTTAGAAACTTTAGGATACTATACTTATGACTTATAAATTTCTACTCTTCGACCTCGACCATACCTTGCTCGATTTTGATACTGCTGAGGATGTGGCTTTAACGCAACTTTTTAAAGAAGAAGGAATTGAGGATATTCAAGCCTATAAAGATTATTACGTTCCAATGAACAAGTCTCTCTGGAAGGACTTGGAGCAAAAAAGAATTACAAAGGCTGAGTTAATTAACACACGTTTTGCAAAATTATTTGCTCATTTTGGAATAATCAAAGATGGTTCCTATTTAGCGGAGCGATATCAATTTTTTCTAGCTCAACAAGGTCAAATTTTTTCAGGAGCTATTGAGCTTTTAGATACTCTTACTGAACGCGGCTATGAACTCTATGCTGCTACAAATGGGATTACTGCTATTCAAACAGGACGTTTGGCTCAATCAGGTCTAGCTCCTTATTTTAACCAAATCTTTATTTCAGAGCAGTTGAAAACTCAAAAGCCTGATGCTCTGTTTTATGAAAAAATTTGTCAGCAGATTGATGGATACAGCAAAGAAAAGACTCTGATGATTGGTGATTCACTGACAGCTGATATTCAGGGTGGAAATAATGCTGACATCGATACCATCTGGTACAATCCTCATCATCTGGAAAATAAGACGCTAGCGCTACCGACTTATGAAGTTGATTCCTACCAAACTCTTCTAGAAATCTTATAGAAACTTTAAAAAGTGGTTTAGATAGCCACTTTTTGCTATAATAGAAGCAGTAAAAATAAAGGAATGGTAAACGATGTCAAGACCAGAACTTTCTCTTTATGAACCATTGTATACACTAAAGGAAGTTGATCAAAATATCTGGATAGCAGATGGTGACTTGATACAAATGGACTTGAAGGTCTTCAAACTTCCTTTTCAGACACGTATGACAGTGATAAAGTTAAACGATGGAAAACTCTGGATTCATTCTCCTATTGCACCAAATGAGGAGCTCTTTACTGAACTGGACGCTTTGGGCAAAGTCGCTTACCTAATTTCACCCAATAAGATTCACTACGCCTATATTGCAGATTGGAAAAAAAGATATCCTTATGCACAAGCATGGTCTAGTCCAGGAGTTGAAGAGAGAGCAAAAAGTCAGAATGTCATGGTGGAATTTGATGCTCCTTTAACTGATAAGGCACCTGACTTATGGTCTGATGAGATTGATCAACTTATTTTTAAGGGAAGTTCTGTCATCGAAGAGGTCGTGTTTTTTCATAAATCGACTAAAACACTCATTGTAACGGACCTTATAGAGAATTTTGAACCAGAAAAGATAGCTAGTCCAATCCGAAGAAAAATTTATCGTTTAGCCCGTGTAACAGCCCCTGATGGGCAAACTCCTATCGATTATAGGATGACTTTTTTTAGAAGACAAATAGGGGCAAAGGTTTCCTTTTCCCGTATGTTAAATTGGAAACCGGATAAGATCATTCTTGCACATGGTTTATGCTTTTTTAAAAATGGTACGGATGAATTAAGACGTGCTTTTAGATGGATACGATAAAGGAGAGAGAGATGCAACATTCGTCTTGGCATGCTTTGATTAAGAAGCAATTACCTGAGGGTTATTTTGGGAAAATCAATCATTTTATGGAGCAGGCTTATGCTCATGGAACTGTATACCCACCAAAGGAAAAGATTTTTCAGGCTCTTTTGACAACCCCTCTTGAAGAGGTTAAAGTGGTAATTCTAGGCCAAGATCCCTATCATGGGCCTGGTCAAGCTCAAGGTTTGAGTTTTTCCGTTCCAGATTCTATTCCAGCACCTCCTTCCTTGCAAAATATTCTAAAAGAACTTGCAGATGATGTTGGATCTAAATCTTCACATGATTTGACCTCTTGGGCCGAGCAGGGAGTCTTGCTTCTTAATGCTTGTTTGACAGTTCCAGCTGCTCAAGCAAATGGTCATGCTGGTCAGATATGGGAACCTTTTACAGATGCTGTGATTAAGGTTGTCAATAACCTAGATAGACCAGTCGTTTTTGTACTTTGGGGTGCTTATGCACGTAAGAAGAAGGCTTTAGTGACCAATCCTCTACATTTGATTATTGAATCAGCCCATCCAAGTCCTCTTTCTGTTTACAGAGGATTTTGGGGTTCCAAGCCTTTTTCTAAGGCCAATACATTCTTAAAAGAAACAGGACAAGAGCCAATTGATTGGCTTAGATAAGGAGAGAATATGCCTCAGCTAGCGACGATATGCTACATTGACAATGGAAAAGAATTACTCATGCTCCATCGCAATAAAAAGCCTAATGATGTCCATGAAGGAAAATGGATCGGTGTAGGTGGAAAGTTAGAGCGCGGGGAAACTCCACAAGAATGTGCTGCACGTGAGATTTTAGAAGAAACGGGTCTGAAAGCTAAACCAGTACTAAAGGGAGTTATCACCTTTCCTGAGTTTACACCAGAACTGGACTGGTACACCTATGTATTTAAGGTGACTGAGTTTGAGGGTGAATTGATTGATTGTAATGAGGGAACATTAGAATGGGTTCCTTATGATGAGGTTTTAAGCAAACCAACCTGGGAAGGAGACCATACCTTCGTGGAGTGGCTTCTAGAAGATAAGCCTTTCTTTTCAGCCAAGTTTGTTTATGATGGGGATAAGTTATTGGATACCCAAGTGGATTTCTACGAATAAAGGAGAAAGCGGATGCTAGTAATCAAAAATGGTCGTGTCATGGATCCCAAGTCTGGTTTGGATCAAGTTTGTGATGTTTTGGTTGATGAAGGGAAAATTATAAAAATTGCATCACAAATTAGTGAAGAAGGTGCAGAAGTCATTGATGCAACAGGCTTAGTTGTAGCACCTGGATTGGTAGATATCCATGTTCATTTCCGTGAACCAGGTCAAACACATAAAGAAGACATTCATACAGGTGCTTTAGCAGCAGCTGCAGGTGGTTTTACAACTGTCGTTATGATGGCTAATACCAATCCAACTATCTCCGATGTTGAGACTTTAGAGGAAGTTCTTCAATCAGCAGCTAAGGAAAAGATTAACGTTAAGTCTGTAGCAACAATTACCAAGAACTTTAATGGCAAAGATTTGACAGACTTTAAGGCGCTTTTAGAAGCTGGAGCCGTTGGTTTTTCTGATGACGGAATTCCTCTTGAAAGTAGTAAAGTAGTTAAAGAAGCCATGGAAGAAGCGAAGAAACTAAATACTTTTATTAGTCTTCACGAAGAAGATCCTGGCTTAAATGGTACGCTTGGTTTTAACGAGAATATCGCTAAAGAGCATTTTCATATCTGCGGTGCAACAGGAGTTGCAGAGTACGCTATGATTGCTCGTGATGTCATGATTGCCTATGCAACTAAGGCTCATGTTCATATTCAGCATTTGTCTAAGGAAGAAAGTGTCAAGGTTGTGGAGTTTGCTCAAGGTTTAGGAGCAAATGTAACAGCAGAAGTAGCTCCACAGCATTTTTCGAAGACTGAAGCTCTTCTCTTGACTAAAGGAAGCAACGCAAAGATGAATCCACCTCTACGTCTGGAATCTGACCGACGTGCGGTAATTGAAGGTTTAAAATCTGGAATCATTTCTGTCATTGCTACTGACCACGCGCCCCACCATGCTGACGAAAAAAATGTTGATGATATTACCAAAGCGCCATCAGGTATGACAGGTTTGGAAACTTCTTTGTCACTAGGTTTAACCTATTTGGTGGAAGCTGGCGAGTTGAGTTTAATGCAATTGTTAGAAAAAATGTCCTACAACCCAGCAAAACTTTATAACTTTGAAGCGGGTTATCTATCAGAAAACGGTCCAGCAGATATTACAATTTTTGATGATAAAGCGGACCGAATCGTGGATAGTCATTTTGCTTCTAAAGCAGCGAACTCACCATTTATCGGTGAATCTTTAAAAGGGCAGGTCAAATACACCATCTGTAATGGACAGATTGTCTATAAGAACTAGGTGAAATCTGCTCTTTCGAATCATTAATTAGAGAGAGACGATATGTACCCAACCCATCATTTTAAAGACAAATTTATCTTATTTCTTAAGATTTTCTTCCCTATTTTGGTTTATCAATTCGCAAATTATTCGGCTTCTTTTGTCGATACGACCATGACTGGCCAGTATAATACGATTGATCTAGCTGGTGTATCAATGGCGACAAGTCTATGGAATCCCTTTTTCACCTTCTTAACTGGTATTGTTTCTGCCTTAGTTCCTATAGTTGGACATCATTTAGGACGCGGGAAAAAAGAAGAAGTAGCTTCTGATTTCTATCAGTTTCTTTATCTTTCTCTTGGCTTATCCATTTTTCTATTTGCTTTAGTTTTTCTTGCTGCGCCACTAATTCTAAACAATATGGGTTTGGAAACAGCAGTAGCAGATATAGCAGTACGCTATCTATGGTTTTTAGCAATAGGGATTATTCCACTCTTACTTTTTAGTGTTATCCGTTCATTATTGGATGCACTTGGATTAACAAGGTTGTCCATGTATTTGATGCTTTTATTGCTCCCTCTCAATAGTGGTTTTAACTATTTATTGATTTATGGTGTCTTTGGTTTTCCTGAGTTGGGAGGAGTTGGAGCAGGACTCGGGACCTCTATGGCTTATTGGGCCTTGTTGGGTATATCTATACTAGTCCTTCTTAAACAAGAAAAATTAAAAGAACTACATTTAGAAAACCGACTACCTTTAGACAGGAATAAAATAAAAGAAGCGATAAAACTGGGGTTACCTATTGGTGGGACTGTATTTGCTGAAGTTGCTATTTTTTCAGCCGTTGGCTTGATTATGGCGAAGTTTTCATCATTGATAATAGCTAGTCATCAGTCTGCCATGAACTTTTCATCTCTCATGTACGCTTTTCCTATGAGCATTTCAACAGCAATGGCTATTGTTGTTTCTTACGAGGTTGGTGCTAAACGTCAAGAGGATGCTAAGAAATACATAAAAATCGGACGACTATCAGCTATGGCATTCGCAATTTTAACACTTTCTTTTCTGTACGTTTTTAGAAAAAATGTTGCCAGTCTCTATGGTCATGATCCAGAGTTCGTTCAACTAACTGCTAGTTTTATGACCTATAGCTTATTTTTCCAGTTAGCTGATACATTTGCGGCACCATTACAAGGGATTTTACGAGGCTACAAAGATACTGTCATACCTTTCTACCTTGGTCTCCTTGGATACTGGGGAGTTGCTATACCTCTTGGTTTGTTTCTAGATTATTCAACAAATCTCGATGCTTATTCATATTGGATAGGTCTTATCGTAAGTTTAGTTGTCAGCGGATTACTCTATCAGTGGCGTTTACAAGTTATTATGAAAAGATTCAAATAATTTGTTGAAAATATCCTTGAAAATCACTTTGTGAAATAGTCATTTTATGTAAAGAAAAGTCTTGATTTCATTGACTTTTCTTTTTTTATATTGTGAAAAATTATCAAGCATAATCTTTGACTCAAATTAACCTATAAGTTAGAATAGAACTATAAGAAATTAAACTTAGAAAGGCAAGATTATGTCAACTCTAGATAAAAGTCTTTTGCTTGAGATGTTCCGTAAGATGGAAGAAATTCGTCGTATGGATTTAAAAATTGCTCAATTAGTAAAAAAAGGTAAAGTGCCCGGTATGACGCACTTTTCTGTTGGTGAGGAAGCTGCCAATGTTGGGGCTATGTTAGCTCTAAACGAAGATGACCTCATAACATCGAACCACCGTGGTCACGGACAAGCCATTGCTAAAGGAATCGACCTTAATGGTATGATGGCTGAAATCCTTGGTAAGTATACTGGAACTTGTAAAGGTAAAGGTGGATCAATGCACATCGCCGACCTTGATGCAGGTAACCTTGGTGCCAACGGTATTGTTGGTGGTGGTATGGGGATTGCAGTAGGTGCTGCCCTTACTCAACAAATGAAAAATACTGGTAAAATCGTTGTCTGCTTCTTTGGTGATGGAGCGACTAACGAAGGTGTATTCCACGAAGCTGTAAATATGGCTTCAATTTGGAATCTTCCAGTTATTTTCTACTGTATCAATAACGGTTATGGAATTTCTGCTGACATCAAGAAAATGACTAATGTCCAGCATATCCACGAGCGTAGTGCTGCTTACGGTATTCCAGGAATGTTTATCGAAGATGGTAACAATGTTATCGATGTCTACGAAGGATTTAAGAAGGCAGTTGACCATGTTCGTTCTGGTAAAGGTCCTGTCTTGATCGAAAGCGTAACTTACCGTTGGCTTGGTCACTCATCATCAGACCCTGGTAAATACCGTACACGTGAAGAAGTCGATGAGTGGAAGGAAAAAGATCCAATCGAAAACCTCCGCAAGTACCTTGTTGAAAACAAGATTGCTAGTGCAGAAGAACTTGAAGGAATTCAGGCTCAAGTCAAGGAAGCAGTGGAAGCATCTGTTAAGTTTGCAGAAGAAAGTCCATTCCCTCCACTAGAATCAGCTTTTGAAGATATTTACGCAGACTAAGGAGAAGTAGAGAAATATGGAAACAAAATTAATGTCTTTCCGCGATACCATTATCCTTGCAATGTCTGAGGAAATGCGTCGTGATGAAAATGTACTCTTGATGGGTGAAGATGTCGGTGTCTTTGGTGGAGACTTTGGTACATCTGTAGGTATGCTTGAAGAATTTGGACCAGAACGTGTACGTGACTGTCCAATTTCAGAAGCTGCTATTTCTGGTGCTGCTGCTGGTGCTGCTATGACTGGACTTCGTCCAATCGTTGATATGACTTTTATGGACTTTTCAGTTATTGCCATGGATAATATCGTCAACCAAGCAGCTAAAACTCGCTACATGTTTGGTGGTAAAGGTCAAGTGCCAATAACAATCCGCTGTGCCGCTGGTAACGGGGTAGGTTCTGCAGCTCAGCACTCACAATCATTGGAATCATGGTTCACTCATATCCCAGGATTGAAGGTTGTTGCTCCAGGTACACCTGCTGATATGAAGGGACTTCTTAAGTCTTCTATCCGTGACAACAACCCTGTTATCATTCTTGAATATAAATCCGAATTTAACCAAAAAGGTGAGGTTCCTGTTGATCCAGACTATACTATCCCACTTGGTGTCGGAGAAATCAAACGTGAAGGAACTGATGTCACTGTAGTAACTTACGGAAAAATGCTTCGTCGTGTTATGCAAGCAGCTGAAGAATTGGCTGAAGAAGGCATCTCGGTAGAAGTAGTAGACCCACGTACTTTGGTTCCGCTTGATAAAGACATCATTATTAATTCAGTTAAGAAGACTGGAAAAGTAGTTCTTGTCAACGATGCCCACAAGACAAGTGGTTTTATCGGTGAAATCTCAGCTATTATTTCAGAATCAGAAGCATTCGATTATTTAGATGCACCTATTCGCCGTTGTGCAGGTGAAGATGTACCAATGCCTTACGCACAAAATCTTGAAAATGCAATGATTCCGACAGTTGAAAGCATCAAAGATGCAATCCGTAAAACTCATAATAAACAATAATACATAATGTAAATTATGTAACAATTAATCAGACGAGAAGCTTTGTATCTTTTAGGTGCAGAGTTCTCTACGTTCTTGATATCTTAGATTAGAGCACGGGCTAAAAGCTCGGAAAAAAGATAAATCTCCTTGACTTCATCGAAGTCTGCGTAGATTTCCTATTTTTCAGTCGCTTTTAAACGCCCTTTGCATCATAAATAGAATAGGAGAGGTCATGGCTGATGATAAGCTAAGAGCGACTCCTGCAGCTAGAAAATTAGCGGATGATTTAGGAATTAATCTCTACGATATTTCTGGCTCAGGCGCAAACGGTCGTGTCCACAAAGAAGACGTGGAAACATTTAAAGACACTAATGTGGTTCGCATTTCACCACTTGCAAAACGAATTGCCCTTGAACATAACATTGCATGGCAGGAAATCCAAGGAACTGGTCATCGTGGCAAGATTATGAAGAAGGATGTTTTGGCATTCCTTCCTGAAAATATCGAAAACGAAACAATCAAGTCACCTGCTCAAATCGAGAAAGTAGAAGAAGTTCCAGATAACGTAACACCTTATGGAGAAATTGAACGTATCCCGATGACACCGATGCGTAAGGTTATTGCTCAACGTATGGTTGAATCATACTTGACTGCACCAACCTTCACGCTTAACTACGATGTCGATATGTCTGAAATGCTTGCCCTTCGTAAGAAAGTCCTTGATCCAATCATGGAAGCAACTGGTAAGAAAATTACCGTTACAGACTTGCTTTCACTTGCGGTTGTTAAGACGCTTATGAAACACCCGTACATTAACGCTTCATTAACTGAAGATGGTAAGACAATTATCACTCACAACTATGTCAACCTTGCGATGGCAGTTGGAATGGATAATGGTTTGATGACGCCAGTTGTTTATAATGCTGAAAAAATGAGTTTGTCTGAGTTGGTAGTTGCCTTCAAAGATGTTATCGGACGTACTTTGGATGGTAAACTAGCTCCTAGCGAATTGCAAAATTCAACCTTCACCATCAGTAACTTGGGAATGTTTGGTGTTCAATCATTCGGTCCAATCATTAACCAACCGAACTCAGCAATCCTTGGGGTTAGCTCAACAATTGAGAAACCTGTTGTAGTAAATGGTGAAATCGTGATTCGTCCAATTATGAGTCTTGGTTTAACAATTGACCACCGTGTCGTAGATGGTATGGCTGGTGCTAAGTTTATGAAAGACTTGAAAGCTTTAATTGAAAACCCAATCTCAATGTTGGTTTAGAGAATTTATTTTTAGAAATATAGATAAAGGAAGTAAGATATGGCCTTAGAAGTAATTATGCCAAAAGCCGGCGTGGATATGACAGAAGGACAAATCGTCCAATGGAATAAAAAAGTCGGAGAATTTGTAAAAGAAGGAGAAATCCTTTTGGAAATCATGACTGACAAAGTCAGCATGGAATTGGAAGCAGAAGAAGACGGTTACTTGATCGCTATCCTGAAAGGGGACGGCGAGACTGTTCCTGTTACTGAAGTTATCGGTTATCTTGGTGAAGAAGGGGAAAATATCCCAACAGCTGGAGCAGCTGCACCAGAAGCTAGCCCAGCACCTGCAGCAAGTGCTTCGAATGATGATGGTAAGAGCGATGATGCTTATGATATCGTTGTTATTGGTGGTGGACCTGCTGGTTATGTTTCTGCCATTAAAGCAGCTCAATTAGGTGGTAAGGTTGCTCTTGTTGAGAAATCTGAACTTGGTGGAACATGTTTGAACCGCGGATGTATCCCAACTAAAACTTACCTTCACAACGCTGAAATTATCGAGAATATCGGTCACGCTGCAAATCGTGGTATCGTGATTGAAAATCCTAACTTCACTGTTGATTTGGAAAAACTTTTAGAAACTAAATCTAAAGTTGTTAATACTCTTGTTGGTGGTGTTGCGGGTCTTCTTCGCAGCTACGGAGTGGATGTTCACAAGGGTATCGGTACCATTACGAAAGATAAGAATGTCTTGGTTAATGGTTCTGAATTGCTTGAAACGAAGAAGATCATCCTTGCTGGTGGTTCAAAAGTAAGCAAGATTAACGTTCCTGGCATGGAATCATCACTTGTGATGACTAGTGATGACATCCTTGAAATGAATGAAGTACCAGAAAGCCTTGTGATTATTGGTGGTGGAGTTGTCGGTATCGAGCTTGGGCAAGCCTTCATGACATTTGGTTCAAAAGTTACTGTTATCGAAATGATGAATCGCATTGTCCCAGCAATGGATGCTGAAGTATCTAAAAACCTTCGCTTGATTCTTGAGCGTAAAGGTATGACGATCTTGACAGGTACTAAACTTCAAGAAATCATCGAAGAAGATGGCAAACTTCGTATCAAGGTTGAAGGAAAAGATGATGTTATCGCAAACAAAGCTCTTCTTTCAATCGGTCGTGTTCCAGACCTTGAAGGAATCGGAGAAGTTGAGTTTGAGCTAGACCGTGGTCGTATCAAGGTTAACGAGTACATGGAAACTTCTGTTCCTGGTATTTATGCACCAGGTGATATCAACGGTACTAAGATGTTGGCTCACGCTGCCTTCCGTATGGGTGAAGTAGCTGCTGAAAATGCCCTTAAAGGAAACCACGCTGTTGCCAAATTGAACTTGACTCCTGCAGCTATCTACACACTTCCAGAAGTAGCAGCAGTTGGTTTGACTGAAGAACAAGCTCGTGAGAAATATGATGTCCAAATCGGTAAATTCAACTTTGCCGCAAACGGACGTGCAATTGCATCAGATGCTGCTCAAGGATTTGTTAAAGTCATTGCAGACAAGAAATATGGTGAAATCCTTGGTGTTCATATCATTGGTCCTGCTGCTGCAGAGTTGATCAACGAAGCGTCAAGCATCATCGAAATGGAAATCACTGTAGAAGAAATGCTTAAGACAATCCACGGTCACCCAACATACTCTGAAGTTATGTACGAAGCATTTGCTGATGTTCTTGGAATGGCTATCCATTCACCTAAGAAAAAATAAAAATAGATAGACTAGACTGGAATTATTTTCCAGTCTCTATCGTATTAGAAGGTATCTTATGAAATACATTATCAATCATTCAAACGACACTGCCTTTAATATTGCTTTAGAGGAGTACGCTTTTAAACATCTTCTTGATGAAGATCAAATCTTCCTTCTTTGGATCAACAAACCATCTATCATTGTAGGTCGTCACCAAAATACCATCGAAGAAATTAACCGTGACTATGTACGTGAAAACGGTATTGAAGTAGTCCGTCGAATCAGTGGTGGTGGAGCTGTTTACCATGATTTGAACAACCTTAACTATACCATCATTTCAAAAGAAGATGAAAACAAGGCTTTTGACTTCAAGAGCTTCTCTACTCCAGTTATCAATACTTTGGCTGAACTTGGTGTTAAAGCTGAATTTACAGGCCGTAACGACTTGGAAATCGATGGTAAGAAATTCTGTGGAAATGCACAAGCCTATATCAATGGCCGTATCATGCACCATGGTTGTCTTCTCTTTGACGTGGATTTGTCAGTCCTAGCTAACGCACTTAAAGTGTCTAAAGATAAGTTTGAATCAAAAGGGGTTAAATCAGTCCGTGCTCGAGTAACTAATATTATCGATGAGTTGCCAGAAAAGATCACTGTTGAAGAATTCCGTGATTTACTCTTGGAATACATGAAAAAAGAATACCCTGAGATGACTGAGTATGTATTCTCAGATGAAGAATTAGCTGAAATCAATCGCATCAAAGAAACTAAGTTTGGAACTTGGGACTGGAACTATGGGAAATCACCTGAATACAATGTCCGTCGTGGAACTAAATTCCCTAGCGGTAAGGTTGAAATCTTCGCTAACGTCATTGAATCCAAAATCCAAGATATCAAGATTTATGGAGACTTCTTTGGTATCGAAGATGTTGCAGCAGTAGAAGATGTCCTTCGTGGTGTCAAATACGAACGGGAAGATGTCCTCAAAGCCCTTCAAACCATTAACCTAGGTCGTTACTTCGCAGGAATCACTGCAGAAGAAATTGCTGAAGCTGTGGTGTAATAAAGTAAAAGATATCCATTTAACATGGATATCTTTTATCTTAAACTTGATATTCAAAAATAATGAGAGTAGAATAAAGAGGAAATCTGAACAAAAAAGGGGATCATATTCGATGATGAAAATTCCAATGGAAAAACTTGGTCTATTTGAACAGTTAGATCGTATAGTAGTAGCTTTTTTTAGCAAGCAACAACCTTCAAGTCCATATGATTTGAATATCAGTATTATACAAGAACACCTTGACCAGAAAAAGCAAGAGCTAGAACCATTAGGCTACCAAGCTGTCCAACTACCATTAGGAATGGCTTTAGATAATATCATTCAGCAACCTCATTATAAAAACTTAATCATTGGTGGGCTTGCTCCCGACGAAATTATAGTCAGCAAAGAAGAATTAATGCCTTTGAAAGATATTGTGGACAGTTTTTGTATTATGTACGCTGCAGCGAATAACAGACTGGAAAATAGTAAGGCTTATGAATTAATGAAAGATAAGACTGTTTATTTTATTGGTAAACTATTTACAGATATTCCAAAAGCCGGTGATGAAATTGCTTATTTAGGAATTGATCGAATAGCGAGCGATGGTACACCATATGAAGCAGTTAAATGCTTTCTAACGGAAGAGAGTGCAGAGAAGTTCAATGATGAAAAAAGACCTGTCACCCCTGTAAACTTGGCCTATCTAAAATCATTCTGGGAAAAACCAGTAATTATTGAGCCACATCGTAATTATTGGATCGAATTTTTATAGAAAGAATAAAAGAGCGTAAGATTCGATAAAAAATCCTACGCTCTTTTTCTAACACTAAATATTACATAATTAATATTATGTATTTTATAAACTATCTAAGGCATTTTTCTGTTCGTCATTAACGATATGCGTATACAAGTCCGTTACCTGTGTGCTAGCATGTCCTAGCTGGTGGCTGACCAAAACTTGGGATTTGGTTGCATCATAGAGACGGGTTGCAAGAGTATGGCGCAGTTTATGGGGGGTTACACGGACTTTAAAGTCTTCAGAATACTTGGCCACCATCTTTTCAACACTAGAAGCATCAATCCGGTTTGGAACACCTCGATACAAGGTTAAGAAGAGCGCAGTATCGGTCTTCTCTGTCTTATAACGTTTGTCCCGAATAGCAAGATATTGTTCTAAATAGGGCTTAGCAAAGGCAGCAACATTAACCGAGTCACGTTTTCCACCTTTTCGAGTGACGTCAATCACCATCATCTTAAGATTAAGATCTCGAAGATCCAGGTTTACTGCTTCAGAGAGACGGACACCAGAGGCAAGAAGAAGCGCTATAATGGCTAAATCACGTTCTTTATTTTTATTGAATGATGAGAGAGCGCGATTTGAGAGAGTTTTGGGGTATTCCTCATCGATATAATTTAAAAATCCCTCTGTTTCATCACCTAAAAAGAGCTTTTGCTTGATATTTTCAGCTCGAGCCGCCAAGGTTTCTTTCTTTTTCTTAGTTGCAACCTTCTTCATAACATTGCGATAGAAATAAGGTTCCCCGTGCTCGTTTTCCACCTCCTCAGTCAAATACTTATAAAGACTAGAAAGCGCAGATAAAGTACGGTTAATGGTTGTTTGAGAAACCCCGTTTTTCGTCGTATTGGCATTGAGCAAAGGACGTTCACGTAAGTAAATAATAAAAGATTCCATGTCTTTCTTGGTCATGTTCTCAAGAACATCCAAAGGAATATTTGCCATGGTGTCAGCATTCGATATACCAGATTCTAAAACCCAGCTGAAAAATCGATCGTATTCCTTTAAGTATTCGTACAAGGTCGTAAAACTGTATGGAACAGCTAGTTTTGATTGGTAGTATTCCAGAACGTACCAGGGCATGACTTGTTTGAGTTTATCAATACGTTCTAATAAGATCTCGCGTTTCATGTTTTTCTCCAAATCTTTCTATACTAATAGTATAGCATAGCTAGATATATTTTTCAAGAAAATTATAGTTTTTCGGAAAGATGTTATAGGGGAGATTTAGGAATGTTTAAATAAGCTATACAATTTTTAGATTCTTTAATAACCAAAAATTTTTTTTAAGCCAATTATACTCAATTATGTACTTTATTTAAGTGAACACTGGAAATTTTTAAAACTATTCATCTTCTGTATAATGTACTTTATTTAAGTGAAAACTAAAAATTGTTCAAATGTACATTAACTTTGAGTTTTTCTATCAATGTTTAAATAACTTTTACATAAACTTATAATTTTCTCTAAAATCAATAAAATCCAAATCAACAAAGTGATTTGGATTTTTAACTCTCTATTAAATGTTCAAAATTATTCTAAATACTATTAATATGCTTTATACTTAACTTTGCTAGACATTACTAGATAACACGATGCAACAATAACAATAATTCTGATTAGATACATTCCGTAATGGTCGTCACTCATAGTCAATTGAGAAAATACATTAATCATTGAATGTGTCATCACACAAATCCAGAGATTTTTTGTTATTAAATAAAGAGCTGAAAGAATAAACGAATTTGTCAGCAACCCAAATAAAAAAGGTACTATTTGAAGGATGGCTAGAGAACCATCTATATAAAAGAACAATAAATGCCAAATTGACCATATGATAAATGTTAAAATTGTCGCTTGAAAATAGTGGAACTTTTCTTGTAAAAGTGGCTGAAATACATATCTCCAACCAATTTCCTCCAAACCGCCAAATACAATAAACTTGAAAAACATCAGAAAAGGAAGATACCAGATAAATTGTACGATTTCCCCCCAAAAAAATAGAAAAGAGAAATCAAGAATAATAAGAAAAAATGCTAATAAATAATGTTTGTAACTGGTCTGAATGTTAAAAAAATCTTTTATTATTTTCTTTAAGTCAATCTCATAATAGCAAATGGCAACAATGCTACCCCATAAGGCTGTAGAGATTCCACCAATCATTACTCCGAAAACATTTACTAGAACAGAATGAACGCCATAATGATTACAGAAAAATAAAATTAAACAAACTAATAATAATTGACTAAAAGTCCCAAATAAATAAACTGCAAGAGCTTTATTTCTACTCATAGCATCTCATCTCCCTTTGGTTATAAAAAAACAGTTTAAGAGTTACATTTTGTACATAAACAAAATTATGCAATAAATATATTTCCCGATCTTTTTGTTTCTAAATTTACATAACTTAAATTATGTTTTTATAGTAGTAAATCTTTCACTTTTCCAATTTCACTTTTTGGAATCACGAGATGAATCATATCACCTAGATACATCCTTGTAGATCCATTAACTGTCTTACTTTTACCATTATGTACTTGGGTTGTGATGAGTACGTTGTGTGGTAAATTGAGTTCATGTACTTGCTTACCAGCTATTTTGTCTGATACTGGAATTTCAATTAGGGTAATTTCTCCATCATTAGTTGCTGATTCAGGTAACATTTTTTCTAGCATGGCTTCATAGACAGGCGCCCCTTTGAGCAGATCCATGACAATATAGGCAACTAGGGTCACCATCCCTAAAGGCATTAGATTTCGGATATCTCCGACCATTTCAGTCACAAGAATCATAGCTGTCAAAGGTGCTTTTGAGATAGCACCAAAATACCCACTCATTCCAAGAATCACAAAGATAGGAAATTGCTGCTGGCTAACAAGGCCAAGATTGACACAAATAACGCCTACTAGAGCACCAAGTAAAGATCCTAAAGCTAAAATTGGTAAGAAAATACCACCTGGTAGTCCACTTCCGTAACTAATCATGCTCCAAATAAAGCGAATGATAAAGTAAATTAAGAGAATTTGGAAGCTAAAATCTTGTTCTGTTAATGATAAGACAACCTGATTTCCCCCACCAAGTATTTGAGGTAGGAATATTCCCACAGGAATAATCAGGATAAAAGCAAAAATTGGATGATAAGCTTTGTCAATGTGAACTTTTTTCCCAATCCAATCATAAACTTTGCCGACATTCAGAACGGCTTTCTCATATAGATATCCAGAAACTCCAAGAAAAATCCCCATCACCAGATAAATCCAATATTGACTAAGACTCATAAGTGGGATATCATCTGGCATATCCAAAACAGGTGTTAACCCGAAGATGAGAAGAGAGACGAAGTTTGCTACCAGACTGGCAGCTAGAGTTGAAACCCAGAAAAATCTTGAAAAGTGATGGTAGACTTCTTCTACTACAAATAATAACCCTGCAATCGGTGCATTAAAGGCTGCAGCAAGTCCAGCAGCAGCTCCACTAGCTATTAAAGAGCGCTCTTCTACTGGGCTAGATTTCAGCCATTTAGCAATTCCTTTGCCTCCAACAGCACCTAGTTGAATACTTGGACCTTCACGACCGAGCATGAGTCCACTAGCAATCGCTAAAATACCAAGGATGTATTTCTTCCAAAGCACACTCCACCAGTTGAGTGACATGAGACCTTTTAACTCCGCCTCAACTTGAGGAATACCAGAACCTTTGATATCCTTTTCTGAGCGTGTTAATTTAGCACTAAGCCAACAAATAACAAGATAAAGCAAGGAAATCATCAACAGGTTACGTACAAGATTATCTTGATCACGATAAAGCCCTTGGATGACATGAAAACCTTTTTCAATAGAAAATCGAAAAGAACCTACAATAAGGCCCACGACTAATCCAACGATGATACCACGGCCGACTTGTGATAGGATTGTACTTGATGCAAAGGCAAATTCTTTCTTGGAACTAAGTGTTTCCGACTGTTCCTCCATAATTTTCTCCTTTAATTATCTTTTTCAGCTTCTGAAACGATCGTTTTAATCGGTTCAAAGCTTGTGCGATGAATGGGTGTAACACCGTGCTTTTCTAAACCTTCTAAATGTTTAGCCGTTCCATAGCCAGCATTTTGAGAAAAATCATAACCTGGAAATTTCTGGTCATAGTTGGCCATGATCTTATCCCTTGTAACCTTAGCAATGATAGATGCTGCTGCAATGGATAGAGAACTAGCATCTCCTTTGATGATAGATGTCTGTGTGATTGGCAAGTCCAATTTCATGGCATCAATCAAAAGGTGTTCTGGTTGAGGTTCAAGCTGAGAAATAGCTTCTTTCATAGCTAGTTTAGTTGCTTCATAGATATTGACTTGATCAATGACTTGATTATTCATAATGCTAATACCGATTGCAAGAGCCTTATCTTTAACGGCTTGAAAAATCTCCTCATGTTTTCTCTTAGGAATCTTCTTACTGTCATTCAACCCTTTAATCTTACAATTTTGAGGTAAAATGACTGCCGCAGCAACAACAGGCCCAGCTAAAGGCCCACGTCCAACTTCATCTACACCTGCAATTAAGCTAATACCTTGAGCATAAAGCTCTTTTTCATAGCTAAGCATGGCTTCTAAGCGGAGATTTTCATCAATTTCAGCTTGAATGGCTTTCTTACGCTTTTCAATTTCTTTTTGTACACCTGAACGAGAATCTTTCTCAAATTCCTGAAACAGGGGACTTTCAAGATCTGTTATCTTTGCTAATGCTTCTTTTATTTCTTTAATCGTTGCCATCTAGATCTTCCAATGTATCTAAGGTATAGTTACCAAGTTTTCCATCACGAACTTCTTTGACAAAGAGATTATAGAAGCGATCGTAATCATCCCGGAAACCCAGAATACGCGTCATATCCATGATGATATCAGGAGCTTCGTCGTCCAAATTCATTTGTTTAAAACGTTCTTGAAGCTTTTCAGGGTAATGTGTTTTAAAGTAATTAAGACCGAAAATCGTCACTTCATCCATTGGGAGCAACTGATCTTTGATAGCTCCAGTTAATGCAAGCTTGAGTGCAACGGTTTCATCTTCAAATTTTGGCCAAAGAATACCTGGAGTATCCAAGATTTCAAGGTCCTTATTGGTTTTAAGCCATTGTTGACCCTTAGTAACACCGGGTTTATTACCAACAACAGCGATTTTCTTACCCGCCAAACGGTTCATCAGAGTTGATTTACCAGCGTTTGGAATCCCAATGATCATGGTGCGCAAGGTTTCAATTTGAATACCACGTTCTTTTTGACGAGCAATCTTCTCTGCCATGAGTTTCTTGGCGACATCCGTTACGACTTTTACTGTTAATTGTTCCTTAGAGTTAATAGCAAGTGTCTGAATACCTTGTGATTCAAAGTATTGACGCCACTCTTTCGTTAATGCTGGGTCCGCAAGGTCTGCCTTGTTCAAAATCAATAGTCTTGGTTTATCTCCGATGATTTTAGTCAGCATCGGATTTTGACTAGACAAGGGCAAACGTGCATCTACTAAAACTGTTACAAAGTCAACAAATTTTAAATTTTCTTGGACCTGACGACGCGCCTTAGACATATGTCCAGGAAACCATTGAATAGTTGCCATTTTATTTCCTTTTCTTCATACAAACTTGTTCTATTAAACATAGATGATTACTGACTATTTTACCATATTTTGGCTATTTTTGCAGTTGAATGATATCTCAATAAAAGGGAAATCCCCCTTTACCAAGAGGAAAAGAGGGATAAAATTCTTATTGATGAACCGCTTGTGCTGCAGTGATAAGAGTTAATTTGTAAACATCATCAGAGTTACATCCGCGAGAAAGGTCATTTACTGGTTTGTTAAGTCCTTGCAAAACAGGACCAACAGCAGCAAATCCACCAAGACGTTCTGCCATCTTGTAACCAATGTTACCAGCTTCAATACCTGGGAAGATGAAGACATTAGCTTGTCCAGCTACATTACTTCCTGGTGCTTTAAGAGCTGCAGTTTCTGGAACAAAGGCAGCGTCAAATTGCAATTCACCATCAATTTCAAGGTCTGGACGAAGCTCATGAGCGATTTTTGTTGCTTCAACAACTTTATCAACACTTTCACCAAAACCTGAACCTTTAGTTGAGTAGCTAAGCATAGCAATTTTAGGTTCGATACCGAACATCTTTGCTGTGATTGCTGAGTTAATCGCGATTTCAGCTAGAGCATCAGCATCTGGGTTGATGTTGATAGCACAGTCACCGAACAAGTAACGTTCAGTGCCACGAACCATAAGGAAGGCACCTGATGTACGGCTAACATTTGGACGAGTCTTAATGATTTGAAGAGCTGGACGAACTGTTGAAGCTGTAGAGTGAATAGCTCCTGAAACCATACCATCAACCAAGCCCATATAAACTAACATAACACCAAAGTAGTTAACATCATTGATGAGTACTTCTCTCGCTTCTTCTTCTGTCATTTTTCCTTTACGACGTTCAACAAGTGAAGCTACCATATCTTCAAATTGTGGGTAATGTTCTGGATCGATGACTTCGTAACCCTCTGTAATTCCTTCGATTTCGAGATAGATTTTAATCTTGTCAGGGTTTCCTAGGAGTACAGGGATAACTTCTGTTTCTTTTACCAAACGCTTTGTTGCTTGTAAGATACGTGGTTCTTCACCTTCAGGCAGAACGATGCGTGCATTTTTACCAACTAGGTTGGCTTTCAAACTTTCAAAAACTTCCATGAGTTTTGACTCCTTTTAAGATAAATTATTATTTGATAACTGTGTAATAAGTGTGTCGAAATCATCCGGCAGTGGGCATTCTAGCACTAACTGCTCTTCTAAGAAAGGATGATAAAACGATAAGTAATGGCAATGTAGAGCCTGGCGTCCTATGCCATGCTCTATGCTTCCTCCATAAAGATCATCTCCGAGTAATGGAAAACCAATATGCGAGAAATGAACCCGAATCTGGTGGGTTCTCCCAGTATGGAGACGAATATCAACCAAGTGAATATTCCCATAAGATGCCACGATTTGATAGGACGTATGGGCGTATTTTCCACCCTTTGCTACTCGTCGAGTGATGATAGAATCTTCATCTCGGGCTATTGGAGCGATGATTTCCCCCTGTGGTTCCAGATGTCCATCTCCCTTGACTAAAGCGTAATAACGCTTTTCAATAGCCTTTTTTTGCAACTGTTTATCTAATCTGGCATGCGCATAGCCGTGTTTAGCAAAAAGCATCAATCCAGAGGTATCTCTATCAAGCCGAGTTACAATGTGAACCTGCTGATTCTCATAGTTTTGGTTTACATAGTAACCCTTGATAAAGTTGGCAATGGTATTGGAATGATTGACACTAGGTATAGATGCAACTCCAAAGGGTTTGTTGATAATCAAGAAATGATCATCTTCAAATAGAATATCTAGCGGATAATCAATTGCTTCCAGTGTCTCGAATCCCTCCTCTGGTGGAATATCAATGACAACCTCATCCCCAATATCTAAGAGATAGGTAGCGTTCTGTGGATGCCCGTTGACTCGAATATCACCACCTCGAAACTTAATTTTGGCAAGTAACCCTTTAGAAACTTCATGTTTTTTCAGAAAGGTTTTGACCTTGACATGTTCGTCAGCAATAAACTGAAACCTCATTCGTCCACCTCACCAATAAAGGCATCCTTAACTCGATTCCAAAAACTGGTGTGGCTTGGAGTAGCAACGAAATGAATCTTATGATGGTCGATTTGGTACTCTATTTTTTCAATATTTCGGAAAGAATAGATACTATTATCGATAGAGATAGTATGATAATCATTTCGAGTTGGTATTAGTTCGATTTTATCCTTCTTAGGAACAATAATTGAAGAACCAAGTGTTCGATAAATTCGATTATTCAGACTAGCAATTTCCGCCAATTGCAATGCTTCTATGGTCGGATGTAGGACAGCACCACCAAGTGATTTATTGTAGGCTGTACTTCCAGTTGGCGTTGAAACCGTTAAGCCGTCACCACGGAAACGTTCAAAGGGAACATGATTAATAATGACATCAGCAACCATAGTTCGATCCGCTCGACGAATGCTAGCTTCATTTAGCGCTCGGAAAGATTTGACTTCACCATTTTCGAGAAAGATTTTAACACTTAGAAGTGGATAAGAAACTTGAGCTCCATTATCCAACTGTAAATTTGTAACCAATTGGTCCAACTCAAAATCACGATAATCCGTATAAAAACCTAAATGTCCCGTATGAACCCCAACAAAACGAACTTTATCCAGTTGGTTTTCATACTTATGAAAAGCAGATAACAACATGCCATCACCACCAATAGAGACGACGATATCTGGATTTTTATCGTTCAGAATAAAATTATTCTTTTTTAATCGTTCTTTTAACTCGAATAGAACTTTCTGACTCTGAGGTTTACGGTTGGCAATTAGGTCAATTCGTTTACCTGTATTCTTCATCGGTATCGTCACTGTTTCCTACCCCGTCATTTAACTTTCTGTGCAAAGGATCAAAGAGTGCTTGCGCTTCCTGGATATCAGCACGTATTTTACTCATTTCTTCGTCAAGCTGATGTGAAATTCTGGCTGTAATCTCAAGTCGTTCCTTGATTTCTTCTGGGAAATCTCCTTGATATTTATAATTGAGAGAATGCTCGATTGTAGCCCAAAAGTTCATAGCCAAGGTACGAATTTGAATCTCAACTAGAATAGTCTTCGCACCGTAAATCGTATCAACCGTATACTCAATAATCACATGGTAAGAACGATAACCTGATGCCTTTCTATGAGTAATGTAATCACGTTCTTGAGCAACTCTCATATCCTGTCTTTTACGAAGGATTGAAACAACCTCGTTTACGTCGTCTACAAATTGTACCATGACACGTAAACCTGCAATATCTTGCAAATCCTGTTCAAGTGTGTCATAGCCAATACCCCGACGTGCCATTTTTTCTTTTATACTTTCAATCGGTTTAACCCGACCCGTGACAAACTCGATTGGAGAATGTCGGTTTTGTTTTCTATATTGTTTTCGGATTCCTCGGAGTTTTATTTTCAATTCTCCGACAGCTTGAATGTAAGGATCTAAAAATTCTTCCCATTCTGTAATCATATAACTCTTACGTCCAATTCTCTATGCAGTTTAATTTATCTAGTTTTTGATTTTCTCATGAAAATCATATACAATAAATACAATGCTTATTATACCATAAATCGCTTTCAAATATAAAGAAAAGGTTGTAAAAATGAAACATTTAGAAATTGAAATGAAAACACTTCTCAGTGAAGAAGAATATGACCGTTTGCTAGCTCAGTTTTCAGAAGTCACTCCTGTTACACAGAGAAATTACTACCTAAATACGCCGGATTTTTACCTTCGACAGCATAAAATCGCTATGCGAATACGTACTTTTGAAAATAGTGCCGAATTAACCATTAAGATTCCTCAAGAAGTTGGAAACATGGAGTACAATCAAGCCCTCACTCTTGAGGAAGCTAAAAATTGTCTTGACGAATGTAAACTTCCTGAAGGGATGATTCTAGAAGAACTGACTAGCCGTGGACTTTCGACCAGTGGCTGGGTGGTTTTAGGTCGCCTAACGACTATTCGTTACGAAAAGGAAACGGCTATTGGACTCATGGCACTTGATCAAAGCCACTACTTTGATATTGTAGATTATGAACTTGAATTGGAAGTTGAAAATGGTGACCAAGGAAGTCTTGATTTTCAAGTGTTCTTACAAGCCAATGATATCCATTACAAGAAAGCTCCTTCTAAATTAGTGAGATTTATAGAAAATATGAAAAAATACTGAAATTATCTTCTTTTTTTGATAAAATAGAAGGGATAAAAAATAATAGAATCTGTGAAAGAAAACACTTTCCTTCAGAATTGTTTTTTTCACTGATTTACTTAGTTTATAGAGGACGGTTTATCGATGTCAGATACAAAAAATATGAAGCTTTTTTCACTTTCATCTAATCATGAAATAGCTCAAAAAATTGCAGATGCTGCAGGTGTTCCACTTGGAAAGTTATCATCACGTCAATTCTCAGATGGTGAAATCCAAGTTAATATCGAAGAAAGTGTTCGTGGATATGATGTTTATATCATCCAATCAACCAGCTACCCTGTAAATAACCACTTGATGGAACTATTAATCATGGTTGATGCCTGTGTTCGTGCTAGCGCAAATACCATTAACGTTGTTCTTCCATACTTTGGTTATGCTCGTCAAGACCGTATTGCTTCTTCTCGCGAACCTCTTACAGCTAAACTTGTTGCAAATATGTTGGTAAAAGCTGGGGTTAGTCGTGTATTGACACTGGACCTTCATGCTGTTCAGGTACAAGGTTTCTTTGATATTCCTGTAGATAACCTTTATACTATTCCGCTATTTGCAAAACACTACATTGATAAAGGTTTAACTGGTCCAGATGTGGTTGTTGTCAGCCCTAAAAACTCAGGTGTAAAGCGTGCTCGTAGCCTTGCTGAATACCTTGATGCTCCGATTGCTATCATTGACTATGCTCAAGATGATTCTGAACGTAGCCAAGGTTACATTATTGGAGAGGTTGAAGGTAAGAAAGCAATCTTAATCGATGACATTCTTAATACAGGACGTACTTTCTCTGAAGCTGCTAAAATTTTGGAACGCGATGGTGCTACTGAAATTTACGCGGTATCCAGCCATGGATTGTTCGTTAACGGTGCTGCGGAGTTGTTAGATGCAACTGATATCAAGGAAGTCTTGGTGACAGATTCTGTATTGACAGAAAGTAAAAAACCTAAAAATGTACAATATATTACCGCAAGCGAACTAATTGGTGATGCCATGGTTCGTATTCATGAAAGAAAACCAGTTAGTCCACTATTTAAATTTAAATAGAAATTAGGTGAGTTTTTGATTTATTTAGATAATGCTGCTACGACACCTATGTCATCTGCAGCTATCTCAGCAATGACTCTTGTCATGCAGGAGACTTATGGCAATCCTTCTAGTATTCACGGTCATGGGCGTCAGGCAGGTAAATTATTACGTGAAGCCCGTCAAGAATTAGCAGGTTTACTAGGTACAAAACCCCAACACATTTTCTTCACTTCTGGTGGTACAGAAAGTAATAATACTGCTATTATCGGCTACTGTCTTCGTCATCAAAATCGCGGAAAACACATTATTACTACTGCTATCGAGCATCATGCTGTGCTTGAACCTATTGAATATCTAGTTGAAAAATTTGGGTTTGAAGTGACTATTTTAAAACCCGACAATCAAGAAATCACTGCAGATCAAGTCAAAAATGCACTACGTGAAGATACTATTCTCGTTTCAACTATGTATGTTAATAATGAAACGGGTACTCTTTTACCAATCGCTGAAATTGGTCAGATTTTAAAAGTCCATTCAGCAGCTTATCATGTAGATGCTGTTCAAGCTGTCGGGAAGTTAGAGATTCTTCCTGAAGAACTAGGGATAGATTTCCTCAGTGCTTCTGCTCATAAATTTCACGGTCCAAAGGGTATCGGTTTCCTATACGCTGCTTCTACAGATTTTGATCCTTATCTTCATGGTGGAGATCAAGAACAGAAAAAAAGAGCAGGGACAGAAAATCTTCCCGCAATTATAGGTATGGTTGCAGCTCTTAAGGACGATATAAATCATCTAGAGGCTAACTTTAGTAAAGTTCAAAAACTACAGGAAGTTTTTCTAAGTGAAATGGCTGGATCAACCTATTATCTCAATCAAGGTAAAGAGCAACTCCCTTATGTCCTAAATATCGGATTTCCGGGACAACGCAACGATCTACTACTACTTCGTTTAGACCTTGAAGGTATTTCTATTTCAACAGGTTCTGCTTGTACAGCTGGTGTTGTTCAGGTCAGTCATGTTCTTCAAGCCTTCTACGGAGAAGAATCTCCTCGCTTACACGAGTCTGTACGTGTCAGCATTTCACCTCAAAATACAGAACAAGAAATGATAACTCTTGCTAAAACTCTTAAAAATATCATCGGAGGATAAACTTAATGGCATTTGAACAAACGATTAAACTTAAAAATTGTCGTTACGAATACACACTTAGTCCAACTGTTAAAAAATTTACGCTTAAAGATAATACTTTTTTTGAAACTAAAGTTGGTAACTATGAATTAACGCGCCTACTTGAAAAAGTTCCAAATAGCGGAGAAGGATTCCAACTTAAGATTATCATCAACAAAGACTTGACTGGTGTAAAAATCAATATCACTGATAAATTTGGTCTACGTTTAGTTGATATCTTCAAATCAGAAGAAACTCATATCCACCAAGAGAAATTCTACTTTTTGATGGATAGCCTGGTTGAACGTGGCGTATTTACAAAAAGCGAAAGATAGAAGGTCATTATGTTTCGATTAACTTACAAGGACTCCTATCAAGTAGAGCGTGTGCAAGAATATGAAGACTATGAAGCTCTTATGCTCTCTCTATCGGGTTGTGTAACTCTCCCTGATACTACTCATATTACTTCATTAACACATGATGGAGTTGAAATCTATCAAGGGCTTCTAGGTAACCTCTACCGCTTTTTAAGAACTTACCACGAGACGAAGATAAACTAAGATTTTTTCTTAGTTTTTTTTTCGTTATTGTTGCAATTTTCACAAGCTTTCTATAAAATAGTAAATAGAAAGGTTGTGATTTTGTGAAAGAAAAACAGTCTGCTATTCCTAAAGCAACAGCAAAGAGACTTTCTCTTTATTACCGTATTTTTAAAAGATTTAATGCCGAGAAAATTGAAAGAGCTAATTCCAAACAAATTGCAGAAGCGATTGGAATTGATTCTGCCACTGTTCGTCGTGACTTCTCTTACTTTGGCGAACTTGGACGTCGTGGATTTGGCTATGATGTCAAAAAGCTCATGAACTTTTTCGCTGATCTTTTAAATGATAATTCTATTACCAATGTTATGCTTGTGGGTATTGGAAATATGGGACATGCCCTCCTCCACTACCGCTTTCATGAGCGTAACAAAATGAAAATCATCATGGCTTTTGACCTAGATGATCATCCTGAGGTTGGTACCAAGACACCCGACGGTGTTCCAATCTATGGAATCTCACAAATAAAGGATAAAATTAAGGATAGTGATGTTAAAACTGCTATTCTTACTGTTCCTAGTGTTAAATCTCAAGAAGTTGCGGAACTTTTGGTTGATGCTGGTATCAAAGGTATCCTCAGTTTTTCTCCTGTTCACCTACATCTTCCTAAAGATGTAGTTGTTCAGTATGTCGATCTTACTAGCGAACTTCAAACCCTCCTCTATTTCATGCGAAAAGAGGATTAGAAAGCGAATTGATTTATGAAAAAACCAGTTATTGGGATTACAGGAAACGAAAAAGCCCATCCAGACGATGAGCTTATGATGAGTTATGCTGCCAAAGGCTTTGTTGAAGGAGTTAAGGAAGCTGGAGGTATCCCCATTATCCTACCAATTGGTGATGAAGAAATGGCTAGCTACTACATTAGCCTGATTGATAAATTAATCCTAACAGGTGGTCAAAATGTTGATCCAAAATTCTACGGTGAACCAAAGGTCGTCGATAGCGATGATTACCACCTTCAAAGAGACATTTTTGAACTAGCACTTATCAGAGAAGCTATCAAACAGAATAAACCAATTTTTTCTGTCTGTCGTGGTACCCAGCTCTTTAATGTTGCCATGGGTGGAACTCTTTATCAAGATATCGAGGATCATTGGCAGGATACATCAGCTGAATACACAACCCAGCGACTTGTCACTGAACCAGATACTATTCTTCGAGAATTCTATGGGGAAATCTCCCATATCAACTCTTTCCATCATCAGAGCATCAAAGATTTAGCTCCGAATCTAAAGGTTGTAGCACATGATCCTAAAGATGGTGTTATCGAGGCTGTAACAAGTACGGATGGTTTCCCTTATCTCGGTGTTCAATGGCATCCAGAATTTCTCTTTGAAAATCGCCCAAAAGATAAAACACTTTTCGACTATGTCGTCAATGAATTATAATTTCGATAAATTAGTTAATTAATTATGAATGAACTTAACATCCCTTCTACTCATGAACTTTTAAGAGATTTAGAAATTAATGTCTTAACATCTGTTAAGAGCAAGGAAATTGACCATTTCTCAACCTATAAGGAAAAGAAAATAGAAGTTTATTTTCAACATTCTAATCTATATAGTCTTTTAATGGCATATAGTTACCAATCATTTTCTAAGAATAAAGAGTATCTCGACAAACTCTCACTAAAAGACAAACAAAAAGAACTGAAAAAAAATCTCTAAAAAGGCAAAACCATTTTGTAAAAAGGCAGATGCCAAATTTAAAGGCAGATTTCGTTCTTCGCTTGTTTTTTACAGAGATATCTTGATCCACTCCAAAAAGTATTATAAAATTAAAGATTTCAATGCTATTGTCGACTTTATCGTGCAAGAAAAGTTGCTAGTCCCTGCAATTGATCCTCTTCCTAAAATTGATATGAAGGAAGTAGAGTCTTACGCTTTACAAGCGATTGAGCAGGGTCCTCTAAACTTCAAAAAATAATCCTATATCAGGTCCGTCTTCTCACGGTAACTAAAATAATCGGAATGTGAGACGATAAGATGATCCAATAAGACCAATCCCATTAACTCGCAAGCTTCTTTAACAAGCTTCGTCACATGGTCATCATTGGGGCTAGGAACTACTGCCCCTGATGGATGATTGTGAACAAGAATTACAGATGTTGCCATGTGCTTTAGGGCATAGTGGAGAATTTCTCTAGGTTCAGCAATGCTTCTCGTAGCAGATCCTATAAAAATAGTCTGCTGGTGAATGATTTGATTTTGAGTATTCAGATAGAGCGCCACTAGGTGCTCTTGTTTTTTATCTCCAAGCTCAGCTTGCATCTTTTTAGCTAATTTACGACTGCTAAGAATGCTCTCCATTTCCACTGTTTCCCTTTTATGGATACGGTAGCCTAATTCGATAACAGCTTGTAATTCGATAGCCTTAACACGTCCAATACCTGATAAAGTCTGCAATTCCTGTAGGCTCATTTTTTTTAAATCTGTTAGGCAAGTTAGGTTATTTAAAACCTTCTGTGCTATTTCAAAAACATTGGCCTGTTTTGTTCCTGTCCTTAGTAATATTGCCAGTAATTCTTGATTGCTGAGTGCTTCTACTCCCTCTCTGACTAGTCTCTCTCTTGGTAAAAGCGAATCTTCTTGAAATGAAATACTATACATAAAAATCCTCCTCACTTTATTATTCGTGAGAAGGATGTTTAATTCGATAAAAACTAGTTTTTTTTAGATTTTTTCAAGTGCAAGACGCAAATCTTCAATCAAATCATCGACATTTTCAAGACCGATTGAGAGACGGATTTGATTTTTAGTTACTCCTGCTGCTTCTAAATCAGAGTCTGACAACTGAGCATGGGTTGTAGTTGCCGGATGAACGACCAATGATTTTGCATCTGCAACATTGGCTAGGTTTGAAAAGATTTCTAAGTTATCAATCACTTTACGTGCTTCTGCTTCTCCGCCTTTAACGTGGAAGGTAAAGATTGATCCGACCCCTTTTGGTAAGTATTTTTCAGCCAAGGCATGGTATGGACTATCTGGAAGTTTTGGATAATTAACTTTTTCAACCTTTGGATGGTTTACAAGGAAATCAACGATTTTCTCAGCATTTTGAACATGACGTTCAACTCGAAGAGAAAGTGTTTCAAGACCTTGTAAAAGCAAGAATGAGTTAAACGGTGAAAGAGCAGCTCCCATATCTCGAAGTAACTGAACGCGAGCAGCTACGATAAAGGCTGCAGCACCAACATCACGAGTATAACTGATATTGTGGTAGCTTGGATCTTCTTCGACTAATTGAGGGAATTTCCCTGAAGCTGCCCAGTCAAATTTACCGCTATCAACGATGACACCACCAATAGTTGTACCGTGACCACCGATAAACTTAGTTGCCGAGTGAACTGAGATATCTACACCGTGTGAAAAGACATTAATGAGATATGGTGTTGCAAATGTATTGTCAGAAACCAAAGGAATTTGATGTTTGTGAGCAATTTCAGCAATTTTTTCGATATCGGGAATGTTGATAACTGGATTACCCAAGGTTTCAATCAAGACAAGTTTTGTATTGTCTTTAATAGCTTCTTCCACTTCTTCTAAATTGTCAATATCAACAAAAGTTGTGGTAATTCCATAACGAGGAAGAGTTTCTTTCAAGAGGTTAAAAGTACCACCATAGATAGTAGATGCCGCAACTACATGGTCTCCTGCATGAGCTAGTCCAAGAATGGTATAAGTAAGAGCTGCCATCCCAGAAGCTGTGGCAAGTGCACCTACTCCGCCTTCAAGGGCAGCGATACGCTCTTCAAAGGCTGATGTTGTTGGATTGGTAATACGAGTATAGATATTTCCAGCTTTTTGAAGGGCAAAAAGCTCTGCACCTTCTTGGGTATCTTCAAATACAAAAGATGTCGTTTGGTAAATAGGAACTGCACGAGATTTTGTAGTCGCATCTACCACTTGTCCTGCATGCAATTGTAGGGTTTCAAATTTAAATTCACGAGTCATTGTGAGTCCTCCTAAGATTTCATTAGCTTCATTGTATCACCTAATTCGCTCGGTTACAAATACAACTTTGTTATATCTTGGCATAAGAAATAGCTATGGCTATTATTAGAATTGTAGAACTTTTTTCAGATAGTTTAAAAAGTTTGTATTCAATTCTCCTATACTTTATAATGTTTAGAAAGGAGATCACTATGTCAGAAATTACTCATGAAATTGATGCAAACTTTGCTGGCCGTTTAAATATCTTGCGTGCTGGTGTACTGGGAGCAAATGATGGAATCATCTCTATCGCAGGAGTTGTTATCGGGGTTGCCAGTGCGACAAGTAATATCTGGATAATCTTCCTCTCAGGATTAGCCGCAATTCTTGCTGGTGCCTTTTCTATGGCTGGTGGCGAGTATGTATCCGTATCTACTCAAAAAGACACAGAGGAAGCTGCAGTAGCCCGTGAACAACTTCTTTTGGATAAAGATATGGAGGCTGCTAAAAAATCTCTTTACGCAGCTTATCTTCAAAATGGTGAGTGTGAAACATCAGCCCAACTATTAGTTAACAAAGCTTTTCTAAATAATCCACTTAAGGCTCTAGTCGAGGAAAAGTATGGAATCGAATACGAAGAATTTACTAATCCTTGGCATGCTGCAGCATCTAGCTTTATCGCCTTTGTCCTCGGAAGTCTTCCGCCCATGCTTTCAATAACTGTCTTTCCAAGTGACTATCGAATCCCTGCTACTGTTTTTATCGTTGCGATTTCTCTATTAATTACAGGTTACACCAGTGCCAAACTCGGAAAAGCCCCAACCAAAACAGCTATGATTCGTAACCTCTGTATAGGTCTTTTAACCATGGGAGTGACATATTTATTGGGTCAGTTATTTAGTATTTAAAAAAGATACCGTACGGTATCTTTTTTATTATACAAACATAAACAATTAAGTAAAACTACCAAAACCAACCTTTATCATCATCGATTGGTTCAGCTTCTTTCATCTTGCGTGGTCCTGTTCCGTACATTTCTGCTTCGATATCTTCCTTTGTTGGCATGATAGAGGCTAGGATAATGTAGATGATGATTCCAAGTCCGAAGTTTGCGATTGTAAAGATAGCAAAAATAAAGCGCACAAGGGTGACATCAAGATCCCATTTATCAGAGAGTCCAGCAAGTACTCCTGATATCATACGATTTCGTCTCATTTTGTAAAAATTTTTATTCATAGTTTGTACCTCTTTCGGTATTCTTGAAATAAGTATAACATGAACTAAAACACCCGGCATCAGTCCTTAGGCGGATTTTGCAAAATGAGTTTACCACGACAGAGACCACAACGATAACGTTTGGTATCAATTCGTCGCTTTCGTTGATAGGTTTGGTGACAAGTCTGACAAGTATAGACTAGAGCTGGTGTTTGACTAACACTTGATAAGGGAGGAACAAAGCGGAGCCCGTCTACTTCTTTTAACAGATTCTTAAAGGCTACATCTTTATGTTTATATCCCTTGCCCTCATAGTATAGATGATAATGACAGAGTTCGTGACGGACAATTTTCCGAAAAACCTCTAAACCAAGTTCTTGATAGACTTTTGGATTAAAATCCAAATGCCCATCCTTTGGAAAGAATCGCCCACCTGTCGACCGTAGGCGAGTATTCCATTGAGCTTGGTGTTTGAAAGGTTTCCCAAAGTCTTCTAAAGAAACTTGTCGAACGTAATTAGTTAGATTCATCTGGTGCAAGGAGCGACAGATTTACTTTTTCGCGTTGGACATCAATCTTCTTCACCCAAACGGTTACCAAATCACCGACCGAAACGACTTGACTAGGATGTTTGATAAATTTCTTACTCATGTGAGAGATATGAATGAGACCGTCCTCGTGAATACCTATGTCAACAAAGGCACCGAAGTCTACAACGTTACGAACGACACCTTCAAGCTTTTGACCGATTTTTAAATCCTTGATATCCAAGACATCCTGGCGAAGGACCGGAGCATCAAAAGAATCACGGAAATCACGGCCTGGTTTGAGAAGATCTGCAATAATATCTTTGAGGGTTTCTTGACCGAGGTCTAGCTCTTGAGCCATTTCACTAACTGATATAGACTTGAGTTTTGCTTGTGCTTCTTCGTTTAGGTCCTTAATGTCCAAACGTTTGAAAAGTTCCTTGACGGCAGCATAGTTTTCTGGGTGAACACCTGTATTGTCAAGGATATTGCTACTTTCTGGGATACGGAGGAAACCTGCAGCCTGTTCAAAGGCTTTTGCTCCTAAGCGAGGGACTTTCTTGATTTGGGCGCGTGATGTAATTTTTCCTTCTTCTTCACGATACTTAACAATATTTTCTGAGATTGTTTTGTTAAGACCTGCTACATGGGAAAGTAAGGCTGGACTAGCTGTATTGACGTTAACACCGACTTGGTTAACCACTGTATCAACCACGAAATCAAGACTTTCAGACAGTTTCTTTTGGCTAACATCGTGCTGATACTGACCAACACCGATGGATTTTGGATCGATTTTAACCAATTCAGCAAGGGGATCTTGCAAGCGACGAGCGATTGAGATTGCCGAACGTTTTTCAACGGTTAGCTCAGGAAACTCTTGACGGGCAAGTTCACTAGCTGAGTAGACAGAAGCACCGCTCTCATTAACAATGACATAGCTGACTTCTGGAAAATCCTTAAGTACTTCAGAAACGAAGGCTTCGCTCTCACGGCTAGCAGTTCCATTTCCGATAGCAATAATTTCAACACCGTATTGGCCAATCAAATCAGCCAAATCTCGCTTAGCTTCCTCAATCTGACGAGCTGAAGCTGGTTTGACTGGATAAATAACTTGTGTTGTCAACATCTTACCAGTCGCATCAACTACTGCAAGCTTAGCACCTGTACGAAAGGCTGGGTCAAAACCTAGAACCACGCGCCCTTTTAGAGGTGCAACCAGAAGGAGATTACGAAGGTTTTCTGAGAAGAGTTGGATAGCTCCTTCTTCTGCCTTTTCTGTCAATTCAGTACGAATACGGCGCTCAATAGCCGGCAATACTTTTTTCTTAACAGATTGTTGAATCACTTCGTCTATATAAGCATTCTTAACCTTGAAACGTGCAGCAAAGAAGGCTTGAATACGATCAACTGCATGCTCAAATCCAATCTTCAAAATGCCTAGCTTCTCACCACGATTAAGGGCAAGAGTACGATAGCCTTGCATATTTGCAACTGTTTCTAAGAAGTCATAATAAATCTGAAAGACTTGTTTTTCATCTAGACTCTCGTCTTTAAGTTGAGATGTAATTTTAGAATGTCTAAGAACCTCTTGATAGGTCATTGAACGCAAGTTGACATCTTCAGATAGAGCTTCAACCAAGATATCAACTGCACCTGCTAAAGCATCTTGTGGAGTCTCGAAACCTTCACAGACAAATGCCTCAGCTTCCTTTTCTAGATCTGAAACATTCTGTAAGATTAAGCGAGCAAGTGGGAAGAGTCCTGCCTCACGCGCAATGGTTGCCTTGGTGCGACGTTTCTCTTTATAAGGAAGATAGAGTTCTTCTACATCAGCTAATTTTTCAGCAGCTAAGATGGCTTCTTCTAACTCTTTGGTCAATTTACCTTGTTCTTTGATTTTGGCTAAGACAGCTTCCTTACGATCATTGAGAGCAGTTAGACTTTTATCAAGGTCTATAATAGCCTTAATGGCGACTTCATCCAAGCTACCAGTCATATCTTTCCGATAACGGGCTATAAAGGGGATAGTTGCTCCTTCTGCTGTCAAAGACAAGACAGTATCAATCTGCTTTAAAGTTACACCCAAATCTTGGGAAATTTTTTCATATTTTTTATCCATGAAACTATTATACCATAAGCGCGAAAGCTTGTTTTCATTAATTTGTTGCTTTATTTCAACTTTATAAAGATAAAAGCCATGTTTATTTTAAAATCCAACTATTTCTTAGAAATAATAGTATAATAGTGTTAACTAAAAGAATCGAGGTATGCCTTATGGCTGTTAAATTTACAAAAACTGATGACTTAGATAAGATGTTCGAAGAATTCGCTAAACTACCTGACTTGAAGCAAGTGACTTTCCCAGATGACAAAGAAAAGAAAGATAAGGCAGAAAAGAAAAAATAGATGACACTCTTTCAAAGTTTACCTTCTAGTGTGCTACAAGCTGGCGCCATTTTTCTTTCAATTATCATTGAAGCTTTACCCTTTGTCTTAATCGGTAGCATCATCTCTGGTGCCATTGAAGTCTATGTCACACCTGAGAAGGTTTATAAATTTCTCCCTAAAAATCGTTTGGGGAGAATCTTTTTTGGTAGCTTCATCGGTTTCCTCTTCCCTTCTTGCGAATGTGGAATCGTTCCTATCATCAATCGTTTTTTAGAAAAGAAGGTTCCTAGCTATACAGCGGTACCTTTTCTAGTAACAGCTCCTATCATCAATCCCATCGTACTCTTTGCGACTTATTCAGCCTTTGGTAATTCAATTCAAATGGTTTTCCTAAGAGCTTTGGGCGCGATTCTAGTTGCTACTATATTAGGTATCTTTCTTGGTTTTGTCTGGGAGGGACCTATCCAAAAGGAAAACAGATTGGCTTGTCATGAGCATAATTTCTCTCACTTGACTAAAAGTCAAAAAATCCTTCAGGTCTTTATCCAAGCTATTGATGAATTCTTTGATATGGGGCGTTACTTGGTCTTTGGCTGTCTTTTTGCCAGTATAGTCCAAGTCTATGTTCCAACTCGTATCCTGACATCTATCAGCGCATCACCACTACTTGCGATTGTTCTTCTGATGGTCTTGTCCTTCCTTCTATCACTCTGTAGTGAAGCTGATGCCTTTATCGGATCTTCTCTTCTATCAAGTTTTGGCTTTGCTCCAGTGCTTGCCTTTCTGGTTATAGGTCCCATGCTTGATGTCAAGAACCTACTCATGATGAAGAATTATCTTAAAACTCGATTTATTTGGCAATTCATGACAATTGTAACTCTTGTTGTTCTTGCCTATTCTTATCTAGTCGGGGTGATGCTATGATTCGATTTTTTATCTTATTTGGCTATTTTATCTTAACCCTTTATATGCACCTATCAGGTAAGCTCAATCAGTATATAAACCTCCACTACTCATATCTGGCTTATATTACTATGATTTTATCTTTGTTACTAGCCATTGTTCAAGCCTATATTTGCTTCAAGCGTTTGAAAGAACATAGTCACTTACATAGTTTTTCAGCTAAGCTTGCTAGTTTTGTCCTCTTAAGTTTACCCTTGTTAGTTGGATTTACCTTTCCAACTGTCACTCTGGATTCACAAACAGTATCGGCAAAAGGATATTATTTCCCTTTGTCGGAAGGAACTGACAAGGCAATCCAATCAAGTGAAGGAACGAGCAGTCAGTATCTTAAGCCGGATACTAGCAGGTTTTATTCAAAGTCCTCTTATGAAAATATTGTTCGGAAAACTGCTGATAAATACTTAGCCCAATCAAGCATTGTCATCACCGATGAAAATTACTTGGAAATTATGGAAGTTATCTACGATTTTCCAAATGAATTTGAGGGTAAGGAAATAGAGTTTACGGGTTTTGTCTACAACGATCCAAATCATACCAATAGTCAATTTGTTTTTCGCTTTGGTATTATGCACTGTATTGCTGATTCAGGAGTTTTTGGCCTTTTGACCACTGGAAACACTAATCACTTCGAAAATAACACTTGGGTGAGAGTCAAAGGCAAGATCAGCAATCACTATCACAAAGAACTCAACCAAATCCTCCCAACCCTCGAAGTCGAGTCCTTCATAAAAGTAGATAAACCCGAAAATACTTATGTTTATAAAGAGTTTTAAAAAAGTAGCCTGAGGAGGCTACTTTTTATTATTATTATCTGACAATATCTTTATACATATCTGGTCTTCTATCTCTAAAGAGACCCCAATTCAGGCGTTCATTTGCTCCTTTGTTGAGGTCATAAGTTGTTAAGAGGATGGCTTCGCCTTGTCGTTCTGCTTGGGTCAAGATAGCTCCTGTTTCATCGGTCATAAAGGATGAACCGTAGAAATTCAGACTTGAACTTTGTCCTCCATTTTCCTCGCAAGGAGTGACTTCTTCCAAACCATAACGATTAGCAGCAATAACTGGGACAATATTTGCTGCTGCATGTCCCTGCATGGTGCGTTGCCAATGACCACAACTATCTGTATCCAAAATAGGCTCCGAACCAATGGCTGTTGGGTAAAAGAGTAATTCTGCGCCATTTAAGGCAAGACAACGAGCAGTTTCAGGGAACCACTGATCCCAGCAGATCCCAATACCAATCTTGGCATAGCAAGTATTCCAAACTTTAAAACCAGTATTTCCAGGAGTAAAGAAGAATTTTTCTTGATAATAATGGTCATCTGGTATATGCGTCTTGCGGTAAACTCCTAGTACTTCTCCATCCGCATCAATGACAGCTATCGAATTATATAAGACATTACCATCTTTTTCATAGAAACTAATCGGTAAAACGACCTTTAGTTCCTTGGCAATCTCTTTAAAATGCTGAATGGCCGTATTCTCTGTCACCGACTGGGCATACTGGTAGTAGTCATACTGACGCTCCTGACAGAAATAGGGACGTTCAAATAATTCTGGTAAAAGAATGATCTGGGCTCCTTGCTCCGCAGCTTGTCGAACCAAACGTTCAGCTGTTTGGATATTGGTATCCACATTCTTAGCGCATTGCATCTGAATAGCTGCAACCGTTACATTTCTCATCTTTTTCTCCTATTCTGGAATTTGTTGGGTAATACAGTGGATATTTCCACCACCTAAAAGAATATTTCTTGCAGGGATTCCTACGACTTCACGGTCTGGGAAACACTGGCTGAGTATATCCAAGGCAACTTGGTCGTTAACATCTTGAAATTGTGGCACCAAGACAGACTTATTGGCAATATAGAAGTTCACATAGGATGCTGCTAAACGCTCACCAGCATAGCGCTCCTCTTCACCTTCTTCATATGAATAGCCCGGCAAATCTTCTTCCGTCACTACTTGATGAAGAGCTGGAATTGGAAGTTTATGAATTGTAAAGGAACGCCCCTTTGCATCTGTTTCCGCCTCTAAAAGAGCTAGATCCGCCGCAGACATGGCATACTGAGGATCATCGTGGTCGTCCGTCCAAGCTAAGACAATCTCCGCTGGGCCAACAAAGGCTGCAACATTGTCGACGTGTTCGTTGGTTTCGTCTTGATAAATACCGTAAGGAAGCCAGATGACTTTTTCAGCTCCGAGGCTCTCTAGTAAGGTTTTTTCAATCTCCTCTTTAGTCAGGTGAGGATTACGACCAGGACTGAGCAAACAACTTTCAGTCACAAGTATCGTCCCTTGACCGTCACTATGAATAGCTCCGCCTTCCAGTACAAATGGTTTGGCATCGTAAACAGGTATCTCTAAGAGCTCTGCAAAGCGACTGGCTACTTGGTCATCTGCTTCATAGTCTTGGTAAAGACCGTCAACAGTACCACCCCATGCATTGAAAGACCAATCTACCGCCAACTTTTCCCTTTGATCATTAAGGAGAATAGTGGGACCAGTATCACGCGCCCAGGCATCATTTGTCGGAATATCTAGATAAACAACCTGGTCTCCAAGATAGGATTGAGCTTCAGCCAAATAGTCCTGCTCTACCAAAAGATAGACTATTTCCCCTTGGGCAATAGTTTTGATAATCTGGCTAAAAGCAACTTTAGCGGCCTTGCCTTCAAATGGCCAAGAACCTGGTCGAGTAGGCCATATCATGAGAGTCCCATGATGGGGTTCATACTCTGCTGGCATGCGATAACCTAATTTCTTTGGACTGTCCATTATGATAATCTCTCCTTAAAGTCTTGGTAACCAAATGCCTTGACTAGACTGCATTCACCCTCTTTATCCATTAGATACAAACTTGGAAGTCCAATCCCGTTAAAGGTATTATTTTTGACAAATGAGTAAATAGCCATGTCTTCAAAATAGAGGCGATAGCCGATTTCAATCGGTTTTTCAAAGCTGTAATCCCCAATGATATCCCCTGTCAGACAAGTATTTGAAGAGAGTCTATAACTATAAGGTTTCTCTTGGGCTTCAAATCCATCTCTTAATGGTGGGCGATAGGGCATCTCAAGGACATCTGGCATATGGCAGCTTGCTGAAGCGTCTAGCACTAAGGTCTCAATCCCATTTTCAACGATGTCTAAGACTTCAGTAGCTAGATAGCCCGCATTAAGAGCAATCGCTTCTCCGGGTTCGATATAGACGTCAAGGTTATATGTTTCTCGAATGCGTTTAATCTCAGAAATCAGTAAGTCCACATCGTAATCTTCTCTTGTGATATGGTGTCCACCGCCCATATTGAGCCATTTAACTTGGTGCAAATAGGCACCAAACTGGTCTTCTACTGCTTTCAAAGTCGTTTGTAAATCATCTGCCCCTTGCTCACAAAGAGTATGAAAATGAAGTCCGTCCACCAAGTCCAGCAAATCACTCGGTATCTTATCTAGAGTAACTCCAAAACGGGATCCAGGAGCACAAGGGTCATAGAGCGCGTGATCTCCTTGTGTTGAACATTGAGGATTGAGGCGTAGACCTACACTAATACCAGCTTCACGACAAGTTTGACCGTATTTTCGTAATTGTCTCTCTGAGTTAAAAACAATGTGATCAGATATTTGAAGCAACTCTTCCATGTCAGCTTCCTTGAAAGCAGGCGCAAATACATGGACTTCCCCCGGAAACTCTTCTCTAGCTAACTTAGCTTCATAGAGTCCACTAGCCGTTGTACCAGAGAGATATTGGCTAATTAGGGGATAGGTTTTATAGAGAGAATAAGCCTTTTGAGCTAGCAAAACCTTACAACCTGCCTTTGCCTGAACCTGCTGCAGAATGCTACAATTTTCTTCTAGTTTTGCTAAATCAATGACATAGGCTGGCGTTGGTACTTGTTCTAATTTCATTAGTCCACCATTTGTGGATTTTCATCCACAACCCATGGCAAACCGTATTTATTCAAAGCTTCCATGAATGGGTCTGGATCCAACTCTTCAAGGTTATAAACTCCTAGTTGTTTCCAAGTACCATCCATCACTAGTTTTGTCCCAATCATAGCAGGGACACCTGTTGTATAAGAAATGGCTTGTGATCCAACTTCTGCGTAGCATTCCTGATGGTCACAAACATTGTAGATGTAGATGGTCTTTTCAACTCCATCTTTGACACCTGTAAAGATACATCCAATATTAGTTTTACCAACAGTGCGTGGACCAAGGCTTGCAGGATCTGGAAGCAAGGCTTTCAAGAATTGGATAGGTACGATTTCTTGACCGTTAAAGTTAATAGTATCTGTACGAAGGAGCCCAACATTTTCCAAGCATTTCATGTGCGTTAGGTAAGATTGTCCAAAAGTCATAAAGAAACGAATGCGTTTAACACCTGGAATATTCTTTGCTAATGATTCGATTTCTTCATGGTGGAGGAGATACATGTCTTTTTGACCAACTTGAGGGAAATCATACTCACGTTTGATAGACATTGCTTCGACCTCAACCCATTTTCCATCTTCCCAGTATGAACCTGGTGCAGAAACCTCACGTAGATTGATTTCTGGGTTAAAGTTAGTTGCAAATGGATAACCATGGTCACCACCATTACAGTCTAAAATGTCGATATAGTGGATTTCGTCAAAATAGTGTTTAAGGGCGTATGCTGAAAAGACGCTAGTTACCCCTGGGTCAAATCCAGAACCAAGAAGAGCTGTCAAACCAGCTTCTTTGAATTTTTCTTGGTAAGCCCATTGCCATGAGTAGTCAAAGTAAGCTGTAAAACCAAGTTCCTTGCAACGTTTCTCATAGATGGCACGCCATTCAGGGTCTTCTGTGTCCTCAGCCTCATAGTTGGCAGTATCGATATAGTGGACTCCTGTTGCCAAACAAGCATCCATGATGGTCAAATCTTGGTATGGTAGAGCTACGTTCAAAACAGCTTCTGGTTTGTAGCTTTCAATCAAGGCAATCACTTCTTCCACCTTGTCAGCATCAAGAGCAGCTGTTTCAATTTTAGTACTTGTTTTGCCTTCTAATTTAGCCTTTAATTCATCACATTTTGACTTGGTACGGCTAGCAATCATAATTTCTTTAAAAGTATCGCTATCTTGGCAAATCTTTGATATAGCAACTTGGGCGACTCCCCCACATCCAATAACTAATAAACGACTCATTTTTTTCCTTCCTCTTCTTCTAAAATGTCTTCTACATACTTAGGCAACATAAAGGCACCCACATGTAAGTTTGCAGTGTAGTATTCTGTAAATAGCTGACGTTTTTTCCAACCTTCCTTGTCAAAATCTTTGACAGGGTGGTATTTTTTTGATGCAAATCCAAACAACCAATAGCCAGCAGGACTAGTTGGGATATGGGCTTGGTAAACCCGGCTAATTGGAAAGGCTTGATTGACCTTGCGGTGCATACTTCGGCATGCTGACTCATCTTCGTCAAAGAAAGGACTACCATGCTGATAAATCATGATTCCGTCTTCTTTCAAGGCTCTATAGCTATTGCCGTAAAATTCCTTGGTAAAGAGCCCTTCCGTATGGCCAAATGGATCCGTCGCATCATTGATGATAATATCGTAATCATCTTCACAGTTTCGTAAAAAACGAAGCCCGTTTTGATAGTAAATGGTAACACGAGGATCATCAAGCCCTGCAGCAAAGTCTGGAAAATACTCACGACAAACCTCAACCAACATCTCATCTGGTTCCACGATATCAATTTGCTCCAGTTCAGGATATAGCGTTAATACTTGGGCAACACCTCCGTCACCACCACCAATAACCAAAACTTTCTTTGGATTAGGATGGACAGACATTGGAACATGAACTGTCATTTCATTGTAGACAAAATCATCAGCGTCTGAAAACAAGACATGCCCATTTAAAATCAAAATCTTTCCAAAAGCTGGCGTATCTAAAACTTCAATATCTTGCCATTCACTTTTACCAGCATAGAGTTGCTTAGCTGTTCTCAAGGACAATTTCACATCTGGAGTGTGAACCTCAGAAAACCATAAATCCATTTAGTTCTCCTTTCTTTCAATGACATTGATATGATTGACCTCTGGATCTTCAGTACCTTGGAGTGAACAACCACGTTCTTTGGCGAATTGAATATAATCGACAATTTCTCGTGTAATCCGTTCACCTGGCGCCAGGATTGGGATGCCAGGAGGATAGCACATGACAAATTCCCCACAGACTTGACCAATGGACTCGTCCAAGGTTAAACTTCTTCTATCTGAGTAAAAGGCTTCCTGAGGAGACAGCACCAACTCTGGTTGGATATATTCTCCAGCAATCAAGTCCTTCCCATCTCGTGAGTATAGTCTCTTGATATCAGCTAAAGCACCGACCAAGCGTTCAATGTCTTGGATACGGTCACCAATCGAAATATAAGCTAAGATATTGCCAATATCACCAAACTCGATCTGAATGTCATATTCATCCCGTAAGAGATCATAAACTTCAATCCCTGTTAAACCAATCCCCTGAGTGTAGACTGATAACTTAGTCACGTCAAAATCACAAACCGAGACACCGTCTATTAACTCTTTTGAGTAGGCGTAATAGCCACCGATGGCATTGATTTCACGTCGAGCATACTCAGATAACTCAATAACTTTCTCAAAGGACTCTTTACCACGAAGGGCTAAGTTTCTACGAGAAACATCCAGACTAGCCATTAGCAAGTAGGATGCTGATGTTGACTGTGTCAAATTAATAATTTGACGTACGTACTCAGAATTCATCTGGTCGCCAACTAAAAGAAGAGAACTTTGAGTCAAGCTACCACCGGACTTATGCATAGATACAGCTGACATATCTGCTCCTGCATCCATAGCAGACAGAGGAAGTTTATCTGTAAAGTGTAGATGAGCACCGTGAGCCTCGTCTACTAAGACTTTCATTCCTGCGGCGTGAGCCATCTCTGTTAATCCCTTAAGGTCTGAACAAATCCCATAATAGGTTGGATTATTAATTAGAATAGCCTTGGCATCCGGATTTTCCTTGATTGCTTGGGCAACACGGTCATTCTCAAGCCCCAAAGCAATACCGATTTTGGGATCCACACTCATCTCTATATAGATGGGAATAGCTCCGCATAAAACGAGTGCATTAATGGCTGATTTATGGACATTTCGAGGAAGGATGATTTTATCACCGGATTTACAGGTGGAAAGAATCATGGTTTGCACGGATGAGGTTGTCCCGCCAATCATTAAAAAGGCATGGGCCGCTCCAAAAGCTTCTGCAGCTAGTTCCTCAGCTTCTCTGATAATCGAAATAGGATGACCCAGATTATCCAATGGCTTCATAGAATTAACATCTATACCTACACATTTTTCTCCTAAAAGTTCAACTAACTCTGGATTTCCACGGCCACGCTTGTGACCTGGTACATCGAAAGGTACAATTCTTTTCTTTCGTAACTTGACCAGTCCCTCATAAATTGGAGCTTGGTTTTGATTTAACATTATAAAGACATACTCCTTTACCATAGTTTTACACCTTAACCATGTAAGGCTCTAAAGGATACTTATGAAAAAAGAGCAGGTTGGCACCTGCTCTACAATCTACTGACGTGTTTATGTTTGTTTCTTTTGAGTATGTCTGTTCCTGATGTTTCCTAACTCTCTAGTAGCAAATATTACGTACTTTATTGATCGTTTCACAAGATGACGTGTGCTTTCACCACACTAACAAATCTATACGAATTAGGACAAGTGCCCTAACATCAACTTATAAAAGTAGGCTTTTAACCCTATCAATAATGTGGCTTTTCAACCACGCTTCGGCATTCAACCCTGCCTGTCCGTAGGCATTTTTTACTCGGGTTTATATTTACTAGAAAACATCTTCTCATTTTCTAAGCTTTATAACTATATCATTTTTACACATATTTGTAAAGTATTTTGGGGAAACTTTATAAATTATTTATATTTTTGTTCGTATTTTTACTATACCTAAAAATTGAAAACTATTTCAAATTTGCCTTTAAATAATAAAATAGGAACTAAGTTTGGTAGCTCCTATTTTTCATATGATAACTTAATAGATGACAAAAGTATACTAAGATAAAATGTTCCGATTTTCATACCCTTAAATTAGATTAATGATTAGTCGTTAAAATTCCAAAGAAATTTATGTTATTGTGCTTGTATCGTTAAAAATTAATCCGCATCAACCCAAATCTGGTATTTTTGACAGTGGAGGCATCTGAAAAGATAGCCGCAAAGAGAGCCATCCTTAACCAAGTATTCTTCAATATCTTGATATTCTCCACGCTCTTCATAGTCTGCCAAGACTTGCTCAGCGATTCCCATATCCATCAATTCTCGAGTGCCAACTGTACCCAAGTAAGCACAATAATCTTGGCAACAAGAAAGCCAATTTTCTCCCTGCCAACTCAAGTAGCCTGGAGTCTGACAAAAAAGCAGCTGATTCTTTTCTGGATCCAATTCACCCTGCCACTCTGCATCTTGGATAAATTCCGCATCGAATTTCTTAGCTGCTAGCCCACTTGCAATGCACATTGGGCAAAGATATTCTATATCCTCGATACTATAAGGTATAAGGGCATAATAAACATTGCTTTCTTTCCCACAAGATGGACAAACCTTGGCTTCTCCTTCAACAAATGAACCTGTAGCTAATGGATCTGGATGATAAGGGAAATGGGGCAAAGTCTTTAATAAGTTCTGCTTTTGCTTCTTCTCTTCCTTTCTTAGAGGACGAGGAAGGGCAAAACGATCGCCATGACTCTGACTCATTTCTTGTAAACAGCTCAGTTTCTTTATCTGTTTTCGATCAGGTTTGTCTAAGATTTCGGTCAATAAGCTATAGGCACTAGTGTAGAGACCCAATTGTTCATAGAGGTCAACTAAGACTTTCTTCTCTTCTAAATCATCTGACTCAGCTAATTCATCAGCCAAATCATAAAGAGCTGCAACACTTGAAGGATGCCCATCTTGGTCTAAGTATTGTTTTTTTAATGTAATGTATTTTTCTAAAAATGGATTCATAGGATTACCTTTCTAATGGAATATAAAAACCTTAACAAATAGTCACTAAGACATTCCCGTTTAGCTTTAAGATTTCCTTGTAAAAGTCTTTCATTTTGACAAAGCAGGTCAAAATATCATCCTTGATTTCTTCCTCTTCCTCAAGATAATCCCAAATATCAGGATACAAATCCGCTTTCTTACAGGCTTCCATACTAAAGTCAGTCATAGCCCTGTCCATGTCAAAACTTTCTAAAGCTTCTACAATCTCGGCTATCTTGTTTTTTTCAGTATAGGCGATATATTCAGATACATCCTCTAGAGGAGTCACCCCTAAAACAGCTTCTCTCAAGGGATTGTCATCCAAAAATTCTGAACTACTAAATCCTGTCAAGACAAAGACCAAGGCATCCCACATTTTATCGATATCCAGAAAAATTTCATATTCTTCTGCATAATCTTCCTCTAGGTCAAGCAAGTCTTCTTCCTCATTAGAAAGTAGCTTTATTTGTTTTAATTCATCGTCTGGTAAATATTGATAATTGGCAATCATTCCCATGATTTTACTCCTTTGAATCTTTTAGGATAATACTGATTTTTCTAAATCTATTTCTTTAGAAAATGCTATAATGGAGCTAACAAAGTTGTTCTCTAGCAATTGAAAAACGGGGGAAGTAGTCATGTTCACTAGTTTTGTTTTAGGGTTTTATGCTCTTTTCTTTCTGTCCTTATCCTTTACCATTTATCTCTATATCAGACTTGTAGTTGCGGTTAAAAAAGGCAAAGACATTCCAAAATGGATTTATAAACTTGGCCATGCTGTTCAAGGAAGAATTCACGTTGACTATGAAGAAATCACTGATGCTAATGCCCTTAAAGAGATTCATTGGTTCTTGCTAATCTATCTAATCGTAAATCTACTCCTATTGGCTGTCTTCTACTATCATGATAATAGCTTTCCTCAAGCCATTTATGAATGTTTGAAAAAACAATTTCTCATCGTACTTGTTAGTATGATTTTAAAAAGTCTTGGAAAATTTGTTGTACTAGCTATAAGAAAAAACTTTCATAACAGTCATTCCTATGCATCAACCAACGCTTTTATCGGGACAGCTTTTTTAACGAGTTATGTTTTTATGTTCTGCATGATGATGAGTGGCCTTCCAGCGCAACCTGTTCCAGTAACCATTCAAGATACCACTGTCGTTATCGGTGAGACCAAGGCTTCCGAGCTTTTGGAGCATGGGTTCACCTTTGGAGATAAAGGCGCGGAGAGCTTGATTACCAATCCCAAAAACGACCACTTCTACTACGGTCAGCTTCTCGAAGTCAAGCGGGATGATCAGTCCTTTGGCTTTATGAACCTCACTCCTACAGGAAAAGATACTGATCAACTCAAAAACTGTGTCATTACCTACTATAGAACGCCCAAGGATCCCCATCAGTTGCAGGAAATTTCTATCAATCATGTCAAGCTAGCAAATCTCAAGCTCCAAGACTTTCAAACACGAAAATTAATCGATATCTTTGAAGTCAATCCTGCTGATTATAATGTCTCTGATACCGATGCCAACTTCATCCTAACCATCCAAACAGCAGATTACGATCTCTGGAAAAGATACCGTATTGAAGTCAAGTTCAATTCAGATGGTTCGCTTGATAGCTATGGTGTTAGAGCCCAAGAAAGCATGTGGGAATGATTCAGCCTTATTTTCCTCTTATCAGATAGACATTAGACTGAAAAAATATCATCGACAAGTTTATAGGTTTCGATGAATCTAAGGCCAGAGGAACCTTTATCTCTAGTGATTTCTTCATAAATATCTTCTAAATTTTGGGCAGGTGCTAGCATCCAAAGACTAAAAGGTCTAAGTTTCACCTGTCCAATTTTTTCAATATTTTCTAATAATTGTCCTAAATCTTTGTGATTGAACCAGCAGTCTGTAACGAGAGCAAACTTTGTATTGTCCATCTTACAGGAGATTTGACTGGTCAAAAAATCATCGATGGTGGGCTTTTTTGTTTGTAAGAGGCGCGTGCAAGCCAGATGGTACTCAAGCTTTCTAGGACTCTGCTCAACCATAGATACAAAGACAAGACCATACTCATCTTCGAACTTTACAGCAAGGATATCTCCTTCTTCAAAGTAAGGTTTGCGTTTAGCTTTTGCTTTAGGAACCTTTAGAGGTCTAGGATTTTCAGTTTGCAACTGGATAGCAAGTTTATCCAAGACCTTTTGCCTTTGTTTCAAAGCCTTTGAGTCTATTTCCAACCAAAATGGATCAGCCCCTTTTTTGATAAGCACCAAGGTTTTATCTCTGATATCGTCTGTCAGGTAACCAATCTTCCACAGTGAGTAGGCAAGAGCAGTCCAATAAATTTCTGTAAAAAAGTCTGTTTGACAGTAATCTTTCTCCTCATCGAGGATATCCTTTATAATGTTCGTCACCTGTTCACCGTCTCTATAGCGACCGACTACTTCATTGTAAATGTCATAACCTAGATCACTGTCAATGATTTTAATGCCATCAATAGCCATACTCAACTCCTATATCTTATTAAATCTCAAAGCTTATTTAATCTTATGCTTATTCATTTTTTCTTTGAAAATATCTGTAAGAATTTGTCGTAAGTCTTGAGCTTCCTTTTCAGGAAGTTGGCCTTCTTGTTCAGCAACGGCGTATAATTCTGGATACTCAAGTGTAATTCTCTTGACAGTACGTGTAATGGCATGTCTTCTAACAAAAAACGGGATACGCTTAATCATCTCTTGAGGAATTAGAGCGATTATCTTATCGGCTGTTTCCTTATCGCTAAGTTTAGAAAAAGTTAATCCCTTTTTAATCATTTCTTGTTCTTGTTCTGTAAAATCATGTAATTCCATATGTCTACTCCTCATCTTCACTGACTTCCCAAATCTCAGCTTGGTAGGGTTCTCCATCTTCATCGTATCGATTGATATAACCAATAAATTTTTCATTCTTTTTTGGTTTGTACTGAGTACCCTTGATTGTCGTAGTAGCCCATGTTCCTATCAAGAATAAAACGACCAGTCCCAGCAAAGTATCCATAATAATCACTTCCTTTAGACTTGAACCCACTTATCATTATCCATAATAAACGGCTTCGCTAAACCTTCGCCTGTATAGTTTTCGTATTTTGTATCTAGATATTTGTAACAATCTTCCTTAGTTGCAAATTTGATGGCTTGATAAGGCTCTTCAAAGGTCAGCTTTTCGACAAAGAGATAACCGTCTTCGCTTGGCACAAGTATTCCGACATGACCAATAAAGAGGGATTGACCATCCAAGTCATCATGGACGACTACGGAGAGCATTCTTGCATTTTCATTAAATTTGAATTGAGAAAGGAATTGTTCCATCTTTGCAGCATGAACTTTGACATCTGTCGTTGCTTCGGTCTTGACTCTTGAGAATAAAATATCAAAAGCATCCTTGTCTTCCTCACCAAAGACCTTACCTTTGTCAATGGCATCATTATCGACAAACAAGAGAGAATCATCTTTCTCTAATTTAGGAATTTCGATAGAATTTTTTAATAAACAATAACTGTTAATACGACAGTTGGTAGCAACAAAATCACCCTTTTTAGGTGTCCAAAGATTGCTTATCTTTTCAACATCATAGTCTGTTTTAGTAAATGTAGAAAAATCTCCAGTTAACCCAACTGAACCTACAGTAGCGTTATAATCATTTACAAGGTTGAAAAATGCATCGACACTATCTTTATCCAAATATGCAACCAAGGCTTTTCGAACTTCTTCTACACTCGGTTGATTGTTCAAATTGCTATAAGTTGCTTTCCAGGAAACCTGATTGGACTGTGATTGACTGGCTGAAGTTTCAGTAGTTCCATCAGATGTCTTTTGAACTTGACTACATGCCATTAAGCTTAAAAGAAGCATTGAGCTAAGGCCAATAGTTGCTAATCTTTTAAATTTCATAGGTTTTCCTTTGATAAAATATCGTTAAATAAATGATTTAAACTTAAAAATCTTATTCTTTCGGTTGAGAATAGACTTCGATATGCTGACCTAGTACCTTGATTTCTACTGGTAGGTCATCAGATTTATCACCGTCAACATCCGTTTCCAATTCAGAATCAGAAGAGATTTTGATATGACGAGCTTTTATATACTCGATATTATCATTTACGACGACATCCCCTTTTAATAAATCAGGGATAACTGACAATTTAGTAAGGATTGAGGCATCTTTTAGGATCAAAATATTTGCATAACCATCCTTGTCTTCGTCAAAGATTTTTTTGTCAGCGAAATAATTGGTAAGGAGAACCAAGACATGACTGGCTGGCCCAATGTAATTTCCATTTTCTGTCTCAACTCTAATGTTGAACGCTTGATCTGTAACAACAGATTTCATGGTGTTAATCGCATAGGCTAGCATGCCAAATTTTGTTTTATCTTCTATCCCAACGTTATGAATGGCTTCTGGTAGTGAACCAATACTAAAGATATAACCAAAATAATTTCCATTTGATTTTCCGATATCAATCTTATTCGTAGAACTAAAATCAAGCTCGTCAATAGCTCCATCAATATCCTGATTGATTTCTAATAGTTTCGTGATGAGATTTCCAGTTCCTCCTGGGATAATTGCAAGTTTGGGAATGTAGTCTTTTTCTGCGATACCTGAGATGACTTCATTGACAGTCCCGTCTCCACCGAAAACAAGGACAGCATCATACTTCTCTTTAGAAGCTTCTGCTGCAAAGTTTGTCGCATCAAGAGCTTTCTCAGTAATTTTAATCTCCACATCTTCAAAATAGTCTCTAGCTTTATTCTCCAGTTTTACCTTATAATCCAAAGCCTTTTCGCCACCAGATGTTGGATTGATGATTACCATTATTTTATTCATTTATAATTCTCCTGTCATTAGATTTTCATACTTTAACTAACCATCTCAAGTTTGGTCCATATAAATTTTGACCGCTTGGCATTCCTGCTCTTTAGCATAGGCAAACACCTCTGAAGCTCTAATGTAATCAAAGATATTTTCCTCTAAATCTTCATCCCAGATTGATTCATGAAATATTTCATTCTCTTGACATGCTTCATAGAAAATATCGAGGTGAACCTGATAAAACTCTTCATCTTCATTTGGGGCTTGCCTTACCAACGATAGTTGAAACATTGGCTTATCAGATATAGTTGTAAACGTCCCTGTTTCAAATAAAATCATCTCATCCTCAATAGGCTCACGGCACAAGTCTTCAAAGATTGCTACCATTTCCTCTAAGGGCATCTTATCGGTGATTCTTTCTCTTAAAAATTCAAGTGATCGTTTCATATTTTTTCTCTTTCTAGATAAATAATCGTTCTTGTAAAAAACTTTTTTAAAATAAAATACCTACATCTTATATTATACTACATAAACAGAAAAAAAGACTGACAAGACGGTTTTCACCTTGGCTTCAGTCTAGTTTTTTTATAATCGGACTTGCCTCTGTAAGGACGTCTATCCCAAAATTAATTCCCTGTACTTGGTAGTGATAGATGGGGTCAGGACAAAACTTTTGAACTCTGTTTTTTAGATGAGTGTCTATCATTTCAAGTAAAATCCCATCTGATAAATGAGGAAATTCTGGTCCACTAAGTAAATCTTCTTCGAGCAAATTCAGGTCCCACCCCTCATCGATAGATCTGCAGAAAAGAATCTTACCAAAATCTATACAGTATTTTAGCTTTTGATTCTTTAAACCTTCGATAAAAATTTGCAGGTGATTTTCTTGAGAAAGTTGACACCGTAATTCATACCAATCATACTTGATTGCCTCACCAATATGAACCCACTTCATTTTTAACTAACCTTTTCTATCCTTATAGTACTCTCTTGATATTTATAGAGAACTAAGTCAATGACTAGATTCTTTGCACAAATACGAAAATGAACCAAGTCTTCTTCAGTCAAAACTCCACCCGCCCTATGAATCACTTCTGTAATCAGGCTACTAGTTTCTAGCTTACAAATCGGGGATTCAAGCTCTGGCGACCTAGGAATCTTATTAAGAGAATCAAATAAGTCTCTATCTGTGATTTGGTAAAAATGACAGAAGGGAAAATTCAATTTAATCAGATGTTTCTTGCCCCTCAAAGATATCATAGAGATCTCGTAATGACTATTTTCACTAAAAGCTGCACTAGCTTCATATTCATCTTCTGGAATAATAAATTTCCACTCTAGCATTAAATCTCTCCCACCACTATTTTCTCATCTCATTAATTTTCAATTTTCATCTCACATTATTTAAAATTTTTCGTGAGCAACTTCTTCAAGATAGTCATCCAGATGATGGTAAATTTGTATATCTCTTCTGAACCATCTTGCAAAACTGCAAATAGCTTCACTTTCTCATCATTGACAAATACAAAATTATGTTCACCAAAATAAGCCTGATAACCCTTGTCAACTAAGGTCCAAAGTTCATCTTTTATTAAACCAAAAATATCTTTTTTTACAAGATAAGTTCTCCAGATTACCATTTTCATAATGGCTTTTCTTCTTAAGAAGCTAGATATTGCTAGATGTTTCTCTTTACCGCTCAATCCGTCTACTCAAGCAGTGGCATACACTCACAAAGAAGTCGGTTGACTATTGCATCTCTTCCATCGCTTCTTTTACATATCCCTCTACATCTTCAATCTCTACGAACATTGGATCTAAATGACATAAGAAGTGCCAGTCTTCGGAGCCTTTTTTTCTATAGAGAATTGCTTCGCCGTCTTCACTTCCCAAAAAGCTTCTATCGACTTCGTACCCTTTGCTTTCTAAGAAGGCTTTTACCTTGCGGAAGTTTGCTTCTCTAGCTTCGACATAAGCTTTCGCTTCATCGTTGTTAACAACATACGCGTCGATTTTTGTAGCGCCTTCGATTACTTTATCGTTTTTAACGGATAGATTTGAAATTTCTTTCCAAATAATGTCCACATTTTCCTCAGGGTCAAACGAAAATCTAGATAAAGGGACAATGTTTCCATTATAGACAATCTCCATATAATCCGGCAGATTTTTTGGATTAACATACTCCACTTCAAACCCATCTTCGTTTTCTAGAGTATACCCAGGGATTTTAGCTACAAAGGCTTTTCCCTCCTCTAAAGAATCAAAAGCAACTAAATCCTTTTGATAATCACCTTGATACAATTCCAATATATACATCATTAATCCTTCCAATATTTGAAAAACCAACCGAGATTTAAGCAACTTACAACCTAATTATCTATCCTAAGTATTCACATGTATTAAATAACAATGATAAATAAGTATAGTTTAGCCAGGATCTACATCTATAGAAGTTATTTTGTAACCATCCTCTTGGTATAAAAATTCTAATTGTAGGGTTAGATCTACTAATTCAGAATCGGAGGTCATCTGATATTCAACAGCAAAGCCAGTTTGATCATTGAATTCATAAACTTGTAGTTGAGAATACTCATAATTCGGATGGAAATTACATTCTACACCATATTCATCAATTTTATCAAAATCATTTAATTGTAAAGAGTCGTCAATGTATTCAAGTAACTCTTTTACATCATCAACTTCTAAACCATCAATACAATCCATAATATCACTATAGTTATTTAGATGAATTGCTCTTAAAATCTTTTTAAGTACTTCAATTACTTTTTCTTCATTTTGGCATTTTTCTTTGTACTCAAAATCATCGAATATTCCCATGATAATACTTCCTTTTCTAAAATTTAAAATGTTGTTTCCTTACTAATTCTATTAATAGCCAATATAGTATAAATTAAATAACCAATAGAAATAACATAGCATCCAGTCTTACAACTTACTACTTTTCATTTGATAATTTACAAATGTTTTTCCAGCCACTCGATCTTTTTAAAATCCTTATTGTTATTTTGTTCATTTCTATAGGAGTCTTGAGAAGAAGCTTTGTAAATACTTAGATACTGCTCCAGACTTGGAAGACGAAAAGTGATGCCTTCAATGTGAATAAGCTCTATATCCGATTCCGAAACTCCTGCAAAATCGAGTAAGGAATCGATACTTCCAAATTCAACACACTCTCTATCCTTTTGGAATTCATGCTCATGAATATCTATTAAGATGTAGCCTAAGTCTTTCATCACTTTCATTATCTTGTCCCAGTCATAAATTCTGAGATGGTCAGGTGCTTCCCAACCTCTAGGGTCACCAGGTACATGAATGTCAATGTCAGACGGCTCCCAATTTTCTTTCGTTCTAAACTCAAATCCCAAAGAGCCCATCAGTGTCGGTGTAATTCCGACTCGATTTAAATGGAAACAAATGGTGTTAAATTCTTCAAATAAGAAACTCATGTTTACTCTATACCTTTCATCTAAATGTTCGTTATTTCTACTTTATTACCTTGAACAAAATCATTTTCATTTTCTAGAGTATAGCCAGTTATTTTGAATACAAATTCTTTTCCTTACTAATTCTATTACTCGCCAATATTGTATAAATTAAATAAGCAATAAAAATGATAATAAAAGTAAGATTAATCTTCAACACAAAATAGAGATTTAACAAATTTGCGAACGCATGAAATAAAATACAATACCCCACAGATTGCGTTTGACGGTAAAGAAGCCCTAAAACAAAACTTAAAAATAACGTATATATAAAAAATAAAATAAAAGGAAATCCTTGATGACTTTCTCCAACAATAAACCATAAAGGCAGATGCCATATCCCCCAAATTAATCCTACAATCAAATTAGATTTCCAATAAGTATATTTTTTATCAAGTAAGGGTTGTAGTATGCCTCTCCATCCTAATTCTTCGTGACCACCACCAAAAAAGATTAATTGAATATAGAATAGTGGCATCAGGTAAATTGATACTCCGTTTAATTCTAAGGAAGATAAAGAAAATAGTATCAAAATTGCTAACAAATGAATAATGAAATAAATACTACTATTTTCTTTCTTACTAAATACAAAATGTTTAAATTTTATATTATTCCTTTTCAAATAAAAGACACTTGCAATAGCTGGACCAAGTGCACCTACTATATGTAACATTCTCCCTATAAATGTTTCTAATCCCAAAATATGAGATTGCGTAAAGATGGCAAGAATCCCCCAAGCTATATAAGTAATTCCAAATGTACAATAAAGATAATTTTTTAAATTCTTTTTGTCAATTTCTGTCATTTTATCTTCCTAATCCTGATTATTCTATGAATAATATTTTTTTACTGCTTCTTAGTTGCTGTCGATTATAACTACCTATATTCTATCACAAAAACACAAAAAAAGCCTTACAATCAAGGCTTTTGATTATCCCTTTTGTTACAAGGTTTCTAGGCTTTTACGAGTAAAGATACACATTAAGCGTGTAGTACTAGCAAAATTCTATATTATAGAACAAAATTGAAAAATTATTATTTAAGTAATACTTTAGAACGAAAGTATATACAGTCTTGTACCAAATACCTATCTAAAATAAATGTGTAAAATTATTTATTACTAAAATAGTTAGTCATTTACTCCAATAACACTACACACTGTGAAAACTAAAACACAAAGTTACCAATTAGTACTTTTTCTCCATAATCCTTTTGTAAAATAATGTTTGCACCCTATCATTAACTCTAGATGCAATCTCTGATAAATACCTACGAATAACATAATGTGTAATTGATATTCAATTCCCTCATTTATTATTTTTTAAACTATTCAATTAATCAACTAAACACTACTACTACCTTTTAATATTTCAATTACTTCATTAAGTGGGCTTTCCTTTAAATAAGCACGATAAACTTCAGCGACATTCAACTTAATAATAAAAACAGGACTCAATTCCAAAGGTTTACCTGTAAAAATCTCCATGGTCACTGAACCAAAGTCGAGATCTGTTTCTGACTCAGTTGGCATCACAAAGAAATTTTTCACAACTAGATTTTTTTCTTGGGCAGAAACCAAATCTCTATAAGCTAATTGATACAAGAATTGCTTCGTGACATCCTCAATCCCTGGATTATTGTACAGTCCCTTTTTTTTAACTTTTAAAAGATAATACTTGGCATCGAAAATCATAAATAATGAATCTTGTATAGATATTGTATCAGGTACAAGAGTTTTAGAACTATACTGAGTTATTCCTTTAGATGTCCATTTGGGTTTTTCTAAAAATTCCTTCAAGGATTGTGTGCTATCACCCAGTCCAAGAGACTCGAGTGAATGATCAAGATGGTTTTCAAAAGCTACTGCACAAGCTTTCTCCCAAACTACATGGAATGAGTTCGTTCCAAAGAAACTGATATCACTTTTTTCTGATGATGTATCCTTCTTATCAACATAGATATAAAGAGCTTTCAGTAACAATTGGTTTCTAGTATTAAACTCTACCGAAAGTTGCTGCTCGATTCGATAAAGAATATAGTCCTTTTCAGATAAATCATCCAACTCCTCCTCTGTCAAAAGAAGTTCTGGTAAGCCTAACAAATCATTCAAATTAGCAACCTGTAAAATCTTAGTCGCTTGAGTCAAAATAATTTCATGAAGTAGTTTGATAAAGTGTGTCTCATCATCAATCTTCCGTTGAGTAACCAACTCTGGATAATAAGGTCGATTATTCGAAATAATGGTAAAAGTGTCATTAATTGTTTTATCCCAGTTGATATCCCCATAGCCATTTATTTCTAGAATTGTATCCTCAACATTATACAAACCATACTCAAAATAATCATTCAAGAGATACATAATTAGAGCTAGTTCATTGAAAGAGCTTCCTGAATCATACTCTGAATAAATCAATATCTCTTGTTCCTTCTGATTAGCTTTCTCAATGACTTGGATAACCTCTTTGAGCTTAATATCGAGATCTTCTTCCTTATCTATATACTTAGGATAACACTTAAGAACGAAATTTTGAATCATCACAAGCCCGACATAGGTAAAGACATAGAGCGACTCACTCCCACCCGAAGAAACTTCCTCCAGTTCAGCATCTTCTTCAAACAAGTCTGATAGCTCCTGTTGTTCCTTAGTATTTTTTACAGTTTTTAAGATACCAAAGGATTTCAAGCGTTGGAGTAAGTTTTGAAGTGGCTCTTTATCTAGATTAAATCTAAATTGAAGTTCATGAAAGGTATATCTCTTTTGTTCACGAATAAACACTGATTTCATATAGTCTATTCCTTGTCGTTTGAAGCAAACAATTCATATTTTTTAGAGACTTTATGATCAAAAATTTGCAAGCCATTTTGTTCAAATTCTTTACAGATAACTGAGTATCTGTTGGAATTCTCTACTCCTTGGAAGAAATATTTCCTCTTCTGCTTAACTGCATCATCAAAGAGATACATCAATACCTTGCTCTTGAACATATCAAGGAACTTGTCATTTAGGATAGGATCATAATATTTCTTATCTGACTCGGCTGTATTACTATCATCTGATTTTATCTCAATTTTATATTGATCAAGTTTAATGAAGAATGGCCCCATCAACTTATCTTCATTGATATTATAGTCTTCAGATAAAACTTCATTAAGAGCCTTACGAAGTGCGTTCCACTCATAAGTTTGACCCGCAACATTAAATTTATATCCTCCAATATCAGATTCTCCGCCATCCAGTTCTAGATATTCAAAATCCCAGCGTCTCTTAAAAGCAGTATCCATAGGGAAAACACCTTGGTCAGCACTATTCATAGTAGCCCAAATATATAGGTTATCTGGCAAAGTCAATGTATCAACTTGATCTTCTGAAACTTTCAGTTCGTTTGCAAGATACTGTCTCAAATCTTCAGAAGTACGGATTGGATACTCACTGACACCATCTGTTCGATCCAAAAGTTGGAAAATATCACCAAAAACTGCCGCAACCTTCGCACGATTAATTTCTTCAATCAATAAAAGATAAGGTTTGGGATTATCTGTTTGAGCACTCTTAAGCGCTTTTACATATGCACGAATAAAAGGGCCAGGTACATACTGGTAAGTAATTTCCTCTTTAACTTGCTCTCCATCTTTTTTTACAATTGGAACTGGTTTATATGTGCCAACAAACTGAGAAAAGACATAATCTGGATGGAAAGTTACCCTCTCATAATCTTTTTCCGGATTTTCAAGTAGTTCAACCATCTCTTTACTTAACTTATGACTCTTACCAGTACCAGGTGCACCGAAAAGAACACGGTTCAGTGGAAAAACACTCTCATGAGTTGTTTCATACTCTAACTTTACATTATTTATATTTTCATTTATTTCTAAGTCATCTTTAATCATGACTCTCTTGAATTCAAAATCAAAAATCATATCAGTTTTTTTTTCATCCATAATAATAGCTCCTATAATATTTAAATTAGGTGGAATAATTATTTCATTCTGTGACAATATAGATTTAGCTTCTTTTGAGTTTTTAACTAAATACTGGTATAAAGCCTCATCTTCAACAGGTGTTCTTGAATAACCATTATAATTATCTAGGAAATTATTTTCCCTATTCAGCAATTGAGCAAATTTACCAAATGTTTTATAAAGCGTATCTTCATCAATTCCCTCAATAATAAGATAAATGTTGTTTTTGCTATCATTAAAAGATTTTAAAAGTGCTTTTTCAAATAGAAACGGCTGGAATTCTTCATCTGAATCATAAGCAAATAACAGTGGCTCCTGATAATCCGATTGATACCTGTAAACGAAGGTCTCATCGCTTACTCTACCTAATACTGTATCATTAATCCAATTCTTTATAGATTTAAGATTGTCATTTGAGTAAGCAAAAATTTGTAAAGGTTGGAAAGTAGCTGGTATCGCTTCAATTTGTTTTTTATGAATGGCTTCCAACTTATCACTCAAAGAATAGTATATTTTTTTACTATTCTCAGCTTTTTCACTTTTTAATAAATCTATATTTGGATCAGTAAAAATATTAATAATTTTACAGTCATTGACAATATTTTCAATTTTCCACTGTTCAATAAGATCACTATAGTCATCAATACTATTTGCTCGATTTACTTTAATTGTTTCAATGGCCTCCTCGAAAGATGAAACAGGACTAGCATTTATCCCATTTTTCCCTCTATTCAACCCGTAAATTACAAAACAAATCTCCTCTGCAGTAGCTGAGCCAAGCTCGTATATAGTCTTAAAAACGATTTTAGCTGGTTCAATATCTGTATTTGATTGTTCGGCACCACAGTTATTCTTTCCAAAAGTATCAAAAATTACACTTTCAAATATTAAGTTAATAAAATCAGAACGGTTCTCTTCTTTAATCTTAAACCTATTTTTAGATTCAATATCAATACCAGAATCTTCAATATAATTCTTAAGAATTTCTCCTCTATGAGTTAATACTAGTAACTGTTCACTATTAGAACCAATTTTTACATCTACAAACCCAAAATATCTAGGAAGCTTACTCTTATTAAATGGAGTTCGGTTTTCTCTACCATTTGCGTTAACAGAAGGTTGACCTATAAACTTCCCCATCTGAATACTAAAATCACTGCGACTTACACTGCCGTTATTAGATGAAATAATCTTAATTGTATACAAAAAGTAACTTAAATTCATACTCGCTTTATCAATGGTAAGTTTACCTATCATAACGTCCCTCCTTTATAAGAGAAATGACTGCTTTTTTTATAAGTAATGGAGGTATACCTTCTCCAATAACTTTGCGAATAAAAACTTCTTTTGCCCATTTAGGAATATTCCAATCTAGTGGTAATGAAGAAAGAATGATTAATTCATATATTGATAGAGCTCGTGGATCAGAATATTCACGAAGTTCGTCATTATCACTATCTACAATACATCTTCCTGGATGCACAGTAGAAAATGCTGATATTACACCACTATTTTGCATTATTGTTGTTGCGGGCTTTTCCCAAAACATTCTCATGTATGTTCTAGGTGCTCCCTTAATTCTTCGCCCCTTTGTCATAGGGAAGAATTTATCATTTTTAAATGCTGAAGTCCCGCTAGGAGTATGAATCATCCACTCAACTTGTTTCCAGCTATGAGTAGGAGGATAATGCCATTTTGACACTTTTAAACCTTCTAATTTCTTTATTTCATAATCAGGAAATCGCCACTGCTCATCCTTTTCTCTTATATGTGGATCCAACGAAGGAAGTGAACCTATAGCATCCTGCAACGTTATAATTTTTTCCTCTTTTGGAGGAAATTCCCATTTAACTCCTTCAGATTTTAAGGTCATTAGATAGATATACCGCTGTCTTGATTGTGGGATCCCATAATCCATTGTATTAACAATACGATCTGTATTGATATTGTAAATAGCACCTAATTCTCGCTCTATATAGTCAGGAATAAAAATATACTCATCGTTATATAATATCTGCGTATGTTGCTGCATTGTAACATTTTCAATAATGACAAATCTAGGTTTCAATTCTTTTATTGCTTCTACTGCATAGTGGACAAGAAAATTCCTAGAATCTTTAGGATCTTTTCTACCCGCATTTGACATCCCTTGACAAGGGGGAGTAGCAATAACCATTTCAACACCAGCTTCTTTTGCACTCAACATCACTTTATCGAAAACTTCACTATCTGTAATATCACCTTGGATAATATTAACATCTGGATATAAATGTGAATAAAACTTACATCTATCCTCTAAAAGTTCATTAGCAACACACACATCCACACCTAAATCCGATAAATAAGTCTCTGCTATACCAACATTTGAAAATAGGGAAAGTGCTTTGACTCTTTTTTTAAATTTTACATCACTCACTTAATAATTGCTCCAATCTTATTATTGCTTGCTCAATTAACTTCGGTGGAACTCCCTCACCAAGAATTTCACGTATTAGATTACTACTAGCATTATCAGGAATATTCCAATCATCAGGTAATGAAGACACTCTCATTAATTCGAAAATCGATAAAACCCTAGCATCAGACCAAATTCGTTCTTCTTCATTAGCAGAATCAACAATCGCATATCCGGGATGCCCATTTTCTTGAGAGCCAATCCTACTTGTATATTTAGTTACAGTATACGCTGGTTTATCCCACCATTGTCTTTTATAAGTATTTTTATATCCTTTAGATTTTGTCCCATCTGCTAAAGTAGGATAGTACTTTTCATTCTCCCAAGCTGAACACCCCTCTGGTGTATGCATCATTGCAATAACATGTCTATACTTATGCTTTGGTGGAAAATGCCATTTCGATACAGCAAGTCCTCTTTCTTTTTTTATATAGTAATCTGGGAACAGCCTAAATCTTTCTTCCTCACTAATATCTGTGACATCAGGATCCAATGATGGTAAGTCACCAATAGCATCACGCATAGTCACAATTTTAGTTGATGGCTCTGGAAATTCCCACTGAATGTTAGTATCAATTCTCGATAAGAGATACACACAACGTTCTCTCGACTGAGCAACTCCATAATTTTTAGCACTGACAACTTTATTCTCATTAAATCTATATTCCTCTCCCAACTCCGCGACAAGATAATCATTAATTAAAACCCACTCACCATTGATTTCAATCATCGTATTTAGAATCTCTGGAACATTTTCAATAATTACGAATTTAGGTTTAAGTTGTTTGATTGCTTCAACTACAACCATGATTAACCTATTTCTAGGATCATCTTTAAGTTTCTTACCAGCAGTACTCATCCCCTGACAAGGAGGAGTTGCTATTAAAAAATCACATTTTTTGTCTATAGCTGCTTTGATAACTTTATCATAAATTTCTTTATCGGTTAAGTCTCCTTGAAATACATTTACATTAGGATAAAGATGTTTGTATATTCTCACTCGCTCAGGTAATAACTCAGCAGCAACCTTCACATCAATACCATGCTTTTCAAAATAAGTTTCTGCTACTCCAGCACTCGCAAATAATGAAACAGCTCTAAAATTCATTTTATCCTGCTCCAATTCTTCTTTTGTTCCTTCTAGTGTAAGTAAGTCACCAATCTCACAATCAAATAACTTACACAATTTTTCAATTGTTTCAAAATCTATCCTAGTAGCTCTATCATGATAAAGTTGAGTAATAGTACTTCTAGCTAACTTTGTTTGTTTATGAACATCTTGTATGCACAATCTTGATTTCCCCATCAAAGTGGAAAGATGACATTTCATTAATTACTCCTCCAGTTAAATAAATCTTTAAATATTATACCACAAATAAAGCGGATGCACTACATTTTAAACGGCTTTTAGTTAGTTGTCTTTTTTAAAGCACATAAAATAATTTTAGCTAAAAACATTATTTTCTTTTGATAAAAAAACCACTGTTAATAGTGGTTTTTAAAATCCCTTTCATTAAAAGATTTTACGATTTTACCAACAAGCTTACACATTCGACATGATGCGTCTGCGGAAACAGATCCACCGGCTGGACTTTCTTCAATTCATAGCCCAATTCTTGATAGAGTTTGATATCACGCGCCATGGTTGCGACATTACAGGAGATATAGGCAATGCGGTCAGCTCCTGTTTGAGCGCTTGCTTTGATAAAGCTTTCGGTTAAGCCCTTGCGTGGTGGGTCAACCAAAATGGCAGTTGGTTTGATGCCTTCCTTGAGCCAATTCTTCATAGCATTTTCTGCTGTATCACAGACATAGTAGGCATTGGTGATACCGTTCAATTCTGCGTTCTTCTGGCTATTTTCAACGGCTTCAGGGATGACTTCGACCCCATAGACCTCCTTGACATGTTTAGCGACTGATAAGCCAATGGTCCCGATTCCTGAATAGGTATCAATGACCACATCATCTTCACTTAACTCCGCAAAGTCAATGGCCGTTTGATAAAGTTTCTCCGCCATTTCTGTATTGACCTGGTAAAAGGCCGGTCCAGAGATTTGGAAATCATTGCCCAACATTTGGTCGGTAATGTAATCTTGACCATAAAGTGTACGCCATTCTTTCCCGAAAATCGCATTGGTATTCTGTTCATTGATGTTCTGCATGATAGATACAATTTCTGGAAATTGCTTAATCAATTGTTCAATCAACTGTTCAACTCGGAAAACTTTTGGACGAGTTGTCACTAATATAACCATGATTTGACCTGAATGATGTCCGCGACGTACAACAAGGTTACGAATCAAGCCAGACTGCTCCTTCTCATCGTAAGGCTTCAAGTCATATCGACGGAGTAAATCACGTAGGGCTAGAATAACCTGATCAATGACTGGATCCTGAATGTAAAAATCTTCCAAGGGCATAAGGTCGTGGGAATTCTTACGGAAGAAACCAGTTTCCAGAACACCGTTAACCCGACGAACAGGTACTTGTGCCTTATTACGATACTTGATCGGATGTTTCATTCCAAGAGTATCAGAAACCTCTACATCCGTGATTCCAGCAATCTTATAAAGACTATCTTTTACTTGCTTAGTTTTAAACTTAAGCTGCTCTGGATAAGCAAGATGCCCCAAGTCAGCAATTCCTGAACGCAAGTAAGCCAAATCTAAATCTTGGTTACGATGTGGAGATTGTGTGAGATATTCCTCAACCTTACCAAATCCAATCTTTTTATTAACTTTAAGGACACGCATAAGGATTTTCTCAGTCGGCAGAGCATTTTCTACAAAAAAGACCAGACCATTTACCTTGGTCACACCTGCACCTTCATGTGTCAAATCGACAATCTCTACTTCTACAATATCATTTTTCTTTAACATATTCTTCACTTTCTATGAGTCGTCAAAAAAAGACGGCAACAATCCTGTTACCATCTATTATACCATGAATTGACCTAAGCACCAAAACTCTTGAAGAAATCAAGGATAGCTTGCCAAATTGAACTAAGGATGTTTCCACCGTCTTGAATAGCTTTATTGGCATCAAAGTTTAGGTCGATATTGCTGAAACTATCACCTGCTTGTGCAACGATACTTTGTTTCAGATCTTTTAGCGTCTTAGTAAAGTCTTCGTTATTAAGAATATCGCTCTTTGAAAGATTGAATGCAAAGTTGATGATGACATTGACTTGGTTGCCTGTAACCACTTGATCCAGTTTGTAGTTCTTCAAAGTATCTTCGACAATCTTACGAACATCATCTTCTGTAAGTTCACCCTTAGACTCTTTAGCCTTAGCGACTGCAGCTTTGATATCAGCAAGGGCTACGTTCAGTTTATTAGCATCAAAGCCTGATTTGTCCTTGTTTTCATCATTGATATCTGACAAGGCTTTTAACTCTTCCTGAGCTAAGTCTTTATTTTCTTGTGGAAGTTGGACACCATTGGACTCAAGAGAATAGTAAATACCAGCTAGGGCACTTTCACCAGTAACTGGGATTGGTGCCGCAACGGTGATACGCGCGTGCTCCACACCCAAGGTAACAGCCGCATTACGGTACATATCTTGCGTCACTTTAGTGATGTTTTCAGGTGTTTCAATCTTCACCTCAAGCGGAGATTTTTCTCCTAATTTTTGAATTTTTGCTGATGAATAAAGCTGAAGACTCGAATCGTTGGCTACATTCATAATCTTTGAGTAGACATCTGGTGTCATGGTCTTCAAATCTTTAGTATCTTTAGAGGCATCATAGCCAAGTTTTTTAAGTGTTTGATTTTTTTGATCTTCCGTTAGTGAAGAACCTAAGACATACTCAGGTTGAACATAGGTTTCATCAATTACTTTTTGAACATCAGTAGCTGCCTGGGCGCTTTGCAGTGTTGCAACTGCTAAAAGTACTGCAGCGCTAGTCAGAAAGAATTTCTTTCGCATGAGACGTTCCTCCTTTTCTCCTCTAGCATATTAAAGTATCCTTAAAGAAAACTTATAAAAGAGGCTGGGACAAAAGTCCTAGCCTCTCAATTGTCTTTGGATTGTCGAGCAAGACGCAGTGGTTGAGTGGGCTCTAGTAGACTGATTGCATCAGCTTTTACAGCCCTACTCAACTGTGCAGAGGTGGGACAACGAAATCGAATTCTAGCGAATTAACGATTTCTGCCCCACTCTCTTAAAATAGATTAAAAATCTTCATAATATAGAGATTTAGTTGAACCTGTCTAGAGTAATAATAGTTTCCTCCATCTACATATAGTTCTCCACCTTGAAAAATTGAAATTGGATTGATGTAGCGATAGGTTTTTCCTGTTGTATTCCCTAGTATCGGCGCAACTGTATCTCTGGAGTATTGCTTAGCAAGTGCAAGAGTATTCTTTTTCCCATTTTGAGCGATGAAATCGATATAAGCAGGTCCAAAGTTATAAGCTTGAATGGCTGTCCAGACATCCACTCCTTTTTCTTGAGCTAGATAGAGATTTTCCGTCAAGGTTTGAACTCCCTGACGAATACTACTTGCATTATCGTTTATGGTATCAGTAGAGCCGCTAGCAGATTCACTTGACTGCATCACGTCTCCTTCTTTACCCTTAGTTTCTGTATAGATCATAGCGAGCACAAGCTCTTCGTTTGCTGGAGTATCTCTTTCGTTCAAGATTTCACGTACCATGGGTTGATAGGTCATAACTTGTTTGACATCCTGGCGAATGAGATAAGCTTTATATCCAACGAAAAGGAAGATTGCTAGCACTAGCACTCTTCGTATCAATTTAAACATTATTTATTTTGAATATCCTCGATATTTTTGATTAAGATAGAATAGGTTCCATTATCATTCTGGATAAACTCAACAGATTCTGCATCTTGATAGACATTGTTTGGTACGATAAGTTCAATTCCGTTTGACAAGGAAAGTTTCTGATTCTCAAATCTCTTCAACTGACGACTGGCATCAATCTCATCAAACTGTACTGGCTCTGGTACTGCTTCTTTGACCTGGTCAATGAAGCTAAGTCGAGCAGTAAGATTATTGTCAAAAAGATCATTGGCTAATTTTTCTGGAGAAAGCTCATTATTCTCTTCAAGATTATTAAAAATTGCTGATTTTACCTTGGATTGAAATTGAAAATCATCTGTGTTAAAGGTTTCGGCAATCTTTTGAGCCGTTTTTTCTAGTTCCTTAATGGATTTCTTAGGTGAAATCTTTGGTTGTGCTTGGATAAGATTCTCAGAAAAATAGTTTAAAAAGGCTCCATTATACTTGATGCGTTTTTCAATCAAGTGATACTTGCGACTTTGGAGGTTAACAACTAGGGCTTCATCTGCTCCAGTTCCAAATCCAGGTAAGTTATTTTGAGTCAGTTTGATTGGATTGTCAACCTCACCACCTAAGTGAGTCAAGGTTTCACGCAATGCAATGCGTAAAAATGCAAAGTGTTCAACTCCCTCTTTTGAAAACTGGACAAAAACCAAGTCATTTGTCTTTTGATTTTCAGATACAGAGAATTCCTCTTTCCAGAGATTGGCAATCGTCACAGATGTTTCCATTAGATCTTCTGTGATGTTGTTGAAAAAAGGATTATCTTCTTCGAAAATTCCAGTTTTGGCATCATCCGAATAAACGCGCTCCACTTTTTTACGCAAGTATTCCTCGATTTTAGGAGTGATATTGAGAAGCTTATCCGCTAAGAACAACTCTGTATCATCAGGGCTGAACTGATGGATAATGGCTTTCTTAATATAAATGTCCATAAAATGTTAGTCCTCGTATAATGGGAAGGCATCTGTCAAGGCTTTGACTTCACTTCTCACTTCTTCTAAAACAGTTTCATTTTCTGCATTTTTAAGGGCTTTGATAATCAATTCAGCAACTTGACGGCTTTCTTTTTCACCAAAACCACGAGCAGTAATTGCTGCCGCTCCGATACGAATACCACTTGTCTTAAATGGTGACAATGTTTCGTAAGGAATTGAATTTTTATTAAGGGTAATGTTGACCTCATCCAATAAGTTTTGGGCTACTTTTCCACTTTCTACAACCTTTGTGACATCCACTAAGAAGAGGTGGTTTTCAGTACCACCAGAGATAATACGGAAATCAGAATCTTGCAAGAAGACATCTGCCATAGCCTTGCTGTTCTTGATAACATTAGCAGCATATTCTTTAAAGGCTGGATCCAATACTTCTTTAAAGGCTACAGCCTTAGCAGCAACAACATGCTCTAATGGTCCACCTTGGATACCTGGGAAAATAGCGGAATTGATTTTCTTAGCAAGGTCTTCGTCGTTCGTCAAAATCAACCCACCACGTGGTCCACGAAGAGTTTTGTGAGTTGTTGTCGTTGTGATATGTGCGTATGGAACTGGATTTGGATGAAGACCGGCTGCAACCAAGCCAGCAATGTGGGCCATGTCGACCATGAGTTTTGCGCCCACAGCATCCGCAATTTCACGGAATTTTGAGAAATCAATAATGTGAGAATAGGCTGAGGCACCAGCAACGATAAGTTTTGGTTGCACTTCCTGGGCTTGTTTCAAGATGGCTTCAAAGTCCAATAGCTCTGTCTCCGGATCAACGCTATATGAAACGAAGTTATAGGTTTGACCTGAGAAACTTACAGGAGCTCCGTGAGTCAAGTGCCCACCCGCAGCTAAATCCATCCCCATAACTGTATCACCTGGTTCAATCAAGGCCATGTATGCTGCACAGTTAGCTTGACTTCCTGAGTGAGGTTGGACATTGGCAAATTTAGCACCAAAGATTTCTTTCGCACGTTCAATAGCTAGACTTTCGATAACATCCACTACATCAGTACCACCATAGTAACGACGTCCAGGATATCCTTCAGCATATTTATTAGTCAAGATAGAACCTTGCGCTGCCATTACAGCCTTAGATACAACGTTCTCTGAAGCGATTAATTCAATATTATTTTGTTGGCGTTCTTCTTCTTTAGCAATAGCATTCCAAAGTTCTGCGTCATAAGCTTTAAAATCATCTTTATCAAAAATCATAGCTTTTCTCCTTTAATTAACTTAATAAATCGTTTCTGCATCTTATCACAAGTATAACCAACTTTTTCATAAAATGCATGCGCACCAATACGATGGTCTGCAGAATTTAAACGTATAAATTTGTAGCCACGTTTTTCTGCTTCTTGCTCTAATCCTTGGAGCAAAGTTTTCCCGATGCCTTTACATTGTGTTTGAGGCAAAACAGCTAAAGCTAGGATGTTAAAACCTGCTTTTGAATAAAGGGATTCATAAACCTCAGCATGAACATAACCTAGTAAGTCATGATTGGTTGAATCCTCGAAACCTAGCAGGAAGTGATGGGAATCTTGAGACAACTTAGCTAGTTGACTAGCCGTTTCCTCTGGACTAAAATCATAACCTAAAGCCTCTTTGTTAATCTCATAAATAGATGCAACATCTGTTGGTTTCAAAGCACGTAGCATATCATACCTCCTCAAAAGGAATTTCGGGAATCTTGGCAAGGATATCTTCTCGTGTAATCGCTCCTTGACGTAAAATTTTCACCTTGGCACCAGATAAGTCTAAAATAGTCGAATCTTGACCTGTTAAATAAGCATCATCTTCTATTCCCAGAACTTCTTGACCGAAGTCTTTTAAAATTTCTTTAAAGCTAATACCACTTGCCTGACCTGACAGATTAGCAGATGGGCCAATTAATGGGCCGAAATCACGAATCAACTCCAGAGTTACAGGGTGACTCGGTATCCGAAAACCAACTGTCGTCAAGCCTGAATTGACCCAGTAGGGAACCTTGCCATTAGCTTCTAGGATAATGGTCAAAGGCCCAGGTAAAAAGTTTTCAACTAGTTGTTGTAAATAAGGCGGCTGATTCTTAGAAAAGTTCAAGATATCGTCTAGACTAGCGACATTGAGATTAAGTGCCTTGTCTCTTGGACGACCTTTAAGCTGGTAGATATGATCAACAGCTTTTTCATCTAGCGCTTTTGCAAAGAGACCATAAACTGTTTCTGTCGGCAAAACGACAGCTCTACCTTTTTCCAACTCTTGCTTAATTTTCTCCATCATCAATGACTACCATCCTATCTTGGCCAAATTGGTCTTTGAGCGTTCGAACTCGTTTCTCGGGAAAATTTTCCGTAAAGAGAGCGGGCACACTTTGACCTTGTTTGTAGCCAATTTCGAGATAAATCTTACCACCATCATTTAGATAGTCCTTGGAGTCTTCCGCGATTCTACGGTAGATAGCTAGGCCATCCTCGTCAGCAAAAAGTGCCAAATGAGGTTCTGAATGCAAAACATTCAAGCCAACTTCTTCTTGATCTTCACGAGAAATGTATGGTGGATTGGATACAATTATATCATATTTTGAAGAAATTTCGGAGAAACAGTCAGATTTGATAAAAGAGAGATTTAGATTTTGAGCGTTAGCATTCTCCAACGATAAGTCTAAAGCATCCTGTGAAATATCCGCAGCTGTGACCGACCAATCTGGTCTATTTTTAGCTAAAGCAAGGGCTATTGCACCGCTTCCTGTTCCGATATCTAGTACTTTGAGATTGTCCTTTAGATTCTCGGCTAGGATGAGCTCCACCAACTCTTCTGTCTCTGGGCGAGGAATCAAGACTCGCTCATCAACCTTTAACTGCATCCCAAAAAATTCTGCATGACCGATAATGTACTGGGCAGGTATATGATTTGCCAGTTTCGTGTAAATTTCCTCTACAAACTCTTTTTCTTCCTCTGTCACTTCTTGCTGGAGGGCAAAGACGAAGTCTGTAAAAGATAGATTTTTTAGGCTACGATAGACAAAGGAGAGGCTTTCTGCTTCCTCTCCTTGTGCTATTAACTTTTCCTCAAAATCTTTAAAAATTTGAGCTAATTTCATTATTTGTTTAATTCTTCCAATTTTTGTGTTTGGTCATAAAGAACCAAGGCATCTACAACTTCATCCAATTTACCAGCTAGAATTGTATCAAGTTTTTGAAGGGTTAAGCCAATACGGTGGTCTGTGACACGGTTTTGTGGGAAGTTATAAGTACGGATACGCTCTGAACGGTCACCAGTACCGATAGTTGACTTACGCTCAGCATCTTGTTCATCTTGTGCAATCTGTGCAAAGTGATCAGCAACACGCGCACGAATGATTTTCATGGCCTTCTCACGGTTTTTCTGCTGGGTACGTTCTTCCTGCATCTCAACCTTGATATTGGTTGGTAAGTGGACGATACGAACTGCAGTCGCAACCTTGTTGACGTTCTGTCCACCAGCACCTGATGCATGGTAGATATCGACACGTAGGTCTTTCGGATCAATATCGTACTCTACTTCTTCTACCTCAGGCATGACAAGAACTGTTGCTGTTGAGGTATGAACACGGCCTTGACTTTCTGTCACAGGGACACGTTGCACACGGTGAGCACCAGACTCATACTTGAGTTTAGAATAAACTGACTGACCAGAAACCATGGCAACCACTTCTTTGAAACCACCGACACCGTTCATAGAAGCTTCCATAACTTCAAAGCGCCAGCCTTGAGCTTCAGCATACTTTTGATACATGGTTAGAAGGTCTCCAGCAAAAAGTGCTGCTTCGTCTCCACCAGCTGCCCCACGGATTTCAAGGATGATGTTCTTGTCATCGTTTGGATCCTTCGGAAGAAGCAAGATTTTCAATTTTTCTTCGTACTCTTCTTTTTCTGCCTTAGCATCCTTGAGTTCTTGCTTGGCCATTTCTTCCAAGTCAGCATCTCCGCCAGACTCTTTAATCATTTCTTCAGCATCAACGATGTTTTGAAGGACTTGTTTGTATTCACGGTAGGCTGTTACTGTGTCACGAGTCGAAGCTTCTTCCTTTGAAAGCTCCATGAAACGCTTAGTGTCAGAGACCACATCTGGGTCACTCAGCAATTCTCCTAATTCTTCATAACGGTCTTCTACAGCTTGTAGTTGATCATAGATGTTCATTCTTATTGATTCTCCTTATTGATTTCAGGCGCAAAATAATGTTTACGGCAAACCGAGATATAGGTTTCATTACCACCTATCTGGATTTGTTCACCTTCATAAGTAGGTTTCCCATCTAACGTTCGTAGTACCATGGTCGCCTTTTTCTTACAATACTGACAGATGGTTTTAATCTCATCAATCTTGTCTGCTAGTAACAATAGATGTCTAGATCCTTCAAAAAGTTCATTACGAAAGTCGTTCTTTAAACCAAATGCCATAACAGGTATGTCTAACTCATCGACAACACGCGCTAGGTCGTAAACATGGTGACGCTTTAAAAATTGGGCTTCATCGACAAGAACACAGTAGGGCTTTTCAGGTAAATCTCGAATAAATCCAAAAATATCCGTAGTATCATCGATAGCAACTGCTGGTCTTTTCATCCCAATCCGACTTGAAACATAGCCAACACCATCTCTCGTATCAAGAGCTGAAGTCATGATGACAACACTTTTGCCTTGCTCCTCATAGTTATAGGCTACTTTAAGAATCTCAATGGTCTTTCCTGAATTCATAGTCCCATAACGATAATACAACTGTGCCATGCTTCTAATTCACGTCCATTTCTAATTTTTTGCTACATTCTAGTATATCATATTTTCTCAAAGCTTTAAATGGCAAAATATGGTAAAATAAAAGAAATCATTTAGTGAGTGGAGGAAACTATTATGCCATTTGTACGCATCGATTTATTTGAAGGACGCACGCTAGAGCAAAAGAAAGCCTTAGCTAAGGAAGTAACTGAAGCTGTGGTACGTAACACTGGTGCACCACAATCTGCTGTTCACGTTATTATTAACGATATGCCAGAAGGAACTTACTTCCCGCAAGGGGAAATGCGCACTAAGTAAAGCTTAAGCAATCTGCTTAGGCTTTTCTTTATAAGTGGCATTCGTTGAATAAAAAACTTTATTTTGTTACAATTTTAAGAGATATTAGTAAATAAAAGGCTTCAATTTTAAAAAGGAATTAACATGATTACACGTGAATTTGATACCATTGCTGCAATCTCCACACCTCTTGGAGAAGGAGCCATTGGTATTGTCCGCTTGAGCGGAACAGACAGTTTTGCCATTGCGCAAAAGATTTTTAAAGGCAAAGACTTAAGTCAGGTCGCCAGCCACACACTGAACTACGGCCACATTGTTGACCCTATAACTGGTAAGGTTATGGACGAGGTCATGGTTGGGGCTATGAAGTCTCCGAAGACCTTTACTCGTGAGGATATTATCGAGATTAACACCCACGGAGGGATTGCCGTGACCAATGAAATCCTGCAATTGGCTATCCGTGAAGGGGCTCGCATGGCAGAACCTGGTGAATTTACCAAGCGTGCCTTCCTCAATGGTCGTGTAGACTTGACTCAGGCTGAAGCTGTAATGGATATCATTCGTGCTAAGACTGACAAGGCTATGAATATAGCAGTCAAACAACTTGATGGATCCCTGTCTGACCTCATTAACAATACTCGTCAGGAAATTCTCAATACCTTGGCTCAGGTTGAGGTTAATATCGATTACCCTGAGTATGACGATGTGGAAGAAGCCACTACTGCTGTTGTCCGTGAAAAAACTATGAAGTTTGAACAACTCTTGACCAATCTCCTAAAAACTGCCCGTCGTGGTAAAATTCTCCGTGAAGGAATTTCAACGGCTATCATTGGTCGTCCTAACGTTGGGAAATCAAGTCTCCTAAACAACCTCCTGCGTGAAGACAAGGCCATTGTAACGGATATTGCAGGGACTACTCGAGATGTCATTGAAGAATATGTCAATATTAACGGTGTTCCACTGAAGTTGATTGATACTGCAGGTATTCGTGAAACAGATGATGTCGTGGAACAAATCGGAGTTGAACGCTCCAAAAAAGCCCTCAAGGAAGCTGACTTAGTTCTACTAGTCCTAAATGCTAGTGAACCTCTGACTGTTCAAGACCGACAACTTCTTGAAATTAGTCAAGATACTAATCGAATCATCCTACTTAATAAAACTGACCTACCAGAAGCTATTAAAACAGAGGAACTTCCTGAAGATGTCATCCGCATTTCAGTCCTTAAAAATCAAAACATCGATAAGATTGAAGAGCGCATCAATAATCTATTCTTTGAAAATGCTGGACTTGTTGAGCAAGATGCTACCTATCTATCCAACGCCCGTCATATTTCATTAATTGAAAAGGCAGTTGAAAGTCTCCAAGCTGTTAATGAAGGTCTTGAATTGGGCATGCCAGTTGATCTGCTTCAAGTTGATTTAACTCGAACCTGGGAAATTCTTGGCGAGATAACTGGTGATGCCGCTCCTGATGAACTAATTACACAGTTGTTTAGCCAATTTTGTCTGGGTAAATAACATAAAAACTAAGTCAAAAAAATACTAGTCACCTAAAAAGAGGTTGGGACAAAAAGATCCCGACCTCACTTTTTATTATCAATCATAATTTGACGCGGTAGCTGATTGAACTTTTTGTTCGTCTTTTAGACTCCAAAAAGCTCCTAATCATCCTCGCGGGGCTGGGACTACGAAATCAAGACTTTGTCTATCGATTTCTGTCCCACCGCCTTTTCTTACACCTTCTAAGTTATATCCTGCCTTAGCAGAAATCTGAAACAAACCTTATACTCAATGAAAATCAAAGAGCAAACTAGGAAACTAGCCGCAGGCTGTACTTGAGTACGCCAAGGCGACGTTGACGCAGTTTGAATTTGATTTTCGAAGAGTATTACCAGTTCTTTTCTATTTTCACTTAGTCTTTAGGTAATTTGCCAGCTTTTTCAAGCATTTTTTTGATTAAATAGGGCATCTTAACATTTTCACGACCTTTTTTCTCAATTAATTTTTTAACAAATTCTGGCATTTGTAAGTCTTGTGATTCATCTAGAATATTCTTAGTTTCCTCCGAAGGGACTAATTCATCAAAGGTTTCTTCTTCTGGGAGGAATTCTCTAAATTCTTTATGTTCATTAGCTCGGATAATATTGACCAAGGCATCAATCAAACGAGAATCTGTATTTGGCATTGGTGGACGATGGTAGTTCACCTCCAATTCCTGACACAAGTCTTGACATTCCACATCGTTGTCAAACAAGACTTCAATATGCTCACTGATAAAACTAATAGGTACAAAAATATAATGCTCTGGATGTTCTTCCTGTTCTCTAAGATACTCCAATACATCTGGTTTAATCCAAGGAATACCAATATCACTTTCGCTCTGCCAAGTGTTGGTATATTGCTCTTGTTTCAAGCCTAATTTCTCAGCAATTAACTTGCTATTTTCGAAAATCTGGTCGATATAGGGATCACCAAAATCCAAGGCAAAAATGGGCACACTGTGAGCAGAAAAGATGACTTTAAAGCTATCCTGTTTCACCTTTTCTTTTAAAATTTTAGCAATTTCAGCTGTCCAATAGTTTAATAGTGCTTCTTCTTGATACCAGTCCTTAATAACTAAAAACTGAATTTGTTTGCTTTCCAGAAACTTTTCGTACCCCATGACAGAGTAAAAGGAATAGTGTGGCTCCAAAATCAAGCAAATACACTTTTCAATTCCATCTGCTTCCATTTGCCGAATCACATCTGGAATAAAGGGGGTTGAAAATTTATTGGCAAAATAGACACTATAATCATTTCCTAATCTAGCTTCTACCAAGGCAACTTCTTCACGGGTAATTTTTTGAAGTGGAGTTCCTCCAATTCGAACATAATTATCATAAAGTGTTTGAATCTCGTGATCTTGAGGTCGAACTCCACGACGAATGTTGGTAAAAAAGTCGGCTACTCCTTCAAAGGTAATCTCTTCTGGTGAACCAAATGTCATCATTAAAATTGCTTTTTTCATCTCTGCATCCTTGTGATATTTTTATCTTTTTTATTGTATCACTAAAGAAGCCATAAGTAAACGCTAACATAAGGATTTTATCTCCCTTCCGACTTTTGTTTTTCTCTTCTTTCTATGATACAATGGTTTTAAAAGAAGGAAAAAAGGAGTTATGATGAAATATCCAACATTACTAGAGCGTTTTTTAACTTATGTCAAGGTTAACACGCGTTCTGATGAACACTCAACTACTACACCAAGTACTCAAAGTCAAGTCGACTTTGCGACTAATGTTCTAATCCCAGAGATGAAGCGTGTCGGTTTGCAAAATGTCTATTATTTGCCAAACGGTTTTGCTATCGGTACACTTCCAGCTAACGATCCAAGTTTAACTCGCAAGATTGGTTTTATCTCCCACATGGATACGGCTGATTTTAATGCTGAAGGTGTCAATCCACAAGTAGTTGAAAACTACGACGGTGGCCTTATCGAACTAGGTAATTCTGGTTTCAAACTTGATCCTGCAGATTTCAAGAGCTTAGAGAAATATCCTGGACAAACTTTAATTACTACTGATGGAACTACTCTTCTCGGTGCCGATGATAAATCAGGCATTGCCGAAATCATGACAGCTATCGAATACTTGACCGCTCATCCTGAAATTAAGCACTGCGAAATTCGTGTCGGCTTTGGACCTGATGAAGAGATTGGTGTCGGTGCCAATAAATTTGATGCAGAAGACTTCAATGTCGACTTTGCTTATACAGTTGACGGTGGGCCTCTAGGTGAACTTCAATACGAAACCTTCTCTGCTGCAGGTGCAGAACTTCACTTCCAAGGACGTAATGTCCACCCAGGAACAGCAAAAGGACAAATGGTCAATGCCCTTCAATTAGCCATTGACTTCCACAACCAACTCCCAGCTGGTGACCGACCTGAGTTGACTGAGGGGTACCAAGGTTTCTACCATCTCATGGATGTATCTGGTAGTGTTGAGGAAGCGCGTGCTAGCTATATCATTCGTGACTTCGAAAAAGAAACCTTTGAAGCGCGTAAAGCTGCTATGCAAGCTATCGCTGATAAAATGAACCAAGAACTTGGTAGTAATCGTGTAACCTTGACTTTGACAGACCAGTATTACAACATGAAGGAAGTCATTGAAAAGGATATGACACCAGTAACCATTGCCAAAGCGGTTATGGAAAGTCTTGATATTACACCAATTATCGAACCAATTCGTGGTGGTACAGATGGTTCTAAAATTTCCTTTATGGGAATTCCAACGCCGAATATCTTCGCTGGCGGTGAAAACATGCATGGCCGTTTTGAATACGTTAGCCTTCAAACCATGGAACGTGCAGTTGATACTATTATTGGAATCGTATCTTACAAAGACTAAAAAAGAAGTAGCAATGCTACTTCTTTTTAATTTACTTCTTTGTCAATTGTTTCAGGACTTGTAGTAGTTGAATGCGAACTTGATTCTTCACTTGTTACTTCGGTGCTAGCTTGACCTGCTGTTTCTTGTTTTGCTTCAACAGGCGTTTCTTGACTTGGCGTTGCTTTAGATCTAAGCTCCTGGTTTAATGAAACAATTTCTTGAGCGACCGTTAGCAAAGCTTGCTTGTCTTTGCTTGCTGCACTTAACTTGTCAAACAGAGCATCTACCTTTTCAAAGTCCGAATCAGAACCATTATTCATTTCCAAATAAGTATGGAGAGCAATGACACCGTTATAGAGTTTTTGGTAAAGAACTAAAACCTCTGGGTCTTGTTTCGAATTATCACGTTCATTTTGGATTGTTAGTGAAATACGTTTCAAAAGATCTTGAACCTGTGTATTTAATTCATCAAGGTCTGCGTCTTCTTTCTCCAAAGCAACCTTCAGATTTTTCACTTCGTCAGAGAGTGAAGCTTTAACCCCCTCCTCATTGACTTGATTCACTAATTCTTCAGCTTTTGTTAGTAACTCTTCTACTTGCCCTTTTAAGACATGGTTACTTTGTTCCTCAGGTTTGAGATCATCATACAAACCTTTCAAGAACTCATAGACTGCAGTTTTAGCACTATGGCCATCCACTTTTTCTGTATCTAAGATTGTTTCAGAAGCCTTGCTTGCAACTGGCTCATTTTTCAGTGCTTCCTCTACTTCCAGTTTTGTTTGATAGATTTCTGGGAAGAGTTTGTTCAAGTCAGTTGCCTTAAGGAAGGATTGTGACTGATAAAGTGTCCACGTTAGGTTGGCAACTTTATCTCGTAACTTGTCATTCAAGCGACCGTCAGATAGATGTTGGTAGAAATACTTGATGTATTCTACTGTTGTAACTCCAGTACGGTCATTAAAATCTTGCAAAGCTTGTAACTTAGCTTCAACTGCATCTAAACCTGCTTCATCTTGGGCTAGTTTGTTTTCTTGAAGCTGAGTCAATAAATCCTTCTTAGGAAGTCCATAAGCATCTGTGTCTAAAGTATTAATCTTATCTACTAAAGTTTGATATTTTTTGTCTAAAGGACTGATTTCTGTTGGTTTTACACTTGAGTCAATGTGAATATACTGCTTATCAAACAAATCCAAAGCTGCCAAATAACCTGCAGTAGAGTTGGTTGATAGCTTCTTCATATTCTCAGAAAATTGCCCCAAAGCAAGTTCAATTTGTCTTTGAAGAATTGGTTTATCTATATAAACTTCGCGACTTTCTGCCAAGAGTTGATCAATCTTATACTGGACTGCTTTTTCATCAAAAGCACCAGGTTGGTAAGTTGACTGTAATGCAGGAATTTTGTTTTTCAAAGCGACTTCATAACCTTTGGTTTGAACCTTGATGTAGTGGTTATGGTCACCATGAGGAATGACGAAACTACCATTTTCAACCTGCAAGCTATAAGGAGAAACACCATCACGTAGAGCAGTTGTATAGAGTTCGTTTAGGAAATCAAGCTCTGCATCACCTGTTTGAAGCGGAATACGAACGTGTTCCTTACGAACGGCGTAAGGGTGAATGTGAGTTGGATCATAAGCTTGGTCTGGATTACCAAATACAAAGAATCCATTTGAAATTCTGATAGCCTCAAGAGGAACGCCATATGTTTTAGAAATATAAGCTATTTTTTCTTCATCGCTGGCATCTCTAGAGAAACTTTCAACCGTCTTGGCAAGAGGTTTAACAGGTTCTGTCTGCTGATGGCCATGAAGATGGTCTTGTGCAGCCTTAATCTGCTCTGCTGATAAATCTTTCTTAAAGAAATAATGGGCATGGTCCCCATGTGAAACTACAAAACCTTGCTCATCTTCACTTATCACTCGGTCAGCATCGAATCCGTGATCGTGGTCTTCACCATGGTGGTGATCATGCCCGTCTTCATCATGGTGATCATCTGATGGATTAGGTTTAACTTCGGTTTTACCTTTCAAGTGTTCCTGGGCTTCTTTAATCTGTTGAGCCGTCAAATCTTTCTTGTAAAAATAATGATTGTGGTCCCCGTGTGAAACTACAAAACCTTGCTCATCTTCACTTATCACTCGGTCAGCATCGAAACCGTGATCGTGGTCTTCACCATGGTGGTGATCATGCCCGTCTTCATCACGGTGTTCATCTGATGGATTAGGTTTAACTTCGGTTTTACCTTTCAAGTGTTCCTGGGCTTCTTTAATCTGTTTGGCCGTCAAATCTTTCTTGTAAAAATAATGATTGTGGTCCCCATGAGAAACAACAAATCCTTTATCATCTTCACTTATCACTCGATCAGCATCGAAACCGTGATTATGGTCTTCACCATGGTGGTGATCATGCCCGTCTTCATCATGGTGATCATCTGATGGATTAGGTTTAACTTCGGTTTTACCTTTCAAGTGTTCCTGAGCTTCTTTAATTTGTTGAGCTGTCAAATCTTTCTTGTAAAAATAATGATTGTGGTCTCCATGTGAAACTACGAAACCTTGGTCGTCCTCACTAATTACTCGATCAATAGCAAAGCCATGATCGTGGTCTTCACCGTGTCGATGATTAGCATGATCGTGGTCATGGTCTTCTTCGTGTTGATGATCAACATCTTCGTGGCCATGGTCATGGTTATGATCTTCGTTTGGTTTACTTGGAATTTCTACAGGATTTGATGGTGTTACTAGACCTGAAAGTGGTATCAAGCGTGCAATCTTTTGCTCCAAAGCAGATAAACTACTATAAGGGATGAAATGGTAATGATTTCCATGAGGGATAGCAACTCCATTAGGCGTACGACTGGTAATTTTAGCCGGGTCAAATACCAAACCATCAGATTCTTTATAGCGTTGACTAACTGGTAAAGCGTAAAGCTGTTCTAGAAGTTTTTGAAGATTATTTTCTTCTTGTACTGGACTGCTTGTAGCCGGTTTCTCTACTTGATGACTTGGTTCAACACTTGGAATCGGTTTGTAGTCTGTTAAACTTTGTTGACTTCCTCTTCCAGCAAGGTAAGCTTGAGCGGCAGCCAATTCACTTGAAGATAGAGCACTCTTAGGAACGTAATGATAATGGCCACCATGAGGAACGATATAAGCGTCACCTGTGTCTTCAATAATATCTGCAGCATTAAAGACGTAACCGTCATCAGTTGTATATCGACCTTGTTCTCTGGCAGCAATAACTTCCTTACTTGTACTGCCACTATCTGATGTGTGTTCTTGTTTTTGTTTCTCGATTTGGTCTTTGGTACGAATATTATCTGCGTGACTAGCATCCTTCAGATAGACATAATATTTGCCATCCACCTTGATGATATAGCCACCTTTAATCTCATTGACAATATCTCCATCACTTAGTTGATAGTTTGGATCTTTCATGACCAATTCTTCACTAAAGATGGCATCATAAGGCACCTTACCATTGTAGAAATGGAAATGGTCACCGTGGGAAGTCACATAGCCTTGATCTGTAATTTTAGTAACAATCTGTTCAGCTTCTATTCCTTCTTTTTGGTTAACTTGATCAGGTGTCAGATTCTCATTCTTTTTAGCATCAGACTCTTTCCCATCAACATAGGATACACGGTTATTTTCTTTGTTCTCAGGCGCTTGATGTTGATTTAAAGCGTAAGCGCAGACACTTAATGCAAGGACCACTGCAGATCCTGCTAGATATTTTTTATTAATTTTCATAAACTCCTCATTTCAATTCTTCAGCTAAAATAGCTATATTGTCTTCTAAATTTTCCAAGTAGGACTTATCATTTTGTGGATCGGCCTCTAAAGGATTGAGTGTTTTAAGAGTCACACCTGTTGATTTGACAAGTGTATCAGCAACTTTAGACGAAGCATTACTCTCTGTAAAGATAGTTTTGACCTTATAATTTTTTACAAATTCTTGAATTTCGGTTAACTGTCTCGGGCTTGGTTCTTGGTCTGGTGAAATACCAGCTATTCCAAGTTGATTCAATCCAAAGCGTTTAGCTAAATATGAAAAAGCTGTGTGTTGAGTTACAAAATTTCTTTGATTGACTTTTTCAAAAATAGGTTGGTATTTCTTGGTCAAATCATGAGCTTTGGCACTAAAACTTTGTGCGTTTTTCTGATAAGTATCCTTGTTAGCGCTGTCTAGTTCGGATAACTTATCAGCGATAATCTGAGCTTCTTCAGCAACCTTTTCAGGATCAAGCCAAGTATGAGGATCATACAAGGTCTTCTCATCAATCCCTTCTCCTGCCTGCATATCTTCTAATCCAGGCACGCGCTCCAAGGTCATACCTTCTGATGCTTCTAAGACCTTTACCTTAGACTTTTGCAGGCTTGGATCCAAACTTCCCGCCCATGATTCCAAGGTATGAGAATGATAAACGAAAACATCTGCATCATAAATGGCTGCAATGTCATTCGCAGAAGGTTCAAATGAATGGATACCTGAACTAGATTGAATCATCCGAACGTCATTTAGGTCACCGGAAATTTCTTTGACCATGGCATAGACAGGATAAAAACTAGTCACAATCTTCATTCCCTTAGTTTCATTACGATTGTCTTGACTAACCTTTTGTCCACAAGCTCCTAAGAAAAAAGCAAACAAGGCAATTACAAGCCACAGGACACTTCTTTTTTTCATCACAACTCCTTAACTAGTGTTTAACCGTTTAATTAACTAGTAAACATTCTACACCTTAAAATTTAAAATGTCAATATTTTTTTGTATTTTCATGAAAAAATTGAGAACTAGATTTCATTATCAGTTCTCACTAGTCATTTTTATCATTTGACTTTTAATTGTTTTAGTTTGCTTTAGGCTTACTTTTTTTTAGTAAGGCTATGAGGTTTTCAGCTTGAGCCATAATACCATTGTTATCCATAGTTCCCAAAGTCAGATTGTTTCGAAAACCAACTAAGGTTTCGCTAGCATTGGATTTAAGGTTTGCATCTGTGACCGTCTTTATTAGTTCCTCTGCTTCTTTTAGCTTTGCTTCTACCTTTTCAGTTTCAACCTGTGGTTCTTCTGGTTCAACTGGACTTTCTTCTTCTGGTTTATAGTTATTTGTAGGGTTCTGACTATTATCTTTTTTACCCAAGACATGCTCGCTAGCATTTCCCCACCCATCATTTGAATGTGGACGCTCGTCTGGATGTTCTACATAGTACTTAATCGTTGCGAATAAATCTTCAAGAGTATATCCGTTCGGTGCCTTATAAGATTTATCGTCAAACCAAGCGAACTTGATATTATGGTAATGATCCTTGTGAGGAATAATCAGATTTCCATTCTTTACTGCTACAGTATGTTCTACATTATAAGGTAAACGAACCAATGGAATTCGTTTTTCACCTTGTACACGTTCATAAACGGATGCTGCGCTTTCCCCATTTGGATTTGCTTGTGTGGCACTATCTTCAGATGGAGGATTGATATTTTTTTCTTTAGTATAGGCTTGAGCCTCAGATTTTTCTTTATCAGACAAGCTATCCTTACCTATCCAGTGACTATGTCCCATATGTGGAGTTACATAGGCATCCCCCTCATCACTGATAATATCATGGGCATCAAAGATATAACCATCCGATGTTGTGTACTTATCCGCTAGCTGGGCTACACGAACTTCATCTTCACTATACTCTATTTGTGAGTTCGGCTTGCCAAGACGTTCTGGATGACTAATCGGCGCAATAAATCTAAGTAAATCATCCACAAATGCTACCTTGTTTACATGTTCACTATTTAATCTCTCTAGCAACTGATCTAAAGTCTTAAAGTCAGATAGTCGTCCCTTGTTTTCAAGTAAGTTCTTATGAGCTTGCTCCAACAAACTATAAGCCTTATCATAGAATTCCTGATCTCGAGGAGCTACTGTGCTTTTTTTATCTGCCAAGCTATGTGATGGTGTAGCCACCTTATTTAGTTCTTTCTCAAAAGCTATAAGATTCTCTTTAGACAGATTCTTAGTCAAGACATAACGTGATACTCCTTTATCTTCAAGGACATAACCCTGACCAACTTTTCTGACTACTTGCTTGGCAAGCTCCGCATTATCATGATTGTCAGGCACCGGAACTGGTGCTGGTTGCGGATTTGGGACAGGCCGAGGAACTGGCTTCAAAATAGGATTTGGCCGTAAACTAACTGCACCAGGAACAGAAACCGTTTTTTGATTACCAACAGGAATCATCCGAGCAATCTTTTCTTCTAGAGCTGACATCTGACTATATGGGATAAAATGATAGTGATCCCCATGAGGTACTACTACTCCATTTGCTGTTCTTTTCGTGATTTGTGCTGGGTCAAAGATTAAACCATCGGATTCTACATGTCGTTGATAGATAGGTAAAGAGTAGAGCCCTTTCAGAAGACTATTTAAATCTTCAGCTTCCTCTGGTTTATAACTAGAAGCACTAGGTTTGCTTGGCGATGGCAGAGTGCCTGTATTTGAGAAGCTCGGGTGAGGTGTTGGATTTGGAGCATAGGTTGGTCGACTAACCAACTTTTGAGTTTTTCCAGCTAAAAAGGCTTGGGCAGCAGCTAGTTCACTAGCTGACAAGTCACTCTTTGGAATATAGTGAAAATGATTGCCATGGGGAACGATGTAAGCATCACCAGTGTCCTCAATAATATCACTTGCACTAAAAACATAGCCATCATCCGTCGTATAACGTCCCTGAGCTCTTGCTAGAGCGACTTCATTACTAACCTTTACTCCACCACCATTCCCATGTTCTTGCTTCTGACGATTGATTTCATCCTTACTTCGTATATTCTCTGTATGGGATGCATCCTTGAGGTATACATAATAGCGACCATCAACCTTTATGACATAGCCACCCTTGACTTCATTGACAATATCCTCATTTCGAAGTTGATAATTTGAATCCTTCATCAAGAGTTCTTCGCTAATAATAGCATCATAAGGAACCTTGCCATTAAAGTAGTGATAATGATCTCCATGTGAAGTTACATAACCTTGATCGGTAATCTTAACGACAATCTGTTCTGCATTAATTCCTTCTCGCTGACTAACCTCATCTGGCGTCAAATTTTCAGTCTTACTACTAGCCTGATTCCCTTCTACATAAGCCACACGATTAGACTCTTTACTGGTCTGCCTTGTTTGATAACGACCCAATTCATAACTTGAAAGACTTAATGTTAAAAGAGCTACGGAACCCAGAACATATTTTTTATTAAATTTCATCTAAACACACTTTCTATTTTCTTGTTAAACGGAAGATATCGTATTGCTAGAACCTTCTTTTCATTAACCGGTTAAGTTTATGTATAGAATAATTTATAAAAATAAAGCAAAAAGGTCTACTTCTCTTTATGAGTTTCTACTATTATTTAGACAAATATATTCTACCAATAAACTTAACCATTTAATTAACTAGTAAACATTCTACTCCTTAAAATTTAAGATGTCAAGTTATAAATTCTCTTTTTTCCAAAATTTTACCAAAAGAAAAAGCATCTATAAAAGATGCTTTCTCATAAATTACCAATATTTATTTCTGGAAACTTTTTCGGAAGGAGTTGCCAGAATTCTTCTAATTGCTCTTCTACTCTATTAGTGTTTCGAATAGTTAGGCTATACTTCTTAGAACTATCCTTTCGAGTATATACAAACTGATAAACTTTTGTAAAACGGCTATAACTTGTACGTACTAAATAGATTCTCCACACATCTCTAAGATCTAAAGCTTGGGTTCCTTTGTAATAAGTAATGAGATGATTCTTATACAAAATAACTTTCAAGTCTTGGTTGTAGAACTCGGCTAGAGTATCAAGCACCTCAAGATTTCCTTCTAACTCAGGATACAAACGATAAATCTCTTTGAACGAATCAATTGTTTTCTTTCGTATGATAAAGGCTGCGACTAAGGTCATTAATCCCATACCAGAGAAAATCACAATACCAAAAATATAGCTCAGGCTGTCTCGAGAATATTCACTGAGACTGAGATAGATTCTTGTATTCATATTACGAGCAACAACTGATTTAGCAGGAAGTATCGAACTAATAAACTCGTCAAGATTTATAATCTTGGTATTTTTCGAAGTATTGATAAAATTGGTATTAGTGAGGGGTTCTAACTGAATACCTGTGAGAGTTCCAGGATTATCAGCAAGACTATCTGCATTCTCAAGAAGTTTATTGATTGACTCATCTTTCACTTTAGATTCAACTACAGCAAATTTTCCTTCACCTTCGTTACTATATTGCACAATATAAACAACTGTTCCACCGTCAACTTCACCAACAGGTTCAGGATAGATACCGTAGACTGACATAGTAACTTCTTTTCCAGTATCAGTCGTATCTGCAAACTGCTCTGTAGGTTTCTTGTGCATTTGACCTAAGAATCCTGAAATTGTAGCAATCGCAAAGAATACTAGCGAAAGCATCAGTACAGAAATAAAACCCTTATTTCTTTTTTCTTTAAACATCATAATCTCCTTTAGTCTCTTAATAAAATTATATCAAACTTTATTTCATATCACATCTCTAATCCTAGTTTTTCTTAGATTTTAACAAAATAAAAAGCTCGAATTTTCATTCGAACTTCATTCTTATATTCTTGCAGCTTTTTCATCTTCTTCGAGCTGTTTTACCAGTTGTTCAATGCCGTCAAATTTCACCATATCTCGTATACGATCTAACCAATAGACGGTTACTGTTTCGCCATAAATGTCTTCATCAAAATCAAAGATATTCACTTCAAAACGCTCTTCTTCTCCATCGAAGGTCACGTTCTTCCCGACACTGGCCATTCCACGATAGAGTTTTCGTTTGATTTCAATATCAACGGTATAGACACCATCTGCCGGCATATAAGTACGATCCAAGAGCACGAGATTGGCAGTTGGATAGCCGATTGTTCGACCACGAGCATTGCCGTGTACGACTATTCCTCTTGTAGGAAGTGGACTTCCTAGTAACTGACCAGCTTCTTTCACATTTCCTTCGAGGATAGCTTGACGAATACGTGTAGAGCTAATCTTCCCTTTTTCATCTTCTACAGCAGGAACTACGACTACTTCTCCATCAAAGATTTCTTTTAAATCTTCAGCTGATTTTTTATCAGAACCAAGACTATAATCAAATCCTACTACAATGGTATCTGCTTTGACTTCTTTGACAAAAGTATCTACGAACTCTTGGGCTGTCATATTAGCGATACGACTTGAGAAGTCCATTAAATAAAGATTTTCGACACCAGCTCGTTTAAACTTGCGTTCACGTTCTTCTGCATTCAGGATATGAAGTAAATTTTCTGGTGAATAGGGTTTTAAGGTTAATTTTGGTGATTCATGAAATGTAATTAAAGCAACGCTTAATCTCTTCTTTGCAGCAATTTCACCAGCAATACTAAATAATTTTTGATGTCCTAGATGAATTCCATCAAAATATCCTAAAACGAGGACTGTTGGACCTGGTGTTGCAATGTCTTTTTCAGTTTTTATAGGTATTGTTACAATCATAGTCATATTATACCAAAAAGAAGAAGGCATTCAAAACATTACGAATTTAAAAAGACTATAAGCTACTTTTTACTTCTTTCCTCAATTGTTCCAGACTTTCGATGTTATATTTGTCCATAACTTTCGGCAGATTTTCGATAATATCTGGACAAGCATACGGATTTGTAAAGTTTGCTGTACCGACTCCAATAGCTGACGCACCAGCTAAGTACATTTCTAGAGCGGCTTCAGCTGAATCAACTCCTCCCATACCAATGATTGGTAGATTGGTAGATTGAGCTACTTGACGGATCAATTTGAGTGCTACCGGAAAGACTGCTGGTCCAGACATGCCCCCTGTCCCGTTTGCAATGATTGGCTTTCTAGTTTTGAGGTCAAAACGCATCCCAACAAGAGTATTAATCATGGTGAGACCACTAGCACCGGCATCTTCTGCTGCCTTTGCTATGGTTACGATATCCGTCACACTTGGAGTTAGTTTAACGTAGACAGGGACATCTGAAGCCTCAACAGCTGCCTTTACCACATCATAAGCCAACTCCGGGTCTTGGCCAATTAATAGTCCATGATTTCCATGATCAACGTTAGGACATGAGATATTGAGCTCGATGGCTTTTACATTAGTTGCCTTTGAAATTCCATGAGAAACTGCTGCGTATTCTTGTTTTGAAAATCCAGCAACATTGGCGATAATAGGGAGATTTGGATATTCTCTTTGAAGCCAAGGTAATTTCTCAGAGAGAACGACATCTAAACCAGGATTCTGCAAACCAATGGCATTGAGCATACCAGCAGGTGTTTCTGCCACTCGAGGAGTTAGATTACCAAAACGCGGTTCAAGCGTAGTAGCCTTTATCATGATAGAACCTAATAAGTCTAAATCATAGTATTTAGCATACTCTTGACCAAAACCAAAACAACCTGATGCGGGAATGATAGGATTTTTTAACTCTAAGCCTGGCAGAGAAACTTGTAATCGATTTGTAGTCATGATACTCTCCTTATAAAACAACTGTTCCTGTTTTAAATACAGGCCCATCTTCACAGACACGCTGACTAACTGTTTCACTATCTGGAACTTTTAGGACACAAGCATAGCAAGCCCCCATGCCGCAGGCCATACGTGATTCTAAAGATAGATAAGCTCTTGGATGGTTGTAAAAGGTTTGATTGATGTATTTCATCATACCAGGCGCACCGCATGAGTAGATGGCATCAAATTCAGTGTCAAATTCCTTAATCACTACCGATACATTTCCTTTAATACCATAAGATCCATCATCAGTCGTTACAAAGACTTTGCTGTATTTGGATATTTCATCTTCCAAAATAACAGCATCTTTAGTAGCGAATCCTAAAACAGTTGTTATTTCAACACCACGCTCATGCAGTTGTTTAGCTACCTCGAGTAAGGGCGGCACTCCGATTCCACCACCAACTAGTAGAACACGATTCTGCTTGTCTAAATTAGAAAAATCAAAGCCATTTCCTTGAGGGCCCATAACATCTATGCTATCACCTGTTTTTAAGCTTGAAAAAATTGCTGTCCCTGCTCCTTCAACTCGATAGATAAGTTTGCATTGCTTAGTCACCTTATCTATTGATGAAATCGAAATTGGACGACGTAAGAGATGGGCATCATCAGGTACACGCAAATGAAGAAATTGGCCCGCTTTCATAGCTTCGACCATTTCTCCTTCAAGTACAAGCTCAAAGATTGCTGGCGCGATTTCCTCCTGAGATACTACTCTCATAACTTCCAAGCGAATTACACCCATTCGTTTTTTACAATTTGGATTCATAACTTTTCCTCCTTAAATTTTAAGGGGATCAGATAAAGAAAAACCTTGCACTTGCAAGGTTTCAGTTAAGATATTTACACAAAAGTAGCAAATAAGCACTTGCTTACTTGTTTCCATTGTAGCTTCTTTTCTCTGACACCTTGTGAGTCTCTCTGGACTGCCCTTAAAGGTTAAATTTTCACTAGTATACTGTATCAAACATAAAAAGTCAAGTAAAAATATGTAAGGTGTCATTTCATAAAAGTCGCTTATTTTTGTGAAGAAAGAATCTTTTCTAATTTTTGATAATCTTTAACACTGTCAATTTCATAGATAGAGTTTTCTTCCAACTCTTCTACATATACATCTAGTTCTTTGATATTATCTTTGACCATGTTGTCCCAATAGAGGTCCACAAACTCGCCACTTGCATAGGCATCATCGATAAATCCAACAATCTTCTCAGCTGTTGGGGCGTCCCAGAATGACACACCACTCAAGATGCGTCCATTTTTGCTATCTACAATGATATCTTGAACTTTGTAATCATCTCCATAAACTAGGAACCACTCATTATCACAATCTTCACGATAAACACTAAAATAAGTTGAACGTTCGATATCATTACGGAACATATTTTTGAAAAGATAGTTATCCGCATCGATAACATAGCTGTTGGCTAATTCTTCTTTTACCAAGTAAAGAGAGTAAAAGTTATTGTAATCAGCATACTTATCGTTGAAGACCAAACGAACCCCGTACTTTTCTTTAAGATAGTCGAATTGTTCTTTTAAATAACCGACAACGATGATAATGTCATCAATTCCACGTTCTTTCAAAAATTCGATTTGATATTCAACCAATGGTTTTTGCTTGACTTTAACCAAGGCTTTGGGAGTATTTTCTGTCATGGGTCTCAAACGTGTTCCCAACCCAGCTGCTAAGATAATCGCTTTCACGCGTTTTCTCCTTTATTCTTTAATAATAATATAAACACCAGCCATTACGATAAGTGAAGTAATGATGGTCAGTAAATTAAGGGGCGAACCCAAGAAAATCGCTGCAAACAAAACAGTCCATACTACATAACTCACATTTAGACCAGTAGCTTTTGCTGGCTGCAATCGATTGATCGCAATGTAGTAGGCAAGGTAAGAAATCATGTTACATGCTGCAAAGATAATCAAAAGTCCCAATAATTGTCCATTTGCCACTTCTGCAAATGAGTGATGCGAGAAGAGCACAATAACGAGATAAGACAAGAAGGATGTAACTTGACGAATCAAGAGAGCTTCAATTTCACTGAGGTCACTTTCCATAGCAAAGGAGCTCAGAACACTTTCACTTCCCCAAGCAAAAGCACAAATCAAAGCACATAGAATACCAATATAGAATGAATTGACCTGTTCAACCTTGTAGGTCTGAGCAATAATTCCTGCAATAATTAATAAAATTCCAAATACTGTATTCTTCGAAACCTTATGCTTAAGAATAAAGAAGGCAAGAAGGACAGAAACCGCAGGATAAATCGCTGAAACTGAGGATGCTAAAGAACTACCGATATACTTGACTGCATAGAGATTGGCTTGCATCCCAATTGGCCCAGCTAATAGTGCTCCAATGATGACACTGACATTTCGAATGTTCAAGAAGATTGAAAAACGTACCTTTCCTTCTTTAACTAGAAGATATCCTAGCAAGATAAAAATACTCAGAAAGTCGTGCGCTGCTGCTACTACAAAAGGTGACAAGTCAGTAAATATAGAGAAGATATAAGCACTAATGGTTAGCCCTAATCCCCAAAAAATACCTGATATAAGTCCAAAGGAAACTCCATTTTTAGTCTTCATCAATACCTCCCTGAGACTGCAATTCTTTTACAGCTCTATTATAACGAGTGATTCCATAATCTCCAAAATCTGCACCATTTTCTTCTTTGTAGATAGTCCAAAGACTCCAAATAATGTCTTGTAAAATCTTATAGATACGAATTTTCTCCCTTGAAACTGGAGTCTTGTCACTCTCGTAGTGACTTAAAAAGTCTTCTTCTTCTGAAATAGTAAATTCAGATTCTAGGAAGAGGGCTGCCAAATCCCACATAGGATCATTCATAGATGAATATTCCCAATCAATGAGATAAAGATGTCCATCTGGTCCTTCAATAAAGTTTTCTGGAACCAAATCAATATGACATGATTTCTTATCAACTCCGATTTGTTCAAGCTCTTCTTTCAGAGAAAACACAGACTTTCTGATAGCTTCATAATTAGGATAAGAAATCTCCCCTTGAATCAATGATTCATATTTTTTGATTTCCTCAAAAGGAGCAAACTCTCCTCTTAGTTCTTTACCAGACGCATGGATTGTTTGTAAAATTGGGGCTATCTTATCAAATTTATTTTTAATGGTAGTTGAATCAAGTGTCTCAGCATTTTCGATGTACTGATTAACCTTGATACCTGCTTCGATATCAAAAAGATAATTTTCTACATCTAATTTTAAATCTTTCAACAACTCAAGATTGTACTTTTCATTCTGGCGGTCGATTAATTTATCAGTACCTTTACCGAAAAACTTAACGATGTATTGGTTTGAGGATGTTTTAACCAAATAGTTTTGATTAGTCATTCCACCCAATTGTTCAACGCTCTGAATTTCTTCGTCACCAGATAATAAAGAAGCAATCTTTTCTTTAACGATTTCTTTCACAATCATCCTCCATTAGACTTCCCACTTAAAGACTGTCTTAAAGGCAGTATTAAGGTCCGTTGCAAAAACTCGGTGAATATCTTTAATTTCTCTTACTGGTTCTTCTAGATAAATGATATTCTTCAAACGATTGGCAAATTTTTTAATTTCCATCATTTTGATAGCATTTTCAAAGTCAATTCTTCCAGAACGTGAAGAGCCTACCAATAGCAAGCCTTTTTCCAATGAGTCCCGAGTGTTGATATTAACCTTATACTCACTAACACCCATCATCAAAATGGTACCTTGTGGTTTAATGTAGCGAATCAAGTCATTAATAGCAGGTCCACATCCATCACCACCACAGCATTCGAAACCATGGTCAAAACTAAGATCCTCTGGAATGCTATCAGTAATGTAGAGCTCTTTTGCAAATGAGAATAATTCTAATTTCTCCCAATGACGTCCAATAACAATAATCTCAGCTTCAGGCAAAGTGTAGTTGATAATATTGGCCATGACAAAAGCTAAACTTCCATCACCAATGACAGCGATGCGTTGACGTCTGCTGTGAGATACCGTCATGAAACGATTCATAGCATGCATGCCAACACTGACAAACTCCGTAATAGCAGCAACTGTGTCTTCGATATCTTCGTAAGCTACTACACGATCCTTAGGCAGAGAAACGAATTCTCGCATAAATCCATCATAACCACTTGAAAGGAAATATGTTCCAGTCATGTAATTTTCGTAGAATTCCTCATCACTTTGCATAGGTGGTTGATTTGGAATCATAACAACCTTCTGACCAACTTTGTAGGTACCAGTTGGATCAGAAATGACTGTACCACAAGACTCGTGAATCATAGCCATTGGTAGTTTTTTCGCTAAAATTTTTGGATCACGTTTACCTTGGTAGTAACGTTGATCCGCGTGACAAACCGCCATGTAATTTGGTCGGATGAGGATATGATTCTCTTGATCAATTTCTTCTTCCTGATATTTAATATTAATAAACTTTGGTTTTGTCAGTTGATAAATTTGATTAATCATGTCTCTAGTCTTTCTCAATCATGCTTTTAGCAATCTTCAAGTCTGTAACTGTCGTAATTTTAAGGTTTGAGTATTCACCTTTTGCTAAGGCTACATCTTTACCCTTAATGACAAAGATTTTACATGCATCTGTTAAAATTTCTTTTTCCTCTGCTGATAAAGAACCATACAAATCAATGAAGTCTTTACAACGGAAGGTTTGAGGAGTTTGCCCTTGATAGAGATGAGCACGATTTGGAATATCTGTGATAAACTGACCGTTTGTACTTTCAACAATGGTATCCACAGCTTCAACTACTGTATCAACAGCATCATGATTTTGTGCGAGAGCAATGTTATCTTGAATCATTCGAAGTGTGATAAAAGGACGAACTGAGTCATGTGTGACCACGATATCATCTTCAGTGATTGGACGATAAGCATCGATAGCTTCGATGATCTTTTCAATACTAGAATTTCGATCTGCACCACCTTTTGTGATGATGATACGATCCTTGTGGAGTGGAAGGAATTTTTCAACTAAATCTTCTGCGTGTGTTACCCAGTCTCCGTGAACTCCAACCACAATCTTTTCGATACTTGGCTCTAAGACAAATTTTTCAATTGTATGAATCAAGATTGGGCGATCTCCCAACTCAAGAAATTGTTTGGGTAGATTACTAATACCCATGCGAGTACCGGTTCCACCTGCTAAAATTCCAGCGTAAATCATATCGATTCTCCTTTAGTTTGTTCTAAAACTCATTCTTTACCATTATATCATAATCTAGCATTATCTTGAAATAAATACTAGTTATCTCCATTTAGAAACTGATGGCGAGAGCACTTTAGGTTTTGAACATTAAAAAATTTAATCCTTGCATTCTTATTTCTCGATTAAAATAGAGTTCTTCAGAATAATATAGAAAGCTTAAAGAAACCTTAAATCATTGGTTGATATGTATAGAGAACCTGAAATTTTAATTAGACTTTTCCAGTTAAAATTGTTAAAATAAAATGGAAAATAAAAGAAAAGGAAGCTAACTACCGCCATGATGAATATGCAAAACATGATGCGTCAAGCTCAAAAACTTCAAAAACAAATGGAGCAAAGCCAAGCTGAATTGGCTGCCACAGAATTTGTTGGGACTTCTGCTCAAAACCTTGTAACTGCTACCTTAACAGGTGATAAAAAAGTCGTAAAAATTGATTTCGATCCTGCAGTTGTGGATGCTGAAGATATTGAAACACTTTCAGATATGACTGTTCAAGCGATCAATGCTGCTCTTGAACAAATTGACGAAACTACTAAAAAGAAACTTGGAGCATTTGCTGGTAAGTTACCATTTTAATTATATTCTCAAAAAGAGGCTGGTTTACAGCCTCTTTTAATTTATGTTAATAAGCAAAGAACTCAGTTGCTTTATTTAGCAATAAGTCACTATATTCAGGGTCCTCCTGAGCAGTTACTAGTTCTTCTTTTATTCTTTCCAAGTCGTCCGTAATCATTCCGTCAACACCTAGGTGAAAAGACTTATTAAATGATTCCGAACTATTGATTGTCCATACATAGAGTTTTTGATCAGTATTCCATAGTTTCGTCACAAAGTATTCATCTAAAGTAGAATACTCCATCGTGTATCCTGTAGCTACTGTTCTAGGAAAAACTGAATTATAGGGAAGAATAAAGTAGACAGGAATATCTATGTCATACTCTCTCACTTTTTCAACAACCTTATAATCTAAGGATTGCATTTGATGACCATAAACCTTAATTTTTGCACCGTATTTTTCTAGAAATCGTTCCATCATCTGCGGACTATCTTTGTGGCTGGTCTTAATCTCAATGAGAAGTTTCTGATGTAATTCATTTGCACGAGTCAGATAATCATCGAAACTTGAAATCTTTGTCTCATAACCATTCTCATGAATGTCAATCTGCTTTAACTCTTCTAAAGTCAAATCCTGTGGTGTTTTATTAATACCAGCTAGGCCTTTAAGATTAGCATCATGCATCATGACAAATTGGCCATCCTTGGTTTCCTGAACATCCATCTCGATTAAATCCGGTTTTAATTGCGCTGTCTTTTCTAAGGATTGAATGGTATTTTGCACACCATTGCCATTTGATACACCACGATGTGAAATGACAAGAGGTGGATTGACTACTGGAGCTTCAAGATAATTATATCCTTCAATCGCAAAGAAAATACTTGCACAAACCATAACTCCCCATCTCATGGTATGGTCCTTCTCTCGCCTTGGCATAATGTCAAGTTCTTCTCCCGTTAAGAAGGACGTAAATTTCACAAGGAAATAGGTCAGTGCCATATAGTGCAAATTCTTGATAATAACAAAGTTGCAAATAGCAAGGATCAGGGATTCTCTCTGAGTAAGGCTATCTACTATATACTGGGTTGATAGTAAAGGGACGAGAGGAAGATAGAAGAATAGATTGGTTTTTACAACAATTAAAAATAAATGCCAGGCATAAAACCAAAAGAAATTCTTAGTTCTATCCAAACTATAAATAACCGCTTCCTTCACAGTCATCTTATCATAAAAGATTTTTGGTAGAGTGAAGACCAATCGAACAGAAATATAAAAGAATAAGAGTGATAAGCTGATAATCGCTACCCACCATAACCAGTAGTTCTCTTCCATATAGGTTTGGATAAACTCTGGAATCACAATTTTATTGAAATAATAAATCTTAAATATCTTCCTGATAAAAGGAAATAGCATTGCTACAAATAAAAAGATAAACAGAGCTTTTGAAAAAGTCATCTTCTTCATAAAAGCGAGGCTTTCACGAAATACTTTTCGACTATATTCTATAAGAGTCCTTTTTTCGTGATATAGGAGGTGGCGAGCTCCAATAAAGAGAATACTAAGTTGAAAATAGGCTACCAGCAGATTGATAGCTATTAAGATTACGAAACCAAGACTGACTATGGGTGCGTTTTTTATAATAGCAAAAATATTGTTGTAGGATATAAACAAATATCCTGTTTGACTCAATAAAAATCCAGCTATCACAGAGTTTAGTGGCAACCAGATATAGTCGACCAACATAAAAATTAGAAAGAATAGAAAGAGGATTTTATCTAGATTAAGGTAAATCTTTTTAAAACCCAATTTTTTCGGTTTTTCAGGTTTCATAAAAACTCCTAATCAAAAAGTTGTGATAAATCCAAAGCACCAAATGGATTCGAATTGAGACTAGTCTGAGAATTGAGTAACAGTCTACTTTCATCTGACTCCAGAAAAGCTTCATACACTCGAGCAGTCATACGAGCATCCTCTAAACTATTATGAGATTGCCCTTTAAAACCTAGAAAATTAGCCACAGTTTGTAATTTTAGATTAGCAATTCCATGGAGATCGGTACTGCGTCTCTCTAGTGCTTCGTTATAGACATCAACTAGATATTGATGACTATAGTCAAATCCATGCTCTAGTAGAATCGGTAAATCACTTTTTGCTGCGTTATAACCAATAAGAGGCACATTACCAACAAAATCTTGAAATTTTTGCAGGACTTCTTCTACCTTTGGTGCACCTTTCAATGTCTCTGAAGTAATCCCCGTCAAACCATTAATAAAACTCTTCAAAGGAACATCAGTGTAGACATAAGAGTCAAATGCTCCTACTTCTTCACCTTTTTTAAAATGCACTGCTGATACTTGAATCAAATGAGTCTTATCCTGGTGTTTATTGAATTCTAAATCAAATGAGATATATTCTCTTAATGTTTCCATCTTATCAATCCTTGTTGATTTGTAAAAAGAAACCACCTGGTCTAGTCCTAGAAACCAAGCAGTTTTTTCTTATTTGCCAAATAAGCGAGCAAAGAAGCCTTTCTTCGATGCTTGTACTTCTTGCTTAGCTTGATCCAACTCCAACTGAAGTGTTTCTTGATCCTTCATAGCTTGAAGAGTTAACTGTTGTTGTTGGTCCAATTGCTTATCTTTTTCAGCAATTTGGCGGTCTTTGACTCGCATCTGTTCATCTTTTTCAGCCAGTTGCTTATCTTTAGCTTTCAATTGCTCATAAAGACGAATGATTTCAGCGTTCTTTTCATCAACAAGAATTTCCATGAGTTCTCGTTGCTTAACTTCATCACTAACTGGTTCATCTTCAAAGATAGTCTTTTTGTAGATTTCTTCAAGTTTGATCAATCCACTGCGAGTAACAACAGTAACACCCTTGTCGTTTTTTGTAATATCTTCTTCAGGTAATTCCTTGACACGATTATTGATTGCTTGTCGGGATAGTCCCAAGACTTCAGCAATCTCACTGACAGTCATTTCAATACTCATAATATCCTCTATTTTTCTCTAGCTTTTCTTAAATTAAATCTTATCACAAGTAAGCTAAACTGTCAAATAACACTGTATTTCCAGTGGTTTTTTAAGCTATTAAATTTTAAGAGAAAACCTTTCTTGGTTTGTAGAGATTTTCACGTTTCTCCAATATAGCAAGTAGTTTCTCACCTTCAAATGCTGCGACTTCCTTCTCGCTGTGATTTAATTCAATAAAACGGCCAAAACGGACTTCCTCTGCCTGCTCCGGAGTAAGATAAACCTGAACTAAATCCCCTGTCCCAATCTCAATCGGATGTAGAAAATCGAGTTGTCCAGCCTCAACTTTTTCGGAAATTTCTTCTAAAGTCAAGGCGTCCTCGAGTTGCAAACCTGCAGCACTGGTGCGAGTTAACTGAGACATATGGGCAGCATAACCAAGTTTTTCTCCAAGGTCAACAGATAAGGTACGGATATAAGTCCCCTTACTGCATTTCACACGAAAGGTAAATCTCGCAAGTCTATCCTCATAAGAAATCGGACTCGTTCTTTCAAAACTATAAATCGTTACCTGACGCTCAGGACGCTCGACCTCCTGACCAGCACGCGCATACTCATAGAGCTTGCGACCATTGACCTTTACAGCAGAGTACATAGGAGGAACCTGTGTGATAGGTCCAGTCAGACTAGCAATGGCTTCATCGACAAGCTTTTCATCCAAGGGGGACAAAACAGGTGACTCTGCAACGATTTCCCCACTAGCATCTTCGGTTGTTGTAGAATAGCCCAGAGTGATCTCCCCCTCATAGACCTTGCCCTCGTCCTGCATGAACTCGACCATGCGAGTCGCCTTTCCAACTGCAATGGGTAAAACACCCACTACATCCGGATCCAAGGTCCCACCATGACCGATTTTCTTAGTTCCTAAAATCTTACGCAATTTAAAAACCGCATCATGCGAGGTCATGCCTGCTTCTTTTTTAAAGTTGATAATACCGTTCATGTGTTGCTTTCTATTCCCCCTTCAAGGCATCAAATTTCGCTTTCATAGTTGGATTTTTTCGGGTCAATTTTTTGACAGAAACATCATCTAGCTTGTTGTTAGCGAGGCGGAGTTGATTTTCTGATGTGGTTAGGAATTTCTTGACCTCTTCCATGCGTTTTATGGCCTTGTCGATTTCGTCAATAGCCTTGCCGAAGTTGACAGATGCTGAATTGTAGTTCTTAGCAAAGGCAACCTTAAAGGCATCCAAGTCCTCTTCAAAATGAGTAATATCAATGTTTTGCTCACGGATAAGTGCTAATTCCTGCTTGTATTTTAGGGAATTAAGGGCAGCATTGCGCAAGAGACCAATTAACTGAATAAAGAACTGAGGACGAATGACATACATTTTCTCATACTCATGACTGACATCGACAATCCCAGTATTGAAGTAATCATTGTCAGCTTCAAGCATAGTTACCAATACTGCATACTCACAGTTTTTCTCACGACGATCCTTATCCAATTCTTTGTAAAAATCCAAATTCTTATGCTTCTTCTCTGTCCCGTCTGCTTCATTTTTCATCTCAAACATGATGGAGATGAATTCTAGCCCATTTTCATCAAAGTCACGGAAGATGAAGTCACCTTTAGAACCACGTGCTGAAACCTTATTGTCCTTCTCAAAGTAGGCATTTGGAAAAGCAAAGCTACGAACTTTGTTGAACTCACTTTCTGCATAGTGTTCCAAACTTTCACCGATTGCCTTGGTAGATTGTTGTGCCTTAAAATTCTTGTAGAACTCAACCTGCTCATTTGCTGCCTTAAGTTGGGCTTCATAGTTTTGTTTCACTGAAGCAAGAGAAAGCTCGTTTTCTTTTTCTTGTAAAAGGAGCTGATTTTTGACCTGGTCTCGTTCTTTTTCAAGGTCAGAAAGAGTTTTTTGTAGTTGATTCTCATGCTCCAAGCGCAAGGTGGCCAATTGATTCTCAAGAGCTTGAACTTCTTTTTCTTTTTCTAACAGACTTTTGCTAGCGCTTTGCTCCACTTCTTTTTTGGCCAATTCTTTTTCGGTATCGAAATTTTGGATTTGAGTTTGTAGCTGGGCAATTTCTTGATCCTTTTGAGCGAGTTTTGCCTGTTGTTCATTCAAGGCCTTTTGCTCCACCAATGTCAATTCTTGCTTGATTCGCTCATGCAATTCCTTATCAAACTCTACAGTTCGAACTTGAGAAATCAGTTCTGCATATTGACTTTCATTAACTGTAAAAACTTCGCCACAATTTGGACATTTAATTTCGTTCATGATTTTCCTCTGTATCAAACTATTCTCCATTCATTATAGCATGGAAAAACAAAAAGAAAAAGTTGGAATCAATCCAACTTTTAATCTACATATGTATCTTCGTTTTTGTTTAAGAAAGCGTAAGGCAATCCCATCAGTAGACCACCACCAATAAAGTTACCGATAAATGTCACACCCCAGTGACGAAGGATATTTCCAATACCGAAGTTTGCAATTGAATCAGCAGCAACACTGAATTTCACAATCGCAAATGATGCAAAATTTGCGGCGATGTGTTCGTTTGTTAAGAATACAAACATGTAAATTGCTGAAAGAACCAACCAAAGTTTAGCTCCACCATCTTTAACCAAAACGAACGAAAGGATGGCGATATTTACAAAGATATTCGCTAAAATACCTTCAAGTAATACTAATTCATTTGAACGTGCTAGTTTCATTTCTACAACACCAGAAATGAAACTGTCGTGCGTTAGGTTTGCGTAAGCTGCTGAGTGTGCGAATCCCCAACCAGCGATAAGCGCACCAATTAAGTTAAAGAAAGTACAATACAAGAGAATTTCAGCTGTTTTTCTCCAGCTAATTTTTTTCAAAAAACTACCTGCTGTTAAGAACATCATGTTTGACGTTACCAATTCAGCATTCAAGAAGACAATATAAGCTAGTCCCCAAGCAAAGACAAACGGGAAAAGGAAGCGTCCGCTACCAGGAGCGATCTTATTAATCAAGTCAGCACCAACAGCTCCAGCTGCTGTACTGAAGGTAAGGAATGCACCTGCAAACATTGAACGGATAGCATACTTGAATTTGCTATTTGAATAAAGACTTTCTTTCTTTTTACAAGCAAATTCAATTTTTGAGATAAATTCTGATGAAACCATATAAACTCCTAAAACTTTTATTTGTGAATATTATAACATAAAATCGACTTTATGGAAAGGCTTTCTGAAATTTTAAAAAAATTAAAACCTATGATTCTAAAATGCGTATTTTGATATTGTATTTTTTCGTTTCATTTTTTAGATTTCTGACAAGCTTATCATTCTCTTTTGATTGGCCAAAGAAATAGGCTAGAGCTTTTCCGTTCTTTTGTTGGATACTCAAAAAATATCTAGCTCCATTCAATTTAACACTTGGAATAAAATGGACCTCAATCTTTTTTATATTATTCAGTGGTATAATTCGCTTTCTAAAAACATAAGCGTTATGGATATAAAATATTCCCTTAGCAATATGAAATGGGGCAAAAAAACTTCCACCACTTTGACGCACAATGATATAACGTCGCCATAGAATCAGTAAAAGAAGGAAGGATACAAAGCAAATAGCAAAAGTCAAAACCGAGCTTTTCATCATCGATTTTAGCCCAATCAAAAAATAATCATTCATAATTAAACGTCCTTTTTCCCTTATTATATCACTTTTATTGAACTACTAGTTTTATGGACAATGAAAAAGACTGAACAGAGTTCAGCCCTTTTCACAAATATTTGATGTGATATCTTTATCTAGTCAAATCAATACGTTGACCAATTTTACCAATGATAATTGCACCTACAATGAGTGAAGCAAATTCTCCGATACCAGTAGTGAACCATGTAAAGAAGAATGGTGCTTCTGCTACGATGTGCAATTCAGCAGCGATTGTTACCATTGAAATTGAAAATAGAATTGAAAAGAAGAAATGATCTTTACGAATCAATCCATTAAACAGATAGTCTTTACTGTATTTGCTAAACAAAATGACTCCAAGACTTAGGAATACAAGTGTCGAGCCTCCACCTACAGCGACATCAATGAGTCCAAAACTGAAGAAATTAGCAATCATACATCCAAGAGTAACACCGATAATGTACTTAGGATTATAAAAAGCTAGGAAATTCATCATTTCAGAAATACGGAACTGATAGGCGCCATAACTGATGGCATTCAGTGGTGGTGTGATTGTCAACACCACATAAATAGCTGCGACAATGGCAATATCTGCCAAATCACGGACAGTAAGTTTTTTCATGTTTTCTCCTTTAGCGGCTACCCCGCGTCTAATATGCTTGGTGAAAGAAGCTAAGCACCAAGGGTTGATGAAAAGTCAACTTTACAAGTATAGCACATTTATCAGCTTTATGCTATACTAATCTTATGAAAACATATATAAAAAAATTCTTTGATAACGAGATTTTATCCTATCTTTTTTTCGGAGTTGCGACTACCGTAGTATCGATATTTGTCCGCATCGTCATCTTTTATCTAACACAGCAAGAGCTAGTTGCGACTGCTTTAGGGAATATTGCTGGAATTCTATTTGCTTTCTTTACAAATGACACATTTGTATTTAAGCAAGAAAGAAAAAACTGGTTTAATCGATTAATTAAATTTACCTCTGCAAGACTTATCACCTTTTTATTAGATCTTCTACTAACTTTTATTTTTGTGACAAGCTTCCCACAAATTATTGGTTACTTTGTTGGAAATGATATTAATACAATTAATACAGTTGAAATCTTTATTGCTCAAGTTACGATGGTTGTTCTCAACTACGTTTTTAGTAAGCTTTTTGTATTTAAAAAGAAATAATCACTTTTCTTGCAATTAATATAAATTTACGATATAATGTAGTCTGAAAAATTTCGAAAGGAAAAAGAAAATGTTAAAAGATCTTAAAGCATTTTTGCTCCGCGGTAATGTCGTAGACCTTGCTGTCGGTGTGATCATCGCCACTGCATTTGGTGCTATCGTAACTTCATTTGTTAATGATATCATCACTCCACTTCTATTGAACCCAGCTTTGAAAGCTGCGAACGTTGATCGTATCGCTGAACTTTCATGGAATGGTGTTGCTTACGGAAGTTTCTTGAGCGCTATTATTAACTTCGTAGTTATTGGTACTGTTCTTTTCTTTGTTGTTAAAGCAATTGAAAAAGCTCAAAGCCTTGGTAAGAAAGAAGAAGCTGAAGAAGCTCCAGCAGGTCCAACTGAATTGGAAGTTCTTCAAGAAATCAAAGCACTTCTTGAAAAGAAATAAAAATGTAAAAGGATTTAGATATTGTCTAAATCCTTTTTTCTTCCTCTTTTTATATTAGTTTTAGTCTTGAGTAAAACTCCCATTTTTGATATAATGATGAAAGTTTCCACCCTTAGTGTAATGGATATCACGCAAGATTCCGGTTCTTGAGATGGGGGTTCGATTCCCTCAGGGTGGATAGATATAAACGAAAAGCAACGGTTGATGTTGCTTTTATATTATTAAACTTTTTCCGATAGTTCTTCCCACTCTAGCATAGCTTCTTCCTGGCGCTGACCAATCTTATCTAGTTCAGCTTGCAATTGCATGAGTTCATCCGCATCATTGGTTGTATGCATTTGTTCAGAAATAGCTTGGGCTTGATTTTCCAGTTCTTCAATTTCCTTTTCCAGACTCTCAATCTGGCGCATCAACTTACGCAGTTCTTTTTGACTCTCTTTCTGAGCTTGGTAATCATTAACTGGAGAAACTTCTTTTTCTTGGTTAACAGCTGTCGCTTCTTCCGCTTGACTAGCTACTAACTCTGCTTTTTTATCAACATAATAGTCATAATCGCCCAGATAAAGTGTTGATCCATCCTCAGATAATTCTAGCACATGAGTCGCTACACGATTAATAAAGTAACGGTCATGGCTGACAAATAGAAGAGTCCCATCAAAGTCAATCAGGGCATTTTCCAAGACTTCCTTGCTATCGATATCCAAATGGTTTGTCGGCTCATCGAGTATCAGAAAGTTATTGTTTTCCATAGAAAGTTTAGCTAAGAGCAAGCGAGCTTTTTCCCCACCTGAAAGCATGCCAACTGATTTCTTAACGTCGTCACCAGAGAAAAGGAATGCACCCAAGCGATTACGGATTTCAACTTCAGGCGTTAATCTAAAATCATTCCAGAGTTCATCCAAAACAGTATTGCTTTGTGTTAACTTACTTTGAGTTTGGTCATAGTAACCAACTTCTACATTAGCACCAAATCGCTTTTCTCCCTTAATAAAAGGAATTTGATCCACAACGGACTTGATAAAGGTTGTCTTCCCAATACCATTTGGACCTACTATTGCAACGGCATTCATCTTACGAAGGTCAAGGTCGATAGGCTCTGACAATATTTCACCATCATAGCCAATCGCAGCATTTTCAACCGTTAGCACAATATTACCAGATGTTTTATCAGAGTGAAAAGTCATATTGGCAGATTTAGTTCCTGCTTCAGGCTTGTCCAAACGCTCCATTTTTTCTAGTTGTTTGCGCCGTGATTGCGCACGCTTTGTTGTCGAAGCTCGAACAAGATTGCGATTTACGAAGTCTTCTAGAGCAGCAATTTCCTTCTGCTGCTTTTCATAGTTCTTAGCTTCAGTCAGTAACTTCTGTTCTTTTTGCTCAACAAAGCTAGAGTAATTTCCTACATATCGATCTAAAGAATGTTTGGTTAAGTCGAGCGTTATAGTTGCTACCTTATCGAGGAAATAGCGGTCGTGACTAACGATAATAAGAGCACCATTATAGTTTACGAGATAATTTTCTAGCCAGGCAATCGTTTCAATATCTAGGTGGTTTGTTGGCTCATCCAAAACCAAGAGATTGGGTTTTTCAAGGAGCATTTTGGCTAGAGCCAGACGAGTATTTTGACCACCAGAGAGCTCAGCAATCTTCATCTGCCACATGGATTCATCAAATTTAAAACCGTTTAAAATAGCCCGAATATCCGCTTCGTAGGTGAAGCCTCCGGCCTGACGGAAGTTTTCTGACAAACGATCATAATCAAACATTAGTTTTTCTAAATCCGCACCTGTCTTTTCACCCATCTCTAGCTCCATCTGACGAAGCTGTTTTTCAGTCATGCGTAAACCATCAAAGACGTGCAACATCTCATCATAGATAGTATTTTCTGACTCAAAGCGACTATCTTGTGCTAGATAAGATAAAGAAATATCTTTTTTCTTATTGATCTCACCAGAAGTTGGCTCTTCTTCTCCAACCAATATTTTTAGTAGTGTAGACTTTCCTGCACCATTTTTCCCAACCAGGGCAATACGGTCTCTTTCATCGACTTGTAGGTTAATATTCTCAAATAGAACTTCTCCTGCAAAAGAACGTTCGATATTATTAGCTTGTAAAATAATCATGTAACTATTTTACTATCTTTTTGCGTTTTTAACAATTCAAATAAAAAAAGTTCGAGCTTTAAACTCGAACTTTTAGATATTAATAACCGATACCACCACGGAATGTACGTGCCATATCTTTTAAGTTATAGTTCTTAGAAGATGTGTCGATTGTCCATTTACCGTCTTTCTTAGTCATCTTAATTTCGTAACCTTCTTTTTGCATATTATCGCTAGTATCAAGAGGAGTTGAATCAAATTGACTTGGTGCGTTTTCTAAAATGTACTTCTCACCAGCTTTCATAGCTTCTGAGTAGCTGCTGTATTTACCTTTGTTTTCTTCATAGAATTTACGGCTCAATTCATGGACATTCAAGTTATCCAAGTCGATTGTTTCAGGTCTTACATAGATAACTGCATAGTCTGGCAAGTAAGTTTTTACTTTGTAATCAACTTTTGCTCGTTTTGCATTTGCTTTGATATATGCTTCTGCAAATGTACGAAGTTCAGAATCAGAAGGTTTGTAGTTGTAGAATCCTTTACCGAATGACTCGATGAATTTCTTGATAAATTCTTCTCTATCAACCTTCACGTCATTTGTAATCACATCAGAATCCTTAGAAGATTTTTTGTCATCTGATTTTTTGTCTTCAGACTTATTATCATTTTTCTTCTCTTCAGATTTCTTATCGTCTGATTTCTTGTTGTCTGATTTTTTATCTTCAAGCGCGACGATTTGAGTTTTATCATTAGTAAAGCTTACGTTTGATGCACCACCAGTGTTTTCACCATCTAGGTAAACAGCATCAACATATTTTTTCATAGCTTCTTTAGCTTCTTCAATTGTGTCTTCGTATTGACTTGGATCAACCTTGATAGCTACGTCATTTTTACCTTTTTTATTTTCTTTTACATCATCGTAAAAGCTTGGGGCAAAGTGAAGTTCATATTTAGAATCTTTATCAACTTCATAAACTACATAACCAGCAACACTCTTGCCTTTAGAGAGGCTATCTCCGTATGACATAAATTTAGTTTTACTGTCTGACTCATAAATTTGAATCGGTTCAACTTTTTCGTCTTTTTCGTTATAAAGTGCAATATCTTGGCTAGTAAAGCTAAACTGTTTATCACGATTGTTTTTAATCTCAACTTGAAGAGCAAGATAATGTGAATTGGAATCTTCATCTTTGGGAAGGACATACATACCATCTTTAACAGAAACTTCAAAGTTTGAGTTAGATGCAGTACCATTATCACTTGCTTTCTTACTATTTCCACAAGCTACCAATGCTAAAGCAGTCAAAACTAAAGCAGAATGCTTAAGAACTTTTTTCATAATAGAAAATCTCCTTTTTTTATTTATTATATTGTACCATACAGTCAAAAATTTTCAAACCAGAAACAGGAAATCGCTTTAAAAATATTGTAAATTGTTATAATAAGGAGAATTTTCATCTATTACATTTGTTTGATTAAATTTTTAAAATTCATATATATAGGTCATGCTAACGTTTTACTAAAACTTTAAAAAATGCTATAATGTAAACGGTTAATACTAATAACAAATAAGGAGAATTTCAATGACTTATCAAGAAAACTTCCAAAAATGGGCTGATTTTGCTGATCTACCAGATTACCTTCGTCGTGATTTGGAAAGTATGGATGAAAAAACAAAAGAAGATGCCTTTTACACAAACCTTGAATTCGGTACTGCTGGTATGCGTGGTTTAATTGGTGCAGGTACAAATCGCATTAACATCTATGTGGTTCGCCAAGCAACTGAAGGTTTGGCTCGTTTAATTGAATCTAAAGGCGGAAATGAAAAAGAACGTGGTGTAGCCATCGCCTACGATAGCCGTCACTTCTCTCCAGAATTTGCCTTTGAATCTGCAGCCGTTCTTGCTAAACACGGTATTAAATCCTATGTCTTTGAAAGTCTCCGTCCAACTCCAGAACTTTCATTTGCTGTTCGTCACCTCAATTGTTTCGCAGGTATCATGATTACTGCCAGCCACAACCCTGCTCCGTTTAACGGATACAAGGTTTACGGTGAAGATGGTGGTCAAATGCCTCCACACGACGCGGACGCTTTGACAACCTACATCCGTGCTATCAACAATCCATTTGCAGTTGAAGTTGCTGATGTGGAAGCTGAAAAAGCTTCTGGCTTGATTGAAGTTATCGGCGAAGCTGTTGATGCAGAATACCTTAAAGAAGTTAAAGACGTAAACATCAACCCAACCTTGATTGAAGAATTCGGTAAAGACATGAAGATTGTCTACACACCACTTCATGGTACGGGTGAAATGTTGGCTCGTCGTGCTCTTGCCCAAGCAGGATTTGACTCAGTTCAAGTCGTTGAAGCGCAAGCAACTGCTGACCCAGACTTCTCAACTGTGAAATCTCCAAACCCAGAAAGCCAAGCAGCCTTTGCCCTTGCTGAAGAACTCGGACGCAAAGTTGGTGCAGATGTTCTTGTCGCAACTGACCCGGACGCTGACCGTGTTGGTGTTGAAGTTCTTCAAAAAGATGGCAGCTACCTCAACCTTTCAGGGAACCAAATCGGTGCCATCATGGCTAAGTACATCTTGGAAGCCCACAAAAATGCTGGAACTCTTCCTGAAAATGCAGCCCTATGTAAATCTATCGTATCAACTGACTTGGTAACGAAGATTGCTGAAAGCTACGGCGCAACAATGTTCAACGTTTTGACAGGTTTCAAATTTATCGCTGAAAAAATCCAAGAATTCGAAGAAAAACACAATCACACTTACATGATGGGATTTGAAGAAAGCTTCGGTTACTTGATTAAACCATTTGTACGTGATAAAGATGCAATCCAAGCCGTTCTTGTCGTTGCTGAACTTGCTGCCTACTATCGTTCACGTGGTTTGACACTTGCTGACGGTATCGAAGAAATCTACAAAGAATACGGCTACTACGCCGAAAAGACTATCTCTGTTACCCTTTCTGGTGTTGATGGTGCAGAACAAATCAAGGAAATCATGGCTAAGTTCCGTAACAATGCTCCAAAAGAATGGAACGCAACAGCTATCACTGTCGTAGAAGACTTCAAGGCTCAAACTGCTACTGCTGCTGACGGAACTGTTACAAACTTGACAACTCCTCCAAGTGATGTTTTGAAATATACACTTGCTGACGGTTCATGGATTGCAGTTCGCCCTTCAGGTACAGAACCAAAAATCAAGTTCTACATTGCCGTTGTGGGTGAAAGTAATGAAGATTCACAAGCTAAAATTGCCAACATCGAAGCAGAAATCAATGCGTTTGTAAAATAAGAAATTATAAAAGATGAGACCAACCAATCTCATCTTTTTTTCGTATCAAATCTAAGCAATTTTAGAAACTTTATGGCATACTAGACTTATCAATGAAAGCGAGGTAATCTCATGGAACAATTTTTAGAAAACATTAAAGACCTTGAAGTCACTACAGTTGCGCGTGCACAAGAAGCTCTTGATAAAAAAGAAACTGCTACGTTCTTTATCGGCCGCAAAACTTGCCCTTACTGCCGTAAATTTGCTGGTACATTGGCTGGTGTCGTTGCCGAAACAAAAGCACACATCTATTTCATCAATAGTGAAGAACCAAGTCAACTAGATGCATTGCAAAACTTCCGCTCACGTTACGAAATCCCAACTGTACCAGGTTTTGTTCATGTTGAAAATGGAGAGATTAAGGTTCGTTGCGACTCTTCAATGTCAACTCAAGAAATCAAAGAATTTGCAGGATTGTAAAAAACCACTCGTCGAGTGGTTTTTGTATAGTCTAAATTACTTTTTTTCAAGCAAATCTTGTATCATTCTATGAAGTTCTTCTATCTTTTCCGATTGTTTCTCTAGTAATATTCTTTGAGTTATTAATTCATCTTGGAGTTTATCAAGTTTTATCTGCTCATCTGGATTATCCTTTACAAAAAAGTTTGTCAAGGAACTCGTTAACATTCCTATTGTGCCAATACCAACAAGCATTAGTAAAACAGCTAACCACTTCCCAAAAATCGACGCAGGAATAATATCTCCATAACCAACAGTCGTTACAGTTACAAGCGCCCACCATAGACTATCTGAGAAAGATTTTTCTTCAACAACAGATAAAATTGAACTACCTACCAGTACAATAAAGGAATTGAGATAGAAAATATAAAGTAAGCCATTTGTTCGTAAGAGTTTTCCAACCTTCTTTTCCAACTTGCCAGTCAATCCAACGACTCTTAAAAGACGAGTTAGTTTCAGTAATTTTGTCAACCTTGCTAAGCGGAAGATACGTCCTAATCGAAATACAGTAAAAATAGCATTTAAAGGAAGGATAGCTAACAAGTCGAATATATTTTCAAGTATAAATCTCCATTTTTCTTTACTTGAAAAGAACCGCCAGCCATAATCTACCACAAAAACAAACCAAATTAGTAAATCAATAATACTGTAGGGTGGATTGTCCAAATCAATCATCTCAGCAAATCCAAGCATGACAAGGACAACGGATATTAATGCAAATATGATAATCGTCGTGTCATAGTAATCCTTTAATAACCATTTTCTCTTCACACTGCTACTCCTTTAGTTTTTTTAATCATTATACCACACTAAAACCCTGATAAAGTACAAAACAAAAGAAGGCACTCGCCTTCTTTTTAGATATCTGTCAATGGTGTTGCAGTGTCTGGAGATGTATCGTAAACTTGAAAATCAACTCCTACTCCTAAGTCTGCTTGAGCAAGGTGATTAACCATGGTCATATGAGCAAGTTCCTTGATATTATTTTCCTTAGATAAATGGCCCAAGTAGATTTTTTTAGTACGATTACCTAGTGTGCGAATCATAGCATCTGCTCCATCTTCATTTGAGAGGTGACCAAGGTCAGACAGGATGCGTTGTTTAAGTCGCCATGCGTATGATCCAGCTCGCAGAATTTCAACATCATGATTTGACTCAATCAGGTAACCATCTGCATTCTCGACGATGCCAGCCATACGGTCACTAACATAGCCTGTATCTGTCAGCATGACGAAACTTTTATCGTCCTTCATAAATCGATAAAACTGTGGAGCTGCTGCATCGTGACTAACACCAAAACTTTCGATATCAATATCTCCAAATGTTTTAGTTTTTCCCATTTCAAAAATATGCTTTTGAGAAGAATCAACTTTACCTAAGTACTTACTATTTTCCATAGCTTGCCAAGTTTTCTCATTGGCATAGAGGTCCATGCCATATTTACGCGCTAAAACTCCAACACCGTGTATGTGATCCGTGTGTTCATGCGTGATTAATATCGCATCCAAATCTTCTGGTTTACGATTGATCTCACCTAATAAACTTGTGATTTTTTTACCGGATAAGCCGGCATCTACTAAAATTTTTTTCTTAGGGGTTTCTAGATAGAAGGAATTACCACTAGAACCCGATGCTAAAATACTGTATTTAAAGCCTTTTTCACTCATTCTAGTCTTCTACTTCATCCTCCCAAACTTCTTCTTTTACAGCATCCTTATCATAAGGAAGAACAATGGTAAAGGTAGAACCCTTGCCGTATTCACTCTTAGCCCAGATAAATCCATTGTGTTGTTTGATGATTTCTTTTGCTATCGCAAGACCCAAACCAGTACCACCTTGGGCACGACTTCTAGCCTTATCAACCCTGTAAAAACGGTCAAAAATCTTCGGTAAATCTTCTTTAGGAATCCCAAGTCCTTGATCCGAAATAGATAAAATCATCTGATCATCAGTTGTCTTCATGCTAACCGTAATTTTCCCACCATCAGGAGAATACTTGATAGCATTGTTAAGAATATTATCGATTACCTGAGTCATCTTGTCTGTATCAATTTCAATCCAGACCGATGTAATCGGATAATCTCGAACTAACTCGTATTTCTTTTCCTCATCCTGGGCTCGAATCTTGTCAAAACGATTTAGGATAAAAGTAATGAAAGCTGTAAAGTTAATCAATTCAACATCTAAATGGCTAGTTGCATTATCAATACGCGAAAGATGCAAGAGGTCCGTCACCATTCGCATCATACGGTTGGTCTCAACTAAAGATACTTTGATAAAATCAGGAGCAACAGGTTCATATAATGCACCCTCATCCAAGGCCTCTAGGTAAGATTTTACACTGGTCAATGGAGTTCGCAATTCATGACTAACGTTGGAAACGAAAAGCCTTCTCTCACGTTCTTCCTTCTCTTGTTCAGTCGTATCATGTAGAACTGCTACCAAACCAGAGATAAAGCCGGATTCTCTACGAATCAAGGCAAAACGCACACGCAAACTAATATACTCCCCATTTACATTTTGGGAATAAATCATCATTTCAGGACTTTGCGTAATTAAATCTCTAAGCTCGTACTCATCTTCAATCTTGAGCAACTCTAAAATGTTTTGATTGAGCGCGTCATCACTTTCAACTCCAAGTTGTCTTTTAGCCATATCGTTAATCATAGTGATTTGACCGCGACGATTTGTTGCAAGAACCCCATCAGTCATGTATGATAGGATACTATGCAATCTTTTACTTTCCTGCTCTAAGTTTTCCTGCGTCAGACGAATAACTTCTGACAAATCATTTAAGTTATTCGTGATATTAGTAATTTCACTATTCCCCTGCATATCCAGTACTTGAGAATAATCACCAGCAATTAAATCTTTAATCTTTTGATTTAACTGTTTGAGTCGAATATTATCTCTACGGCCTTCGAGCAAGAGAAAGCTAACAAGCATGATAAAACCAAGTAATATGAGTACAAAGACGAAATCTCTGGTTAAAATTGTTTGTTTAATTATATCAATCATTATTTCTCATATAATAACCCACACCACGACGAGTTAAGATATATTCAGGTCTACTTGGTGTGTCTTCAATCTTCTCACGTAGACGTCTAATGGTAACATCGACAGTACGAACATCACCAAAATAATCATAGCCCCAAACCGTCTCAAGGAGATGTTCGCGGGTAATAACTTGACCAAGATGAGAAGCTAAGTGATGCAACAACTCAAACTCTCTGTGAGTTAAGTCCAATTCTTCCCCATATTTTTTGGCTACATAAGCATCTGGAAGAATCTCTAAATCCCCAATTTGAAGACTTTGCAATTTAGTATCTTCCTCTTGGTTATCCACTGCTACTAACTCCGTACGACGAAGAAGAGCCTTAACACGCGCTTGAAGCTCACGGTTTGAAAATGGCTTGGTCACATAATCATCCGCACCAAGTTCAAGACCAATAACCTTGTCAAACTCACTATCTTTTGCTGAAAGCATGATAATTGGAACACTACTTGTCTTGCGAATTGTTTTAGCCACTTCTAGACCATCAATTTCTGGAAGCATCAAATCCAAAATAATAATATCTGGTTTCTCAGCTTCAAACAATTCGATGGCTTCGCGTCCATTAAAGGCTGTAACAACCTCATAACCTTCCTTGGTCATATTAAACTTAATAATATCTGAGATTGGTTTTTCATCATCTACAATCAATATTTTTTTCATATAGTCACCTTTTTCCTTATATCAATTATACCAAAAAAATGCAAAGAAGACACGAAAGACTGGTATTATCCTATCTTTTTAAATATGCTTGCCAAATTTTTTGTTGAGGTTTTGCTAGTGGATATAGTTCAAACTCTTCAGGAGTTAACCAAACTACCTCTTTATCACAATATTCTTTGCTATCAACTACTTGCCCGGATAGGATTCGTACATGCCACTTTCGATGGCTAAAGATATGTTTCACTTCTTCGAAATGACTATCCTGCCACTCAACTTCTAAATCATAATCCTGCTCAAAACTTTCTTGCGGTGATGGCCCAAGTTGCATGAAAGGTTCAGCAACCTGATTAAAGAGATTTAGTTCTCCGTCGTTTGAAAATTCATCTACCTCAATCAAGGGGAAATGCCAAAATCCAGCAAGTAACTTTTCACTTTCATTCTTTTCTAACAAAAACTGGCCTCGGTCATTTTGCACAACTAAAGCATTTAGATAAATAGGAATCGGTTTTTTCTTTGGTGCTTTAATGGGATAAATATCCATTGTTCCGTTTTGATAAGCTGCACTAAAATCTTTAACTGGACTATCTTCTGGCCTCGGATTAACGGGTGCCTCAATATCTGAACCCAAATCCATCAAAGCTTGGTTAAAATCACCTGGACGTTCTGGATCAATCAAGATTTCCATCATGGCTTGAAATATCTTGCGGTTGCTTGAATTTCCAATGTCATGATTGACTTCAAATAGACGAGCCAAAACACGCATGACATTCCCATCAACTGCTGGTTGTGGTAGATTAAAGGCAATACTTGAAATAGCCCCTGCTGTATAGGGACCAATCCCCTTCAGACTTGAAATACCTTCGTAAGTTGAAGGAAATTCTCCATTAAACTCATTCATAATCCGCTGGGCTGCAGTTTGCATATTGCGAACACGAGAATAATAACCAAGACCTTCCCAAGCTTTTAATAAACGTTCTTCAGGTGCATTTGCTAAACTCTCTACAGTCGGAAACCATTCTAAAAAACGTTCATAATAAGGAATGACTGTATCAACTCTGGTCTGCTGCAACATAATTTCAGATACCCAGATATGATAAGGATTCTTGCTTCGCCTCCAGGGTAAATCCCGCTTGTTTTCGTCATACCAGGCTAATAATTTTTGACGGAAAGAGAGAATCTTGTCCTCTTCCCACATGGTCACATCATATTTCTCCAAATCTAACATATTTCTAGTATAGCATAACCTTTTAGGATACTCAAAAAATGGAAATAAGGCTTTATACTAGCCACATATGATTCTTTTCACTCGCTTATCACATATCTATCAACTGTTTCTGTTATTTTCCATATTTTTTTGATATAATGACTTTTGAATGAAGCTTTAAAGGAGATATCAATGCGTTTTAATCAATTTAGTTATTATTCCGTTACAAATCAACAAGCACTAAAGGAATTATCTGATCTTGGCTTTAAGCTTGATCTATCAGCTTCAAATAAAGAACTGTTTGAAGTTTTTGTTAGAACTTGTTTCTTCAATTACAAAAATACCGACTATCCACTTTCCGCTCTAGCAGTTGATAAAGAAACTGATCTGCTCACTTTCTTCAATTCAGAACGTGAATTAACTGCAGAGATTTTCTATACTGTAGCATTCCAATTACTTGGATTCAGTTACTTAGTAGACTTTGAAGATGTTCTTGCTTTTCACAAAGAAACAGCATTTCCGATTGTTTACGGAGATTTAATTGACAATCTCTACCAGCTCTTAAATACACGCACTAAAAAAGGGAACACCCTTATCGATCAGTTAGTTAGTGATGGTCTTATCCCTGAGAACAATGATTACCACTACTTCAATGGCAAAAGTTTGGCAACTTTCTCAACTAACAATGTCATTCGTGAAGTAGTCTATGTAGAGACTTGTGTTGATTCTGATAGAGATGGACTGCCTGATCTCATTAAGGTGAGCATAATCCGACCAACATACAATGGGAAGATTCCAGCTGTTATGACTGCAAGTCCATACCATCAAGGAACCAATGATAAGGCAAGCGATAAAGCTCTTTACAAAATGGAAGCTGAACTAGAAGTCAAGGAACCAAATGAAATTACGATAGATAAGCCAATCCTAGACTTGGTTGAACCAATTGGTGATGCAGCACTCGTTTCTGATACTGAAGAAAAACTCACTCATATCAATAGCAGCTACACACTTAACGACTACTTCCTCCCAAGAGGATTTGCTAATATTTATGTGTCTGGTCTTGGAACCAAGGATTCTCAAGGTCAAATGACCAACGGAGATTACCGACAAGTTGAAGCCTATAAAAATGTCATTGATTGGCTCAATGGTCGTTGTCGTGCCTTCACAGACCACAGTCGTAAACGTCAGGTCAAGGCTGACTGGTCAAATGGCAAAGTAGCAACTACTGGTCTATCCTACCTAGGAACAATGTCTAACGGCCTTGCCACTACAGGAGTTGATGGCTTAGAAGTCATTATTGCCGAAGCAGGTATCTCATCATGGTACAACTATTACCGTGAAAATGGTCTTGTGACAAGCCCAGGCGGCTATCCTGGAGAGGACTTCGATTCATTAGATGAATTAACTTATTCTCGTAATCTCTTAGCTGGTGACTTTATTCGTGGAAACGAGGCTCATAAAACTTCCATTGAAAAACTCAAGAAAAATCTTGACCGTAAAACTGGAGATTATAACCAATTTTGGCATGACAGAAATTACCTACTCAATGCCCAAAAGGTTAAGGCTGAAGTTGTCTTTACCCACGGTTCACAAGACTGGAATGTAAAACCACTTCACGTCTATCAAATGTTCAATGCTCTTCCAGGTCATATTAATAAACACCTCTTTTATCATAACGGAGCCCATGTTTATATGAACAACTGGCAGTCAATTGATTTTCGTGAATCTATGAATGCCCTTTTGACGCAGAAATTATTGGGTCAAAACACTGACTACCAACTTCCAAGAGTCGTTTGGCAAGACAATACTGCTCCTCAAACCTGGTTGTCACTTGAAGATTTTGGAAATCAAACTGACCATAAAACTTTCTCTTTAGGTACTGAAGAAGCTGTCATTCAAAACCACTATGAAGACTCTGATTTTGAACGATTTGGAAAAACTTACCAAACCTTTAATAATGAATTGTATCAAGGTAAGGTCAATCAGATTACAATTGACCTTCCAGTGACAGAGGATCTTCATCTTAATGGACGTGTTAAACTAAATCTTCGTCTCAAGTCAAGTACAAACAAAGGCTTACTTTCTGCTCAACTTCTCGAACTTGGTCAAAAGAAATATCTACAACCGTATCCAGGAGTCTTGTCCGTTCGTACGATTGATAATGGTCGTTACCATATGCTGGAAAACCTTTGCGAACTACCATTTAGCCCAAATGCTCAGCGTGCCATTACAAAAGGCTACCTCAATCTCCAAAACCGTCATGATTTATTGAAAATTGAAGAAGTTAAGCCAGATGAATGGATGGCATTCCAATTTGAACTCCAACCAACAATTTACAAACTAAAAAAAGACGATACAATCCGACTCGTTCTTTATACTACTGACTTTGAGATTACTATCCGTGACAATACAGACTATCAATTAACTGTGGACCTTTCGCAATCAAGTCTAGAAATTCCTTATCAAAAGTAGTAAGTTAATCAGAAAACCCGTGATATTATTATCACGGGTTTTTTATTCTTATTTTTTTTCTTCGGCTTGTTTCTTCATTCTCGCAAGTCTCAATGAACGATTGGGATTGAGGCGATTAAAAAGTTCTTCTAATTTCTTTTCATTCCAGACGTCTGCTGCAGAAACAAAATTTCCGTCAGCATCTCGGAAAGATATTGGTTTATCACCCATAGCTATCTCCTAGTCTACAAATTCAAACTCAAATTTTCCAATACGGACAAGGTCGCCGTCCTTAGCACCACGAGCACGAAGAGCTTCATCAACTCCCATACCACGCAACTGACGCGCAAATTTCATGACAGACTCATCACGATCAAAGTTAGTCATGTTAAAGAGTTTCATGAGTTTTTCACCTGACAGAACCCAAGTTGCATCGTCATCACGACCAATCTCAAATGGTTTTTCTTCTTCATCAAAGCCATAGTAAACCTCTTCTTCCATTTCTGATTCGTCATAAAGAAGGAATTCTGGCGTTTTATCAAGAAGTTCAGCCGTTGCGTCTAATAGAGGCGCAAGACCTTGCTTAGTCAAACCTGAAATTGGGAAGATTGGCGGTAATTCTTCAAATTCATCATAATTAGCAGCCAATTTCTTCTTGAACTCTTCAAGATTTTCTTGACTTTCAGGCATATCCATCTTATTGGCAACAATAATCTGTGGACGCTCCATCAGACGAAGATTGTAAGATTCAAGTTCCTTGTTGATTGCTAGATAGTCCTCGTAAGGATCACGTCCTTCACTAGCTGACATGTCAATAATATGTAGGATAACACGAGTACGCTCGATATGGCGCAAGAACTGAGTCCCTAGTCCAACACCTTGGCTAGCACCTTCAATCAATCCAGGAAGGTCTGCTACTGCAAATGAATCCCCTGACTGGGTACGAACCATCCCAAGATTAGGAACAATTGTTGTAAAATGGTAAGCTCCAATTTTTGGTTTCGCAGAAGTGATGACACTAAGTAGAGTTGATTTACCAACAGACGGGAAGCCAACTAAGCCAACATCCGCAAGAATTTTAAGTTCTAACTGTAATTCACGTTCCTGACCTGGTTCTCCATTTTCTGAGATTTCTGGCGCAGGATTTTTAGGTGTTGCAAAACGGATATTTCCTCGACCACCACGACCTCCATGAGCCACGATGAACTCTTGTCCATTCTCTATCAAATCAGTAAGAACTTTTCCAGTTTCCGCATCACGCACAGTTGTCCCTTGAGGTACACGGACAATTAAATCTTCTGCCCCTCTACCATGCATTCCTTTTGTCATCCCTTTTTCACCTGATTGGGCCTTGAAATGACGATTGTATCGGAAGTCCATAAGGGTACGCAAGCCTTCGTCTACAACGAAAACAACGTTACCACCACGTCCTCCATCACCGCCCCAAGGTCCACCGTTAGGGACATATTTTTCACGACGAAAGGCAACCATGCCATCGCCACCATTACCAGCCTTTACTTTAATCTTGGCTGTGTCTAAAAACATACTCATATTCTCTTCTCACTTTAAAAAGGGCTGGGAAAATCCCAGTCACCAACTATTACAATTTGATCCTACAACAAGTATTTTAAAATCTGCTGAATACACCAATTGCAGTCGCAAAAATACCTGCTAAAGTAACAAACAACATGATTAATACGACAAACATTGTTAGTTTTTCAAAGAAAGTTTTTTTACGTTTACCATTATCACCGAATGCCATAGTCTCTCCTTTACTATAATACTCTATTTTTAAAATTCATCTGATACAGGAGCAATTGCCCACAAGATCAAGTAAGCAATAAGTCCTGCACCATAACAGAAAGCCAAAACTCCCCAAATAACACGAACAATTGTAGGGTCAATATCAAAATAATTAGCTAAACCAGCACATACACCACCGATTTTTTGATCTCTACCACTTCTCATAAATTTCTTTTTCATATTTTTATTTCCTTTCTTTGATTTGATTAATCATTTAAATATTTTCTTAAATTTCTTAATTGTTTTCTAGATGCCTTAAGAATACGCTTCGAACTTTTAACTGGCATCGTAACAGCCTGTTGCGGAATATAGAAGACTGTCTTTAAAATACGTTTTGTAACAGGTTCGTCAGCCCCTGTTTCCTTGGCAAAATTATTTGAAATAATGACGTCTAGATAAAATTCATGGACTCTTCTACCAAAATTCTCAGCAGAAATTTCATATAATTTTTCAGCCAAGTGTTTTTCATCCATTGACGGTGTTACAAGTAAGGCTTCAAGAATCGCTCCTGCCAAGTCCCTTTCCTCATAATAAAGGGTTCCAAACATTTTATCATTGATGAGATTATCCAGATAAGGATTCCCATGGGCAATAACAGGAGTCTTACTTGCCAAACTTTCAAGATAAGTCAATCCTTGAGTCTCACTTGTTGAAGCTGATATGAAGAAATCAGCTGCCTTATAATAAAGTGCCGTTTCATTTGGCGGTATCATCCCTGTAAAAATAACAGAATCTTGAATCTGCAAGTCTTCTGCCTGCTCCTTAAGATTTTTCAAATAAGGTCCATCTCCAGCTACAACCAGTTTAACATTTGGTTCTTCTTTTAGGACATCTGGTAAAGCCCTAAGAACTGCTTGAATATTCTTCTCGTAAGAAACTCGAGAAAGACTTAGAAGCATTTTTTCGTCTTGTTGGATCCCTAGTTTATCCCGTAAGTCACTAATGTGTTCAGGACCAATCTCAGGGCGTTCAAATTTTGCAAGTTCAATTCCAGTAGGAATGACACGCTTTTCAACTTTTACCTTATAGTCAGATAAAAGGTCGCGCACAATTTCACTCGGGCAAATAACCCCATCAACGTCATGAAGAAATCCTCTCACAAGATACTTGACCATACCTGGACGAATCAACATCCCCTTAGCAATATAGTGGACATAATCCTCATACTGGGTATGATAGGTATGAATGACTGGGATTTTCAGTTCACGAGCAATCCATATTCCCAATAAACCAAGAGAAAACTCTGTCTGGGTATGAATAATGTCTAACTGATATTGTTTCGCAATCTCAAGAGCTTTTGTAAATCCACGGTAAGCAAAACGACGATCTTTAAAGGCAAAGAAAGGAACACTAGGAATACGAATAATCTGCCAGTCTTCATAACGATTGACATCCTTATCGGTTGTCGTGAAGATAAAGACTGCATGCCCTTGCTTTTCAAGCTCTGTTTTTAAGGTTCGAATACTGGTTGCAACACCCGAAACCTGTGGGAAATAAGTATCTGTAAATAATCCAATTCGCATATACTACCTCATTTTTTTCCTAAAGCTGCTTGCTCCCGATAGAATTTTAGCCAGATTTCTAAGAGATGCTCTTCTGAATATTCTCTTGAAATAGCCTTGGCCTTTTCTTTTAACTCTTTCAAAGCTTCTGGATGCTCTCGATATTCCAAAATGGCTTCTTTCATTTCTTCTACATCGGTGGTTGGTCTGTAATTTCCTTCTAGAATCACCTTATAAAGATCTAAGTCCCGAAGCATAATGGGAGCTTCACAACTCGCAGCTTCTAAAATAGTCATCGGAAAGAGCTCGTTATAGCTAGGAAGTAAGAACAAATCTGCCAAAGCATACAGTTCTCTCATCCGTTCTGGCTCAACAATTCCAGGGAAAATCAGATTCTCTGGAGGATTATCCATGATTTTTTTATAGCGTTCATAACCATCTGTAATCCCACCAAATGAGAAGCCTCCAGCCCAAATAAAGGTGATATCCGGTAGTTCCTCAGCAAGTGTAATGAAATCATCAATCCCTTTACGCTTTTGAACCTGCCCAGCCCCTACTACTACAAATTGATTTTCGTTCAATCCCATGTCACTTCGAAGTTTGCTTACTTCTTCTTCAGGAAGTGAATGCCATTTTTCTTTGTTAACAAAGTTAGGGATGTAGGTCACCTTTTCACGAGGAATACCAGCTGCAACCAAATCTTCGATAAAAGTAGGATTAACCACAACTAAATGTTCCATACGGTCATAAAAAGAAAACACATAGCGTTTAACAATTCCTTTTAAGAAGAACGGAATTTTCAAACTGCCCTCTAAGGTATCAGGTAAGAAGTGGACATAACCAATTCTACGACCTGAACGCTTCTTTTGAAAAGTTGACAGATAATAAGGAAGGTCGATTGTATGAAAATGAGTAACATCAGCTTCTACAGGAAGATTCTCCGTTACAATTAGTTGGTCTTTCGCATCACGTTTCAAAAGTTGCACAAGTTCACGGTAAGCTCCGGAAACACCTTGGCCTGCTACCTTTTCACTTGAACTTAGCATATTGATGCGTAATTTCTCTTTTTCCATACTATCCATTATATCATTTTCTTGAAAGAAAATCAGCAAATTAAAAGAGAGATAGCATAAAAGCTAGGGAATTTCCTAACACTTAGACTATTTCTCTTTTTATATGATTCTATTTAATACCTAAAGCGATACGTGCATAGCGACTCATTTTTTCAACCGTCCAAGCTGGATACCAAACTAATTTTACTTCAACATTAGTAACCTCTGGGACATCTGTCATAGCATCATAGATTTGATCGGTCAAGAGGTCGGCCAAAGGACAACCCATAGTCGTCAAGGTCATATCGATCTCAGTATCACCGGTATCACCATCAAATCGAATCTCATAAATTAGACCTAGGTTAACGATATCAATTCCTAATTCTGGGTCGATAACTTCTTCTAAAGCCGTCAAAATCCGTGTTTTGATGTTTTCAATTTGCTCTTCTGTGTAAGCCATATTCAGTCTCCTATAACCTAATCTTCGATAAAGTCACGAAGAGGTTTGCTTCTACTTGGTTGGCGAAGTTTTCTCAACGCTTTTGCCTCAATCTGACGGATACGCTCACGAGTGACGTTAAAGACTTTACCCACATCTTCTAACGTACGCATTTTACCATCATCGAGTCCAAAACGAAGACGAAGAACATTTTCTTCTCTATCAGTCAAGGTATCTAGAACTTCATCCAACTGCTCACGCAAAACGATGCGAGTTGTGTAGTCAACTGGATTTTCAATCACTTCATCTTCGATAAAGTCTCCAAGGTGGCTATCATCTTCTTCACCAATAGGCGTTTCTAGAGAAACTGGTTCTTGCGCAATCTTAAGAATTTCACGAACTTTATCAGGTGTCATATCCATACGTTCTGCAATTTGTTCAGGAGTAGGATCTTGTCCCAACTCTTGAAGAAGATTACGTTGTTCACGAACAAGCTTATTGATTGTTTCCACCATGTGAACCGGAATACGGATGGTACGAGCTTGGTCAGCAATGGCACGGGTAATAGCCTGACGGATCCACCAAGTTGCATAAGTTGAGAATTTGAACCCTTTAGAGTAGTCAAATTTATCAACGGCTTTCATAAGCCCCATGTTACCTTCTTGGATTAAGTCAAGGAATTGCATTCCACGTCCAACATAGCGTTTCGCGATAGACACAACCAAACGAAGGTTAGCTTCTGCTAGACGTTGCTTCGCTTCAACATCGCCTGCTTCAACAGCAAGGGCCAATTCTTTTTCTTCTTCGTTTGTAAGAAGAGGTACAACCCCAATTTCTTTCAAATACATGCGAACAGGATCGTTAACCTTGGCAGATGTAGAACCAATTAAGTCCTCATCACTTAGTTCCGGTTCTTCCTCTGTACTTAGAACACGTTCACTTGGATTTCCTTCGTTATCCGTGATTGCAATACCTGCATCTTGAATACGTTGCAAAAGATTTTCAATCCCTTCAACATCAAGAGCAAAAGGAATTACAAGGACATTGTTGATTTCGTCATCTGTCGCAGTACCAGTTTTCTTATGGTTACGAATAAACTCAGCGACTTGGACATCAAAAGTTGTTACTTCTTTTTGTTTTTTTGCCATTCTTACTCCATTCTTCTTTTTTGGGCAATTAAGCGTTCAAGCTCTTCTAAAGCAGTATCAGTATCACCTACATGACTAGCTTCCTGAACCTTCTTTTTGATTTGCAAATTTTGTTGATGCAAAAGAGCACGATTACGAGACTCTTCCACTTCTTTTAGTTCTTCTGGAGACATTTCAGAAGGTAGATCCAAGGCTAACACTTGGTACCAAGCATTTTCCACTTCTCTAGTCTGATTTGCTAAGTCTTCAGAAGATATCGAACCATTATCAATCAAGAGTCCATACAAGGTCTGAAACTCTGGAGTTTCAAATACAAAATCATCTCTCAAACGATAATCATTCAACACAAGGGGGTGCTCCATCATACGATAAAGAATATGTGCTTCAGCTCTCATGACTGCCGTCAATTGTTTAGAAACCGACATAGTAATTGGTGTCGGATTAACGACTTGCTTAACCTTCTCTTGTCTCTGTCTAACACGACTTTCGTTGATAATGTGCTCAACTTGTTGATAATCAAAAGAAGGTAAATGATCCGTCAGTAAATGAATATAAGTATTCTGAGCTGTGATAGATGGTTCTTTGACGATAAGAGGTGCAATTTTCTCGATAAAATCAATCTGTGCTTGAAGATTTTCACTATTACTTGGTTTGTAATGATGAATATAAAACTCAATCGGACTGATTCGTGTATTGGATAAAAGATAAGCCAAATCCTCTGGAGAATTCTTTTGTAAATACTCATCAGGGTCCATTGCATCAGGAATCTGGACTACTTGTACAGGTAGATCTTTAAGCTCGTCCAAAGCTTTAGCAGTTGCTGCTTGTCCTGCCTTATCACCATCATAAGTGATAATCACTTTTTTAGTAAAGCGTTTGAGATGCTCAACGTGTTCAGCAGTCAAGGCTGTTCCCATGGAAGCTACAGCATTTTCAATACCAGCACGGTAGGCTGCAATGACATCCATAAAACCTTCCATCAGATAAATTTCAGGAGCTTTACCAGACCCTTTTTTTACTCTATCCAAATGATATAATTCGTAACTCTTGTTAAAAATTGCCGTCGCTCGACTATTTTTATACTTGGCAGTTTGAGAATCTGTCTCTTGCCAAACACGACCAGAAAAAGCAATTACCTTACCTTGATCGTTTGAGAGTGGAAATATAATCCGGTTATGGAAGGTATCAAAGAATTGATTACTCTCAGAAAGATAAAATAGACCTGAATCCAGCAAGTCCTTCTCACTATAATCGTCTGCTAAACGCTGATAAAGATAAGAGCGTTCTGCTGGAGCTAGACCAATCATAAAGTGTTTAATGACATCATCAGTCAGGCCACGTTTATAGAGATAGTTTCTCGCCTCCTCACCCATTTTAGTCGTCATTAGGATTGCATGATAAAAGCGTGCAGCCTTGTCATGCATATCGTAGAGATTTTGATGAGGTGACGTGTGTGGGACAGGGTTATGTACAGGAGCTTCAAGGTGCATTCCGAGTCGTTCGCCCAACATCCTTACCGCATCGGCAAAGGTTACTTGTTGATATTCCTCTATAAACTTAAAGACGTCTCCTGAACGACCACAACCAAAACAGTGGTAAAACTGCTTATCTTCAACTACGTTAAAGGAAGGGGTCTTTTCACCATGAAAAGGACAGAGCCCTAAAAAGTTCCGTCCAGATTTTTGTAAAGAAATCACTTCTCCTATGATTTCGACAATATTGGTATTGTTTTTGATTTCTTCGATGACTCTCTTGTCAACCATAGACAATACCTCCATTTTATCACAGTTTACTTTATATAGTATACTTTATTTCTGAAAAAAAGTAAACCATTTCATACCTTTTACATGCTTCTATTTCAAAGATTATGGCATTTGAGAAGTAAAATTTCAGGCAAAAACAAATATCCTTAAATATTGAAAAAAATATTGTTAAAAATCACTCTTTTTGTAAAAAAACTTAGAGGTAGAATGCTACCTCTAAGCTCTTTTGTAATCAATAAATACATAAATCGTTTACTCAAATAGTTGATAGTAATCAGAAATTTTCATCTTGGCTTTTTCATCCTTATTCAAATCTTGGATGATTCTTCCTTCTTTCATGACAATGAGGCGATTTCCATACTTGAGAGCATCTTCCATATGGTGGGTAATCATCAAAGCAGTCAGATGGTCCTTGCTGACAAAGTCATCTGTCAATTCCATCAAGGCAACACTTGTTTTAGGGTCAAGTGCAGCCGTGTGTTCATCCAATAAAAGAAGTTCTGGACGTTTTAAGGTTGCCATTAAGAGGCTCAAGGCTTGTCTTTGTCCACCTGACAAGAATTCAATCGGTGTATCCAAGTGTTTCTCTAGTCCATTTCCAACCTTCTCAATAGTTGCTTGAAATTCTTCCTTGTAAGCTGAGAGTCTTCTTGGAAAGAGTCCACGCTTTTCTCCACGAAACTTAGCAATCAAGAGGTTTTCTGCAACTGTCATACGAGGGGCAGTTCCCATTTTTGGATCTTGGAAGACACGAGAGAGATACTTGGCACGTTTTTCAGGGCTGAAATGAGTCACATCCTCACCCATGATACGAATAGTCCCACTAGTCAAGGGAAGAGTTCCTGCAATGCTATTAAAGAGCGTTGACTTTCCTGCTCCATTTCCACCCAAGATTGTAATGAAGTCATGTTCATAAATTTCAAGTGAAACATCGTTTAGGATAATTTTTTCCTCGTCGAAGCCATTTTTCACAATTTTTGTGGCATTTTTTAATTCAACAATTGCTGTCATTTGCTAAACTTGACTCCTTTCAAGTATTTATCCTTAAGTGTTGGAATGACTAGACAAGTTGCTAGGATAAGAGCACTATATAGTCGAAGGTAGCTTGTGTTAAAGCCGAGAGCAATGACTCCCCATACTAGGAATTGGTAGCTAATTGAACCAACGACAATAGTAACCAAACGTTCTGCTAGGGTCAAACTCTTAAAGAGTACTTCTCCGATAATCAAGCTAGCAAGCCCAACTACGATAACCCCGATACCACGAGAAACATCTGCATATCCTTCTTGTTGAGCGATAAGAGCGCCAGCAAGTGCGATCACACCATTTGACAAGACCAAGCCCATCAACTCCATACGTCCAGTATTGATACCAAAACTACGAGCCATATCTGGATTATCTCCTGTTGCGATATAAGCTTGTCCCAATTTAGTATCTAGGAAGAAAAGCATAAGAAGGATAACCAAAGTCACAAAAATCAAACCTGTAAATAATTGATTAACCTCAGATGAGAAAGGAAGAACGTCCTGGATTTGTTTAGTTCCTAAGAGCCCAAGGTTTGCCCGTCCCATAATCATGAGCATGATAGAATGACAAGAAGTCATCACCAAAATACCAGACAAGAGTGTTGGAATCTTTCCTTTCGTGTAAAGAAGACCAGTCGCTAAACCTGCAAGACAGCCTGCACCAACAGCTACTAAGGTAGCAAGAAAAGGATTGACTCCTTGTGTAATTAGAGTTACTGCTACCGCTCCACCAAGTGGAAAGGAACCCTCGGTTGTCATATCTGGAAAGTTGAGGATTCGAAAGGTCATAAAGATTCCCAAACCTAGAATAGCCCAGACAAATCCTTGTGAAATTATCGATACTATCATGTTACATTCATTTCCTTCTTTTAAAAATTGGAGGAGATGTCTCCAACTCCTCCTTCATTCTTATTCGATTACTTGACCAGCTTCTTTAAGAACTGATTCTGGAATAGTGATTCCAAGTTCTTGAGCTAGTTTTTTGTTGATAACTGATTTACCAGTTGAGAAGACATTGACTGGAGTGTCAGCAGGTTTTTCACCCTTTAAGACTTTAGCGATCATCTTACCAGTAGCCACACCAAGATCGTGTTGATCAACAACCACTGATGCCAAACCACCCGCTTCTACCATGGCAGTCGCACTTGGGTAGATTGGTTTTTTAGCTGTTTGGTTACTTGATACTACAGTTGAGAATGCTGACGCAATAGTATTATCAATTGGAACCCAAATTGCATCCACTTTACCAGTCATAACGTTCACTGTTGAAGCAATTTCGTTCGTTGAAGGTACTGCAAAAGTTTCTACTTTCAAACCAGCTTTTTCAGCGTAAGCTTTGAATTCTTCTACTTGTGATTTTGAGTTATCTTCACTACTTGAGTAAAGAGCTCCAACAGTCTTAACATCAGGAGTCAATGTTTTAATCAATTTAACCTGTTGTTCAGCAGGGTTATGGTCAGATACCCCAGTGATGTTTCCGCCTGGTTTTTCCAAGTTTTGTACAAGGTTAGCTCCAACTGGGTCTGTAATAGCTGCCATGATAACAGGAAGGTCTTTTGTTGCACTTGCTAGACCTTGAGCTGCAGGTGTCGCAATTCCGACAACAACATCATTTCCATTTGACACCAATTGTTTACTCATTGTGGCAACCTTACTTTGGTCACCTTCTGAATTCATAAAGTCGATTTTAACTTGGTCGCCTTTATAGCCTTCTTCAGCAAGCCCATCTTGGATACCTTTGTAGATCAAGTCGAGTGATGGGTGGCTAACGAACTGTAGAACACCAACCTTAGCAGTTTTGTTAGCTGTCTCGGTTTTAGTATCTTGTTTCGTTAAGTTAGAGTAGACCAAGCTTCCTCCAACTACAAGTGCTAATGCTGCAATAATACCAATTAATCGTTTATTCATATCTATTTCTCCTTATTTCACTTAAACTTAGTAATGTTCATTACACTTTCAATATAACTTTACCAAGCGTCGCCATCGTTTGATTTCCATCATTTTTTCCTCCCCATAGAAAAAGTCCTCACACAAAAAACTTGTGTGAGGACGTCGATGCGCGGTGCCACCTCAATTATAGGAATGTTTCCTATCGCTCTTACTCGCTTCACGAGTTGCACTATAAGGTGTGCTCACCGAATTCTTATGATTTCAAATTCTTAATAACATTCAGCCCAATTTTCATCATCTCCATTTATCTGTTTCCACCAACCACAGACTCTCTAAAAAATTTCAATGATTACTTTCTGAATGTTTAAATTATATCATTTTACTAAAACTTGTCAAGGCTTTTTATGAATTATTTTTTAAAATTATGAAAATTCCTACGGTTTTTAAAAAATATAGCTTGTATTAACCTGAATTACGTAATCCTGTAGCAATTCCGTTAATAGTTGTATGAATCAATCTTTCTTCATCTGAAGAAAGCTCGCCACGACGTTGACGCTTAATCAATTCCAACTGGATATAGTTAAGGATATTGAAATAAGGCATACGGTAGTTCAAACTGTCTTTCAAGTAAGTATTTTCTGCCAAAAGTTCATCATAGCCTTCGATAGCCAGGATAACATTCTTAGTCAATTGCCATTCATCCAAAATAGTATAGTAGATTGCTTGTACTTCTTCACTTTCACAAAGTTTAGCATATTCAAAGGCAATATTCATATTTGATTTTGACAAGACCATATCAACGTTAGATAGGAGTGACTGGAAGAAAGGCCAGTTTTGATACATTTCTCTAAGCGTTTCGATATTTTTAGGATCCTGATCGATAAATTCCTTAAAGCTCGAACCCACTCCATACCAACCTGGGAACATAACACGACTTTGTGACCATGAGAATACCCAAGGAATGGCACGTAGACCACCAATTTCAGTGATTGTTTTACGAGCTGCTGGACGAGAACCGATATTGAAACTTGAGATAGCCTTGATTGGACTAGATTCGAAGAAATAATCATAGAAATGTTCATTTCCAAATACGAGTTCACGGTAGATATCGTAACTGCGTTCCACCACTTGATCCATGATAGCCTCATAGCGATTTGATGTATTAGTATCACTCTTCTTCTGTGTAATCATACGGTTGATAGCCGCTGATACCAACATTTCCAAGTTATAGTAAGCTGCATCCTTGTTTCCGTATTTATTTCCGATAACTTCACCTTGTTCAGTTAATCGAATACGGTCTTTAATTGACTTGAGCGGTTGAGAAGCAATGGCGTCATAAGTAGGGCCACCACCACGACCAACGGTACCACCACGACCGTGGAAGAAGGTTACTTTGACTCCGTATTCATCACCGATAGCAGTTAATTGTTGTTGAGCTTTGTATAGAGTCCAACAAGATGATAGATAACCACCATCCTTGTTACTATCAGAGTAACCTAGCATAATTTCTTGATAATTATCTTTTGAAGCAATCCACTTCTTAGCAAGCGGTAAAGAGAAATACTTTCTCATAGTCTCTTCGGAATGATCCAAATCCTCAATTGTTTCAAAGAGAGGCACGATTTGAACACGTGCTTTTTCAGCATCTACAAGACCGACTTCTTTCAGCATAATCGCCAATTCTAACATATCAGACACGCTGGTTGCATGAGAAATAATCGTTTGACGAATGACGTCTTCTCCCAAACGATCTTTTAATTCACGTGCAGTTTGGAAAATGGCTAATTCTTTTTCAAGAAGTTCAGATTTTTCAGCATGAGTAGCTGACAAGATTCGAGGGTCTTCTAATAGTTCATGTAAAAGCAACTCACACTTCTCATCTTCTGAAAGATCGCTATAATGGTCATTAATTCCAGCAGTTGCTAACAATTCAGCAACACAGGCTTCATGAACACTTGAGTCTTGGCGCATATCGATAGATGCCAAGAAGAAACCAAAGACTTCAACAGCCTCCAAAAGCTCGGCAAACTCTCCAGTAAGCAGGGCTTCTGCCTTATTTTCAAGCAATGAATCTTTAATGATAGTTAAGTCTTGTTTAAATTCATCAATTGTTTCGTAGTAAGGAGGACGATCATCTGCTAAGTCTCGGATAGCACCTGTAAGTCGGCTACTGATATAGTCGGTTATCTCTCCCTGTTGGTATCCTTGAGCACCAAGGAGACGTTCAACATGATGTCGTTCATCTGCTGATGAACCAACAAGAGCCCACTCTTTTAAATTCAAAAGCGTTTGAATTAATTTAGATTGGATAAAGTGAAAAGCACGACGGTAAGGTTCTTTTTCACGGAAGACAGATGTATCACGAGATTGTGATGCCATTTCTTCGACAGCTTTGCTTGTCTTGGATAAATTAGTAGAAAGAGAGAAAGTACGATAGAGACTAGAAATCTTGCTGATATAGTAGTTGAAGATGACTTCGCTTTGAATGGTTGCTGAACGCATGAGAGTTTCAGCAGTTACAAATGGATTTCCATCTCGGTCTCCACCAATCCACATTCCCATAGTAATAGGTTTGGCTTGTTTAAGGTCAATTCCTTGTTCTTTCGCAAGACGTTTATATTCTAGCATTAGATTTGGTACTGCCTGAAGGAAGGAACTATTGTAATATTCCATCACGTTAGTGATTTCGTTGGTTACTTTTAGTTTCTTCTCACGAATCATATCCGTCTGCATGATAATCTCAATATAGCGACGAAGATCATTGTGCCATTTTTCCTCGTTAATAAGACCCATTTTAACATCACGGTATTTACGCAAGAGAGTATGAATATGTGTGGTCAAATCCAACATACTCTTCCGTTGCACTTGTGTTGGGTGGGCTGTTAATACTGGAACAACGTTCAGATGTTCAAGAATTTCAGCGGCATTTTCTTTTTCAGCGACCATTTCAATGGTTGTTGATAATTTACCGAGATAATCTTGACCAATATTATTTAGATGGTTGATTTCGTATGCCAAGTCAACATCTTCAGAAATATTAATCAAAAGTGGCAAAATAGAGAAATATCTAGAAATGTAGACCATTTCATCATTGGAAAGACCTCTTACTACTTTATCCAAACCTTGATAGTCTAATTTTGATGATAGCTTCTTCAACTGCATAATCTTGTCAAAGGTCTCAGCGGGAAGCATATTTTTAGTAATATCTTCAAGCAAATCTGTCAAAATTTGAACTTCTTCTTGCACGACAGTTTTGTTTCTATTATTTTCTAGTTTTTGAAGAGACATATTTTTCTCCTTGTCACATTTTCTTAGAGCTGTGCTTCATACTCGCTATAAAGTTTTGCACGTTTTTCACTAGCATCGATATTTAAGACAAAGGCGATTGCTACTGATAGAACCAGGAGACTATTCCCCCCTTGAGAAAGGAATGGGAAGGTTACCCCTGTTGAAGGGATCAATCCTGAAATCCCTCCGATATTAACGAATACCTGAATTAAAATCATCCCACCAATACCGATTGCTACCATAGAGTTGAACGGATCTTTTGCTCGTACCCCCACTAAAATAATACGAAGAATTAGGAAGAATAATAGAGCTAAAATAAGACTGGCACCAACAAATCCAAACTCTTCAATCACAATCGAGAACACAAAATCCGTATGTGCCTCAGGTAGATAGCCTCGTTTTTCGATAGAGTTTCCTAATCCTAATCCAAACCATCCTCCATTTACCATAGCATAGTATGAATTTGCCAACTGGTGTCCTGCACCAGCGACATCATCAAATGGATTAAAGAAAGCACTGAATCGTTTAGCTACGTATCCAAATACTGGAACCTTAGAAAACTTATCAACACCAACAAACTTAATGGTTGTTAGAGAAACAAAGGATAAACTGGTCAATACTCCAAGAATAGTTGCAAACCATCGGTGAGCTATCCCACTAATTGAGTACATCAACAATGCTACCAAAAAGAGAATTGTAGCATTTCCGAGGTCAGGGAAAATCGCCAAACTACCAATCATGACTAGAAGTACAAATCGCCAGTCATTAAATGCTCTAGGAAACCATTGATTTTGAGTTAAAACTTGGAAATCATAAACGGCAATTTCTTCTTGTTGTTTTGAAAAACGTTGGGCCAAGTACCAAATGATGATAATTTTCAAGTATTCCGCAGGCTGAACAGTAATAGGTCCTACTTTGATCCAACCGTAAGCACCATTGATGGGAATCCCAATCAAACGGGCTAAAGCTAGTAACACTAACTCAGCAAACATAATGATAAATAACAAACGTTCGTTTCGAAGAAAACCAAGTTTCAGCTTATAGATTACTGCGATAAGCAACAAACTAACGATCCAAAACAAGCCCTGATTTCGAACTAATTGAAAAGCGCTCTTACCCTCCTGAATCAAGGATGCACTCGTTGTTGAATATACCACTATCAATCCCAGAACGGATAAGAGAATATAGGGCACTAAAATAGAGTAATTCAACAGGTGCCTTTTACTAATTTTCATATTTCACCATCTACTAAATTTTTAATTTTCTATTCATTCTAGTTTTATATGCTATTATACCACTTTTTAGACTAGAAAAAAACTCTTATCCGTCAAAGCCTAGAATTTAAGCTTTTAGAATTCACAAACATTTATTTATATTTTGGGCTTTTAGCTAAGGAAACTTCAAAAAAACTCTACCTTTCAAGAGTAGAAAGATAGAGTTTTCATCTTTAGTTTGAAGATGTTGTTGTAGTTTCAGTTGCTGCTGATGTAGTTGTTGTATCACTTTGAATGTACTGAGTAAAGATATTTTGGAAGGCTTGGTCCTTAACCTTAATATTTGCGGCTTGCAATTCTTTACTAATAATACCTTGAACAAAAGTAGCATCATTTTGTTTTTTAGTCAGGATAACTGTCTTCAATTTTTCTTTATAATCATCGATATTAGAAGATTTATCGGTTTTCTTGGTCAATTTCACAATATAGAAACTGTTTGAATAAGCTTGTGTACCTGGAGCAGTAATCACATCAGAAATTCCATCAACATTAAGGGCAAAGGCTGCTTTTTTAACAACGTCTGGCAATTCTGTTGATGCAGAGTCGAAGGTGATTTCACCACCATTTGCTTTTGTCTTTTCGTCTGTTGAATTATCCTTAGCCAATTGTGCGAAGTCAGCTCCAGATTCTTTTGCTTTAGCAAGAACTTCTTTAGCCTTATCTTCACTGTCAAGTTTAATAACTTGAGCAGTTACTTCTGGTGTGTACTCATCGTAAGCTTTTTTGTAGTTCTCATCTGTCAATTCAGCTTCTGCAGCTTTCTTAACAGCATATTCAACTAATTTACTTGTACGAATTTGAGCTTTACGGCTTTCTGCTGTCATACCAGCACGAGAAAGAACGATTTGATAGCTATCACCATATTTCTTCTGTTCTTCTGCTACAGCGTCATCTACTTCTTTTTCACTTACTTCAGAACCATATTGTTTTTCGAAAACTTTTTGAATAGTCATGTTAAGTAAGACTTGTTGAGCAGTTGGATTATTCTTAACTTCTTCAAAGAATTGATGTTCAGTGATGACATCACCTTTCATACTGATTAAGTCAGCTCCTTGAGAGCTATTTGAACAAGCAGCCAAAGTAGCTACTGATAACAAAGTGATGGCACCAGCCAATAATTTTTTCTTCATGTTTACTCCTTTTTATACACTAGATAAATGTTTACCTTATCTATTTTACTAAATTGTCTTAAAAATATCTGAAATTAATCAACATCAGGCAGTTCTATTTCTGCTTGATTCTTTCTTAGCATCAAGATTCCATCTCCAAGAGGAACTAGGCTAGCTGTTAATCCCGGATTGTTTAGAGTTGCGTCAAATAGTCTTTGCAAACCACGATAAATGGTTCGTTGCCCGCGTCGGACTTCCATAATATCCTTAGCAATATCTCCACCTTGGAAAATATCATCCAAGACAACTACTCCACCAACCTCAAGATGTTTAAGGATTTCTGGCAAAAATACGATGTATTTAGATTTAGCAGAATCCATAAATACAAAATCATAAGATTCTGTAAGAGTGGATAAAACATCTACCGCATCGCCTTCCAAGAGAGTGATTTGTTGGCGATTATCAAACTTGGCAAAATTCTCCTTGGCAAAACCAATCATTTCAGGATTCCGATCAATGGTTGTTATTTTTGCATTTGGGGCATGATTTGCCATTAAAAGAGCTGAAAATCCAATCGCTGTCCCAATCTCTAAAATATTTTTTGGTTGAATAGTTTCCATAAGGAAACGGAAGTAAGCGACTGTTTCATGAGGAATAATAGGAATATTCTCCTTACGAGCAAAGTTTTCTAGTTCTTTTAAAGAACCGGTCACCTGCTTTTGTCTGTGGCGCATAAATTCCACAATCTCATCCTTAACAACAGGCCGTCTCATGTTGTGGTTGGCATTTTTACTGTATGACTCAACCATTTTATGCTAATCCTAATTTTTCAACAAGGGCTTCAAACTCATCCAAACGACGTTCAAAGACAGCAAAGGCATCATTAAGATAGTCTTCTTTTTCCATATCAACACCAGCTTTTCGCATGATATTTAGAGGATAGTCTGACTTACCTGCCTTGAGGTAATCAATATAACGGTCACGATCATCTTGACTACCGTGAACAATCTTTTCAGCCAAGGCCGAAGCCGCTGCAAAGCCTGTTGAATATTGATATACATAGTAATTATAGTAGAAATGAGGGATACGAGCCCACTCGTACTGAATTTGAGGATTATCTTCCTTGCTCAAACCATAATATTCTTGGTTCAAGTTAGCATAGAGATTGTTTAAGAACTCGCTTGTCAAGACTTCACCATTTTGATCGGCTTGGTGAATTGCATGTTCAAATTCAGCAAATTGAGTTTGGCGGAACACTGTCCCACGGAAACCATCCAAGAAGTTATTGAGAATAGCAAAGCGAGTTGCGTCATCTTGAACTTCTTGCAATAATTTTTCAGTTAGGATATTTTCATTGGTTGTTGAAGCAATTTCTGCCAAGAAGATTGAATAATCTCCATATACATAAGGTTGTGTTTCACGCGTGTAGCTTGAATGCATACTATGACCTGTCTCATGTACAAGAGTAAAGAGATTGTCTAGGTTATCTTGCCAGTTAAGGAGCATGAAGGCATTAGTATCGTAGGAACCACCTGAATATGCACCTGAACGTTTGCCTTGGTTTTCATACACATCAATCCAACGTTCGCTAAATGCGCGTTTAACACGACTCAAGTAATCCTCACCAAGAACAGCCAAAGCTTCCTCTGCCTTCTTCAAGGCTTCCTCATAAGTAAAGCTGTATTCTACTGAAGACAATGGTGTATAGACATCGTACATTTTAAGGTCTGGAATACCCAATATTTTTGAACGAAGTGAGAGATAACGATGCAATAATGGCAAATGCTTACGAACAGCAGATACTAAGTTGTCATAGACACTTTCTGGAACAAAGTTGGCCGCAAGAGCAGCTTCACGCGCACTCTTGTAGTTCCGAACTTTTGCACGGTAGTTTTGTACTTTTACATTTGTCTGCAAGGTTTTAGCGTAGGTATGTTGATATTGCTCATAGGTAGAGTATAGTGCTTCATATGCACCACGACGAACTTCACGGTTCTTAGATTCTACTAAGCGCATATAGACACCATGTGACAACTGCACTTCATTTCCATCTTCATCTTTAACAAATGGAAAGACGATATCTGCATTATCTAAGATAGCAAAGGTTTCACTAGCTGCCCCGAAGATTTCACCAGCACCTGCTAACAACTCTTCTTCACGTTGTGAAAGGACATGTTCCTTATTTTGCAAGAGTTTATCAAAGAAGTGTTTATAAGGCTGGAGTTTTGGTTCTTCTGCTAAAAAGTTTTGATACTGCTCTTCAGTAATTGCCATAAATTCTGGCTCATAGAAAGAGAATACCTGGTCGAGTTGACTATAAAGAGTCATTGCTTTTGCATAGTATTCTTGATATTTAGCAACTCGTGTATCCTGATCGTTTTTCATATGAGCGTAGACATAGAGTTTTTCAAGACGACGACTCAAATCCAAATAACGCTCTGTAATATTAAGAAGGCTCTCTGCGCTATCCAAAAGATGCCCTTCAAGACTAGCTGCTTGTTTTGTATCTTCCGTTAGTAGGGCTAGTTCTTCTTCCCATTTTTGGTCTGTTTCAAAGATAGTGGACAAATCCCATGTATCTTTTTCATTGATTTCATTTCGTTGTAATACCATAAATTTCCTCCATCCTTTCTATTTTACCATATTTTTCGAGAAATACTGCTGATAAAAGGCAGGTGGATAGAGCTTTTGTTGTTGATTTTGTGAATTCAGTTCATAATAAGCCTGAAAGTTTCGATAATATGCATGAATATCTTGTTTTATTTGGCAAAAATAACCTTTTTCTATCGGCCTTACTTGGGGATACCAATCCTGTTTCTTCCGATTCAAAAGATTCTCTCCTCTCAAATAAGCTTGAGCTTGTTGCTTCATCCAATATGGATTTTGATAGTAGAGCTGTTTTTGAATGTAATGACAAATGTTTTTGTCCTGTTCAACTGAAAAAGTAATAAGAGCTTGTTGCTTATATGGACTACGTAAAATTTCTAGAAGATTCCCTTTGCCATAAGAAAATTCCTTGAACTGATAATGGATTTTTCCTTTCAAATCTTGGTGAAGGAGGTACTTGAGTCTCAAAACTTGTTTTTTATGATCTAACTCCCAAAAATAAAATCCCATATTATGACTAAAGTAAAGAAAATCTCTCTGAAGTTGAGTTAGTCGCTCTTTTAGCCAAAGCTTTTCTCCTAGTAGCCAAAGAACTTGAATTCCCAGACTTCGATAACCATTGCTTCTCTCCCGTGAAAGTTCACAAGAAATGGGACTACACTGAATTTCTAGAGCTATTTTCTTGTTGATAAAGATATCTGCGATTTGCTTCAGTTCAGGAATCGGATATTCCATTTCTACTTCAGCATCTTTCTTAGCCCAATTAAACAGTGCCACCTTATTTTCCAAATGTTCCGGACCTTCATTCTCATGATAAATATCACAACTTTTTAAACTTTCATGAGCAAAATGAGTTCGTACATTTTTCCCTTTTCTCAAGCGAACACTCGTTCCGCAAGCTGGACAATAATAAGCTTGTTTCTTTACTTCATTCTCTAACGCGTTGATTAAATGACCTTTTTTATCTCTAGCTAAAAACATAAACTCTCCTTTTCTAATCCATTCGAAAAGAAAGAGAAGAAAAAGGCTGACCAACTCAACCTTTTTCACATTTAATTTTCAACTATTTCATATGTTTTCGAATATATTTCCGTAACATGGGAATAAGATTCTGTATTTGATCCTGCTTTATCACCATTACACCATATTCTTGACAACGATGACTGTAAACGGGGTTAATCTTGCCTGAGCAAACTATCATCTTCAAACAATTTTCACCAGCAAAATGGTTGGCATAAACTTCAAGTTCGTTAATAGCTTCAACTGATAAATCAGTCATTTTACAAGAAATGAAAACTACAGAGTGACTTTTACGAAGAATAACATCAATCTCATTTTGAACATTGTCAGCCTCAGGGAAAATCCCATTCCAGTCAATTTCAGTACCAATCATACATTCATCAAAATACTCCGACTCGAGGGCTAGTAAATAGATATACAATTCTAAAATATGCCCTTTTGTTCGACATAACAGATGTGCTTCTGGTGTTGGGAATGTATAAGTGACAGTATCTGTTGTTTCCTCTTCTACTTTCAATAAATTAGCTTTTGTGAACAAAGGAATCAAGCTACTGGGATAAGAATAATTTTTTCCATTACTCTCCAAAACTTTTGCTGTTTCAGCGTGAAAATCAGTTGTTTTTGCCAGTGCAAAGAATTGGGTAATCTGATACCATTTTTCAGGATTTTCGATAGCATATTTGGCCAATTTTTTAATAGCTAGCACATGCTTATTAGAATGCTGAGGTCTTCTTGATTTAAGGACTTTTCCACCACGTAAAGCTATCAATTGTTCAATGGATAAACTAGGAATATCTAAATTTTTATCATAAATCTTGCCCCTTTCCCAGGCATACTGCTTTCCTTGTTCAACATCCATAGCAATAATGGGAATACCTTTCTCCAAACCATACTGATATAGAACTATTGCTAATAGATTATCTCCGCCAAAAACATCGATGGTAACTGTCTCAAAATCATTGATAAATAAGTCTAATTCCTGGCAGGTTTTTTCTAGGTTAAATTGTCGAAAATGTACTTGTTTTAAGTGAGGAACCTGTTCCATTAGAAAATGCTTCAAGGATAGCTTTTCTTCCTCAGCAATTTTTCTTGTAGAAAGATATAAAATCTCATCACAATCACTGACAAAAGCCTGGTAGACATTTTTCTCAATGGTATGACGGTCGTACAGTTCAATTAAAAGACTAGTCATCTTAAGACCTCCTAGACAAAAAAAGTCTGAAAGAATAGTGGTCGACCAGAATCGTTTTAAAACTATCACAATTCTGTTTCATTTCATCGACTTCTCCTACTTCTAGTATAGCATAAATTGAGATTTTCCTTTCTTATTAGGGTAAGAAATAAGGAATAGAAAACAAGTGTTCTCTATTCCTTTTATTGAATTATTTTACTTTTTTAGCCAACATGGTCGCAAAACGTAGTTGGATTCGATTGCCATTTTCATCACGACGATGGAGATGGCCGGGATTTTCATTGTACTTGATCAATTCCCAGTCCTTGTAATAATTTGCCAACTCACCCTCTTTGAAGGTAAATGGGAAATTAACTGAACATGGATAATCTTCTGTATCCATGGCACACACAATCAAATTGTAACCCCCAATTGAGGTTTGCTCCTGCATGTTTTGGATAATAGCCGGAATACGATCTGCTTGTAAAAACATGAGCACAACCGTTGATACGATAAAATCGTAAGTTTGTCCTATGCTTGCTGAATTGATATCGTAGAGACCAACAGGCATCTCTAAATCTTCTTGCTCTACGATGCTTTGCAAGATTTCAAGGGATAGCTCATTTTGATCCACTGCTGTAACATCGAATCCATGCTGAGCAAGAAAGAGCGCGTTTCTTCCTTGACCACATCCTAGATCAAGTACCTTACATGGTTTGACCGTCTGCATAGCTTCTAAGACTTCCGAATGAACTGGATTGCTATTGTATTTCTTTGGGAAATAATCCTCTGGTTTACAATAAAATTCCAAGTACCACTCCACATCATCTGTGGCAGCTTCCACTCTGTGCCAAGCTTGAGGTTGCGCCATAGGATTATCAGCACCTGCTTCAAAGAGGTGCTCAGCTATAACTTCTCCCTCTTCAGTCAATTCAATAAACTTAAGGGTTCCTTTTAATACGGTAATCTTGCCCCAGGTTCCGACCTTAGTATTGTGTTTTCTTTGAACAGCCTCTGGCATGGTGTCTTTATTCCAGACAGGCATGCGTTTGTAGGCAACTAGTTTTTCCATATTCTTCACTCTTTCTATCGATGGTTAACAGCTTTCATAACACGCGCAATATCACGATCTTGCTCACTACGTTTAATCGATTCACGCTTATCATAATCGTGTTTCCCTTTTGCAAGTCCTAAAAGGAGCTTGGCATAGCCATCTTTGATATAAACTTTAAGAGGAACCAAGGTCATACCTGTCCCTTTGGTTTCTTGCTCCAATTTCTGGATTTGTTTTTTATGAAGGAGAAGTTTACGACGACGTTCTGGCTCCTGATTCCAGATATTCCCTTCTTCATAAGGAGCGATATGAACATTGCTCAACCAAACTTCACCATTTTTTACTTGGGCAAATCCGTCTTTTAAATTGATACGAGCTGCTCGAACGCTCTTGATCTCTGTACCAGTTAGAACCATTCCTGCTTCTAGCGTATCTACGATTGTATAATCGTGGTGCGCCTTTTTATTTTGCGCGACGACCTTTCCCTCGCCCTTTGCCATGCTTGGCTCCTTTCTTTACTACTTCCTTATAAAAAGGGTTCTTGCTCTTTTTCTTCTTGTCTTTTGATGAATGCTTGCGCTTATCACTTGAGCGACCAGCTTTTCTCTTGTCTTCTTTCTTACCCGAACGACGACCTCTATCCTTACGACCTGACTGTTTCAAACCTTTCTCAATGACATCAAACTCGCTTGGGATAAAAGAAAAATCAACCTCACCAGTCATCTTATCGGCTCTTTCGACACGAATACGAATCTGTTGCCCAACACGGAAGGTTATTCCTGATTTCTCCCCACGAAGGGTTAAATCACGTTCGTTAAAATGATAAAATTCAGGCAAATTGGTAATGTGAATCAAGCCTTCGACTGTATTAGGTAATTCAACAAAAAGACCAAATTTGACGATACTTGATACAACAGCATCATACTCTTCACCAACATAATCTTCCATGTATTCAGCTTTTTTCATAGCTTCTACTTCACGCTCTGCCTCGATGGCACGACGCTCACGATTGGATGATTGAGTTGCAATCTCTGGAATGACCTGTTCAAAATGATCTGCTACATCCTTAGAACGTCCATAGTCACGAATCATACGATGAACAAGGAGGTCAGGATAACGCCGAATTGGGCTGGTAAAGTGGGTATAATATTCCGCTGCTAATCCATAGTGCCCATGATTATGCTCAGAATATCGAGCCTGTTGCATGGAACGCAGAAGCATCATAGAGAGAACATCCGCATAAGGCTCACCTTCAACAGCACTCATGATGTCTTGAAGAGCTTGCTGACTAATCTCACTCGCAGTCCCATAGATTCGCAAGCCAAAACTTGAAGCGTAATCAATAAACTTCTGAACTTTCTCAGCTTTAGGTTCCTCATGGATACGATAGATGAAAGGTAAATCAAGCTTGCTAAAATGCTCAGCAACTGTTTCATTAGCAATCAACATAAAGGACTCAATCATACGTTCAGCAGTCCCACGATGACGAAGAACAATATCTACTGGTTTCCCTTTCTTGTCAACCAATATTTTAGCTTCATTGGTATCAAAATTTAGAGCTCCACGCTTAATCCGCATACTTTCCAAAGTTTCATGGAGCTTGGCCATAAGTTCGATACTAGGAACAATTTTCTTATACTCTCGTCTCTTCTCCTCGTCACCTGCTAGGATGTCATTGACATCACTATAAGTCATACGGAAACTTGTCTTGATAACAGTCTGTGTAATCGTATAATTACGAACACGACCATTTTTATCAATCTCCATAATAGCAGATTGAGTCAAACGGTCCACTTGAGGGTTAAGAGAACAGATACCGTTTGAAAGACGCTCTGGCAGCATTGGAACTACACGGTCTGTCACATAAACAGAAGTCGCACGATTTAAGGCTTCCTTATCTAGAGCAGATCCCTCTGTCACATAGTAAGAAACATCCGCAATATGAACTCCTAGTTCAAAATTACCATTCTTCAATGGCTTTATGTGAACAGCATCATCTAAGTCCTTAGCATCCGCACCATCTATAGTAAATGTAATTTCATCCCTCAGATCTAAGCGACCTTCAATATCTTTCTCTGATGGAGCATCCGGAACACTCTCAGCTTCTTTGAGAACAGCCTCTGGAAACTCAGATACAATATCCATAGACTCAAGAACTTCAAGGACATCAATCCCTGCATCCGTTGAATGTCCGACAACATCTAAGACACTAGCGACAAAGAAATCGTGTTTCTTACTTGGATACTTATCAATAAAGACCTTAAGGACTTCTGTACCGTCTAACTGAATAGCTGGCTTCTTAACGTAGATTGGTTGACTAATCTTTTGATTTTTTGAACGAATGTAGCCAGCGTACTTGGGTTTTTCCTCATCAAGAATGATTTGACCAACAACCGTCGTCAAACTGTGGTCTAAAATATCAATTATCTTAGCTTCAGCTGCTGTTCCTTTTTGACGATCCGCAACCTTCTTGATTACAATTTCAACAGTATCGCCATCAATGGCATAGTTAACATCATTTTTTCCTACAAAAAGATCATCTTCTTCCCCTTCTAGGCTTACAAAGCCGAAGCCATTTTTATGGGCATGAAAAGTTCCTTTAAGAGTAATCTCGTGTTTCTTCTTTTGGTCCAAGGTGAGACTACCATCTTCTTCAAAGCGAATTTGGTGCTTTCTCTCCATCAGGGACAAGGTTTTAATGAGCTCTCGAAAGTCCTTGGAACCATCCTTTCCAAGAGCTTGAGCCAAGTCATTTACAGTGACTCGTCCCTTTTCTTTTAAATATTCCTTTATTCTATCTTTCATGTGTTCTTTCTAGATTGTTAAATTTTTTTGGTGTAAAACCTTATTTCTTTTAAAAATAAAAATAGGCAAAGACCTAGTCTCGCCCATTATTTTCTTATCTACTTGATAATACCGTCAATGCTAAGGCAATGGCTAGCCAGAAAAAGACTAAGATTCCTGTCAAACGTTGCATTACGGCTTCAAAACCACGCGCTTTGCTACGTTCAAACAAATCACCTGAGCTGGCATCAAATACATTGCTAGATTGATTTTTAGTTGGTTGCATAAAAATTGCAATCACAATCACAACAGATAATACTAATAAAATGGTTAATAATAGGTTATACATATCAAACTCCTTAAAATCCCTATTATTCTACCATAATTTCTACTTAGATTCAAGATGTAAAGTCACTTTTCTTTCTTTGGGACAATACTTTAAGACTTCTATCTTATCTGGATGTGTTTTAGAGTTCTTACTGGTTAGATAATTCATGCTGCCACAAGAGGAGCATTTTAGATTAATTTTTACACGCACTAGATATTTTGTATTTGATACTATTTTAATCTAAGATGACTTGAACAAACAATACCAAAATTCTCCTTCCTAACAAAGTTAATTTATAGACACATTTCATCAAGTAACTGAACTACCTGCGCTATCAATTGTTCTTGATTTCCATTATTATCTAGACTGTGGCTAGCCAGACTAATTTTTCTTTCTAAAGGCCATTGAGAGTTTAAACGAGATTCGGCTGCTTCTTTTGAAATTTGATCCCGTCTCATTAATCGCTCCAATTGAACATCACGATTTACATAGACTAACCAAGTTTCGTCAAACCATGAAGCATAGTCCTGTTCAAAAAGCAGGGGAATATCCATGAAAAAGAGTGCTTCAGTCTGAGCCAACTGATTTCGTAATGCAACTAACTCCTCACGAATAATTTCTCCTTGGGTCCTCCTAGACCATTCCTGCTCTTCAGGATTTGAAAAAATAAGACTAGCCAGTAAGTGACGATTCAGATCCCCATTTTCTAAAAGGATTTTCTCCCCAAAATGCTCCACTAAAATCTGAAATAATCGTCCACCTGGTTTCTGCAGTTGGTGGACATGGGCATCCGCATCCACTACTTGAAACCCTTTTTGCCTTAGAAATTCTGTAACGGTGGACTTACCGGATGCAATACCACCTGTTATTCCAATTATTCTTCCCATCACTTTCTCCTTTGACATTTGGGACAAAAGTGAGTTCCTCGACCACCAAGCTGTATTTTTTCGATAATAGCCCCACAGCGAGAACAAGCTTGTCCAGTTTTATCATAGACTTGATGAAATTCCTGCATGGTGCCATCTTCTCCAAAAGCATTGGTATAGGTACGAATCGTTGAACCACCCTTTTCAACAGCCTCTCCTAAAACCTTAATTATTTCATCATGGACTTTTCTGGCCTCTTGGGTGCTTAAACTATTAGAAGTTCTAGAAGGATGAACTTTCGCTCTCCAGAGAACTTCATCTACGTAGATATTTCCTAATCCAGTAACCAAAGTCTGGTCGAGAAGATGCGATTTTATAGGCTTTTTAGATTTCTTCAAAGCGCCTCTAAAAATCTCTAAGTCAAAATCCTGTTCAGTAGGTTCTGGTCCAAGTTTTTTAGATACAAAGTAAGCCTCTAAAAGCTCAGGAGCAAGTAACTCCATAGTCCCAAACTTACGAACATCCTCATACACCAAAGTACCACCATCTTCAAAATGAATCAAAACATGGGCGTGTTTACGTTCTGGAACTTGGTCTGGGTAATAAAAATACTTGCCTTCCATTCTCAAATGTGAGATAAGGACTTTATCAGATAAATAGAAAAGTAGATACTTGCCACGACGTCCCATTGATTGAATGACTTGACCAGGCATTTCCTTCTGAAATTCAGGCAAATCAGTTTTAATCATTTTGGGGTAACGAATGTTAATGTTTGAAATCTTCTTCCCCAGAATCAATTTTTCTAGTCCACGCCGAACCGTTTCGACCTCAGGTAATTCAGGCATAGCTCCTCCTTTTCTAAAAACAAGAAGCAGGCTACTGCCCACCTCTTCTTAGTATTCCTTTTCGTTGTACCCAAAATCGGCAAGATCTAATTTCTTATCGCGCCAATTTTTCTTAACTTTGACCCATGTTTCTAGGAAGACCTTGTCCCCTAGCATGAGTTCGATATCTTTACGAGCCATGGTACCAATTTTCTTGAGCATAGCACCACCTTTACCGATAATAATTCCTTTTTGGCTGTCACGCTCGACCATAATAGTTGCTCGGATATGAACTTTATCGGTTTCCTCATCTCGTTTCATAGAATCAACCACTACTGCAACTGAGTGTGGAATTTCTTCGCGAGTTAAGTGTAATACTTTTTCACGAATCATCTCTGATACTAGGAAACGCTCTGGGTGGTCTGTAATTTGATCAGCTGGAAAATATTGGAAACCTTCTTCTAAGTTTTCGCTCAAAATATCAATCAAATGGGAAACATTATTTCCTTGAAGGGCTGAAATCGGAACAATTTCCTTAAAGTCCATCTGATTACGGAAATCATCGATTTGAGCTAAAAGTTGATCAGGGTGAACCTTGTCAATTTTATTCACCACCAAAATCACAGGAACCTTAGCAGCTTTGAGGCGTTCGATAATCATATCGTCCCCCTTCCCTCGTGGCTCGTCTGCTGGAACCATGAAGAGAACCGTGTCGACTTCACGAAGAGTGCTATAGGCTGATTCTACCATGAAATCTCCAAGAGCTGTCTTAGGTTTGTGAATCCCTGGGGTATCGATAAAGACAATCTGTTCCTTATCGGTCGTGTAGATTCCCATAATCTTGTTGCGCGTTGTCTGCGCCTTATCACTCATGATGGCAATTTTTTGCCCCATGACGTGGTTCAAAAAAGTTGACTTCCCAACGTTGGGACGTCCTAAAATGGCTACAAATCCTGATTTAAATGTCATAGTTACCTCTATAATGTTTAAAATAGTAAATCCCAAATCCTAGGGATGAAAATGATAAGTCCAGTCACTGCAGCAAATAAAGACACAACAAGAACTGCACCTGCAGCCATGTCTTTAGCCTTCTTTGCAAGCATATCGAAGTGATAATGGCTAGCCAAATCCACTACATTTTCAATAGCAGAATTCAAAATCTCAAAAGCAATTACTAAAAAAATGCTTAATAGGAGAAAGAGCCATTCAATTCTGGAAACTTGAAAAACAATGCCTGCAAGTAGAACCAAGAGAGAAGTCACTGCATGCTTTCTCATATTACGCTCTTCTTTTATGGCAGTAAAAATACCTGTCAGGGCAAAATCTAAACTTGAAAGCAAGTCGCGATTCTTCCATTTTCGTTTATTGTCTTGTGAGTCCATAGGCTGTTAAAATTTCTTCTTGTAAACCGAACATCTCCGCTTCTTCTTCCGGAGTGTAGTGATCATAACCGTTTATGTGTAAAAAACCGTGCACAGCTAAAAAGCCCATTTCACGTTCAAAACTATGACCGTACTCTTCAGCTTGCTCATGCGCTTTATCAATTGAAATGAATAACTCGCCGATATAAGCATCAAATTCTGACATCATTTCTGCTAAATCAGGGTCTTCTGCCAAATCCTCTTCGTCAAAGGTAATCTCTAATTCAGGTTTGTATTCAAGGCTAATAACGTCTGTTGGACGGTCAGTATCACGAAACTCTAAATTGAGTTCATGACTGCGTTCATTGGTCACAAAAGTGACTGCCATCTCCTTGTCTTCTTTTCCAATTTTTTTAGCAGCAAATTCCAAAATTTCTTGTGTTTGCTTTAAAATTTCTTCAGAAACCTGACCAGTTTCATCTACCATTTCAATATACATGCGTTTCTCGATTCTCTTTACTTGGCTTTATTATACCATATTTCTATGATTTTATTCTACCTTTTTGATATAATACTATGGAATACATTCATAAGGAGAGAACCATGTCATTTGATGGATTTTTTTTACACCACATGGTTGAGGAATTGCGAGCTGAACTACTAAACGGTCGCATTCAAAAAATTAATCAACCCTTTGACCAAGAATTGGTCTTACAAATCCGTAGCAATCGCCAAAGTCATCGTCTGCTCCTTTCTGCTCACCCTGTTTTTGGACGCATCCAGTTGACAGAAACGACTTTTGAAAACCCTGCTCAACCTTCTACCTTTATCATGGTTTTGAGGAAATATTTACAGGGTGCTGTTATCGAGTCTATCGAGCAGATTGAAAACGATCGAATCGTTGAAATCACTGTTTCTAACAAAAATGAGATCGGAGACAATATCCAAGCCACCCTCATCATTGAGATTATGGGTAAACATAGTAATATCCTCCTTGTAGATAAAAGTAGTCACAAGATTCTTGAAGTTATAAAGCATATTGGCTTTTCACAAAATAGTTACCGTACACTCCTACCTGGTGCTACCTATATAGCTCCTCCGAGTACAAAGGCTCTGAATCCTTTTACCATTAAGGATGAAAAACTTTTTGAAATCCTACAAACACAGGAATTGACAGCTAAAAACATTCAAAGCCTCTTCCAAGGTTTAGGCCGTGATACGGCATCTGAATTAGAAAATTTACTAACTGATGATAGACTTTCCAATTTCCGTAAATTTTTTAATCAAGAAACAAACCCATGCTTAACGGATAAGTCTTTTTCTTGTGTCTCTTTTTCAACTAAAATTGAAGGACATTTTTCAAGCTTATCTCAACTTCTTGATGTTTTTTACAAAGATAAGGCAGAACGTGATCGTGTCAAACAGCAGGCTAGTGAACTCATTCGTCGTGTTGAAAATGAACTACAAAAAAATCGCCAAAAACTGAAGAAACAAGAAAAAGAACTTCAAGCTACCGAAAACGCTGAAGAATTCCGTCAAAAAGGCGAGTTACTAACGACTTTCCTTCATCAAGTTCCAAACGATCAAGACCAAGTAATCTTGGATAACTACTACACCAATCAACCTATCACAATTTCTCTCGATAAAGCTTTAACACCAAACCAAAATGCTCAAAAATACTTCAAACGTTATCAGAAGTTAAAAGAGGCTGTCAAATACCTGACTGATCTAATTGAAGAAACCAAGGCTACCATTCTTTATCTGGAAAGCGTCGAAACAGTCCTCAACCAAGCTGGACTAGATGAAATTGCTGAAATTCGTGAAGAATTAATTCAAACAGGCTTTATTAGAAGACGCCAACGCGAGAAAATTCAAAAGCGTAAAAAGCCAGAAAAATATCTGGCTAGCGATAGTAAAACCATTATTCTCGTTGGACGAAACAATCTTCAAAACGAAGAGTTGACCTTTAAAATAGCACGCAAAGAGGAACTTTGGTTCCATGCTAAGGATATACCAGGAAGCCACGTTGTCATCTCAGGAAATCTGAATCCTTCTGACGAAGTCAAGACGGATGCTGCAGAACTAGCTGCCTACTATTCGAAAGGACGCCTTTCCAATCTCGTTCAAGTTGATATGATTGAGGTTAAAAAACTCAATAAACCAACTGGTGGGAAACCTGGATTCGTGACTTATACAGGTCAAAAGACGCTACGTGTGACACCTGATTCTGAAAAAATTCAATCCATGAAATTATAAGATAAAAATTTGTAGTGAAACTCTTACTACACTTTTATATAAAAGGAGGGGAGCTCAATGCTACGGCATATTAAATCAACAATAACTATCATATTTGGAGCTGCTATCTTCGCCTTCGGACTTACATATTTTGTTGTTCCAAATCACTTATTTGAAGGTGGAGCTACGGGGATAACCTTGATAACCTACTATCTTTTTAATATCCCTATTTCGCTGATGAATATCTTGATTAATATCCCTCTCTTTCTACTTGCTTGGAAAATATTTGGACTAAGATCACTATATTCCAGTCTACTTGGAACCATTGCCGTCTCCGTCTGGTTAGCTATCTTTGAGAAGATTCCTCTTCAGTTTAACCTTGAAGGAGATCTCGTTGTGGTTTCTTTAGTAGCTGGTGTCCTCCTAGGTGTTGGACTTGGTGTTATTTTCAACGCGGGTGGAACAACTGGTGGTACTGATATCGTCGCTCGTATCCTTAATAAATACACCCATATCTCTGTTGGAAAATTGCTTTTTGGACTTGATTTTCTGATTCTAATGTTGATTTTAATCATCTTCCAAGACCTACGTCTTGTAACCTATACTCTCTTATTTGACTTCATCGTTTCAAGAGTTATTGACTTAATCGGTGAGGGTGGATATGCTGGAAAAGGATTTATGATTATCACTCAAAAACCGATGGAATTAGCCGATAAAATTAACGAAGAACTCGGTCGTGGTGTTACCTTTATCTCAGGACAAGGCTACTATAGCCAAAAGGACTTAAAGATCATTTACTGTATTGTCGCAAGAAACGAAATTGTCAAGATGAAAGAAATGATCCATACAGTTGATCCGATGGCCTTTATCACTATTACGGAGGCTCACGAAATCCTTGGAGAAGGGTTTACTTTCCCAGCAAGAGACGAGGTTTCTTAACCTTAAAATAAAAAAGTAACTTCAATAGTTGAAGTTACTTTTTTTGTCATATCATCAATTATTTTTCTGCTGTAAGTGCAGCCATTGTGATGTAGTTGTATGGTTTATTGAAGTGTGGCAAGAAGAATAGGTCTGTCAATGCTAATTTGTCAATTGTAACGTGTTCTTGAATAGCAAGTGAGAACATGTGAATTCCCATGCTAATTGCTGAATCACGAGATACCATTTGAGCACCAAGGATTTCACGGCTATCTTTATCAAAGACAATCTTGATAGCTACTTCATAGTTGTCATGTTTCATAAATTCTGGTTTTTGAAGGTCGTTGAATCCAGTTTCAGTTGCGTTGTAACCAGCAGCTTTTGCTTTTTCAAGTGTCAAACCAGTTGAAACCATGTGAAGACCATAGATTGAGATACCGTTTGATCCTTGAACACCGATTCCTTCAAGCTCATGTCCACAAGCATTGTAAGCACCTACGATACCAGTACGAACAGCGTTTGATGCAAGAGCGATGTAGCTAGTGTCTTTACGAGCGTTGTCATAAACAGTCGCACAGTCACCAACAGCATATACACCTGGGATAGATGTTTCTTGTTTCTTGTCAACAAGGAAAGCACCGTTACGGAAGAGTTCAATCTTACCATCAGCAAGTGCAGTGTTTGGACGGAAACCAACTGCAAGAACAACCATATCCACATCAAATGTTTCTTTGTCAGTGATCAAGCGTTCAACTTTTCCTTCACCTTCGATAGCTTTAACAGTTTGACCAAGTGCCAAACGGATGTTGTGGTCTTCCAAGTTTTTAGCCATCATTTGTGTGAAGTCTTTGTCATAGTATCCGTTCAATACAGTGTCAACAATATCAACAAGGACAACTTCTTTTCCAAGACGTTCGAAAGCTTCAGCAAGCTCAACACCGATGTAACCACCACCTACAACAGCGATACGCTCAAGGTGTTTGCTCTTGTCAGCAAGTTTATTGATAACTTCTTCTGCGTTTTGGTACAATTTAACGAATTGTACGTTTTCAAGAGTTGCTTTGAACTCACGGTTACCTTTAACGATTTCAACGCCTTCGATCGGTGGCAAGATTGGAGTTGAACCAGTCGCAAAGATCAATTTGTCATAAGACTCTTTGTGTTCTTGACCTTCAACTTCTGCTGTCACAACTTTATTGTCATAGTCGATTGAAAGAACAGGTGAGTTCATGTAAACTTTAGCACCTTTTGCTTCCAATTTTTCTTTATCAGAGTAGAACAATCCTTCAGCGCCGTCGATTTGTTCACCAATCCAAAGAGCCATTCCACATCCAAGGAATGAAATGTTTGAGTTTTGGTCAAATACAACGATTTCGTTTTCGTTTCCAAAGTTGTCCAACATAGTGTTGATACATGCAGTTCCAGCGTGGTTAGCACCCACGACTACGATTTTACTCATAAGATAAATCCTACCTTTATTTTTTTATTTACCTTTCAAGTATACCATTATCTGTGAACGTTTTCAAGACTTTTAACCCGTTTGATGTTATTTAAGAAAGTTTTTGAAAGATATATCAATTTGTTTTCAAAGAGTCCACATTGATTTGGAGCTGTTTTTATTTTTTTAAGCATATTTCTTGACTTTTTGTAAAAAATGATTTGTGAAAACGCTGACTTTATGATATTCTATTTATATGGAAATAAATTATAAATTTTAAATTTCTTATTAATTCAAGATTTGTAGCTATTTCCCAATGATTCGAAGGGAGTTGATTCTTTGTCTCTTAGTTCATCATCTGAGCGATTAATGGGAACTACGATTACTATTTCCTTAGTACATGAACAAGCCGATAATCTTCTCCGTCAAGCTTTTGATTTGCTCAAGGAACTTGAATTCCGCTTCAATGCCAACAGTACTGAATCTGAATTAATGGAAATTAACTATCAGGCAGGTATTGCCCCAGTTAAAGTCCACCCTGATTTGTTTGAGCTGATTTCATTAGGTCTAGAACACAGTCTAGCTCCTAAAAGTCATCTCAATATTAGTATAGGGCCTTTGGTTCAAACCTGGCGTATTGGTTTTTCCGATGCAAAGGTTGCAAGCCCTGAAGAAATTGCTTCAGCCTTACCACTAATAGACCCTCATTTTATTAAACTCGATTCAGTCAATTCTACAGTTTTCCTAGAGAAAAAGGGAATGAAAATTGACTTAGGGTGTTTAGCAAAGGGGTACAGTGCAGATAAGGTTGCAGCTTTCTTAAAAGAAAACGGCGTCACTTCTGCTCTTATCAATCTTGGAGGAAACATCCTCACAATTGGGAACAACCAATCAAAAGATGGACGTCCTTGGCAAATCGGCATTCAAGATCCAAATAATCCACGCGGTAATCACCTGATGACCTTATCCATTACTGGAAAATCAGTGGTTACATCTGGGATTTATGAACGGCATCTTGAAATCAATGGCAAGGATTATCATCACATTTTCGATAGTGAAACAGGCTATCCTATTGAAACGGATTTAGCTAGTTTAACCATTATATCTGACCGCTCTGTTGACGGCGAGATATGGACCACACGATTATTTGGCGAACGTAGCGCATCTATTATGTGGCAAGTCGAAAATATTGATGGTATCGAAGCCATCCTCATTGACAAAGATGGACGCTTAGCTTGTTCATCTGGTATCCAACGATAAATCATTAATAATGCAAAAAGAGAAAGGAAAGCCCATGCTTAAACTTATTGCTATTGTAGGAACTAACTCAAAACGTTCCACAAACCGCCAACTGCTTCAATACATGCAGAAACACTTTGCTGATAAAGCAGAAATCGAATTGGTAGAAATTAAAGATCTACCTGTATTTAACAAACCAGCTGACAAACAAATCCCAGCTGAAGCTACGGAAATCGCTGCTAAAATCGAAGCCGCTGATGGAGTTATTATCGGTACACCTGAATACGATCACTCAATCCCAGCTGTTCTTATGAGCGCTCTTGCTTGGATTTCATATGGTGTATTCCCGCTTTTGAACAAACCTGTTATGATTACAGGTGCTTCATATGGTACACTCGGTTCATCACGTGCTCAATTGCAACTTCGTCAAATTCTTAATGCTCCTGAAATCAAAGCAAATGTTCTCCCAGATGAATTCTTGCTTTCACATTCTCTTCAAGCATTTGATCAAAATGGTGACTTGGTAGATCTTGATGTCATCAAGAAATTGGATGCCATCTTTGATGACTTCCGTATCTTTGTTAAAGTTACTGAGAAATTGCGTAACGCACAAGAGCTTCTTCGCAAAGATGCTGAAGATTTTGATTGGGAAAATTTGTAAGATAGGAGATCGAAAGAATGAAATTTGTTGGACTTGTTGGATCAAACTACGATCAATCATATAACCGCAAACTCTTGGAGTTCATCCGCCGTCAGTTTAAATTTAAATTTGAACTAGAAGTTTTGGAAATCGATGAAGTTCCAATGTTTAACCAAGACGAAAAATGGGACGAGAGCTTCCAGTTGCGCCTTCTTTACAACAAAATTACTCGAGCTGATGGTGTGATTATTGCTACTCCAGAGCACAACCACACTATTTCTGCTTCACTTAAGTCAGTCCTTGAATGGCTTTCATTTGAAGTTCATCCATTTGAAAACAAACCAGTTATGATTGTGGGTGCTTCATATTATGACCAAGGTACTTCACGTGCTCAAGTTCACCTTCGTAAAATTCTTGATGCACCAGGAGTGAATGCCTACACATTACCAGGTAATGAATTCCTTCTTGGAAAAGCCAAAGAAGCTTTTGATGCAAATGGAAACATTATTAACGAAGGAACTGTTAAATTCCTTGAAACTTGCTTAGATAACTTTGTCAAATACGTAGGAGTCGTATCTAATTTGAAAAAACCAAAACCAATTGAACCAGAAGACTTGGATTGTGGAAAACCAATTGCCACAACAATTACAGAAGTTGACCCTGACGATCCAGAATGGGTAGAAAAAGTTGCAGAAATCACAGGAGCTGTATCTGGTGATACATACGTTAAACTTGACCATGGTATCCTTACAGTTAACCAAATCGATATGTTCTTGAAAGCTATGCCTTTTGAGTTGACATATGCTGATGATAACAACCAATTCCTCTACTACAACAACGCTCATCAAGATCCAGAAACAATGTTTGCGAAACGTGTACCACCTCAATCTGGTAGCCGTATGTCAACAGTTCACGGATCACTTCCACCAGCACGTATGAAAAACGTTGAGTGGGTTATCGGTACACTTCGCAATGGTAACCAAGAATATGTACGCACAATCGTTCCTGGTTCTCCTGCAGGTGTGATCAATACTCACAACTACCAAGCTATGTACTATCCTGATGGATCATATGCTGGTATCAATGAAATTGTCTTTAACTTCCAACCATGGCTTGACTGGTATTTGAAAGAAACTGGTCAACGTTTGGTAGGTGGTAGCGGACCTTTTGCTCCTGCTGGAGGTCATGGTGATGCAGATGCTACTTCTGGTGCATCTGACGCTGGAGGACATGGTGATGGTGGCCACGGAGCTGCTGATGCTACTTCTGGTGCAAGTAACTAATAACTAACAAAAAGGAACCATTTTGGGTTCCTTTTTTTATAATAGAAATCTCGGTTCGCACACACAAACCGAGAATTTTTTTTTATGAACTCGGATCATCAAGACTACGGCCATGTAAACCCTTTTCGCGTTGTACCTGACGAAGTTTTTCAGGAGTCACATCATTTCCATCTTCATCTACGATTTTGATTCCTTCAATGTGGTGACGTACTGAACGACGATAGCCTTCGATATATTCCTCACGTAGTTTAGCTTGTTCTACTTTTTCCTCTGCAGTCAAGCCTTCTGTTTTTTTCTTTTTAGCGAGTTCATTAATACGAGCGATTTTTTCTGGTGTCATATTTGGACCTCCAATTTATTTTGTATTGAGAAGATTAAAAGCAGCCACTGTTTTTGCTTTATTCACAAGTTTAGCAAGGATAGCTAAACGGTTGTTCTTCACATCAACATCTTCTGCCATAACCATGGTATTGTCAAAAAATGCATCAATTACAGGACTAAGAGCAAATAGTTGTGTTAATTTATCGCTTGCTGAACCTTTCAATTCTAGCTTTTCTACCGCTTGAGATAGTTCTTTTTCCTGCTCATTTTCAAAGAGGCTTGCATCAACTTTGACTGAAGCTTCTGCTTTTTCTGCTAGGTTAAAGGCACGAGATAATGACTCAACTGATGATTTGTAATCTTCAGTTTTCGCAGCTTCTGAAAGAGCTTCTGCTGCTTCAATCATATCAGAAACAACAAAGTTCGAACTTGCGAGAACAGCTTCTTTAATATCTTTTGCAGTAGAACCCATCATCTTATCAACACGAGCTTTGATGAAGTTAAGCACTTCTTCTTGGTTATCGTAAGTTAAACTATCAAACGATAAAGCATAAAGACTCGCAATCAACTCGTCCATTGGAATATTCCATCCAAAGTCTTCTAAAATTCGAACAATTCCTTGTGTTGCACGTCGAAGAGCATATGGATCGTTTGAACCTGATGGAATCAAACCGACCGAGAAGAAAGATAAGAGAGTATCTAATTTATCAGCTAGTGCAAGGATAGCACCAACTTTAGACTCAGGAAGGGCTCCGTCAGCTGAATCTGGAAGATAGTGCTCGCGAATGGCTTGCGCAACTGTAGGATTTTCACCAGCAAGCAGAGCATACTTCTCACCCATGATTCCTTGAAGCTCATCAAATTCACCAACCATACCGGTTAAGAGGTCAAATTTATAAATGGCTGCAGCACGAGCAAGATCAATAGATTCATCAACTGATAGACCAGCTTTTTCAGCTAGCAGGATAGCAATTTGTCCTGTACGAATCATGTGTTCACGAAGTGAACCAATCTTTTCATGGAAGGTTACGTGTGAAAGTTTAGCAACTAAATCTTCAATCTTGAGTTTTTGGTCTTCACGCCAGAAGAATTCTCCATCTTCCAAGCGGGCAACCAAAACTTTCTCATTTCCTCGAATGACATTTTCCAAGTGTTCAGCATTTCCGTTACGAACTGAAATGAAGTTTGGTTTTAGATTTCCATCAAGATCACGGACAACAAAATAACGTTGATGAGTTTCCATTGAAGTAACCAAAACTTCTTCTGGAACTTCTAGGTATTTAGGATCAAAATTACCCATAAAAGCGGTTGGATATTCGACCAAGTTTAAGACTTCGTTTAAAAGTCCTTCATCAATCTGTACTTGAACGCCTTGTTCTGCTTCAATTTCCTTGATTTGTTCACGAATCATATTTTCACGTTCAATGCTATCAGCAATGACATAGACTTTTCGTAAATCCTCTTCGTAACTATCAGCATGACGGATTTCTACTTCATGACCAAGGAAACGGTGTCCGCGACTGACTCTGCCTGAATGGATGTCTAGGAAGTCCATTTCAAGAGCTTCATCATCCAAAAGCACTGTCAAAGTGTGGACCGGACGGATATATTCAAAAGTATTGTTTGCCCAATGCATGCTAACAGGGAAGCTTAAGCTAGCCAAGACTTCTGGAATTCCAGTCAAAACTTCTTCTGCTGGTTTTCCAGCCTCATGCTTAGTTACGTAGACATATTCTTCACCCTTGATTTCACGGAATTCAATGTCATCTACCGTCAAGCCTTTCCCACGGACGAATCCTTGAGCTGCTTTAGAGAAATTTCCTTCTGCATCCAAAGCAATTTTCTTAGAAGGTCCTTTAAAATCTTCAGTCAAATCCGTTTGTTGTTCTGCCAAACCAAGTACACGAACAGCCAAACGACGTGGAGTTGAGAAAGTTTGAATTCCTTCGTATGAAAGGCGATTTTCATCCAAGAAGGCTGCCATTTTTTCACCTAGTTGTTTTTCACTTGGTGTGACAACGTAGGCTGGTAACTCTTCGAGTCCTAATTCTACTAATAAGTTTTTTGTCATGTTTCTTCCTTTACAAAATTCTTTTTCTGATAGGCACCTTAGGTACTGGGGACGTCGCTAACTAACTTTGTGAGTCTGTAGGGAAATCTTTTGTTTTCTTGACATAGATTTCCAACAGTCTCATCAAAGTGGATTTAGCCAACTGATTTTTGAACCTCACGTTTCAAAAATCCCCATATCCCAGTACGGCAGTGCCTATCCCATTAGCAAGTCTCCGACTTGCCTCTGGGTTCCATATGGGCTCACTTTGTTCGCCCCTTTTCCATTCTTGTAACTCTTTTTTATTCTTCCTCTTCTGCTAGGAGTTTTGCGCGTGTGGCTTCGTCGAGCAGTGGGTAACCGAGTTTCTTACGTTCTGCTACGAAGGTCTTAGCTACTACACGGGCCAAGTTACGGATACGGGCAATGTAACCTGCACGTTCTGTAACTGAGACCGCTCCACGAGCATCAAGCAAGTTGAAGGTATGTGAACATTTCAAAACGTAGTCATAGGCTGGGTGAACAAGTCCCAATTCCAAAGCACGTCCTGCTTCTTTTTCAAATTTTTCGAAGTTTTCAAGAAGCATATCTTGGTCAGAAACTTCAAAGCTGTATTTTGAGTGCTCATATTCAGGTTGAAGGAAGATTTCTCCGTATTTAACCCCTGGAGCCCACTCAATATCGTAAACTGAGTCTACTTCTTGGATATAGGAAGCCAAACGCTCCAACCCATAAGTGACCTCAGCGGTAACAGGACCAGTAGCTAAGCCACCGACTTGTTGGAAGTAAGTGAACTGTGTGATTTCCATTCCGTCAAGCCATACTTCCCAACCAAGACCAGCTGATCCAGTTGATGGGTTTTCCCAGTTATCTTCAACGAAACGAATATCGTGTTCCAAAGGATTAATACCCAATTTCTCCAACGACTCAAGGTAGAGCTCTTGGATGTTTGAAGGTGATGGTTTCATAACCACTTGGAATTGATGGTGTTGGTAGAGACGGTTTGGGTTTTCCCCGTAACGACCATCTGCTGGACGACGAGATGGCTCTACATAAGCAGCATTCCATGGCTCAGGACCGATGGCACGGAGGAAAGTATAAGGACTCATGGTTCCCGCACCCTTTTCATTATCATAAGCCTGCATCAGCATACACCCCTGGTCATTCCAGTATTGTTGCAAAGTCAAAATAATTTCTTGGAATGTCAATTTTTTAGACATGTTTTACTCCTTTTTTCTATAATTTCTTGCGACCTAGAATATAAAAAGAACCGTGTCTTCGCTCCTAAGTCGTGTGACCTAGGGGCGTCAAAAACGCGGTTCCACCCTAATTTATTACTTCATTAATTTTTATTAAAATACCAAAAGCGCCACACTTATCTCTTAACCACCTGACTCCCACTACCACAGGCTCGCTTAGGATCTACTGATAAGATATTCTTTCTTGCCATCTATTATAACAAAATGAAATTAAAAAGTAAAATTATTTTATACTAAAGAATAAACAAAGAAAAACAGCTAATCAGCCGTCTATTCTTTTTATGAGAAATTCAATAAATCACTAGCATAGTATTCTCCATCTCTAAAAACTGCTAACTCATTGGTCAAACTTTCCTGTTTTTGAAAATAAAACATGCCATCTTCCCCTTCACAGATGACTAATTGATCGGAGTTACTAAACCCTTCTTCTCGGTTCAATTCATTTATGTATACGATATCCCCACCTACAACTCTATCAAAATCTAATCCATAGATACTGAAAATTTCTTCTCCGTAAATTTCTCCACCCATATAGTTTTTAAGCCACCATTTATAGGTTTCAGGAAAAATAAAATGTAATCTTTCCTCAGCTTTTGTAATCCATTCATCAGAAATCCCCTCTCCAAACGGCCCAAAGTCCACACCATCAGTAGAAGCAATCTTCTTTTTTAATTCATCAATCATAATCCACCTATATTCATTTAGATCTTTTGAACTATTATCATTTGTTAAACTTATCTAGTTATTATCTGCCTTACAAAAATGCTTGTATTTATATTACTATCAAGGAAAGTGGACTCTAGCAATAACTTAGCCATTCTTAAACTCTTACTAATACCTTCATCAACCTTGATATGCTTATCAATATGTATATCAATAAAGTTTTTGGCTGTTAGGATTTTTTGGGGTATTGGGTGAATTTTCTAAAGTATACAAGTTTTTTACTAGAATCTCTCCGTTTTAACAATTTGCTTAGTCTTAATCAGCGCTCTCATAAACTAATAAATAGGCATTGTAATTCAAAGTATTTATAACCTTATAACTCGACAAAATAGATTGGGCAAGCCCCATAAATCCACCATTTAAGACTTGATAGACATAATGGTTTTCGGGATGAATAGTAGCTATATCTAACTCATAATCCGATTCAAGTGATTGTAAATCCAGTCCTTCATCAATCAATCTAAAAGCAATATAATTGTCACATTTTATAAGTTTATCACTGATTTTCAAATAGAGTTCACCATCATTGGTTAAACTAGCTTCTACATAATATAAACCTTCCTCGATGTTCCCTACTTCACTTATTTTCAAGGGGACGCCCGATATTTTTAGCAGTTCAGTAGCTGTTTTTTCAAATTTAAATGTCAAGGAAACATTTATGAGTATTTCCATCATGCCTTTATTAGAAAGAAAAACATAATGATTAAAATCATCAGCTGACCATATACCACAAGATCGATAACTAACTTCTTTCGATAATTTACTATCAAAAACTTGGTAGATTCCATAGCCACCAAGTTCATATTCTTTATTATATAGTTCACTATACTTTTTACTAACAAACGATAGATACTTAATATAATTAACTGATAAATTGAATGTCTGGATTCCATCAAATATCTGAACGATATCTGCATCTTGGGTTTCATGAGCAATCTGAAAGGCAAAATCCATGTCCTCTGAAGAAATTATATCTGTAAATAATTTAATAACCCTACACACTATCATACCCCAATATTTAATTTTTATATCTCATCGTCAATTTTGCTAGATTATCTGAATCTAAAAACGTAAATCAGTTCTCTGACTATCATAATAACTTGTACATAAATTGTCAAGTTTATTTCGCTCTCAGACTTCTTCTTTATGAAAAAAATTTTAAGCTATAATTAATCTAGAGTTGTGGAATACTAGTATTGCTTTAGAAAACTCATAATTATATGAAGGATGAGTAAATGAAGTAAACTTTAACATCCTACTGAGATAATTTCTGACCAGAAATTGTATCTAAAAAATACACTCTCTCATCTTCATAAATCATTGTAAGTTCTGTTCCAATAGGCATATTAAAAATTGATAATACTGCAGGTTCTATTTCAACAATTGTATTCCAGTCACATATCGACATATTTTCAGCATGTGATAGATATTCTTCTGTATCTATTTCGGATAAAAAACGCCATCCGTTATCTAAGTCATTAACACTGCTCTCGCGTAATATCCATTTTATATTCGCCTTATTTTCTAAAATATTATTCGAAACTATTGAAGCACCTAATCCCATTCCTTTATTACTCACATTTATAACCTCTATTTTTACTAGGTAGTTCTATACTTGAATTGGATAAGGTAAACAACTCAGATCCAAACCCCTATGTATTCTATATATAATAAAAAAAACCGAAGCGTAAGCTCCGGTTTTCATTTTTTTAGAAACTCTATTATTTAAGAGTAACTGAAGCTCCAGCTTCTTCCAATTTAGCTTTGATTTCTTCAGCTTCTGCAGTTGCAACGCCTTCTTTAACAAGTGCTGGTGCACCGTCAACAAGTTCTTTAGCTTCTTTAAGTCCAAGACCAGTGATTTCACGTACAACTTTGATAACGCCTACTTTTTTGTCACCAGCAGCTGTCAATTCAACGTCAAATGAGTCTTTAGCAGCACCAGCGTCAGCAGCACCAGCTGCAGCAACAGCTACAGGAGCAGCTGCAGTTACACCAAATTCTTCTTCGATAGCTTTTACAAGGTCGTTCAATTCAAGGATTGAAGCTTCTTTAATTTCAGCAATAATGTTTTCAATGTTCAATGCCATTGTTATTTCCTCCAAATAAGTTTAAATTTAATTTTGTTATTTTTTTGTAGCTAGGCTACGATGCGTAGCTTATAATTAAGCTGCGTCTTCTTTGTTGTCTGCAACCGCTTTGACTGCAAGAGCAACGTTGCGAACTGGCGCTTGAAGTACAGAAAGGAGCATAGAAAGAAGTCCTTCGCGGTTTGGAAGAGTTGCAAGAGCAATAATCTCTTCTTTAGATGCGACAGCGCCTTCGATTGCACCACCTTTGATTTCAAGTGCTTCAGCGTTTTTAGCAAAGTCGTTCAAGATTTTCGCTGGTGCGATAACATCTTCGTTAGAAAATGCTACTGCAGATGGTCCAACAAAAACAGATGCAAGATCTTCAAGACCAGCTTTTTCAGCTGCACGACGTAAGATTGAGTTTTTAATAACTTTATACTCAACTTCGCTTCCACGAAGCTCACGACGAAGAACTGTATCTTGTTCAACTGTCAAACCACGAGCGTCTACAACGACGATTGATGCAGCAGCTTTCATTTTCTCAGCTACTACGTCAACTAGTTCCGCTTTTTTAGCAATAATTGCTTCACTCATTAGTGTGTTCACCTCCGTAATTATTTTGCTTGGGGAATTTTTCCAAAAGAAAAACGCGCCCAAACCTAGACACGAAAGTACAATACGCTTCTTTTTACATGATACGTTTTGTCCTCGGTAGGATATTTATGAGTCTAGCTCCCCTACTGTCTTAGGCAGTTTTTTCAAACCGTTTATTAGTTTAACATACTTGAGAATATAAAGCAAGAGTTTTCTACTGTTTTTTAAAAAAAATTTCTTTTTTGTTTTAGATTGAAATGTACATGTGACTAGAGTTTTTATACTTGACATGTCTTTTTTTTATTGTACTATACAACTGTATATACACATAAAAGGAGTTATTATGAATACACAAAAGAAAACCCAATTCATGACTTTAACCGCATTGCTAACCGCTATTGCTATTTTGATTCCCTTGGTGATGCCCTTCAAGATTGTTATTCCGCCCGCTTCTTACACCCTAGGAAGCCACGTTGCAATCTTTATCGCTATGTTCCTTTCTCCTTGGATGGCAATCTTTGTCATTATAGCTTCTAGCCTAGGATTCCTCATGGCTGGTTATCCAATTGTCATTGTACTTCGAGCTTTCTCCCATATCTTTTTCGGCACTTTGGGAGCCTTCTATCTTCAAAAACATCCTCAAACCTTAGATAATCCTAAATCCTCTTTGATTTTTAACTTTATCCTAGGTTTGGTTCATGCCATCGCCGAAGTTTTTGCATGTATTATCTTTTATGCAGGGACTGGAACCAATGTAGAAAATATGTTTTATGTCTTATTTGTCCTGGTTGGTATTGGTACAATTATTCATAGTATGGTAGACTATTACTTAGCATTAGCTGTTTATAAAGCATTGAAAAAACGCCGTTAAGCGTTAAGAAAGAAGAATATGACAAAAAATCGAAAAGAAGCACTTCTACAACTCTTAAAAGAAGCTCAAAAACCTCAAAACGGAAAAAGCTTAGCAGAACATTTTCATGTCACTCGCCAGATTATCGTTCAGGACATTGCAGTTCTTCGTGCAGATGGTGCTCCTATCTTATCAACCAATCGTGGCTATATTTATAAAGAAAGCAAAACTAATCCGTATGTTCACAAGCTGTTTAAAGTAAAGCACGAGATGGAAGAAATCGGTCAAGAACTTCTAGCTATCGTCGATAATGGGGGACGTGTTCAGAATACCTTGATTGATCATCCTGTCTACGGGGAAATTGAAACCTTGCTCAAACTCTCTTGTCGCCGTGACGTTCAACATTTTTTAGAGCAAGTCGAACGGTCTGACTTTAGACCACTTTCTGAATTAACAGATGGCGTCCATTATCACCTAGTCGAAGCTGAAAACGAACAAGACCTCCTCTATATCGAGAAGGCTTTGGACAAGTTAGGTTATTTGGTAAAAGACTAAAATATTTCTTTTTCCCATCCGTCTTCGGTAGGATGACGGTAGAAAAATTCTGACTTATCTGGAGCTTCCATCATCTCCATCAAAGGTAACATATCATAGGCCAGATCCAAATTTGGAATCTGGTCTTTTTGTATCCAAGAAACTTCTCCTTCTTCAGATGATTGTAGAGTACCAGTAAACTCAGTCGCCTTGTAACAAAAAACAATATAACGCTCACCTGTATCTAAGGGCCAATTTTTAATGCCGACAAGTTGAGGATTTTGAATCGTCAGACCTGTTTCCTCGTATATTTCGCGAATAACTGACTCTGCAAAAGCCTCTCCGTCTTCGACATGTCCTCCTGGAAAGGCATAGCCAGACCAATGGTTGCTTTCGGGTGATCGATACTGCATAACCACGCGCTGCTTTTCTAAATCTTCAATCATACAAATATTGGTAAGAATGGTTAATTGTGCTCGAGACATAGGACTCACTTTCTAATCTTTAATTTTCTATCTTATACTTAACTTTAGATTTCATAATCAAAGGATTAACTAAGTCATGATATTCATGAATTTCATGGAGTAAGGAACCTCTGATGATTCTGATTTCATTATTTTCTTTATTAACGTAGTAATCTAAATTGATTGGCATAGATGAATTTGGAACCATGGATAAAATGAAAAAGATTATAAACCAGATTAGGAGTGCGAAGAATCCACTGAGAGCCTGAAATATTAGATGATACCACTGAAAGATTCTAGATTTATAGAAGATAGTCCACGGATGGATAAATAGGGTTAAGCAGAGACCAAAAAACCAGACATTCCACAAAACTGGGGCAAAAGCTAAACCAAATAATCCTAGGACAAAATGAATTAGGGCAAATACCAAGAACAGTAAGTAAAGAATCCTAAATATAGTTAGATGTTTTCTCATAATTAACTCCTTTTCTTTTCAATATACTTGCAAATTAAAATGATCAAAGCAGCCACTAGGAAGAAGGTTATATAAGTAAGGATTGGAAACCAGATGTAGCGGTGATCTAAGGTTAGCAAGGGAGGAATAGACTTTCTATTTCTACCCATTATTCCGAAAAATGAGTGAAACAGCAAACCTACTCCATTTAGGTACAAGAATGGATTTGCAAAATCTTGAACTCTAGTCATTCCATCGAAATTATCTCTAAAAATACCCTGATAAAGTATATTCACTAAGAATATTAGATTCATAATAAGCGGAAAGACATAATTGAGGTCTTGATATGGTTTGGGAACAAAAGTTGTCCCAAGCAACAAATAAAATAACCCGATAGCTGAGAACCAAAATACACTACAATCTAATAGAAAAGCTATTTTTGAATGCTGTAGCAACCACAATTTTACTTTATCCAGCCAGCTTATTTTTTGATTTGGCTTATGGTATTTTTTTGATGTTTTCTCTTTTTTACTATCTTGTTTCATTATAGTTTTTTAATCTCTTTCGCTACATTTTGGAGATATTTTTGTCTAGTTAAATTGGTATTTACTTCACGTCCGACTTCTCCCAATATGCAGACACGTTTGGTTTTAATCCCACAGTGGTTCAAGACAGCATTTTTCAAAACAGAGATGCCATAACTATCTGGAATATTGAGAGGGCCTGAAAAAATCTTGTACCACCAAGTAGGCGCCATGGAGGTTGCGTAAATACTGGCTGTTTTCCCTTTTAATAACTTTTTAAACTGCCTGCCTCTGAGGTAATTCCAGATAAAACTCCCCTGATCATTAGCAGAGTAGGCAATTCCAGGTGTAAAGACTCGATCAATCCAGCCTTTCATGAGACTAGGCATACTACTCCACCAGATGGGATAAATAAAGATGAAATGTTCTGCCCATTGAATCAATTCCTGAGAACGAAGGATAAACGAATCTTCCTCCATCCTTTGTCGATAACCGTAACGTAAAACAGGATCAAAGTCCTCTTCATTAAGGTTGATGACTTCAAGTTCATGGCGACCTGAGTCAATATTTTCTACAATGGTTTGAAAAATAGCCTGACAGTAACTTTCCTTATCCGGATGCCCATTAATGACTAGAATTTTCATTCTTCCCTCCTACTAATCCAAAGCCTTGACTTCCAGCATCACATCACGGATTTGAGCTGCTAGTTCAAAGTCAAGCACTTCGACGGCTTCTTGCATTTGTTTCTCAAGTTTTTTAACCAATTCTTTGCGTTCTTGTTTATTAAGGCTATTGATGTCGACTTCTTTGTCTTCTTCCTTAGCAACAGCTTTTGTAACAGAAATCAAGTCACGGATTTCCTTCTTAATGGTTTGTGGGACAATGCCGTGTTCTTCATTATAAGCCATCTGGATTTTACGGCGGCGAGCTGTTTCATCAATGGCTTTTTGCATAGACTGAGTTATAGTGTCCGCATACATAATCACATGACCTTCACTATTACGGGCAGCACGACCGATGGTTTGGATCAGACCACGTTCATTACGGAGGAAGCCTTCCTTGTCAGCATCGAGAATGGCAACTAGACTGACTTCAGGCACGTCAATCCCTTCACGAAGGAGGTTAATCCCAACTAAGACATCAAAAACTCCTAAACGCAGGTCACGGATAATCTCTGTTCGCTCTAAAGTCTTGATATCCGAGTGCATATACTTGACCTTGATGCCCATTTCCTTGAAGTAATCCGTCAAATCTTCTGCCATTTTCTTGGTCAAGGTTGTAATAAAGGTACGCTCGTTCTTTTCAACACGGGCATTGATTTCACCTAAGAGGTCATCAATCTGTCCCATAGTTGGACGCACTTCCACTTCTGGATCCAAAAGACCTGTTGGACGGATGATTTGCTCAATCACGGTGTCCGTTTGTTCCATCTCATAATCTCCAGGTGTCGCTGATACATAGACAATCTGGTGGACATGACTTTCAAACTCTTCCCGACGAAGGGGACGGTTGTCTAGGGCAGAAGGTAAACGGAAACCATAATTAACCAACATTTCCTTACGAGAACGGTCTCCATTATACATGCCCTTAATCTGTCCCATGGTCATGTGGCTCTCATCTATCATAATCAAAAAATCATCTGGGAAGAAATCAAGAAGTGTATAAGGAGGTTCTCCCTCACTTCGTCCATCCATGTGACGCGAGTAGTTTTCGACACCATTGGTATAACCCATCTCACGTAGCATCTCAATATCATACTCCGTACGCTGTTTCAAACGCTGAGCTTCAAGGAGCTTACCTTCCTTTTCAAAGATAGCTAACTGCTCCTCCAACTCGGCCTGGATTTTAGCAATGGCTACTTCCATGTGGTCATCATTGGTCACAAAGTGAGTAGCTGGGAAAATCGCCAAATGATCCACTTCGCCCAGAACTTGACCAGTCAAAGCTTCGACTTCACGAATACGATCAATCTCATCCCCGAAAAACTCAATGCGAAAGGCATGCTCATCACGAGAGGCTGGGAAAATCTCCACCACATCTCCCCGAACACGGAATCTTCCCCGCTGGAAATCAATGTCATTACGCTCGAACTGAATGTCAACTAAATCATTGAGTAGTTTATCACGAGAAATCTCAAGACCTGGACGCAAACTTACTACGCTATCTGCATATTCCTTCGGAGAACCTAAACCATAGATACAAGAAACAGATGCTACAACGATAACATCATTACGTTCTAATAGGGCTGAGGTTGCCGAGTGACGAAGCTTATCAATCTCGTCATTGACCGAGCTATCTTTTTCGATATAGGTATCGCTCGACGGCACATAAGCTTCTGGCTGGTAGTAATCATAGTAAGAAACGAAATACTCAACCGCATTTTCAGGGAAAAATTCTTTGAACTCCCCATAGAGCTGGCCTGCCAGTGTCTTATTATGGGCAATGACCAGGGTTGGTTTATTAACATGTGCAATCACTTGACTCATGGTATAAGTTTTCCCTGTACCAGTCGCCCCCATCAGGATTTGGGCCTTTTCTCCACCCTCGATATTATCCACCAACTGCTCAATGGCCTGTGGTTGATCCCCTGACGGTTGGTATTTGGAGACGAGTTTAAATTTGTTATTTACTTTTCTATCTATCATGACCGTTCCTTTCGTTTATATAGTCATTCATTTCTTGGTCTGAGAAAACCTCTCCTCTATCCACGCGAATTCGTATGATTTGGTTCTTTGCAACATATTTTCTTTTCTTTGGCAACTGAAAACCAAGTTTTTTATCGAATTTGATGGCCGTCTCACTATCTTTGAATAGTATCATCAGAACCCGGTATCTTTTTTTATCATCCAATTCGGATTGGTAGTCAAAAAAGTATTCAATCCGCTTCAAAAAATAAAGAAAGGATGATGAACGCTTGATATCGGCTGTGTGACTTGACCAATCTTTCATGACAAGGTCGATATCAGATAAGGGGATTTCAAAGGTTTTTCGGCCAAAAAGTTTCCCATAATAGGTGAAGGTCTGCTCATCTACTTCTATCAATTTCTTTGTTTTTCTAAGATTCATGATTCCATCTACCGCATAAATACCAGCGTATAAAGGAAACAAAAGAAAGAAAAGGAGAAAAAGCTTACCAAAATAATCCTCATACAAAGAATCATTTAAAAGGGAAGAAATAATCAAGCACAATGGAACGAGAGAAAAAAACAGACCCCATCCAATTTGAACCTTAAGCAGGCCTCTGTCAAACTTAACAATCATCTTTTTCTCCTTTTCTAAGTACTCCTTCTATTTTACCATAAAAAGAAGATACTTTCTGATTCTCTTTCTTCTACCGCTCTTCTATTCATGTTATATTTTCTAACATTAAAATATAAAATATTTGCCGGATTCAATTTTTTCTGCTATAATTTGAAAATACCCTGAAAGGAGACATCACATGAAGAAAAAAATACTAGCATGTTTGCTTATTTTATTTCCTATTTTTTCACTAGGATTAGCAAAAGCTGATACAGAAAAAACCAAGTATGTCATTGCCAGTGACTCGTCATTTGCACCATTTGTTTTCCAAGACTCAAGTAATCAATACACTGGTATCGATATGGATCTAATCAAGGCAATCGCTGAAGACCAAGGTTTTGAAATCGAGATTACCAATCCAGGTTTTGATGCTGCTATTAACGCAGTCCAATCTGGACAAGCAGACGGTATCATTGCAGGTATGTCAGTTACGGATGCTCGTAAAGAAACTTTTGATTTCTCTGATTCTTACTATACTGCAAACACCATTCTCGGTGTGAAAGAATCAAGTACCATTTCTTCTTATGAAGATTTAAACGGCAAGACTGTAGGTGTGAAAAATGGTACTGCTTCACAAACCTTCCTAACAGAGAATCAAAGCAAGTACGGTTACAAGATTAAAACTTTTTCAGATGCTGCATCTATGTATGATAGTTTAAATACCGGTTCAATTGATGCCGTTATGGATGACGAACCTGTTATTAAATATTCTATCAGTCAAGGAAAAAAATTAAAAACACCAATCGCTGGTATTCCAATTGGTGAAACTGCCTTTGCTGTTAAAAAAGGAAGCAATCCAGAATTGCTAGAAAAGTTCAACAAGGGACTCGCAAACCTTAAGGCAAATGGAGAATTCCAAAAGATTCTTGATAAGTATCTAGCAAGCGACTCTACTACGACAACTTCAACTGCTGATGAAACAACTATTTGGGGCTTGTTGAAAAACAACTACAAACAACTCCTCAGTGGTCTCGGAATTACTCTTTCATTAGCACTTATTTCATTTGTAATTGCGATTTTTATCGGAATTATCTTTGGTATGTTTAGCGTCAGCCCTTATAAAACACTTCGTTTGATTTCTGAGATTTTCGTTGACGTTATCCGTGGTATTCCATTGATGATTCTTGCAGCCTTTATTTTCTGGGGAATTCCTAACTTTATCGAATCTCTTACAGGTCAACAAAGTCCAATCAACGACTTTGTTGCAGGTACAATTGCCCTCTCCCTAAACTCAGCAGCCTACATCGCTGAAATTGTTCGTGGTGGTATCAAGGCCGTTCCTGTTGGACAAATGGAAGCCAGTCGAAGTCTTGGTATTTCATATGGAAAAACCATGCGTAAGATTGTCTTGCCACAAGCAACCAAGCTCATGCTTCCAAACTTCGTCAACCAATTTGTTATCGCTTTGAAAGATACAACGATCGTATCTGCAATCGGTTTGGTAGAACTCTTCCAGACTGGTAAGATTATCATTGCTCGTAACTACCAAAGTTTCAAAATGTATGCAATTCTCGCAGTTTTCTACCTTGTGATTATCACTCTTCTAACTAGACTAGCAAAACGCTTAGAAAAGAGGATTCAATAATGGCAAAATTAAAAATTGACGTTCATAACTTACATAAACAATATGGTAAAAACAAAGTCCTTAAAGGAATTTCAGCAAAATTCTATGAAGGAGATGTTGTTTGTATCATTGGACCTTCTGGTTCAGGTAAGTCAACTTTCTTGCGTAGCTTAAATCTCCTCGAAGAAGGAACAAAAGGAAGCATCACAGTTAATGGCTATGATTTGACGGATAAATCTACCAACGTAGACCATGTTCGTGAAAATATCGGAATGGTGTTCCAGCACTTCAATCTATTTCCACATATGACCGTATTGGAAAATATCACTTTCGCTCCTGTAGAACATAAGTTAATGACTAAGGCTGAAGCTGAAAAATTGGGTATGGAACTCCTTGAAAAAGTCGGGCTTGCTGACAAGGCCAATGCCAATCCTGAAAGTCTATCCGGTGGTCAAAAACAACGTGTGGCTATCGCCCGCGGTTTAGCAATGAACCCTGATATCATGCTCTTTGACGAACCAACTTCTGCCCTTGACCCTGAGATGGTCGGCGACGTTCTGAATGTTATGAAGGAACTGGCTGAACAAGGCATGACCATGATCATCGTAACCCACGAAATGGGATTTGCTCGTAAGGTTGCCAATCGAGTTATCTTTACAGCAGACGGTGAATTCCTAGAAGATGGCACCCCTGATCAAATCTTTGATAACCCACAACACCCTCGTTTAAAAGAATTTTTGGACAAGGTCCTCAACGCTTAAAAAAACTGCAAGGTTTACCTTGCAGTTTTTTTCTTACTTGTATTGGAATTTTGGATTTTTTAGAAAATTATGATAAAATAAAGGGTATGAAAATGGGGATTCCTCATGCCTAGGATATCTAGGAAAGTAAATAGAAATTAGGTAGCTGGATGTCATCTAAAGTTATTGTTACAATTTTTGGTGCTAGTGGAGATTTGGCTAAACGCAAGCTCTACCCTTCACTTTTTAGACTTTACAAATCAGGTAATTTGTCTGATCATTTTGCTGTTATTGGAACTGCTCGTAGACCTTGGAGTAAGGAATATTTCGAATCTGTTGTTGTCGAATCTATTTTAGACTTGGCAGATAGCGCAGAAGAGGCTCAAGCATTTGCTAGTCATTTTTACTATCAAAGTCACGACGTTAATGACACTGAGCACTATATCGAATTACGTAAGCTTCAGGCGGAGTTAAATGAAAAGTATCAAACTGAACACAATAAGCTCTTCTTCCTCTCAATGGCACCTCAGTTCTTTGGTACCATCGCCAAACACCTCAAGTCAGAGCAAATCGTTGACGGTAAAGGCTTTGAACGTTTGATTGTTGAGAAACCTTTTGGAACAGACTATGAGACTGCAAGCAAACTAAACGAAGAACTCCTTGCTACTTTTAACGAAGAGCAAATCTATCGTATCGACCATTATCTTGGTAAGGAAATGATTCAAAGTATTTTTGCCATCCGCTTTGCCAATATGATTTTTGAAAATGTTTGGAATCGTGAGCACATCGATAACGTTCAGATTACCTTTGCAGAACGTCTAGGTGTTGAAGAACGTGGTGGCTACTATGATGAGTCTGGTGCCCTTCGTGATATGGTTCAAAACCATACTCTCCAACTTCTATCACTCCTTGCTATGGACAAACCTGCAAGCTTTACCAAGGATGACATTCGTGCGGAGAAAATCAAGGTATTTAAGACCCTCTACCACCCTACAGATGAGGAACTCAAAGAACAATTCATCCGAGGCCAATATCGTTCTGGTAAAGTCGATGGCATGAAATACATCTCTTACCGTAGTGAACCAAATGTCAACCCTGAATCTATGACAGAAACATTTGCTTCAGGTGCATTCTTTGTAGATACTGATCGCTTCCGTGGCGTACCTTTCTTCTTCCGTACAGGTAAACGCCTAACTGAAAAAGGAACACACGTAAACATTGTCTTCAAACAAATGGATTCTATTTTCGGAGAACCATTAGCACCGAATGTGCTTACCATCTACATCCAACCAACTGAAGGTTTCTCTCTTAGCCTTAACGGTAAAAAGGTAGGTGAAGAGTTTAGCCTTGCGCCAAATTCTCTTGACTATCGAACAGATGCGACTGCTACAGGTGCTTCACCAGATCCATATGAAAAGCTGATCTATGATGTTTTGAACAATAATTCAACCAACTTTAGCCACTGGGATGAAGTCAGCGCATCATGGAAATTGATTGACCGTATCGAGAAACTTTGGGTAGAAAATGGTGCTCCCCTTCATGACTATAAGGCTGGTAGCATGGGACCTCAAGCTAGCTTTGATTTACTCAAAAAATATGGTGCTGAATGGACTTGGCAACCAGATATCGCCTATCGTGAAGATGGTCGATTAGAATAGAAAAAATATCCTGCAAGAATTCTTGCAGGATTTTTTTCATAGCAAACCTTCTAGAAGGCCCTTCATAAAGTTTTCAGAGTTGAACTCACCGATATCATCGATTTTTTCACCAAATCCAATCAACTTAACAGGAATATTGAGTTCTTCACGGATAGCAAGAACGACACCACCTCGGGCAGTTCCATCAATCTTGGTTAAGATAATACCTGTCAAAGGAGTAATTTTTGAAAATTCTTTAGCTTGTACAAGAGCATTTTGACCAGTTGAGGCATCGAGAGCTAGGAAGGTTTCATGAGGTGCTTCAGGAACAACACGCTTGATGATACGACCAATTTTTTCCAACTCTGCCATCAAGTTTTCTTTGTTTTGCAAACGTCCAGCTGTATCAATCATCAAAATATCAATACCTTCTGCTACTGCTCGTTCCATACCATCAAAGACCACACTGGCTGGATCAGCTTTTTCTGGCCCTGTTACAACAGGCACATCGACACGACGACCCCATTCAGCTAATTGGGCAACCGCACCTGCCCGGAAGGTATCTGCAGCAACCAGCATAACTTTTTTACCAGCTTGTTTGTAGCGATGTGCCAATTTACCGATAGAGGTTGTTTTCCCGACACCATTAACTCCTACAAAGAGCATGACAGTCAAACCATCTTGGAAATTAATGCTTTCATTGTATTGCCCATCTTTTTCGTATAGCTCAACCAATTTTTCGATGATAACACGACGAAGGGCTTCAGGTTTCTTGGCATTTTCAAGCTTGGCTTCATAACGCAATTCTTCCGTAAGATTTGAAGCTACCTGGACACCAACGTCACTCATGATGAGCAGTTCTTCTAGCTCTTCAAAGAATTCTTCATCAACTGAGCGGAAATTAGCAAAGAAGGCATTCAAACGAGCCCCAAAGCCCGTACGAGTTTTCTTGAGACTGCGGTCATATTTTTCCTGTACAGTCTCTTGAATTTGAGGAATTTCTTCGATTACTTGATCTTCTTCTACTTCTTCAGCTATTTCCGGTTCTGTCTCTTCTGATTGAGGTTGAACAGTTTCTTCCTCGTTACTTTCACTTGAAGGAATTTCTTCAACAGGATCCAATTCCACTTGAGGACTTTCTACCTCTTCAACTTGATATGGTTCTTCTTGATGAATTTCAACTTCATCAAGTGACTCAATGATAGCTTCTTCTACAACCTCTACTTCAGATAAGTCTTCATTTGTTTCTTCCTGAGGTTCTGCAGGTAAGATAACTTCTTCTGGTTCTGTCACTACAGCATTTTCAGATTCCGATGCATCGTTTTGCTCGTTATCATCTGATAAGTCAATATTTTCTAAAGCTTCTTTGACGACATCTTCGATTTTTGGTTCTTCTATTTTCCCAAATAAACGATCAAATAATCCCATACTTTAATTCTCCTTCAGTACATATTTTTCAATTGCCCAGGCGACGGCTTCCTCGTCATTGGTCATAGGTGTTACCACATTTGCAACTGCTTTGACTTCAGGAACAGCATTTTGCATGGCTACACCAAGACCTGCCCATTCAATCATAGAAAGGTCATTGGCTTCATCTCCACAAGCCATCACTTGACTTCGATCAATCCCTAAATGCTCAATTAACTTAGCTAGTCCTGTCGCTTTATGAACATTCTTCGGTGACCATTCTAGCAAGAGTTCACGTGATTTAAAAATTTCATATTTGTCAAACAATTCAGGAGAAATCTTCAGAATAGCCGCATCCAAAGGTTCCTGAGGAAAGGCAGTGACACACTTATTGTAAGTAATCTGACTATACAAATCTTCAAAGGCGGTTGGAATGAAGGTTAAAGCTGGGTTAAACTGAGCGTATAAACTTTCTTGGTCTGATTGAATCTGATAAACGATGCCTTCAGAAATAGCATCTAATGGAATATTTAGTTTTTCAGTTTCTTCGTAAATACGGCTCACATCATCGATGGAAAATACTGTCTTATCAAGAATCTCACCTGTATTTTTCTGAACCAATCCACCATTGAAAGTAATAGTATATTCGTCATCATGGCCGTCTGTTCCAAGCTCTTTAAGGAAGAAATCCATAGCCTTGAGAGGACGTCCAGTTGTTAGGACTACTTTGACACCCTGTTCACGCGCAACCTTTAAAGTCGCCTTGGTACGATCCGTCAATTTCTTGTCTGTCGTCAGCAAGGTTCCATCCAAGTCTAGGGCAATTAATTTAATATCTGCCATTACAATCCCTCCATATAAGCGATAACTGATTGGTCCTTATGGTGACCGATAACTGTTTCGGCAAGTTCTAGAATTTCTGGGCGAGCATTTTCAGGTGCGACTGGGTGCCCTACAACTTGCATCATGTGAAGGTCATTGAGATTGTCACCGAAGGCCATCACTTGGTCCATATCCAGATTTAACTTCTTAGCCAATTCGACAATCGCAACACCCTTGTCCACATAATCAAGGACAATGTCGATAGATTCAAATCCTGTCGTCATAGCCTTAACACCAGGAACATGTTCATTAACCCAAGCTTCGCCAGCTTCTACTGTCTCTTCTGTAAAGTTGGTTGTGAATTTAAAAATCTCATCGGTGATATCTTCCAGTTTGGCTACTTTTTGGATGTTTTCATTGTAATGATGACTAAACATGAGATAGGTTTCATCTACAGTATCTAAAACATAACAAGCTTTCTTACCAGTCAAGAGCATCTTCTTCTCATCAAAATAAGGTGAAGTCTTTAGCTTTTCAAATGTTGATAAGTAAAAATCTCTAGGCATGGTCGCTTCATAGAGGTCTTGTCCATGAAAACGAACGAGACTCCCATTTTCGGCAATAAAAATAATCTCATCTTTGACATCCGCAAAATGTTTCTCTAAGGACAAAAGACCACGGCCAGAAGCTACAGCAAAATAGATTCCTCTCTCTTTGTAGGATGAGAGAAGAGCTTTCAAGCGCTCCATATCAAATTGGCCAGCTTCATCCAAAAAAGTCCCGTCCATATCAGTTGCGACTAGTTTAATCATAAATACTTCTATTCTCCAGTTATAAATCTATCTTCTATTATACCATAGAAAAAGTAAATAGCGCCTAATCCATACGAGATTAGACGCCTATATAAAATAAGTTTCGTTTATTCCTTAGTTCAAAGTTCTCTTATCCATATTTGGCAAAGAGAGCTTAAACTTAATAATACAGAGTCGAATCACAAAACCGACAATTGAGAGAATAATAAAGGCAGTAATTCTTGGAAAATGGAGGACAAAGGCCAACCAGTAATAAATAACTCCAATTACGAAAGATAGAAGGGCATAGATGTCTTCTTTTAGAACACTTGGAACTTCATTGATCAGGAGGTCTCGGATAATACCTCCTCCAGCACCTGTTAGACAAGCCAAAATCCCAGCAGACATCAAATTTAATTTACTATCAGCTAAGGCTGTTGCTCCAATTAAGGAGAAGATAATCAGACCGATAGAGTCAAAAATGAGATAAGCTTCTCTCAGCCACTTATAGAATTTTTTATCCTGACTAGCATTGGCCTGTTTTGAAGTCACAAAGACATACATGATAACTGCTACAAAGATAGAGACATAAATCGGTCCAGGATCTGCGAGAGCGGAGGGAAAACAACTGATAATAGAATCTCTCAAAATCCCACCGCCTACTGCCGTTACAATTGCCAATAAACTAATCCCGAAAATGTCTAAACGTTTACCAAATCCTTTGATGGCTCCTGACGCCGCAAAGGCTATAGTCCCAATATAATTACAGATCATTAGGAATAAGTCAAAATCCATATAAGCTCCTCAATTTATTTTTGTAACCCTTCTGACTTCTTAAAGGTCATTCTAAATGCTAAGCTGAAAGTTTGTATCGAGCACTAACTAAGCATCCATATTTTCTAAATCTTTTAGTTTAACAGAGACAATCTTAGAAACACCAGATTCTTGCATGGTTACTCCATAAATAGAGTCTGCGGCTGCCATGGTTCCCTTACGGTGGGTAACGACGATAAACTGGCTATCCTTGTCAAATCGATTGAGATAATCTCCAAAGCGTTTAACGTTAGCTTCATCGAGTGCAGCCTCTACTTCATCCAAAATAACAAATGGAATGGTCTTGACACGAATGATTGAGAAGAGCAAAGCAAGAGCTGACAAGGCCTTCTCTCCACCACTCATGAGGTTGAGGGATTGAATTTTCTTACCTGGCGGTTGAACAGAGATTTCAACACCTGCTGTCAATAAATCTCCCTCGGTCAGGATTAGGTCCGCTTGACCACCACCAAACATCTGCTTGAAGGTCACTTTGAAGGATTCACGAATAGCTTCAAAGGTTGATTTAAATCGTTCCTTCACTTCATCGTTCATCTCTGTAATAGTTTCAAGAAGAAGATTTTTGGCAGAAAGAATGTCATCACGCTGACTATTTAAGAATTCCAAGCGTTCGTGAACTTCGTCAAACTGTTCAATGGCATCCAAATTAACTGGACCAAGTGAACGGATAGATTTTTCCAAATCCTTGACCTCTTGTTCAGCGACAGCCAAATCTTCTAATGGATTGGCTTGTTCTAAAGCTTCCGTATAACTAATCTGGTACTCTTCAGTCAGTTGACCTTGAAGATAGCGAAGGCGGTCCGTAATCTTCTCTTTAGTCGCTTCCGCTCGTGTTTGCTTACGAATCCATTCTTCATTTTGCTGACGAGCTTGTTCTAAATGACTGGCAATATCATCCAACTGACCTTCGATATCATCTAGTTCAAACTGCTTACGAATCAATCCTTGTTGAATTTCTTCCTTTTGACTTTTGGATTCTGCTTCCTGCTTGGCCAAAAGTTCCGTATCAACTTTTTCAAGATTGTCTACCTTTTCTTGGAGAAGACGTTCAATCTCTTCTTGCTCCATATCAAGGTATTCAAGCTCTTTGTTGATACGCTCAATATCGGCAACTTCATAACGTTTTCGCCCTATCATTTCTGTTTTGAGCAGACGCTCTTGGGAAATTTTTTCCTGCAAGTTTTGGTAGCGTTCCTGAATAGCATTTTTATTGGACTTGATTTCTTCGATTTCAGATTCCAACTTTTGCTTTTCAGTTGCAATAACTGCGATACGTTCTTGGCATTTTTCCTTTTCAGCTTGCCAATCTCCACCTCTGAGGTTGTTTAATTCTTTTTCCTGAAGTTCTAAAAGCGTTTCGAGTTCTTCGACTTGTTGGCAAGTTTGTTGATAAGCCAGATACAAGCCTTGTTCCTCTATACGAGCTTGCTCTCCTTGAGACTTAATAGTCTCCAAAGTTTGACTGAGGGCTGTCAAGCCTTCTTGAACAGATTTCAGATTTTCTTCTTCCTGACCAAGAAGCTTTTCTTCTTGAGCAATTTCTTTTTGTAACTGCTCCAATTCAGGCTTGATGAAAATACTGTTATTTTGACGATTGGCTCCACCAGCATAAGAACCACCTGTACGCAATTCTGTACCATCGAGGGTTACCATCCGAACTTGATAACGCACCTTGCGAGCCGCTTCACGCGCATGCTCCACTGTATCAAAGATAGCTGTGGTAGCAAGCAAGTTTTTAAATATAGCTTCATGCTTGGCATCAAAAGTAACCAATTCATCTGCCATACCAAGAAAACCTGGACTTGAGGCAATCACATCTTGATTCTGACTAGAAATGCTACGAGCCTTAATAGTTGTTAAAGGTAGGAAGGTAGCACGACCAGCTCGATTTCGTTTAAGGAAGTCGATAGCTTTAGTTGCTGCCTGTTCATCTTCAACGATGATATGTTGGCTACTTGCACCGAGGGCAATTTCGAGGGCTATCTGATAACGAACATCAAAAGTTAGATGTTCACTGACCGCTCCGACAATACCACCCAGGCGATTTTTTTCTTGTAGAACACTCTTAACACCCGCATAGAAATTACTATGGTTTTTAAGGATGTTTTCCAAACTTTGAGCCTTGGCCTGTTTGCTTTTCAGACTATCTAAGCGGTCGAAGAGTTGATTTTGCTGGCTTTGATAAACCTGCTTATGTTCTTCTTCCCGTTTAGCATGTGCCTGATAATCAGCAAGTAAGGTCTGTACTTCTTCTTTAGCAGTTTTTAGGGCAAGCTCTTGCTCAGCAGCCTTAGATTTAGCAGAAGCCAATTGTTCCTTCAAGGATGCTAATTGTTCTTCTTGCTTTTGAGTCTGTTGGCGACTATTCTCAAGGTCATTTTCAATACGTGTCAATTGGTTAGAGACATCTGCTTCTTCCTGCAAGAAAGCAACAAAGCGCTCACGCAACTGCTCAATCATCTGGTCAGGATCATCGGAAAAAGCTACTAACTCCGCTTCTAAACGATTGAGTTCCTTCGTATTGGCAGCTAAATTTTCTTCTAACTGAGCCAGATTTGCTTCTTTTTCTTCCTTCTCTTGAGTGAGAACAGTTCTTTTTTCATCCAAACCAGCCAAACGAGCTTGAGCCTCTTGTTGATTGAGGGCAACCTGCTCAGTCTCCAGTTTAGACAAGGCCAATTTACGTTCCAAATCACTGATTAAAGCAGTCAAATCCATCAAACTTGACTGGTCTTTGGACATCTCAGCCTGCAATTCATGACGTTTCTTTTTGAGTGCTTGGTTTTCTTCTTCTAACTCTTGACGTTTTTGATAATAGCTGGTCAAAAGTTCTTGGACTTGGTTTAATTCTTCTTCTGTGACGTCTAATTCAGCCTTATTGGCTTGAATTTGTGCAACCAAAACATCTAAGTAGATCGCTTTACGCTGACTGTCTAGTTCTATAAATTTACGGGCTGTTGCTGCTTGCTTTTCTAATGGTTTGATTTGATTATCCAACTCATAGATGATGTCTTCTAAGCGATCTAAATTGTCTTGAGTTTGTTGCAGTTTACTTTCTGTTTCTTTACGACGGGTTTTATATTTTAAAACTCCAGCGGCTTCTTCAAAGATAGCACGGCGTTCCTCAGGTTTGGAGTTAAAGATTTCTTCGACCTTCCCTTGGGAAATAATGGAGAAGGAATCACGTCCAAGTCCGGTATCTAAGAAAAGATCATGAATATCACGAAGACGGACTTTTTTCCCATCAATCTTGTACTCGCTATCTCCCGTACGATAAATGTGACGCTCTACCTTAATTTCCTGGCCTGCATCCTTGATAAAGCCGTCCTGGTTATCTAGGGTAACAACCACAGAAGCATAGTTTAAAGGTTTTCTACTTTCTGTTCCTGCAAAGATAACATCAGGCATCTTTCCACCACGTAAGCTTTTTACACTAGATTCACCAAGTGCCCAACGCAGACTTTCCGTGATGTTTGATTTTCCAGAACCATTAGGTCCTACAACTGCTGTTACTCCTTGGTCAAATACAACCTTGGTCTTGTCAGCAAAGGACTTAAACCCCTGAATCTCAATTTCCTTTAAATACATGAATCCAGCCCTTCCTCAACTGCATTTTTCGCGGCTTCCTGCTCTGCTAATTTTTTTGAACGTCCTTGACCAGTTCCAAGACTTTTCCCTTCAACAAGGACTTCCACCTCAAACATCTTATCATGCGCAGGTCCATTTTCCGAAATCACCTGATAACGGATATCAACGTCCCCATTGACTTGAAGCAATTCCTGGAGGTGAGTTTTGTAGTCTTTAATCATTTCAAAATCACCGGCTTCTACTTTTGGTATCATGACTTGATAGATAAAATCCTTCACTCTAGCCAGATCCTTGTCTAAAAGAAGAGCACCCAAAAAGGCTTCGAAAGCATCTCCCAAGATGGTATCTCGATTACGGCCTCCAGATTTTTCCTCTCCCTTACCTAGCTTGATAAACTGATCAAACTGGCAATCACGGGCAAAACCAGCCAAACTCTCCTCACGGACAATCATAGCACGGAGTTTAGACAGGTCACCTTCTGGTTTTTTAGGATATTTTTTGTACAGATATTCTGAAATCAATAATTGCAGAACAGCGTCTCCTAAAAATTCCAAGCGTTCATTGTGTGAAATTTTTAAGAGGCGGTGCTCGTTTGCATAACTAGTGTGAGTAAAAGCTGTTTCAAGTAATTGTTTATCTGAAAAAACAAGCTCAAAACGTTGCTCTAACACGGTTTCTAATTCTTTCATAAGAACCTCTTTCTAAAACATTATAATACACTCCATTATACCAAAAAAAGGTTTCTTAGTCAGAAAATAACAGTTAAAATCACTTTTTCTGACTTGTGTTTAAAATCAATCCATTACTAGCAGTTCATGCTATTTTTTGGTATAATAAATCTTATGGAAATTGAAAAAACCAATCGAATGAATGCTCTGTTTGAATTTTATGCAGCCCTTTTGACTGATAAGCAGATGAACTATATTGAACTCTACTATGCAGATGACTATAGTTTGGCTGAAATCGCTGAAGAGTTCGGTGTCAGTCGCCAGGCTGTTTATGACAATATCAAACGAACTGAAAAGATTCTAGAAGACTATGAGATGAAGCTCCATATGTACTCTGATTACATTGTTCGCAGTCAGATTTTTGACCAGATTTTGGAGCGATATCCAGAAGATAGTTTTCTACAAGAGCAAGTTGAGATTTTGACCAGTATTGATAATAGGGAGTAATCATGGATAATCTTGTTGTCTATAAAGGAATACCTTGTAAACTATTAGCTGCAGAGCCCCCCTTCCCTACAATACTACAAATTCTCTCACCTGATTCTATCCCCCAAGCCCTTAAAGAAGGATTTAGCTGTTGGGGGTATCCAAATGAAATCATGAAAGAAGTCACACCCGAAGAACTAGAGTGTTTGCAACATTTCGGACGGTTTCCACTGAATTGAAAAAATAGGAGAAAAATATGGCATTTGAAAATTTAACAGAACGTTTGCAGAACGTCTTTAAAAACCTACGTAAAAAAGGAAAAATTACAGTGAGCGATATCCAGGAAGCAACCAAGGAAATTCGTCTAGCTCTTTTAGAAGCCGACGTTGCTCTTCCAGTTGTCAAGGATTTTATCAAAAAAGTTCGCGAACGTGCAATCGGGCATGAAGTCATTGATACCCTCAATCCAGCTCAACAAATCATCAAGATTGTCAATGAAGAATTGACGGAAGTCCTTGGTTCAGACACAGCTGAGATTATCAAGTCTCCAAAAATCCCAACCATTATCATGATGGTCGGTTTGCAGGGTGCTGGTAAAACAACCTTCGCAGGAAAGCTCGCTAACAAACTCAAAAAGGAAGAGGATGCTCGTCCTTTAATGATTGCGGCCGACATCTATCGTCCTGCTGCTATTGACCAATTGAAAACACTGGGACAACAGATTGATGTTCCTGTGTTTGCACTTGGAACTGAAGTTCCTGCGGTTGAAATTGTTCGCCAAGGTTTGGAACAAGCCAAAGCCAACCATAACGACTATGTCTTGATTGATACGGCTGGTCGTTTGCAAATCGACGAACTTCTCATGAATGAGCTCCGTGAAGTTAAAGCTCTAGCTCAACCAAATGAGATTCTCTTGGTCATCGATGCTATGATTGGTCAGGAAGCTGCCAACGTTGCACGTGAATTTAACGATCAATTAGAAGTTACTGGTGTCATCCTTACAAAGATTGACGGTGACACTCGTGGTGGTGCTGCCCTTTCTGTTCGTCATATCACAGGAAAACCAATCAAATTTACTGGTACTGGTGAAAAGATTACCGATATTGAAACCTTCCACCCAGACCGTATGGCTAGCCGTATTCTTGGTATGGGAGATATGCTGACTCTGATTGAGAAAGCTTCCCAAGAATACGATGAGCAAAAAGCCCTTGAAATGGCTGAAAAGATGCGAGAAAACACCTTTGATTTCAACGATTTCATCGATCAGCTGGATCAGGTACAAAATATGGGGCCAATGGAAGATTTGCTCAAGATGATTCCTGGTATGGCCAACAATCCTGCTCTTCAAAATATGAAGGTGGATGAAAAACAAATTGCTCGCAAACGTGCCATCGTGTCTTCTATGACTCCAGAAGAACGTGAAAATCCAGATTTGCTCACACCAAGCCGTCGTCGTCGTATCGCAGCTGGTTCTGGTAATACCTTTATCGATGTCAACAAGTTCATCAAGGACTTTAACCAAGCCAAGCAACTCATGCAAGGTGTCATGTCTGGTGATATGAACAAGATGATGAAACAAATGGGCATCAACCCTAACAACCTTCCTAAAAATATGCCTGGCGGCATGGACATGTCCGCCCTTGAGGGCATGATGGGACAAGGTGGCATGCCTGATATGTCTGCTCTTGGTGGAGCCGGAATGCCGGATATGAGCCAGATGCTAGGTGGAGGCCTCAAAGGTAAAATTGGTGAATTTGCCATGAAGCAATCCATGAAACGCATGGCCAATAAAATGAAAAAAGCTAAGAAAAAACGCAAATAAAAAAGGACTCAGTTGAGTCCTTTTTTTGTTTAGTTATTTCGAAGTTTCTCTAAAGTCTCTTTAAAGATAGCTGGGATTTCGGAAGTAAATTCCATGGTTTCACCAGTTCTTGGATGGGTAAAACCTAGAGTTTTGGCATGTAGAAACTGCCCATGACCTTTCAAAGTTTTACGAGGACCATAGACCTCATCTCCAGCAACAGGATGACCGATGTAAGCCATGTGTACACGAATTTGATGAGTACGACCTGTTTCCAGTTGCAACTCTAATAAACTATAATCACCAAAGCGCTCCAAGACTTGGAAACGTGTCACTGCTGGTTTTCCTTTGGCAGTAACAGCTTGTTTCTTACGATCTTTTTCGCTACGTCCGATTGGCGCTTCAATGACTCCACGATCATTTGGGAGATTACCGTGAACAATAGCCCAATACTTACGAAGAGACTTCTTATCTTTCAATTCTTGAGCCAGTGCCATATGCGCTTCATCATTTTTAGCAATCATCAATAGGCCTGACGTATCCTTATCAATACGATGGACAATCCCTGGACGCAATACACCATTGATGCCTGATAGGTCCTTGATATGGTACATGAGGGCATTAACCAAGGTACCACTGGTATGACCAGTACTTGGATGAACAACCATTCCTTGAGGTTTGTTAACTACTGCTACATCCTCATCTTGATAAATGATTTCTAATGGAATATCTTCAGCAACATACTCTAAAACTTCTGGTTCTGGAACTTGATAAGTGATTACATCCCCTTCTTGAACCGAGTACTTAGCTTTTTTTAACTGACCATTGACCAAGACCTGACCAGACTTGATTTGTTCATTGGCGAGACTACGGGATAGTTCTGTCAAATCTGACAAAGCCTTATCTAAGCGTACTCCGCCTTTTTCAATTTTAATTTCCATTCATTTCCTCTTTTAGCATTGCAATCATTAGTACGATAACACCAACTGTCAGATAACTATCAGCCACATTGAAAATCGCGAAATTGATAAAGTCTAAGTGAAACATATCCACAACGAATCCTTGACTGATGCGATCGATAAAGTTTCCCAGACCACCTGCAATAATCAAAATCAATCCAAAGACTGTCCAGGAGGAATCCTCTATATGCTTATGTAGATACCAGATAGCTCCAACCATGACTACCAGGGTAATCACTGCAAAAAACCACTGTTGATCTTGAAGCATCGAAAAGGCAGCTCCTCTGTTTTGCAGATAGGTTAAACTAACTAGATTTGGGATCCATGACTTGATTTCACCAAGAGCAATAGTCTTAACGACATAAGACTTTACCAATTGGTCGAATAGGATTAAGGATCCTATAATCCATGCTACTAGTCCTCTTTTTTTCATGCTTTCCTCTTCTGGTCAAAATACTCTTGCATAACTTCTACAAATAAGGTTCCCGCTTGGCTCAAGTCTACTTCTTCACGTTTCACATAAACCATGCGATTATTGAGATTATCATTTAATGGAATAACGGTGATTCCATTCACACTATCACTATCTAAGAATCCCGAACCAGTCGCATAAGCATTTGTTCTTTCAAGAATTCCATTTAAAGTAGCTCGGTCTGTTACGTTAAACATTTGAGAGCTAGCACTAGTATCTACAAAGTTTTCTGAGTAATAAAGATACTCATCCTTTTCCTGTGTGAATCGAACCGTTGGCAAATCAACTAAATCTTCCATGACCAACTCTTTTTTCTTGGCTAAGGGATGTCCTTCACGTAGATAGATATGAGTTTGGAAAGGAATTAATTCAATCACTTCAAGTCCTAGCTTTTCAACCCGTTGCATGATTCCCTTTTGATTTTGATTGTTGAGGTAGATAATCCCAATCTCACTATGTCCTTGGGCTACTTCATCCAAAATCTGAACAGTTGTTGATTCAAAAATACGGAAATTTTTATATTCAGGATATTGTTGTGAAAATGCTGTAATGGTTGGTGGCAAGAAATCATAGTGCTGGCTGGCTATTGAAAACTCATCCTTCTCCTCTTCGGGATTAGCATACTGGTTTTGGAAAACATCAAATCCTTTGACTAACTCTTGTGCCTTTTCATAAAATTCCATCCCACGGCGAGTAAGAAAGGTCCCTGAACTAGTTCTTCGGAAAATCTTGAAACCTAGCTCTTTTTCCAAGTCTCTTACAGAAATAGATAGACTAGGTTGGCTAACGTACATTTTCTCAGCCGCTTCACGAAAAGTACCACTATTTGCAATAGCAACAACGTAGCGTAATTGTTGAATATTCATGATTTCTCCTTCGTTTTCTATCCTTTCATTATACCATAAATCAAGTCTATACAACAAAGGAAAATCATGTGTCCTAGACTTCTTAGCAAAGTAAACAAAAAACACCTTTAAAGCTGGACCCAAAATCCAACTAAAAAGGGGTGTTATCAAATGCGATTATTTAGCTGCTGCGTAAAGCTCGTCTACTTTGTTCCAGTTGATCACTGAGAAGAAAGCTTTGATGTAGTCAGGACGAACGTTGCGATATTTCACGTAGTAGGCATGTTCCCAAACGTCCAAACCTAAGATTGGTTTTTTACCTTCTGAGATTGGTGTATCTTGGTTTGCTGTTGAAGTCACTTCAAGTTTACCTTCTTTGTTAACAACCAACCATGCCCATCCAGAACCGAAACGAGTAGTTGCTGCTGCAGTAAATGCTGCTTGGAATTCTTCGAATGAACCAAATGTTGCATCGATTGCTGCTGCAAGTTCTGCTGAAGGAGCTGTTTTTTCAGGAGTCATCAATTCCCAGAAAAGAGCATGATTCAAGTGTCCACCACCGTTGTTGATAAGCGCTTGACGGATATCAGCTGGGATAGATTCTACATCAGCAAGCAAAGCTTCAAGGTCTTCACCAATTTCAGGGTGTTTTTCAAGAGCTGCATTAGCGTTATTTACATATGCTTGGTGATGTTTGTCATGGTGCAAATGCATCGTTTCAGCATCAATATATGGTTCCAAGGCGTCGTAAGCGTATGGAAGATCTGGTAAGATAATAGCCATCTGTAATACCTCTTTTCTTTCTATATAAAAATGATAACGCAAACAACCTTTTTTTTCAAGTTATTTGCTCAATTTGACTGGCTCGCAATCTGCAATAAAGCCTTCTCAAACAAGTACCTTTTTTCGTAAACACCAGTCTTAATTTGATAATCTGCCTGAATGAGATAACGAATAGAATCTTGTAGGAAATTCAGGGACAATCCTCGCGTGTCACGAAGGGCAAATTTGATTTGATAGGGATTCGGATTGCGACCAAGATAGTGACCTAAACTGCTGACCATCTGAGATTCTGTCTGACCAGACTCTTGCAATATTTTTACCTGGGTATAGAGTCTAAACTGCCCCAGCATAATGGCAATCAGTTTAATCTCGTCTTCACCCTGTAAGGTCAAATCTTTAACTAAATCTCGTGCCTGATCAATCTTCTTAGTTAATATTAATTGGGTCAAATCAAAAATATTATCCTGCAAAGTCTTTGGTATTGCTTCAACAATGTCTTCTTCTGTAATGTCACCATTATCCTTGTAGGCCTGTAAGAAGAGTAGATTTTTCTGAATTTCACTAAATTGAAAACCTGATTTAATAAGCAACTCTTCGAAGGACTTTCCAGCAAAGGTAAGTCCTAATTCCTGAGCCCACTTTTGAAAATAAGCTCGTATTTCTTGCTCTTTTGGCTCGATGGCTTCAAAAACTGTCGCATCCCTCTTAAGCAATTTAACCAAACGTCTCTTACTATCTAACTTCCCTTCAGCAAAAATGACTAGTTTACTTGAAGGTAAAGGATTTTCCAGATAGTCTTCAAAAGACTTAAGCTCATCATCAGTTAGATAGCGTTTTTTAGCTGTCGTTATATCGACAAAATGATCTAAAATAACAATTTTTTCATCCGTAAAGAAAGGAAGACTGACCAACTCTAGCTCCAAGCTTTTGTAGTCTATTTCTTTCATGTCAAAATAAGCAAAATTCAAATCTGCAGGATCGTAGCCGATTTGCTTTAGAACCTGTGTTTTCATGATGTCGTACTGGCCTTGATCAGCCCCTGTAAACAGGGTCAAACTAGGTAAATTTGATAGGGATAGCTTTCGGCTTTCTTCTATGGCTAGCATCTATTCTCCTTTCTTTATAGTATTGGTTCAGTTTAATCAATATAATGTAATTTACCACGGAAATCCTCTAGGCTTTCATAACCTTTTTCCGTCATAATTTCTTTGAGTTCCTTGGTAATACGCTCAAAAGCACCTACTCCTTCTTTATGAAGAGTAGTTCCTACCTGCACCATGCTAGCACCACATAAGATATGTTCAAAAGCATCACGCCCTGTTAATACTCCACCAGTTCCAATGATTTGAATTTCTGGATTTAAGCGTTGATAAAAGGCATGGACATTGGCAAGGGCAGTTGGTTTAATGTATTCTCCACCAATTCCACCAAAGCCATTCTTAGGACGAATCACGACCGACTCATCTTGAATATAAAGACCATTTCCAATAGAATTGACACAATTGACGAATTTGAGGGGGTATTTGTTAAAAATAGCTGACGCTTGATCAAAATGTACAATATCAAAATAAGGTGGTAGCTTGATTCCTAGTGGTTTTGTAAAATACTCAAAAACTTCTGATAAGATACGGTCTGTTGTTTCAAAATCATAGGCAATCTGAGGTTTTCCTGGAACATTTGGGCATGAGAGATTGAGTTCAGTTAGACCACGAAAATCACTTTCTTGCACCTTCTTCAAAATGGTATGAGTTTCCTCTGGAGACATTCCAACTAATGATAAAAAGAAGGTACGATTTGGTTCCTTTTCTTGCAATTCCAAAAGGTAGTTCAAGTAATAGTCTAAACCATTATTTGGCAGACCCATAGAGTTGATAGAGCCAAGTGGAACATCTTGGTAGCGTGGTTCAGGATTCCCCTGACGAAATTCCAAGGTTGCTGTTTTAGTGACAAAGGTTCCTGCTGCTGAGTTTTTAACACCTTCCAATTCCTCAATGGTCATACAAGCAACTCCTGCCGCATTCATCAAGCAATTATCAAATTCAAAACCAGCAATCTGTGTTTTAGTTGATACCATGATTCTGTTCCTCCAGATTCCTTTATATTGCTACTATTATACCATACTTTGGCAGGACTCTTTTAATAAAACTAATCCTATAAAAAGGTTCTTATTCAGCTAATAAAACTAGCTAATCCAAATTGAAAGAATTTTTAGAAAATTTATGTTTTTTTCTTTACACTGCAAAATTTTTCTGCTATAATGTCTCATGTAATAAAATATGACAACAAAAAGGAGAACGATATGACATCTGCTAAAGAATATATCCAAAGCGTGTTTGAAACTGTAAAAGCTCGTAACGGGCATGAGGCTGAATTTCTCCAGGCGGTTGAAGAATTCTTCAGCACTTTGGAGTCTGTCTTTGAAAAACACCCTGAGTATATTGAAGAAAATATCTTGGCACGTATCACTGAGCCTGAGCGCATAATTAGCTTCCGTGTTCCTTGGGTTGACCGTGATGGAAAAGTTCAAGTTAACCGTGGTTACCGTGTTCAATTTAACTCAGCTGTTGGACCATATAAAGGCGGACTTCGTTTCCACCCAACTGTAAACCAAGGGATCTTGAAATTTCTCGGATTCGAACAAATCTTTAAAAACGTTTTGACTGGACTTCCAATCGGTGGAGGTAAAGGGGGATCAGACTTCGATCCTAAAGGTAAAACTGATGCTGAAGTAATGCGCTTCTGCCAAAGCTTCATGACTGAATTGCAAAAATACATTGGACCTTCTCTTGATGTACCTGCTGGTGATATCGGTGTCGGAGGACGTGAAATTGGTTACCTTTACGGACAATACAAACGCCTCAACCAATTTGATGCTGGTGTCTTGACTGGTAAACCTCTTGGATTTGGTGGTAGCCTGATTCGTCCAGAAGCAACTGGTTACGGTTTGGTATACTACACTGAAGAAATGCTCAAGGCTAACGGAAACAGTTTTGCAGGTAAGAAAGTGGTTATTTCTGGTTCTGGTAACGTTGCTCAGTTTGCCCTTCAAAAAGCAACTGAACTTGGTGCTACAGTTATTTCTGTATCTGACTCAAATGGTTATGTCATTGATGAAAATGGTATCGACTTTGACCTTCTTACAGATGTTAAAGAAAAACGCCGTGCTCGTTTGACTGAGTATGCTGCAGAAAAACCAACTGCTACTTACTACGAAGGTTCAGTATGGACTTACACTGACAACTACGATATTGCTCTCCCATGTGCGACTCAAAATGAGATCAACGGTGAAGCTGCGAAACGTTTGGTTGCTCAAGGAGTTATCTGTGTCTCTGAAGGGGCTAACATGCCTAGCGACCTTGATGCGATTAAAGTCTACAAGGAAAATGGAATCCTTTACGGACCTGCTAAAGCTGCCAACGCTGGTGGTGTAGCTGTATCTGCTCTTGAAATGAGCCAAAACAGTCTTCGTCTCTCATGGACTCGTGAAGAAGTTGATGGCCGCTTGAAAGATATTATGACTAACATCTTCAACACAGCTAAAACAACTGCTGAAACATATGGTCTTGGCACTGATTATCTTGCAGGGGCAAATATCGCAGCCTTTGAAAATGTAGCAAACGCTATGATTGCCCAAGGTATTGTTTAAAAATAAAGATCATTCTCAAAAAAGCAACAACTTATTAAGTTGTTGCTTTTTATCATATAAAAATCAGTTCAAATAAAGTATATCAAACTCTTATTAAGAAACGATAAATGTTTCACCACAGTTTTCACAAGTTAACTCAGTTCCAATTACTCCATCTGTTGATGTATGACAATTAGGACAGTAGGCCCGTTTTGCTGACAATCTATAAGATAATTGATCTTGTAATACTTTTCCCTTTGTTTCTATAACATCTTCTTCAAGTTCTTCAAATTCAAGAACTGTCATCAAACTTTTATTATATTGTTTCATCCTTGGTTGTGTTAAAAATAAAATAAATGAAATGACAATAAATAAGAAAAATAATATAAATAAAATTGTAATTATCAAAAGCCACATAAAGTAGAAATCGTGAAGCAATCCTTCTTTCTTTCCTAATAACCATCTTATTTCCTTATCTATGGACTGATAAAATTTCAATCCCGAAACAATACAAATGAAAGATACTAGCGGATAAACAAATTTTGATATCATTAAACGATAGCGTCTCATTTATACTTCCTTTCTAGATAACCATGCACCACAATAATCACATGATTTACCCTGACCTAAGTCAAGCAAATTCTCCCCACTGCATGATGGACAAATAACAGGATAGGTGTTTTTATGAATCTTATGCTTTTCAAATAAGGTGAATAATGCTTGTATCTGTTTTTGTGTCCTAATTTCCTCTTCTCTCTTTGATTCTCGGTAAGTTAGGATCAATATCACAATTAAATTAAGCAAATACCAAGGAATTAAAAGAAATAAAAAACGAATAATCCATTCCCTGGATTTTTCTAGTTCAAAAAGTGAAGAAAAACAAATTAAAACAAGCATTTGAAGTAAATGCTTCTGTTTCAACTTTTTCAAGGAGCAGGAATCTTTAATTGTTTCTCGGAATAAAAATAAAATAATTAAGGCAATAACGACATAAGAAAAATTTTGGAATGCTAAAAACACTAAACTTATAATAATAGGAATCCCGATAGCCTTCCCCAAGAGTATAAAATCAAGATTTTTTAAAATAACATTAGTTGGTTTATCTTCGAGAGCAAAGATAGCTAGTGATAGTATTAAAAATCCTAGTATGAAGATATTGGAAAAAAACCAACGAGGGATACCTTTCCAATTATTTTTAAAATAATTCTTCACTGATTTTCTCCTTTAGTTGCTAGATAATCACTATATAGTGCTTTCCCACCATATATCGTATCCAAGGCTTTGACTTTAATTTTTATATTTTCTAAAACACCAAAACTATAATATGTAAATGCAGACAGAAAGAAACCTGATAATGAGAATATAACAGGAATTAGTATTGAAAAAATTGGTTCACCATGTTCGAGAAATAAAGTAACAGCCCATAAAGAAATAAAAAATATTCCACTTGTCAAACCCATAAATATTAAACTTATGAAACGAAATACTTGATACATTCACAATATCCTCCTATAATAAATTACCTAACTATTTAAACGTCTAGTTTTTCTATTTTTCCTTCTACCTTGATACAATTCCATTAATTTAATTTTCAAACAAAGAATACATATGTATCAGTATAAAAAATGGGAACTCTGAAACAAACAGAATTCCCAAAATAAGCTAATGATTGGGATTAAAAACATGATAGAATCAAAATATTATAAAGATTTTTAAGACATATGCATATTTCATCCCACATTTTATTTTAAAATTTATACTCTATCTAGGTTGACCACAATTAGAACAAAACTTAGCTTCTTCAGAAAATTCAACCCCGCACTGACTACAGAACTTAGCTAAAACAACCTCTTCAGTTGAATCTGATTGATTCTGTTCGTAACTACTATTAGCTTGATTAACTCCTTCGATATTACCTACAAGATTGTTAAGTTTAGCTCCTATTCCAAGCCCCATAGCGACTTCCATACCTACACCCATTAGTTTTCCATTAGAATTTTCATTTTTCGCTGCTTCTTCTAGAATATCAAATTTTCGCTCCTCATGATAGGTATATCCTTCGATATCTCGACTTGTAGTCTTAATTTTAGCATCTACAATTTGTTTATGGAATTTGAAAATATCTTTATACCCCTGACATTCTTGATTAACTTTTAGAGACTCAATATTAAATTCTTCAATACGAATACCATACTTATCAAACTGATTCTCTATAATCTTAGATAGTTCAAGACCAATTTCATTGCTGTGCATTTCAATATCAATAACAGCAATCTGATTACTATAGACAACTTTTGAAATAGCTGAACTAATTAGTCCAATTGTAGCTTGCCTAAAACGTTTTTGAAAAATATCTACTGTAATAAGATCAGGCTGACTTGGCATAAATTCCAATAAAAAATCTTCCAAGTTTACAATTCGAGGAACAAAATTTCCATGTAATTTTAATTCGACTGGAATATCAGTTTCTGGATCTCGTACTAAAATAGCTGAAGGAGTTCCCCAACCAATGGGTTGTAAATCATACAAATTTACGAACCATAGTTTTGATGAATTCTGTAAAACACCACCGCTGACAAAGGATTTAAATTCATCCAATAACTGTGTATCAGAGATTTCAATCTTATGCTTTCCTGCATTAAATCTAGCTAATTCTTTCCCATTTGAAAATAATATTGCACATTGTCCAGGGTTAACAATTAATGTTGAACCAGATTTAATATCCGTTTTAGGATGTCTCCAAGCAAGTATATTTCTGGTATTTTCTCCTTCGTACCGAATAACATCAAACATTTTTAAAGCCATGGTTTCTCCTTTTTATAGTTTGCAAAAATTATAATCAATCAAATCTTATTTTCTTACTTATACTTATATTTATATTATATAATCTCGCAATTAAAAAGGCAACTCAAATTATTAAAGGTTATATCAAGGAAATTGTGAATTAAAATGAGCTTAATATAGAAAAATACCTATCCAAATGGATAGGTATTTTTTGATTACAATTTACCTGCTACGGCATCCAACAATTCTTGGATTTTCGCTTGGTTGCTTCCTCCTGCCATGGCCATGTCTGGTTTACCACCACCACGTCCATCGACGATTGGAGCTAATTCTTTAATCACATTACCTGCATGCACCTCTTTCGTCTTGCTAGCGACAAGGACATTGACCTTGTCACCAATGGCTGCGACAAGAACAAGCACATCAGAGTAGTCTTTTTGTTTCCAGTTATCCGCAAAGGTACGAAGGGCACCTGCATCTGAAACAGAAACTTGGCTAGCAATGTAACGGTGTCCGTTTGCTTCTTGAACATTCTTGAAGACATCGCCAGCTGCCGCTGCTGCCGCTTTTTCCTTCAATTCAGCATTTTCTTTTTGCAATTGACGGAGTTGCTCTTGAAGTCCTTCCACCTTGTGAGGTACTTCTTTGAGTTGAGGAGCTTTCAAAGTTGTTGCGACTGCTTTCAGTGCATCTTCTTGGTCACGGTAAGCTTCAAAGGCTTCCTTACCAGTTACTGCCAAGATACGACGAGTTCCTGATCCAATACCTTCTTCTTTAACAATCTTGAAGAGGCCAATCTCAGAAGTATTACCTACGTGGGTACCACCACAAAGTTCAACTGAGTAGTCCCCGATAGTGACAACGCGAACTTCCTTACCGTATTTCTCACCAAAGAGGGCCATAGCTCCCATTTCTTTAGCGGTGTCAATGTCTGTCTCAACAGTTTCCACTGCGATGGCTTCCCAAATCTTCTCATTGACTTGTTGCTCAATAGCACGCAACTCTTCTGGAGTCACAGCTTGGAAGTGAGTGAAGTCAAAGCGTAGGAATTCTACTTCATTAAGTGAACCTGCTTGAGTAGCATGGTGGCCAAGGATATTATGAAGAGCTGCATGGAGCAAGTGAGTGGCTGTGTGGTTCTTCATGACACGGTGACGACGATTGCTATCGATGGCCAAAGTGTATTCTTGTTTCAAAGCAAGTGGCGCAAGAACTTCAACGGTATGAAGTGGTTGGCCATTTGGTGCCTTTTGTACATCTGTTACAGTCGCTACGACATTTCCTGCAGCATCCAAGATTTGACCGTGGTCCGCAACCTGTCCACCCATTTCAGCGTAGAATGGTGTTTCTGCAAAGATTAGTGATGCAGTTCCTTCTGAAACAGCTTCTACTTCAGCATTGTCTGCTACGATAGCCACTAACTTAGAAGACAATTGGCTAGCATTGTAGTTAAAGATGCTCTCAACTGTAATGTTTTGAAGGGTCTCATTTTGCATCCCCATAGATCCGCCTTTGACAGCAGATGCACGCGCACGCTCTTGTTGTTCCTTCATGGCTACTTCAAAACCTTCACGGTCTACAGTCATACCAGCTTCTTCAGCGATTTCTTCTGTCAACTCTACTGGGAATCCGTATGTATCATAGAGTTTAAAGACATCTTGACCAGCAATGACAGATTGTCCTTTTTCTTTCAAGTCTGCTACGATGCCTTGGGCAAAGTGTTGACCTGAGTGAAGGGTACGAGCAAATGACTCTTCTTCACTCTTGACAATTTTCTCAATAAAGTCACGTTTTTCAAGTACCTCTGGGTAGTAGCTTTCCATGATTTTTCCAACAGTTGGAACAAGTTTGTAAAGGAAAGGCTCATTGATACCCAATTTTTGACCATGCATAGAGGCACGACGAAGGAGACGACGGAGGACATAACCACGACCTTCATTTCCAGGAAGGGCACCATCCCCAATCGCAAATGAAAGTGAACGGATGTGGTCAGCGATGACCTTAAAGCTCATGTTGTCACCATCTTGGTCGTAAACCTTACCAGATAATTTCTCAACTTCACGGATGATTGGCATGAAGAGGTCAGTTTCAAAGTTTGTCTTAGCCCCTTGGATAACCGCCACCAAACGCTCCAAACCAGCGCCCGTATCAATGTTCTTGTGTGGCAATTCCTTGTACTCACTACGAGGTACAGCTGGATCAGCATTAAATTGTGACAAGACAATGTTCCAGATTTCGATGTAACGGTCGTTTTCGATATCTTCTGCAAGCAGACGAAGACCGATATTTTCTGGATCAAAGGCTTCACCACGGTCAAAGAAAATTTCTGTATCTGGTCCAGAAGGTCCCGCACCAATCTCCCAGAAGTTGTCTTCGATTGGAATCAAGTGACTTGGATCCACTCCCACTTCAATCCAGCGGTTGTATGAATCCTTGTCATCTGGATAATAAGTCATGTAAAGTTTGTCTTTAGGGAAGTCAAACCACTCAGGACTTGTCAAAAGCTCATATGCCCATGTAATGGCTTCATCACGGAAGTAATCTCCGATAGAGAAGTTCCCCAACATTTCAAACATGGTATGGTGACGAGCAGTCTTCCCTACGTTTTCGATATCGTTGGTACGGATGGCTTTTTGCGCATTGGTAATACGTGGGTTTTCAGGGATGATAGTTCCGTCAAAGTATTTCTTAAGAGTGGCAACCCCTGAGTTGATCCACAATAGGGTTGGGTCGTTTACTGGAACCAAGCTAACAGATGGTTCTACAGAGTGGCCTTTGCTTGCCCAGAAATCAAGCCACATTTGGCGGACTTGTGCACTAGATAATTGTTTCATAATGTCTCCTTTTTACTAATTTGATTGGCTTTCGAGCATTTCCACATAGTCAATCGCGACACAGAGGGAAATGACTAGGTCAGCATAAGATTCGTCGTAGACTGTTACAGTATAGGTAGAGGTTAAATGGAAAAGTTCCTTGGCAATCTCGGCAATCACTTGATCACGATCATCTAGGAGTTTAAAATTCAAATCCCAAATATTTCCTTCGATACGAAGACCAAGGTTGTCAAATTCATACTTATCTCTAAAGAAAGTCAGTTTCTTCCGAATATAGAAACTATCTCCATTACTGAGTTGAATCTCAAAGCGTGGCATGAAGGTCAACATTTCTTTACTAATCTCACTAATCTGCTCTCCAGAAGCATCATAGATGGTAAAAGTCTTAGGGATCTTAAAAAATGAACCTTCAACCTGATAGGCGACATTGCCCATTTCATCCTTGATATCAAAACGTTCACCACCTAGGCGAAATTTTTGTTTGACAAGAAATCTTCTCATAAGCACCTCCAAAAATAAAAGACAAATCCATATCACGAAGGGCGAAAAACCGCGGTACCACCTTCATTCAATGAACTTGTCATTCTTGATTCTTATGCAATTGTTACAATCGAGTAGCATGATTTTCTATCTTAGATGGCTCGCAGCACCGCCAATTCTCTGAACTAAGATGGAGAGAAAATCAATTCTCAACTCTAGTATTATACCGTTTTTTGATGATTGAGTCAACTTAGAAAGCTAACAAAAGACGAACCAGCTTAACTAATTCTTTTTTATATACTCCTACTTCCGATACATCTTAAATTGTAGGAAGAGGTCACTGTAGATTCCTGTCCATTTATGGTCAAATTTCTCATAGACCTCTAGGTGTTTCATAGTGTCTGCATCTGGATAGAAGGACTTGTCCTCTTTTGTCTCCTCTGGGAGCATTTCCTTAGCAGCATTGTTTGGTGTTGAGTAGCCGACATACTCAGCATTCTTGAGAGCATTTTCAGGCTTCAGCATGAAGTTGATAAAGGCATAGGTTGCATCCTGGTTCTTAACTGTCTTTGGTATCACCATATTGTCAAACCAGAGGTTACTTGCTTCTGTCGGCACAACATATTTGAGGTTAGGATTCTTTTCCAACATCTGGCTAGCTTCCCCTGAGAAAGTCACACCGATAGCAGCATTGTTCTGAATCATGTAACCCTTCATCTCATCGGCTACAATAGCCTTGATATTAGGAGTCAGCTCATACAGTTTATCGACCGTTTGTGACAGTTGCTCTGGGTCTTTTGAGTTGAGGCTATAGCCTAGTGAGTTAAGACCTAAACCAAGCACTTCACGCGCCCCATCAAAGAGCATGATCGAATCCTTGTATTCTGGTTTCCAGAGGTCATCCCAATGTTCAGGTGCTTCTTCCACCATATTTTCATTGTAGACAATTCCCAATGTTCCCCAGAAGTATGGGATAGAATATTCATTATTGGGGTCAAAGGACTGGTTGAGAAACTCAGAACCGATATTCTCAATTCCCTCAATCTTGCTATAATCTAGCGGAACCAAGAGGTCTTCATCCTTCATTTTGTTAATCATATACTCACTTGGGATGGCAATATCATAGGTTGTTCCACCCTGCTTGATTTTGGTGTACATGGCCTCGTTAGAGTCAAAGGTTTCGTACTGGACTTGAATCCCAGTTTCTTCTGTAAATTTCTCTAGAAGTTCAGGATCGATATAGTCTCCCCAGTTGTAGATGACCAATTTTTGACTATCACGGCTATTGATCTTGCTGTCAAGATGATAGGAGATTCCCCACAAGACGAGGATAATCGCTAAAATTCCTGCTAAAAATGAATAGAGTCGTTTCATGCTTGCTCCTCCTTCTCACGTGAAATGAAGTAATATCCAACTACTAGGATAATACTAAAGAGAAAGACCAAGGCTGAAAGAGCATTGATTTCCAGCGAAATTCCCTTACGAGCCCGTGAGTAAATCTCGACTGACAAGGTTGAAAATCCATTTCCCGTTACAAAGAAGGTCACGGCAAAGTCATCTAGTGAATAGGTGAAAGCCATAAAGTAACCTGCGATGATAGACGGCGTCAAATAAGGGAGCATAATTTCCTTAAACATCTGGAACTGGCTAGCTCCAAGGTCATAGGCCGCATGGATCATATCCCCATTCATCTCTTTCAATCGAGGCAAGACCATGAGCACTACGATAGGAATCGAGAAGGCCACGTGACTAGACAGAACTGTCAGAAAACCAAGTGAAAACTTGAGTTGTGTAAAGAGAATCAAGAAGCTAGCACCAATCATAACGTCTGGCGCAACCATCAAAATGTTATTAAGAGATAGAAAGGCTTCTTGGTATTTTTTACGTGATTGGTAAATGTAAATGGCACCGAAAGTCCCAATGACAGTCGCAATCAAGGCTGATAGAAAAGCTAGTAAAAAGGTCTGAACCAAAATCAGCATGAGCCTTCCATCACCAAACATGGTTTCAAAGTGAGACAAACTAAAGCCTGTAAAGCTATTCATATCATCCCCAGCATTGAAGGCATATCCGATCAGGTAAAAGATTGGCAAATAAAGGACGATAAAGACAAAGGCTAGGTAAAGATTCGATAATTTTTTCATCGTTCTCTCCTTTCCTTAGTCACCCACATGGTGATAAACATAGTCAGGATAAGAACAACTCCGATAGTTGAACCCATACCATAGTTGTCATTGGTCAAGAAGTTCTGCTCGATGGCAGTCCCCAAAGTAATCACTCGGTTCCCCCCAATCAAACGGGTCAACATGAAGAGACTCAAACTTGGGATAAAGACAGATTGAACTCCGCTTCGCACCCCGTTCATAGACAGAGGGAAGATGACATGGCGGAAGGTTTCCCACTTGGTCGCACCGAGGTCATAGCTGGCATTGATGAGATTGTTATCCATATCATCCAAAACATTGAAGATGGGCAAAATCATAAATGGAAGCTCGATATAGCTTGCGACAAAGATAAATGAGAAATCTGTAAATAGCAACTGCTGAGAACCAATTCCAATAAATTCTAGAAATTGATTAATAGAGCCATTTTGACCAAAAATTCCGATAAAGGCATAAGCCTTGAGCAGTAGGTTGATCCAAGTTGGCAAGATGATTAGCATGAGCCAGAGTTGACGGTGTTTGAGACGAGTCAATAAGAGGGCTGTTGGATAACTGATAAGAAGCGTCACCAGAGTCACAATCCCAGCATAAAGAACAGAGTTAAAACTCATTTTCAGATAGGTCAAGTTTTGTGACGCAAAATAGGATTTATAGTTTTCTAAACTGAACTGGCCTTCGATGTTGAAAAAGGATTGTCCAAAAATCAAGACCAAGGGTGCCAATACAAAGAGTGCAATCCAAAGCATGTAGGGCACTACAAAGAGTTTAGAGGTTGTTTTCTTCATCTCTTTCCTCCTCAATAGCGTTAATCAAACCTGCTTCATGCTCTTCGATTTCTACGTACTCTTCGATACGAGCATCGAACTCTTCTTCTGTTTCATTGAGACGCATGATGTGAATGTCTTCTGGCTCAAAGTCCAGACCAATTTCCTCACCAACGATGGCCTTACGAGTTGAGTGAATCATCCATTCATTCCCAAGTTCATCATAGGCGATAATCTCATAGTGAACCCCACGGAAGAGCTGCGTATCGACTTTAACTTGAAGTTTTCCTTCTTCTGGCAGAGTAATGCGCAAGTCCTCTGGACGAATGACGACTTCGACAGGCTCATTTGGCTTCATACCACCGTCGACCGCTTCAAAGCGTTTGCCGTTAAACTCGACCAAGTAGTCCTCAATCATGGTTCCTGGCAAGATGTTTGATTCACCAATAAAAGTTGCAACAAAGTGGTTGATTGGCTCATCGTAGATGTCCACTGGTGTACCTGACTGAACAATTTCACCATCATTCATGACAAAAATCCAGTCACTCATAGCCAGGGCTTCTTCCTGATCGTGGGTAACAAAAACAAAGGTAATACCCAATCGTTGTTGCAATTCACGGAGTTCGTACTGCATGTCGGTTCGCAACTTCAGGTCAAGAGCTGACAAAGGCTCATCCAAGAGGACCACACGTGGTTGGTTGATAATCGCACGCGCAATTGCTACACGCTGACGTTGTCCTCCAGAAAGCTTACGAATAGAACGTTTTTCAAAACCTTCCAACTGTACCATCTTGAGAACTTCTAGCACACGTCGTTCGATTTCTTTCTTATCGACCTTACGCAATCGCAATGGAAAGGCAACATTTTCAAAGACATTCATATGTGGGAACAAGGCGTAAGATTGGAAAACCGTGTGAACATCGCGTTTATTGGTCGGGATGTCATTGATACGCACGCCGTCTAGCAAAATGTCTCCCGTCGTTGCATCCAGCAAACCTGCAATGATATTTAGGATGGTTGATTTTCCTGAACCAGAAGCTCCTAGCAGTGTATAAAATTTTCCTTCTTCCAACTCAAAGTTAATATCCTTGAGAACCATAGTGTCACTGTCTTCAAAAACTTTAGAAACGTTTCTGAATTCGATAATTGGTTTTTTCAATTCCTCTAAATCCCTTTTTCTTCGTAAATTAACAGATTGGGACCTTTTTGAATGCTAGAAAGAAGCTTAGGACATAAAATGGCCTAAATCTCATCTAGCGATAAAATCCCAATCTTTGAATGATGTGTAAAAATAATGTTATTCGTGTTCGCCCAGGATACGTACTTCTCGCTCGAGGGTAACACCTGAATGTTCTCTAACTTTTTCAATGACAGACTCAATTAAGTCTTCATAATCTCTTGCAGTCCCATCGGCAACATTAATCATAAAGCCTGCATGCTTTTCTGAGACTTCGACACCACCGATACGGTAGCCCTTCAAACCAGCTTCTGAAATCAATTGCCCTGCAAAATGCCCAACCGGACGTTTAAAGACAGAACCACAAGATGGATACTCCAACGGTTGTTTGAGTTCTCGTAAATGAGTCAAGCGTTCCATTTCTTGTTTGATCGTCTCATAATTCCCTGGAGATAGTGCGAATTTAGCTGATAAGACGACTGCACCAGAATCTTGAATAGCTGAGTGACGGTAACCAAAGGCTAAGTCTTTGGCAGATAAAGTCTCGATTTCACCTTCTTTGGTTAAAACCTGACACGATTGCAAGATATGAGCAATCTCACCACCATAAGCACCAGCATTCATAAAGACAGCACCACCGACGCTTCCTGGAATTCCACAAGCAAACTCAAAACCCGTCAAACTATGACGCAGAGCTATACGAGTCGTTTCAATCAAGTTAGCTCCAGCTTCTGCCTCAATCGTATAACCATCGACTGTGACATTATTGAGTTTGTCACACATGATGATAAAACCACGAACGCCACCTTCACGAACGATAATATTACTTGCATTTCCAAGAACCATCCATGGGATATTTTCTTGATTGGCAAATTTAACGACACGAGCCATCTCGTAACGATTACGAGGAAAAACTAGGTAATCTGCCTTCCCTCCAACTTTTGTATAGGTATAAGTTTTCAATGGCTCATCGAATCGAATGTCAATTCCTTCTAAGGTTTCTTTTAATTTATCTAGTACTGTCATATCTCTCATCCTTTTATAAAATCCATTCCATTATACCATTTTTAGCGATTTTTTTCGATGATTTGATGAGCTTTTTTATTCATACAAATGAAAAAGAGGCTAGGCCTCTTTTCGTTTATTGTTTTTTATAAAAAATTGACTTTGTAAAGTATACAAATAAAACAACTTCCACTGCTAACAATCCTTCGACAAGAAGCGGATTTGAAATCCAACCAACCTGTGAAAGACTAGGAGCTAGATCGAATAAGGCGTGCAAACCATAAGCAGCTACTAGGTAAATCCAAGTTTTTTGACGGGCTGCTTGATAAACCCAGAAAGAGAGACCAATTTGCATCACCAGAGCAAGCACACGTTCAACACCTAGTAAATAAACCTGCCATCCAGATAGAGATTGGACTGTTTCGAGTGTAGTTTTGGGAAGGAGATTTGCTACATCGGGATTTGAAGACTCTAATAATGAAAAGAGGATCAAAAGACTAATCAAACTTCCCATTCCTAGGTAGAGCAACTCCAAACCTCCATGCCCCAACCCATAAGCTAAGGCATCTGAATCTTCTAAGCTTCTCTTCTTCTCTAACCATTTAAAGAAGACAAGGCGAGCCGTTTCTTCAAAGATAGCTGCCATAGCAATTCCATAAAGGGCATATAAAAAAGGGTGTTCCTGCATGAGAGAAATGGTTCCGTCTTTTTGTGGATGAAGCACCAAAAGGTGAACGATTTTCTCCAAGACTTGAGAAGAAACAAAGAATGCCACTGCCCCAAGACCTAGTACCGAAAGGTTAATCTTGTATTTCTTTTTTGCATACCAAATGGATGCTATAAGAAATACAACTAAAGCTATCATAGTAATTATTACATGAATTTTCATACTTTTCTCCTTTTATTCAGCCTGATCGATATCTTTTTTCATCTCATCAACATTGAACTTAGCAAAGAGGTACTGACGATCCTGGACAGGGAAACGTTGATCCAGCTGGTCAACAGCTCCTACCTCTACAATTCCTTCCTTGATAACAAAGTCCATAACGTGACCACCAAAGGTTAAATCGTCTGAGATAAAGTGCAAATGGTAACCAGCAACACTAACTCCATGAAAAATCTCTGGCGTCCAGAAACCAACAATTGTTCCTGAAATATTGTCACAGCTATATTCAGGCTGATGAGTCGCAACCTCAGCAAACTTAGTTTCAGTTGTTGATTTTGGAATCATGCGAACATGCATATGTTTAAAATCACCGTGAATCTTAATCGAACGAAATAGGTTTTCCCCATCATAGTAGGACTCAATACGTTTTTCAAGTTCCTGATCAGTCATTTCAAAACGCTGACGAAAAATAACTTCTGCCTGGTGGGGTACAACTGCCGCATAGGGGATCAGCGCGTCTGGTGAAACTTCAACGATTTCAGGTTTCTCACCTGAACCCTTAGCTTGATAGGCTTTACCATCTAAGACAATTAACTCCCCATCAATAGAGTCCAAGGTTCCTAGCCCTAAATCTCCATGTTCAAGTAACTCACCAACTGTCATGGTCCCGCCGTAAAGTCCTGCCATCAATGCTCCCAAAGTATTATATTGGAATAATTTAACTGGTTCTTGCACCTTTATCATCTCACTCTTCTTTGAAAATTTACTTACTAAGTATATCACATTTCTGATTAGAATTGAACGCTAGACTGCCTTTTAATACTCAATGAAAATCAAAGAGCAAACTAGGAAACTAGCCGCAGATTGCTCAAAACACTGTTTTGAGGTTGTGGATAGAACTGACGTAGTCAGCTCAAAACAATGTTTTGAGGTTGTAGATGGAACTGACGAGGTCAGTAACCATACCTACGGCAAGGCGACGTTGACGCGGTTTCAAGAGATTTTCGAAGAGTATAACATTGCCAAACGTTTAAAAAAAAGGTACAATGTAACAAAATCAAGAGAGGTCTGGGATGAAGCAAGAAAGCAAGTACGAACAAGTCGTGCACTATCTAAAAAATGAGATAGAATCAGGTAGATTTGCGACAGGAAGTCGCCTGCCATCTATTCGAAGACTTAGTCAAAATTTCCACTGCAGTAAGGACACTATTCAGCGTGCACTCATGGAACTTCGATACGAGAAATACATCTATTCCAAGCCTCAAAGTGGTTATTATGTATTGGAACAACAAACCAGTCACGAAGACCTAATTATCTCAGTTAACGATGAACATGTGGCTGCCTATGATGATTTTCGGCTTTGCGTCAATGAAAGCTTGATTGGACGAGAAAATTATCTCTACAACTACTATGAAAACCAAGAGGGCTTAGAAGAATTACGAAAATCTGTTCAGACATTACTTTTTGATCAAGCGATTTATAGTAAGGCAGACCAGTTAGTCATGACGTCTGGAACCCAGCAAGCACTGTTTATTCTTTCTCAGATTGATTTTCCAGGTCAAGCTCAGGAAATACTGATTGAACAACCGACCTATCATCGGATGAATCAACTACTACTAGCTCAAAACATTCCCTATCAAACCATTGAACGTCGGGTGGACGGTATTGACCTAAACGAACTTGAGAAACAGTTTAAGAGTGGAAAGATTAAGTTTTTCTATACTATTCCCCGTTTCCACTATCCTCTGGGGCATTCCTATTCTGAAGAGGAAAAACTTGCTATCCTTGATTTGGCTGCAAAATATCAAATCTATATCGTTGAAGATGACTATCTAGGTGACTTGGATCCTAAATTGGGACAAACCTTTCATTATCTGGACCAGCATGATTTGGTCATTTATATCAAATCTTTTTCTACGAGTATCTTCCCCGCACTTCGAATCACTGCTCTCATACTTCCAAATGCTATTAAAGATGCTTTTGTGGCCTATAAAAATATTCTGGACTATGATAACAACCTTATCATGCAAAAGGCCTTGTCTCTCTATATTGATAGTCAGCTTTTTGAAAAAAACAGATTAGCAAGATTGGTACTGCAAGAAAAAAATCAAGATTTCATTCATAAGCTTTTAAAAGCTTATCCCATTTCTCTACCAAACTATCCTCTCCATGATGGGGTCCTACTTGATCTTAGAGACTATCCTAAGATTGCAAGTCTCAAACACAGTCCTTTAAATCTTGACTTTTTCGAATCATCCTACATTGAAACTTGTCCTTATCAATTTGCTAAGGTTCCTTTAGAAAATCTTGAAACAACATTAAACTACTTAAAAACAGAGCTGGACTAAAATCCAACTCTGTTATTTTTTATCGTTCTACTTCTGTTAGCTTAGCAGCTTTTTCAAGATAGGTTTGATAAGTTCCATCATCTTTCAGTTTTTGAATGACTTTATCAACTACTTCCTTCAAATCTGAATTACCTTTCTTGATAGCAACCGCATTTTCTTCGCCTTCTTTCATAGTCAAGCTTACTGTTGCAACAGCCAAGTCAGAATTCTTCGTTGCATAGCTTAGGGCTACTGGCTCGTCCATATGAACAGCATCAACCTTACCTGATTGGAGTTCATTAACAGCTTCCCCCATATTTGTCAATGAAGTCAACTGCGCTTTAGGAAGTTGCTCTTTAACCATAGATTCAGGGACAGTTCCTTTTTGAGCTGCAATATTTGCACTTGCTAGAGAATCCAAATCTTTGTATTTTTCAAGATCAGTTTTTCTGATTAGGAAGCTAATTTTATTTTCATAGTAAGGAATTGAGAAATCAAAGACTTCTTTTCTTTCTTCAGTTGCACTGATGCCCGCAATTGCCAAATCTGCTTTTCCTGTTTGAAGACTAGTCAAGACATTATCAAAACTCATGCTTGAAACTTCCAATTTCACTCCAAGTTCATCAGCGATTGCTTGGGCCATATCAATATCAGCACCTACGACTTGGTTCTTACCATCTACAAGTGCTTGAAACTCAAATGGTGCATAGTCTGGGCTAGTTGCAACCACCAATTTCCCTTTTTGTTTGATTGCCTCTACTCCAGACTGTGAACTTGAGCTAGATGATTGGCAAGCTACTAAAAAGAAACTTGCAAGAAAACTACATAAGACAAATATCCATTTTTTAAATTTCATAAATAAACAACCTCTCTGTCGATTTTGTATAATTATAACTTATTTAAAAATAATTGTCAACATTTTCTTGCATTTTCCATAAAATATATTTATAAAAAATACAAATTCAATGTTTGGTTTATCTATCTATTGGGAAACAATTTTCAAAAAAATCATTTATCATATCTTGATGTTGCTGGTTTACAATTGTGATATTTTGCATATCCCTGTGATCAAACAACCCTAATTCTAAAGTTTCGTCACTCGTAAAAACATCTGTAGAGATTGAAGTTTCAGATGTAACTAAATACAACATTGTAATAACTTGTGCCTCATCACCATTTGGATAACTATCTGAATATTTTGTATAAACATTTAAGAGTTTTTTCACTGTTACTTTCACTCCAGTTTCTTCATAAAACTCTCTCACTAATGCTTCTACAGCCGATTCATCTAATTCAATAGCACCACCTGGTAAACCCCAAGTTCCTTTGTCTGCTCGTTTTTGTAATAATATTTTTCCTGATTGACTTAAAATTCCACAAGTAAAATTTAAAATAATTTTATCTTTTCCAACTTTTTTTCTTATACTCTGTATATAGTTCATTATTCATCCCTGACAAAGAAAACTATCGATACAATGAAAGCTTACTATATTAAAAAGTAAGCTTTCACAATAATTATTATCTTCTAAATATTTTACAATTCGACAATCTTACCTGTTTCAAAGTAAACAACCCATTCACAGATATTTTTTGCATAGTCACCGATGCGCTCCAAGTATGAAATCACTTGGAAGTAATCACGACCTGTGACAATAGCATCTGGATTCTTTCTAATTTCTTCAGTTGCCAAATCACGAATATTTTCGAAATAATGGTTGATTTTTTCATCCATGGTTGCAACTTCGTAGGCCTTATCCACTGATCCGTTTAGATAAAGTTCGAGGGTTGTTTCTACGAAATCTTTCACATCACGTCCCATTTTTTTGATTTCTTCTTCGACAGCTGGGATACGTTGTTCCCCCTTCATACGAATGGTTGCTTCAGCAATGGATACTGCATGGTCACCCATACGTTCCAAGTCTGAAACAGCCTTAAGTACTGTCAAAACTGTACGCAAGTCTTGTGAAACAGGCTGTTGAAGGGCAATGATTTCAAATGATTTCTTTTCAAGTTTCAATTCGTATTCATTCACTTCTGCGTCTTGCTCGATGACTTCTTTTGCCAAGTCACGGTCATGTGTCACAAAAGCACGTACAGTACGATTGATCTGGGAAAGAACTTCTTGTCCCATGGCGTAGAATTGGTTGTGCAATTTCTCTAAATCTTCTTCAAATTGAGATCGTAACATCTTTTTCTCCTTATCCAAATTTACCTGAAATGTAATCTTCTGTTTCCTTATGTTGTGGGTAGAGGAACATTTCCTTGGTATCGTTAAATTCAATCAAATCTCCATTAAGGAAAAAGCCTGTTTTATCAGAGATTCGAGATGCTTGCTGCATGGAACGAGTAACCAAAAGCATGGTGTACTTGTCCTTGAGACTATAAAGGGTTTCTTCGATTTTTCCAGCCGAGATAGGGTCTAAGGCTGAGGTCGGCTCATCCAAGAGGATAATCTTTGGACTAGTCGCCAATACACGAGCTACACAGACACGTTGTTGTTGTCCACCTGATAGACCAATAGCTGAATCATGCAAGCGATCCTTGACCTCATCCCAGATTGAAGCACGCTGTAAAGCTTTCTCCACAGCTTCGTCCAAGACTTGCTTGTCTTTCTCTCCATTAATGCGGAGACCATAAACAACATTTTCGTAGATAGACATTGGGAATGGATTGGGTTGTTGGAAAACCATTCCGATTTCCTTACGTAACTCAACGGTATCAGTACGAGGGCTATAAATATTGTGACCGTTATAAACCACTGAACCTGTAGTGGTCACTTCAGGATTTAAATCTCCCATACGATTGATAGCCTTTAGAAGTGTTGATTTCCCAGATCCAGAGGGACCGATAAGGGCGGTAATTTCCTTAGGTTGAAATGATAAGGAAACACTATTCAAAGCCTTCTTTTTATTGTAATAGACTGACAGGTCTGAAACCTGCAAAATCGGTTCTGTCATACTGTTCCCTTTCTAACCAAAGTGTCCTGTTACATAGTCATTGGTTGACTGTAGCTTAGCATTTTGGAAAATATTTGAAGTCTTATCATACTCAATCAAATCACCCAAGTAGAAAAATCCTGTGTAGTCACTTGCACGAGCAGCCTGTTGCATACTGTGAGTTACGATGATAATAGTAAAGTCTTTCTTCAACTCCAACATGGTTTCCTCAAGCTGAGCTGTCGCAATCGGATCCAAGGCTGACGCCGGCTCATCCATCAAGAGGATATCTGGTTTTACAGAAATAGCACGCGCGATACAGAGACGTTGCTGCTGACCACCTGAAAGGGTCAAGGCCGACTTATGAAGGTCGTCTTTTACCTGATCCCAGAGGGCGGCCTGGCGAAGTGAGGTTTCTACAATTTCATCTAGGACTTTCTTGTCCTTAACACCTGCACGTTCATGTGCAAAGGTGATGTTGCGATAGATTGATTTAGCAAATGGATTTGGACGTTGGAACACCATTCCGATGTGTTTACGCATTTCATAAACATTAATTTCAGGACGGTTAACGTCAATTCCTTGATAGAGAATCTGTCCTGTAACCTTAGCAATATCAATGGTATCATTCATACGATTAAGACTGCGGAGGTAGGTTGATTTCCCAGATCCTGATGGACCAATCAAGGCCGTAATTTTATTTTTTTCGAATTGCATATCCACGCCCTTGATGGATTCATTCTTACCGTAGTAAACATGTAAATCCTTCGTAGAGAGGGCCACTTTTTCTTCTGGAAAAGTAATGATATGCCTTTCATCCCAATTATATTTCGACATGGCTTCTCCTTTAGGCAGCAGTTAATTTCTTATGTAGATAGCTTCCGAGTTTACGTGCTCCAAAGTTAAAGATCAAGATAAAGATTAAGAGCACCGCAGCAGAACCTGCTGAAACCAAAGTTCCATCAGGAATGGTTCCTTCACTGTTGACTTTCCAGATATGAACAGCCAAGGTTTCTGCTTGTCGGAAGATTGAGATTGGACTAGATACACTTAGAACGTTCCAGTTAGACCAGTCAAGTGCTGGTGCTGATTGTCCTGCTGTGTAGATAAGAGCTGCAGCTTCACCAAAGATACGACCTGATGCAAGTACTACACCTGTTACAATACCAGGAAGGGCTTCTGGAATAACGACATGAAGAACTGTCTCCCAACGAGAGAGTCCCAGAGCCAAACCAGCTTCACGTTGCGTATGGTGAACGTGCTTCAAACTGTCTTCAACATTACGAGTCATCTGTGGAAGGTTAAAGACCGTTAAAGCCAAGGCACCTGAAATAATTGAAAATCCATATTCAAACTGGACGACAAAGATGAGGTAACCAAAGAGACCTACAACGACTGATGGTAATGAAGACAAAATCTCAATACAGGTACGAACGAAATTGGTAACACGACCTTTTTTAGCGTACTCAGCCAAGTAAATTCCAGCCCCCATTGATAGAGGCACAGAGATGAATAAGGTGATGACCAAAAGGAAGAAGGAATTATAAAGCTGAATTCCAATACCACCACCTGCTTGATAAGAAGATGATTTGCCAGTCAAGAATGACCAAGATACATGAGGTAACCCTCGAACCAAGATATAGAGAATCAAGGAAGCTAGGATGGTCACAATGATTCCTGCGATGGTATAGAGGACAGCTGTTGCAAGTTTATCTAATTTCTTAGCGTGCATAGTTTTTCTTTCCTCTTTCTTTCGTAATCAATTTAATCACACTGTTAAAGGCCAAACTCATCAAGAGCAATACTAAGGCTAGTGACCAAAGAACATTATTATCAACAGTTCCCATAACGGTATTACCAATTCCCATGGTCAATACAGATGTTAAAGTCGCTGCTGGTGTCGTCAATGAAGTTGGAACAACGGCTGAGTTACCGACAACCATCTGAATCGCAAGGGCTTCACCAAAAGCACGCGCCATTCCGAAAACCACTGCAGTAAAAATACCTGAACGAGCAGCCTTCAAGGTCACACGCCAAATGGTTTGCCAACGAGTTGCTCCCATCGCTAAACTAGCTTCACGGTAGTGTCGAGGAACAGCACGCAGACTATCCGTTGTCATAAAGGTAACAGTTGGTAAAATCATGACAAAGAGAACGAAAATCCCTGATAAAATCCCAAAACCAGTACCACCAAAGACAGTACGTACAAAAGGTACCACGACCTGCAAACCGATAAATCCATAAACTACTGAAGGAATCCCAACTAGGAGCTCGATAGCTGGTTGTAAAATCTTAGCTCCTTTTGGTGATACTTCTGTCATAAAGACTGCCGCGCCAATGGCAAATGGTGTTGCAATCAAAGCTGATAGGATGGTAACAATAAAGGAACCTAGAATCATTGGAAGTGCACCAAATTGTTTTCCTGATGGATTCCAAGTTGCACCAAAGAGGAAATCAAAGATATTCACACCATTGACAAAGAAGGTAGACAAACCTTTTTGAGCCACGAAAATCAAAATCATAGCAACAATGATAACAATCAAAGATAGGCAGGCAAAGGTTAGCCCTTTTCCTAATTTCTCAAGACGAGAGTTTTTTGAAGGAGAGAGCAATTTTTTAGATAATTCTTCTTGTTTCATTATTGACTCCCTTCTAGCGCTGTTACGGTACCTGCAGCATCTTTTTCAACCTTCATTTCTTTGATAGAAATATAGCCCATTCCTTTAACGATTCCGTTCTGAACTTCGTCTGAAAGAACAAAGTTTAAGAATTCAGCAACCAATTCATTTGGCTCACCAAGTGTATACATGTGTTCATAAGACCACAAAGGCCAATTATTAGTAGTTACATTCTCTGAAGTCGGTTCATAGCCATTAAGTTTGATTGTTCCAACAGAATCATCAACATAAGCAAATGCTAGGTAGGAAATAGCTCCAGGGGTTTGAGAAACGATTGATTTGACCATACCGTTTGAATCTTGTTCCTGACTTTGCACCGCTGACTGACCATTCATAATCACACTGTCAAAGGTCGCACGAGAACCTGAACTCGCAGCACGGTTGATAATAGAAATAGCTAGATCTTTCCCACCAACTTCTTTCCAGTTGGTAATTTCTCCTGTAAAGATTTGTCGGAGCTGGTCTGTCGTTAGATTATCGACGTCTACTTCTTTATTGATAATAACAGCTAATCCAGCAACAGCTACCTTATGATCGACCAAGGCTGAAGCATCAATACCGTCTTTTTCCTCAGCAAATACATCAGAGTTTCCAACATCTACTGCTCCCGATTGAACCTGAGACAGTCCTGTACCAGATCCACCACCTTGAACATTGACTGTTTTACCAATGTGAGCTGACGCAAATTCATCAGCAGCTGCCTCGACTAAAGGTTGAAGGGCAGTTGAACCGACAGCCGTCATAGACTCTCCACGGTCAATCCAACTTGCACACCCTGCTAGCGAACCAGCAAGTAAAAGAGTTGCAAGAGAGATGGTGAGTTTTTTAAATTTTTTCACTATTTGTCTCCTTGAAAATAATGATGAATAACCCGGATTTTCGCCCTTATTTTCTAATGTTTTTCACGAAAAATCCATACTTCCACTATAACATAGAATACTGATTTTGACTAGTTTTTTACCTTAAACCTCAAGCCCTTAGGGAAATAATTCTTCAAGGTATTTCCGGTGACTTTAGCAAAGCCCAGACCATTCCCACCAACCAAAACTTGGTACCAACCATTTGGCAGAGTTTCAGCTAATTGGACGGTTTCACCAGCCACATATTTGACAAAGTCTTCTTGATGAATTTCAATTGATTGTTTGACTTGGCTTGGTTTTAAAGCTAATCCAAGTGCAAAGCTTGGTTCAAAACGTTTCTTCTTAAAAGTTCCGAGATGAAGACCATTACGAGCAATCTTAAGTTTACCCAAATCTGGTAAGACTTCTGGTAAGAGATAAAGTTGCTCCCCAAAAGCTTGTAAGACTCCAGTCAATTTTTCTTTTAAATGTTTCTCCTCAAAATCCTGCCATAAGGAAATCTGTTCTCGAGAGAGATTAGACTTAGATGGTTTGAATTTAGATGCCTCATTTTCCCCTCTAAATTGTAAATGAGCGACAAACTGTCCCTCTCCCTTAAAGTGATGGGGGTACATTCTAGCTGTCTCAGCTTGGTTGATTCCTTGTGACATACCATTTATATGTTCTACTGGAATGAGTTCAAAGTCATAATTATCCATGAGCCAGTTAATGATTTCTTCGTTTTCTTCTGGCGCCCAAGTACAGGTCGAATAAACCAAACGACCACCATCAGCCAACATAGTAACCGCATCTGCTAAAATCTCACGTTGTAAACTAGCGCACTGGCTAGGATAATCGACACTCCAGTAATCCATGGCATCAGGTTGTTTACGAAACATCCCTTCACCCGAGCATGGTGCATCTAGAACAATTAGGTCAAAATACCCTTTAAAAACCTTAGCTAAACGGTCTGCAGATTCATTAGTTACAACAACATTTGTCGCACCAAAACGTTCCATATTTTCAACCAGTATTTTTGCTCGCTTACTTGAAATTTCATTGGAAATGAGGAGCCCCTCACCTGCTAGATAGGCTGCCAATTGTGTCGATTTACCACCAGGTGCTGCTGCCAAATCCAAGACCTTCATGCCAGGACTTGGCTGAGCTACTTGCGCCACTATTTGTGCAGCCGGTTCTTGGGAATAGACTAGACCAGTTACATGCTCTGGAGACTTTCCAGAAACCTTACCATAGTAGCCCCAAGGTGTATTTGGAATAGCATCTGAAAAAGAAACTTGACTTTCTTTTAAGGGATTGACACGAAAAGCAGAAACGGCTTCATCATCAAAAGAGGCAAGAAAAGCTCTTGCCTCATCTCCCAATATTGTTTCATATTTTTTTACAAATCCTTCTGGAAATTGCATGTAGGTTTATTTCCTTTCATAGATATAGGATTGAATCTCATCTTTCATCTCGACTGGCACCATCATAACGGCCTGCCGTGTTTTGAAATCAACTTCCTCACCAGCAATCGTAAGAACCTTATAACCTAAACTTTCACCTAGGATACTCGCTGCTGCATAATCCCAGGGTTGAAGATAAGTGATATAAGTTAAAAGTCGACCGGATAACACCTTTGCAAAACTAATCGCAGAGCTACCATAAACTCGTGTGCCAAGTGCAGCATTTCCCAATTCTGCCAAGCCCCATTCGTTGCTTTCTAGCATACCAGAATTACCAGCTACCAAAAATTCTCTCAAAGGTTTCTTTTTAAATGCTGGTAAAGGTTGATCATTACGACAGGGCGGAAAATCTCCTCCACCATGGTAGCAGTCACCTTTCATAACATCATAGATAATCCCAAATTTCCCAACACCATCCTCAAAATAGGCTAGCATAACGGCAAAATCTTCACCTTGTGCAACGAAGTTGTTGGTCCCATCAATAGGATCGATAATCCAAACAGAACCTTGTCCTACTGTTGCACGCATACATCCTTCTTCTGCACAAAACAAATCATCTGGATAGCGAGAACGAATTTTCTCAATGAGTAAGGCTTGAACTTCTTTATCTAACTTAGTTACCAAATCTGTAGGGGAAGACTTTCTCTCAACATGGAGATCTTCTTTCATATGCTGGAGAATGTAATCCCCAGCTTCCCTGACAATTTCTTTGGCAAATGTAAATTTATTTTCCAAGTGAAATCTTCCCTTCTCCTTTTTCTTTTGCCAATTGGACCGCACGGTAGAAAGAGTATCCACTCACTGATTCAAATTCACGTCCCAAACGTTTTTCTTCGCTCTTGCTGGGAACAACTGATTTGAATACCTTGTAGGAATCTAATAGTTTCTTAGCATCTACCTGTGTCTCATAGGCAGCTTCAACATCATTAAAAAAAGAAAGCACTGAAGCAAGTTCTTCAGTGCTCCACGACAAATCTAGTGGGTAACTATACTGTTTATTCATCTAATTAATACCAGCTCTTAATGTAGCTTCTTTCAATTCTTGCTTACGGTAACTACGAGGAAGAAATGCACGAATCTCATCTTCATTAAAGCCAATCTGCATACGTTTATCATCAATGATGATAGGACGACGCAAAAGACTAGGGTATTGCTCAATTAAATTAAGCAACTCCGTCACCGAGATACTTTCCACATCGATATTTAACTTTTGGAAAATTTTTGAACGAGTTGAAATGATGTCATCGGTACCGTTTTCGGTCAAGGAAAGAATTTGTTGCAACTCTTTTCTTGATAAAGGACTGGTCATAATGTTGTGCTCTTGGAAAGGGACTTTATGATTATCAAGCCAGGCCTTTGCCTTACGACATGATGTACAACTCGGTGATAAAAATAGTGTAATCATGCTATTCTCTTCTTTGCATACTTTTCTCACTCTATTATACAAAAAAATAAAGCGCTTGACTAGTTATTTCCGTAAAAAAACCTATTTTTTCAAGAAAAATAGGTTTTTCGCACATTCTTTTAAAACATTTTTATGCATTTATTCTCTTTTTGGTAATTTTTTCCAACTTAAAAGATAAACGAATCCAAAAATCAACTCATACAAGCAGAAAAATAGGAGAAAGGCATGCAGGAAAAAGTCCTCTGGTAGAATAAGAATGACTGGGTCTTTTGCTGGATCAAAAAGCCAAGTATCATCACCTACAAATAGAATTTGATGAAATAAAGTAAAGAATTGTTCAAATCCAATGAAAACACCAACTAAACCAAGAACCAAAGGTAGAGATAGCATAATCAAGAGACCTCTGCAATATAGAGACAGAAAACCTTTCTGAATGACTTGCTTCCAAAAAAGATAAAAAATCGGTAGGGTAACTATCGCTACTCCTTGTGCTAGGTGAAAGAGTCCCTTAACAACCGCAAAATGGTGGATGCCAGAAGCAGACGAAGGAAAATCTGGCATTTTCAATGCTTGATTCAATGGATTGGTCAAATAATCCATCAACACATTAAAATTATCTTGGATGGTCTGAGGTTGGACATGAACACGGCTAGTCAAGTTTAACCAAGAAATTTCCAGAGGATAAAGAAACCAAGCTAGATAAATGGTCAATAAAATAGAAAGCGAAAGGAGGAAAAGGAGACTTCCTCCAAAAATTAATTTAGTTTTCATCGAAATTCCACTCCGCTAGACTTGAGAGAACATGGGTTGGAGCGATTGGTAGGTCTGCTACTTCTTCAGGTTTCGTAAATCCTGTCGTAACCAAAAGGCTAGGAATTCCATTATCAATACCAGCACGAATATCAGTCAGGTAATTATCGCCCACCATGACAATTTCTTGGCGCTCAAGTCCTAGGTGTTCAACAGCTTTGTCCATAATAATCGCACTAGGTTTTCCAATATAAACTGGTTTTACGCGGGTTGCTGCTTCGAGCAGAGTAACTAGAGAACCAGCACCTGGTAAAAGGCCTCGTTCCGTTGGGATGTTCAAATCTGGGTTGGTGCCGATAAAATGAGCACCTTTATGAATAGCTAGGGTTGCTGTAGCAAATTTTTCATAGTCTACTTGCCAGTCCAAACCAACGACCACATAGGCTGGATTTTCTTTATCTTCAACGTAGCCTGCTACTTGAATGGCTTCATTGAGCCCTGCTTCTCCAATCACATAAACAGTCTTTTCAAGACCTAAATCATTCATGTAATCAATTGTCGCTAAGGTTGCAGTATAGATTGTCGATACAGGCGTGTCAATATTAAACTGATTGGCCAACATCTCTTGGACACTTTCAGGTGTACGAGTGGTGTTATTTGTTACAAAGAGATAAGGAATCTCTCTTTTTTGCAACTCGTGAACAAAAGCTTCTCCCGCTGGGATTCTATCTTTTCCCTTGTATATTGTTCCGTCTAAATCAATTAAATAGCCTTTATAAGTCATATATTACTTTCTAATCTGTGTTAATTTCTTGCCAAATTATCTTTGCCTGAGCATTGATATCGCCATCACTTGTGACTTGGTGATTGCTTTCTAGTTGATTCAATTGGTAACTAGAAGTGATCATGCCACCTGGTCGAACTTCCTTGACATATTTGAGGTTGATTTTTTTAGGAATATGATTGGTTAGGAAATCTGCCCCCATGACCTCAAAAATCCAGTCTAGGTATTTGCTATTATTGACGTGGCCATTCATATCCAAGTCATAAAAACGAACGTGGTAGTCTTTTCTAATCGCTTCTTCCAAATCTGCATATTTTGGCCCACGAAGGAGTTTCTTAGAAAACTCAGATTGATAAGGGGCGACAATTTCTGGTTCTACAGGATGAACCTTTCGACTATCACGATCCATAAGGACAAAGGTAGCTACCATGCGAATGATTTCTTGACCATCTTCATCATAAATAGTAAATCGGCGGTAGCAAAATAGACGATTGTAGGTCAAGGCTTCTGTTTCGATGGTAATTTCCTCAGCAAAACGAGGAAGTCTAATCACATCGATATCATAATCGGTGATAATCCAGACTAGATTATACTGTTCTAAAACATCCTTGTCACTCACTCCAAGTTCAATTGATTGCATTCCTGATACTTGCAGGGACAACAAAATAACATCTGGCAACTTGATATGGCCATTCATGTCAGCCATATCAAAAGGAATTTTCATCTTCATTTGATAAGTTAAGCCCATAATTCTACTCCAATATAAATCGTTCTGCTACTGTATCTCCTAAAAAGAGACCTTTTTTTGTCATTCGTATTTGTTGACCTTCTACTTGTAAAAGACCTTGATGGCACAAATCTCTTACAACTTGACCATATAAATCTTCAAAAGATGTGCCAAATTTTTCTTCGAATCTTACTTTTGAAACTCCAGACTTCTTGCGAAGGCCGAGAAACATCTCTTCTTCCATTTGCTCCCTTTGACTCAGGTGTTCTTCGTTAATACGAGCATTCCCCTCTTCTACCGCCTTTAAATAATGACGAATCGGCCCATGGTTTTTATAGCGAACACCATTGACGTAACCAGAAGCACCAGCACCTATACCATAATACTCAGAATTATCCCAATACATGAGGTTATGACGACTTTCAAAACCTGGTTTTGAAAAATTTGAAATTTCGTAATGCTCAAAGCCAGCTCTTTCTAGTTCGGCAATGATATATTCAAACATCTCAGCTTCTAATTCTTCCTTAGGAAGAGGTAATTTCCCTCGTCTCATACGATTCATAAAGACCGTATGATTTTCTAAAATCAAACTATAAAGGCTCATATGAGGAATATCAAGAGCGATTGCCTTAGCCACATTTTCCTTGACCTGGTCCATTGTCTGGCCAGGAAGAGCGTAGATCAAGTCAATGGAAATATTATCAAATCCTGCTAACTTGAGACGATCAATATTCTCATAGATATCTTTCTCCAAATGACTACGACCAATCTTTTTCAGCATTTTATCATCAAATGTTTGCACACCCAGTGAGACACGATTGACAGCTGAATTCTTTAAAACTGAAATCTTATCCTCATCCAAATCTCCAGGATTGGCTTCAATGGTCAGCTCCTCTAAAACTGATAAATCTAATTCTCTAGTTAGACCATCCAATAAAGTTTCCAATTGTCGGGCTGACAAGGCTGTCGGTGTCCCACCTCCAATATAGAGAGTACGTAACTTCTGAATGTCATAAGAATGAAATTCTTGCACTAGATGCTCTAGATAGCTGTCTACTGGTTGATTTTTAATAAAGACCTTTGAAAAGTCACAATAATAACAGATTTGTGTGCAAAATGGAATGTGCACGTAAGCTGATGTTGGTTTCTTCTGCATAGTATTTATTATACCACAAAGACTTCCCTCAAGAAAAAAATCACCATCTCCAACTCTAAGGGAATCAAAAATGGTGATTTCTATTTTAATCTTCTTCGATTTCGATGATGATTTCTTGACCGTCTTCTGGATCTTCAACAACTACTTTTTCTTCCAATTGTTCCTTGAGATTGTTCAAGGTCTCTTTTGAAGCTTCAGTCGCTTGTTGAGCTAAAGATTTAGATTTTTCAAGAACTGAATCCAAGGTAATTTCGCCTGATTCTACTTGTTCTTTTGTCTTTAGAACAAAATCTCTGGTTTGTTCTTTGACTTCTGTCAATTTTTCGATTGCTTGTTCCTTAGCATATTCTGGATCTTCTCTCAGATCTTCAATAAAGTCTTGTGCCTGACTAGTAACACGTTTCCCTTTTTCACTTGTTAGAAACAAGGCAACAGCCACACCTGAAACAGTTCCTAAAAGGATTGATGATAATTTACCCATGAGTTATCTCCTTTTTATTTTTTAAAAAATTTACTTGCAATACGAACAGCAGATAAGCCTGCACTAGTCTTTAATGTTTTTGAACCTGCAGATGATGCTTTTTTACTCAAGACACGAGCCTGCTCATTTAAGTCAGAGACAGAAACAGAAAGGTCTGCAACTGCTGTAAAGAGTGGATCAATGGTTGCAACTTTGATATTGATATCATCAGCAAGAACATTGACCTTGGCAAGAAGTTCGTTTGTGTGATGTAAAGTAACATTTACATCTGAAGTTAGCGTTTTAACAGTATTTTCTGTTTCATCGATTACACGTCCAACTTTTTGAAGGGTAATAATCAAATAAACTATAAATACAATCAAGGCAATAGCCACAATAATATAAGCAACTTCTAACATTTTAATTCTCCTTTTTTACATTATAAAATGGTGCTTTTTTCCGATTTTGATAAACGATAATATAAATACCAAGTCCAATTAATAGAACAGACAACCACTGAGATACTCGAAGTCCAAAGAACATGAGACTATCTGTACGCATACCCTCAATAATCATACGTCCAAAACCATACCAAATTAAGTAAAAGGCTGTGATATGTCCACGACGAATACCATTTAATCGGCGTCTAAAAATAATAATTAAAGCAAAACCAATCAGGTTCCAGATAGATTCGTATAGAAAGGTTGGTTGACGATAGGAGCCATCAATATACATCTGATTCTTAATGAAACTAGGCAAGTAGTCAAGACTCTCTACAACTGCACCGTAAGCTTCTTGGTTAAAGAAGTTCCCCCAACGTCCTAGACTCTGCGCAATCATAACGCTCGGAGCCGCAATATCCAAGAAATCCCAGGTATTGATTAATTTACGGTCAGCGAAAATATAAAGTACAATCGCTCCGGTAATTAGACCGCCGTAAATCGCAAGACCACCATTCCATATAGCAAAGATTTCTCCAATATGTTGACTATAATAGTCAAACTTAAAGATGACATAGTAGAGTCTTGCACCAATAATGGACAGAGGAAAGGCTATTAGTATAAAGTCAATAATATCATCAGATAAAATTTTCTTTTTGGGTGCTTCTCTCATTGCAAGAAGAACTGCTAGCATTAATCCAGATACAATGCAGATAGCATACCAGCGAACAGCAAAGGGACCTATTTGAAAAGCAACTGGATCAATCATTTCGCACCTCGTTCTTTTCAATTAATTTCGTCAATCTTTCTTCAAAGAGACGTGTCGCGTCAAAGCCCATTTCCTTAGAACGATAATTCATGGCAGCAGCTTCGATTACGACAGAAATATTGCGCCCTGTTTTTACCGGAATCCGAATACGCGGAATAGAAACGCCTGAAATTTCCAATTCTTCAGCATTGTTCCCCAAACGGTCAAAGACCTTATCTGTATCGTAATTTTCTAGATAGACAGCCAACTGAACCTGTGAAGAATCCTTAACAGCACTAGCTCCATAAAGGCTCATGACGTCAATGATACCTACTCCACGAATTTCTAACAAATGTTTCAAAATTTCAGCAGGTTCTCCCCAAAGTGTCATTTCATCCTTAGAATAGATATCTACACGGTCATCTGCTACTAGACGATGTCCACGTTTGACGAGTTCAAGTCCAGTCTCACTTTTACCGATACCACTATCACCTTGAATGAGAACACCCATACCATAGATATCCATCAGTACACCATGCACACTGGCACGCTCAGCTAAGCGAGAATCAAGATAACTAGACAGTTCCCCTGAAAGACGACTTGTAGCTGTGCGACTTGTTAAAATTGCAATCTTACATTCTCTAGCTGCCTTTAACATTTCCTCAGGAACAACTAGACCACGCGCAACAATAACTGCCGGTGTTTCCGGTTGGAACATTTTTTTCAAAACAGTATAACGGTTGTGAGAAGACATGCTGATCAGATAGGACCATTCCTTCATCCCCAACAATTGAATACGCTCTGGAGTATAGTAATCAAAATAGCCTGTCATTTCGAGACCAGGTCGCGTTATATCTGCAGTATTAATTTCCTTTTCAAGTAATTCTGGCTCACCATAGACAATATCTAGTCTGAGCTTATCAATCACTTCTTTGACTAAAACCGACATATATTTCTCCTTCAATAGAGTTCTCCTACTATTATATCAGATTGTCGCTGGAAGTTTCCTTTTTTTGCAAGATTTACAGTATTTATTTAAAGTTGCCTTAAAAATGATTTAGCATGTGAGTCTTCTCGTGCTTTCTCAAATCAGTTGAGACAATTCAACTGCAAATCGTTCAACATCTATTACCAAATCCCTTCCTGATTTTTCTATGTGAATTCTTGGAAGTTCTTTTGTTAGTATTCTGTTTGCATCAGCCATATCTTGTGGATAGACATAGAACTGTTGTCCTTGTGGAAACTGATTTTGAACTTGCCATTTTTCAAATTCCTGCAGAAAAGTCTTATGAGACGGCATACGAACCTCTTCAAACATGGAATCATCAAAATATTTCACCAAGCGATAAAGACCATGAACTTCATCAGCGAAGCATTTATCTATCTTCTCCAAGGGATAACCCCGTCTCTGATAAGCTAGACATAAGTTTTGTAAGTTTTGGCTTATCCCAGCTACGTCTTTTCTTGCCAAGTTTATAAAGTAACGAACAGAAAATTCTTCCATACCTGTTCGTTTTTTCTTCTCTAGAAACTGTTGTGCCAATATAAGAGACTCTGATAATCTGTCTTCATCCTGATAATAAAGAGCGTACAAAAGATTGATGACATTTTGTGGATAATAGGTTCCTTTCAGTAAAGGCAAATCTTTTGGTATATAAGATGAAATGACTGAAAAATCGTTACATGCAAAAGAGGTAAATAAGCCCCTCAAAATACCATCTGTATAGATTGTTCCACTTGCAAGCAAACCTCCTCTAATCAATTCTTCTCTTCCTGTTTGCCACAGAGCATTATTTAATTGTTTGTAATCTCCGTCTAGAAAAGCTGTATAGTATGCAAAATATTTAATATCATCTAGTAATAAACTACTGTACAATTTTGTCCTTAAAACCTTATCTGACGATACTTTTGAATCCTTCAAATACTTCTGAAAAATTCTCTGATTAGACTCTTCAAATTCCTGCCAGTTTATAGGAGTTGAATAATAACCCCAATCCTTAAAACGTTCTTCGCGCATCTTTTGATATTCTTTTATATACTCTTTCATAAGTTCCTCATATCTCTAAACAGTGTGCAAAAAAAGACTAGACAAGTCTAGCCTTTCATTTCAATTAGAATTTTTTACGTTTACGAGCTGCTTCTGATTTACGTTTACGTTTTACAGAAGGTTTTTCATAGAATTCACGTTTGCGTGTTTCTTGAAGAGTACCAGCTTTAGTAACCGCACGTTTGAAACGACGAAGTGCATCGTCAAGAGATTCATTCTTACGTACTACTGTTTTAGACATTTTTTTCACTCCCTTCAAGTTCAAGATCTATTCTATTTTACATGGATAAGAGCTATTTGTCAAGACTAAAATACTTTATTCCATGAATTTTCACTATTAATTTCAAACTTGCTATTATCACTTTTTTATAAAAAATAATTTATTAAGTAGGAAGATTTATATACACTCATTAAATTGAAAAGAGAGCCTTTCGGCTCTCTTTAAGATAGTGTAGATTTTCTAAAAATTATTATTTAGTAAATTTACGTTTCATAACAACTGTTCCTGACATGATTACCACACCAGCCAATACAAGTACTAGGCTTGTAGCCTCACCAGTAGATGGAAGACTTGGTCGCTCTTCTGTAGTAGTTGTTGTATCTGCAGGTTTTGGAGCTTCAGTCGTTGTTGGAGCTTCAGTTGTTGTTGGAGCCTCAGTTGTTGTTGGAGCTTCTGTTGTTGTTGGAGCTTCTGTTGTTGTTGGAGCTTCTGTTGTTGTTGGAGCTTCTGTTGTTGTTGGAGCTTCTGTTGTTGTTGGAGCTTCTGTTGTTGTTGGAGCTTCTGTTGTTGTTGGAGCTTCTGTTGTTGTTGGAGCTTCTGTTGTTGTTGGAGCTTCTGTTGTTGTTGGAGCTTCTGTTGTTGTTGGAGCTTCTGTTGTTGTTGGAGCTTCTGTTGTTGTTGGAGCTTCTGTTGTTGTTGGAGCTTCTGTTGTTGTTGGAGCTTCTGTTGTTGTTGGAGCTTCTGTTGTTGTTGGAGCTTCTGTTGTTGTTGGAGCTTCTGTTGTTGTTGGAGCTTCTGTTGTTGTTGGAGCTTCTGTTGTTGTTGGAGCTTCTGTTGTTGTTGGAGCTTCTGTTGTTGTTGGAGCTTCTGTTGTTGTTGGAGCTTCTGTTGTTGTTGGAGCTTCTGTTGTTGTTGGAGCTTCTGTTGTTGTTGGAGCTTCTGTTGTTGTTGGAGCTTCTGTTGTTGTTGGAGCTTCTGTTGTTGTTGGAGCTTCTGTTGTTGTTGGAGCTTCTGTTGTTGTTGGAGCTTCTGTTGTTGTTGGAGCTTCTGTTGTTGTTGGAGCTTCTGTTGTTGTTGGAGCTTCTGTTGTTGTTGGAGCTTCTGTTGTTGTTGGAGCTTCTGTTGTTGTTGGAGCTTCTGTTGTTGTTGGAGCTTCTGTTGTTGTTGGAGCTTCTGTTGTTGTTGGAGCTTCTGTTGTTGTTGGAGCTTCTGTTGTTGTTGGAGCTTCTGTTGTTGTTGGAGCTTCTGTTGTTGTTGGAGCTTCTGTTGTTGGAACTTCAGTCGTTGTTGGAGCTTCTGTTGTTGAAGCCTCTGTTGTTGTCGTTTGTTCTTTTGAATTCACAATAGTCTTTGTAACTGACTGGTCTTCTCCAAAGTCCGTAACATCTACTTCTGTATCTTCAGAATCAATAACATAACCTTTTGGTGCTTCTGTTTCCGTCAGGATATATTTGTCTTTTAGAAGACCTTTTACAGTGATTATCCCGTCAGCATCAGTTACATATTCACCAATGACTTGATTATTTGCTGGGCGAACTACTTTAAATTTCGCACCTGGTAATGGTTGATTTGCTTCATCAACTTTTTTAATGTTAATTGTAAAGACATAACCAATACCAGAACCACCTGCTACTTGAACGACAGTGGATTGCTCAACATGTTTAACAGCCTTTCCTTTGCCTTTTAACACAGCATCATTATTTAATACCTCTCCGTCTGCCGGTGAATAATTTGTTTGAACTTTATATTCAATTCGATATTGATCTGACTCTGTGATGTCACCAAGTTGTACGACAAATGATTGTCCATCTCCGCTGACGGTAACAGTATGTTGATCAGTTACATCAGTTGTATCTGTAAATTCCCAAAGACCTTTAACATAGTCAAATTTACCTTTGATAATACGAATACTATCTTTAATATAAGATGCATTCGAAAACTTCAATGTGTCTTCTACTGTAGCATCTTGAAGACTTTCTTTAGTACGATTGATTGAAATGGTGTAAGAGAGTGTCTTTTGATCTTCACTACTTACCCATCCTGTTTTAGAAAATAATTCAGGGTTTCCATCTCCAACACCAGTGAAGTTAACTTTTCCAACTACTTGTGTTTTCCCATTAATAGTTACTTCGACAGGGATTTCTCCTTCTTCAGGGTGTTTTTGGAAATCTACTCGAGTATAGACATAGAAAGATCCTTTGGTATCAGAGTGTTTTTCAACATAATCAGTATAGGTTAAGACGATATGTTTTTTTGTTTCATCAATCTGAGCATTTGCGATAACTTCATTTGTTTTCTCATCACGAATTTCAAAGTTTTGGGATTCTATATATAGAAAATCTGATAAATCAACTGTAGTTGTATCGCCAGCTTTAACATTTTTATTTGTTAAATCATAATTTGCATTAAGTCTAAACGTAATCCATTGCTTCAAATCACCATCAAGACTATCTCCTGATTTATTTGTAATACTTAGTGAGGTAATAGTATCAACAGTCTTACTATTAGACGTAGTAGCTGATGTTTCAGCAGCAGCATTTGTTAAGCTTAGTGAAACAAATACAGTTAATATACAAATAATGAAAGAGATAAACGATAGTTTTTTCTTATTCATTTTCATTTCTCCTTTAATTTATTAGTTTATTAAAACTAGTACAGTATACCAATATTTACATCCTATGTCTACTTTTATAACTCAAATAAACAAAAAAAATTTATCAAGATTACTTTTAGATATTAAATATGTTTTTTATGTCATATAATCGTATAAATTTATTTTTAAGAATAGATTTTTTTAATATCGATATCGAAAATATATATGCAATATTAGTATATAAAAAGTATAAAAAGAGAGAGCAATGCTCTCTCCTCTCTAAAGAAACTTATCTAATATTATTTAGTAAATTTACGTTTCATAACAACTGTTCCTGACATGATTACCACACCAGCCAATACAAGTACTAGGCTTGTAGCCTCACCAGTATTTGGAAGTCCTGGTTTGTTTTCAGTTGTTGTTGGAGTCTCAGTCGTTTTTGGAGCCTCAGTTGTTTTTGGAGCTTCAGTCGTTGGGGCTTCAGTTGTTGTTGGAGCCTCTGTTGTTGTTGGAGCTTCAGTCGTTGTTGGAGCTTCAGTTGTTGTTGGAGCCTCTGTTGTTGTTGGAGCTTCAGTTGTTGTTGGAGCCTCTGTTGTTGTTGGAGCCTCAGTTGTTGTTGGAGCCTCTGTTGTTGTTGGAGCCTCTGTTGTTGTTGGAGCTTCAGTTGTTGTTGGAGCCTC
>JAQDDS010000002.1 GCA_027665725.1 Streptococcaceae bacterium AF77-01CM03A
AAACGCGGCGGACTGTAAATCCGCTCCTTCGGGTTCGGGGGTTCGAATCCCTCCCCTTCCATCTTATACGGGCATAGTTTAAAGGTAGAACTAAGGTCTCCAAAACCTTCAGTGTGGGTTCAATTCCTACTGCCCGTGTTAAACATTATGGCGGGTGTGGTGAAGTGGTTAACACATCAGATTGTGGCTCTGACATTCGGGGGTTCGATTCCCCTCACTCGCCTACTTTATATTATTGGGGTATAGCCAAGCGGTAAGGCAAGGGACTTTGACTCCCTCATGCGTTGGTTCGAATCCAGCTACCCCAGTTACTATTTGCCGGCGTGGCGGAATTGGCAGACGCGCTGGACTCAAAATCCAGTGTCCGCAAGGACGTGCCGGTTCGACCCCGGCCGCCGGTATAGTAATAAAGACAAGGTTTTCGGACCTTGTTTTTTTATTTTTTCTTCTAATTTTTTCTCCAGGAGTTCCATAAAATTACTTAAAAATATTTTTTTGTTAATTTTCTTGTAAAGATTAATGTTTAATATTCTAGTTTTTACTATATGTTTACTAAATCTTAATTTATTTCTTTATAAATTTAACTATAATAGGTCTATACCATTTACAAATTACACAGAAAGGTTTATAATGTAATTGACATAATAAATATTAATTTAATCAATTACGGAGGTTATCATTATGCCTAAATATATTAAAGCTGATCAATTTTTCTATCCTCATGGAGTTCGTCGTGGCGGTTTTCTGGAACTAGTCGATGGTAAATTTGGTAAGCATGTAGAACAAGTGTCTGAGGACGCTGAGATTATTGACTATAGTGGTTATAGTATTGCACCTGGTCTTGTTGATACGCATATTCATGGATTTGGTGGGGTTGATGTTATGGATAATAACATCGAAGGTACTCTTCATACAATGAGTGAAGGTCTCTTAAGTACAGGGGTTACTAGCTTTTTACCAACAACTTTAACTTCATCATACGAACAATTACTCGCTGTTACTGAAAATATTGGTGCCCGCTACAAAGAAGCAACTGGGGCTAAGATTCGTGGTATTTATTTTGAAGGTCCTTACTTTACTGAAAAATATAAGGGAGCTCAAAACCCTGCTTATATGAAAGATCCTAGAATGGACGAATTTCGTGCTTGGCAGAAAGCTGCTAATGGTCTTCTTAATAAGATTGCACTTGCTCCAGAACGTGAAGGTGTAGAAGACTTTGTTCGTACTATTACTGGAGAAGGTGTAACGGTTGCTCTTGGTCACTCTAATGCAACATTTGAGGAAGCTAAAAAAGCTGTTGATGCTGGTGCAAGTGTATGGGTTCATGCTTATAATGGTATGCGTGGGTTAACTCACCGTGAGCTTGGTATGGTTGGTGCTATGTATGAATTGCCACATACTTATGCTGAATTGATATGCGATGGGCATCACGTTGATCCTAAGGCTTGTGATATCCTACTTAAACAAAAAGGTACTGAAAATATTGCTCTTATTACTGACTGTATGACAGCGGGTGGTTTACAAGATGGTGACTACATGCTGGGAGAATTCCCAGTTGTGGTTGCAAATGGTACTGCACGCCTCAAATCTACTGGGAACTTGGCAGGTTCTATTCTCAAACTTAAAGATGGTTTGAAAAATGTTGTTGAATGGGGCATTGCAAATCCTCATGAAGCAGTTATGATGGCCAGTCTCAACCCAGCAAAATCAGTTCATATTGATGATGTTTGCGGACAAATCCGTGAAGGCTACGATGCTGACTTTATCGTTCTTGATAAGGATTTGGAATTGGTAGCAACTTACCTTGATGGTGAAAAACGTTATCAAGCATAATCTCTAAAGTAGAAACTAATTTAGTTTCTACTTTTTTTAATTGAATTTGTTAATTTCTTCACATACTACTTGATTTTATTCATGAAAAGGCTTACAATTATGATGTAAACAATACAAATAAAAAAACGGAGGTAAGCTTTATGAAAGCCTATACTTATGTTAAACCAGGACTTGCTTCGTTTGTTGATGTTGACAAACCAGTTATTCGCAAGCCAACAGACGCTATTGTGCGTATTGTAAAAACTACTATTTGTGGAACAGATCTTCATATTATCAAAGGAGATGTCCCTGCATGTAAGAGTGGAACTATCCTTGGCCATGAAGGAATCGGGATTGTAGAGGAAGTTGGAGCAGGAGTATCAAATTTCAAAAAAGGCGATAAGGTTTTGATCTCTTGTGTTTGTGCCTGTGGTAAATGCTACTACTGTAAGAAGGGAATCTATGCCCACTGTGAAGACGAAGGCGGTTGGATTTTTGGACATTTGATCGACGGTATGCAAGCAGAATATCTTCGTGTTCCTCATGCTGATAATACTCTCTATCACACTCCAGCTGACTTGTCTGATGAAGCTTTAGTTATGTTATCTGATATCCTACCAACTGGTTATGAAATTGGTGTCTTAAAAGGGAAAGTGGAGCCTGGATGTAGTGTAGCTATCGTTGGTTCAGGACCAGTCGGATTGGCAGCTCTTTTGACGGCACAATTCTATTCACCAGCTAAATTGATTATGGTGGACCTAGACGATAATCGTTTGGAAACAGCCTTATCATTCGGTGCGACTCATAAGATCAATTCTTCAGATCCTGAAAAAGCAATTAAGGAAATTTATGATTTGACTGATGGACGCGGTGTGGATGTCGCTATTGAAGCTGTCGGTATTCCTGCAACATTTGATCTCTGTCAGAAGATTATTGGAGTTGATGGAACAGTCGCTAACTGTGGTGTGCATGGTAAGCCAGTTCAGTTTGATTTGGATACTCTTTGGATTCGTAACATTAACGTAACTACCGGTTTGGTTTCTACCAACACAACTCCTCAGCTTTTAAAAGCTTTAGAAAGCCATAAAATTGAACCAGAAAAATTGGTAACTCATTACTTCAAACTAAGTGAAATTGAAAAGGCCTATGAAGTATTTGGTAAGGCTGCAGATCATCATGCGATTAAGGTTATCATTGAAAACGATATTTCAGAAGCTTAATCGAATTTTGAATCCAGTTATTCTTTTTAGAATAGCTGGATTTTTTGAAAATATGAGATAATTCGTGAAAGCAAGCAAATTTCTTTCATTGTTCTTAAAATTTCGCTATAATATACGATACAAAGGAAATGAAACTATGTATCGAGTTATAGAAATGTACGGGGATTTTGAACCATGGTGGTTCATAGAAGGTTGGGAAGAAGACGTCATTAGTAGTAAGAAATTCGAAAATTACTATGACGCTTTGAAGTATTATAAATCTTGCTGGTTTGAACTGGAAAAGAAAATTCCACTATATAAAAGTCGAGGAGACTTAATGACTATATTTTGGAACCCAGAGGATAAGCGTTGGTGTGAGGAATGTGATGAATTTCTGCAGCAATATCATTCCTTGGCTTTACTGGAAGATGGTCAAGTTATACCAGATGAAAAATTCAGACCGGGTTATGAAAAACAAACTGGTTTAGAAATCCACCGAACGTGTCGTATCAAAAAAGATGGAACAACTTTTTAATAAAGTTGTTCTTTTTTTGTATTTTCTTCGAATAATAAACTGAGGAGGGAATATGGTACAAGCACTTGCACAAGAATTGATTAGTCTCGCAAAAAAGGATGGAGCTCAGGATATCTATTTTATTCCCAAGGATAAGGTTTATGAGTTGCATATGCGAATAGGAGATGAAAGGCGTTTGATTAATAGCTATGACTTTGAAAAGTTGGGAGCAGTTATTAGTCATTTTAAATTTATTGCGGGGATGAATGTTGGAGAAAAGCGTCGTAGTCAGCTTGGGTCCTGTGATTATCAGCATGATGGCAAGGTTACTTCACTACGCTTATCGACGGTAGGAGATTATCGTGGTCATGAGAGTTTAGTTATTCGCCTTTTGCACGATGAAGAAAAAGACTTGCGCTTCTGGTTTCAAGACCTTAAGGAACTGGAAAAGGGCTTTAGGCAACGCGGTCTTTATCTTTTTGCAGGACCTGTAGGAAGTGGTAAAACTACCTTAATGCATGAATTAGCTAAGTCGTTGTTTAAGGGACAACAAGTCATGTCCATTGAGGACCCAGTCGAGATTAAGCAAGAAGAGATGCTGCAATTACAACTCAATGAAGCTATTGGACTGAGCTATGAAAACTTGATAAAACTTTCTTTGCGACACCGCCCAGATCTTTTAATCATTGGAGAAATCCGGGATAGCGAAACAGCCCGTGCTGTTGTAAGAGCTAGCTTAACGGGAGCTACAGTGTTCTCGACCATTCATGCAAAGAGTATTCGTGGGGTCTATGAGCGTCTTTTAGAACTTGGTGTCAGTGAAGATGAACTCGCAGTTGTTTTACAAGGTGTTTGCTACCAGAGACTAATCGGGGGAGGAGGAATTATTGATTTTGCAAACCAAAATTATTCAGAACACCAGGCAGAAAAGTGGAATGAGCACATTGATCAGCTTCTTAAAGATGGACATATCACTGCCCTTCAAGCTGAAACGGAGAAAATTAGCTACCAGTAAGCAGAAGAAAATTATCACTCTCTTTAACAATTTGTTTTCTAGTGGTTTTCACTTGGTAGAAATCATTTCCTTTCTTGATAGAAGTCTTTTGTTGGAGAAGGAATATGTTTCACAGATGCGCCTAGGACTATCGAAAGGAAAATCTTTCTCGGAAATGATGGGGAATTTAGGTTTTTCGAGTGCGATTGTCACTCAACTTTCATTGGCTGAAGTTCATGGAAATCTCCATTTGAGTTTGGGGAAAATTGAAGAATATTTGGATAATCTTGCTAAGGTCAAGAAGAAGTTAATTGAAGTTGCGACCTACCCACTTATTTTGCTAGCTTTCTTACTGCTCATAATGTTGGGTTTGCGAAATTATCTCTTGCCCCAACTGGATAGTAGTAACATAGCTACCTTAGTGATTAGTAACCTGCCACAGATTTTTCTTGGGCTTACTCTGGCACTAAGTTTTGCATCTTTAACAGGGCTGATTTTCTACAGGAAATCTAAGAAGATACAAGTCTTTTCTTTTCTAGCTAGAATCCCCTTTTTAGGTGTGTTTGTTCAGTATTATCTAACTGCTTATTATGCTCGGGAATGGGGAAATATGATTGGACAAGGTTTAGAGTTGGCACAGATTTTCCAGATGATGCAGGAGCAAGGGAATCCTCTTTTTAAGGAAATTGGATACGATTTAGATCAATCTTTGCAAAATGGGCATGAATTTTCTAAGGTTGTTCAGACCTATCCCTTCTTTAGAAAGGAGTTGGGATTAATCATTGAATATGGAGAGGTTAAATCCAAGTTGGGAAGTGAATTGGAAATATATGCGGAAAAAACCTGGGAATCCTTCTTTACCCGAGTCAATCGGACCATGAACCTTATTCAACCACTGGTCTTTATTTTTGTAGCCCTGCTAATTGTTTTATTGTACGCAGCCATGTTACTGCCAATGTATCAAAATATGGAGGTAAATTTTTAGATGAAAAAAATGATGATGAAATTAAAAAAAGCTACGGTAAAAGGGTTCACTCTGGTAGAAATGTTAATTGTACTTTTAATTATTAGTGTTTTGCTCTTGCTTTTTGTGCCAAACTTAACTAAGCAAAAGGATGCAGTCAATGACAAGGGGAAAGCTGCAGTAGTCAAGGTGGTAGAAAGCCAAGCAGAACTGTATAGTCTGGATAAAAATGAAGATGCCAGTCTAAGCAAATTACAGGCAGACGGACGTATCACTGCTGAGCAAGCAAAGGCCTACAAAGAATACCATGCAAAACAGAACACAAGTCAAACAGTTGCGGATTAAGGCATTTACCATGCTTGAGAGTCTATTGGTCTTAGGAATAGTCAGTCTGTTAGCCTTGGGCTTGTCGAGTTCAGTTCAGTCAACTTTTGCGGCTGTAGAAGAGCAGATTTTCTTTATGGAGTTTGAGGAACTTTATCGAGAAACCCAGAAGCGAAGTCTGGCTAGTCAGCAAAAGATCAACTTAATGTTAGAAGAGAGAAGTATTGGAAATGGCTATCAGAAATTAGCCATCCCTAAAGGAATTCAACTGCAGTCTAATCAGTCAATTACATTTGATAAGGCTGGAGGGAATTCGTCTCTAGCTAACGTGAGATTTCAAACAAGGAAAGAAGTGGTTCGCTACCAACTGTATCTAGGAAATGGAAAGATTAAACGTATTCAAGAAGCAAAAAATTAAGGCGGTTATTTTACTGGAGGCAGTGATTTCACTAGCTATTTTTGCCAGTATAGCAACGCTCTTACTGGGACAAATTCAAGAAAGTAGAAAAAGAGAAGTAGAACTTCTAAAACAGGAAGAAGTTTTGCGAGTGGCTCGGATGGCTTTGCAGACCGGACAAAAGGAGTTGACTGTCAATGGCCTTACGGTTCATGTTGTCTCGAATGAGCGAGGTTTGGAGGTATACCATGGAAGGGAGAAATTACTGGCGATTCAAGATAAGTAGAGTCAGAGCTTTTACACTTTTAGAATCTTTGGTTGCTCTTATTGTGATTAGTGGGAGTTTGCTTCTTTTTCAATCTATGAGTCAACTCTTGGTTTCAGAGGTTCGCTACCAGCAGAGAAGTGAGCAAAAAGAATGGCTCTTATTTGTAGATCAGCTGGAAGCAGAGTTGAATCGAGGCCAATTTGAAAAAGTGGAGAATGATAGGCTTTACCTCAAACAGGAAGGAAAATCTATCTCTATGGGGAAATCAAGATCAAATGATTTCCGGAAAACAGATGCTAGTGGACGTGGCTATCAACCCATGGTCTACGGTCTGAAATCAGCTCATATTTACCAAAACGGGCAAAATGTTCATTTTAATTTTCAGTTTGAAAAGGGACTAGAGAGGGAATTTATCTATCGTGTTGAAAAAGAAAAAAGTTAGGGCTGGAGTTCTCCTTTACGCTATTACTATTGCTGGAATTTTTAGTCTTTTGTTGCAGTTTTATCTAAATCGGCAAGTAGCACATTATCAGGATTATGCCTTAAATAAAGAAAAACTTCTTGCATTTGCAATGGCTAAGAGGACCTATGAAAAAGCTAATTCTGAAAGTGGTCAGCAGTCATTTGATCTAGGAAAAGCAAGTTATCGTAGTGACGAAAAGGGATTTACAACGATTGTCGATACTGGAAAACATCAATTTGAATTTCGTTTTCCACCTTTGAAAAAGGCAGAAAAGACGGTGGATAAAAAGGAATCAGAACAAAAAGAAAAAACAGAAAAAATAGACCAAGATTCAAAGGAAAGTAAGATCAACCCAAAATTAAAACAAACGGTAAAATTAGAAGAGACACCTTAGTTTATCAGACTAGCTTCCAATTGTGAGAAAAGTGTGGTAAGATAATGGCAAGACTCTTGTGAGGAGAGATAGTCATGTCTAAATCTTTTCAAACCTTACTTTTTTCTCAATCAATCGCTAATGTAGCCGATATCTTTTTGCGTGTTATTTTAATTGCAAATGTCTTTGTATTATCAGGCTCTGTCATGGCAACAACAATGGTGCCCATTTTGATTGGTTTATCAGGCTTTGTAGCTAGTTTTTTAGTACCGCTAGTGACTAGAAACTGGTCGCTGAATAGAATTATTTTTTATACTCAAGCAGGGAAGACGCTTCTTTTGATGTGTTTGACAATTTTTCTCGTTCTGATGACAACTGTATCGGTGACTTTGCTTTACCTATTCGTAGTAGGAATTTCTATCTTAGATGGTTTTGCTAGTCCGGTTTCTCACGCTATTTTGCCTTTTTATACGAAAGATCTTGGAAAGGCTAATGCAGCCTTATCAGTCAGTAGTGAAAGTATTCAACTACTTGGTTGGGGGCTAGGAGGTTTGCTATTTGCAAGCCTAGGTTTTATACCTAGTTTACTGATTACTCTAGTTCTATTTCTCTTAGCAACTGTATGGACTAGCCGATTGCCAGAAGTTCAGATAGAAAAGATTGAAGCAGAAACAAATGGTGAAACACTGTTTAGGGGATGGAAACTGCTTTGGAAAAAGGGGAGAGTTCGCTTTTTATTAGGAACAAATCTGTTAGAAATTTTGGCAAATAGTATCTGGATTTCGTCTATTTTACTTGTTTTTGTGACAAGTGTATTAGGAGAGACAGAGGTCTTTTGGGGTTATACGAATACGGCGTATTCCATTGGAGTGTTGCTTGGTGGAGGCTTGATCTTACGGATATCAGATTGTTTAGTGCGCAAGAAATGGCAGAGTATCAGTTATCCTCTGTTGTTGATGGCGTGTGTGACCATGGCTGTTCTACAATTTCCTATTCCATCACTCTTTTTAATAGCTAATATTTTGATTGGATTTTTATCACAGTTTAAGGAGATTACAGAAAGTGTTCTCTTACAAGAATCAGTTGTAGAGAGTGATTTAGTGTATGTCTACTCTGTTTTTGAAGTAGTATCAACCTTAGCTTTTACCCTTTTTACTTACGGGATGAGCTGGGCTGTAGAAAGGTTTGGGATAACATTTGTCTTTATGTTTTCTGCAGTTAGTCTTTTACTGGAAGCTCTGTTTGTAATCGGAATGCGCAATCGATATTTTCAAGCCGACTGATATCGGCTTTTTGAATATTTATTTTTCTCTAGAACATACAGAAAACCATTAAGGGCTCTAGGAAGTTTTAACTGGGTTGAGTTGGAAATTTCGTCAAAAATCATGCTATAATAGATACATATGGAGGACGGAATATGTCAAGTGTAAAATTGTATCTAGTGCGTCATGGGAAAACAATGTTTAATGCGATTGGGCGTGCTCAAGGTTGGAGTGATACTCCTTTAACAGCTGAGGGTGAGCGAGGTATTCACGAATTGGGAATTGGTTTGCGTGAGTCTGGCTTAACCTTTGAGCGTGCTTATTCAAGTGACTCAGGGAGGACCATTCAGACAATGGGAATTATCCTTGAAGAACTTGGTTTGACAGGGCAAATTCCTTATCGCATGGATAAGCGAATCCGTGAATGGTGCTTTGGTAGTTTTGATGGTGCTTATGATGGGGACTTATTTATGGGGATTATTCCTCGTATCTTTAATGTCGATCATGTGCATCGTTTGTCCTATGCTGAGCTGGCTGAAGGTCTGGTAGAAGTGGATACAGCAGGTTGGGCTGAAGGCTGGGAAAAACTAAGTGATCGTATCTGGGAAGGTTTTGAAACCATTGCCAAGGAAATGGAAGCTAATGGAGGTGGGAACGCTCTGGTAGTTAGCCATGGAATGACAATTGGAACCATTGTCTATCTAATCAACGGAATGCATCCGCATGGTCTTGATAATGGAAGTGTGACGATTCTCGAGTACCAAGATGGTCAGTTCTCAGTTGAGATTGTTGGGGACCGTAGCTACCGTGAAATTGGACGAGCTCAATTAGACGAGCAAGATAGTTCAGAACAATAAAATTCAGTACTAAATGAAAATGATTAATAGGATGCTAATGTCTTGATTCACAAGCTTGCGAGAGCTGAGTGCTTTGACAATAGCATTCTTTTTTGTTAGAATAGTATCAACATAAAAGCATAAGAAGGGACTGACAGAACTGTCGTCCCCTTTTGTCTATCTTATAAGGGGGAAATATGCTGTTTCAGAAAATAAAAGCCTATAAATGGCAGGCCCTGGCTTCCTTGGTCATGACAGGTCTAATGGTAACGAGTTCACTCTTGCAACCACGTTATTTGCAGGAGGTTTTAGAGGCACTGCTAACGGGTGATAATGAAGCTATTTATACTATCGGTTTTTGGTTGATTCTTGTTGCCTTGATTGGTTTGGTTGCAGGTGGGATCAATGTAGTGTTAGCAGCTTACATTGCTCAAGGAGTTTCGTCTGACTTACGTGAAGATGCCTTTCGTAAGATTCAAACTTTTTCATACGCCAATATTGAGAAGTTTAATGCAGGGAACCTCGTTGTACGTATGACTAACGATATCAACCAGATTCAAAACGTCGTTATGATGACCTTCCAAATCCTCTTTCGACTACCGATTTTATTTATTGGTTCCTTTATATTAGCCGTTGTTACTCTGCCTTCACTGTGGTGGGTGCTGGTTCTTATGGTCGTTTTGATCGTCGCCATGACAGGTCTTATGATGGGAATGATGGGGCCTCGATTTGCAAAATTCCAGACCTTATTGGAGCGTATCAATGCCATTGCTAAAGAAAATTTACGTGGTGTGCGCGTGGTTAAATCTTTTGTTCGAGAAAAAGACCAGTTTGCTAAGTTTACGCAGGTATCCGATGAATTACTGGGTGAAAACCTTTATATCGGTTACGCCTTTTCTATCGTTCAACCTGTAATGATGATGATTTCATACGGGGCTGTCTTTCTTTCAATCTGGCTTGTAGCAGGTATGGCAGAGTCAGATCCGTCAGTAGTTGGTTCCATTGCTTCCTTTGTAAACTACCTGAGTCAGATTATCTTTACCATCGTCATGGTTGGATTTTTGGGGAACTCAGTTACTCGTGCCATGATTTCCCTTCGTCGTATTCGTGAAATCCTTGATGCAGAACCAGCTATGACTTTCAATGATGTGGAAGATGAAGAATTGGAAGGAAGTCTCAGTTTTGAAAATGTGACCTTTACCTATCCAAATGATGAAGAACCTATCCTAAAAGATGTATCCTTCGATATCGCAGCTGGTGAAATGGTTGGGGTTGTCGGAGCAACTGGTGCAGGAAAATCAACCTTGGCTCAGTTGATTCCACGATTATTTGATCCTCAGCAAGGTTCGATCAAAATTGGTGGAAAGGACATTCGTACAGTTAGTGAAGGGACGCTACGTAAGACAGTTTCTATCGTCCTACAAAAAGCCATTCTCTTTAGTGGAACCATCGCAGATAATCTCAGACAAGGTAAGGGAGATGCGACAGTTTCAGAGATGGAACGCGCAGCTCGTATCGCACAAGCTAGTGAATTTATCAGTCGCATGGACTTGGCTTTTGAAAGTCCGGTTGAGGAACGTGGAACTAACTTTTCTGGTGGACAAAAACAAAGAATGTCTATTGCGCGTGGGATTGTCAGCAATCCAAAGATATTGATTTTTGATGATTCAACCTCCGCCCTTGATGCCAAATCAGAACGTTTGGTCCAAGAAGCCCTCAACAAGGATTTGAAGGGGACGACTACGATTATCATCGCGCAAAAGATTAGCTCTGTTGTGCATGCGGATAAAATTTTAGTGCTTGACCAAGGTCGCTTGATTGGTCAAGGTAAGCATACTGACTTGGTCGCAACGAATCCAGTTTATCGTGAAATTTACGAGACGCAAAAAGGAAAGGAGGAGTAGGATGAAGACATTTCGATTCTTTTGGAACTATTTTAAAGTTTATAAGATATCCTTTGTCGTTGTTATTGCTATGATTATCATTGCAACGATAGCACAAGCCCTCTTTCCAGTATTTGCAGGTCAAACAGTCACAGAACTGGCTAATTTGGTTATAGCCTATCAAAATGGGAATCCGAATATGGTTTGGCAAAGTCTCTTTGGACTCCTGGTCAATCTTGCCTATATTTTGATTGTTTTAGTAGTGTCTAGTCTCATCTATATGGTCTTGATGAGCCGCATTATTGCCGAATCGACGAATGAGATGCGTAAAGGGCTTTTTGGTAAGCTTTCTCGCTTGACCGTCTCCTTCTTTGACCGCCATCAAGATGGTGATATCCTGTCACGTTTCACCAGTGACTTGGACAACATCCTCCAGGCTTTTAACGAAAGCCTGGTGTCTGTTATGACCAACATTGCCCTTTATATTGGCTTGCTGATTGTCATGTTTGCAAAAAATATCACCTTGGCTTTGATTACGATTGCCAGCACTCCAATTGCTATCATCATGTTGATTGTCATTTTGAAATTGGCAAGAAAATATACCAACCTCCAACAAAAGGAAGTTGGGAAACTCAATGCTTATATGGATGAGAGTATCTCTGGACAAAAAGCAGTTATCGTTCAAGGTATCCAAGAAGATGTGATTGCTGGTTTTGTTGAGCAAAATGAACGGGTTCGAAAAGCCACTTTCAAGGGAAGAATGTTCTCAGGAATTCTCTTTCCTGTCATGAACGGGATGAGTTTGGTCAACACAGCAGTCGTTATTTTTGTAGGATCAGCTGTCTTGCTGAATGATAAGAACATCGAGACAGCAACTGCTCTGGGTTTGATTGTCATGTTTACCCAGTTTTCTCAGCAGTATTACCAGCCCATTATCCAATTAGCGGCGAGCTGGGGAAGTTTGCAACTGGCCTTTACAGGTGCAGACCGTATCCAAGAAATGTTTGATGCAGAAGAAGAAATTCGTCCTCAAGATGCTCCAGTCTTTACCGAATTAAAAGATGGTGTGGAGATTCGTAACGTAGACTTCTCCTACCTCCCAGGAAAACCAATTCTAAAAGATGTCAGCATTTCAGCTCCAAAAGGGAAAATGATTGCAGTGGTTGGTCCGACAGGTTCAGGGAAAACAACCATCATGAACCTCATCAATCGTTTTTATGATGTGGATGCTGGTAGTATCAGCTTTGATGGAACAGATATCCGCGAATTTGACCTGGATAGTTTGCGAAGTAAGGTAGGAATTGTCCTACAGGATTCTGTTTTGTTTAGCGGAACTATTCGAGACAATATTCGATTCGGTGTGCCAGATGCCAGTCAGGAAATGATTGAAGCAGCGGCCAAGGCTACGCATATTCATGAATATATCGAAAGTCTGCCAGACAAGTATGATACATTGATTGATGATGACCAGAGTGTCTTCTCGACCGGACAAAAGCAGTTGATTTCCATCGCCCGTACCTTGATGACAGATCCACAGGTCTTAATCTTGGATGAGGCAACATCAAACGTTGATACTGTAACAGAAAGCAAGATTCAAAATGCCATGGAAGCAATTGTAGCTGGAAGAACTAGTTTTGTGATTGCCCACCGCTTGAAAACCATTCTCAATGCCGATCAGATCATTGTCCTTAAGGATGGTGAGGTTATCGAGCAAGGAAACCATCACGAATTACTCAAGCTTGGAGGGTTTTACTCTGAACTTTATCACAATCAATTTGTCTTTGAATAAGCAAAAAAGTTGTCCTAATTTTGGGCAACTTTTTCTGATAAAAAAAATTTATCACGGACTTTAAAAATACATATTAGACAGGAGTGGGGAAGGATGATAAGATAAGATTATCAATAGAAGACGAAAGGAAATCAGTGATGGCAAGAACAGTTGTTGGAGTTGCAGCAAATCTATGTCCTGTGGACGCAGAAGGAAAAAATATTCATTCATCAGTCTCTTGTAAATTCGCTGAGAGTATTCGTCAGGTTGGCGGACTTCCTTTGGTCATTCCGGTTGGTGATGAGTCGGTGGTCCATGACTATGTAGAAATGATTGATAAGCTCATCTTGACTGGGGGACAAAATGTTCATCCTCAGTTTTATGGTGAGGAAAAAACAATTGATAGCGACGACTATAATCTAACTCGCGACGAGTTTGAGCTAGCTCTTCTACAAGAAGCCTTGCGTCAGAACAAGCCAATCTTAGCCATTTGCCGTGGCGTTCAGCTTGTCAATGTTGCCTTTGGTGGGACACTCAATCAGAATATTGAAGGTCATTGGCAAGGTCTACCTTTTGGGACTTCACATTCTATTGAGACAGTGGATGGCAGTGTAGTGTCTAAATTATTTGGTAAAGAAAGTCAAGTAAACTCAGTTCACCGTCAGAGCATTAAAAATCTGGCACCCAATTTCCGTGTGACGGCTGTGGATCCACGTGATCAAACTGTTGAAGCAATTGAATCCATTGATGAACACCGTATTATTGGTCTCCAGTGGCATCCAGAATTCTTGGTCAATGAAGAAGATGGCAACTTAGAATTATTTGAGTATTTATTGAATGAATTATAACGACTAGAATCCTAGTCGTTTTATTATTCGTAGGGTTTGATGCCTCAAGTTTTTAAATTTTGTAAGATTCTATGCAAACGTTTGAATTGTGATAAAAATTGGAAATTTTTAGTATAAAAACTTGAAAAAATTGTTAGTAAGCGTTATGATAGAAAAGAAGAAATTTTGGAGGAATACTATGTCACATATTAAATTTGATTATTCAAAAGTATTAGACAAATTTGTTGCACCACATGAAGTGGAATACATGCAAGCACAAGTTACAGCAGCAGACGAATTGATCCGTAAAGGAACTGGTGCTGGTAGCGACTTCTTGGGTTGGTTGGACCTTCCTGAAAACTATGACCGCGAAGAATTTGACCGCATCTTGAAAGCTGCTGAACAAATCAAAGCAGACAGCGATGTTTTGGTGGTTATCGGTATCGGTGGATCTTACCTTGGAGCGAAAGCTGCCATTGACTTCTTGAACCACCACTTTGCAAACTTGCAAACAAAAGAAGAACGTAAAGCACCACAAATCCTTTACGCTGGGAACTCAATCTCATCTACTTACCTTGCTGACTTGGTAGAGTACGTTTCAGATAAAGATTTCTCAGTGAACGTGATTTCTAAATCAGGTACAACAACTGAACCAGCTATTGCTTTCCGTGTCTTCAAAGAACTTTTGGTTAAGAAATACGGACAAGAAGAAGCTAACAAACGTATCTACGCAACAACTGACCGCCAAAAAGGTGCTGTTAAGGTTGAAGCAGATGCTAACGGTTGGGAAACATTTGTTGTTCCAGATGATATCGGTGGACGCTTCTCAGTATTGACAGCAGTTGGATTGCTTCCAATCGCTGCGTCAGGTGCAGACATCAAAGCCCTTATGGAAGGTGCTAACGCAGCTCGTAAAGACTATACTTCAGATAAAATCTCTGAAAACGAAGCTTACCAATATGCAGCTGTTCGTAACATCCTTTACCGTAAAGGTTATGCAACTGAAATCTTGGTAAACTACGAGCCATCCCTTCAATACTTCTCAGAATGGTGGAAACAATTGGCTGGTGAGTCAGAAGGGAAAGACCAAAAAGGGATTTACCCAACTTCAGCTAACTTCTCAACAGACTTGCACTCATTGGGTCAATTTATCCAAGAAGGAACTCGTATCATGTTTGAAACAGTTGTCCGCGTTGACAAACCTCGTAAGAACGTGATCATCCCTACTTTGGAAGAAGATCTTGACGGACTTGGTTACCTTCAAGGAAAAGACGTTGACTTCGTTAACAAAAAAGCAACTGACGGTGTTCTTCTTGCCCACACTGACGGTGACGTGCCAAACATGTACGTGACTCTTCCTGAGCAAGACGCCTTCACTCTTGGTTACACAATCTACTTCTTCGAATTGGCTATCGCCCTTTCAGGTTACTTGAATGCTATCAACCCATTTGACCAACCGGGTGTTGAAGCTTACAAACGTAACATGTTTGCCCTTCTTGGTAAACCAGGATTTGAAGAATTGAGCAAAGAACTTAACGCTCGTCTATAATAGAATAAAAAGAGTGGTTTTACCACTCTTTTTGCTTTTTCTCGAAAAGAGAAATTGGACTCTGGCAAGACTTGTGATATAATATAGAGAGCAAAAAGGCAGACGCCTAGAGACTTTATAGGAGAAGATATGTCAAAAGATATTCGTGTGCGTTACGCACCAAGTCCAACAGGACTATTACACATCGGTAATGCCCGTACAGCATTGTTTAACTATTTGTATGCACGCCACCATGGTGGAACTTTTATTATCCGTATCGAAGATACTGACCGCAAACGTCATGTCGAAGACGGAGAACGTTCACAGCTTGAGAACCTTCGTTGGTTAGGCATGGACTGGGATGAAAGTCCAGAGACTCATGAAAACTACCGCCAGTCTGAGCGTTTGGAACTCTATCAAAAATATATCGACCAACTCTTAGCTGAAGGAAAAGCCTACAAATCTTACGTTACAGAAGAAGAATTGGCAGCAGAACGTGAACGCCAAGAAGCAGCTGGTGAAACACCTCGTTACATCAACGAATATCTTGGTATGAGCGAGGAAGAAAAAGTAGCTTACATTGCAGAACGTGAAGCAGCGGGTGTGATTCCAACGGTTCGTTTGGCAGTCAATGAGTCAGGTATCTACAAGTGGCATGATATGGTCAAAGGCGATATCGAGTTTGAAGGTGGCAATATCGGTGGGGACTGGGTTATCCAAAAGAAAGATGGTTACCCAACTTACAACTTCGCCGTTGTGATCGATGACCATGATATGCAAATTTCTCACGTTATCCGTGGAGACGACCACATTGCCAACACTCCAAAACAACTCATGGTCTATGAAGCACTTGGATGGGAAGCGCCAGAGTTCGGTCACATGACCTTGATTATCAACTCTGAAACAGGTAAGAAATTGTCTAAGCGTGACACCAACACCCTTCAATTTATCGAAGATTACCGTAAGAAAGGTTACCTTCCAGAAGCAGTCTTTAACTTTATCGCTCTGCTTGGTTGGAATCCTGGTGGGGAAGACGAAATCTTCTCTCGCCAAGAACTGATCAAACTCTTTGACGAAAACCGCCTTAGCAAGTCTCCAGCAGCCTTCGACCAAAAGAAGATGGACTGGATGAGCAATGAGTACATTAAGAATGCGGATCTTGAGACTATCTTTGAAATGGCTAAACCATTCCTCGAAGAAGCAGGACGTTTGACAGACAAGGCTGAAAAATTGGTGGAACTCTACAAACCACAAATGAAGTCAGTGGATGAAATCGTTCCACTGACAGACCTTTTCTTCTCAGACTTCCCAGAATTGACAGAAGCTGAGAGAGAAGTCATGGCTGGCGAAACTGTTCCGACTGTACTTGAAGCCTTCAAAGCCAAGCTCGAAGCCATGTCAGACGATGAGTTTGTGGTAGAAAATATCTTCCCACAAATCAAAGCAGTTCAAAAGGAAACTGGTATCAAAGGGAAAAATCTCTTCATGCCAATCCGTATCGCCGTTTCAGGTGAAATGCATGGTCCTGAATTGCCAGATACCATCTACTTGCTTGGACGTGAAAAATCTATCCAACACATTGAAAATATGTTGGCTGAAATTGCAAAATAGTAGATAAAAAGAACTCAAATATTGAGTTCTTTTTATATGTATACTTGTTTGAAAATGCAAAGATTTTAGTGTATAATATGAATTGACAGGGCAAGGAAATAAGTTAGTGAGATGGTATTTTTACAACTAGACTCGGCTTAGTCTAACATTATTCCTAATGTTGGTCAGTCTACTTATTTTTTCTTTGCGTTTTGCTGAATAGAGGCAGAAATTCTTTTGTTCATGCAGTTACCATCCCTTACAATGACTTTGTTTTCGATCACCAGAGTTTCTCTACAAAGATTTTGGTCCAATTTGTCCAGCTTTTTAGTGAACCTATCAACTCTTTCTTCTCCAAAAATAGAAAGAAATCGGATTTGTCCTGTTACCTTGCGTTAAGCAAGGTTTTTTTGTGGAATAGTACTAGGCAATTTACGATTTCGTTTTGGAGTGGTATAATATTAACTATCCTGATGAATAGAGGAACTCAAATGAAAGAATTTAATAAATCAATCAAATTAGAGCATGTGGCTTATGATATTCGTGGTCCAGTTTTGGAAGAAGCTATGCGCATGCGCGCAAATGGAGAAAAAATTCTTCGTTTGAATACAGGGAACCCAGCTGAGTTTGGCTTTACAGCTCCAGATGAGGTGATTCACGACTTGATTATGAATGCCCGTGATAGTGAAGGTTATTCAGATTCAAAAGGTATCTTTTCAGCTCGTAAAGCGATTATGCAATATTGCCAACTGAAAAACTTTCCAAATGTAGGTATTGATGACATCTACCTTGGAAATGGAGTTAGTGAGCTAATCGTTATGTCCATGCAAGGGCTTTTGGACAACGGCGATGAAGTCTTAGTTCCTATGCCTGACTATCCTCTTTGGACGGCTGCAGTCAGCTTGGCCGGAGGAAATGCCGTACACTATATTTGTGACGAAGAAGCAGAATGGTATCCAGACCTAGATGATATCAAGTCTAAAATTAGTTCAAACACCAAGGCTATTGTGTTGATTAACCCAAATAATCCAACAGGTGCCCTCTATCCAAAAGAACTCTTGCTAGATATTATTGAGATTGCTCGCCAAAATGACTTGATTATTTTTGCGGATGAAATCTATGACCGTATGGTTATGGATGGCAATGTCCACACACCAGTAGCCAGTTTGGCTCCAGACCTTTTCTGTGTCAGCATGAATGGTTTGTCTAAATCTCACCGTATCGCTGGTTTCCGTGTAGGTTGGATGGTCTTGTCTGGGCCTAAACATCATGTAAAAGGCTACATTGAAGGTCTCAATATGCTTTCAAACATGCGCCTTTGTTCGAATGTGCTTGCTCAACAGGTAGTTCAAACTTCACTAGGTGGTCACCAGTCAGTGGATGAATTGCTCTTGCCAGGTGGTCGCATCTACGAGCAAAGAAACTTTATTTATAATGCTATTCAAGATATACCAGGTTTGTCAGCTGTTAAGCCAAAAGCAGGTCTTTATATCTTCCCTAAAATTGATCGCAATATGTACCGTATCGATGACGATGAACAATTTGTCCTTAATTTCTTGAAACAAGAAAAAGTGCTTCTGGTACATGGACGTGGCTTTAACTGGAAAGAACCAGATCACTTCCGTATCGTTTATCTACCACGTGTCGATGAGTTAGCTCAGATTCAAGAAAAGATGACTCGTTTCTTGAAGCAGTATCGTAGATAAGAACGATCTTGATTTCGAGTACAACCAGAAAATTTTATCTCAGAGAAATCAAATGTTTTGATGATTTTAACATTGTTTCTCTGAGTTTTTTCATGTTTTTAAAAAATGTATTGATTATCTGCAATATCCTAAGAATTTTGAATTTGTTGATTTAGATAATGAAGTATCTGCGATTGAACTTCTTTAATGTTGTGCATGTAAATAAAAATGAAGCAAGAGTGTAAAATTGAATGGGATAGGGGAGACGAATAAAATGTTAACTATGAAAGAGATTCTTGAGGAATTTGAGGAAAGTTCTAATGATATTAAATTCCTTAAATTTAACAAAAAAATAACGGATAGTATAGAAAGACCACAAGAACTAAAGTTTATCTTAGAACATTTTTCTTATGTAACTGTTAATGGTTATTTAAAAATCTTGGGGAATGATTCAGAGAATGGCTTCAGCTACTGTAATGAATTGTTTTCAAAATGTTATAATTCGAATCATTGTTTGATAGCTTATGATATCTTGGGTGGTCTATTTGCAATAAATTTTGAAAAATTAAATTCAATAGAATATTTCGCCCCTGATACACTAGAATGGGAGGATTTGGAGATAGATTATAAGGACTTTTTATATTGGGTTACTACAAATCAGTTAGACACATTTTATCAAGAACTTATAGTACCAGATTTGTTCACATTAGATTTATCGCTTGAAAAAAATGAAGTTGTTTTGACCTATCCTTTTATTTGGTCAATGGAATACACTCCATCAGGTGCACTTAGAAAAATAGTTTCCTTTAAAGAATTGTTAGAAATGAATGCTGATTTTTATAGACAGTTAAGGATGTGATAAATAAAGGGTACAATGCACTAAAAAGATATTTGAAATTAGTACATACAGACTTCACCCAGCAAAAAAGCTGGAAACATTTGTCAGAGCTATTGACAAATAGGTAAGAATCAGATAGAATAGTAAAGTATGTTTAGTAACTGATCACTTTATAGCCGGCTAAACGAATACAAAATCTATGAGGAGGTATTCATCGTGAAACGTACTTATCAACCAAGTAAACTTCGTCGTGCGCGCAAACACGGATTCCGTAACCGTATGTCAACTAAAAACGGTCGTCGCGTATTGGCAGCTCGTCGTCGTAAAGGACGCAAAGTTTTGGCTGCATAATCCAAACAAATGAAACAAAGAAGTCAGTAGGAACTCGAGCCTACTGACTTTTCTGTTTATCTAAAAGATAGAATTTTCTAAAGTTATTGATTGAGAATAAACATTTTAGAAGACGTCTTGAAAAAATCACATTTAGAAAAAGCTCAAAACCAGAGGTTAAGTTTTCTGGTTTTGAGCTTTTCTTTATTCTTTCAAATGATAAGAGTAGCTAGCAACGACGACATCTTCGTGCCATCTGAGAGCGTATTTTAATTTAAGACTCATTTGATTGTGGAGGATATTTTGCCAAGGTTTATTAGGGATAAACTGGGGAACTAGAACTGTAACTGTGTAGTTCTTTTTCTTGGCTTCTTGAGAGATTTTTCGAACATATCGAACTGTAGGAGTAATGATATCGCGATAGCTAGTATTAATGTTTTTTAGAGTGATATTTGGGAAGTAGTCAGCGAATTCTTGAAGGATTTCTTGGTCTTTTTCCTCCGTTTCCTTGGTGGAAATATGCATAGCCAAAACCTCATCTCCTATGCTTTGAGCGTAGTTAATCGCTCCAACGCTGACTCGAGTGACATTTCCTACTAAGACAAGGACGACATTGCCATCGTAGGCTTTCTTTTGAATTCCTTCATAAAGTCGAAGTTGTTTGGCCACTTTTTGGTAATGACTGTGGATGGACAGAAATAGGAAGGTTAGGACCAGGATAATTGGGAAGAATGGCCAGATATCCCCAAGCCTGAAGAGGAGTAGGATAAGGACGATAGCGTAACAAATGATAGCGCCGAGGATGTTAGCAAAGGCAGATTTTAAGAAATGAGAGCCTTTTTCTTTTTTCCAGTGACGAATCATCCCTGTTTGAGAAAGTGCAAATGGGACGAAAACTCCGATAGTATAGAGAGGAATCAAGCGTTCTGTATTTCCGTTGAAAATAAGCAGAAGGATTATAGCACCAAAAGCTAAGGTTAAAATACCGTTTGAATAACCCAGGCGGTCTCCCTTTTCCATAAAGAGATGAGGCATGTATTTGTTCTTAGCCATATTGTAAGCCAACATTGGAAAGGCAGAAAAACCAGTATTTGCAGCAACGGCTAGGATTAGGGCAGTTGAGAATTGGAAGAGATAATAAACAATCTGACCGAGAGTTGAATCCCCTAAAATTCCTTTAGCCATTTGTGAGAGGATTGTTTCTCCGTGTTGAGGTGTAATCCCCATCCAGTAGTTTAGGAAGGTAATTCCTGCAAAGAGAAATCCAAGAATCAGAGACATGATGGTCAGTGTTTGAGCTGCGTTCTTTTCTTTAGGGGTCTTGAAAAATGGAACAGCATTTGAGATAGCTTCAACCCCGGTTAATGAAGCTGAACCGCTGGTGAAGGCTCTTAAAATTAGGACAATTGAGAGACTTGGGACGGTTTGACCAATAGAGGATGTTGCATGATAGCTGAGAGAACCTGTTAATAGCTGGAAGATACCAAACAATAAGAGGAAGACCGTACTAAAGATAAAGAGATAGACAGGGATCATCAGAGAACTGGCAGATTCCTTCAAGCCTCGCAGATTTAAAAGCATGAGCAAACATACTAGAAAAATGGAGATGTGGAGGTTATAAGGATGGAGGACAGGAAGTGCAGCTGTGATCGCATCAGCACCTGCAGCTACCGATACGGCTACTGTCAGCATGTAGTCAACAAGTAGACTTCCCCCAGCAATCAAACCGAGCTCAGGAGAAAGATTTTCTCGTGTTACCATATAGGCACCCCCACCTTGAGGGTAGGCGTGAATGATTTGTCGGTAAGAAATGGTTAGACTAGCAAGTAGCAAGAGGACAAAAATGCCGATAGGGAGACTCCACCAGATAGCAAGTGGAGAAAGACTAGCCAATACGAGAACAACCTGCTCAGGCCCATAAGCGATAGAAGATAGGGCATCACTTGAAAGCATTGCAAGTGCCTGTGTTTTTCCAAGTAGTCCTCCCTCGCCTTCAGTTAAGGACTTAAGGGGACGACCTATAAAGGTATATTTTAGTTTTGTAAACATTTTCTTTCCTTTTCTGAAAATTTCAACAAGAGTTATTATACTGCTATGAAAATAAGCAGTCAAGAAAAAATGAGTGATTTCAAAATATTTTTTCCTATAAGGATGAGACTAGTTTTTTTGGTATAATAGAAGGTAGAAAAAACGAGGAAATATAAATGATTTTTGATACTCATACTTAGAGTGTTTGGAGTACAGTTTAAGGACTCATGACATTATTGAGGCACAAATTAACCATAAAATTAACCAAAGGAAAGTTAAAGTAGCATAACGAAGAGGGAGATAACTCTCTCTTTTTATTTCACTATAATATTTGTAGATACTTGAAAACTTACTTTGCATAGAGTAAAATAATAATAGTTGGTTTTAAGTGAAGGGGAATTATATGTTGAAGTATGGTGAAGATTATCCAGATGCTTGTCCGCCATCTGAAGCAAACGAGGTGGAAGGCTCGTTTTATAGAATATGTAATAGTGCGGTTCCTGAAGAAGATGACTTTAAAACCCACGTAGATTTAGGTTTGAAATTTCCGCCCCAAAAATTATGTGAAGCCAAAGCTTTATCGTTTTTTGTATCAGAGCAAGCAATTGAAAAACTAAAAAAACGTTTTCCTAAATTTAAAAATAAAGTTGCAGTGTTGATAAATATTTTACCTAGTCATGGTGTGGGACTGTTAGAAGGAGAACATTTAAATTTGTGGGAGTTTCAGGATGTGAATTTTCTTGATGCTCAGGAAGGAGGTTTAGAAAATGAGTAGTATTTTTGATTTTGAATCAGTAGAATATCTTTATATTTTTGATTACTATGATATTCCATTGTCATTTATTACTAAGAAAATTGATGATAAATATTATTTTGTATATGCAATTGATTTTGATACATTTTTTGTAAAACCTCTTTCTATTAAGAATTTGAAGACTCTATTTTCTGATATTTCTACGAATACACTTCTTCAAGAGTTTTATTTAGAAGATGATTTTTCCATTCTACGAAGAGAAAATAATAATATCTTTGTTAAATATGGTGTTAAAATTTTCGAATTAGAGAATAACATTAATGTGAGTGAGTATTTCCCTGAGGACGATTCAAAATTTGAGCGAGATTTGATCAGTGGAAAAAGTTTTAATATTCTATGTAGTGAATATGCTACAACATTTTCAGATATTTTAAATAATAAACAACTGACAATAAAGTTAGTTGATTCTTATAATTCACACTCAGCAGATTTAGATGTCGTTGCTAAAACGATAAATTTGATGGAAAATTTTATAGAGGGGTCAAAAGTATTTTTAAGGGAACATAATATATTTACTAATGGGAAACTTGTACTAACACCATTTACCCCCGGTTCATTCAATATAAATTTTGAAATAGTTCGTCCGGAAGAGGTTACTCTTTTTGAGGATGAATTTGAACTTTATTTTGATGACTTTATTGTTTTTACAGAATCTATAAATTACAAAGAGGCGTCGGATGTCTACTCAGATGTAATTTTTGAGAATAATAAAATAGTAAAATCTTTCGTTGAATTTTATAATGTCATAAAAGAAAACGGCCTTACTGTAACTTTGGAAAAGGACAAGAAAAAGTTATCCACTATTATTGTTAATGAACAAAGTGATAAATTTATTCAAGACTTAAATTCTCTAGTTCAAAAGCAAGATGATGCGGAAGTGTTTTCAGAAGAATTCGATTTTGAAGGAATAGTATCTAGTGCATCCAATGCTCGAAATAATGTCTCTATAAAAACTTTATCTGGAATAGTAAAGGCAAAGTTTTCTAGTGAATTATTTAGGGAAATTAAAAGAATGGATAGAACCATTTCGGTGTCAAGTGAAATACGAGGACGGTGGATAAAGCAAACTTTTTTGGATGAAAATAGAAATGTAATCTCTGAAAAATATGAAATTTTAAATTTTAATCAGAATAGTTAGAATCTATAAAGTAAAAAAACTAACCAAAGGAAAGTTAAAGTAGCATACAAAAAGAGGAATTCATTGAGAGTTCCTCTTTTAATCTATATTTTTTACAATTTCATTGAACAAGGAAATGATTTTTAACTTTTTTGTGTGTGATAAATCTGAGATGTTATCGATCAATGTAGTTATAGGGACGGAATTATCTGAAAGCGGGAAATTAAAGAAGTCTTCTACGGTCATACCTAAAGCAGTAAGCACTTTTTCAAGTGTGTGTATTTTAAAATCGTATTTCATATTCTCGATGTTTTGTATTGCTTTAATACCTAGTCCGGCTTGATTGGATAATTGTTCCTGGCTGAGATTCTGTTCTTTTCTACATTCTCTTATACGATCTGCTATGTATTTTTGTAATTGATTAGCTTCCATCTGTAATTTCCTCTTTTGTACTATTCTACTATCCTTTATATGATTTTTTAAGTACAGTTAACTGTCCAAAATATCAATATAGTATAGCGAGCTATACAATTTTGTGTTAAAATGGATAAAAAACAATACAATAGGAGTAGTGATATGACAGAAGAAATAGCTGTGTATAAATTACAAGAATGGGACATGGGAAATGGTGAGAAGAAATATTCTCAGTTAGGTAGCTTAGAAGCTCATTATTATTTTGCAAAAAATAATGGTGGAAAAGTTTTATTTACGACAAAAGACTTGTACCAGAGAAATGTTAGTTATTTGTTACTAACATTACCAAATGGAGAATACGGATTTCTTTCTAAAATTATTGAAAAAGGAATCTATCCTAAACTTCCAGAAGATCCCTCGTATATGGTTCCCACAGAGTGGAAAAATATAAATGAAACAATAGAAAAACAGTCTAATTTTAAATGGATTGCCTTAGAAGTTGTTTCAAATATTATTGAAAATATTGAGAATATACCTGAAATGCCTAGTCCTCAGTATATGTCAAAAGATGAATTTAATAATTTTTTAGGAGAATAGAATATGAAAGTTGTCAAAATTTTTTTAAGTATACTATCAGTGGTAATTATAGCAGGCTGTTCTTCTAAAAAGGACTCTTATGTAGAAATTGAATCGATTAATAAGGAGTTAAGTAAATCGGATATTTTATCAGGGAATTTTGAAATATTGTCTGGTACGTGGTATAGTGAGGTAGGTAAAAATGAAGAGCAAATGATTCTGACAATTGATAAGGAGGGGAATGCTAAAGTATTTGATAAAAATAAAAAAATACAAAATAAGGGAAGTTTAGTTGTTGCAAATGACAATACTTTCGATAAAGGGTATTTGGTCATGAATGTAAAGGGAATAAAAGAAGGAGAAGAACGAAAAGAACGTAATATATATGCAGATGGCCGAATGGGGGAAGAGCAAGCATATAGTAAATTTGATAGGAATTTATATTTTTTCCAAGGAAAATCAGAGTACAATCGAGATGAAGTAGGATTTGACTTTTCAAGAGAGAATGAGAATGTTATCAAATATGATATACCGAAAAAAATAACAAAAGACACTCTGGTTTTTCAGAAAAATGAAAAACCTAAGGAAAAAGGTTATGGAAGACCAAATGCAATTAATTATACTGTTTTTCATAGAAAAAATGAAATGAATGAACAACCTACACCAATTAAATCAAATCTTAATATTGATGAAATCAAAAATCGTAATTTCTCTTCAATTGCTGGTAATTGGAGAAATCCTGATGGGCATTCATTTAAAGTATATTCGGAAGGTAGAGGTGAATCGGTTTTTAATGGAAGTACAAGACGTGGAGTCATTGAATTTTCTACCGTACGAGATGATATTATACTTGGCGATTTTGGGAAAAAGACTGAACAATGGGTAATACCGATTTACGCTAATGGAGATATTGGCAGAGAGGTGGATGGAGTTGATGGAGACAACATACAGATTATAAAATCTGGAGAGACTGTTGGAGCGACGAAAAATACTTTTCTTTATGATATCTTCGAATTACCAGATGGAGTACCACGTTTATCTGTTATAGATAGGGATGTTTTAACGCTAACAGATCATTTTGATGAATATTTTGAGAGCCCGTCAAAAGTATTTTTTAGAGAAAAGGAGATGAAACAGTTTGCTGATGTTAAAAATGAAAATATCATGAATATTGATGGATTGGTAAAAGGAGATTTTTCTACTGTAGTTGGAACTTGGGGAGTTCCTGAAGATCAAGGTATCGGGAATAGGATAAAAATTGATGAAAAAGGAGTGCTGACTTGGATAGGTTCTAGATCAGCAGAACGAATAATACATGATGTGAAAAAGAATGCTGATAATAGTGGGATTGGAATATTTGGGAAAGAGTTTAATTGGGAAACAGTTACTCCATCAAACTACATTAATTTTATTCCTGCGGGTGTTGCTATTAAAGGTGAAGAAAACAGTGACAGTAGTAAAGATCGTATTATTTTTGGATCTATTGAAAAACAATCAGACAAAAAGATTTTTTATCGCTTAGATGAATGATTTAATGAATAAAAAACCGAGAATATAGTTGAAATTATATATAAAAAATGCATAGCAGTTATACGATTTTGTATAACTGCTATTTTTTATCGCTGACTGTTGTGTTTGGGGAATGTATAATTGTCTATTTAAGATATATAAATAAAAGAAACATGAGGAAGTTATGCAGTTATGTTATAATTAAGCTATGTTACATGGCTTTTTTGGGCAGTTAAGGAACATTGAGGAAAGAGAAGGAAATATAGTTTGGATATTTTTGATACACATACCCACTTGAATGTGGAAGAATTTTCAGGAAGAGAAGCAGAAGAGCTTGCCTTAGCAGCTGAAATGGGCGTAACTCGGATGAATATCGTGGGTTTTGACAAGCCTACTATTGAGCGGGCCATAGAACTAGCAGATAAGTATGATCAACTCTATGCGACTATTGGTTGGCATCCGACAGAGGCAGGGACCTATACAGAGGACGTTGAGAATTACCTGTTGGAGAAACTAAAACATCCCAAAGTTGTTGCCTTGGGTGAGATTGGTTTGGACTATCACTGGATGACAGCGCCTAAAGAAGTTCAAGAGAAGGTTTTCCGTCGTCAGATTCAGCTATCAAAGGAAATGGACTTGCCTTTTGTAGTTCATACCCGTGATGCGCTAGAAGATACCTATGAGATTATTAAGAGTGAGGGCGTTGGTCCTCGTGGTGGGATTATGCATTCCTTCTCAGGTTCTCTAGAGTGGGCTGAAAAGTTTGTGGAGCTTGGCATGACTATTTCATTTTCTGGAGTGGTGACCTTTAAAAAAGCGACGGATATCCAAGAGGCTGCTAAAGAGTTATCTTTGGATAAGATTTTGGTAGAAACAGATGCCCCTTACCTGGCTCCTGTTCCTAAACGTGGCTGTGAAAACAAGACAGCTTACACGCGCTATGTAGTGGACTTTATCGCAGACTTGCGTGACGTGTCAACAGAAGAATTAGCTGCTGCAACCAGTGCCAATGCAGAACGAATCTTTGGATTGGAACATAAATCATGAAAGAGAAAATTTCCCAAGTCATCGTAGTCGAAGGGCGCGATGATACGGCTAATCTCAAACGTTATTTTGATGTGGAGACCTATGAGACTCGTGGTTCGGCTATCAATGAACAAGACCTTGAACGAATTCAACGTCTACACCAACGTCATGGGGTGATTGTCTTTACAGATCCAGATTTTAACGGTGAACGCATTCGTCGTTTGATTATGACGGCCATTCCAACGGTACAGCATGCCTTTCTCAAGAGAGATGAGGCTGTTCCCAAATCTAAGTCCAAGGGACGTTCTCTAGGAATCGAGCATGCCAGTTACGAAGACTTGAAAACAGCGCTAGAACAAGTAACAGAACAGTTTGAAGTAGAAAATGACTTTGATATTAGCCGTAGTGACTTGATTCGTCTTGGTTTTCTAGCGGGCGCAGATAGCCGAAAACGCAGAGAATATCTAGGAGAGACTCTTCGTATCGGTTATTCCAATGGCAAGCAGCTCCTTAAACGTTTAGAGTTATTTGGGATAAGTCTAGCTGAAGTTGAAGATGCGATGAAATCGTATGAGAATTGAGAAACTCCCCCAAAATGTGGAGGGAATGTGATACAATAGAAGTAATAATATACGGTTTAATCAGGCTTGCTTGCAAGCATTAGAAAAGTGACTCCATAGGATTTTTGCTGAGTGGAGATAATGAGGAAAAGTTATGGGAATCTTTGATTTTTTAAAAAAGACAGAAGCAACAAAAACAACTGAATCCAATAAGGAAACAGTAGAAACAAGAGACAATGCTTGTGTGGGAGTTCTAGATTTTCTTCCTATGAAGGAAACGAATCAATTATTGATTGTTGGGAGTTTAGAAGGAAGTCTCAAGATTGGAGATCAGTTGCAGTTTTGTAATCCTGACCAAGGAATGGAAATTCTTGGCACTGTAATGGTTAAAAAACTTAGCAGTCAAAACAAAGATGCAGAGAGTCTTACTGATGAAGTGTTTGCCCATCTAGTGGTTGATAGGATTCCTTCTCTAACTAAATTGAAAAAGGGAAGTGTACTCTTTAGTTCAGGTGTTGATGAGGAGCAAAAATTATCTAGCTATTCAGATGCTCTTTATCGTGCTTTTGTAGCCATCCAAGAGGGTCAGTTAACAAATGAAGACTATTTGGCAGCTAGTCTTGATGATAGCGTAGAGATTTTACGTCTCTTTTTATGGATATGCCGTCAAAATCAGGAAACTGAAAGTGAAGAAAGCTATCAAGCCAACACTCGTAAGTTGGAACGTCTCGCGGAAATCGTCAAGGACAAATTGTTAGCGGCAGATTCTGTTTATGCAGTTTATTCAGAAAAAACAGGCGAACCCTATCTTTTTTCAACGACCTATGACAGGGGAGACGAGGGCTATCTCTGCACGGATCCGATGATTATGCTTTTGACACCATCTTGGTATCGCCAATTCAAGGAAACCATTGATAGTCGACCAAACTCAGTGGTTAAACTGATTGAAAATGCGGAAGATAAAAAAGGGATTGAAAATTTCCTAGGGACAGCCTTTTACTTAAATGGAGCCTTGGGAGCAATCTTTAATTCCAAGGAAGTCAGCATCAGTGCTTCAGCCTTAGTCCAAAAACCAGATTTTTCTGATTTGCCAGAAATACAAGTGCCTGTCATGAATCCTGATCTAGTAAGATGGATGCTCTTGATGGGGCAATTAGATTATCCGATTACTGAAGAGCAAGAATTACTTTATAAACTCTATTATAAGTTCTTCTCAGAAGCTATGCCTAAAGCAAAATTCCTATTGCCTTTAGATGCAGCTTCGGAATTTAAAGGCAATAGTCAGGAAGGGAACTCCTTTGTCTTGGAAAAAGATTCTAGTTTTAACATTCCGGTCAAAGAAGGAAAAGATGGCAGAAATTCTGTTCCAGTATTTACTGATTGGAAACGTCTACGAATGGTTTTCGATGAAAAATGGAATGGCATGATTGAAGAAGCGGGAGGCATGATTGAAGTTTTTGATTATGCCATTAACCCAACTGAGTATTATGAAGCGGGTGCCTATGTTAGCCTAACAGCTTTTAGAGACATGCAAAAGCTTAGTGAGGGACAAGAAGGAAGAACTCAAGATTAGAAAGTTCTTTAATATTAGAAAAGAGAATAAATGAGAATTGCAGATTATAGCGTGACCAAGGCAGTGCTGGAGCGTCACGGTTTTACCTTTAAAAAATCCTTCGGGCAAAATTTCTTGACCGATACCAACATCCTTCAAAAAATTGTGGATACGGCTGAAATTGATGACCAAGTCAATGTTATCGAAATCGGTCCAGGGATTGGTGCCTTGACTGAGTTTTTAGCTGAGCGTGCAGCTCAAGTCATGGCCTTTGAGATTGATCACCGCTTGGTACCAATCCTGGCAGATACTCTGCGTGATTTTGACAATGTGACCGTAGTCAACGAGGATATACTAAAAGTTGACTTGGCACAACATATCCAGAATTTCAAAAATCCTGACTTACCAATCAAGGTGGTAGCCAACTTGCCTTACTATATCACGACGCCTATTCTCATGCACTTGATTGAAAGTGGCATTCCTTTTAGTGAGTTTGTGGTCATGATGCAAAAAGAAGTGGCAGATCGTATCTCTGCTCAACCAAATACCAAGGCATATGGTAGCTTGTCCATTGCAGTTCAGTATTACATGACAGCTAAGGTTGCTTTTATCGTACCTCGTACAGTCTTTGTGCCAGCACCAAATGTGGACTCAGCTATCCTGAAAATGGTACGTCGCCCAGAACCGGCTGTAGCAGTGGAAGACGAGAAATTCTTCTTTAAAGTTTCCAAGGCTAGTTTTACTCATCGTCGCAAGACCTTGTGGAACAACTTAACTGGTTACTTTGGAAAGACAGAAGAAATCAAGGATAAATTGACTAAGGCTTTGGACCAAGCAGGCTTGTCACCAAGTGTACGTGGTGAAGCATTAAGCTTGGAAGAATTTGCCAGTCTAACCGATGCGCTTAAAGGACAAGGACTCTAAGATGCAGGGACAGATCATTAAAGCTTTGGCCGGCTTCTACTATGTGGAGAGCGATGACCAGGTTTATCAAACACGCGCGCGTGGAAATTTTCGTAAAAAAGGCCATACGCCCTATGTTGGAGATTGGGTAGATTTTTCTGCAGAGGAGAACTCAGAAGGCTATATTTTGGAAATTTATGAACGAAAAAATAGTTTGGTTCGCCCACCCATTGTCAATATTGACCAAGCTGTTGTCATTATGTCAGTTAAAGAACCTGACTTTAATAGCAATTTATTGGATCGCTTCTTGGTACTCTTAGAACATAAGGGCATTCATCCTATCGTTTATATTTCTAAAATGGACCTCTTGTCAGATCGACGAGAACTGGATTTTTACGAGAAAACCTATGATGCTATTGGTTACGACTTTGTGACGAGTAAAGAAGAACTTTTACCCTTGTTGACAGGCAAGGTTACGGTCTTTATGGGGCAGACGGGTGTTGGAAAGTCAACTCTCCTCAATAAAATCGCACCTGACCTTAATCTTGAAACAGGAGAAATCTCAGACAGTCTGGGCCGTGGTCGTCACACCACTCGAGCGGTTAGTTTTTACAATCTCAATGGTGGGAAAATCGCAGACACACCAGGTTTTTCATCGCTGGATTACGAAGTAACAACAGCAGAAGACCTTAATCGAGCCTTTCCAGAGATTGCTAGTGTCAGTCGAGACTGCAAGTTCCGTACTTGTACGCATACCCACGAACCTTCTTGCGCGGTTAAGCCTGCAGTAGAAGAAGGTACCATTGCGAACTTCCGCTTTGATAACTACCTACAATTCCTCAGTGAGATTGAAAATCGCAGAGAAACCTATAAAAAAGTCAGCAAAAAAATTCCAAAATAAGGAGAAGCTTATGTCTCAATACAAGATTGCTCCGTCAATTCTGGCAGCAGATTATGCCAACTTTGAACGTGAAATTAAACGCCTAGAAGCAACTGGGGCAGAATACGCCCATATCGATATCATGGATGGTCACTTTGTACCTCAGATCAGCTTTGGTGCAGGTGTAGTCGAAAGTCTTCGTCCTCATAGCAAGATGGTCTTTGATTGCCATTTGATGGTATCAAATCCCGAACATCATTTAGAAGACTTTGCGCGTGCAGGTGCAGACATCATCAGCATCCATGTTGAAGCAACTCCTCATATCCACGGGGCTCTTCAAAAGATTCGTTCTTTGGGAGTGAAGCCTTCTGTTGTCATTAACCCTGGAACACCTGTTGAGGCTATCAAGCATGTTCTTCACCTAGTTGACCAAGTCTTGGTGATGACGGTTAACCCTGGCTTTGGTGGTCAAGCTTTCCTACCTGAAACCATGGATAAGATTCGCGAGTTGGTTGCCCTTCGTGAGGAAAAAGGCTTGAACTTTGAAATTGAAGTCGATGGTGGGATTGATGACCAGACTATTGCTCAAGCTAAAGAAGCTGGCGCTACAGTCTTTGTAGCAGGATCCTATGCCTTTAAGGGAGATGTCAATGAACGAGTGCAAACTCTCAGAAAACAACTGGACTAAAGTTGCTGTTTTTGCCGGCGGAGATCGCGGTCATTATCGGACAGATTTTGACTGCTTTATCGGTGTGGATCGAGGCTCACTTTGGGTACTGGAGGAAAAACTTCCTCTTGCTCTTGCAGTTGGGGATTTTGATTCTGTGACTGTAGAAGAGCGTCAGTTGATTCAAAAACACGCTCTTCACTTTATCCAAGCCCATCCAGAAAAAGATGATACGGATCTGGAACTAGCACTCTTAACGATTTTTGAAAAGAATCCTCAGGCTCAGGTGACTATTTTTGGTGCCCTAGGTGGTCGCATCGATCACATGTTGGCCAATGTGTTTCTACCCAGTAATCCCAAATTAGCACCCTATATGCGCCAAATAGAGATTGAGGATGGGCAAAATTTAATTGCCTATTGTCCAGAAGGTACCAGTCAACTAGAGCCACGTTCGGACTACGATTATCTGGCCTTTATGCCGGTTCGGGATAGCCAGTTGACTATTCTTGGAGCCAAGTATGAACTGACAGAGGAGAATTTTTTCTTTAAGAAAGTTTATGCTTCTAACGAATATATAGATAGGGAAGTTTCGGTGACTTGCCCAGACGGCTATGTGGTCGTACTGCATAGCAAGGACAGGAGATAGGATGGAGATTATATTACTACTGTTACTAATTGCTAACCTAGCCGGCCTCTTTCTCATTTGGCAGAGGCAGGAAAAGCAGGAGAAATACCTGACCAAAAGTTTAGAAGACCAGGCAGATAATCTCTCAGACCAGTTAGATTATCGATTTGAACAAGCTCGACAGGCCAGTCAGCTGGATCAAAAAAATCTTGAAGTGGCTGTCAGTGATCGCTTGCAAGAAGTGCGAATCGAATTGCACCAAGGTCTGACCCAGGTTCGACAGGAGATGAATGAAAACCTCCTCCAAACCAGAGATAAGACTGACCAAAGACTACAGGCCTTGCAGGAGTCAAATGAGCAACGTTTAGAGCAGATACGCCAAACGGTCGAGGAAAAGCTAGAAAAGACCTTGCAGACACGTTTACAAGCCTCCTTCGAGACAGTTTCCAAGCAATTGGAATCTGTCAATCGGGGCCTAGGTGAAATGCAGACTGTTGCGCGAGATGTCGGTGCGCTTAATAAGGTCTTATCTGGAACCAAGACGCGAGGAATTCTGGGTGAATTACAACTGGGACAGATTATTGAAGATATCATGACACCTGCCCAGTATGAACGAGAATTTGCAACGGTTGAAAACTCTAATGAACGTGTGGAATACGCCATTAAGTTACCTGGACAAGGTGACCAGGAATATGTCTATCTACCAATTGATTCCAAGTTTCCACTGGCAGATTATTACCGTCTGGAAGAAGCCTATGAAGCAGGTGACAAGGAAGAGATTGAGCGCTGTCGCAAGTCTCTCCTAGCAAGCGTCAAGCGTTTTGCCAAAGATATCAAGAACAAGTACATAGCACCGCCAAGGACGACCAATTTTGGAGTTTTGTTTGTCCCAACAGAAGGTCTTTACTCAGAAATCGTTAGGAATCCGATTTTCTTTGATGGTTTGAGACGGGAGGAGCAGATTATCGTAGCTGGACCAAGTACCTTGTCAGCCCTTCTTAACTCCCTATCTGTTGGCTTCAAAACTCTAAATATCCAAAAGAGTGCTGACCATATTAGCCAAACTCTAGCCAACGTTAAAACCGAATTTGGCAAGTTTGGTGGTATTCTGGTTAAAGCGCAAAAACACCTCCAACATGCCACTGGTAATATTGATGAATTGTTAAACCGACGTACTTCAGCTATTGAGCGAACTCTCCGACATATTGAATTGTCAGAAGGTGAGCCTATGCTTGATTTGCTCCAGTTCCAAGAAGATGAGGAAGAATATGAAGATTAGTCACATGAAAAAAGATGAACTGTTCGAAGGCTTTTACCTAATCAAATCAGCCGATCTGAGACAGACGCGTGCTGGGAAAAACTACCTAGCTTTCACCTTCCAAGATGATAGTGGGGAAATCGAAGGAAAGCTTTGGGATGCCCAACCTCATAACGTTGAGGCCTTTACTGCTGGAAAAGTAGTCCACATGCAAGGGCGTCGTGAAGTTTACAACAACACTCCACAGGTAAATCAAATCACCCTTCGCTTACCTCAGCCTGGCGAACCCAATGATCCAGCAGACTTCAAGGTCAAATCACCAGTGGACGTTAAAGAAATCCGTGACTACATGGCACAGATGATTTTCAAAATCGAAAATCCTATCTGGCAACGAATCGTTCGAGCTCTCTATACCAAATATGATAAAGAATTTTATTCCTATCCAGCTGCAAAAACCAACCACCATGCCTTTGAAACAGGGCTTGCTTATCATACAGCGACTATGGTTCGTTTAGCAGAGGCAATTGCTGATGTGTACCCACAGCTTAATAAGAGCTTGCTCTATGCTGGAATTATGCTCCATGACCTAGCCAAGGTTATTGAGTTGACTGGCCCAGACCAGACAGAGTATACAGTTAGAGGGAATCTAATTGGCCATATCGCTTTGATTGATAGTGAAATTACCAAAACAGTAATGGAGCTAGGCATTGATGACACTCGTGAAGAAGTGGTACTCTTACGCCATGTGATTCTCAGCCACCATGGCTTGCTTGAGTATGGTAGTCCAGTTCGTCCTCGTGTGATGGAAGCTGAAATCATTCATATGATTGATAATCTAGATGCCAGCATGATGATGATGTCAACAGCGCTCGCCCTTGTTGATGAGGGGGAAATGACCAATAAGGTCTTTGCTATGGACAATCGTTCCTTCTACAAGCCAAAATTAGACTAGAAACTAAAAAAATGAGCTTTATTTAGACAATAAAGTTCGTTTTTTTTGCTTTAGTGTGATATAATGAGAAAAAGACTAATTAAAAAGAATGGTGAATAACTAATGAAATTAAGAAGAAGTGATCGGATGGTTGTTATTTCCAATTATTTGATTAACAATCCATACAAATTAACCAGTCTCAATACCTTTGCGGAAAAGTATGAATCTGCCAAATCTTCTATTTCAGAAGATATCGTCATCATTAAGCGCGCCTTCGAAGAAATTGAAATCGGGCATATTCAAACGGTGACAGGTGCTGGTGGTGGAGTTATTTTCACACCATCTATCTCTACCCTTGAGTCCAAAACAATTATCGAAGAGCTTCGCGATAAACTTTCAGAGAGTGACCGCATTCTTCCAGGTGGCTACATTTATTTGTCTGATCTCCTTAGCACTCCAGCTATTTTGAAAAATATAGGCCGCATTATTGCCAAGAGCTTTATGGACCAAAAGATTGATGCTGTTATGACGGTAGCGACTAAAGGGGTTCCGCTTGCAAATGCAGTAGCAAATGTTCTCAATGTACCGTTTGTCATTGTTCGTCGTGACTTGAAAATTACTGAGGGTTCAACTGTTAGTGTCAACTACGTTTCAGGTTCAAGTGACCGTATTGAAAAAATGTTTCTTTCAAAACGTAGCCTTAAGGCAGGAAGCCGTGTCTTGATTGTCGATGACTTCTTGAAGGGTGGAGGAACCATTAACGGGATGATCAGCCTTTTGGCAGAGTTTGATTCAGAGTTGGCTGGAGTAGCCGTCTTTGCTGATAATGCGCAAGAAGATCGCGAACAACAGTTTGACTATAAATCACTCTTGAAGGTTACTAATATTGATGTGAAGAACCAACAAATTGAAGTTGAAGTCGGGAACATCTTCGAAACAGAAAAATAAGAGAGAATAAGATGCTTAAAGGTTGGAACTTTCGTCCCAGCCTTTCTTTGATAATGAATATGAAGGAGCCTTATGAAGACACCATTTATTAAACGTGAAGCCTTAGAAAAAATCGTCGAAGAGTTTCCAACCCCTTTCCACCTCTACGATGAAAAAGGGATTCGCGAGAAAGCACGCGCAGTTAATGAAGCTTTCTCTTGGAATAAAGGCTTTAAAGAATACTTCGCAGTTAAGGCAACCCCAACTCCAGCTATCTTGAAGATTTTGCAAGAAGAAGGATGTGGAGTGGATTGTTCTAGTTATGTAGAACTCTTAATGAGCCATAAATTAGGTTTTTCTGGTCCAGACATGATGTTCTCATCTAACAATACTCCAGATAAAGAGTACGCTTATGCCCGTGAATTAGGTGCGACGATTAATTTAGATGCCTTTGAAGATATAGAGCATTTGGAACGTGCAGCAGGCATCCCTGAGATTATCTCTTGCCGTTACAATCCTGGTGGAGTATTTGAACTAGGAACGGACATTATGGATAATCCTGGTGAAGCTAAGTTCGGGATGACTAAGGAGCAACTCTTTGAAGCCTTTACTATTTTGAAAGAAAAGGGAGCTAAAACCTTTGGGATTCATTCCTTCCTAGCTTCTAATACAGTGACTCACCTCTACTATCCAGAATTAGCACGTCAGCTCTTTGAGTTAGCTGTAGAAATCAAGGAAAAGTTGGGTATTTCGTTGGACTTCATCAATCTTTCGGGAGGAATCGGGGTCAACTATCGTCCGGACCAGGAGCCAAATGATATTGCTTTAATTGGTGAGGGGGTTCGTCAGGTTTATGAAGAAGTTCTTACGCCAGCAGGTCTTGGTCAAGTTAAGATTTTTACAGAATTAGGACGCTTTATGTTGGCGCCTCATGGCATTCTAGTGACTAAAGTAACCCATAAAAAGAAAACCTACCGAACTTATCTCGGAGTAGATGCATCAGCTGTCAATCTTATGAGACCGGCTATGTATGGAGCTTATCACCACATCACCAATATGATGAATACTGACGGTCAGACGGAAGTAGTTGATGTTGTTGGCTCTCTTTGTGAAAACAACGATAAGTTTGCAGTTAATCGTGAACTACCTCAAACAGAAATTGGTGATTTGTTAGTCATTCATGATACAGGTGCGCATGGCTTCTCTATGGGATACCAGTACAATGCCAAACTTCGTTCAGCAGAGATTCTCTATACAGAGGACGGTGGTGCACGGCTAATCCGTAGAGCAGAGCGACCTGAGGACTATTTTGCAACTCTCTATGGATTCGACTTTGACAAGGATTAGAAGAATTTTTGAAAATCATGAAAGTTGAAAGTGAAAAACAGTTTGTTTTCTAAAAAATAGACAAAATCTGTGGTTTTTCTTTTCAGGCATGATATAATAAAACTATAAAACGGTTTCAAGGAAGGTGACGTGATGTCTGAAGAAACAATTGACTATGGACAAGTGACAGGAATGGTGCATTCGACAGAGAGTTTTGGGGCGGTAGATGGCCCTGGGATTCGTTTTATTGTCTTTTTGCAGGGCTGTCAGATGCGTTGCCAATATTGCCATAACCCTGACACATGGGCGATGGAAACCAATAAATCTCGTGTACGAACAGTAGATGATGTTCTAGAAGAAGCGCTTCGTTATCGTGGTTTCTGGGGAGACAAGGGAGGTATCACAGTCAGTGGAGGAGAAGCCCTCTTGCAGATTGATTTCCTAATTGCTCTCTTTACAAAAGCAAAAGAAAAAGGAATCCACTGTACCTTGGATACTTGTGCCCTTCCATTCCGTAACAAACCACGCTATCTAGAGAAATTCAACAAACTCATGGCTGTGACAGACTTGGTTCTTCTTGATATCAAGGAAATCAACGAAGCACAGCACAAGATTGTAACCAGTCAAACCAATAAAAATATCTTGGCATGTGCTCAGTACTTGTCAGATATTGGGAAACCTGTTTGGATTCGTCACGTTCTTGTGCCTGGATTGACAGACCGTGATGAAGATTTGATTGAACTTGGTAAGTTCGTAAAAACTCTTAAAAATGTTGATAAGTTTGAAATCCTACCCTACCACACTATGGGAGAATTCAAATGGCGCGAGCTTGGCATTCCGTATTCACTTGAAGGGGTTAAACCTCCAACAGCAGATCGTGTCAAGAACGCTAAGGAACTAATGGATACAGAAAGCTATCAAGATTACATGAAACGTGTACATGGATAAAAAGAAGCCTGATGGGAACATCGGGCTTTTAAGTTTACACAAACAAATACAAATAAGATTAAATTAAACAAAATTTTTATGATTTATATGACAATACAGATTTTATAAAGATTTAAAATTCTGAAAAAAATCCGAAAATTATTGGTTAATATATACTTGTTTAAAACGATAAAACAACAAATTGAACAGGAGACATCTATGGAACAAAGTATTACCATTAAAAATCTATGTAAGTCATATGGTCAAACTCAAATTTTAAAAGATATTTCTTTTGAAGCAAAAGCAGGTAGAGTGACTGCTTTCCTTGGTCCAAATGGAGCTGGTAAAAGTTCAACCTTACGTATTTTATTAGGATTAGACAAAGCAACATCTGGTTTTACCAAAATTGGAGATCAAACTTATAAGGAATTAAAATTTCCTCTAAAGACTGTAGGAGCTTCATTTGACAGTGTAGGAGCTCCTGATGATCGGACTGTTTATCAACATTTGAAAATTGTTGCTGCTAGTAATGGGCTATCCAGCCAGCGAATTGAGCAAGTCTTGGATATGGTGGATATTAGCCATAAGAAAAAATCTAAAATTGGGAAATTATCATTAGGAGAAGGACAACGCTTGGGAATTGCAACAGCTCTATTAGGAAATCCTCAATATCTGATATTGGATGAACCGACTAATGGGTTGGATCCAAGAGGAATTTGGTGGTTTAGAGAGTTTATAAAAAAACAAGCTCAAGAAGGGAAGACAGTCTTACTGTCATCTCATATATTATCGGAAGTGGAAGCAGTGACAGATGATGTGGTCATCATAAATAAAGGCAAAGTTCTTATAAAAGGGACTTTACAAGAAGTGATGAGAAATCTTTCTTCACTGGAGGAAGTTTTCTTTAGTTTAACAGAGGGAGGAAAGTGACATGGCACTTATTTACTCTCTTCATTCTGAAATATTGAAATTACTTTATAAGAGAGCTACTCATATTGTACTATTCTTAATACTGGTATTTCAAACGTTTTTAGCAAATATTGGTGCTTCTCAAATTGTTTCAGTTGGTATTCATGCTACACCAGAAACAAATCCAGAATTAGCAGAAGCTATACCTCCTATTGAATTTTTAGGTTTTGATGTCACTTTATTTGGTGTTTTTATTATGATTATCCTAGGCTCAATTTACGGAGCCGAGGAGTATAAATGCTCTGCTATTCGTACAAGCCTCCTCTCTATTACAAATCGAAGTACTTTCCTAGTTTCAAAAACATTAGTTTGGCTTGTATTTTCTTTTTTCATTTCCTTTCTATCAATATTCCTTACGATTAACATGACACATTATGTTTTAGGACAAGATGGCTTATTGCTTTTTTCACTAAATGGAACAGTTTGGTTCTATATATTTTTAGCCAGTATATCTTGGACCTTGTTGGGGCTTTTAGCCTATATTCTGGCTTTAACATTTAAAAAAGCCCTTGTTCCCCTATTGTTTTTGCTTCCTCAGGTCTACAATTTAGGAACATTCTTAGCTGACCATATATCAATTGCGAAATTTCTTCCAGTTTCATTGAGCTATGGACTGATTGCTACATCTCCTCAAATGTTAGAACAGAATAGTTTACAAAATATTTTGCTTTTACTTTGTTGGAACTTCTCATTCTTGGCTTTAGCAATCTACCAATTACTTCAGTCAGATATCGGAGGAGGTGAGTAAGTTGAAAGAGCAACTTAAAAGTGAGTATCTCAAGTTTATGATGAATTCTTGGCACTGGTTGATTATAGGTGCTCTGTTACTTTGTGTTCCGGCGATGGTTATTTTTTTAAATAGTAAGCCAGACCAGTTGACCCTACACTTTGTTTTGGAACAGCTACTGCAAAGTCTCTATCTAGGACAGGCAGGTTTTATTAGTCTAGCTGTACTATTTATAGGTCAAGAATTTACAGGTTCTAGCCTTCGTACCAGTTTTCTTACATGTCCAAATCGTTTAAAATTTATAATATGTAAACTAGCTATTGTGTTATGTGTGGAAATTGTATTATTGCTAGCTGTAATATCAGTATGTATACTACTTGCCCAAGGATATTACAATATCAATCTTTTGAGCAATATTAAACATGTTCTAACAATTCTATTTCCAGCTTGTATTTCTATTCTAACCTTCGCTCTTTTAAGTGGTATTTTTGTATTTATTTTCCGATCTTTTACCTTAATTTTGGGAATAAGTTTATCACTTTTATTGGGACTAGGACAAATGTTATTACAATTCAGTTCTTTATTTAGAAATTTACCCTTACTAGCTAGTATGAACTGTTACTATATCCATCCTTTATCACTTTATTATCCAGTTTGGCAAGGTCTGGGGATACAAATAGTTTGGTTATTAATTGTTTTTGTAGTTGCTACACTGATACTAATAGAAAGAAATGTACGCTAAAGACAGGGGACATCCTGTCTTTTTCTCAGTTAGTGCTATAATATATTCAGGAGGGTGAGTTATGGCTTATAAAATTTTGGTGGTAGATGATGATCTTGCTATTCTTCGCCTAATAAAAAAGGTACTAGAATATGAAAAATATGAAGTAGTCATACGAAATAACATAGAAGAGATTGATCTTTGTGATTTTACAGAATTTGACTTGATTTTGTTAGATATTATGATGCCTGTAAGTGGTTTAGAAATCTGTCAGACGATTCGCGATCAGATAACTGTTCCTATCTGTTTTATAACTGCTAAGGATATGGCTGAAGATTTGGTAGCTGGAATCAATGCAGGAGCTGATGATTATATTATGAAACCTTTTAGTATGCAGGAGCTTTTAGCGCGTGTGAAAATGCACCTACGTCGTGAAGAACGGACTAAAGGAAATGTTCATCAAATAAAAATTGGGAAGCTTATACTATATACGGATAGTAAGGAACTATTTATAAAGAATGATAAGGTTCCGTTGACAAGAAGGGAATTTGATATTGTCAGCCTTTTAGCAAGTAACCCAAGTAAAATATATTCTATAGAGGAAATCTATAATTATTTATATCCACAAAGTTCAGAAGCTCTTTTACGTTCGGTTTCAGAGTATATTTATCAAATTCGTCAAAAGCTGAAACCTTATCAATTAAATCCAATTAAAACCTTGTACGGTGGAGGATATCAATGGGTAGAATCAAAAGTTTTAGACAATTAATTCGAGAAACCTGTTGGAGAATTATTTGGCAGTTTAGTCTTGGCTTACTAATGGCCTATCTTATTCCCTTAGCTTCTGTATCCATACAAATAATGGAGGATGGGAAACCTCTTAAAAATAATGATGTTCAATCAATTTTTTTCAATGTGTCATCATGGATATATATTTGTGTTTTATTGATTATTCTAATAAGTTATCACATTGGTAAATTGTTGAAAAAACTAAGTTATGAAATGAATTTGATTTATGAAAATAGTATGTGGCTTGAAAGCGAATGTACAGAAAGATTAACAGTTAAGGAATTTCGTGAGACTGGTAATCGCATTATTGTGATGCAAGATCGTATTCGACAGCTATTAGATGATGAGAAGCAACAGAAAGAAGATTTGATGTTTCAGGTTTCAGCAGCTTCTCATGATTTGAAGACCCCTCTAACTATCATCAAAGGGAATGCAGAATTTTTGCACACTTCCACTAAAGATGAGCAGACTAAAGAATGTTTAGCAGATATAGTTCATGCTAGTCAACGCTTACTAGATTATTTTAATCAGTTGATTCATTATTCTAAAACTTACTATGATGATGAAACAGACTGGACGGAGTATTCTTCTTCAGATTTTATCAATGAATTAGAGAAAGAAGTCTCTTTTTTGATAAAAAATCAGATGAAGTTTTCTTTTGAACAAAATGTGAAAGGAACTGAAAACTATTATATAAATCCATCTCTTCTGATTCGTGCAGTACAAAATATTTTAACAAATGCTTTGGAGTATGCAGATAAACAGAGTCCTAAAATTAACATTAGGGTAGAGCAAGAGGCGAAAGAATTGAAAATAGGTATATGGAATAATGGCTCTGAATTTCCAGATGAAGTTTTAACTAATTTTGGGAAGCTCTTTTATCGTATGGATAAAGCTAGATCGGTTAAAGAGCAACATTATGGCATTGGCCTTAGTTTTGTATGTAGAGTTGCAAAACTACACAAAGGCCGAGTTGAGCTTAGAAATAGAGACGAGGGAGCAGAAGTTTTAATAACTGTGAATTGTATTAAATCATAGTGAGTTACTTACTAATTTGTTGTCATAGGATTTAAATAGATTAAGATGTGAAAGTGGATAATATACGTAGCTTTATCTAGAATGTTGTTTTCCAGAATTGCGTTTTTTGTTTTTCTTTTTATTAGAAGTTGAGATAACTGCTGCTGATTCAGGAGTTACATCTTTGCGAGTAGCTGAAGTTTTACTTGCTTTTGGTGGGTTCTTAGCCAGTTCTTCACGTACTTTTTTACGAAGTTTTGGACGAATGATGTAGTTGACGATGAATTGTTGAAGGATCATCATGAAACCACCGACAACCCAGTAAAGCGTAACGCTGGCTGGTGAGAAGATTGAGAACATGACAATCATCATTGGACTCATGTAAATCATCTTCTTGAGTTGTTCTCTTTGAGTCTCGTCTTCAACTCCGTGTAGCGAAAGGAGGGATTGGACATAGTAGAGAATACCCGCGAAGGCGATAAGGATCCAACTTGGAGAACCAAGTGCGATTCCTAAGAAGCTAGCTTCAGAAACACCTTCTGTATGTTGAGCTGCAAAGTAGATTGCTGAGAAGAAAGGCATTTGAATGAGGAGAGGGAAACATCCTACTCCGCCAAACATGCTGATACCGTGCTCTTTTTGAGCAGCAAAGAGAGCTTGTTGGGCTTCCAGTTTTTCTTCTTGTGTTTCTGCTTCCTTGAGACGAGTTTGGTGTGGTTCAAGGACATGTTTGAGGGCATTCATCTTTTCAGAATGAAGCGTTGCCTTCCATGATTGGTAGATACCAAGTGGCAAGATAATCAAGCGGACGATAATGGTTACGATAATAATAGCGACCCCGAAGCCTAGTCCTTTATCAGTGGCGAAGTACTTGATAGCTTCTCCCATCGGGGCACCCAAGAAATCCCAAACGGGACCAGTTGGCAGACCTGTCACTTTGTCAACCTGAACGCAGCCTGTCAAGACTAATAGCATAGCCACTCCCATGATAGAGAGGGCGATTCTTTTAATTGATTTCACTGTTTTAATTCCTTCTTAAAAATGATACCTTTCTATTCTACTGTTTTTTTTGAAAATATACAATAGTTCTAGAGACCTAATTTGCTACTTTGAAATCTGAATAAGATGGAAAGTTACTCATTTGCACATCTAGGTAGGTTACTTTAGAGAATGGGGTAGGGCCTTTTCGAATCTCTTGGATGAACTTAGCCATGATGGCAGAAGACTCAGCCTGAGCTAGAATTTCAACGGTTCCGTCGTCGTTATTCCAGACACGACCCGTAATGCCACCTAGTTCTAGAGCCAGACTATAGACACCCCAGCGAAAGCCCACTCCCTGGACGCGACCTTGGGCGATCATTTTAACCTTTTGCATACCAAACCTCCTTGATTGTGTTATAATATTTCTATGACTATTATAACCTCTAAAGCCAATTCTGTGGTGAAAAATACCAAGAAATTGCATCAAAAAAAATATCGAAAATCTTCTTATTTAATTGAGGGATGGCATTTGTTTGAAGAGGCTGTTCAGGCTGGTGCAAAGATTGAGAAAATTTTTGCTCTAGTAGAGTATGGAGATAAACTCGTAGATTATCCTCAGACAGTCTTTGTGGCTGAAGAAATCTTGCTTGATTTGGCAGATTCACAAACTCCTCAGGGCATTGTAGCCATTGTTCAAAAGGAAGAAGAGCAGTTGCCGGATTTGAGCCAAGGGAAATATCTTTTCTTGGAAGACGTGCAGGATCCTGGAAATGTTGGCACAATAATCCGAACGGCAGATGCAGCAGGTTTTTCTGGAGTCATCGTTTCAAGCAAGTCAGCAGATATATATAGCTTGAAGACTCTCCGATCCATGCAGGGAAGTCATTTTCATTTGCCGATTTATCGGATGCCTGTTGAAACTTTTGTTGAAGAGGCTAAAAAGAATCACTTGCCCATTCTAGCCACCACCTTGTCTCAAAATTCTAAAGATTATCGTAAACTGGATCGGTTAGAGGATTTTGCCTTGGTTATGGGAAATGAAGGGCAGGGCATTAGTCCATTCATGACAGATCAGGCAGACCAACTGCTTCACATCAGCATGAAAGGGCAGGCAGAGAGTCTCAACGTCGCCATCGCGGCAGGGATACTCATGTTTTATTTGAGTTAAAATAGTTTATTTTTGTTATAATCAGTAAAAAGATTTCATAAGGAGAAAAAGATATGAATCAAACAATTATTCAAGAACATTCTGGTTTGAATCAATTTTATGCAAAAGTTTATGCTTTTGTAGGAATTGGGATTGCCTTATCTGCAGTTGTTTCAGCCTTGATGTTAACAACCTTCCAAGACCTTCTCGTACAGTTAATGTTAAATGCACGCATATGGCTAATCGTGACAGGAGTAGTTGAAGTTGCTCTTGTAATTGCAGCCAGCAATATGGCTTATAAAAATAGCCCAGCAGCTCTTCCGATGTTTCTCATCTATTCAGTAGTGAACGGTTTTTCGCTGAGTTTCATCGTATCGCTCTATCTTCCAGGAACAGTTTTGACTGCCTTTATTTCCAGTGCAGCCCTCTTCTTTGTCATGGCTATCATAGGAGTCGTCATCAAAAAGGATTTGAGTGGTATCGGACGTGCTTTGATTGGAGCCTTGGTAGGTCTCATATTGGCTATGATTGTCAATGTATTTTTAAACAGTGGCCTTTTCGATTACATCATCAGTATTGTCATGGTTCTTGTTTTTGCAGGTTTAATCGCTTGGGATAACCAAAAGATTCGCTATGTTTATGAAGAATCAAATGGTCAAGTTGCTACAGGTTGGGCAATTTCTTTGGCACTTAGCCTCTACCTTGACTTTATCAACCTCTTCCTTAGTTTCTTGCGTATCTTTGGAAGTGACGATTAATACTTTTAGAGCTCAAATGAGCTCTTTTTGCTTTCATTTTTACTGGCAAAAGGGTATAATCTTTTTATTATTCAAAAGGAGGGGCATATGAAAAAAAGTTTTATTCACCAGCAGGAAGAGATTTCATTTGTAAAAAATACCTTTACCCAGTATTTAAAAGATAAGTTAGAAGTAGTAGAAGTACAGGGACCGATCTTGAGTAAGGTTGGGGACGGGATGCAGGATAACCTTTCAGGGATTGAACATCCGGTATCTGTTAAGGTTCTGCAAATTCCAAATGAAACCTATGAAGTGGTGCACTCGCTTGCTAAGTGGAAACGTCACACTCTAGCTCGTTTTGGGTTTGGTGAAGGAGAAGGTCTCTTCGTTCACATGAAGGCTCTTCGCCCAGACGAAGATTCACTAGATGCGACTCATTCGGTTTATGTGGACCAGTGGGACTGGGAAAAAGTTATTCCAAACGGACAGCGCAATCTTGCCTATCTTAAAGAAACGGTAGAAAAGATTTATAAGGCTATTCGTTTGACTGAGTTAGCAGTTGAAGCACGTTACGATATTGAGTCAATCTTGCCTAAGCAAATTACCTTTATCCATACTGAAGAGTTGGTTGAACGCTATCCAGACTTGACACCTAAAGAACGTGAAAATGCTATTTGTAAGGAGTTCGGTGCTGTTTTCTTGATTGGTATTGGTGGAGAATTATCAGATGGAAAACCTCATGACGGACGTGCGCCGGACTATGATGACTGGACAACAGAATCTGAAAATGGCTACAAGGGCTTAAACGGAGATATCCTTGTTTGGAATGATAATTTGGGTGCAGCCTTTGAATTATCTTCAATGGGGATTCGTGTCGATGAAGACACTCTACGTCGACAAGTAGCTATTACAGGAGATGAAGACCGCCTTTCTTTGGAATGGCATAAGGCTCTCTTAAACGGCCTCTTCCCATTGACAATCGGTGGAGGGATTGGACAGTCTCGTATGGCCATGTTCTTACTTCGTAAGAAGCACATCGGTGAAGTTCAAACCAGTGTTTGGCCACAAGAAGTCAGAGATACTTACGAGAATATTCTTTAATCAATCGAACCGAGAGGTTCGATTTTCTTATTTCATCAGAATTTGGTATAATATACGGTATGAAAATCGTATCAGGAATCTACGGAGGGCGTCCGTTAAAGACGCTAGACGGGAAAACAACTAGACCGACATCAGATAAGGTCAGGGGCGCTATTTTTAATATGATTGGTCCCTACTTTGAAGGAGGGCGCGTGCTAGATCTCTATGCTGGTAGTGGGGGGTTATCCATTGAAGCAGTTTCAAGAGGGATGTCGAGCGCTGTCCTAGTTGAGAAGGATCGCCGAGCACAGAATATTGTGGCAGAAAACATTCAGATGACCAAGGAAACCTCTAAATTTCAATTATTGAAAATGGAATCCAGTCGTGCATTAGAACAGATTGATGGTGTCTTTGATCTTATTTTTTTAGATCCTCCCTATGCCAAGGAGCAAATCGTGTCGGATATTGAAAAAATGGCGGAGAGAAATCTTTTTTCAGAAGATGTCATAGTGGTCTGCGAGACCGATAAATCAGTAGAACTTCCAGAAGAAATCGCCTGTTTGGGTATCTGGAAGGAAAAAATATATGGGATTAGTAAGGTGACGGTTTATGTCAGATAAAATTGGGCTATTCACAGGTTCGTTTGATCCAATGACAAATGGGCATATGGATCTCATTGAGCGTGCAAGTAAGCTCTTTGATAAATTGTATGTAGGGATTTTTTATAATCCACACAAAAATGGATTCTTACCGATAGAGAGTCGTTTGAAGACGGTTGAAAAAGCAGTAGCACATCTAGAGAGTGTCCAAGTCATCGCCTCTCATGATGAATTGGTCATTGATGTTGCTAGAAAACTGGGTGTCCATGTTCTTGTTCGTGGTTTGCGTAACGCTGCGGATCTTCAGTATGAAGCCAGTTTTGATTTTTACAATCATCAATTAGCAGGAGAGATTGAGACAGTCTATCTCCATAGCCGCCCAGAGCATGTCTACATCAGCTCTTCAGCTGTGAGAGAACTATTGAAGTTTGATCAAGATATTAGCAAGTATCTACCAAATGCTGTCTTAGAGGAGTTAAAACATGAAGAAAAAAACTAGATGGCCCATATATTTAATCATCGGGCTCATTATCACTTTTATAGCTTTTACGGTACCACTTCCTTATTACATTGAGGTGCCAGGAACTTCAGAAGATATTCGAAAGGTTTTACAGGTCAATAATCAACCTGATCAAGAGGAAGGCTCCTACCAGTTTGTGACGGTTGGGGTTAAGCATGCTAGACTGGTAGACTTGGTTTATGCTTGGCTGACACCTTTTACGGATATTCGAAGTGCTAAAGAGATGACAGGTGGTTCCTCAGATGCAGAATTTATGCGAATCAACCAGTTTTACATGGAAACTTCGCAAAATATGGCCAAATATCAAGGACTCAAGGCAGCTGGTAAGGAAATAGAGCTCAAATATCTGGGCGTCTATGTGTTGACTGTGACAGATAACTCGACTTTCAAGGGGATCCTCAATATTGCCGACACAGTAACAGCTGTCAATGATAAGACTTTTGAGAGTTCCAAGGAAATGGTCGACTACGTTAATTCTCAAACGCTAGGTGATAAGGTTAAGGTTACTTATCAAGAAGATGGGAAAGTCAAAACCGCTGAAGGAAAAATCATTACTCTGGAAAATGGGAAGAACGGTATCGGAATCGGTTTGATTGACCGAACAGAAGTATCAAGTGATGTGCCAATCAAGTTTTCAACTGCTGGCATTGGTGGTCCTAGTGCTGGAATGATGTTTAGTTTATCCATCTATACGCAAATTGCAGATCCAACTCTTCGCAATGGACGGATCATTGCCGGTACAGGAAGTATCGACAGAGATGGGAATGTTGGTGATATTGGTGGAATTGACAAAAAAGTTGTTGCTGCTGCAAAAAAAGGAGCTACTGTATTCTTTGCTCCAAACAATCCAGTAACTGAAGAAGCTAAAAAGGCCAATCCTAATGCTAAAAGTAATTATGACACGGCTGTAGAAGCTGCTGAAATGATTAAAACAGACATGAAGATTGTTCCTGTAAAAACACTTCAGGATGCAATTGATTACTTGAAAAACAACCCATAAAATATAGTGCAAGTCCATAGACTAGCGTAGAAAAAGAGAAGATGGTATAATAGGCCGATGATTCAATTATTTTTTACCCTTAGTAGTCATATGTTCTTTGTCTATCTAGTCTTTCAACTTTTGAAAGATTTGGTCAAATGGGATCAAATTTTGAAGGTAACTAAGGACAATGCGAGGAAGGTACGACTTTTAGTAGTATTGTGTAGTATCGGTTTAGGGTATCTGATTAGTTCTTTTTTCCTAAATCTCTACCAATTATGGCAAGAAGCTGTACGGACATTATTCTAAATTCGAAAGTAAAGGAAAATATTTATGGAAAAAATTGTAGTTCGAGGTGGCGATAATCGCCTTGTCGGAAGTGTTACAATTGAGGGTGCAAAAAATGCAGTCTTACCCTTACTTGCTGCAACTGTTTTAGCAAGCGAAGGTAAAACAGTTTTAAAAAATGTTCCTATCCTATCGGATGTCTTTACCATGAACCAAGTAGTTCGTGGATTAAATGCGAAAGTTAATTTTGATCAAGATGCAAACATTGTTGAAGTGGATGCGACAGATGATATCACAGAAGAAGCTCCGTATAAGTATGTCAGCAAGATGCGTGCTTCTATTGTAGTCTTGGGTCCAATCCTGGCTAGGGTTGGTCACGCTAAAGTTTCGATGCCAGGTGGTTGTACAATTGGTAGTCGTCCGATTGACCTTCACCTTAAAGGTTTGGAAGCAATGGGGGCTAAGATTACCCAAACAGCTGGCTATATCGAAGCTAAGGCAGAACGCTTGCATGGAGCCCATATCTATATGGACTTTCCTAGTGTTGGAGCAACCCAAAACTTGATGATGGCTGCAACGCTAGCTGATGGCGTAACTGTTATCGAAAATGCTGCGCGTGAACCTGAAATTGTAGACTTGGCTGTTCTCTTGAATAAAATGGGAGCTAAAGTCAAAGGTGCAGGAACAGAGAGCATTACCATCACTGGTGTTGAAAACTTGCATGGTGCAACCCATAACGTTGTTCAAGACCGCATCGAAGCAGGGACATTCATGGTTGCTGCTGCAATGACAGGTGGAGATATCCTGATTCAAGATGCTATCTGGGAACACAACCGTCCCTTGTTAGCGAAATTACAAGAAATGGGTGTTGAAGTCATCGACGAGGATGAAGGTATCCGCATCCGCTCCCAACGAGATAAACTGAAAGCAGTTCATGTCAAGACCTTACCACATCCAGGATTTCCTACGGACATGCAGGCCCAGTTTACTGCTCTTATGACGGTTGCTAAAGGGGAATCGACTATGGTTGAGACAGTCTTTGAGAATCGTTTCCAACATCTAGAGGAAATGCGCCGCATGGGCTTGCATTCTGAAATTATTCGTGACACAGCTCGTATCGTCGGAGGTCAACCCCTCCAAGGGGCAGAAGTGCTGTCTACGGACCTTCGTGCCAGTGCAGCTTTAATCCTGACAGGTTTAGTAGCTGAAGGTGAGACTGTTGTTGGGAAACTTGTCCATTTAGATAGAGGTTATTATCGTTTCCATGAAAAGTTAGCTCAGTTAGGGGCTAATATTGAACGGGTAAGTGTGGAAGCTGATGAAGATGAATAAGGAAGTATCTTATGTGCTACGTCGATTTCTATTGGTCATTATTGTTTTGCTTCTAGGGGTCTTGGCGCTTGGAATTGGCTTGATGATTGGCTACGGTATCTTAGGCAAGGGTCAAGATCCATGGGCGATTTTAGCGCCAGAAAAGTGGCATGAGTTAATTGCGAAATTTACAGGGAAATAGGCTGGGGGACCAGCCTTTTTCTAAGAACAAAAACTAAGGAGAAAAGATGAATAAAAAAACAAGGAAGGCTCTAATTGGCCTCTTGCTCTTTTTGCTCTTGTCAGCAGGAAGCTACTATATTAAACAAATGCAGTTTTCCAACACTGCACCACAAACACAAGTAAAACAAAAATCACAGTCGTCTGATACTCCAAGTCAAGAACTGGCTGAAAGTGTACTGACCGATTCAGTTAAAAAACAAATTAAGGGTACTCTTGAGTGGAATGGAGCAGGTGCCTTTATCGTAAATGGGAACAAAACGAACTTAGACGCAAAGGTTTCAAGTAAACCCTATGCCGATAATAAGACAAAAACTGTAGATGGGGAGACGGTTCCAACTGTAGCTAACGCCCTCATGTCAAAAGCGACAAGACAGTACAAAGACCGTGAGGAAACCGGGAATGGTTCGACCTCTTGGACACCAGCAGGATGGCATCAAGTTAAGAACCTAAAAGGAACCTACAATCACGCAGTAGATAGAGGACATTTATTAGGCTATGCCTTGATTGGTGGTTTGGATGGTTTTGATGCATCTACTAGCAATCCTAAAAATATCGCTGTTCAGACAGCTTGGGCCAACCAAGCACGCGCAGAAGATTCCACGGGACAAAACTACTATGAAAGTTTAGTTCGAAAGGCCTTGGATCAAAATAAGCGGGTGCGGTACCGTGTTACATTGCTCTACGCTACAGAAGAAGATTTGGTACCTTCTGCATCTCAGATTGAAGCCAAATCATCTGATGGTGAATTGGAGTTTAACGTCGTAGTTCCTAACGTTCAAAAGGGAATTCAGTTAGACTACCGAACAGGAAAAGTAACTGTTACGAAGAACTAATAGATAGTTGGTCCCTTATAGTTTCGATAGGGGATTTACTATAGAAATTACAATTTAATGTGTAGAAGTTGAAAAATATGGTATAATAGTCACAATTATATTTTTTAGGAGAAGGAAAATGGAAGACCCGAGCAGTCAGGATTTGTTACTGCAATTTGTATTATTAGTTGTTTTGACCTTTTTAAATGCTTTTTTCTCTGCTACAGAGATGGCTATGGTTTCTCTTAGTCGCTCACGTGTTGAACAAAAGGCTGAAGAGGGGGATAAACGTTATATCCGTTTGCTAAAGGTACTTGAAAACCCCAATCACTTTTTATCAACCATTCAAGTTGGGATTACTTTAATTACGATCTTGTCAGGGGCTAGGTTAGCAGATTCTCTTGGCGAATTGATTGCCTCTTGGATGGGGAATAGCGAGACTGCGTATGCAGTAGCTTCTTTCTTATCACTTGCTTTTTTGACCTATATTTCAATCGTTTTTGGTGAACTTTATCCTAAACGCATTGCTCTAAATCTAAAAGATGCCTTGGCAATCCGAACAGTGCCATTTATTATTGCTCTCGGTAAGATTGTGAGTCCCTTTGTTTGGATGTTGTCAGCATCAACCAATCTTTTGAGCCGTTTGACGCCGATGACATTTGACGATGCTGACGAAAAAATGACTCGTGATGAGATTGAGTATATGCTCACCAATAGTGAAGAAACTTTGGATGCTGATGAAATTGAAATGTTACAGGGTATTTTCTCACTAGACGAACTTATGGCACGTGAAGTCATGGTTCCTCGAACAGATGCCTTCATGGTAGATATCCAAGATGACACTCAGACCATTATCGAAAGTATCTTAAAACAAAACTTTTCTCGAATTCCTGTTTATGACGGCGACAAGGACAATGTCATTGGTTTGATTCATACAAAGAGTCTCCTTAAAGAAGCCTTTGTCAGTGGGTTCGACAATATCGTTTGGAAGCGAATCTTACAAGAGCCACTCTTTGTACCTGAGACCATTTTTGTGGATGATTTGTTAAAAGAACTGAGAAATTCACAAAGACAGATGGCTATTCTACTTGATGAATATGGAGGAATGGCTGGTTTGGTAACACTTGAGGATCTCCTTGAAGAGATTGTTGGTGAGATTGATGATGAAACGGACCGTGCTGAAGTCTATGTTCATACTATCGGCGAGGACACTCATATTGTCCAAGGGACAATGAATTTGAATGATTTCAATGACTATTTTGATGTCGAACTTGAAAGTGACGATGTAGATACCATTGCTGGTTATTATTTGACGGGTGTGGGAACTATTCCAACATCAGAAAAACTCAGTTATGAGTTAGATAGTGGCAACAAGCATATCACCTTGACAAATGACAAAGTAAAAAATGGTCGTGTCACCAAGCTTAAGGTTCAAATTCAAGAACTTGAATCAGAAGAAGAAACTGAATAAAACAAAAGCTTTATCAGAGAAAACTGATAAAGCTTTTTTAGCGTTAAAAAGAAAAGACTCCGTTAGGAGTCTTTGTTTAAATAGAGGCGGTAGACGGATTTGAACCGACGATCAAGCTTTTGCAGAGCCGTGCCTTACCACTTGGCTATACCGCCTTAACTTTTATTATTATACCTTGAAAATTGTTTCTCGTCAATAGTTTTCTTTTCTGAAAACATAAGATTCAAATGTTTAAAAAAACATGCGACAAAATATTCTGAAAATTCGTTTACTTTTTGTAAAAACTGTGGTATAATCTTCAATATCCACAATTTAAAACGAGGAGTTTATAAATATGAAAAAAAGTCGGATTCTTGCAGTAGCAGGAGTATCCTTGCTTGCAGTAGGAGTACTTGCTGCATGTTCAAATACAAATTCAAATGCAGGCTCAAGCAATACAAAATTAGCATCAGACTATAAATACGTTTATTCAGTTGATCCTGAAACATTGGATTACGTTGTTAACAACGTTGATTCTACTTCTTTTGTAACGACAAATGCGGTAGATGGTTTGCTTGCTAACGATAAATATGGCAACCTTGTACCATCGATTGCTGAATCATGGACAGTTTCACAAGACGGTTTGACTTACACTTATAAAATCCGTAAGGATGCTAAGTGGGTTACTGCTGAAGGAGAAGAATACGCTCCAGTTAAAGCCCAGGACTTTGTGACAGGGTTGAAACATGCGGTAGAAGGAAAATCAAAAGGTTTGTCTGTTATCAGTTCTTCAATTAAAGGGCTCAACGCTTACATTAAAGGTGAAACAAACGACTTTTCAACTGTTGGTGTAAAAGCTGTTGACGATAACACACTTGAATATACATTGAACCAGCCAGAAACTTTCTGGAATGACAAAACAACAAACGGCGTGATGATGCCAATCAACGAAGATTTCCTTAAATCAAAAGGGGAAGGCTTTGGTGCCCCTACAGATCCATCTTCTATTTTGTACAATGGACCGTTTGTTTTGAAATCAATCACAGCTAAGTCTTCGATTGAAATGGCTAAGAACGATGCTTACTGGGATAAAGAAGCTGTTAAAATTCAAAACATTAAATTTACATACTGGGATGGGAAAGACCAAGATGTCGTTGCTAAAGGATTCTCAGATGGGCAATACAGCAAAGCTCGTATCTATCCTACTAGCTCAACATACGAAAAATATGCATCTGAGTTCAAAGATAACATCTACTTTAGCGAACCAGGGTCAGCTATCGCTACTGTTAGTGTGAACTATGGTCGTTCAACATATAACCACACTTCAAAAACAACAGATAGCCAAAAAGAATCTACTAGAAAAGCTTTGCTAAACAAGGAATTCCGTCAAGCTCTTAACTTTGCGGTAGACCGTAATTCTTACTCAGCTCAGACAAATGGTACAGAGGGAGCTGCGGTTGGAATCCGTAATACTTTCTCGCCATATGATCTTCAAGTTGGGGACAAACAATTTGGTAAACTTGTAGAAGAAAGTCTTGCGAAGACAAACTCAAGCACATGGTCAAACGTATCGCTTGCTGATTCACAAAACGGTCTCTACAACGAAGAAAAAGCTAAGGCTGCCTTTGCTAAAGCAAAAGAAAGCTTGAAAGCAGAAGGAGTAGAATTCCCAATCCATTTGGATGCTCTAACAATCCAAGAATCTACAGCTGTTGTAAACCGTGTTCAATCGCTTAAACAGTCTATTGAAAACGTACTTGGATCTGACAATGTTGTCATTGATCTTCAACAAATGACCCAAGCAGAAGCATTACCACTTTCATTTAGTGCTCTAACAGCCAAAGAACAAGACTGGGATATTCATACCTTGACTGGATGGAATCCAGATTATCAGGATCCATCAACATTCTTAGACCAGTTCACGATTAAAGGTGGTAATACTCGTTTGATTATGGGTATCGATAAAGATACTGATGCATCAGTTATCCAAAAACTTGGTTTGTCTGACTATGAAAAATTACTTGATGAAGCAAACAAAGAAAATCAAGACGTTCAAAAACGTTATGAAAAATATGCCCTTGCACAAGCTTGGTTAACAGACAACGGTTTGACAATTCCTGTAATGGCAGGTCCAAAAGAAACCGCTGTATCATTTGTATCTAAAGTTATTCCATTTACTTCTTCTTACTCAGTTGCGGGTCTTAAAGGAGAAACCTCAGGTTACTTGAAGTACACTGAAGTTGGTGAAAAACCTATTACAAAAGAAGAATACAAAAAAGCTCGTGAAAAATGGCTCAAAGAAAAAGCTGAATCAAACGAAAAAGCTCAAAAAGAATTAGCGAGCCACGTGAAATAAATAATGCTCATCAGAACTTTCTCTCCAAAAGGAGAAGGTTCTTTTGGGATTTTAAAGGAAATAATATGAAAAAATATGTTTTTATGCGTATCTTGCGGTCGTTAGTTTCTATCTTTTTAGTAACGACCTTGATTTACACAATCATCTATACGATGGTTCCACGGAAGTTGATCTTCAAACAAGATACTAACTACAATAAAATTGCAACAACAGCTGATAAACGTGATAACTATGAAAATACCGTTTTTGAGCGTATGGGTTATATCGAATATTACGATACGAAAGAGTTGCAGGAAAAAGCTAGTAGCATTGACCCTTCTGTAACCGTTGATGCAAACGATACAAATAAAGCTATCTACGAAAAATATATCCAACAACTTGGTAACGGTTGGACTTTGGGTGAATTCACAGAGAGCGGACAATTCTATGCTACTCGTGAAATCCCTATTTTCGAGCGTGTGTTCAAGTTCTATGCAAACTTGCTTGAAATTGACCATACAAACAAGATTCAAGACCCGGAAAATCCTAATTTAGAGCGTTATTTGCGTTTTGAAAACGATCCAGCTATTGGATGGTCTCTAGTAGGTTCAGGGACTAAACATAAATACCTCTTGTACTTCAACAGTCAATTCCCATTTGTTCACCAAAACTTTGTCAACTTGAACTTAGGAGATTCTTACCCAACTTATGCCAATACTCCTGTTCTTCAAGTTATCACACAAGGTCAAGGACAAACGAAGACTTCAGAAGTTCAATTCCCAACAGGTAAGAAAACATCATCAGTCAATATTTACTCAAGAACCTACAAATCTCCAAGTCAGGCAGATGCACGTGAAGTAGCAAACTATGGTAAGGATGATCCTTATACAGCTACTGAAAGTAATTATCAATATCCTTCAATGATTGCAAGTTCTGCTATCACAGGTTTAATTGGTCTTGCGATTTCATATGCGATTGCGATTCCGCTTGGTTCTGCAATGGCTCGATTCAAGAATACTTGGATTGATAGTTTCTCAACAGGAACCTTGACTTTCTTGCTTGCTCTTCCAACCATTGCCTTGGTTTATATCATTCGTTTGATTGGTTCATCTATCGGATTCCCTGATTCATTCCCAATTTTGGGTGCTGGAGATTGGCGTTCTTATGTCCTTCCTGCAGTGATTTTGGGCTTGTTGGGTGCACCTGGTATGGCAATTTGGATTCGTCGTTACATGATTGACTTACAATCTCAAGACTTTGTACGTTTTGCACGTGCAAAAGGTCTATCTGAGAAAGAAATTTCAAATAAACACATCTTTAAGAACGCTATGGTACCGCTCGTTTCAGGTATTCCAGGTTCTATTATTGGTGTTATCGGTGGAGCAACTCTTACAGAAACAGTCTTCGCTTTCCCTGGTATGGGTAAAATGCTGATTGACTCTGTAAAAGCATCAAACAACAATATGGTTGTTGGTCTTGTCTTTATTTTCACATGTGTATCTATCTTCTCACTATTTGTTGGTGATATTTGGATGACCATGATTGACCCACGTATTAAATTGACAGAGAAAGGAGGCAAATAATGTCTACAATTAGTAATGATAAATTTCAATTTGTAAAACGTGATGATTATGCCTCTGAAGCAATTGATACTCCTGCCTATTCATACTGGGGTTCTGTCTTTAGACAGTTTTTGAAGAAAAAATCAACAGTCATCATGCTCGGTATCTTGATTGCTATCGTTTTGATGAGTTTCATCTACCCAATGTTCTCAGATTTTGACTTTAACGATGTTAGTAAGGTAAATGATTTTAGTGCTCGCTATATCAAACCGAATGCTGAACATTGGTTCGGTACAGATAGTAACGGGAAATCTCTCTTTGATGGTGTCTGGTTTGGAGCTCGTAACTCTATCTTGATTTCTGTAATTGCGACCTTTATCAACCTTGTTATCGGTGTAATTGTAGGTGGAATCTGGGGTATTTCAAAATCAGTAGACCGCATCATGATGGAAGTATACAACGTTATCAATAACATTCCGTCTCTTTTGATTGTCATTGTTTTGACTTACTCTATCGGTGCAGGTTTCTGGAATTTGATTTTTGCCATGAGTGTAACTACTTGGATTGGTATTGCTTATTCAATCCGTATTCAAATCATGCGTTACCGTGATTTGGAGTATAACCTTGCTTCTCGTACGCTTGGAACACCAACATTTAAGATTGTAGTGAAAAACATTATGCCTCAGTTGGTATCTGTTATCGTAACGACTTTGACACAAATGCTTCCGGCATTTATCTCATACGAAGCTTTCCTATCATTCTTTGGTCTTGGGTTACCAATTACAGTTCCAAGTTTGGGACGTTTGATTTCAGACTATTCTCAGAACGTAACGACAAATGCTTACCTCTTCTGGATTCCATTAACAACTTTGGTCTTGGTATCCTTATCACTTTTCATTGTTGGACAAAACCTAGCCGATGCTAGTGATCCACGTACACATAGATAGGAGTAGAAATGACAAATAATAAAAAAGTAATTTTATCTGCTCAAGATATTGTCGTGGAATTTGATGTTCGTGACAAAGTATTGACGGCTATTCGAGGAGTCTCTCTTGAGTTGATTGAAGGAGAAGTTCTTGCCTTAGTTGGAGAGTCTGGTTCTGGTAAATCAGTTTTGACCAAAACATTCACGGGAATGTTAGAAGAAAACGGGCGTATCGCTCAGGGGAGCATCGATTACCGTGGACAAGACCTAACAGCACTTTCGTCTCACAAAGATTGGGAGCAAATTCGTGGTGCTAAGATTGCAACTATCTTCCAAGATCCTATGACTAGTTTGGACCCAATCAAAACAATCGGAAGCCAAATTACTGAGGTTATCATTAAACACCAAGGTAAAACAGCAAAAGAAGCAAAAGAAATGGCTATCGACTACATGAATAAGGTTGGTATTCCTGATGCTGAAAAGCGTTTTGAGGAGTATCCATTCCAATATTCTGGGGGAATGCGTCAACGTATCGTTATCGCTATTGCTCTTGCCTGTCGTCCAGATGTGCTTATCTGTGATGAGCCAACAACTGCCCTTGATGTGACGATTCAAGCTCAGATTATTGACTTGTTGAAGTCCCTCCAAAATGAATATCACTTTACAACAATCTTTATCACACACGACCTTGGTGTGGTAGCAAGTATTGCTGACAAAGTTGCGGTTATGTATGCTGGTGAAATCGTAGAGTATGGTACAGTTGAAGAAATCTTCTACGATCCACGTCACCCATACACATGGAGCCTCTTATCAAGTTTGCCACAGTTGGCTGACGATAAAGGAGAATTGTATTCAATTCCGGGAACACCTCCATCACTTTATACAGAATTGAAGGGAGATGCTTTTGCTCTTCGTTCAGATTACGCAATGAAAATTGATTTCGAAGAAAAAGCACCTAAATTTGCTGTTTCAGATACTCATTGGGCTAAAACATGGTTACTTCATGAGCAAGCACCAAAAGTTGCAAAACCAGCAGTAATTGCAAATTTACATGACAAGATTCGTGAGAGAATGGGTCTTGTTCATCTGGAAAACTAGGAGGAAGGAAATGTCTGAAAAATTAGTAGAAATTAAAGACTTAGAGATTTCCTTCGGTGAAGGAAGTAAAAAGTTTGTAGCTGTTAAGAATGCCAATTTCTTTATCAACAAAGGTGAAACATTCTCACTTGTTGGAGAATCTGGTAGTGGTAAAACAACAATTGGTCGTGCAATTATCGGTTTGAATAATACCAGCAAAGGTGATATCATCTTTGATGGTCAAAAAATTAATGGGAAAAAATCACGTACTCAAGCGTCAGAATTAGTCCGCCGAATCCAAATGATTTTCCAAGACCCTGCTGCTAGTTTGAATGAACGTGCAACAGTTGACTATATCATTTCTGAAGGTCTTTATAACTATCATCTATTTAAGGATGAGGAAGAAAGACAAGAAAAAGTTAAAAAGATTATCAGTGAAGTTGGACTCTTATCTGAGCATTTGACACGTTACCCACATGAGTTTTCAGGTGGACAACGTCAACGTATCGGGATTGCCCGTGCCTTGGTTATGGAACCTGATTTCGTTATCGCGGATGAGCCAATTTCAGCCTTGGACGTTTCTGTTCGTGCCCAAGTTTTGAACTTGCTCAAGAAATTCCAAAAAGAATTGGGCTTGACATATCTCTTTATCGCCCACGATTTGTCAGTAGTTCGTTTTATCTCTGATCGTATCGCGGTAATTTATAAGGGTGTCATTGTTGAAGTGGCTGAAACTGAAGAATTGTTTAACAATCCAGTTCATCCATACACACAAGCACTTTTATCAGCTGTGCCGATTCCAGATCCAATCTTGGAACGTAAGAAAATTTTGAAAGTCTATGACCCTAGTCAACATGACTACGAAACTGATAAACCATCTATGGTTGAAATTCGTCCAGGACATTATGTTTGGGCTAACCAAGCAGAATTGGAACGCTATAAAAAAGATATGAACTAATCAAAAGTTTTATAATCTTCCTAGTATTATTCTAGAAAGGTTATGAAACTTTTTTATTTTGCAGATAAAAACTTGATAATCTACTTAAATTTGATATACTGAATACAACAAAAACTAATCTGTTAGAAACGATATGAACTACGGGAGAATCACATGGACAACCAACCAAATTTTTTTACCAACATGGCTAGAGTAATTGGAACATGCCTTTGGGTAAAAGGGATGGAAGTATTGACTGAAAAGAAGGAATCTGAGCCAAAAGCCCTAGAGTTTGCTAAATTTCTTACGGCCTATAAAATGTTATCTTCTCTACCTTGGATTGTGGGACTTCCTAGAAAGGAAGATAAAAAATGAAGCTTATTTGGGATATTTTGTTTTATATCCTGGTGAAACCACTAATCGCCATTGTAGAATTCATTTGGTATCACATTTGTTTAATTTTTTATGAATTCCTTATGAATTTGTTATATTCGATTTTTAACTGGATTTATAACTGGCTTTTTAGTTTATTTTAAAAGACTCTGAAAGAAATCAAAAGGATGAGTAAATTACTCATCCTTTTTCTATTTATCTAAATCTTTATAGATTTATTGGGATCACTCTTTTTTACCTTTTAGCAATAAGGCAGCAGTTAAGGCTAGACTGAGACTTGCCATGAAGAGGAGTGGGCTAGACTCTTCTCCAGTGGCAGGAAGCTGTTTGTCATTTGTAGAATTTTCACCAATGAGCTGGTTTTTATTTGCTAATGGACTAGCTTCTTCGATTTGACTTGAGCTTGGTTGTTTGACTTCTGTTTCAGTCTTGTAGACGATAGCATAGGTAGTCAAATCAATGGTGAGAAACTCAAGCATACCATCACGAATGGTGAAATCTTGTGATTTCAAGTCTTTTTCTGAACTGAAACGATAGAATTCCTGGACTGTACCAGAAATTGGTAATCGAACCAGTACAGCACCTTTTGCTTGTATTGGTTGACCATTTTCATCCTTGAGTTGAATGTTGTAGGCACCATATTTCTTGCCCAAGAGTTCTTGCTTGTCTACTTTCTGGATTTCAAGATAACTTGCTTCACCTAGCTCATTTGCTCCACTGATGACTTGAACTCCGGTAGCCTGGTCTTTTAAGGCTTTGAGTTTAAACTCAGGAAGAGAGATGCTAGGAGCCGCTTGGTCACTCGCAGTACCGATAGATCCAGTGTATTCAGGGATATCTACGCTAGGCGCAGCCTGGTCGCTCGCAGTACCGATAGGTCCAGTGTATTCAGGAATATCTACAATAGGCGCTTCTTGTTGCCCTGCAGTACCGATAGACTTAGTGTATTCAGGAATATCTACAATAGGCGCTTCTTGTTCCCCTGCAGTACCGATAGGATCAGTGTATTCCGGAATATCTACGATAGGCGCTTCTTGTTCCCCTGCAGTACCAATAGGCTCAGTGTATTCCGGAATATCTACAGTAGGCGCTTCCTGTTCTCCTGCAGTTCCAATTGGGTCAGTATATTCAGGAATGGTTACTACTGGAGCAGGCTCATCACCTTTGCTTGTAACAACTTTTTCTTCTACAGGTGCAGTTTCCCCTTTTGGAAAAACTGTTACAATAGTACTGCTTCGTGTTTCTCCTAGGATAGCATAAGCTTCTATTGGATTGCCAGATTTACGTTCCACAGTTTCAGGAATGTCGATTTGAACCTTGTTATCCTTTATGCTTAATACAGTTTGCTCGCCAGAAGTGACAAGATGATCTTCATCGACTTTTCTTAGGAGTAGGGGATCTGTAACACCAGGGAATGTCACAGCAACAGCATCCCAGTTACCAGTTGGTAAAGTTAGTGTTACTTTCTTATCTTCTACTTTTATAGGTTCGAGGCTTGGTGTATCTAATGATACTGATAGAGCTTTTAGAATGTCGAATGAATCAAGAGAGATTTTCTTTCGTCCTTCTGGAGAATCTGGGTCCACTTTTAAAGTTAAGACGTGGTCGCCATCTGCTAGATTCGTGAATTCGCCAATCAAAGCTCCTTTTTCGGTAGCTCCGGCAGTGTAGAAGTCAAGGCTAGGCATTTCTTTTCCATCGAGTGTTACAAGTGCCTTGCCAAGAGCTGAAGTTTTCAGACCATAAATACGAATACCTGTGCCAGAGAATGGGATTCTTGCAGTTGCTTCAGGAGCAAGACTATCGTCTGCGTTGATATCTGCATATTTCTCTGTAGAAGCATAGAGTTCCGCATCAGTCCAGTCTTTAAATGCTGAGCCGTATTGGATACGAGAATCACGATCATCTATTTTCTCAACTGTTTCTCCTTGTCCTGGGAAGACCTTGAAGTAATCTAAGGAAATTTTTGAGCGTTCACTTCCACGTCCCTTATGTTCACGCTTAACAGTGATAGTCATAAGGTGAGGGCCTGAAGATAGATTTGTATAACGACCGATTAGGGCACCCTTTTCAGTAGCTCCAGCCGTATAGAAATCAAGCTCACCAACAGATTTGCCATCGATTGTAACCTCAGCAAGTCCTAATTGAGAAGACTTGAGTCCGTAAATTTCAATACCAGGTCCATTGAAAGGAATGGTTGCTGTTGCATCCTTATCGGAATAATTCCCATTTGAGATATCGGCGTATTTTTCTGTTCCGCCAAAGAGTTCCGAGTCAGACCAGTCTCCAAAGGCAGCACCATACTGAATGCGAGAGTCACGATCGTCCATGAGCTCACTAAAGGCAGAGATTGAAGCAGTATCTGAAACAGGTGTTGAGCGGTCTCCCAAGACTGCCTGAACAGTGTATGTATAAGCGTGGCTTGAATCAATAGATCGATCGACGAAGTGAGTTTGGTTGGTTGTAAACTCACGGACGGTAGAGTTTTGACTATTTTCATCCGTGCTTGCCCGATGGATGACATAATGAGTCGCCCCTTCAACTGCATTAAAGTTGAGTTCAGCAGTTGTTGAATCTTTTCGTTGAGCAGTCAGGCGAGTGACACGACCAGGGAAGTTCTCAAAGGTAATGACATCACCCTTTTGAGTTGCAAGTTGAATGCGGTTGTCTTTGATACGGGTAGCTTGTACTTCCTTACCGTTAACCTTGATAAGGCTAGCTTCGATATTTGGATAGTCTACGACTAAGTCTCCACCAACGTTAGAAAGGAAGGATAGCGTCTCAAGATTTTTCTCTTTCCATTTCATGCTGACTTCAAAATTACCACGAGCTACGAGACCTGAGACTTGACCGTCTTTCCAAGCATCTGGAAGGGCTGGTAATGGGGCAATGTAGCCTGTGTGAGACTGAAGGAGCATTTCTGCCATACCGCTGGTTGCACCAAAGTTCCCATCAATTTGGAAAGGCGCGTGCGTATCCCAGAGGTTTTCTAGAGTTGAGGATTTAAGCTGTTCTGCTAATAAACGGTGGGCACGATTTCCATCTAAGAGACGAGCCCAGAGGTTGATTTTATTGGCTTTAGACCAACCAGTTCCACCATCTCCACGGTGGTTTAGGGTTGCGCGTGCTGCCTCTAGGTATTCGGGTTGATCCTTGCCAAATAGAGTACCTGGGAAGAGTCCAACCAGATGAGAAACGTGACGGTGATGGTTTTCAATGCCTTCATTAGTGAATTGAGGGCTGTCTTCCTCATACCATTCCTTGATACGGCCGTCTTGGTTGATATGAAGTGGTTTGAGCTTGTCAAATTTAGCCTTTACTTCTGTCACCAAATCTTGGTCGACATTGAGATGATTGGCTGCTTCCATATAATCATGGAATAACTGCCAAACTAGAGATTGGTCAAAGGTATTCCCAATCGTAATGGTTCCATGCTCTGGCGAGTATGATGGAGAAGAAACCCAACGGTCACTAGACTTGTCGTAGTGTAAGAAGGAGTTCCAGAACTTAGCTGTTTCCTTGAGCATTGGATAAATCTTTTCTTTGAGATAAGTTTCATCCTTGGTGAATTTGTAGTAGTCATAGACGTTCTGCATCATCCAAGCATTGGCAGCAGGAGACCAACCCCAATAGTAGTTCCAACCAGGAGTGGTCCATCCAAATGGTGTCGCCTGAGTATGAACTAACCAACCGTTTTCTTGACCTTCTTTGGATTCGATGCCTGCATACTCTTTAGCAGCGATACGACCATAGTAGCGCATGTCATCAATATAATTGACCATTGGCTTAGCCGTTTCTGCAAGATTATTCATATAGGCAGGCCAATAGTTCATCTGAAGGTTGACATTGAGGTGGTAATCTGAGTTCCAAGGTGGATTATCTACAGCATTCCAGACTCCCTGCAAGTTGGCAGGAAGGGCATCTGTCCGGTCACGAGAAGAACTGATGAGTAGGTAACGTCCGTATTGGAAGAAGAGCTCTTCTAGTTTTTGCCCTTTTTCTGGGTTATAGGTATGCAGAGCTTCTTTTGTGGTTTGGCTAGACTTGTTGCCACCAAGATTTAGTTGAACACGATTGAAGAGACTTTGATAATCCTTGATGTGGTTATTTTTTAGGGTTTCATAATCTTTTGCCTTGGCAGCTTCTACGATAGACTTAACAGTATTTTCTAGGTCAATATCCTTGCGATAATTGGTTTTTGGATTTTGAGCAAAGTTGGTCTTGGCACTGAGTAAAAGGGTCGCATAGCTGGCTCCGGTGACAGTCAAATAGCCATCTTGTGCAGTGACTTGTCCGTCTGTCTTGATTCCGAGATAGGAAGCAAATTTCAGACCATTGTCCTTGACAGTTCCTTTGAGCAAGATACCATTTGAATCGGTAGTGACTGCCCCTTGTTTATACTTCGAATATTCCCAGGAGTAGTCGCCATTCGCAATCAAATCTTCAGTCAAGCTATTCCAAAGTGTAAAATCAAGAGTTTTATCCCCTTTTTTACTCAAGTGGGTGACAGTAACATCATCAGGATAGCTAGAGAAGGTTTCGCGTTTAAAGTTTGTACCGTCTTGGGTATATGAAGTAGTCGAGATGGCCTCAGAAATATCTAAGCCACGATGATAGTCGGTAACATTCTCCAAGCCTTTCTTTTGGTTGTTAAAGACCATAAAGATATCACCAAAAGATAAGTAACGACCATACTGAGCATTGTTTGGACCCACTAGGTTGCGCTCTGCCAATTGTTTGGCTTTTTGGCGGTTTCCTTCTTCCAAGGCTTTACGAATTTCTGCCAAAACCTTATAGCGTTCCTGATAGTTCCCTCCATTGTAGTCAGTGCTATCAGGTTGTGGCCCACCAGACCAGAGAGTTTTTTCATTGTATTGGATTCTTTCTTCACCGATTAATCCAAAAACCTTAGACCCCATTTCACCGTTTCCGACAGGCAAGGCTTGTTTTTCCCAGCCGTCATAAGAAGGAGCAGTTGGTTGGTCGTAATGAAGTTGATAGTTTTCTTGCTTAGTCATAGGAAGTTCTGGCTTTTCACTCTCCTTATTTTCAGAAGGTTCAACTACAGCGTTAGTCTCTGATTGATGATGTGTTTGAGGTAATTCCTTTTCAGGTTTTACCTCTTTGTCAGCTAATTTAGTAGAAGGATGAGTGTCTGTGCTTGGCTGATTCTCCGTCTTTGCTTGACTTGGTTCCTCTACTTTCGTATCCACTTGAACCGTTGTCTCGCTGACGTTTGTTTGATGTTCCTTCACTTCGAGGCTATCCGCGGCTACGTTTTGTGTCGCTAGAAAAACAGCTCCCAGTAAAACAGAAGCAGTTCCAACGGTCAACTTTCGGATGCTATACTTACAGGATTTTTCCCAATAGCTCTTCTCCATAAAAACTCCTTTCTCGAATCTGTAAGCGCATACATTTTTGTGTAAAAAAATAAGCCTTGCAGAAAGATGTTTCCTTTGTTTTGTATAATCTTAATATAGCAAATAAATCGGTCCAATGCAAGGCTTTTTCGGAAAAACTGAATTTTTTTACAAATTTTAGTGCTTTTATTTTTTTATAAAAATCGAACTTAAAAATGATTAAATATTAAACGAAATATGAGGAATTAGCCATCTGAAAGCGTAACTCAAACTAGTCAGGCGTGGGACTTTATGGTATAATATAGAAGATTCTAAAAAGAAACAGGAGAAATATTATGGACCTTATTTTAGCAATTGTATTGATTGTTTTAGCTTTTCTAGGTGGAGCTCTTGGGGGAATGTACTTGGTGCGCAAGCAAATCGAAAAAGAATTTGCTGATAACCCACGTTTGAATGCAGAAGCAGTTCGTACTCTTTTGAGTGCAAATGGTCAAAAGCCAAGCGAAGCTAAGGTACAACAAGTTTACCACCAAATCATTCGCCAACAAAAAGCAGCCCTTGCTAACAATAAAAAGAAATAAATAGGAAAAGTCTGGGATGAAAATTCCAGACTTCTCACTATGTTCAACTGATATTTAAGAATAAGACTTTTTCCTTGCATTCTATTGATATTTGATTATGATTAAGAAGGAGACAAATGGAATTTTACCATTCTGTCAGAAATTTCAGCGAGAAATGTAATGATAATGAACTATCAATCAGAAAAATGAGACTAGAAAGAAGACTGTATGGATAATCGACCAATTGGTTTTTTGGATTCGGGTGTTGGGGGCTTGACCGTTGTACGTGAGCTCATGCGCCAGCTTCCTCATGAAGAAATCGTCTATATTGGAGATTCGGCACGAGCGCCTTACGGGCCTCGTCCTGCTGAGCAAATTCGTGAATATACTTGGCAGTTGGTCAACTTTCTTTTGACCAAGGATGTCAAGATGATTGTCATTGCTTGTAATACAGCAACGGCAGTCGTCTGGGAAGAGATTAAAGCCCAGTTAGATATTCCTGTTCTTGGAGTGATTTTACCCGGTGCTTCAGCGGCTATCAAATCTAGCCAAGGCGGGAAAATCGGTGTGATTGGAACACCGATGACAGTACAATCAGATATTTATCGTCAAAAGATCCATGATTTGGATCCGGATTTACAAGTTGAGAGTTTGGCTTGCCCCAAATTTGCTCCTTTGGTCGAGTCAGGTGCTCTATCGACCAGTGTGACTAAGAAAGTCGTATACGAAACCCTACGTCCTTTGGTTGGGAAAGTGGATAGTCTAATTTTAGGTTGTACTCATTATCCGCTCCTCAGACCTATCATCCAAAATGTCATGGGACCTAAGGTACAACTAATCGATAGTGGAGCGGAGTGTGTTCGCGATATCTCGGTCCTACTCAATTATTTCGAGATTAATCGTAGCCGCGATGCAGGGCCTCTACAACACCGTTTTTATACGACTGCAAATAGCCATAGTTTTGCCCAAATTGGAGCCGAATGGCTAGAAAAAGAGATTCATGTGGAGCATGTAACATTATGACAAACAAAATTTATGAATACAAGGATGACCAGGACTGGTATGTAGGTGTCTGGGACGTCTACGGTGGAATCTATAGCCTCATAAAAGATCCTCTTGATCTTGATTTTATGGATTTGGCTCGCATTTTCCGTGATGAGGAAAATGGTTTTCCAATCACGATTACGGTAATGCGCTGGTCTTCCAACTTCCGTTTACTCTCTTTTATCGTTGAGATTTTAAATGCAGAAGCCGGCCGAAACTTGGAAGTCATTCAACGCCAAGGTGCCCTGCTCTTAGTTGAAAATGGACAACTCTTGCATGTGGAATTACCTAAAGAAGGAGTCGATGTAGAGGCCTTCTTTGAGACAAACAAGGTCAGAGAAACTTTGCTGATTGCGACTCGTAACGAGGGTAAAACCAAGGAATTTCGTGCTATCTTTGACAAACTTGGCTATGATGTGGAGAATCTCAATGATTATCCAGACCTACCTGAAGTAGCTGAAACAGGTATGACCTTTGAAGAAAATGCTCGCCTGAAGGCAGAAACCATTTCCCAATTAACAGGTAAGATGGTTCTAGCGGATGATTCAGGTCTTAAAGTCGATGTTCTCGGTGGATTGCCAGGTGTCTGGTCAGCTCGATTTGCAGGAGTGGGAGCCACTGATCAGGAAAACAATGCTAAACTCTTACACGAATTAGCCATGGTCTTTGAACTCAAGGACCGTTCAGCTCAATTTCACACAACCTTGGTCGTTGCTAGCCCAGGTAAGGAAAGCTTGGTGGTCGAAGCCGATTGGCCAGGCTACATTAACTTTGAACCTAAGGGTGAAAATGGTTTTGGTTATGATCCTCTTTTCCTAGTAGGAGAAACAGGCAAGTCATCAGCTGAATTAACCCTTGAAGAAAAAAATAGTCAATCTCACCGTGCCTTAGCCGTTAAGAAACTTTTGGAGGTATTTCCATCATGGCAAAGCAAACCATCATTGTAATGAGTGACTCCCATGGAGATAGCTTGATTGTAGAAGAAATACGTGATCGCTATCTTGGGAAAGTTGATGCCATTTTTCACGATGGTGACTCGGAGCTCCGCCCTGATTCACCGCTTTGGGAAGGAATTCAGGTAGTCAGAGGCAATATGGATTTTTATTCAGACTATCCAGAACGCTTAGTGACTCAACTGGGTCCTACCAAGATTATCCAGACTCATGGGCACTTATTTGATATTAACTTCAACTTCCAAAAGCTTGATTTCTGGGCTCAAGAGGAAGATGCAGATATCTGTCTTTATGGGCACTTGCATGTTCCAAGTGCTTGGATGGAAGGGAAGACTCTCTTTTTAAATCCAGGTTCTATCAGTCAGCCACGTGGAACTATCAGAGAATGTCTCTATGCCCGTGTGGAGATTGATGATAGCTACTTTAAAGTAGACTTTTTGACACGGAATCATGAGGTTTATCCAGGCTTGTCCAAGGAGTTTGCTCGATGATTGCCAAAGAATTTGAACTCTTTTTGCTGGATCAAGAGGAAACCTTTTTGACTCCTGCCGAAAATTTGGCTGTACTCATTGATACTCACAATGCAGATCATGCAACTCTCTTGCTTAGTCAGATGACCTATAGTAGGGTTCCAGTAGTAACAGATAAGAGGAAATTTGTCGGAATAATTGGACTTAGAGATATTCTGGCCTATCAAATGGAGAATGGCTTGAGTCAAGAGGCCATGGCGGATACAGACATTGTTCATATGACTAAAAAGGATGTTGCAGTAGTAGAGCCAGATTATCGTCTCTCGGATGTATTACACAAGCTGGTGAATGAGTCCTTCCTTCCTGTCGTAGATAAGGATGGAATCTTCCAGGGGATTATCACACGTAAGTCAATCCTAAAAGCTGTCAATGCCCTCTTACATGACTTTAGTAAGGAATATGAGATTCGAAGTAAATGAGAGAATGGATCATAGCATTTTTAGATGAAAAACAAGATTTGTCCAGTAATTCCAAGCAGTCTTATAAGTACGATTTAGAGCAATTTTTAGACATGATAGGAGAACGAATTTCTGAGACAAGTTTAAAAATCTACCAAGCTCAACTATCAAATTTTAAAATCAGTGTCCAAAAGCGTAAAGTTTCTGCTTGTAATCAATTTCTCTTCTTTTTGTACCAAAAAGGAAAGATTGGCACCTTTTATCGTTTGGAATTGCCGAAACAGGCTGAGAAAAGGGAAGAAAGACCAGAATTATTAGAATTGAGTTCTTTCTGGCAAGAAAGTAGCTATCCAGAAGGACGGTTACTGGCTTTGTTGATATTGGAATTAGGGCTCTTGCCGAGTGAAATTCTAGCCTTAAAAACTGCTGATATCAATCTGGATTTTCAAGTATTGAGAATTACTAAGTCTTCCCAACAAAGAATTGTAGCTCTCCCAAGAGCCTTGCTAACAGAGCTAGAACCCTTGATGGGACAGACCTACCTCTTTGAAAAAACTGGTAAGCCATACTCACGTCAGTGGGCCTTTCGTCAGTTAGAAGCTTTTTTAAAGGAAAAAGGTTTTTCAGATTTATCTGCCCAAGGATTGAGAGAACAATTTATACTGAGACAAATTGAAGAGAAGGTTGACTTGTACGAAATCGCTAAAAAGTTAGGATTAAAGACAGTCATGACCTTAGAAAAATATAGATAATGGATATTAAATTAAAAGATTTTGAAGGGCCTTTGGACTTGCTCCTACACTTGGTTTCAAAGTATCAGATGGATATCTATGATGTACCGATCACAGAGGTTATTGAGCAGTATCTAGCCTACATATCGACCTTACAAGCTATGCGTTTAGAAGTTGCAGGAGAGTATATGGTCATGGCTAGCCAACTCATGCTGATTAAAAGTCGCAAGCTCTTGCCAAAGGTTGCAGAAGTGACGGATTTAGAGGATGACCTAGAGCAGGATCTCCTTTCTCAGATTGAGGAATACCGTAAATTTAAACTTTTGGGAGAACAGTTGGAAGTCAAGCACCAAGAACGAGCCCAATATTACTCAAAAGCACCGACAGAGTTAATTTACGAGGATGCTGAACTTGTGCATGATAAGACAACTATCGACCTTTTCTTAGCCTTTTCAACCTTACTGACCAAGAAAAAGGAAGAATTCTCGAAAAGTCACACAACAATCTTACGAGATGAGTATAAGATTGAGGATATGATGGTTATCGTCCGAGAAGCCTTGGTTGAAGGTCAACAATTATGCTTGCAGGATTTGTTTAAAGAAACCAAGGATTTGCAAGAGGTTATTACACTCTTTTTAGCAACTTTGGAATTGATTAAAACCCAAGAAATTCTCTTGATTCAAAAAGAGAGTTTTGGAGATATCTATCTCATGAAAAAGAATGAGGAAAATCAAGCAGAGTAAAGTCAGGCTTGATAGAGAGGAAGTATGAGTACTTTAGCAAAAATAGAAGCACTCCTGTTTGTAGCGGGGGAAGATGGGATTAGAATCCGCCAGTTGGCTGAGCTTCTATCACTTCCACCAACAGGAATTCAGCAAAGCTTGGAAAAATTAGCCAAAAAGTATAAAAAAGATCAGGATTCTAGTCTAGACTTGATTGAGACAGGTGGTGCTTATAGATTGGTAACCAAGGCTCAATTTGCAGGTGTTTTGAAAGAATATTCTAAGGCGCCCATCAACCAGAGCCTATCTCGGGCTGCCCTTGAAACCTTGTCCATCATTGCCTACAAGCAGCCTATCACAAGAATTGAGATCGATGCTATTCGTGGGGTTAATTCAAGCGGAGCTCTAGCTAAGTTACAGGCCTTCGACTTGATAAGAGAAGATGGGAAAAAAGAAGTTCTTGGACGACCTAATCTCTATGTAACTACGGATTATTTTCTAGATTACATGGGTATTAACCATTTGGAAGAATTGCCTGTGATTGACGAGCTTGACATTCAAGCACAAGAAAGCCAATTATTTGGTGAAAGGATAGAAGAAGATGAGAATCAATAAATATATTGCCCACGCAGGAGTGGCCAGTAGGAGAAAAGCAGAGGAGTTGATCAAGCAAGGCTTGGTGACGGTTAACGGTCAAGTCGTGCGTGAACTAGCAACGACCATCAAGTCAGGCGACAAGGTCGAAGTTGAAGGTCAACCAATCTATAACGAAGAAAAAGTCTACTATCTGCTTAACAAACCGCGCGGTGTGATTTCTAGCGTGACAGATGACAAGGGCCGCAAGACAGTTGTCGATCTTTTGCCCAATGTGAAAGAGCGCATCTATCCTGTGGGGCGCTTAGACTGGGATACGTCTGGAGTCTTGATTTTGACCAACGATGGTGACTTTACAGATGAGATGATTCATCCTCGTAATGAGATTGATAAGGTCTATGTTGCGCGTGTGAAAGGAATTGCCAATAAAGAAAATCTCCGTCCTTTGACTCGTGGAGTAGAGATTGATGGCAAAAAGACCAAGCCAGCTGTTTACGAAATTCTCAAAGTAGATCCGGTTAAAAATCGCTCTGTGGTACAGTTGACCATCCATGAAGGGCGCAATCACCAGGTTAAAAAGATGTTTGAAGCTGTTGGCCTCCAAGTGGATAAACTCTCTCGAACTCGTTTTGGACATCTAGACTTAACGGGTCTTCGTCCAGGAGAATCACGTCGTCTCAATAAAAAAGAAATCAGCCAATTACACACCATGGCTGTAACCAATAATAAATAATGAAAAAAATTTTAATTGCGCCAGTGCGATTTTATCAACGATTTATCTCGCCTGCTTTTCCACCTTCTTGTCGCTTTGAACCGACTTGTTCGAACTACATGATACAAGCTATCGAAAAGCATGGATTTAAGGGGGTTCTGATGGGATTGGCACGGATATTGCGATGTCATCCTTGGTCCGAAGAGGGTAAGGATCCCGTACCAGATCACTTTTCTTTAAAGAGAAATTCAAAATAAAAAGAATCACAGTCGTGATTCTTTTTTGGTGTAGATAGTTGTATAGATTGATGATTTTCACTATCCTTCTCCTATAAAAAGTGGTAAAATGGTTGAAAGAAAGAAGGGATAGAAATGACAACATTATTTTCTAAAATCAAAGAAGTAACAGAACTTTCTGCTATCTCAGGTCATGAAGCGCCTGTACGCTCTTATCTTCGTGAGAAAATAACTCCTCACGTGGATGAAGTAGTAACAGATGGCCTAGGTGGTATTTTTGGAGTTAAGCACTCAGAAGTAGCCAATGCCCCTCGCGTCTTGGTAGCATCTCACATGGATGAAGTTGGTTTTATGGTGAGTGAAATCAAACCAGATGGAACCTTCCGAGTAGTTGAAATCGGTGGTTGGAACCCGATGGTTGTCAGCAGCCAACGTTTTAAACTCTTCACTCGCCAAGGCCGTGAGATTCCAGTAATTTCAGGTTCAGTTCCTCCACATTTGACTCGTGGCACAGGTGGGCCAACAATGCCAGCTATTTCAGATATCGTTTTTGACGGTGGTTTTGCGGATAAGGCTGAGGCTGAAAGTTTTGGTATCCGTCCTGGAGACACAATCGTTCCAGATAGTAGCGCAATCCTAACTGCTAATGAAAAAAATATCATCTCAAAAGCATGGGATAACCGTTATGGTGTTCTCATGGTTAGCGAGTTGGCAGAAAACTTGTCAGGCCAAAAACTAGGAAATGAACTTTACCTTGGTGCTAACGTCCAAGAAGAAGTTGGACTTCGTGGTGCCCATGCCTCTACAACAAAATTTGATCCAGAAGTATTCCTTGCTGTAGACTGTTCACCAGCAGGTGATGTCTATGGTGGCCAAGGCAAGATTGGTGACGGAACCTTGATTCGTTTCTACGACCCAGGTCACTTGCTTCTCCCAGGCATGAAGGACTTCCTTTTGACAACTGCTGAAGAAGCTGGTATCAAATACCAATACTATTGTGGAAAAGGTGGTACAGATGCAGGAGCAGCTCATCTGAAAAATGCTGGTGTTCCATCTACAACAATCGGTGTCTGCGCTCGTTATATCCACTCTCACCAAACCCTTTATGCTATGGACGATTTCCTTGAAGCTCAAGCTTTCCTACAAGCCTTGGTTAAAAAATTAGATCGCTCTACTGTAGACTTGATTAAAAATTATTAAATATCAATATGGAGATGATGGGGATGGAAGAACCAAACCTAGAAACCTTGATACGGGACCTTTACAATCATGCCCGTCAAAACTTGAGTGAAGATTTAGTGGTTGCACTCCTAGAAACTGCTAAGCAGTTGCCCAGCACTAATGAGCGATTGCTAGCAGTACGGCTATCAGGTCTGGTCACTCTTGAACTTCTCAAGAATCCCAAGACCCCAGCGCCTGAGTTAGTCAATTTGGCCCGCTTTATCCAAAAGGAAGAAGCTAGGTACAAGGGCGCAGCAGCATCTTCCATTATGATTGGAGAGCTATTTAAAATGCTTTGATTCTTTCGAATCAAAGCATTTTTTTATCTTAGATTTGTTCAGCCAAAACCTTTTCAGCAAGGTTCATAGCGTGGTCTGATACACGAGTGTAGTGTGAAATAATATCGATAAAGTTGACACCTGCTTGGGTAGAACATTCTCCGTTATTAAGACGTTTGATATGAGTCTTACGAAGGACACGTTCCATGTTGTTGATGTCTTCGTGTCGCTCGATAAGAGCTTGAGCTTTCTCGAGGTCGTTATTTTCTACACTTTCAAGAGCATCTTTGACGAATTCGCTAGTTTTAAGATAAATCTCTGCTAGTTCTTCTAATGCAGCCTCAGAGAACTGAACATTCTTGCGTTGCAAGTAATCATTAAGATTAAGCAGGGCTTCTGCGTGGTCTCCGATACGTTCCAAGTCTCGTGAAGAGTCAAGGATATTTGTTAAGACTTCACTCTCTTTTTGGCTCAAAGCTTCACCAGATAAACTAATGAGGTAACGAGTCAATTTTTCATCAATGGTATTGATAGCTTCTTCAGTCTTATGTCCCTTCTCTGCAACTTTTTCATTAGAGTTGATGATATAGTCGTAAGAGAGGTCAAAGGCTTTAGCAGCATAATTACCCAAGTGAAGAAGTTCTTTTTTAGCATTTCCAAGAGCGATAGATGGAGCTTGTTTGATCAGTTGCTCATCAAGGTAGAGAGGTTCGTATTTGACAACTTCGTCTTCTCCAGGGATAAGCTTGGTTACCAAGAAGGCAAGAGCTCCGATGAATGGAAACTGAATGATTGTATTGGTAATGTTGAAGGTTCCGTGGGCGAAGGCGATGGTCATTTCTGGAGCTAGATTTAAGAAGCTCTCAAACCATTGGATTAAGCCTGTAAATGGAACGAGGAAGATAATACAGATAACAGTTCCGATAACGTTAAAGGCTACATGGGCTGCGGCCACACGTTTGGCTGCGATATTAGCACCCAAGGAAGCGATAATAGCAGTGATAGTTGTTCCGATGTTATCTCCAAAGAGAACTGGTAGGGCCCCCTGAAGGTCAATCAGATTGCTAGCGTAGAGATTTTGTAGAATCCCGATGGTCGCGGAGGAGGCTTGAATCAGAAGGGTTAGACCTGTTCCGACAAGAACACCCAAGATTGGATTTTTACTAAGTTCTACCATATAGTCTTTAAAGACTTGTAAATCCTTAAGGGGTTCCATAGCGCCACTCATAAGATTGAGGGCAAAGAAGATACCACCAACACCAAAGAGGATTCGTCCGATGTTATTGATGGTTCTATTTTTTGTGAAGAAGAGACAGACTGCTCCGAGAAAGAGCATCGGTAAAGCGTAGTCTCCCAGTTTAAAACCGATGATAAAGGATGTGACGGTTGTTCCAATATTGGCTCCCATAACAATCCCAATAGCCTGACGTAAAGTCAATAGTCCGGCACTAACCAGACCAACTGTAATAACCGTAACACCTGAACTCGATTGAATCAGGGCAGTCATCCCAATTCCAACTAAAATTCCAAAGAAAGGATTGCTAGTATATTTGTCAATGTAATATCGAAGACGATCTCCAGCTGCTTGTTGCAAACCGTCTCCCATGGTCTTGATACTATATAAGAATAGTCCCAGACCACCTAAAAAGTGAAATGCAATTTCCTGCCAATTAATGGACATTTTCTTTTTCCTCCGAAAACTAATCGCGGAATTTCTCCCATTCTATTTTAAAGGATTAATAGCAATCTAACAAGTAGTAAATGAAGTTTTTTAAGAAAAATGCTAGTAAAAGTAGAAAAATGCTTCTAATTGTCTAATTTATATCATTTATTCACTCCTTTATAGATATTTATGGGCAAGTGTTGACTCTTCCTTTAAATAACGTAAAATGAAAATGAACAGTTCTGCTTTTTCCAGAGCAGTTACTTTTTTAAAACAAAAAATAAAACGCTTACTTTTGGAAGTAAAAGGAGAAAAAGATGAAGAATCCATTTTTTGAGCAACGTTGCCGCTATAGTATTCGAAAATTATCAGTGGGTGCCTGCTCTTTGATGATTGGCTCGGTTTTATTTGCCAACCAAGCTCTAGCAGAAGAAGTTGCCCTTCCAGCAAATGAAACAACAACTACTGCTGTAGCTGCAGAGCAACCGTCAAATAACACGACTGAACAGCCATCGACTGCAACTACAGAACAACCAACAACTACTTCACCTGAAGTCTTGAAGCAGTTAGAGGAGACTGAAAACAAGGTTAGTGACAAAGCCGTTTCAGAAGAAAAACCATCCTTGGACCAATTGCCTGCAGCTGATAAGGAAGCGGCTAGTCCAGCTACTGAAACTCCTAAGGTTGAAGAAGCACCTGCAACTACAGAAAATAAGGCTGAAGAGAAAGCAACAGTCTCTGATGTTCCTAAGACAGAAGAAAAAAGTCTTCGACCAAAAGAAATTAAGTTTGACACCTGGGAAGATTTGTTAAAATGGGAACCGGGTGCCCGTGAAGACGACGCTATTAATCGTTCTTCAGTTGAATTGGCTAAACGTTACCGTGGGCATGTAGTCAACGAAAAAGCCAATAAGGACGCCAAGGTTGAAGCTCTTGCCAATACCAACTCTAAGGCTAAAGACCATGCATCTGTAGGTGGTGAAGAGTTTAAAGCCTACGCTTTTGACTACTGGCAATACTTGAATTCAATGGTCTTCTGGGAAGGCCTCGTTCCGACTTCAGATGTGATTGATGCTGGTCACCGTAATGGTGTTCCAGTATTGGGTACTCTTTTCTTTAACTGGTCTAATAGTATTGCAGACCAAGAAAAATTTGCTGCAGCCCTTCAACAAGATGAGGATGGAACTTTCCCTATCGCTCGTAAGTTAGTTGATTTGGCTAAATATTATGGATTTGATGGCTACTTTATCAACCAAGAAACTACGGGTGATATCGTAACGCCTCTTGGTAAGAAAATGCGTGACTTCATGCTTTACACCAAGGAATATGCAGCTCAAGTCAACCATCCTGTTAAGTATTCTTGGTATGATGCCATGACTTATGAATATGGCCGTTACCATGAGGATGGACTTGGTGAGTACAACTATCAATTCATGGAAAAAGAAGGCGATAAAGTACCTGCAGATCACTTCTTTGCAAATTTTAACTGGACTAAAGAGAAAAATGATTACTCTGTAACTATGGCCAAATGGCTTGGACGTAGTCAGTACGATGTCTTTGCAGGTTTGGAATTGCAACAAGGTGGTTCCTACAAGACAAAAGTGAAATGGGATGCCCTTTTTGATGAAAATGGCAAACTTCGCTTGTCGCTTGGACTCTTTGCACCTGATACTATCACTAGTCTTGGTAAGACAGGAGAAGACTATCACAAGAATGAAAATATCTTCTTTACAGGTTACCAAGGAGATCCAACTGGTCAAAAACCAGATGACAAGGACTGGTACGGAATTGCTAACCTCGTAGCTGACCGCACACCAGCAGTGGGACGTACCTTTACAACATCCTTTAACACTGGACATGGTAAAAAATGGTTTGTAGACGGTAAAGTTTCTAAGGATTCGGAATGGAACTATCGTTCTGTATCAGGTATCTTGCCTACATGGCGCTGGTGGCAAACTTCATCAGGTGCTAAACTTCAAGCTGATTATGACTTTGAAGATGCCTACAATGGTGGTAATTCACTTAAGTTTGCGGGTGATTTAGCTGAAAATACCAACCAAGATGTTCGCCTTTACTCTACAAAACTCGAAGTAACAGATAAAACAAAACTTCGTGTTGCTCATAAAGGTGGTAAGGGAAGCAAGGTCTATGTAGAGTTTGCGACTCAGAAAAACTATACTTATGGTGGAGAGAATACTCGCAAAGAGCTGACTTTATCTGACGATTGGACAAAAGATGAATTTGATTTGAGTGCCTTAGCAGGTCAGACTATTTACGGCATCAAGCTCACTTTTGAAAATACTGCTGCCCTTAAGGGTTATCAATTTAACTTGGGTGAGTTGACTGTTACAGATAATCAAGAGGCTCCTCAAGCACCAACAGCTCTTAAAGTAGCTAAACAATCTCTGAAAAATGCTCAAGAAGCGGAAGCCATTGTCCAATTTACTGGAAATAAAGATGCTGACTTCTATGAAGTTTATGAGAAGGATGGCGATGCTTGGCGCCTATTGACAGGCTCATCTGCCACTACTATCTACCTACCAAAAGTTAGCCGTTCAGCTAGTGCAACTGGTACTAGTCAAGAATTGAAGGTTGTCGCAGTTGGTAAGAATGGTCTTCGTTCTGAAGCAGCAACTACAAACTTTGACTGGGGAATGACTGTCCAAGACACAAGTCTTCCAAGACCATTAGCAGAAAATATCGTTCCAGGAGCGACTGTTATCGGAAGTACCTTCCCAGACACAGAAGGCGGCGAAGGTATCGAAGGTATGTTGAATGGAACTATCACTAGTCTATCTGACAAATGGTCTTCTGCTCAGTTGAGTGGTAGCGTTGATATCCATTTGACACAACCACGCCGTGTCGTTAGATGGGTCATGGACCATGCCGGTGCTGGTGGAGAATCTGTCAACGATGGTTTGATGAATACTAAGGACTTTGACCTCTACTATAAGGATGAAGCTGGAGAATGGAAACTAGCTAAAGCAGTTCGTGGCAATAAAGCCCATGTTTCAGATATTACTCTTGATAGTCCAATTACGGCCCAAGACTGGCGTTTGAATGTTATCACATCTGACAATGGAACACCATGGAAAGCCATCCGTATCTACAACTGGAAGATGTATGAAACTCTTGATACGGAGAGCCAAAACATCCCAATGGCTAAAGTTGCAGCGCGCGTTCTAACGGACAATAAGATTCAGCTTGGATTCTCAGAAGTTCCTGCTGGAGCAACAATTACAGTCTATGACAAGGCAGATTCACAAACTCCTATCGCTACTTTAAACACAGTAGTTGGAGGGGATTTAGCAACAGAAGCATTAAGTTTTGAAAAACGTCCAAGCCTTCTTTACTACCGTACACAATTACCAGGTAAAGAAATCAGTAATACTCTTGCTGTGACGATTCCTCAGGATGAAAGAAAGATTAAGTCTGTCAGTCTAGAAGTAGCACCTAAAAAGACAACTTACCAAGATGGCGAGGAATTGAATCTCAAAGGTGGTCTTCTTCGCGTCAAATATGAGGGTGAAGAGGCAGACGAAGTCATCAACCTCAGTCATGCAGGTGTAGTTGTTAACGGCTACGATACTCACCATCATGGTGAACAAGACTTAACGGTAACCTATCTTGGTCTTCCAGTTGCAGGAAGCTTCAAGGTTCAAGTGACTGGTGAAGAAGCTGGTCCAAAAGAAGTCGCAGCCTTGTATATTAGCAAACAACCGAAAATTGATTACTTTGTAGGCGATACTCTTGACTTATCAGAGGGACGCTTCAAGGTCTTATATGATGATGAAACTGAGACTGAACATAGCTTTACAGACCAAGGAGTTGAAATTACAGGCTATGATTCTCAAAAAACAGGCCGTCAAAAACTTCAATTGCACTATCAAGGTCAAACTGTCGAGTTTGATGTTCTAGTGTCACCTAAGGCAGCCATTAACGACGAATATCTGAAACAAGAGATCACATCTGCTCAAGGTCGCAAAGAAACAGTAGCTTATACATTTGCGGATGCAGCAAAACAAGCAGCTCTTATTGAGAAGATTGATGCAGCAAAAGCGATTTTAGAAAACCATGATGCTAGTCAAGAAGCAGTCAACCAAGCCTTGAATGACTTGAAACAAGCTGGTGCTGACTTGAATGGTGTACAGGTTTATCAAGCAGCTAAGGAAGAACTTGAAACTCTTCTAGGGAAAGTTCGTGAGAAAAATGCAGACGATCCAATCATCGCTCAAGCAGAAACTCTCGTTGGCTCAACAAATCCTACTCCAGAAGCCTTTGCGGACATGAAAGAAAAGCTGAACAAGAAACTAACTCCTGCAGAAGAAAGCCATCATGTAGGTAGTTTAGAAGATGAAACTGCTCCAACAGTTGAAACTCTACCTGAGTTAGTGATTGAAACAGAAACTCAAGCCTTCGAACGCCAAGAACGTCCGTCAGGAGACCTCTTGGTGGGAGAACGTCGTATTGTTCAGGTAGGTGTAGAAGGTCAGACTCGTCGTCTGATTGAAGTTGATGCCAAAGGCAACCGCACTCTTCTTGAGACAGAAGTAGTCAAGGAAGCAGTGGCAGAGATTACTGAAGTTGGTACCAAGGTAGAAAGCCGTGTTCAGCCACTAGATGGAGTCAAAGATTTGACAATTAGCAATCCAGCATTGGTGATTGAAGAAGAAAAGGTTGCATACGGTCATGAAGAACGAGTAAATCCTAGCCTTCAGGCAGGTGAACGACGTTTAGTTCAGGCAGGAGTTGATGGGCTTCGTAGAAATCTTGTAGAAGTTGACGCAGAAGGCAACCGCAGTCTTAAGGGAACAGAGCTTATCAAAGAAACTGTTACTGAGATTGTTGAGATTGGTCCAAAAGTTGATGTCCAAACTGACAAACCTCTTGCACCTGCTCCAGTAGTAGAAGCAGCTAAACAGGAACCAGCAAAAACAGAAGCACAAGCTGAGAAACCTGAAGGAAAACAACTTCCAAATACAGGTGAAGAAGTAGATGTAAATCTCCTTGCTCTTGGCTTGGTTGGAGTTCTAGGTGGTTTTGGACTACTCGCACAAAAGAAAAAAGAAGATTAAGTTAGCAACTTATCTAAAATTGACTTCATATCAATAAAAAAGATTTGACTATTCATGGTCAAATCTTTTTTGTCTTGCTGAGGTTAAAAATGGGAGTACCTATTGTTATTTGAGGGATTCTCTAAATTTACCGGTGAGAAATGGTTCAGAGTAAAAGTTTAAGGTTTTGCTATCTCTTTTATTGATTTTGTGATATAATTAACACGTAAAAAAAAAGAAGGAGTCATATCTAATGGCAAAATTGACTGTTAAAGACGTTGACTTGAAAGGGAAAAAAGTTCTCGTTCGTGTTGACTTCAACGTACCTGTAAAAGATGGCGTGATCACTAACGACAACCGTATCACTGCTGCCCTTCCAACTATCAAGTACATCCTTGAACAAGGCGGACGTGCAATCCTCTTCTCTCACCTTGGACGTGTAAAAGAAGAAGCAGATAAAGAAGGTAAATCACTTGCTCCTGTAGCTGCTGACTTGGCTGCTAAATTGGGTCAAGAAGTTAAATTTATCCCAGGTGTTACTCGTGGTGCTGAATTGGAAGCAGCTGTTAACGCTCTTGAAGATGGACAAGTTCTCTTGGTTGAAAACACTCGTTACGAAGATGTTGACGGCAAGAAAGAATCTAAAAACGATCCTGAACTTGGTAAATACTGGGCATCACTTGGAGATGGTATCTTCGTAAACGATGCATTCGGTACAGCTCACCGTGCACACGCATCGAACGTTGGTATCTCAGCAAACGTTGATAAAGCTGTTGCTGGATTCCTTCTTGAAAACGAAATTGCTTACATCAAAGAAGCAGTTGAAGCTCCAGAACGTCCATTCGTAGCTATCCTTGGTGGATCTAAAGTATCTGACAAGATCGGTGTTATCGAAAACTTGCTTGAAAAAGCTGATAAAGTTCTTATCGGTGGTGGTATGACTTACACATTCTACAAAGCACAAGGTATCGAAATCGGTAACTCACTTGTAGAAGAAGACAAATTGGATGTTGCTAAATCTCTTCTTGAAAAATCAAATGGTAAATTGATCTTGCCAGTTGACTCAAAAGAAGCGAACGCATTTGCTGACTACACTGAAGTGAAAGACACTGAAGGTGAAGCAGTAGACCCAGGATTCCTTGGTCTTGATATCGGTCCTAAATCAATCGCTAAATTCGACCAAGAATTGACTGGTGCGAAAACAGTTGTATGGAACGGACCAATGGGTGTATTTGAAAACCCTGACTTCCAAGCTGGTACAATCGGTGTGATGGACGCTATCGTGAAACAACCAGGCGTTAAATCAATCATCGGTGGTGGTGACTCAGCTGCTGCAGCTATCAACCTTGGTCGCGCAGACAAGTTCTCATGGATCTCTACTGGTGGTGGAGCATCAATGGAACTTCTTGAAGGTAAAGTTCTTCCAGGACTTGCAGCTTTGACTGAAAAATAAGAAAACCTAAAAAGGAGGACTCAGGTTCTCCTTTTTTTGCGCCCTTGTATAGTTCAAGAGATATTTAGTTACCGAGGGATAATTGGACAGAATCCAAAAAAAACAGTAAAATAGAGGAATACCAATCTAAATGAAATTTGAGTGATAATCGTGGAAAAAAGAGACAATCAGACAAAAACAGCTATTTGTGGTATTATCAATGTCACCCCAGATTCTTTTTCTGATGGGGGCCAATTTTTTGCTATTGAAGAAGCCTTAAAACAGGCTCGAAAATTGATAGCTGAAGGTGCTACTATCTTAGATATCGGTGGTGAATCTACTCGACCTGGAAGTAGTTACGTTGAGATAGAAGAGGAAATCCAACGTGTCGTTCCGGTCATTCAGGCTATCCGTCAAGAAAGTGATGTTCTGATTTCGGTCGACACTTGGAAGAGTCAAGTTGCAGAAGCAGCTTTACAGGCTGGAGCCAATATAGTCAATGACATTACAGGCCTCATGGGTGACGAGAAGATGGCAGAGGTGGTTGCCAGGGCTGAAGCTCAGGTAGTCATCATGTTTAATCCAGTCATGGCACGCCCTCAGCACCCTAGTTCACTCATATTTCCTCATTTCGGATTTGGAGAGACTTTTACAAAGGAAGACTTGGCTGAATTTGAACAACTATCAGTTGAAGAATTGATGACAGCTTTCTTTGATCGTGCTCTAGTAAGAACGGAAAAAGCAGGGATTTCGAAAGAAAAGATCATGCTAGATCCTGGGATTGGCTTTGGCTTGACCAAAAAGGAAAATCTGGTACTTTTACGTGACCTTGATAAGTTGCACGAGATGGGCTATCCAATCTTTTTGGGAGTCTCTCGTAAACGATTTGTCATCAATATTCTTGAAGAAAATGGATTTGAAGTCAATCCAGATACTGAAGCTGGCTTCCGAAATCGCGATATTGCTTCGGCTCATGTAACCAGTATTGCCGCTAGACAAGGCGTGGAAGTGGTGCGTGTACACGATGTAGCTAGCCACAAGATGGCCGTCGACATTGCATCAGCTATCCGCTTAGCAGATAATGCGGAAAATTTAGATTTGAAACAATATAAGTAAGATGAATAAGAACGAAACGAATCAGTGGATAGTAAACTATCGGACAAATCAACCGCATTTCGGCTTGGAGAGGATGGTGGAATTGTTAGCCTTACGTGGCAATCCCCATCTGAAACTCAAGGTTATCCATATCGGAGGAACCAATGGTAAGGGATCTACTATAGCCTTTTTGAAGAATATGTTGGTAAAGATGGGGCTAAGAGTTGGAGTCTTTAGCTCACCCTATCTGATTCATTATACCGATCAGATTGCTATTAATGAGGAATCGATTCCAGAAGCGAGATTAGAAGTCTTAATGTCGGACTATCGCTCACTACTTGAAGGGGAGCATGCTCATGATTTGCAGGGGACGACAGAGTTTGAGATTATCACTGCTATAGCCTATGATTATTTTGCTTCTGAGCAAGTCGATGTGGCCATTATGGAAGTTGGCATGGGTGGACTTTTGGATAGTACCAATGTCTGCCAACCTATCTTAACTGGCATCACAACTATTGGATTAGACCATGTAGCGCTTTTAGGGGATAGCTTGGAAGCCATCGCAGAGCAGAAGGCTGGGATTATCAAACAAGGAGTTCCCATGGTGACAGGGAATATTGTCCCAGAAGCTATGGTGGTTATTGACCAGATTGCGAAAGCGAAAGAGGCTTCTAGGCTTGTTTATGGAAGAGATTATCAAGTCAGTCATCAAGAGAGTGTGGGGACGGGAGAAGTCTTTGACTATTCAAGCCCACTTAGACAAGGTCGCTTTCAAACAGGTCTACTTGGTTTGCACCAGATAGAGAATGCTGGAATGGCATTAACTTTGTTGGATGACTATTGTCAAGAGACTGGACGAGAATTGCCAGAAAATGATATAGTGGCTCAAGCCTTAGAGGAAACAAGCTGGCCTGGACGCTTTGAAGTTGTTTCTAGAAGTCCCTTGATGATTTTAGATGGGGCCCACAATCCACATGCAATCAAAGCTTTATTAGCTACCCTGAAAGAACGATTTGCTGATTATCACAAGGAAATACTTTTTACATGTATAAAAACCAAGGCTTTAGAGGATATGTTAGACTTGTTAGGAACTTTGCTAGATACTGAGCTGACATTGACTCACTTTGATGATGGTCGAGCGACAGACGAAGAGGTGCTAAAACAGGTAGCTCATTCTAGAAATCTAAATTACCAAAGTTGGCAGGCATTTCTAGACCAAAGTATGATAGATATTGAAGAGAAAAAAACAGTTAGGATAGTAACGGGCTCCTTGTATTTCTTGAGCCAGGTGAGAGCCTATCTGATGGAGAGGAAAAACTAGAGAATGGATACACAAAAAATTGAGACGGCTGTAAAAATGATTATCGAAGCAGTTGGTGAAGATATCAACCGCGAAGGATTGCAGGAGACACCAGCTCGTGTAGCCCGCATGTATCAAGAGATTTTTTCAGGTCTTGGGCAAACTGCAGAGGAGCATTTGTCAAAATCCTTTGAAATTATCGATGACAATATGGTAGTGGAAAAGGATATCTTTTTCCATACCATGTGTGAACATCACTTCTTGCCATTTTATGGAAAAGCTCATATCGCCTACATTCCAGATGGACGGGTGGCAGGTTTGTCAAAGCTGGCACGTACAGTTGAGGTTTATGCTAAAAAGCCACAGATTCAAGAACGCTTGAATATCGAAGTGGCTGATGCTTTGATGGACTATCTAGGTGCTAAGGGAGCATTTGTTGTGATTGAAGCAGAGCATATGTGTATGAGTATGCGAGGTGTCCGAAAACCAGGAACTGCAACCTTGACAACAGTAGCTCGTGGAGTCTTTGAAACGGATAAAGACCTCCGAGATCAAGCATACCGTTTGATGGGACTATAAGAAATCTGTTTTAAGTAGATTTTTCTAGAAAGGACTAGTTATGGATCAATTGCGCATTAAGGATCTGGAAGTTTTTGCCTTTCATGGACTCTTCCCTAGTGAGAAGGAATTAGGGCAAAAGTTTGTCATTTCAGCTAGCTTATCCTATGATATGACTAAGGCTGCGACAGAGTTGGACTTGGAGTCTTCTATACACTACGGAGAACTGTGTCAACAATGGACAGCTTGGTTTCAGGAAACCACTGAGGACTTGATTGAAACAGTAGCCTACAAACTAGTAGAGCGCACTTTTGAAACCTATCCAATAGTTCAAGAAATTGAACTGGAACTAAAAAAACCTTGGGCGCCAGTACATTTGCCATTAGATACTTGCTCAGTGACCATCCATCGTCGTAAACAAAGAGCTTTTATTGCTCTAGGTAGCAATATGGGGGATAAAACGGCTAATCTCAAGCAAGCGATTGAAAAAATGCGAGCTCGTGGCATCCATGTTCTCAAGGAGTCTAGCGTAATTACGACTGAACCTTGGGGCGGGGTAGAGCAAGCTAGCTTTGCCAATCAAGTCATTAAAGTGGAAACCTGGTTGCCAGCTCCAATCTTGTTAGAAACCTTGTTGGCGATTGAGTCAGAAATGGGACGAGTTAGAGAGGTACATTGGGGACCACGCTTGATTGACTTGGATTTGCTATTTGTAGAGGGTCAAGTTATCTATACAGATGACCTCATCTTACCTCATCCTTATATCGCTGAGCGCCTCTTTGTCCTAGAGTCACTTCAAGAAATAGCACCTCATTTTATCCATCCAGTGCTAGGGCAACCGATACGTCGTTTGTATCAAGAATTGAAAAAATAATAAAACTCTAGTCAGAAGGCTAGAGTTTTTAAAATAGGTCATTTTCTTCAGGGAGGAGGATAGTTTCCTTGCCGTCCACATCCATAACAAGTACTTTCGGTGGATACAATGGGTCAAAGGGATGATTAAAATCGAAGTCAATCGTTGTAGGTAGATGTTCACTTGAAAAACGGAAGGTGATGGAACCGTTACTGTTTAAAAGTTGAAATTCTAACTCATCTTCTAGTTCAAATACATGCTTTAAAAAATGATCGATAATATACCAGATCGAGTCGATAACATCATCTGGGAGATTGGTTACTACACCAAAACTGGCACAACGTCGATGCGAATCTGTGAAAGCCATCGATGCCTCCTACTTCATTTTTTTATTATCATACTGCAAACATCTATAAAAATCAAGAAAAGTAAACTAATTTCAGAAAATATGATTTACAGTAAAATTTTTTCAAAGAAACTTTATATATCCCTTGAAAATGCTTACAATAAATGGTAAACTAGTAATGGTGTAAACATGAAAACAAAATTTTCAACATTAGAAAGGAAACGGTATGAACACAGATGATACAGTAACAATTTATGACGTTGCCCGAGAAGCAGGAGTTTCAATGGCAACAGTCAGTCGTGTAGTCAATGGCAATAAGAATGTCAAAGAGAACACTCGCAAGAAAGTTCTAGAGGTTATTGAACGCCTAGACTATCGTCCAAATGCAGTAGCTCGTGGCTTGGCAAGCAAACGTACAACAACTGTCGGTGTTGTCATTCCAGATATCACAAATACTTATTTCGCTGCTCTGGCAAAAGGAATTGATGATATTGCCGAAATGTACAAATACAACATCGTCCTTGCTAATAGCGATGAAGATGATGAAAAAGAAGTAGCAGTAGTTAATACACTCTTTTCAAAACAAGTCGATGGTATTATCTTTATGGGCTACCATTTGACAGAAAAGATTCGTTCAGAGTTTTCACGCTCACGCACCCCTGTAGTTCTTGCAGGAACAGTGGACGTAGAACACCAGCTTCCAAGTGTTAATATTGACTATAAGAATGCTACTGCGGATGCTGTTTGTCATTTGTTGAAGCGTAACAAGAAGATTGCTTTTGTTAGCGGACCATTGGTAGATGATATTAACGGAAAAATTCGCTTGGTTGGGTACAAAGAAGCTTTGAAAGAAGCAGGAGTCAACTACAGTGAAGGTCTTGTATTTGAGTCTAAATATCGCTATGATGATGGCTATGCCTTGGCAGAACGCTTAGTTTCTTCAAAAGCAACTGCAGCGATTGTGACTGGTGATGAATTGGCAGCTGGTCTCTTGAACGGCTTAGCTGACCATGGAGTTTCAGTACCAGAAGACTTTGAAATCATTACAAGTGATGATTCTCAAATCGCACGCTATACTCGACCAAATCTGACAACTATCGCACAACCCTTGTATGACCTTGGTGCGATTAGTATGCGTATGTTGACTAAGATTATGCATAAGGAAGAATTGGAGGAACGTGAAGTTCTTCTCCCTCACGGTTTGACAGAACGCAAATCAACTCGCAAAAAGTAATAAAAATCCCCAGGAATCTAACTGATTTCCTGGGTTTTTCTTATCCTTCCATATATGCCCGGAGCTCATCGTCTTTAAGTCCTGCATTAACTGCAATGAGGAGCTTTAGCCGCGCTTTCTGAGCGTTTAGTTCTTTTACAAAATAAACACCGTCATTTTGTAGGCAGACACCACCGCCTTCGTAGGCATAAACAGGTTCTGCTATCCCATTGAAACAACGAGAAACAAGTGCAATAGGAAGTCCTGATTGACAAAGAGATTTTAATTTTTTAGCTGTTTCCTTAGGTACATTTCCAGCACCAAAAGCCTGGATAATCAGTCCGTCTAACTGGTCGACAGGAAGTAAATCGAGGAGTTCATCGGTCATTCCCGCATAAACAGGGATAATAGGGACCAGCCCTTGAATGCTCTCAAGGTCAAAACGAACACGAGGTTCTGCCGTCTTGAAGTAGAGAATTTCCTGCTTCATAATGAGCCCGAGTGGTCCATGAGTTGGTGTTTGAAAGGTACTAACGTTAGTAGTATGCGTTTTTGTGACATATTTAGCGGCGTGAATTTCATCGTTCATAACGACCAAGACACCCTTATCTGAAGCCTTGTCATCACTCGCAACGCGTAAGGCACTGAGATAATTGTAGACGCCATCGCTTCCCAGTTCATTGGAGCTTCTCATAGCGCCTGTCAGGACGATAGGTATATGAGGTACTTCCATGGTGTCGAGGAAATAAGCCGTTTCTTCTAGGGTATCTGTCCCATGTGTAATAACAACCCCATCGTATGCAGCTGCCTCTTGTTTAATTTTTTTGTAGAGGGCCAACATATGCTTGGGTTTGATGTGTGGGCTAGGCAAATTTAAAAAATCCAAGGAATGGACTTCGACACCTTCGAGAGGATTAGAGATATGATTCATAGGGTTATCAGCACTAGTCCTTACAGCTCCAGATTCATCTGCCTGCATGGAGATAGTGCCACCAGTATGTAAAACAAGGATTTTCTTAGTCATGATTCACTCACTTTTTCTGAAATGTGGTATAATCATTGTATCATAAAAGAAAGGAATGAGATAGAATGGAAGTCAAAGCAGTTTTTTTTGATATCGATGGAACGCTTGTAAATGACCGTAAGAGTGTTTTGAAGTCCACTAAAGAAGCTATCAAGATTGTGAAAGAACAAGGGGTGCTTGTTGGAGTAGCAACAGGGCGAGGACCTTTTTTTGTTAAGGATTTGATGGACGACTTAGACCTGGATTTTGCAGTGACCTATAATGGCCAATATATCTTTAACAAAGATCGTGTTCTTTTTGCTAGCCCTATTGATAAGAGAAGTCTTAGACAAATCATCTCTTATGCTAAGAAAAATCGAAAAGAGATTGCCATGGGAACGCGACAAGACGTTGTCGGTTCTCGGATTATGTCCTTTGGACTCAGCCCTCTTTCACAGCTAGTTAGTCGATTTGTACCTAAATTTTTGACTCGTACTGTTAGTCATTCCTTTAATCGTATGGTCAGTAAGGCCCTTCCTCAGAAGGAAGATGATTTGTTGGACTTAATCAACCAACCGATCTATCAGGTGCTTATGTTGATGACGCCTGAGGAGACAAACCATGCTGCTGAAGAATTAAACAATCTGAAGTTCACCAGAAGTAATCCTTTCGCGGCTGACATTATCAATCAAGGAAATTCCAAGTTAGAGGGAATTCGCCGTGTCGGAAAAGAGTATGGTTTTGAACTCAATCAAGTCATGGCCTTTGGAGACTCGGATAATGACTTGGAAATGTTGGCGGGTGTTGGTATGTCTGTTGCCATGGGAAATGGTAGTAGCAGTGTAAAAGAAGTTGCCAAGCATATCACTGCTAGCAACCAAAATGATGGGATTCACAAGGCTTTGGAATATTTTGGAGTTTTGTCTTCTGAAAAAGTCTTTGTCAGTCGTGACTATCATTTTAACAAGGTTAAAACCTTCCATCATATGATGGACGAGCGAACTCAAGAAGAACCAATAGCTTGGGATTTGCAAGGGGCAACTTATCGCGCCGGCTTTAAGATTGAAGAGTTAGTTGAATTTGTCCGTGCTGCAAGCCATTCTGAAGAGGAATTCAAACAAGCTGTACAAGATTTGCACCAGGCACTTGATAAAGCAGCCGAAAAAGTAAGCAAATCAACACCAGCTGAGAAAAGCCTCGTTGGTCAAGTAGATGCTTTGATTGATACGCTTTACTTTACCTATGGAAGTTTTGTTCTGATGGGGGTAGACCCAGAGAGAATCTTTGAAATTGTCCATCAAGCCAACATGGGTAAAATTTTCCCAGATGGCAAGGCCCATTTTGATCCTGTGACGCATAAAATCTTGAAACCAGATAACTGGAAAGAAAAATACGCCCCAGAACCTGCGATCAAAAAGGAAATTGAACGCCAAATCAAGGCTTATGAACGTCATAAGGAAAGAGAAAATAAACAATAAAAAGGAGCCCATTCGCTCCTTTTTTAGTCTATTTATAAAGTTTTATCCTTGTCTCGAACGACGAGAAGGTCAACGCTTGTGTGTCGTAAAATATATTCTGATGAAGATCCGACAAGTAACCGTTCGAAGGCGTTAAGTCCTGTTGCTCCAACCAAAATCAAATCAACGTGTTCTTGGTCAGGGATTGTTTTAGCCAAAAGAGTTTTAGGATTTCCCATTTCGATAACAACTTGAATATCTGAAACACCGGCGTCTCTTGCACGTTTTTCATATTCTGCCATCAACTCTTGTGCCTCGACTTGTAACTCTTCGTAAACTTCTGCATCGAATGTTGAAATGCTTTGAAGAGCACGAGTATCGATTACATGCGCAATGGTTAATTTAGCCTGGTTACGTAATGCTGACTGAACTCCTTTGATAAAAGCCAAATCAGCTTCTTTAGAACCGTCGACTGCTACCATGATGTTTTCGTAACGTTGTGTCATAGCAAAAACCTCCTCATTTATTATCACCTTCATTGTAATCCTTTTCACTAAAAAAGTAAAGTAAAAAATGATAGCAAACAAGATGCTTTTGACTTTGGTTTTGAGAGTGTTATAATTAAAGGAGAGAAGGCAAGAGGGGATCATATGACAAAAATTGCGGTACTTTCAGATATCCATGGAAATACAAGAGCACTGGAAGCTGTTTTAGCAGATGCAGAGAAGGCAGGCGCTGAGGAATATTGGCTTTTGGGAGATATTCTCATGCCTGGGACAGGACGAAAAAATATTCTTCAACGATTGGAAGGCTTGCCAATAACGGTTCGAGTTCTGGGAAATTGGGAAGAGAGTTTATGGCGAGCTGCTCATCGAAAATTAGATACAAGTAGACCTAGCCATCGCTACCTCTTGCGCCAATGCCAGTATATTATGGAAGAAATTAGTCTAGATGATATTGAAGCCCTACAGGCATTTCCCATGCACACACACCGCCAGTTTGGAAATCTGAAGGTAGGGATAAGCCATCATTTGCCGGATAAAAATTGGGGAAGAGAACTGATCCATCTTGGCAAGCAGGAGGATTTTGACCGTTTGGTAACCAATCCTGACTGTGATATTGCGATTTATGGGCATATTCACCAGCAATTTCTTCGCTATGGGAGCGAGGGACAACTCATTTTAAATCCAGGATCAATTGGGCAACCCTTCTTTTTATCTGCAAGTCTACGTGGGGATTTGCGGGCGCAATATATGATTTTGGATTTTGATGACAAAGGCTTGAAGGATATAGATTTTCGTCGTGTTGATTACGATGTTGAGTCAGAATTACAATTGGCTAGAGATTTGAAATTGCCCTACTATGAGGTGTACTATGAAAGCTTAGTCAATGGAATTCACCATACCCATAATCAGGACTTGTTGCACGAAATCGCCCAGAGTCAAGGACATGATGTTGAATTGGACGACTGGCTTAGTCGTAACTCTTGACATTACAACTCTAGGAGATATAATAAATATAAGAGAAGAATGAGCTTTGTTGATAATAAAGGAGGACTGCATGCAAATTTCAAGCCGATTTACCATTGCGACACATATGTTGGTAATCATTGCCCTAAAAGGGAAGGAAAGCAAGGTGACTAGTGATTTTCTAGCTAGTAGTGTTGGAGTCAATCCAGTTATTATCCGTAAAACCTTGTCCCAACTGAAAAAAGCAGACTTGATTTCTGTCGCGCGTGGAACCGGAGGGGCAGAGATTATCAAAAATCTTGAGGATATCAGTCTTTTGGATATTTATCAAGCTGTGGAATGCCTTGGAAAGACTGGACAACTCTTTAGTTTCCATGATAATCCTAATCCTGACTGTCCAGTAGGAGCCAATATCCATGGGGTTTTAGATGAAAAGTTAGATAAAATTCAAGAAGCCATGGAAGAAGAATTAAGCCAAACCAGTCTTGCTCAAGTGGTGGCAGATGCAGAAGCAAGGATTTAAAGTTAAGAGGAATTTAGTTCCTCTTTTCTTATAAGGGAATCCTCTGGTAATAAAAGTCTCAATTTTGACTCTCTAATTTAAAAAAGCAAGAATTTTTTAGTTCTTGCTTTTTTGTTGATTATTTATAAAGTGCTGGATTATTGAAGCCTATAGCCCTATTATTTCTCTTTTTTCTTTAGGAAACTTCCCAGTCCAAGAAGGGTAAGGATGCTGAATCCAGCTAGAGCAAGCGGTGATTTGTTTTCAGTTCCTGTGTTTGGAAGGACTTTTTGAGAAAGAGTCTCTGCAACAGTTTCCTGAGTTTCAGGATTTGTAGCTAGGTTTTGGGCTTGACTTTGGTCAGCTTCCAAGCTAGAAATATCAAATTCTGGTTTTTCTTCTACAGTTGGAGCGACAATGGCACCGCCTTGTGACAAGCGGAGAACAACAGCAGTGAGAGCGTTCAGTCTCAATCCTTTATCAGTCCATTCAAGACCTTTTGGTTTAGCGATTCCTACTGGTCCTGCTTGGTTTTCATCTGCCAAAACTTCAGCATTTCTCAGGTGAGCAAAGGCTGTTTCTAGAGTGAATTCACGAGCCTTATCATCCGCATTGACAAAGACAGCGTAGATATCTCCATTTGGAGCGGTGATTTGGTAGCCGATGGCCACGTCTTCTTTTTCAACACCATTTTGGCCTGGGACAGTAATGAGGCGGACACGCTCTTTGATATCTTGTAGACTCTTGAGTCGGAAGGCATCTGTAGATTGGCGAAGTGCAATCAGTCCTTTCATGTAGTCGCGACTCTTGACATTCTCAGGATATGCTTTTTTATCTGTTGCCTTAGTCCAATCAAACTTGTTGACAGCATCGCTAGAGTCATAAGAGTCATGGATGAAGTACGGATAGACAAATGGATTACCGTCTTTATCACGCAACAAGTGAGATTTGTTTGGAACCTTATCCTCTGAAACAGGATTCTTGTAGGCTGGGTCCAAGAATTGTTTGGTACGTCCATACTCCTGACCAGAGTGGATAAACGGAGTTCCTTGAGCTGTCAAGACCATGAGATTTCCAAGGCGCAAACGACGATGGATTTCAGCGTAGTTTTCAGCCTTGCTTGGGTCTTTTTTGATAGACTGAGCAATGATGTCAAAGAGGGTCAAGTTATCGTGGGCTGCGATATACTGAATAACATCTCCTGGGTTGTCCGCTTCAAAGTTAGTTGGCTGAGCAATGAGGTTTTTAAAGATGGTATTGATATCACGTTTACCACCTGTGATAAAGGCAGGTTGACCTTCATTTGGATAACCTGACTTAAGGTTGTTACGGATATCATCTGAAAATACAGCAACAGTATCTGTGTGTTTCATCCAATCCTGATCAGCAGGTTTGGTAGGCATGTTCTCGTCACCAGCATAGGTTCTCCAACCTTCACCTAACATGATGAGGTTTGGATTGAGGGCGCGTGCAGCCTTATAAGCTTCTTCGATAGAAGCTGCATCGTGGTCTCCCATCATATCGAAACGGAAACCATCCACTTTGTAGGTATCAACCAGATACTTAATTGAGTCTACCAAGACACGTTTAGACATGTAGTGGGTTGTTCCTAGACGACCACCACCAAAGCTAGTACGTGGAGAACCATCAGCATCCATGAAGTGATAGTAGTTTGGCTCAATATCCTCAAAAATGTCAACATTTGCAGTATGGTTGTAGACCACATCCAAGATGGCACCCATGCCACGTTTGTGGATTTCGTTGATGAGGTTTTTGAATTCTGCGATACGTTTTTCTGGGTCCTTCGGATTGCTTGAGTACATACCAGTCAAGGAGAAGTAGTTTTGAGGGTCATAACCCCAGTTGTAGTTGCTATTGCTTGAAGCATAGGCAGACAGTCGTTCTTGATTCTTCAATTCATTGACATAGTAGTAAGACAAGACAGGAAGGAGTTGGATGTGGGTAACACCTAAATCCTTGAGGTAGTCAAGCTTTTCGATAAAGGCTTCAAAGGTACCAAATGGTTTTGTCAAGTCTTTTGCGATGGCAGGATCCGAAGTGAAGTCACGTACATGAGCTTCATAGATAACGGCATCTTCACGTGATTTGAAGTTACGAATCTTTCCATAGGTCAAGTCTTGCGGACCTAGTTTAGATGGGTCCACAAAGGCAGCTTTAGCGACCTTATGAGCGGCATCTGTTTTTGCTAGGTCACTGTTCCAAGCTGCTAATGATTTGGCATAAGGGTCAAGAACGAGGACAGTTTTACCTTGGCGCTCGATTTGGTAGTGGTAGTAGTAGCCAGTGTAGTTGCTGATACCGAGACCAGAGTTTGCATCCAGAGTTTGTTTCCAGGTTCCTTTTTCTCCTTTTTCAAGGGCGACAGTTCCAACTACTTTTTCAGGGTCTTTCTTGTCATAGACAACAACGGAAACCTTATCAGCACTTGGAGACCAGAGGGTGAGGTCAACACGCTTGCCATCTTCTTTGAGGTTAGCACCGAGTGGACCATCGTAACTGTAGGATTCATCCTTGAGGCGCCAGCTTGAACGTGTGGTAAAGCGGTCTGAATTGTAGCTGACAGTGTACGGGTGTTGGGTGTCAGAGAAGTTGCCAATGTAGGTCACTTTTTTACCTGCCTCATCCACTTCCACGTCTGTGATAGCTACTTTATTCCCTTGGTAATCAGTGATGCTGGAGTGTTTGAGGATATCATCTTTCTTAGCTCCAACGAGGGTAGAAAAACTGCTTTCGATACGAGATTTAGCCACGTGTTGGGCACCAGTCATGCGAATATCGTGAACATAATATGGGTTGGTGTAGATGGTTTCGTCATCATCTTTGAGGAAAATCTGACTGTGATTTTTTAGATCCGTGAATTTATAATCCTCTTTTCTGATTTTCACATCATCGCCTTTCTTGCTTTCGTCTAGTAATAAAAATCCAAATTCTCTTGCAGCTTCATTGAGTGGGATATCAATGTAACGGCCATATTTTCCAGTTGCGGTAAAGTCAGTACCGTCAGGCCATTCTCCACTACTTGGTTTTTTGACATCGCCCCAATACCAAAGAGATTTTTTGTCATAGTTGCCATCGGTGCGGTAGTAGTTGACACGGACAGTTCCTGCTGGTTGAGGGCGATAATTGTATACCTTGTAGTTTTCATCTAGCCAGGCCTCGTTCATTTTTGGAGAGAGGCGCTCTACAGAACGGTCCCCTGTCAGGTTATCCCCCTTGGTATTGTTGATAAGGAAGCTGACTTTCTTGGCTTGCTCATTTTTGAGTTTGACATCTAGGTAATAGCCGTAGTCATCTTGCTTGGCATCCTTGAAGGACTTGGCTCCATTGGGCCAGTTTTCAGACGGCTTTTCAACATCGTCCCAGGTCCAGAGTCCTTGAGAATCCTTGTTTTCTTCAGGGAGTTTTTTTACATGGATACGGAAGTGGTTGTCTGCGATGGGTTCTTCAGAAGATGTGTCAGCTTGTGGTTTTTGATCTGAAGTTGGCGTTGAAGTGCTGGCATCTACTTTCTCTTCCTTGCTGTTAGCCTGGCTTGTGCTAGCATCTTCTGTTTTAGGTGTTTCTAGTGCTGTAGTAGTTTCCGCAGCTGGAGCTTCCTTTTTAGAATCAAGGGAAGCGTTTGCATTCTTTTGTTCAGAAATAGGCGTTTCCTTTTGAGTTTGACTCGTTTCAGTCTCAGTCTCAGTAGGGGCCTTGGTCACAACGCTGGTATTTTCCTGAGTTTGCGGAAGGTTTTCATTGGCCGAAATAGTTGGCATTGTAGCAGAAAGCATGACAATGCTGGCACCAATGAGGACAGAACCAGTTCCGTTCTTCAAGGAACGGATACCGTAAATCATTTTTTTCTCGCGTTGAGGGAATATGTTCTTCATCAATAGTCTCCTATAAATTTATTTTAAAATCAGTATAACATGGGGTAAAAAATTATGCAAGCGTTTTCCTAAAAACTATGCTAATAAAAAACTCTCCTTGATTTTTAAGGAGAGTTTTTTTATAGAAATACTTGAAAAGAAGACAATGGGAAAGTTTCTCGGCTTATGGAAGAATGGAGTGAGAATTTTTTTCAGTTGCTACCCTTAGAAGAGAGACTATTTTTCGCTGATGCGAGAAATAATTGTGAAGGTTTATTAAGGAAAAGGTTTTCTGAACTATAAAGTATTTGTATCTGGATGTCTGAGAAACCATGATTTTTTATATTCTCTTCAAGTTCAGAAATGATAAAACCATGTTTTTCTTTATCTGGCTTGGTATAATCGGCGATAAATAATTGTCCACCATGAGTCAAATGTTCCTTAAACATGGCGAGACTGTCATCAAGATTAGGCATATGATGAAGAACACGACTGACGATAATGAGATCGAATGTTTGTTCTAATGGCTTATGCAATAAGTCTTGATGAATCAAGTCTATATTTTCAAGTTTTTGGTTTTTAATCTTGATACGAGCTTGCTCCAGCATTTTATCTGAAATATCAACCAAGGTCACTGAATTTACTTTTTTGGCTAGAGGTAGAGAGATTAGGCCAGTTCCTCCTCCAAAGTCTAGAATTGATTTACTTGATAAATCGTGCATTTGTTTTTCAATATTTTTTCTGATAAGTTCGGCAAGAAATTGATTTTTGGGAGAATCAAACGATTCGGCACGATGATTAAAATGATGTTCCATGTTAATAGTTTAGCATAAAGAGAAAACATTTTGAGATTATAGATATCTCTTGTTCAAAAAAAGTTTAGGGTTTTGACTGCTCTTTGGTTCTTTTTTTTAAATTGATGGGGACAGAAGGTTTTGAGGTTTAGCTTTATTAAGCTGAGAATATAAAGAAGAGAAAAAGTAAAAATCGTGTTATAATAAATGAATAGAATCGTAAGAAAGAGTGGATGAATGTGTGATAATTCCTACTTATAATTGGCAATTTTCTCCGCAGGTTGAGGACGCGGATTTTACAAAGATAGCCAAGAGTGCAGGCTTGAGCTCTGAAGTCGCTTGTTTGTTGTATCAACGAGGGATCAGGGATGAAAGCAGCCTGAAGAAATTTTTAGAACCTTCTTTGGAAGATTTACATGATCCTTATCTCTTACATGATATGGATAAGGCAGTTGAGCGTATTCGCCGGGCTATCGAGCAAGGGGAATTGATTCTAGTCTATGGAGACTATGATGCGGATGGGATGACTTCGGCTTCGATTATTAAGGAGAGTTTGGAACAATTAGGTGCAGAGTGTCTGGTCTATCTCCCGAATCGCTTTACAGATGGTTACGGACCAAATGCTAGTGTTTACAAATATTTCATCGAGCAGCAGGGGGTGTCTCTGATTGTGACAGTGGACAATGGTGTTGCCGGGCATGAGGCTATTGACTTGGCTCAGTCTATGGGCGTGGATGTCATTGTGACAGACCACCACTCCATGCCAGAGGTTTTACCAGATGCTTATGCAATCGTCCATCCTGAACATCCAGAAGCGAATTATCCTTTTAAACATTTAGCAGGCTGTGGAGTTGCTTTCAAACTAGCTTGTGCCCTCTTGGAGGAAGTGCAGGTTGAGTTGCTTGACTTGGTTGCCATTGGAACGATTGCGGATATGGTCAGCTTGACGGATGAAAATCGTATCATGGTTCAATATGGTCTAGAAGTTTTGCGAAATACCCAAAGACTAGGCCTCCAAGAACTCTTTGAAGTTGCTGGAATTTCTAGCAGTGACCTTACAGAAGAGACGGTTGGTTTTCAACTAGCTCCTCGTTTGAATGCCCTAGGACGCTTGGATGATCCCAATCCTGCTATTGAGTTACTAACTGGCTTTGATGATGAAGAGGTGCGTGAGATTGCCCTCATGATTCAAGAAAAAAATGAAGAACGTAAGGAAATCGTTCAGGCTATCTATGAAGAAGCTAAAAGCTTGGTAGACCCTAACAAAAGTGTTCAAGTTTTGGCCAAACAGGGCTGGAATCCAGGAGTGCTTGGGATTGTAGCTGGTCGCTTGTTGGAAGAATTAGGGCAGACAGTTATTGTTCTGAATATTGAAGACGGTCGTGCTAAGGGAAGTGCGCGGAGTATTGAAGCTGTCGATATTTTTGAAGCCTTGGATCCGCATCGTGCTCTATTTATCGCCTTTGGTGGCCATGCAGGTGCTGCAGGCATGACGCTCGAAGTTGAACAGTTAGATGCCTTGTCAGATATTTTAGAAACCTATGTAAAAGACAAAGGGGTGGATGCCAAGGGTAAGAGTACATTATATCTTGATGAAGAACTGGATTTGGAAAACCTGAGTTTAGATACGGTTAAAAGTTTCGAACGATTAGCTCCTTTTGGGATGGATAATCAAAAGCCCGTTTTCTACATTCGAGATTTTCAAGTTGAAAATGCTCGTTCTATGGGGGCAGGTGATAGTCACCTGAAATTGAAAATATCCAAAGGGAATGCGAACTTTGAAGTAGTAGCTTTTGGACTAGGAGCAAAGGCTACAGAATTTTCTCAGGCTAAGCAATTGGAATTAGCAGTCACCCTTTCTGTTAATCAATGGAATGGACAAACAACCCTCCAGCTGATGATGGTAGATGCTCGTGTAGACGGTGTTCAACTCTTTAATATTCGTAGTAAGAGTGCTGCTATGCCAGATGGAGTACCCGTACTTGATTTTTCAGGAGAATTGCCTGATATCTCTAAAAGTCCAGCGGTTGCGGTCAAAAATCTTCCAGAAGACATCACTATTCTTAAGGACATTCTCCAGCAGCATGATTTTTCAGCTATTTACTTTAAAAATGATATTGATAAGCCCTACTATTTGACTGGTTATGGTACAAGAGAGCAATTCGCTAAGCTTTATAAGACCATCTACCAGTTTCCAGAATTCGATATTCGTTATAAACTAAAAGACTTATCAACCTATCTCAAAATTGAGCAAATCTTACTGGTTAAGATGATTCAGATTTTTGAAGAACTTGGTTTTGTCACAATTGAGAATGGTGTGATGAGAGTAAATAAAGAAGCGGCCAAGCGGGACATCGCTGAAAGTCAGATTTATCAAAATCTCAAACAAACTGTTAAAGATCAAGAAATGATGGCGCTAGGTACGGTGCAAGAAATTTATGCCTTTTTAATGGCGAAATAGAAAGAAGCTGAGATATCTATCTCAGTTTTTTGTTATCTCTTATAATTTTTAAATTATTTGTTCTTTAGAACGTCATGTAGTAAAAGTATACATATTTGTAACATGACTACAACATAACTCTAAAACAACTGACATGTAAATCAGGTATGATTCTCTTATCAACATAAAAAATTAAAAATAATCAATAAAATTTTAGGAGAAAATTATTATGAAAAAAACAGTTGCTAAACTGACTCTTGGTTTAACATCTACAGCTATTTTGGCGACAGTTGGAGCTCAAACTGTTAGTGCATCTTCTTACGTTGTTCAAGACGGAGATTCATTTTTTGGTATTGCTACTGCAAATGGCATGGATCCTTATGAGTTGGCAGCAAATAACGGAAAAAGCATTTTTGATATGATCCACCCAGGGGATGTGCTAGAAGTAAGCGGTCCAGCTCAAGCTACTTATTCATACGGTGCTCCAGCTTCTGAGGCAACTAGTACTTTGAATCCTGCTTCAGATGATGATGTAGTCGTGAATACTCCGACAAACTACGGAAACTCTTATCCTGTTGGTCAGTGTACATGGGGCGTGAAAGAGTTGGCTCCTTGGGCTAGCAACTGGTGGGGAAATGCTAATACTTGGGCGATTTATGCTAGTGCTCAAGGTTATCGTGTAGGAGATGTTCCAGTAGTAGGCGCAATCGCCGTTTGGGATGGTGGAGAATATGGACACGTTGCTTATGTGACAGATGTACAAAGTGAAAATTCTATCCAGGTATTGGAAGCAAACTACAGACGTCAAAAACAAATTGCTAACTATCGTGGTTTCTTTAATCCACATGAATTTTTAGGTAAAGTTACTTACATTTACCCAAACTAAAGCTGATTAAAAAGATTTAGAGTTTCTAAATCTTTTTTTTATTTGTGAGCAAGTTCCTTATGTCTATCTTTTTTCCGAGTAGCTGTTCTTTAGGTAAAGCTCTAAGGTCTATCGGGTTGGCGATTTTGAAAATAGAAAACAAAGCAAAGTGATTCGGCTATCAGTGGTGAATGTTCTCTAGTTGAAATCCTATCTTCATTTTGAAAATTAGTAAAAAAATGGTATAATGAGAGGAAAAGATTCGGATAAAAGTAAATTGGACTTTTACAAAAAGAGAGTTGTGAAGACTCTACAAACACGTTATAGTAATACTTCGGAGGGAAAATGACCAATATTAAATTAACAACTTTAGGCGGTGTTCGTGAAAACGGGAAAAACATGTACATCGCAGAAATTAACGATTCAATCTTTGTTTTAGATGCAGGTTTAAAATATCCTGAAAATGAGCAGTTGGGTGTCGATGTCGTTATTCCAAATATGGAATATCTGTTTGAAAATAGTGACCGTATTGCAGGTGTCTTTTTAACGCACGGGCATGCAGATGCGATTGGAGCTCTTCCTTATCTTTTGTCAGAAGTGAAAGTTCCTGTTTTTGGTTCAGAGTTGACAATTGAGCTTGCTAAGCTTTTTGTTAAAGGAAATGATAGTGCTAAAAAATTCGATGATTTCCATGTTATTGATGAAAATACAGAAATCGACTTTGGCGGTACGGAGGTTTCCTTCTTCCGCACAACTCACTCTATCCCAGAGAGTCTAGGTGTCGTTTTGAAAACATCTGAAGGAAGTATCGTTTATACAGGGGACTTCAAATTTGACCAAACGGCTAGCGAATCATATGCGACTGACTTTGGTCGTTTAGCAGAAATCGGTCGTGAAGGAGTCTTAGCTCTTCTAAGTGACTCGGCAAATGCAGACAGTAATATTCAAGTGGCCAGCGAAAGTGAAGTTGGTGATGAAATTACTCAAACCATTTCTGATTGGGATGGCCGTATCATTGTAGCTGCCGTTGCAAGTAACCTTTCTCGTATTCAGCAGGTTTTTGATGCAGCTGCGGAGACAGGACGTCGAGTTGTTTTGACTGGATTTGATATTGAAAATATCGTTCGTACAGCCATTCGCTTGAAAAAATTGTCATTGGCTAACGAAAGTCTCTTGATTAAACCTAAAGATATGTCTCGTTTTGAAGACCACGAGTTAATCATCCTTGAAACCGGTCGTATGGGTGAACCGATTAATGGACTCCGTAAAATGTCAATCGGTCGTCACCGCTATGTCGAAATCAAAGATGGTGACTTGGTCTATATCGTTACAACGCCATCAATCGCTAAAGAAGCTGTGATGGCACGTGTAGAAAATATGGTCTACCAAGCAGGTGGTGTCGTTAAACCGATTACTCAAAGTTTACGTGTATCAGGACATGGGAATGCGCGTGATCTTCAATTAATGATCAATCTCTTGCATCCTCAGTATCTCTTCCCAATCCAGGGAGAATACCGTGAGTTGGATGCTCATGCCAAGGCTGCTATGGCTGTGGGGTTATTGCCAGAACGCATTTTTATCCCGAAAAAGGGTACAACCATGTCTTATGAGCATGGGGACTTTGTTCCATCTGGTGCCGTTGCTGCAGGTGATGTCTTGATTGATGGTAATGCCATTGGGGATGTTGGGAACGTTGTTCTTCGTGACCGCAAGGTCTTGTCAGAAGATGGTATCTTTATTGTAGCTATCACTGTTAACCGTCGTGAGAAGAAAATCATCGCTAAAGCGCGAGTACATACGCGTGGATTTGTCTATCTCAAAAAGAGTCGTGATATCTTGCGTGAAAGTACAGAGTTAGTGAACCAAACTGTTGAAGATTATCTCCAAGGTGAGGATTTTGACTGGGCAGATCTTAAAGGGAAGGTTCGTGACAATTTGGCCAAATTCCTTTTTGACCAGACCAAGCGTCGTCCAGCTATCCTCCCAGTAGTCATGGAAGCAAAATAAGGATTAAATAGCAAGGAGAGAAAGTCGATTTTCGGCTTTTTCTTATCTCAAACGAATAAGGAGCAAGTTATGGCAGTAATGAAGATTGAGTATTACTCAGAAGTTTTAGATATGGAGTGGGGTGTAAATGTTCTCTACCCTGATGCATCTCGGGTGACAGAACCAGACTCTACAGATATCCCTGTTCTCTATCTCCTTCATGGGATGTCAGGAAATCATAACAGTTGGCTCAAGCGGACCAATGTAGAACGCTTGCTACGAGGGACCAATCTGATTGTTGTCATGCCAAATACAAGTAATGGCTGGTACACAGATACTCAGTATGGCTATAACTACTATACAGCTCTAGCAGAAGAATTGCCTAAGGTGCTCAAACGCTTCTTCCCTAATATGACAAGTAAGCGAGAAAAAACCTTCATTGCTGGTTTATCAATGGGAGGCTACGGTTCCTTCAAATTGGCACTGTCAACTGATCGTTTCTCTCATGCAGCTAGTTTTTCAGGCGCTCTTGGTTTCGAGGAGTTTTCTCCTGAAAGTCAAAATCTAGGCACGAATAATTACTGGAGAGGTGTTTTTGGCAAAATTACTGACTGGGTGAATAGTCCTTACTCACTTGAAACCCTTGCTAAAAAGTCAGATAAAAAGACAAAACTCTGGGTTTGGTGTGGTGAACAGGATTATCTCTACTCTGCCAATAATCTAGCAGTTAAAAATCTTAAGAAACTTGGTTTCGATGTGACCTATTCCCATAGTGCAGGAACCCATGAGTGGTATTATTGGGAAAAACAATTGGAACGTTTTTTAACTACCTTGCCAATCGATTTTGTTTTGGAAGAACGCTTGTCTTGATTTTAGCTTTCTTTCAGTTTGTTTCAGTAAAATAAAGAATCTATCTTTAGAATGGGAATCCATGGCTTAAAGATGGGTTCTTATTTTTTAGAAAGGTGGGCAATCATGGGCTGGATTATTCGTGTTTTATATCGATTTTTACTAGGAATTTTGCGCCTGTTTTGGCGTCTTGTATGGACTTTTGTCCTCTTGATTCTCATCGTTTTTGGTGTTCTCTGGTATGTGTCAGGGGATTTATCAGGCACCTTCAATCAAGTAACTAAACTTGTTCAAGTCGGTCAAGAAGGTTGGCAACAATGGCAAGAAACTGGCAAATTGCAAGGTTTATCTCAGACAGATCATCATCAAGATTCAGGAGCAAAATGGTCAAAGGCGCAAGCAACTATCTATATTGATCCTCAAATGGATGCCACTTTCCAAAAGGCCTACCTTGAAGCTATTGCTAACTGGAACCAGACAGGGGCTTTTAACTTTGAGCTTGTGACAGAAGCGGATCAGGCCGATATTTTCGCTACTGAAATGAATGATGGTTCGACAGCTGTAGCAGGTGAGGCGGAGAGTCAGACAAATCTCCTAACCAAACAATTCATTTCAGTGACCGTTCGCTTGAATCATTATTATCTATCCAATCCAAACTATGGTTATAGCTATGATCGTATCATGCATACAGCAGAGCATGAACTAGGTCATGCGATTGGTTTGGAACACACCAATGAAGTTTCGGTTATGCAACCAGCAGGCTCCTATTATGGAATCCAAGCTCAAGATGTAAAAGACGTTCAAGAACTATATGAGTCTGGGGAATAAGTGATTTTCTAAGGAAACTGGAGCTCTCTGATTTAAGCAATACAGGGGGCTTTTTGCTATAATGGAATTATGAATAACTTGATCAAATCAAAACTGGAGCTCTTGCCGACTAGCCCGGGTTGTTACATTCACAAAGATAAAAACGGCACTATCATTTATGTAGGAAAGGCTAAAAATCTGCGCAATCGGGTGCGGTCCTACTTCCGTGGGAGCCATGATACCAAGACAGAAGCCCTGGTGTCTGAGATTGTGGATTTTGAGTTTATTGTTACGGAGTCTAATATTGAGGCCCTTCTTTTAGAGATTAATCTCATCAAGGAAAACAAGCCTAAGTACAATATTATGCTCAAGGATGATAAGTCCTATCCTTTCATCAAAATCACAAATGAGCGCTATCCTCGCTTGATTATCACCCGTCAGGTCAAAAAAGACGGAGGTCTCTATTTTGGTCCCTATCCGGATGTGGGTGCAGCCAATGAAATCAAACGGCTATTGGATCGGATTTTCCCTTTTCGCAAGTGTACCAATCCTCCTTCCAAGGTTTGTTTTTATTACCATATCGGCCAGTGTATGGCTCATACGGTTTGTCGAAAGGATGAATCCTATTTTAAAGCTATGTCCCAAGAAGTCTCTGATTTTCTCAAGGGACAAGACGATAAAATCATTGATGAACTCAAGAGTAAGATGGCTGTGGCTGCTCAGAGTATGGAGTTTGAGCGTGCAGCGGAATATCGTGATTTGATTCAGGCCATTGGGACTCTTCGGACTAAGCAACGTGTTATGGCCAAGGACCTCCAAAACCGCGATGTCTTTGGCTACTATGTAGATAAGGGTTGGATGTGTGTTCAGGTTTTCTTTGTCCGTCAAGGTAAACTGATTGAACGCGATGTCAATCTCTTTCCTTATTACAATGACCCAGATGAAGATTTCTTGACCTATGTGGGACAGTTTTATCAAGAAAAATCTCACTTGGTACCTAATGAAATTTTGATACCTCAGGATATTGACGAAGAAGCCGTTAAGGCTTTGGTAGATACCAAGGTTCTTAAGCCCCAACGTGGTGAGAAGAAGCAACTAGTCAATCTAGCTATTAAAAATGCTCGTGTTAGCTTAGAGCAGAAATTTAATCTGTTAGAGAAATCAGTTGAAAAGACTCAAGGGGCTATTGAAAACTTAGGGCGTTTGCTCAAGATTCCAACACCAGTCCGCATCGAGTCCTTTGACAACTCCAATATCATGGGGACTAGTCCTGTCTCTGCTATGGTTGTTTTTGTCAACGGGAAACCTAGCAAGAAGGATTATCGTAAGTATAAGATTAAGACAGTTGTTGGTCCAGATGATTATGCTAGCATGCGAGAGGTTATCCGCAGGCGCTATGGTCGGGTTCAGCGTGATGATCTGACCCCGCCTGACTTAATTGTTATTGATGGTGGTCAAGGTCAGGTTAATATTGCCAAACAGGTTATTCAAGAAGAATTGGGATTGGATATTCCAATCGCAGGTCTGCAAAAAAATGATAAGCACCAGACGCATGAATTGCTTTTTGGAGATCCGCTTGAGGTGGTGGAGTTATCTCGCAATTCTCAAGAATTTTTTCTCCTACAACGCATTCAGGATGAAGTTCACCGTTTTGCCATTACCTTCCACCGACAACTCCGTTCGAAAAATTCCTTCTCCTCTCAATTGGACGGAATTGAAGGCTTGGGGCCAAAACGTAAGCAGAATTTGATGAAATATTTCAAATCTCTGACAAAAATCAAGGAAGCCAGTGTGGATGAGATTGTTGCAGTTGGTATCCCAAGAGCAGTGGCAGAGGCAGTTCATCAACACTTAAATCTAGAAGTAGACTCAGCGCTAGCTCAAGTAGCTGAGAAACCTCTTGAATACAAGGAATAATGTAGCAATGGAATGTTTTGGCTTTAGTGGGTGCAAGCTAGTCGGATTTGTGGTAAAATAGATAAGATATGACAAAAGAATTTCATCATGTAACGGTTATGCTCCATGAGACCATTGATATGCTAGATGTGAAGCCTGAAGGTATTTACGTTGATGCGACCTTGGGAGGAGCAGGACACAGCGAGTATTTGTTAAGTAAATTAAGCGAGAAGGGGCATTTGTATGCCTTTGACCAGGATCAAAACGCCATTGATAATGCGCAAAAACGTTTGGCTCCCTATATTGAAAAGGGAATGGTCACCTTCATTAAGGATAATTTCCGTCATTTGAAGGACCGCTTAAATGACTTAGGTGTGACCGAGATTGATGGAATTTGTTATGACTTAGGTGTGTCGAGCCCGCAGTTGGATCAACGTGAACGTGGGTTTTCTTATAAAAAGGATGCCCCGCTCGATATGCGGATGAATCAAGAAGCTAGTTTGACCGCTTATGAAGTAGTTAATCATTATGACTATCATGATTTGGTCCGAATCTTTTTCAAATATGGAGAAGACAAGTTTTCCAAGCAGATTGCTCGAAAAATTGAACAGGCGCGTGAGCTTAAACCAATTGAAACAACGACGGAATTGGCAGAGATTATTAAAACTGCGAAACCGGCAAAAGAACTCAAGAAAAAAGGTCACCCAGCCAAACAAATTTTTCAAGCTATCCGTATTGAGGTCAATGATGAGTTGGGTGCTGCAGATGAATCAATTCAGCAGGCAATTGAACTTCTAGCTCTCGACGGAAGAATATCAGTCATCACTTTTCATTCGCTTGAAGACCGTTTGACCAAACAGTTATTTAAGGAAGCTTCTACAGTTGAGGTTCCTAAAGGTTTACCTTTTATCCCAGACGATCTCAAACCTAAGATGGAATTAGTATCTCGCAAGCCAATTTTACCAAGTAAGGAAGAATTGGAAGCAAATAATCGTTCCCACTCAGCTAAGCTTCGAGTGGCAAGAAAAATTCACAAGTAAGAGGAAAAAATGGCAGAAATCAAAGGGACAACGAGCCAATTATTGCAAGCTCGCATCAAAAAATTTTCACGTGTTGAAAAGGCCTTTTACCTTTCAATTGCCTTCACAGCCCTTGTCTTAGCAATCAGTGTAGTCTATATGCAGACCCAGCTTTTGCAGGTCCAAAATGATTTGACGACTATTAATACACAGATTGAAGAAAAGAAGACGGAGCTAGATGATGCTAAACAAGAAGTTAATGAATTAATCCGATCAGAACGTTTGACTGGGATTGCAAACTCGCAAGACTTACAATTGAATAATGAAAATATCCGATCGGCGGAGTAGTAAATGAAAAACTGGAAAGAAAGAATCATACGCTTTGCCATTAAAAATCGCAAATCTCCAACAGAAAACCGCAGACTAGTGGGAAAGAATTTGAGCCTTCTGGCCGTCTTTCTCTTTGCTGTTTTTTTGGTTAACTTTGCGGTAATTATTGGTACAGGCTCAAAATTTGGTGTTGACCTCGTTAAGGAAGCAAGCAGGGTCCACCAAACAACTCGGACAGTTCCTGCAAAACGAGGAACTATCTATGACCGTAATGGTACACCAATCGCAGAAGATGCAACATCCTACAACATTTATGCGATTATCGATAAGGAATATAAATCTGCAAATGGGAAAATTCTCTATGTAGAGGAGTCTCAGTATAGCAAGGTTGCAGAAGTCTTCCATAAATATCTGGATATGGATGAGTCCTACGTCAAGGAACAACTTTCTCAACCTAATCTTAAGCAAGTTTCCTTTGGGGTAAAGGGAAATGGTATTACCTATGCCAATATGATGTCCATAAAAAAGGATTTGGAAACAGCTAAGGTTCAGGGAGTTGATTTTACAACAAGCCCAAATCGAAGCTATCCTAATGGGAAATTTGCTTCATCTTTCATCGGACTAGCGCAGTTGCACGAAAATGAGGATGGTTCAAAGAGTCTCATTGGGACGTCTGGTGTTGAGAGTTCCTTGAATAGCTTGTTAGCGGGAACAGATGGTATCATTACCTACGAAAAAGACCGCTTAGGAAATATTGTTCCAGGTACGGAGCAAGTTACCCGACAGACTGTAAACGGGAAAGATGTCTATACGACCCTATCTAGTCCTTTACAATCTTTCATGGAAAGTCAAATGGATGCCTTCCAAGAAAAAGTCAAGGGTAAATATATGACTGCGACCTTGGTTAGTGCCAAGACGGGAGAGATTCTCGCTACAACTCAAAGGCCAACCTTTGATGCTGATACCAAAGAAGGGATTACAGAGGACTTTGTCTGGCGTGATATCCTTTACCAAAGTAACTATGAACCAGGTTCAACCATGAAGGTGATTACTTTAGCTTCAGCAATTGACAATAATACCTTCCCTGGAGGAGAATATTTCAACAGTAGCGAATTGAAGGTAGCTGATGCCACTATCAAGGACTGGGACGTTAACGAAGGTTTGACAAGCGGTGGAATGATGACCTTCTCGCAAGGTTTTGCTCACTCTAGTAATATCGGTATGACTCTCCTTGAGCAAAAGATGGGGGACACTACTTGGCTAGATTACCTCAATCGTTTCAAATTTGGAGTGCCGACTCGTTTTGGTATGAGTGATGAGTATGCTGGGCAATTACCTGAGGACAATATCGTTAATATTGCCATGAGTTCCTTTGGTCAAGGTATTTCCGTTACACAAACTCAGATGCTTCGTGCCTTTACTGCGATAGCTAATGATGGGATTATGTTGGAGCCTAAGTTTATCAGTGCGCTCTATGACCCAAATGATCAAACGGTTCGTAAATCACAAAAAGAAGTGGTGGGAAATCCGGTCTCTAAAGAAGCAGCTAGCTTGACTCGGGATCACATGGTTATGGTTGGTACGGATCCTACCTATGGTACGATGTACAACCACAGTACAGGTAAGGGAACAGTCAATGTTCCTGGCTATAATGTAGCCTTGAAATCAGGGACTGCTCAGATTGCAGATGAGAAAAATGGAGGATACCTCCGAGGGGAAACAAACTATATTTTCTCTGTAGTCTCTATGCATCCAGCAGAAAATCCCGATTTCATCCTCTATGTAACAGTTCAACAACCTCAGCATTATTCTGGAATTCAGTTGGGTGAGTTCGCCAACCCTATCTTGGAGCGTGCTTCTGCGATGAAAGAATCTCTCAATCTTCAATCAACTGCTAAAAGTCTGGATCAGGTTACAACTACGACTAACTATGCTATGCCTTCGACAAAAGACTATAGCCCTGGAGATTTGGCAGAAGAACTACGACGTAACCTTGTTCAACCAATCGTTATCGGTTCAGGAACGAAAATCAAAGAAAGTTCAGCGGCAGAAGGAACCAATCTAGACGCAAATGAGCAGATCTTACTCCTTTCTGATAAGGTAGAAGAAATGCCTGATTTGTACGGATGGTCTAAGAAGAATGTCGAAACTTTTGCAAAATGGCTGGATATCGAAGTAGAATTTGAAGGTACAGGAGAAACTGTAAAAAAACAAAGTGTTCGTACCAATACAGCTTTAAAAAATATACAGAAAATAAAAATAACTTTAGGAGATTAGAATGCTAGTTTCTATCTTTCCTGGAATCCTTACTTTTGTTCTTACAGTGGTAGGAATTCCAGCTTTTATCCGTTTTTACCGTAAAGCACAGATTACTGGTCAACAGATGCATGAGGATGTTAAACAGCACCAGGCAAAAGCTGGGACGCCGACAATGGGAGGAATTGTCTTCCTCGTAACAAGCGTTTTAGTTAGTTTAGTTCTTGCACTTTTGACTAATCAACTAACCAACAATGTTGGAATGATCCTCTTTATTCTCGTTTTGTATGGTTTGGTTGGCTTCTTAGATGATTTCCTCAAGGTTTTTCGTAAAATCAATGAAGGGCTCAATCCTAAACAAAAGCTCTTGCTTCAATTAGTAGGAGGAGTTATCTTCTATCTCTTTTATGAAAGAGGAGGGGATGTCTTAAATGTATTTGGTTATCCATTGCACTTAGGCGTTTTTTACATTTTCTTTGCTCTCTTCTGGTTAGTTGGTTTTTCAAATGCTGTTAACTTGACTGACGGAATTGATGGCTTGGCAAGTATCTCAGTAGTGATTAGCCTATCTGCCTATGGAGTCATTGCTTATGTACAAAACCAATTGGATATTCTCTTGGTGATTCTTGCCATGATTGGTGGTCTTCTTGGTTTCTTTGTCTTTAACCATAAGCCTGCTAAGGTATTCATGGGAGATGTCGGAAGTCTTGCTCTTGGAGGGATGTTGGCCGCTATTTCTATGGCGCTGCACCAAGAATGGACGCTACTCCTGATTGGTATAGTGTATGTTTTTGAAACAACATCTGTCATGATGCAAGTTACCTACTTTAAGTTGAGTGGCGGAAAACGTATCTTCCGGATGACACCAGTTCATCACCATTTTGAGTTGGGTGGATTTTCTGGTAAAGGTCAAGCATGGAGTGAGTGGAAGGTCGATTTCTTCTTCTGGGGAGTGGGCTTGCTTGCTAGTCTCGTCACCTTGGCTTTCATGTATTTATTCTAAAATAGAATATTGGACTATAAAAGAGAAGGATTTATACCCTTCTCTTTTTTGTTCCTATTTTCTTCAATTGAGGAATCCTTTTCTCAAAAAAATAAAATTATGATAAAATGGAAAAAAAGAAAGATGAAATGATGAGTTATTTTAAAAAGTATACATTTGATAAATCTAAGTTTAAGTTAGGGATGCGCACCTTTAAAACAGGAATCGCTGTTTTTTTGGTCCTCATGATTTTTGGTTTTTTTGGTTGGAAAGGTCTTCAAATTGGAGCTTTGACAGCTGTTTTTAGTTTAAGAGAAGACTTTGATAAGAGTGTCCACTTTGGGACATCACGTATTTTAGGGAATAGTATCGGTGGTTTTTATGCACTGATTTTCTTTCTCTTGAACAACTTTTTTCATGGAGCCTTTTGGGTAACTCTCCTTGTGGTTCCGATATGTACCATGTTAACCATCATGACAAATGTTGCCATGAACAATAAGTCAGGAGTCATTGGGGGAGTTGCAGCCATGCTGATTATTACCCTATCAATTCCAAGCGGAGAGACTGTTTTGTACGTGTTTGCTCGAGTTTTTGAGACTTTTATGGGAGTTTTTGTAGCAATTCTAGTAAATTATGATATTGATCGCTTGCGGAGTCTCATACAGAAAAAATAAAATAATGTCACAAGATATGACATTAACAATTGACGATTGATTTTTTTTAGACTATAATAGACAGAAAGAAGAGGAAGTGCACATGAAGGAAAAAGAATTTCGTCGCAATATGGCAGTTTTCCCCATTGGTAGTGTTATGAAGCTGACCGATCTTTCGGCGCGTCAAATTCGTTATTATGAAGATCAAGAGTTGATAAAACCTGATCGAAACGAAGGCAATCGCCGGATGTATTCTTTAAATGACATGGATCGATTGCTTGAGATTAAGGATTATATCTCTGAAGGTCTGAACATTGCTGCTATCAAGAAAAAATATGCCGAACGTGAGGCGAAAGCCAAGAAACCAGTTAGTCAAACTGAGGTTCGTCGGGCCCTTCGGAATGAAGTTCTTCAACAAAGTCGCTTTGCTTCTCAACAATCACCTTTTGGTCGCGGTTAGGCAACCGCAAGTCGTCATATATAAGGAGAAAAACCATGCCAATCACAGCTGCAGATATTCGTCGTGAAGTTAATGAAAAAAATGTAACCTTTATCCGTCTCATGTTTTCAGATATTTTGGGAACAATGAAAAACGTCGAAATTCCTGCTACAGATGAACAACTAGACAAGGTCTTGTCAAACAAGGCTATGTTTGATGGATCTTCTATTGAAGGGTTTGTTCGTATCAATGAATCAGATATGTACTTGTACCCTGACCTGGACACATGGACTGTCTTCCCTTGGGGAGATGAGAACGGTAGTGTCGCAGGATTGATCTGTGATGTCTATACAACAGAAGGAGAGCCATTTGCTGGAGATCCTCGAAGCAACCTTAAACGAGCTCTTCATCACATGGAGAAAGTTGGATTCAAATCATTCAACCTTGGTCCGGAACCAGAATTCTTCCTATTTAAGCTTGATGAAAATGGAGACCCAACTCTTGAGGTGAATGACAAGGGTGGTTACTTTGATTTGGCGCCTACAGACCTTGCGGATAATACCCGTCGTGAGATTGTAAATGTCTTGACTAAAATGGGATTTGAGGTAGAGGCTAGTCACCACGAAGTTGCCGTAGGTCAACATGAGATTGACTTTAAGTATGATGAAGTTCTTCGTGCTTGTGACAAGATTCAAATCTTTAAACTTGTTGTAAAGACAATTGCGCGTAAACATGGTTTGTATGCAACCTTTATGGCTAAACCTAAATTTGGTATCGCTGGTTCAGGAATGCACTGCAATATGTCCTTGTTTGATGCGGAAGGAAACAATGCCTTCTTTGATCCAAATGATCCAAAAGGAATGCAGTTGTCAGAAACAGCTTATCACTTCCTTGGTGGTTTGATCAAGCATGCTTACAACTATACAGCTATCATGAACCCGACAGTTAACTCATACAAACGTTTGGTTCCAGGCTACGAAGCGCCGGTTTACATCGCTTGGGCTGGTCGTAACCGTTCACCGTTGGTGCGCGTTCCTGCTACTCGTGGAATGGGAACTCGACTTGAGTTGCGCTCAGTTGACCCAATGGCTAATCCATACATCGCAATGGCTGTTCTTTTGGAAGTTGGTTTGCACGGGATCGAAAACAAAATCGAAGCACCAGCGCCAATCGAAGAAAACATCTATATCATGACTGCAGAAGAGCGTAAAGAGGCTGGCATCACAGACCTTCCATCAACTCTTCACAACGCTTTGAAGGCTATGACAGAAGACGAAGTGGTTAAAGCAGCTCTAGGTGAACACATCTACACTAGCTTCCTTGAAGCCAAACGAATTGAGTGGGCAAGTTACGCAACCTTCGTTTCACAATGGGAAATTGATAACTACCTAGATCTATACTAATGATAAATCAGAAAGATTGTCCGTGAGGACGATCTTTTTTTCTTGCATTTTATATCGAGGTGTGATATATTTTATATAACGAGGTGCGATATATCAAACTAAATAGGAGGTCAGGTTAAATGGAATTAACAGATAAGATTAGGCGGGTTTACCTTCCCATGACTGAAACGGGTTTTTATATTCTATTCTGTCTGCAAAAGGAGAACCATGGATATGGTATCACACAAAAGGTCAAAGAGATGACAGATTCGCAAGTTTCGATTAGTCCTGGAACTATGTATGGGACCTTGTCAAAGATGGAAAAGGATGGTTTGGTTTCTTTTGTCCGAGAAGAGGAAAAACGTAAAATCTATCAGATAACAGACTTGGGTCGAAAAGTTTTAGAGATTGAGTTGAAACGTATTGAGCGGCTCTATAGAAACAGTCGGGAGGAGCTTTGATGGAAAAGAAAGTTGTTTATAGAATAGCTACCATTGCGGATTATGATAGAGAGGCTCTCTATCTCGGAGAAATGCATGCTCAGGGCTGGAAACTTAAGGAAGTAAATTATTCTAACTTAGTAGTTGCGGTTAAGTATACTTTTGAAAAGTGCCAACCGGAGAAGGTGGTTTATCAGTTGGACTTTTATCCTATGAAAAAGTCAGAGAGAGCTTCCTATTTACAACTATTTAAAGATTGTGGCTGGGAGCATATTACAGACTTTAATGGTTTTTCCTACTTTAGAAAGCTTTATTCTGGAGTTGAGTCGGATGCCGAGTTTGAAATTTATAATGACGCGACCGGGAAGTTAGCAATGGTCAAGAAGATTTTAACAATGCGGATGCTTCCTATTTTGCTTCTCTTTTCAGCGCTACTACCGGTTTTCTCAAAGTTACTCAGTGGAAGAGGCTATTTCAGTTGGGGAATGTTTTTGATTGTTATCATAGACTGTACTTTATTGATAGTTTTCACGATTCAGATTTCTTATATTTTTTGGAGATTGTTTCAAAAGTGGAAAGAATTATCTGATAAATAAAACCATTTTGGAGGTTAGACAATGAATAGCAAAGTACAATTTCGAATGTTTACCATTTTTGATTTGGATAAGGTAGAAGATTATTTGCATGAGATGCATTTGAAAGGTTGGAAATTTAAATCGAATCGTTTTGGCTTTTTCTATTTTGAACAATGCCGACCAGATGATGTAATTTACCGTGTGTGGAATACTAGCTACCTTAGAAAAAATGAGGTAGATTTACAAAGTATTAAGGATAGAGGATGGGAATTTGTGGAAAATTGTTCTTATACTGTTTTTAGAAAAGCAACTTGTGATGTAGATTTAAATGATCAATCTTTCGTGGACAATCGTCTTCGATGGGCTGATGTGAAATCTAGACTTCGTACATCTACAGTTTCTATCTCCGGCGGTCTAGTTATTTGTATGAGCTTGTTTCGCGAAAGTCTCTCTCAATCTTTCTTCCTTATTTTTGCCCTATATGCTCTCATGATTTCTTACCTAATCTATAGTTTTTATAGACTTAAAAAGAAATATCTTGAGAATGTAAGATGATTTTCTAGGTCCTCAGACTGATTTTTAGCACTCTTGGCAAAAGAGTGCTAATTTTTTAAGTTTTTGTCTTGACATTCTTTTCTAAGGGTGTATAATAGAATCATAAGTTAGCACTTGGAGGTTACGAGTGCTAAAAAGATCTATCAGAGAGGAGTGACGAGATGGTTACGGAACGTCAGCAGAATATTTTAAATCTGATTATTGACATCTTTACCAAAACGCACGAACCTGTTGGATCCAAAGCCTTGCAAGAGTCTATCAACTCTAGTAGTGCTACCATTCGAAATGATATGGCAGCTCTAGAAAAGCAAGGTTTGCTTGAAAAGGCACATACTTCCAGTGGTCGGATGCCGAGTGTGGCTGGATTTCAATACTATGTCAAACACTCCCTATCCTTTGACCGTTTAGCTGAAAATCAAGTTTATGAGATTGTAAAAGCCTTTGATCAGGAATTCTTCAAGCTTGAGGATATTCTTCAAGAGGCAACGAAAATTTTGTCAGACTTGAGTGGTTGTACGGTTGTAGCGCTGGATGTAGAACCAAGTATGCAGAAGCTAACAGCTTTTGATATTGTTGTCCTCGGGCAACATACAGCTCTTGCTGTTTTTACGCTTGATGAGTCTAGAACAGTTACCAGTCAGTTTTTGATTCCGAGAAATTTCTTGCAGGAGGATTTAAACCGCCTCAAGACCATGATTCAAGAACGTTTCCTGGATCAGACTGTTTTGGATATTCACTACAAGATTCGGACAGAGATTCCGCAGATTATTCAACGTTACTTTACAACAACGGATAACGTTATGGATCTCGTCGAACATATCTTCAAAGAAATGTTCAATGAAAATATCGTGGTTTCTGGTAAAGTCAATCTTTTGAATTTCGCTAATTTAGCGGCCTATCAATTTTTTGATCAGCCACAAAAGGTAGCTTTGGAAATTCGAGAGAATCTGATTGGCGACCAGATGCAAAGTGTCCGAGTTGCGGATAGCCAAGAATCTTGTCTTGCTGACTTAGCAGTGATTAGCAGTAAGTTTCTGATTCCCTATCGTGGGTTTGGAATTCTTGCAATTATAGGTCCGGTCAATCTGGATTATCAACAATTGGTTAATCAACTTAATGTTGTCAATCGAGTTTTGACTATGAAGTTGACGGATTTTTACCGCTATCTCAGCAGTAATCACTATGAAGTGAATTAAGATTGAAATCATTAAAGGAGGCGAAAATGGCCCAAGATATAAAAAATGAAGAAGTAAAAGAAGAGGAAGTTGTTGAACCAGTAGAAGAAACAACTCCCGAGAAGTCGGAATTGGACTTGGCTAATGAACGTGCCGAGGAGTTTGAAAACAAATATCTTCGTGCCCACGCAGAAATGCAAAACATTCAGCGCCGTGCCAATGAAGAGCGTCAACTCTTGCAACGCTATCGTAGCCAAGATTTGGCAAAAGCAATCTTGCCATCACTGGATAACCTAGAACGTGCTCTTGCCGTTGAAGGGTTGACAGATGATGTCAAAAAAGGACTAGAAATGGTCCAAGAAAGTTTGATTCACGCTCTGAAAGAAGAAGGAATCGAGGAAATCGCAGCTGATGGAGAGTTTGACCATAACTACCATATGGCTATTCAAACAGTTCCAGCTGATGATGAGCATCCAGCAGACACCATCGCACAAGTCTTCCAAAAAGGCTACAAACTCCATGACCGCATCCTACGCCCAGCCATGGTGGTTGTATATAACTAGGCTAGGAACTTAAAAACCTTGTCCGAAACGACACTAAACTATGAAAGAAAGATAAACAATGGTTCAGCTTCACCAATAGTGAGCGAAGCGAACCATTGGCGATACTCTTCGCCGTGGCGCTATTTGCGCAAACTTTGAGACCTTAGGCTCAAAGTTTAGTCAAAGAGATTAACGAAGTTAAGCTCTGACGGCGCCGCCACCTAAGAAGAGTATCAAAAAGAAAAATAGAAAATAGAATATAAAATTTAAGGAGAAAAACATATGTCTAAAATTATCGGTATTGACTTAGGTACAACAAACTCAGCAGTAGCAGTTCTTGAAGGAACTGAAAGCAAAATTATCGCAAACCCAGAAGGAAACCGCACAACCCCTTCTGTAGTATCATTCAAAAACGGTGAAATCATCGTTGGTGACGCTGCAAAACGTCAAGCAGTAACAAACCCAGATACAGTTATCTCTATCAAATCTAAGATGGGAACTTCTGAAAAAGTTTCTGCAAACGGTAAAGAATACACTCCACAAGAAATCTCAGCTATGATTCTTCAATACTTGAAAGGTTATGCTGAGGAATACCTTGGTGAAAAAGTAACTAAGGCTGTTATTACAGTTCCAGCTTACTTTAACGATGCTCAACGTCAAGCAACTAAAGACGCTGGTAAAATCGCTGGCCTTGAAGTAGAACGTATCGTCAACGAACCAACTGCAGCAGCTCTTGCTTACGGTTTGGACAAGACAGACAAAGAAGAAAAAATCTTGGTATTCGACCTTGGTGGTGGTACATTTGACGTATCTATCCTTGAATTGGGTGATGGTGTCTTCGATGTATTGGCAACTGCAGGGGATAACAAACTCGGTGGTGACGACTTTGACCAAAAAATTATCGACCATTTGGTAGCAGAATTCAAGAAAGAAAACGGCATCGACTTGTCAAACGACAAGATGGCTCTTCAACGTTTGAAAGATGCCGCTGAAAAAGCTAAGAAAGACCTTTCTGGTGTAACTTCAACTCAAATCAGCTTGCCATTCATCACTGCTGGTGAGGCTGGACCTCTTCACTTGGAAATGACCTTGACTCGTGCTAAATTCGACGATTTGACTCGTGACCTTGTAGAACGTACAAAAGTTCCAGTTCGTCAAGCTCTTTCAGATGCAGGTTTGAGCTTGTCAGATATTGACGAAGTCATCCTTGTCGGTGGTTCAACTCGTATTCCTGCCGTTGTTGAAGCTGTTAAAGCTGAAACTGGTAAAGAACCAAACAAATCAGTTAACCCTGATGAAGTAGTTGCTATGGGAGCTGCCATCCAAGGTGGTGTCATCACTGGTGATGTGAAAGACGTTGTCCTTCTTGACGTAACACCATTGTCACTTGGTATTGAAACAATGGGTGGAGTCTTCACAAAACTTATCGACCGCAACACTACAATTCCAACTTCTAAATCACAAGTCTTCTCAACTGCAGCAGACAACCAACCAGCCGTTGATATCCACGTTCTTCAAGGGGAACGCCCAATGGCAGCAGATAACAAGACTCTTGGACGTTTCCAATTGACAGATATCCCAGCTGCACCTCGTGGTATCCCACAAATCGAAGTAACATTTGACATCGATAAGAACGGTATTGTATCTGTTAAAGCCAAAGATCTTGGAACTCAAAAAGAACAAACAATTGTTATCCAATCTAACTCAGGTTTGACAGACGAAGAAATCGACCGCATGATGAAAGATGCAGAAGCTAACGCTGAAGCAGATAAGAAACGTAAAGAAGAAGTTGACCTTCGTAACGAAGTAGACCAAGCTATCTTTGCGACTGAAAAGACAATCAAAGAAACTGAAGGCAAAGGCTTCGATGCAGAACGTGATGCTGCACAAGCTGCCCTTGATGATCTTAAGAAAGCTCAAGAAGACAACAACTTGGACGAAATGAAAGCAAAACTTGAAGCATTGAACGAAAAAGCACAAGGACTTGCTGTTAAACTCTACGAACAAGCCGCAGCAGCGCAACAAGCTCAAGCAGGAGCAGAAGGCGCACAAGCAACAGGAAACGCAGGCGATGACGTCGTAGACGGAGAGTTTACGGAAAAATAAGATGCAAAGCCCGTTAAAACCTCACAGTGAAAATAGGAAATCTGACGCAGAAACTTTAGTTTCTAGGAAGATTTACACCTAAAGGTAGCCATATCTGTAATTCGCTAAAGCGAAAACAGCTACGTCTCTTTTTCACCAAGAGGTTAGGGCGTGCTCGATTTAGCCGAAACTCAATTCAGCCTTACTAGTTCAAAAATAAAGTATAATCGACTTTGTTTTTGAACGTCGTAATGATAAGAAGAAATCCAGAGGTTGCAACCAAGCCTCTGTTTTTCGGTAAAATAGAGGATGTTGCGTATGAAAAAAGTACTTTGCTTGATTTATCCTAATTTTTCTCTTTATGAGATAACTGCTTTAACGAGTACTTTAGCTCTGTCTTTTGACATCACGATTGATTATGCCGCTTCAGATCATTCGATGGTGGTCTCTGAGGATGGCTTGCCCTGTCAACCAACTAAAACACTAGATCAAATCCGTATAGAAGAGTATTCTTGTGTAATTTTGCCAGGGATGGTCAATATAGGGCCTGCTATACAGGATGAGAAATTGATTTCGTTTTTGAGGGACCTTGGTGAGCGAGATATCTTAATATCAGCCATTTCTTCAGCGCCTCTTTTATTGGCGAAAGCAGGTCTATTGAACGATACGAAATTTACAGGTGGAATTTGGCAAAACTTCTTTGACTATTTTAAATTTCTTCCACGTGAAAATTTCCAACCGAAAGTTCTTGTGCAAGATAAACAAATCATTACGGCTATCGGTTTTGCACATCAAGAGTTTGCAAGCAAAGTGATTCTAAGTTTAGGATTGGCAGAGAATACGGATAACTATTTTAAAGAAAAGAACGAGTATGCAACAGAGAATTTGATATTTACTCTATCAGACCGAGAGTTTGATCAAGTGAAGCAGAGTATAGAAAACACCCTCTAAAGATGTACATGAAAATTATAGAAAGGAACAAAGAGCGTTCGGGGAATTGAACTCGAGTTCTGAAGTTTCTTACTCAATATGAAAGAAAGGAACTGAACCCGACCTAAATTCTCGGAAAAAAGATAAATCTGTCTAGGAGCATCGCTCTGGCGCCAGATTTCCTATTTTTCAGTCGAATTTTACGGTCTTGGTATCTTAAATGAACAATACTGAATTTTATGACCGTTTGGGCGTTTCAAAGAATGCATCTCAGGATGAAATCAAGAAAGCCTATCGGAAATTATCTAAAAAATATCACCCAGATATCAACAAGGAGCCTGGTGCTGAGGAAAAGTACAAGGAAGTTCAAGAAGCTTATGAGACCTTAAGTGATGAACAAAAACGTGCTGCTTACGACCAATATGGTGCTGCTGGAGCCAATGGTGGCTTTGGTGGTGCAGGCGGTTTCGGTGGTTTCGACGGTGCAGGTGGTTTTGGCGGCTTCGAAGATATTTTCTCAAGTTTTTTCGGCGGAGGCGGTTCTTCTCGCAATCCAAACGCACCTCGTCAAGGTGATGATCTCCAGTATCGCGTCAATTTGACTTTTGAAGAAGCTATCTTTGGTACTGAAAAAGAAGTCAAATACAATCGTGAAGCAAGCTGTCGTACTTGTAATGGATCAGGTGCTAAGCCTGGAACAAGTCCAGTTACTTGTGGACGCTGTCACGGTTCTGGTGTTATCAACGTCGATACTCAAACACCGCTTGGTATGATGCGTCGCCAAGTAACCTGTGATGTCTGTCATGGTCGCGGGAAAGAAATCAAAGATCCATGTACAACTTGTCATGGAACAGGTCATGAAAAACAAGCCCACAGTGTCCATGTGAAAATTCCAGCTGGTGTCGAAACAGGACAACAAATCCGTTTAGCGGGTCAAGGGGAAGCTGGATTTAACGGCGGACCATACGGTGACTTGTATGTTGTGGTTAATGTTGAGCCGAGCGATAAATTCGAACGTGAAGGAACAACTATTTTCTACAAGTTAAACCTCAATATCGTTCAAGCAACTCTTGGTGATACTGTCGATATCCCAACTGTTCACGGTGATGTTGAATTGGTGATTCCAGAGGGAACTCAAACCGGTAAACGATTCCGCCTACGTGGTAAGGGAGCTCCGAGCCTACGTGGTGGTGCTGTTGGTGACCAATACGTGACTGTTAATGTCGTGACTCCAACAGGCTTGAACGAACGCCAAAAAGCAGCCTTGAAAGAATTCGCAGCTGCAGGTGATTTGAAAGTCAATCCAAAGAAAAAAGGCTTCTTTGACCATATAAAAGATGCCTTTGAGGGTGAATAAAACAAAAGAGCCATAAGGCTCTTTTTGTTTGTAGTCAGTAACGGAGAAAAGATTCTCTGACTGATCTGCTATTGATATTTTTGAATGAGCAAGCCGGCTTTATCCATTTCCTGGATGAGTTGCTTGAGTTCCGCTTCTTTACCGGGTTTCACAGTTACGGTATCAATGTGCTTAATCGCTGAATTATCCTGGATATCCACCAAGGTCAACGCTTTTTCATAGAATGCGATTCCCTTTTTCATGCTTTCCGGATCATTCAAAGTTAGAATTGTGTAAGAAGAATGTGATTTCTTTCCGTTTTCTCGGAAATGCTTCTCGCCTTCCTCCTCTAAAAATTGTATTAAACCATGATTGAACAAGTTATCCCCTACTTTATAGTAAGAAATATCTCCTGTCTGTAGGACATAGACTTTGAGTCGGTTTTTAGTGAGGTTAGGACTTTCTTTAAGGACAGGGTGGCTATTGATAACCTCATCTGAGAAAGTCACATAAAAATCCAAGCCTCCCCCCTCGTATTGATAGTGTCCATTTGATTCAACTTTCTCAGGAGGCAGGTCAAGGGAGATAAAGATTTGTTTTAAGGTTTTATTTCCTTCTCGAATGTCACTTGATGAGGCCTTGAAAAAATTGGCCACAAGTAGAAATGCTAGGGTTACAAAAAGACAGAAACAACCAGAAATAATCAAGATGACTTTTAAAAACTGTTTCATGTTTAGTCCCTCCCTTTTCTGTTAGGAGCTGGTAATCCAAGATGGATTTAAGGGGATATAAGGAAAGTTGGATGCTTTCTTTTTTAGTTTTCTTCAGTTTCTCGTAGTTCTTTTATCACAGCAAGTCTTGCTTGGAGGTCTTTCTCTAAGACTTTAAATTTGTAAGTGAGGTCTTCTTGATACTCTTTGATGACTTCTTTTTGTTGATTGATAATTTGTAAGCTATTTTGGATAACATCTAAATCGCCTTTGATTGCTTCAACGCGATCAGTTGTATCTAAAACTTCTTCGGTGATAACTTCGCGATTTTTAACGAGGAGGTAAGATCCGACTGCTGATCCAGCAAAAAGTAGTAAATTTGATAGTTTCATAGGAACTCCTTAAGCGTTTTTGATCGTTTCAGCGACTTGGGCAAGTTTGTCAAAGTCAGGTTCATGGGCAACAAAGTCAATTTTTAGGTCATCCTCGGCACCATAACGAGGAACGAGGTGGACATGGGTATGAAAAACGGTTTGTCCAGCTACCTCTTCGCAATTGGCGATGATATTCATGCCTTCAGCCTGGGTAGCTTTCATAACCTTTTGAGCAATAACCGGAATCTTTGCGAAGAGTTGGCTAGCGCTCGCAGCATCCATTTCCAAAAGGTTGCGATGGTGTTCTTTGGGAACAACCAAGGTATGACCAGGTGTTACTTGAGAAATATCAAGAAAGGCAAGGACTTGCTCATCCTCATAAACCTTGGCTGCAGGGATTTCTCCTGCGATAATCTTACAAAAAATACAATCTGACATAAAAACCACCTCTAGTGTATTGAATTTTGATATAATATAGCTACATTATACCAGATTCGGAGAAAATATGTTAGAAATTAAAAATCTGACAGGAGGCTATGTTCATGTCCCTGTCTTGAAAGATGTGTCCTTTACTGTTGAAAGTGGACAGTTGGTAGGTTTGATAGGTTTGAATGGTGCGGGGAAATCTACGACTATCAATGAGATTATTGGTCTTTTGACGCCCTATAGTGGGGAGATTAAGATTGACGGGTTGACTCTAGGAGAGGATGCTTCGAGCTATCGCAAGAAAATTGGTTATATCCCTGAAACTCCTAGCTTGTATGAAGAATTGACTCTCAGAGAACATATTGAGACAGTTGCTATGGCCTACGGTATCGAGCAAAATCTAGCTTTTGAACGTGTAGAGCCGCTTTTAAAAATGTTCCGTTTGGATCAAAAATTGGATTGGTTTCCAGTTCATTTTTCCAAAGGGATGAAGCAAAAGGTCATGATTATCTGTGCCTTTGTCGTGGATCCTAGTCTCTTTATCGTAGACGAACCTTTCCTTGGTCTTGATCCTTTGGCGATTTCAGATTTGATTCAACTTCTAGAAGCGGAAAAGAAAAAAGGAAAGTCTATCCTTATGAGTACCCACGTTCTTGATTCTGCTGAAAAGATGTGTGACTCTTTTGTCATTCTTCACAAAGGTCAAGTAAGAGCCAAAGGAAATCTCCAACAACTCCGAGAAGCCTTTGATATGCCAGAAGCAAGCCTCAATGATATCTATTTGGCTCTGACCAAAGAGGAGGAGCTATGAAGGACTTGTTTTTAAAACGAAAGCAGGAATTTCGCAAGGAATGCTTGGGCTATCTCCGTTATGTGCTCAATGATCATTTTGTCTTATTTTTGTTGGTGTTGTTAGGATTTTTGGCCTACCAGTACAACCAGTTGCTCCAACACTTTCCTGAGAATCATTTCCCAATCCTAATTTTGATTGGGATGATATCTATTTTGCTTTTGCTTTGGGGTGATATTGCGACCTATCTAGAAGCGCCTGACAAACTATTTCTTTTAGTTGCTGAAGAAGAAGTGAGAGAACACATCCAGAAGCAAAGTCTGATTTCTTTCATCTTTTGGGTCAGTGTACAGACTCTCTTTTTGCTCCTGTTTGCGCCTTTATTCTTAGCCATGGGTCTTGGTTTGCCGATTTTTGGAGTCTATCTCCTTGTCTTGGGGATAGTAAAATACGTGATTTTTCGCCAAAAGTCTAGCAACTTTTTCCTTGGGAATGGACTTGACTGGGATTATGTCATTGCACAAGAAAGTAAACGTAAGCAGTTCTTGCTTCGATTCTTTGCCCTCTTTACACAGGTCAAGGGGATTTCAAATAGTGTTAAGCGCCGAGCTTATCTGGACTTTATCCTCAAGGGAGTTCAGAAAGTACCAGGGAAAATCTGGCAGAATCTTTATCTCCGCTCATATCTTAGAAATGGAGATTTATTCGCCCTTAGTCTGCGACTCATAATCCTATCTTTGACCGCTCTCATCTTCATTGAGCAATCTTGGATTGCAGTCGCAATTGTAATTTTATTCAATTATCTTTTGTTATTCCAGCTTCTAGCCCTCTATCATGCCTTTGACTATCAATATTTGACGCAATTATTCCCAGTAGGTAAGGGGCAAAAAGAGAAAGGCTTGAAGGAAATTTTGAGAGCGATTGGGGTTTTTGTATTAATCTTGGAAAGTCTCATAGGATTGCTTGTTTTTAAGGACAAAATTCTTGTTCTAGCACTTGTGGGAGCAAGTCTTGTCTTGCAATTTCTTTATTTGCCGTATCAACTGAGAAGATTGGTTGACGAATAGCATAAAAATTAGTAGAATAATAAGGAAACTTTATTCGGAGGAAAGAAATGGACTTGGGTGATATTGAGCTAACGCTAACCCCGATATCTGGGAAGAGCGGAAAAGCTTATATGGGAAGTTATCCTGATGGAAAACGTGTTTTTATAAAAATGAATACTTCTCCAATCCTGCCTGGTTTAGCTAGAGAGCAAATTGCACCACAATTGCTCTGGAGTCGTCGTTTACCAGACGGCCGTGATATGTCCGCTCAGGAATGGTTGACAGGAAAAATATTGACGCCAAGCGATATGAACCGTAAACAAATTATCGATATTTTGACACGTTTACACTGTTCACGTCCCTTAATGACCCAGTTGACACGATTGGGATATGCAATGGAAACACCTTCGGATTTACTTCAGTCATGGGTAAACAAGGCTCCGGATGCTTTAAAAAACAACCAGTATCTACGTATGGTTCTAGGTGATTTGCGTGAAAATCTTCCTGGTTTTAGGGAAGACTATGCAACCATAGTCCATGGGGATGTCCGTCATAGCAACTGGTTTGAGACAGAGAGTGGCTTGATTTATTTAGTAGATTGGGATTCTGTTCGCTTGACTGATCGTATGTTTGATGTGGCCTATCTGCTCTGTCACTATATTCCAGAGTATCAGTGGCAAGAATGGCTAGCTAATTATGGCTATAAGTATAATCAAACTGTCTTGAATAAGTTATATTGGTATGCTCAACTGTCATTTTTGAGCCTCATTACCAAATACTATGAAAATCAAGATTTGGATAATGTAAATCGGGAAATCTATGCTTTGCGTAGCTTCCGAGAAAAGTATGGAAAGAAAAAATGAGAGTTAGAAATCGTAAAGGGGCAACAGAACTGTTAGAGGCTAATCCGCAGTATGTTGTCTTAAACCCCACAGAAGCTAAAGGAAAGTGGCGAGATTTGTTTGGCAATGACAATCCAATCCATGTAGAGGTTGGTAGTGGCAAAGGTGCTTTCGTAACAGGAATGGCCAAACAAAATCCTGGCATCAACTATATCGGGATTGATATTCAGAAGTCTGTATTAAGCTATGCATTAGACAAGGTCTTAGAAGTTGGAGTTCCCAACATCAAACTTTTATGGGTTGATGGTTCAGAATTGACCAATTATTTTGAAGATGGTGAAATCGACCGCTTGTATTTGAATTTCTCGGATCCATGGCCTAAAAAACGCCATGAAAAGCGTCGTTTGACTTATAAGAGCTTCTTGGATACTTTCAAACGAATCTTACCTGAACACGGTGAAATTCATTTCAAGACAGATAATCGTGGCTTGTTTGAATATAGCTTAGTGAGCTTTTCACAATATGGCATGAAACTCAATGGCGTTTGGCTAGATTTGCATGCTAGTGATTTTGAAGGAAATGTCATGACTGAGTATGAGCAAAAGTTCTCAAGTAAGGGGCAAGTTATCTACCGAGTTGAAGCAGAATTTTAAGAAAAAGCTTGAATCCAAGCTATTTGGGTGCTTATGCTTTACATTAGTACATAAAAGTGCTATACTATTAGCAAGAATATAAGAAAGAGAGGCGGGGAGATATCTTCGCCTCTTGCTTATGAGGAGGTGGACGCAATCGCAACGATCGTTGAATTAGTCAGAGAAGTCGTAGAACCTGTCATTGAAGCGCCTTTTGAACTCGTAGATATCGAGTATGGAAAGATTGGCAGTGACATGATTCTTAGTATTTTTGTAGACAAGCCTGAAGGAATCACCTTGAATGATACGGCAGACTTGACTGAAATTATCAGTCCTGTCCTAGATACTATCAAGCCGGATCCCTTCCCAGAACAATATTTCCTAGAAATTACCAGTCCAGGATTGGAGCGTCCTTTGAAAACCAAGGAAGCAGTCGCTGGAGCGGTCGGGAAATACATCCATGTCGGGCTCTACCAAGCCATCGATAAGCAAAAGGTTTTTGAAGGAACCTTATTGTCCTTTGAAGAGGACGAGTTGACAATGGAATATATGGATAAAACGCGCAAGAAAACAGTCCAAATTCCATATAACTTGGTATCAAAAGCACGTTTAGCAGTAAAATTATAGAAAAGAAAGGATAGCTTTTGAGAATTCAAAAGTAAAAAGAACATGAGTAAAGAAATGCTAGAGGCCTTCCGCATTTTGGAAGAAGACAAGGGAATCAAGAAAGAAGATATCATTGACGCAGTAGTAGAATCACTTCGTTCTGCTTACCGTAGACGCTATGGTCAATCAGATAGCGTAGCTATCGACTTCAACGAAAAAACAGGTGACTTTACAGTCTACACTGTCCGCGAAGTTGTTGATGAAGTATTTGATAGCCGTTTGGAAATTAGCTTAAAAGATGCTCTTGCCATTAATTCAGCCTATGAGCTTGGTGACAAAATCAAATTTGAAGAAGCACCAGGAGAGTTTGGTCGTGTAGCGGCTCAGTCTGCGAAACAAACCATCATGGAAAAAATGCGCAAGCAAACACGTGCCATTACCTACAATACATACAAAGAACATGAACAAGAAATCATGTCAGGTACAGTAGAACGCTTTGACAACCGTTTCATCTATGTCAACCTTGGCAGCATCGAAGCTCAATTGTCAAAACAAGACCAAATTCCTGGAGAAGTTTTTGCTTCTCATGATCGTATCGAAGTCTATGTTTACAAAGTGGAAGACAACCCTCGTGGAGTTAACGTCTTTGTTAGCCGTAGCCATCCAGAAATGATCAAACGTTTGATGGAACAAGAAATTCCAGAAGTATACGATGGAACTGTTGAAATCATGAGTGTGGCTCGTGAAGCGGGTGACCGTACCAAGGTTGCAGTTCGTAGTCACAATCCAAATGTGGATGCTATCGGAACAATCGTTGGTCGCGGTGGTGCAAACATTAAGAAAATCACAAGCAAATTCCACCCAGCTCGCTACGATGCTAAGAGCGACCGCATGGTACCTGTAGAAGAAAATATCGATGTTATCGAGTGGGTAGCAGATCCAGCTGAGTTTATTTACAATGCTATTGCTCCTGCTGAAGTTGACCAAGTTATCTTTGATGAAAATGACAGCAAACGTGCCTTGGTCGTTGTGCCAGATAACAAACTATCTCTTGCAATCGGTCGTCGTGGACAAAATGTTCGCTTGGCAGCTCACTTGACTGGATACCGTATCGATATCAAGTCTGCAAGTGAATTTGAAGCTATGGAAGAAGCAGGTCAAGTTGATTTCGCTGACACAGACGAATTGACTGAAGAATAAAAGCTGCAAGAGGAGGGAAAGATGAAAACAAGAAAAATCCCTTTGCGCAAGTCTGTTGTTTCTAACGAAGTGATCGATAAGCGAGATTTACTTCGTATTGTCAAGAACAAAGAAGGTGAGGTCTTTATCGACCCGACAGGCAAGGCTAATGGCCGGGGCGCTTATATCAAGCTAGACAATGCAGAAGCCTTAGAGGCAAAAAAGAAAAAAGTCTTTAACCGTAGCTTTAATATGGAAGTTGAAGAAAGCTTTTATGACGAGTTGATCGCCTATGTTGATCACAAAGTAAAAAGAAGAGAGTTAGGACTTGAATAAGCAAAAAGTAAGTAATCTCTTGGGATTGGCTCAGCGAGCGGGGAAAATCATCTCGGGTGAAGAAATGGTTGTCAAAGCCATTCAAGACCGGAAAGTTAAATTGGTATTTCTAGCTCATGATGCTAGCCCAAATCTAACCAAGAAGATTCAGGATAAAAGCCACTATTATCAAGTAGAAGTTATTACCGTGTTTTCAACACTGGAATTAAGCATAGCAGTCGGAAAATCGAGAAAGGTTCTGGCTGTAACAGATGCTGGATTTACAAAGAAAATGAGGTCTCTTATGGAATAGAAGAGGAGGACATGATTTGTCTAAGAAAAGATTGTACGAAATCGCAAAAGAACTTGGAAAAGAAAGTAAGGAAGTTGTAGCGCGTGCAAAAGAGTTGGGCTTGGAAGTAAAGAGCCACTCGTCAAGCGTTGAAGCAGATGCTGCTGAAAAAATTATAGCTAGCTTTAAGCCTGCTGCTCCTAAGGCAGAGGCAAAAGCAAGTGTAGAAAAGAAAGTTGAAAAGCCTGCATCAGCTAAACCAGTTGTCGCTAAGGAAGAAAGCAAACCAGCTACACCTGCAGCTTCTAAGGAAGAAAAAGTTGTAGCTGCAAGACCGCAGAGTCGAAACTTTAAGGCGGAACGTGAAGCGCGTGCCAAAGAGCAAGCGGAACGACGCAAGCAAAACAAGGGTAACAACCGCGATCAACAACAAAACGGTAACCGTCAAAAGAACGATAACCGTAATGGTGGGAAACCTGGTCAAGGGAACCGTGACAATCGTCGTTTTAACGACCAAGGGAAGAAACCACAAGGCCAAGGAAATCGAGGCAATGATTATCGCCAACAAGCTGATAATCGTCCCAACCAAGCTGGTCCTCGTATTGACTTTAAAGCTCGAGCAGCAGCTCTGAAGGCTGAGCAAAATGCAGAATACGCACGCTCAAGCGAGGAACGCTTCAAACAGTCTCAAGTTGCCAAAGAAGCCTTGGCTCAAGCTAATAAACGCAAGGAGCCAGAAGAAATCTTTGAGGAAGCTGCTAAACTAGCTGAACAAACTCAGCCTGTGGTTGAAGTAGCTCCTGTAGCCAAAGAGGCTGTAGTGGATACACGTCGTAAAAAGCAAGCTCGACCAGACAAAGATCGTGATGATTACGATCATGAGGAAGATGGTCCTAGAAAACAACAAAAGAATCGAAGTAGTCAGAATCAAGTGAGAAATCAAAGAAATAGTAACTGGAATAACAATAAGAAAAATAAAAAAGGCAATAAACAAAATAACCGTAATCAGACTCCAAAACCTGTTACAGAGCGTAAATTCCATGAATTGCCAACAGAATTTGAATATACAGATGGTATGGCTGTTGCGGAAATCGCAAAACGTATCAAACGTGAACCAGCTGAGATTGTTAAGAAACTATTTATGATGGGCGTTATGGCCACTCAAAACCAATCTTTGGATGGAGAAACAATCGAACTCCTCATGGTTGATTATGGAATTGAAGCTAAACAAAAGGTAGAAGTGGACAATGCGGATATCGAACGTTTCTTCGTAGAAGATGGATATCTAAATGAAGACAAGTTGGTTGAACGTCCACCAGTTGTAACTATCATGGGACACGTTGACCATGGTAAAACAACCCTTTTGGATACCCTACGTAATTCTCGTGTCGCTACAGGAGAGGCAGGTGGTATCACTCAGCATATTGGTGCCTACCAGATTGAGGAAAATGGTAAGAAGATTACCTTCCTTGATACACCAGGACACGCGGCCTTTACTTCTATGCGTGCACGTGGTGCCTCTGTTACCGATATTACGATCTTGGTCGTAGCGGCAGATGACGGGGTTATGCCTCAAACTATCGAAGCCATCAACCACTCAAAAGCAGCTAATGTTCCAATCATCGTTGCTATTAACAAGATTGATAAACCAGGTGCCAACCCAGAACGCGTTATCGGCGAATTGGCTGAACACGGTGTTATGTCAACAGCTTGGGGTGGAGATTCTGAGTTTGTAGAAATCTCAGCTAAATTCAACCAAAATATCGATGAACTCTTGGAAACTGTTCTTCTTGTAGCTGAAATCCAAGAACTCAAAGCAGACCCAACAGTTCGCGCCATCGGTACCGTTATCGAAGCACGTTTGGATAAAGGAAAAGGTGCGGTTGCAACCCTTCTTGTTCAACAAGGTACCTTGAATGTTCAAGACCCAATCGTTGTTGGTAATACTTTCGGACGTGTCCGTGCCATGACCAATGACCTTGGACGTCGTGTTAAGGTTGCAGGACCATCAACACCAGTATCTATTACAGGTTTGAACGAAGCACCGATGGCGGGTGATCACTTTGCTGTATACGAAGATGAAAAATCTGCTCGTGCAGCTGGTGAAGAACGTGCCAAACGTGCTCTTATGAAACAACGTCAAGCTACACAGCGTGTAAGTCTTGAAAACCTCTTTGATACTCTTAAAGCAGGTGAACTCAAGTCTGTTAACGTCATCATCAAAGCCGACGTACAAGGTTCAGTTGAAGCCCTTTCTGCCTCACTACAAAAGATTGATGTCGAAGGTGTAAAAGTTACCATCGTCCACTCAGCAGTTGGTGCTATCAACGAATCTGACGTGACTCTTGCTGAAGCTTCAAATGCCTTTATCGTTGGTTTCAACGTACGTCCTACACCACAAGCTCGCCAACAAGCAGAAGCAGACGATGTAGAAATCCGTCTCCACAGCATCATCTACAAGGTTATCGAAGAGATGGAAGAAGCCATGAAAGGTATGCTTGATCCAGAATTTGAAGAAAAAGTTATCGGTGAAGCGATTATCCGTGAAACCTTCAAAGTGTCTAAAGTCGGAACAATCGGTGGATTTATGGTTACTAGCGGTAAAGTTACCCGTGACTCTAAAGTCCGTGTTATTCGTGACGGTGTCGTTATTTACGATGGTGAACTTGCAAGCTTGAAACATTATAAAGATGACGTCAAAGAAGTTACAAACGGCCGTGAAGGTGGTCTCATGATTGATGGCTACAATGATATCAAGATGGATGATGTGATTGAGGCCTATGTCATGGAAGAAATTAAACGCTAAGATTTTTGCTCCTTTCTTAAGTGATGTGGGACGCAAGCAAACCCAAGGTTTCATTGCTTATTTTTGAGCCTAGAGTCTCAAAAATCCCCAGTGATTGAACTGAATTATCAGCCCAATCACTTTCACCACGGCGAAAGAAGCGGATGATTTCAAATTGAACTTCGTTTCAATTTGAATTAAAATCAATAAGTTTAAAAATAGCTAGGTCTGCTGGCCTAGCTTTTGATTCAATAGAGAGGAAGGAATAGCATGGGAAATCATTTCCGTACGGATCGTGTAGGCATGGAAATCAAACGCGAAGTCAATGAGATTTTGCAAAAGAAAGTCCGTGATCCCCGTGTCCAAGGTGTGACCATCACAGATGTTCAGATGCTAGGTGACTTATCTGTAGCTAAGGTTTACTACACCATTTTGAGTAATCTTGCTTCAGATAATCAAAAGGCCCAAATTGGCCTTGAAAAAGCAACCGGAACTATCAAACGTGAGCTTGGTCACAATTTGAAATTGTATAAAATTCCAGACTTGACCTTCGTCAAAGACGAATCCATCGAGTATGGAAACAAGATTGACGAAATGTTACGCAATCTGGATAAGAAATAAGAAAGGGGGGCAACCCTCTTTTTTGTTACTTTAAACATGATGATAGATTAATTAGCTGCCCTTCTTAAAAGTCGGTTAAAAAAATGTATAAATCTATAATAGTATGATATGATAAAGCTTAACTTGAATATAAAATGGAGATATAGATGGCTAAACAAGATATAGCTATAAAAGTTTTACAACAAGTTGTAAAGCTTCCTGTCGTGAAAGTAAATAGAGAAAAATTTTTAGTGGAGAAGTTCTCTAAAGAATTAGATAAGAAGGATATTGCCAAATTGTTAGAACAAGGTCCTCCTTCATTATTACCCCAAGAAACCTTAGATAGGGTAGCTAGGTCCTGCATAAAGGATAATGTTTTACGTGCAAGTGGAACATCTGTTCTAGCAGGTCTACCTGGAGGTATTCTAATGGCGCTTACTATTCCAACGGATGTAGCTCAGTTTTATGCTTTTTCCTTGAAATTAGCCCAAGAATTGGGATATATTTATGGATTTAATGATCTTTGGGCATCAAGAAATGACTTAAGTGAAGAAGCTAAAAACACACTATTACTTTATCTAGGGGTCATGCTTGGGGTAAACGGAGCGGGTGCCTTACTTCGTTCTGGTGGTGTTACAGTCGCTAAACATGTAATGACCACAGTACCTCAGAAAGCCGTAGCCAAAGCTGGCTGGTACCCTATTTTAAAAAAAGTTATGAAAATTTTTGGGGTTACTCTTACAAGGAGAGGCTTGGCAAAGGGAATGGGAAAAGCGATTCCTATTCTAGGTGGGGTTATTTCAGGGGGATTAACCTATGCGACTATGAAACCCATGGGCGAAAGATTGCAAAAAGAATTATCCAAATTAGTGAACTATTCTGAAGTGCAATATCAAAATGATATAGCAATTATTCGAAAAGAGGCTGAGAGAATCGAAGCTGACTGATATGAAGAAACTAGCAAGTCTTGTGTTGCTAGTTTTTTTAATCCCATTCCTTATGGTATAATAAAAACAGTTAAATGATTAGAAATAGACTCATGGAGGTTCTCATGGACAATATAATCGATGTATCAATTCCCGTTGCGGAAGTGGTGGATAAACATCCAGAAGTTTTAGATATTTTGGTTGAGCTTGGTTTTAAACCTCTTGCAAATCCCTTGATGCGTAATACTGTAGGGCGAAAAGTATCGCTCAAACAAGGATCGAAGCTTGAAGGGACTCCTATGGATAAGATTGTGCGTACGCTTGAAGCAAATGGTTACGAAGTGATCGGGTTAGACTAATGACAGATGAACGTATTCATATCCTGCGGGATATTTTATTAGAATTGCATAATGGAGCCTCTCCGGAATCCGTTCAGGAACGATTTGATGCTACTTTTACAGGTGTATCTGCTATTGAGATTTCTCTTATGGAGCACGAGTTGATGAACTCTGACTCAGGCGTTACCTTTGAAGATGTCATGGAACTCTGTGATGTGCATGCTAATCTTTTTAAAAATGCTGTTAAGGGCGTAGAAGTTGAAGATACCGAACATCCTGGTCATCCTGTGCGTGTCTTTAAGGATGAAAATCTAGCTCTCCGTGCTGCCTTGATTCGGGTTCGTAGATTGCTCTCGACTTATGAATCTGTGGACGATGAGGAAATGCTGGTTGAAATGCGCAAAGGCTTGGTACGTCAGATGGGGCTTGTTGGTCAATTTGATATTCACTACCAGCGCAAGGAAGAGCTCTTCTTTCCTATTATGGAACGTTATGGCCATGATTCACCTCCCAAAGTTATGTGGGGAGTGGATGATCAGATTAGGGATCTCTTTCAAACAGCCTTAGTGGCAACTAAGTCGCTCCCAGAAGTGCCAATTTCCACCGTAAAGGAAGCTTTTGAAACTTTTGCGACAGAGTTTGAAAGTATGATTTTTAAGGAAGAATCAATCCTTCTCATGATTCTGCTTGATTCCTTTACCCAGGATGACTGGATTCAGATTGCTGAGGAAAGTGATGCCTATGGCTATGCTATTATCCGTCCGTCTGAGAAATGGGTTCCTGAACGTCAACCTTTTGTTGAGGAGAAAAGTGTAGAAGAACCAACTCAGCTAGAAACTGTAGATGGACAAGTTCAGCAAGTGATCGATACACCAGAAGGTCAGTTTACTATCACCTTTACACCAAAGGAAAAGGAAACGGTGCTAGATCGCAATAGCCAACAGGCTTTTGGCAATGGTTATCTATCAGTTGAACAGGCGAATCTTATCCTTAATCATTTGCCGATGGAGATTACCTTTGTTAATAAGGATGATATTTTCCAGTATTATAATGACAATACTCCAGCGGATGAAATGATTTTCAAGCGAACACCATCTCAGGTTGGACGAAATGTCGAACTATGCCATCCACCAAAATATTTGGATAAAGTCAAAACGATTATGCAAGGTCTTCGTGAGGGGAAAAAAGACAAGTACGAGATGTGGTTCAAGTCAGAGTCGCGAGGCAAGTTTGTCCACATCACCTATGCTGCAGTACACGATGAAAACGGGGAATTCCAAGGCGTGCTAGAGTATGTTCAGGATATCCAGCCCTACCGTGAGATTGATACAGACTTTTTCCGAGGATTAGAATAAGGAGAAAAAATGAGTTACGAGCAAGAATTTATGAAGGAATTTGAAGCCTGGGTTAATACCCAAATCATGATTAATGAGATGGCCTTCAAAGAAAGTCAAAAGGTCTATGAAGAAGATCAAGATGAACGTGCTAAGGATGCCATGATTCGCTACGAAAGTCGCTTGGACGCCTACCAGTTCTTACTAGGTAAGTTTGAAAACTTCAAGGCAGGCAAGGGATTCCATGATTTACCAGAAGGTTTGTTTGGCGAGAGAAATTATTAATGTTTAGAAATTAGAAAGGGGGCTGGGACAAAAGTCCTAGCCTCTCAATTGTCTTTGGATTGTCGAGCAAGACGCAGTGTTGAGTGGGCTCTACTACGCTGATTTCATCAGCTTTTACAGCCCTACTCAACTGTGCGGAGGCGGGACGACGAAATCGAATTCTAACGAATTACCGATTTCTGTCCCACTCTCTTTTTCATTGTTCCTTGAGCCTTTTTGTGTTACAATGTTAGCATGAAAACGAAAAATATTATTAAAACAGGTTTAGTCGTGGCAGGGCTTGGAGCACTTGCCTTTGGTGCTAAGAAAGTAGCCGATGATCACAAACTCATGAAAACACAGGAAGAGTTAACTGCTATTGTGCGTGACTATTTCTCAGAAATGGGTGAGATTGGGACTCTCTATGTCCAAGTATACGAAAGTAGCCTAGAACGTCTTGTTGGTGGTGTCATTTTTGAAGATGGTCGTCACTATACATTTGTCTATGAAGATGAAGATCTCATCTATGAGGAGGAAGTCTTATGATTTCTCCTAAGAGTTTAGAAGAATTAGCGGATTTAGTAGAGCAGGATGGCAAGAAGGTTTTCCTTTTTGTTGCGGATTGGTGTGGCGATTGCCGTTATATCTATCCTGCCTTGCCAGAGATTGAAGAGGCAAATCCAGAGTTCACTTTTATACGGGTAGACCGTGATGAGTACATGGAACTTGCTAAACTTTGGGATGTATACGGGATTCCAAGTCTTGTTGTTTTAGACAAGGACAAGGAAATTGGACGTTTTGTCAATCGTGACCGTAAAACCAAGGGGCAAATCAATGACTTTTTAGCAAGTTTGAAATAGGAGAAAAGAATGATTTTTACATACAATAAAAAATATGTCGGCGATGTCCTTATGGTCATCGTGAAAAACAGTGGTGACGCCAAGCTAGATGCTGAGCGTAAAGGCAATATTGCCCGTGTTTTTCTAAAGGAAACTGGTGAAACTGTCGCTTGGAACATTTTTGAAGTTTCTAGCATGTTTGAGATCGCTGAGCGCGGGCAAGTCTTTTTAACTGACGACCAAGTAACTCGTTTGAACCAAGAATTGCAGGCTCAAGGGTTTACTGAAGAAATCATTAACGACAAGGAACCAAAATTTGTGGTTGGTGAGATTGTTGAAATGGTTGCACATCCAGATAGTGATCACCTCAATATCTGTCAAGTTGCTGTTGGGAATGACAAAACAGTACAAATCGTTGCTGGTGCTCCCAATGCACGTGTTGGTTTGAAAACCATTGTTGCTCTTCCTGGAGCCATGATGCCAAAAGGCAATCTCATTTTCCCAGGGGAACTTCGTGGGGAAAAGAGTTTTGGGATGATGTGTAGTCCTCGTGAACTTGCCTTGCCAAATGCTCCCCAAAAACGTGGTGTCATTGAATTATCAGAAGACCAAGTTGTAGGAACTCCATTCGATCCGGCTAAACACTGGACAGCTTAATTGGTAACTAGTATCTATTAAACTAGATAGGAGAAAGTAAGATGGCAAAAAATGTTGTGATCACAGGTGCAACATCAGGTATTGGGGAAGCAATCGCGCGTGCCTATCTAGAAAAAGGTGAAAATATTGTTCTCACAGGACGTCGAACAGAAAGACTTGAAGCTCTCAAAACTGAGTTTGCAGAAATCTTTCCAAATCAAAAAGTCTGGACCTTTCCTTTAGATGTTACGGATATGAGCATGGTTAAGACTGTCTGTTCAGATATTCTAAAAACTGTGGGTCAGATTGATATATTGGTCAATAACGCTGGACTTGCTTTAGGCCTAGCTCCCTATCAGGACTATGAAGAGTTGGATATGTTGACCATGCTGGATACCAATGTCAAGGGATTGATGGCGGTTACGCGGTGTTTCTTGCCTTCCATGGTAGCTACCAATCAAGGTCATATCATTAACATGGGTTCAACTGCAGGGATTTACGCCTATGCTGGTGCAGCAGTCTATTCAGCAACCAAGGCTGCAGTCAAAACCTTTTCAGATGGGATTCGGATTGACACCATTGCGACAGATATCAAGGTGACCACTATCCAGCCAGGAATTGTAGAAACTGATTTTTCAAAAGTCCGTTTCCATGGAGATGAGGCACGGGCGGCGACAGTCTATCAGGGACTCGAAGCTTTGCAGGCACAAGACATCGCTGATGCCGTTGTTTATGTGACCAGTCAACCACGTCGTGTGCAAATCACCGATATGACTATCATGGCCAATCAACAAGCAACTGGATTTATGATTCATAGAGATTAATATTATTAAAAAAAGTTACAAATCTTGTAACTTTTTTTCTTTTCCTTCGAATAGATAAGTAGGAGGATGAAAAATGTATAATAAAGTTATTATGATTGGACGTTTAACGTCTACACCAGAATTGCACAAAACAAACAACGACAAGTCAGTTGCTCGTGCAACCATTGCCATTAATCGTCGTTTCAAGGATCAAAACGGGGAGCGTGAAGCCGACTTCATCAATATTGTTGTCTGGGGAAAACTTGCTGAAACCTTGGCTAGCTACGCGACTAAAGGCAGTCTCATTTCTGTCGATGGGGAGCTTCGTACCCGTAAGTTCGAGAAGAATGGTCAGACCAACTATGTGACCGAAGTTCTCGCTACAGGCTTCCAACTTTTGGAAAGTCGTGCCCAACGTGCTATGCGTGAAAATAATGCAGGCCAAGACTTAGCAGATCTAGTTTTGGAAGAGGAGGAACTTCCCTTCTAAAACGATAGGAGGCTGGGACAAAAGTCCTAGCCTCTCAATTGTCTTTGGGTTGTCGAGCAAGACGCAGTGGTTGAGTGGGCTCTACTACGCTGATTTCATCAGCTTTTACAGCCCTCCTCAACTGTGCGGAGGTGGGACGACGAAATCGAATTCTAACGAATTACCGATTTCTGTCCCACTCTCTTTTTTATGCTATAAATCAGACTTTTTTCTTGACTATTTTTGACCAAGTGATACAATAGAACTATGGTTTAGCACTCATATACAAAGAGTGCTAACAATATGATTGTATTATGGAGGAAGACAAATGTTGAAACCATTAGGCGACCGTGTGGTCTTGAAAATTGAAGAAAAAGAAGCAACTGTTGGAGGCTTTGTCCTCGCAAAATCAGCTCAAGAAGAAACTAAAACAGCTACAGTAGTGACTACTGGACAAGGTGTTCGTACCTTGAACGGTGAGTTAGTTGCTCCGAGTGTAAAAGTTGGAGATCAAGTTTTGGTTGAAGCTCATTCAGGCATTGATGTCAAAGATGGGGATGAAAAATATATCATCGTAGGTGAAGCTAGCATCTTGGCAATCGTTGAAGAATAGAAGGAGGAAGTAAGTATGGCAAAAGACATTAAATTTTCATCAGACGCTCGTTCAGCTATGGTTCGTGGTGTTGATATCCTAGCAGACACTGTTAAAGTAACCTTGGGACCTAAAGGTCGTAACGTTGTTCTTGAAAAATCATTTGGTTCTCCATTGATTACCAATGATGGTGTAACAATCGCTAAAGAAATCGAATTGGAAGATCATTTTGAAAATATGGGTGCCAAATTGGTATCAGAAGTAGCTTCTAAAACCAATGATATTGCGGGTGACGGGACAACAACTGCAACTGTCTTAACTCAAGCAATTGTTCGTGAAGGGATCAAGAACGTTACTGCTGGAGCAAACCCAATTGGTATCCGCCGAGGGATTGAAGCAGCGGTTGCAACTGCTGTAGAAGCCTTGAAGAACAATGCTATTCCTGTTGCTAACAAAGAAGCGATTGCGCAGGTCGCTGCCGTTTCATCTCGTTCTGAAAAAGTTGGTGAGTACATCTCTGAAGCCATGGAAAAAGTTGGTAAAGATGGAGTTATCACTATTGAAGAATCACGTGGTATGGAAACAGAGCTTGAAGTTGTAGAAGGAATGCAATTTGACCGTGGTTATCTATCTCAGTACATGGTTACTGATAATGAAAAAATGGTTGCAGACCTTGAAAATCCATACATTTTAATCACTGACAAGAAGATTTCAAATATCCAAGAAATCTTGCCACTGCTAGAAAGTATTCTTCAAAGTAGCCGTCCACTCTTGATCATTGCGGATGACGTTGACGGTGAAGCTCTTCCAACTCTTGTCTTGAACAAGATTCGTGGAACTTTTAACGTCGTTGCTGTTAAGGCTCCTGGTTTCGGTGACCGTCGTAAAGCGATGTTAGAAGATATTGCGATTTTGACAGGTGGAACTGTTATTACCGAAGACCTTGGTCTTGAGTTAAAAGATGCTACCATTGAAGCTTTAGGTCAAGCAGCTAAAGTGTCTGTTGATAAAGATAGCACAGTTATTGTCGAAGGTGCAGGAAATCCTGAAGCCATCGCTAACCGTGTCGCTGTCATCAAGTCTCAAATTGAAACAACAACTTCAGAATTCGACCGTGAAAAACTTCAAGAACGCTTGGCTAAATTGTCAGGTGGAGTAGCTGTTATCAAGGTTGGTGCTGCAACTGAAACTGAGTTGAAGGAAATGAAACTCCGTATCGAAGATGCTCTTAACGCGACTCGTGCAGCTGTTGAAGAAGGTATCGTTGCAGGTGGTGGTACTGCCCTTGTTAATGTTATCTCAGCTGTCGTTGCCTTGGAATTAGAAGGCGATGAAGCAACAGGTCGCAATATTGTTCTTCGTGCCTTAGAAGAGCCGGTTCGTCAAATTGCCTACAATGCAGGTTATGAAGGTTCAATCGTTATCGATCGTTTGAAAAATGCAGAAGCTGGTACAGGCTTCAACGCTGCAACAGGTGAATGGGTCAACATGATTGAAGCAGGTATTATCGATCCTGTTAAGGTTAGCCGTTCAGCCCTTCAAAACGCAGCTTCAGTAGCAAGTCTTATCTTGACAACAGAAGCAGTTGTGGCTAATAAACCAGAACCAGTAGCCCCAGCACCAGCTATGGATCCATCAATGATGGGTGGTTACTAGAGAATATAAAAATAACAGGTAGAGATGAAAGATTTTCTACCTGTTTTTTTACATGAAATGCAAAAGAGGAAGCTCGACTTCCTCTTTTTATGTTTATTCTATTATGGTTTAATGACTTCAGCACCACCCATGTATGGACGAAGTACTTCAGGAATAGTAACAGAACCATCTTCGTTTTGATAGTTTTCAAGAATTGCTGCCACTGTACGTCCAACAGCAAGTCCAGAACCGTTCAAGGTGTGGAGAAGTTTAACCTTACCATCGGCTTCATCACGGTAACGAATTTGCGCACGACGTGCTTGGAAATCTTCTGTGTTTGAACAGCTTGAGATTTCACGGTAGGTATTTTGTGCAGGAATCCATACTTCCAAGTCGTAAGTCTTAGCAGCTGAGAAGCCCATATCTCCAGTAGAAAGAGCAACTACACGGTATGGCAAGTTGAGTTTTTGAAGGATGTTTTCAGCGTTGGCTGTCATCTTTTCTAGTTCTTCGTATGATTCTTCAGGCTTAGCAAATTTCACCATTTCTACCTTGTGGAATTGGTGCAAACGAATCAAACCACGAGTATCACGACCAGCTGAACCAGCTTCAGAACGGAATGATGGGCTCATAGCAGTAAAGTAGATTGGCAAGTCTTTTCCGTCAAGAATTTCATCACGATAGTAGTTAGTCAAAGGTACTTCAGCTGTAGGAATGAGGACATAGTTGGTATCTTTCAATTCAAAAGTATCTTCCTTGAATTTTGGATATTGACCAGTACCAAACATAGAATCATGGTTAACCATGTAAGGTGTGATGACTTCTGTATAGCCTTCCTTACCATGCTCATCTAGCATAAAGTTGTAGATTGCACGTTCTAAACGAGCTCCGAGGCCTTTATAGAAGAGGAAACGAGCTCCAGTGACTTTTCCACCACGTTCCCAGTCAAGAATACCAAGGTCTTCTCCGAGATCCCAGTGGGCTTTTGGTTCAAAGTCAAACTCACGAGGAGTTCCCCAACGGCGAACTTCTACGTTATCATCTTCGTCTGCCCCAATAGGAACACTGTCAGCTGGGATGTTTGGAAGAGTAGTGGTAAATTCTGTCAATTTAGCATCGATTTCAGCTAATTCTGCATCGAGTGCTTTGACTTCGGCAGATAGGGTTTGCATGGCAGCAATCTTATCATCGGCATTTTCCTTGTTGCGCTTAGCTTGAGCAATTTCAGCAGAAACCGTGTTACGCTCTGCCTTGAGTGTTTCCACCTTAACCAAGATGTCACGACGTTTAGCATCGATTTCTTTCATCTCGTTCAAGATAGCAGCGTCTACACCACGTGTAGCCAATTTTTCTGCGACAGCATCAAAGTCTGTACGAATACGTTTGATATCTAGCATATAAACTCCTTTATGAAAAAAGCACACCTGACAAAGCGTTGGAGTGGCAGAGCCACGGTTCCATCCAACTTCACAGGTGTGCACTTGATTCTGTATTTGATTTAAAACAACGGTAGAATTTCACCTATCTCTCCTATCTGCTCGCAGCATCCGCAGACTTTCTGGAAGAAGAGGATAACCTACTTATCCGTTTCTATGATTATACTAAACTTTCTATTTTTTTGCAAATAGATTTTTGATTTTTCGATCAATGATTTGGACTAAGGTTGGAAGTTTGACTACCTTGTCATTTCCCAGTTTTTCACGAGCTATTTTAAGAATTTTTCCAGAGTCTTTTGAGGCGAAGAGAAATTTTCCTTGATCTGTAAAGATTTCAAAATGGCGACTAACCTTGCGACCTGAAACATTGGCTCCGATTTGATTAACGCTAGACCATGGGATTTGAATATAATCCTCGACATTTCGGTCTGCGTAAAATTCTAGTGCTTGATCTCCAACAAGGAATTTTCCGACCTTTCCTGAAATGGAAAGATAGGAAGTTCCAGTTGTTTGTAGGTCAATGACTTTGTTGAGAGATTGTGCCATGTTTAGTCTTCCTTACTTTCACCGAAAAATGCTTGGTAGAGAGCCTTGATGGCAGCTTTTTCTTGGTCTTTTTGAACAACGAACATGATAGAAACTTCGCTCGAACCTTGTGACATCATTTGGATGTTGATATTATTTTCAGACAAGGCACGAGTAGCTGTAGCAGTTACCCCGATATGGCGCTTCATTTTTTCTCCAACAATCATTATGATAGACAGGTCATGTTCGATTTCAGCGTGGTCAACTTCAGCTTTTTGAACTAATTGACGAAGGATTTCTTCTTCTTTGATAGGAGTTAATTCTCGTGAACGTAAAATGATAGATAGGTCATCGATACCAGTTGGCATATGTTCCCAACCAATATTCAGGTCTTCTAGAATTTGAAGCACTTTACGACCAAAACCAACTTCGCGGTTCATCAGGTACTTAGACATATTGATGCTGACAAATCCAGAATCACCAGCAATCCCCACTACTGGGAATTCATCACTGCTGTGTTTCAGAACGATGCGAGTACCTGGATGGTCAGGATTATTGGTATTTTTGATAACAAGAGGGATTTTTCCGCGGTAGGCCGGAAGGAGAGCTTCGTCATGTAGTACAGAGAAACCTGCATAGGCCAATTCTCGCATTTCACGGTAAGTCAATTCAGGGATTGAGTGTGGTTTATGAATGATACCAGGGTGGGCAGCAAAAATTCCGTCAACATCAGTAAAGTTCTCATAAAGGTCTGCTTTGACCCCCGCAGCAATGATGGAACCTGTGATATCAGAACCACCACGGGAGAAGGTACAGATTTGATTTTCTTTGGTGACGCCGAAGAAACCCGGAATAACTAGAACTTCCGTTCCATTATTGAGCTCTTCGATTTTATCATAGCTTGAAGGAATGATGCGAGCATTTCCAGGTTCGCTTGTAACAACAATACCAGCCTCTCGTGGATGAACATAGCGCGCTTCTAATCCATTTTGGTTAAAGTAAGCTGCAATCAGTTTAGCATTATTATTTTCCCCTGCAGCAAGGAAGGTATCGTAAAGAAACTCATTGTCCTCAATTGGAAGAGTAGCAAGAGTTCGGATACTTTTTGAGATTCGTTCTAAAACAGCTGGTTTAAGTCCTAGTTCGCTAACCATTGCAGCGTAACGATCGATAATCCAATTTTGACTAGCACTGATATCATTTCCTGCTACATAATCACGATAATATTTAATCAAAGCATCCGTAACCTTGGTATCTTTAGCATCGCGCTTTCCTGGTGCAGATACAACTACAAAACGACGTTCAGGGTCACTTTTTACAATGTTTAAAACCTTTTTCAATTGGCTTGCAGAGGCGAGTGAACTTCCTCCAAATTTTACAACCTTCATAAGAACTCCTCAGTTAGTATTTTATACGATTATAGCAGAAAGAAGGGCTTTTTTCAATCTACAATAGGAAAGGCTACATCTTATTAGAGATCTGGACCTGATTAGCTTAACTTAGTTATTTTTAGTATAGAAAATACCCTTTAAAAATCGGCTGATACACTTTTATACAATTTTTACTTGTATAACTAAAAAGAAAAAGATATACTTTGAAGATAAAATAATTTAATCAGCTTTTTAAATTAAAGGAGTGGCTATGAATCATATTATCTTTCAAATTCAAGACGATTTAGCGGTGATTACTTTAAATCGTCCCGAGGTGGCAAATGGTTTCCATATTCCTATGTGTGAAGAAATTTTAGAAGCACTGGAATTAGCTGAAAAAGACGATTCTGTTTCATATATTCTCATCAATGCTGCTGGTAAGGTGTTTTCTGTTGGTGGCGATTTAGTTGAAATGAAACGTGCTGTCGATGAGGATGATATTGCTTCCTTAACTCGAATTGCTGAATTGGTCAATACTATTTCATATAAGATTAAACAGATTCCTAAACCTGTTATCATGGAGGTGGATGGAGCAGTTGCTGGAGCTGCAGCTAATATGGCCTTGGCAGTTGATTTTTGTATCGCATCTGACAAGTCTAAATTTATCCAGGCTTTTGTAGGTGTAGGATTGGCTCCTGACGCGGGTGGCTTATTCTTGCTTACAAGATCGCTCGGTGCAACTAGAGCAACTCAATTAGCTATGACTGGAGAAGCTTTCACCGCTGAAAAAGCAATGGAGGCAGGAGTTCTATATCGCCTATGTACTAGTGAACAATTAGAAAAAACAAGAGAACAATTATTGAAGAAGTTGAGACGTGGTTCTTCAAATTCTTATGCAGCAATTAAGAAGCTTGTTTGGGAGAGTGAGTTCAAGCAGTGGCATGAATATGCTCAACTTGAATTGGAGCTACAAAAATCACTATCCTATACGGAAGATTTTAAAGAAGGTGTTCGGGCACATTCTGAAAGAAGACGTCCAAAATTTGTCGGGAAATAAAAAATACTTGCACTATTCTTTGAAGTTTGATATACTTTTTTTGTCAAATGTTTTGATTATTAAACTTTTTTGGTAAAGGAGGGAAGAGAAATGGACTACCAACAAGTCAATGACTATTTAACATCAATTTTTAACAACGTCCTAGTAATCGAGGAAGTAAGTTTGCGAGGTAGTCGTTTCAAGGATATCTCCATCAAAGAAATGCACACGATTGATGTTATCGGTAAGTATCCAGAAGTGACTCCGAGTCAGGTGTCCAAAGAGTTAATGGTAACTCTAGGGACTGTGACAACGAGCTTAAACAATTTGGAGCGAAAAGGATACATCGAACGTATCCGTTCAGATCAAGATCGTCGTGTAGTACATCTGCATTTGACAAAGAAAGGTCGCCTCGTTCATCGTCTTCATAAACGTTTCCATAAGGCCATGGTCGAAAGAATTATCGAGGGCATGAGTCCTGAAGAGATTGAAGTTATGGGAAAAGGCTTGACTAATCTTTATCACTTTTTGGAGGATTTGAAGTAATGGCTTTTGCAAAAATAAGCCAGGTCGCTCATTATGCTCCAGAGCAGATTATCACTAACGAAGACTTGGCTCAGGTCATGGATACGAGTGATGAATGGATTTCAAGTCGGACAGGAATTAAAGAACGCCATATTTCCAAGACAGAATCAACAGGAGATCTAGCGACAGAGGTTGCAAGACAACTTCTAGAGAAGGCAGGGATTTCTGCTGAAGAGTTAGATTTTATTATTCTGGCTACTATGACACCTGACTCGATGATGCCATCAACTGCAGCTCGTGTTCAGGCAAAGATTGGCGCTCATAAGGCTTTTGCTTATGATTTAACAGCTGCTTGTAGTGGATTTGTTTTTGCCCTATCAACTGCAGAGAAGTTCATTTCTTCAGGAACATATCGCAAGGGTCTGGTTATCGGTAGTGAGACCATGTCAAAATCTTTGGATTGGTCGGACCGCTCAACAGCTGTCTTGTTTGGAGATGGAGCTGGTGGTGTACTACTTGAAGCAAGTGACCAAAAGCATTTCTTAGCTGAAAGTCTCAATAGCGATGGTTCTCGTGGTGAGTGTCTCACTTATGGACAGACAGGATTGATTTCACCATTTTCGATTCAAGAAGAATCAGATGTTTTCTTGAAAATGGATGGGAGAGCAGTTTTTGACTTTGCAATTCGAGACGTGGCTAAATCTATTAAACAGACCATCGAAAAAAGTCCGATATCAGCAGATGAACTCGATTATCTCTTGCTTCATCAAGCTAATATTCGCATTTTAGATAAGATGGCTAGAAAAATCGGTGTCGATCGTGACAAGCTTCCTGCTAATATGATGAAGTATGGAAATACAAGTGCGGCAAGTATCCCGATTTTACTTTCTGAGTGTGTAGAAGAAGGGCTCATCCATTTGGATGGTAGCCAAAAAATTCTCTTGTCAGGTTTCGGTGGAGGTTTGACATGGGGCACACTTATTGTTACAATTTAGGTAATCATGTGGTGATCACATTGTTATAAAAAAACTATTTATTTTAAAGGAGTCTATCATGGCAGTATTTGAAAAAGTACAAGAAATTATCGTTGAAGAACTTGGAAAAGATGCATCAGAAGTAACACTTGAATCTACTTTTGATGATTTGGATGCAGATTCATTGGACTTGTTCCAAGTAATCTCAGAAATCGAAGACGCTTTTGATATCCAAATCGAAGCTGAAGACAACTTGAAAACAGTTGGCGACTTGGTTGCTTATGTTGAAGAGCAAACAAAATAATTAGAATAAATAAAGAAGGAGTAGGGGAGACCCGCTCCCTCTTGTTTAGGTAATAGTTTGACCGTCAAATTATAATAAAGTCGAACTATTACGTAAGCAAGACTTATGGAGGCAATATGAAAACACGTATCACTGAACTATTAAATATTAAATATCCTATCTTCCAAGGTGGAATGGCCTGGGTGGCAGATGGCGATTTGGCTGGAGCTGTTTCAAAAGCTGGTGGTCTCGGTATCATTGGTGGAGGAAACGCACCTAAAGAAGTTGTTAAAGCTAATATCGATAAGATTAAATCATTAACAGACAAGCCTTTTGGTGTCAATATCATGCTCTTGTCTCCATTTGTTGAGGATATTGTTGACCTCGTTATTGAAGAAGGGGTTAAGGTGGTCACAACTGGTGCAGGAAACCCAAGTAAATATATGGAGCGATTTCATGAAGCAGGAATCACCGTTATTCCTGTAGTTCCTAGCGTAGCTTTGGCTAAACGTATGGAAAAAATCGGTGCAGATGCTGTCATTTGTGAAGGTATGGAAGCCGGTGGGCACATTGGTAAATTAACAACCATGACCTTGGTTCGTCAAGTTGCGGCGGCTGTTTCAATTCCTGTTATCGCTGCAGGTGGTATTGCAGACGGTGAGGGAGCTGCTGCTGGATTTATGCTTGGTGCGGAAGCTGTGCAAGTAGGAACTCGTTTTGTAGTTGCTAAAGAATCAAATGCTCATCCAAACTACAAAGCTAAGATTTTAAAAGCTCGTGATATTGATACAACTATTTCAGCACAACATTTTGGTCACGCAGTTCGTGCCATCAAAAACCAATTGACTCGTGATTTCGAGCAAGCTGAAAAAGATGCCTTTAAACAAGAAAATCCAGATTTGGAAATTTTTGAACAAATGGGTGCTGGAGCCTTAGCTAAGGCTGTTGTCCATGGTGATGTGGATGGCGGTTCAGTAATGGCCGGCCAGATTGCAGGTTTGGTATCGAAAGAAGAAACTGTTGAAGAAATCTTAAAAGATATCTACTATGGTGCAGCTGAGAAAATTCAAAAAGAAGCCGCTCGATGGGCAGGAGTTACAAGAAATGACTAAAACAGCCTTTCTATTTGCAGGTCAAGGAGCCCAGTACCTTGGAATGGGACGTGAACTATACGACCAATATGCTATCGTAAAGGAAACAATCGACCAAGCTAGCCAGGTCTTAGGATATGACCTTCGTGACTTGATTGATAACGATGAAACGAAGCTAAATCAGACTCGTTACACACAACCAGCTATTTTGGCTACATCCGTTGCCATTTACCGACTACTAAAGGAGAAGGGTTACCAACCAGATATGGTGGCAGGTCTGTCTCTTGGAGAATATTCAGCCCTTGTTGCTAGTGGCGCTTTGAATTTTGAAGATGCAGTGGCACTAGTTGCTAAACGTGGAGCTTATATGGAAGAAGCGGCACCTGCTGGTTCTGGTAAAATGGTAGCCGTACTCAATACTCCAGTTGAAGTTATTGAACAAGCTTGTCAAGAAGCTTCTCAACTTGGTGTTGTGACTCCAGCTAACTACAATACCCCAAGTCAAATTGTTATTGGTGGTGAGGTAGTGGCGGTAGATCGTGCAGTTGAACTCTTGCAAGAAGCAGGAGCAAAGCGTTTGATTCCGCTAAATGTTTCTGGACCTTTCCATACAGCTTTATTGAAATCTGCTAGTCAAAAATTGGCTCAAGTCTTAGAAGATGTTGAGTTTAATGACTTTGCTTGTCCACTTGTTGGTAATACAGAAGCAAAAGTCATGGAAAAAGAACAAATTGCAGAACTCTTGACTCGTCAAGTTAAGGAACCTGTTCGTTTTTATGAGAGCATTGCAGTCATGCAAGAAGCGGGAGTCACTCGTTTTATCGAGATTGGCCCTGGAAAAGTCTTGTCAGGATTCGTCAAAAAGATTGATAAAACTGCTCAACTTGCAAATGTTGAAGATCAAGCAAGTTTACAAGCACTCTTAGAAAATTAGACCAAAATAGTAGAAGTTCTGAAAGGAGAAAAATGAAACTAGAACAGAAAAATGTCTTTATTACAGGCTCAAGTCGAGGAATTGGTCTTGCCATTGCTCATAAATTTGCTAGCTTGGGAGCTAACGTTGTCTTGAATAGTCGTGGTGAAATCTCCGAGGAGCTTCTAAACGAGTTTAAACCATATGGTGTGAAGGTACTTGCTATTTCTGGTGATGTCTCAGACTTCACAGATGCAAAACGCATGGTGGATCAAGCCATTGAAGAGCTAGGCTCAGTTGACGTCCTAGTGAATAACGCTGGGATTACTCAAGACACTCTCATGCTGAAGATGACAGAAGAAGATTTTGAGAAGGTCTTGAAAGTCAATCTAACGGGAGCCTTCAACATGACGCAAGCAGTCTTGAAGCAGATGATAAAAGCACGTGAAGGGGCCATTATCAATATGTCTAGTGTCGTTGGTTTGATGGGAAATATCGGTCAAGCAAACTACGCTGCATCTAAGGCTGGTTTGATTGGATTTACAAAATCAGTAGCACGTGAGGTGGCCAATCGTAATGTGCGTGTCAATGCCATTGCACCAGGAATGATCGAATCTGATATGACTGCAGTCCTATCTGATAAGGTAAAAGATGCTATGTTGGCACAAATTCCGATGAAACAATTTGGTCAAGCCGAGCAAGTGGCAGAGGTGACAGCCTTTCTTGCAAGCCAAGATTATCTAACGGGACAAGTCATTGCAATTGATGGTGGACTTACCATGCAATAAGAGTTAAAATAGAGGTATGAAAATGAAACTAAATCGTGTAGTAGTAACAGGTTATGGATTAACATCTCCAATTGGGAATACACCAGAAGAATTTTGGAACAGTCTGAAGAACGGAAAGATTGGGATTGGTGAAATCACCAAGTTTGATCACAGTGCTTTTGACGTCCATAATGCAGCAGAGATTAATGATTTTCCTTTTGACAAATATTTTGTAAAAAAAGATACCAATCGTTTCGATGACTATTCTTTGTATGCCTTGTATGCTGCTCAAGAAGCAGTTGACCATGCTAATCTTGACGTAGAAGCGCTTGATAAAGACCGCTTTGGTGTCATTGTTGCATCAGGTATCGGTGGGATTAAAGAAATTGAAGATCAAGTGCTTCGCCTTCACGACAAAGGACCAAAACGTGTAAAACCATTGACACTTCCAAAAGCCTTGCCAAATATGGCAGCAGGAAATGTTGCTATGCGCTTTAGGGCCAATGGTATCTGTAAATCTATCAACACAGCTTGTGCTTCATCAAATGACGCTATCGGAGATGCCTTCCGTTCTATCAAATTTGGTTTCCAAGATATCATGCTGGTTGGTGGCTCAGAATCATCTATTACTCCATTTGCGATTGCCGGTTTCCAAGCCTTAACAGCTCTTTCAACAACAGAGGATCCAACTCGTGCTTCTATTCCATTTGACAAAGACCGTAATGGATTTGTCATGGGTGAAGGATCAGGTATGTTGGTTCTTGAAAGCTTAGAGCACGCAGAAAAACGTGGAGCAACTATCCTTGCCGAAGTTGTTGGTTATGGAAATACTTGTGATGCCTACCATATGACTTCACCACATCCAGAAGGTCAAGGTGCGATTAAGGCTATGAAGTTGGCTTTGGAAGAAGCAGAAATTTCTCCAGACCAAGTAGCATATGTCAATGCCCATGGAACTTCAACTCCTGCAAATGAAAAGGGAGAAAGCGGAGCTATCGTAGCGGTTCTTGGTAAGGAAGTACCTGTATCTTCAACCAAGTCATTTACAGGACACTTGCTCGGTGCAGCAGGGGCAGTTGAAGCCATTGCAACAATTGAAGCAATCCGTAACAACTATGTTCCAATGACAGCTGGAACAACAGAATTGTCAGATTACATCGAAGCAAACGTTATTTTTGGACAAGGTGTGGAACGTGAAATTCCTTATGCTATCTCAAATACTTTTGGATTTGGTGGGCATAATGCAGTTCTTGCTTTCAAACGTTGGGAGAATAAGTAAAGATGAATTTAAATGAAATCAAAGACTTGATGGCACAATTTGACCAGTCAAGCTTGAAAGAATTTTCTTATAAGAATGGAACGGACGAGTTGGTATTCAGTAAGAATGAAGCAAAACTTGTTGCAGAAACAATTCCAGCACCTCAACCTGTGGTTACAGCAACTGCACCTACAGTTGCACCACAAGCTCCAACTACAACACCAGCTGCAGAAGCATTTTCAGAATCAAGTGTTACTGAATCAGTAGCTGAAGGAGACCTTGTAGAAAGTCCACTTGTCGGAGTTGCATACTTGGCTGCCGGACCAGATAAACCTAATTTTGTTTCAGTTGGTGATACTGTTAAAAAAGGCCAAACCTTGGTCATCATCGAAGCTATGAAGGTCATGAACGAAATTCCAGCACCTAAAGATGGTGTCGTAACAGAAATTCTTGTTGAAAATGAAGAAATGGTTGAGTTCGGGAAAGGCTTGGTACGTATCAAATGATTGATATTCAAGGAATTAAAGAAGCTTTGCCACACCGCTATCCCATGCTCTTAGTGGACCGTGTCTTAGAAGTTAGCGAAGACACCATTGTTGCTATTAAAAATGTAACGCTTAACGAACCGTTCTTCAACGGTCATTTTCCTCAATACCCAGTTATGCCTGGAGTCCTCATTATGGAAGCCTTGGCTCAGACAGCAGGTGTTTTGGAATTGTCTAAACCAGAAAACAAAGGGAAACTTGTCTTCTATGCTGGTATGGACAAAGTGAAATTTAAGAAACAAGTTGTTCCTGGTGATCAGCTTGTCATGACAGCAACTTTTGTCAAACGTCGTGGCACAATCGCCGTAGTAGAAGCGAAGGCAGAAGTAGATGGTAAGCTTGCAGCAAGCGGTACTCTGACCTTTGCTATTGGAAACTAGGGAGGTTTTCCATGTTTCGTAAGATTTTAATTGCCAATCGTGGTGAAATTGCTGTTCGTATTATTCGTGCGGCACGAGAGTTAGGAATTGCAACAGTCGCTGTCTATTCGACTGCTGACAAGGAAGCTCTCCACACGTTTTTGGCTGATGAGGCTATCTGTATCGGCCCTGGGAAGGCTACAGAATCTTATCTGAACATCAATGCCATCCTATCAGCTGCGGTCTTGACTGAAGCTGAAGCTATTCACCCTGGATTTGGTTTTTTAAGTGAAAATTCCAAGTTTGCAACCATGTGTGAAGAAGTCGGTATCAAATTTATCGGACCATCAGCTGGTGTCATGGATGTCATGGGAGATAAAATTAACGCCCGTGCTCAAATGATTAAGGCAAACGTGCCTGTCATTCCAGGATCAGATGGAGAAGTCCATACTGCAGAAGAGGCTCTGGCTATTGCCGAAAAAATTGGTTATCCAGTTATGTTGAAAGCTTCAGCTGGAGGTGGTGGTAAAGGAATTCGTAAGGTTGAAAAGGCAGAAGATCTTGTATCAGCCTTTGAAACAGCCTCTAGTGAAGCCAAAGCAAACTTTGGAAATGGGGCTATGTACCTCGAGCGTGTGATTTATCCTGCTCGCCACATTGAGGTACAGATTCTTGCTGACCAGATGGGACATGTGATTCACCTAGGTGAGCGTGACTGTTCGCTTCAGCGGAATAACCAAAAGGTTTTAGAAGAAAGTCCTTCGATTGCCATTGGAAAAACACTGCGTAATGAAATTGGTGCTGCAGCAGTCCGTGCAGCGGAGTCTGTTGGTTATGAAAATGCTGGTACTATTGAATTCCTACTAGATGAAGCAAGTGGCAAATTCTACTTTATGGAGATGAATACTCGTGTCCAAGTAGAACATCCAGTAACCGAATTTGTTTCTGGTGTGGATATTGTTAAGGAACAAATCCGTATTGCGTCAGGTCAACCTTTGACTCTTAAGCAAGAAGACATTGTTCTAAAAGGACATGCTATTGAGTGCCGTATCAACGCAGAAAACCCAGCCTTTAATTTTGCACCGAGCCCAGGTAAGATTACTAATCTTTATCTACCAAGCGGTGGTGTTGGCTTGCGTGTTGACTCTGCAGTTTATCCAGGGTATACCATTCCACCATACTATGATAGTATGATTGCTAAAATTATTGTTCATGGTGAAAATCGTTTTGATGCACTCATGAAAATGCAAAGAGCTCTTTATGAACTCGAAATTGAAGGGGTCGTCACCAATGCTGATTTTCAACTCGATTTGATTTCAGATCGTCGTGTGATAGCAGGAGACTACGACACTTCATTCTTGATGGAAACTTTCTTACCACATTATCAAGAAAAAGAATAATATAAAAAAAGTATGAGACTGAAAAGGGGGATGTATGGCTCTATTTAGTAAAAAAGATAAATATATACGAATTAATCCCAATCGTTCACTTAGAGAAAAGCCCCAAGCCAAGCCTGAGGTTCCAGACGAACTCTTCTCAAAATGTCCAGGTTGTAAACATACCATTTACCAGAAGGATTTGGGAAGTGACCGTATTTGTCCTCACTGTGGCTATACCTTCCGTATTTCAGCTCAAGAGCGTCTAGCTTTAACCATTGATATGGGAAGCTTCCTAGAGATGTTTACAGGAATTGAGACGCAGGATCCATTGGAATTTCCAGGTTACCAGAAAAAATTAGCCTCTATGCGCGAAAAAACAGGGCTTGATGAGGCTGTTGTTACAGGAACTGCTTTGATTAAGGGCGAAAAGGTAGCCCTCGGAATCATGGATTCCAACTTTATCATGGCGTCTATGGGAACGGTCGTTGGTGAGAAAATCACCCGATTGTTTGAATACGCGACAGCTGAAAAATTACCAGTCGTCTTATTTACAGCATCTGGTGGAGCACGTATGCAAGAAGGAATCATGAGTTTGATGCAGATGGCTAAAATCTCTGCAGCAGTCAAACGTCATTCCAATGCAGGTCTCTTTTACCTAACAATCCTTACTGATCCAACAACTGGTGGTGTTACAGCTTCCTTTGCTATGGAAGGGGATATTATCTTGGCAGAGCCACAAAGTTTGGTAGGATTTGCTGGACGTCGTGTCATTGAAAATACCGTAAGGGAAGATTTGCCAGAGGATTTCCAGAAGGCAGAGTTTTTGTTAGAACATGGATTTGTGGATGCGATTGTTAAACGGAGAGAATTGCCAGATATGATTGCTCGATTAGTAAGGTTACATAAGGGGGATTGTTGATGAATATTGCAAAAATCGTCAGAGAAGCACGTGAACAAACCCGCTTAACTGCCTTGGACTTCGCAACAGGAATATTTGATGACTTTGTAGAACTACATGGTGATCGCTCTTTCCGAGATGATGGTGCTGTTATTGGTGGTATCGGTTGGTTGGGAGACCAAGCAGTAACTGTTGTTGGAATTCAAAAAGGTAAAAGCTTACAGGATAATCTTAACCGTAACTTTGGACAACCTCATCCTGAAGGTTATCGAAAAGCCCTTCGCTTGATGAAGCAGGCTGAAAAATTTGGCCGTCCTGTTGTAACCTTTATCAACACGGCTGGTGCCTATCCTGGTATCGGAGCAGAAGAGCGTGGGCAAGGTGAAGCTATTGCCCGTAACCTCATGGAGATGAGCGACCTCAAGGTGCCAATTATTGCCATTATTATCGGTGAAGGTGGCTCAGGAGGGGCTTTAGCTCTTGCAGTAGCTGACCGTGTTTGGATGTTAGAAAACTCGATCTATGCAGTTCTCAGTCCTGAAGGCTTTGCTTCTATTCTTTGGAAGGATGGCAGTCGCGCCATGGAAGCTGCAGAGTTGATGAAAATTACTTCTTTCGAATTGCTAGAGATGAAAATTGTTGATAAGGTTATCTCTGAGGTAGGTCTATCAAGCAAAGATTTAATCAAGCAAGTCAAAGAACAACTCCGAGCAGAACTTGATGAACTTGGGAAACTTCCATTAGATCAACTCATTGAGGAACGTTACCAACGCTTTAGAAAATACTAAGAAATATAAAAAAGCTAGACTTATACTTAGTTCTAGCTTTTTGGATTCTATAAAATACATTTCAGAATGAAAAATTGACTCTTGTAAAAATATCTGTTAATATAACAAGAGATGCGTGTGCTATAAAAATAAGTCAACAAAGCTTTTTGGGAGTGAATATGAAAAAAATAGGTCATTTGGGAATCTATACATTACTGGTATTCCTATCAATTTATCTACTAGATTTCAGTAGTCTTTATCTGGCTAAGATGTTTGTCTGGGGTATGGATGGCTATTCTATTATTGTAGCAGTAGAGCAACTAGCTCTTTTAGGACTATTTATCTATTGGCTAAAAAAGAAAAAAATGCTCTATATTTTTGAGAAAAGTGGCTCGAAAAGATCCAGATTCTTTTACCTTTTAGTTAGTCTAGTGGCTACTTATTTTGTCCGTCAGTTCTCAAGTGCTTTTTACTTACAGTTTAGTCGCTTCATTAATAATCACTATATTTTTGAAGATCTTCTTTCGGTCCTATCCTTCAGTGGGCAATCTACTATTTTAACGACTTGCTTCTCTTTTGTTTCAGTTGTCATTTTGGGGCCTATATTGGAGGAGATTGTTCATAGAGGCTATTTTATGAATACCTTCTTCCCTAACTCCAAGTATTACTTGGATGTTATCTTATCAGCTCTGATATTTGGGTTCAGTCATTTGGTATTGTCCCATCGTGACCCTATCAGTTTGATGGTTTATAGTTTTTTCGGTCTTTTCTTTGCCCTAGTCTACCGCTGGACAAAGAATTTAAAAATCACCATCCTGTGCCATAGTTTTATTAACTTTCTCATTCATGCAGATTTCATCTGGTTATTTCTTTCTAATTTAATCTATGATCGTCTTTTTAGATAGAAAATTTGAGGTGACAAATAAAAAAGTGTTTGATATCTATCAAACACTTTTTATAGTTAGTTTTCTTCAGTTACGAATTGACTGAGCAGTCCGTTAATGAAACGAGCTGATTTTTGATCCGAAAAGCTTTTTGCAAGTTCAATAGCTTCATTCACAGCTACGAGTTGAGGAGTATCAAAAGAAGTGATTTCGAAGACTCCTAAACGCAATAGATTCTTTTCTACTAAGGTTAGACGGTCAATCGTCCAACCAGCCTTTAAATGCTGAGTGATTTGTTTATCTAGTTCCTCTTTTTGAGCTTGAACACCAGATACAAGATCGATTAGGAAACTAGGGAGTTTTACCTCGTCGTCTTCTCGATCATGTGTATAAGCGAAGCGACAAGCAGTTTCAATATCAGAACCATATTCAAGACTCATCAGTGCTTGGAAGGCACATTTTCTTAGTTCGCGTCTAGATTCTAATAATGGACTAGTCATTGAGGAAGTCCTCATCAAACAAATCTGTCAATGCTGGTTTTGGTGTTTTATCTGGTGCAATACCAGCAACGTGAATATTCACAGCATTTAATTCAACATCAGCCATATTACGAACGGCATCTTTGACAGCTTTTTGAATAGCCATTGCAACCTTAGGAACCTTGACACCATACTCAAGATAGAGATAGATATCAGCTATTAGTTCTTCTTCAGATTCTTTTAGATAGACACCACGGCCGAGTGAAAGTTTTGAAAGGGTGTCAGACACTGATTTGTTTGAAAAAGAGTGGACACCATCAACTTTAGCTGTAGCAATTGCAATGATTTTTTCAAGTACACGTGGGGCGATAACGATTTCGCCTAATTGTTCTTCAATTCCCATAGAATGACCTCTTTCTTAGAGATTAGGCACGAGAAACGTAAGTTCCTTCTGCAGTGTTGATAATGAGTTTTTGTCCTGCTTCGATGAAGTCTGGAACGTTAACGACAAGTCCAGTTTCCATTGTAGCTGGTTTACCAGAACCGGTAACAGTTGCACCTTTAATAGATGGTTGAGTTTCAGCAACTGTCAATTCAACAGTTGTAGGTACTGTTACACCGATTACTTCAGTTCCGTAAAATTGAATTTTAACTTCAGAATTTTCAAGGATGTAAAGCAATTCGTTTTCAACATTTACAACAGGAATTTCGTATTGGTCGTAAGTTTCAGTGTTCATGAAATAAGCTGTATCATCCATTTTGTACAAGTATTGTGCTGGTACAGTTTCGATAATCGCTTGTTCAAATTTTTCCTCTGGGCGGTAGCTTGTTTCAAAAGTAGAACCAGTGCGGACATCACGCAATTTCATACGCATGATAGTGTTTCCTTTACCTGGTTTGTGGTGGCTAGCTTCCAAAACGCGGATTAATTTTCCGTCAGCTGTTTCAAAGGTCATACCAGCCTTTAATTTACTTGCTTCAATCATGTTTTTACCTCTTTAATAAAATAATTTACTCTTTATTGTATCATAAGTCGTAAGATTTCTCAAATATCAGGGAAGTGAGATTAGTTGACAGGAACGATGTTTCCTTCTTCATCTTTGGTTACTAATACGTACTTGCCATCGACCTCGATATAAAAGTTCTTACTTGTGGCTTGTCCATTGTTTTGAGCTGGAGCTTGTCCATTGTTTTGAACCGGAGCTTGATTCTGAGCTTGTTGGGTGAGTTGGCCACCGAGAGTTTGACCAAGATTCATACCCATAAACATGTTCATACCATTGCCATTACCTTCGTTATTGGCTGCCGCAATGAGAGCTTCGTTACGAGCACGACGTTCTTCAATCTCAATGGTATTATATTTCATAGCAACAAGTTCGCTATCAAGTTTACGAACAATTTCTAGGCTTTCTTGGTCATAGCTGAGGTCTTCAAGCAAGATATTGGTTGCTTCAATACCATAAAGTCCTGTCCAAACCTTATTAACTTCTTGTTTAGCTACTTCATTGAAAGTGTCTTGGTTAGCATTTAGGCTATAGATATCAACTCCGTTTTCATTGGTATACTTAGCGATAGCAATTGCGATTTTTGGAGAGATATTTTGTCGAAGTGTTCCTTGAGCAATATCTTGGATTGTAAATGGTTTATGATCTTCAATTTGTTGGCTGATAGAGCTAACATAGAAAAGAACTGGATCAGCAACCTTGATATCAAATAATCCGTAAAAACGAATGTTGAGCAATTGTTGGTAACGTTCACTGAAATACTCTACAGCATTTTGGGTACCAAATTTATTCCCTGCAATTGGTTGCATACGGATAAAGATGATTTCTTGTCGAGTAATAACTTGTCCACCAAAAGAGAAGCGGTTTTTGAAGTTTTCCCAAGTACCCTTGATCCCACCTTTTTCAAGGAGCCAAGCGTTATCACCTGCACGCCATTCATGGCTTCCAGCTTCAAGTACATCCCCTAGGAAGGTACCGTTATTGACAAGGACAGCAACATATCCTTGAGGGACAATAACAACAGAACCGTCTGTTAAAAGACCAGTATTTTGGTTGCTTTGTCTTGAACCACCGTCAGGATCTTTTGTAAGCAATTGTCCCTTGATGGCCATGACGTCTGAAGAGACGTGGTCTGGAAGTACAACGGCTTCCTTGAATTTGCTATCATTAAAACTATTTAGCCCAGCTGAAAGGGCAGCACGAATAAATCCCATAATTTCCTCCTAATTATAAAGTTCGTCTTCATCCACAACTTCATAGGTATCAAGAACCCATTGATTTGGACTACGTGTGAGTTCAGCTCCGCAATAATCACATTGACTTATAGCTGAGATTCTAAGTGGAGCACCACAGTTTGGACAGTGGTCGCTAACAGCTTCATCTTGAACATTGTTTTCAGTTTGGCTACCATGTTTGCGGATGAAGTTCATTTGATAAACTGTAAATAGATCTTGTTGAGGATCTCCTTCGATAACCTTACGAGTCTTATCTTCGATGACATAGTCTCTCAAAGTAGATGAAAGGATAACCACTAAAGTATCATTTCCATCTGGATTTTCGTAGAAATCTTTGATTCGAACATTTTCAACGTAAACACGTTCCAAAACATTCGTTGTTTGAGATTGGATATAGTCTTCCAGTTGAGCACTGTGTTGAGAATAGAGGCTAGCACTTTCAAGTGAGCGCACCAAATTCCAATCTTTTTTAGTCCAGGCTGCCTGTAATTGGATGTAAACTTCTCTAACCCATGAAGTGAAAGCATCCGCATCAAAGTTTGGATCACCATAGTGTACACGATTAATAGCCAAGGTGTTATTTTCAACTCGACGGTGAAGTGTTGGTTCAACATTGTATCCAGTTGAGTTTCCATATGATTTACCAGATGACGAATTTTGGTCACTCAAATATTTGATGAGCATGAAGAGTAGGAAAGCCCCAACACCAAACATGATAAGAATGTTTATTCCGGTCCCTAGAGAACCTCCTGAACTTGAGTATCTATTGTTAGAATGATAACTGCTTCGTGAAGAAGAACTATTACTAGAACGACTTCGGCTACTGCTACTACTTCGAGAGCTGCTGCGGCTAGAGCTACCACTTCGAGAATGTCCGACACCTGCATCGATGGATTGTAGGGGTGTCACAAAGATAAGAAGCAAGAAGGTAGCGATAAGAGTATATAACTTTTTCATATGTCTCCTAACTATGTGAGTACAAAAATAGTTTTTGGTAAATTTTATGTCTATAAAGAGTTTTTGAGTTTTATAGTTTTATTTTCAATAAACCATCCTATAATCCAACCAAATACGAGTAAATAATTCTCGATAGCACCAATCGCATTAACAGGAGAATGATATTCAATAAAATTTAACAAATGATTTGTTCCTATTCCTATACCACCAATGATGAGGGCAAGAAGGGCAATTCTCAGGTAAAACCAATCGTATTTAATATTAACAGCAAAAATAATAATTAAAACGGCTAGATTCCAAATTCCAATTTCTCTTTGCCATCCTGCAGAAATACCGTAACCAGAATGCTCTCCCATATATGATGGGAGAAAGATTTGTAGAACAGAAGCACCCAACATGGCGACAATAACTAAAATAAATAGTACCCGTAAAAATTTGTTCATTTATTCTCCGTATTCTATTTTTTAGTAGAAAGGGTTATTAACGAAAGTATATTTCACTCACTATCTTTCAACTTAGCCAATTCTTGGGCAAGCAGTTTGAGGGCTACTTGTGGGTTGGCTTGGCCTTTGGTTGCTTTCATGAGGAATCCTGTGAAGGCCTTGTCAGCGTTTCGTTTTCCTGACTTGAAGTCGGCAACAGCAGCTTCATTATCCGCAAAGACTTGATGGATGATTGGAATCAAAACATCAGGATCTGAAATTTGAACTAAACCAGCTTTTTCAACGTATTCACGAGCACCTCCACCATTTTTAGCTAGGTGGACAAAGACTTTCTTAGCAATCTTAGATGAGATCGTTCCATCTTCGATGATAGCAATCATTTCTACCAAGTTTTCTGGTGTCAATTGGATTTGTTCTAGTGTCTTGCCTTCCGCGTTCAAGAACTGAGCGACTTCACCTTGGAGCCAGTTAGAGACTTGTTTGGCATCGCCACCTAGGGCAACAGCTTTCTCAAAGAAGTCAGAAGTGACTTTATTGGCAGTCAACTGGCTAGCATCGTAGTCTGATAAACCAAGGTCAGAAATATAGCGAGCACGGCGCTCTTTTGGAAATTCTGGCAACTCAGTGCGCATTTCCTCAATCCACTCGTCTGAAATTTCAAAGAGTGGTAGGTCTGGTTCTGGGAAGTAGCGGTAGTCTGCAGCACCTTCCTTAACACGCATGAGAATAGTTGCTTTATTAGCTTCATCATAACGGCGAGTTTCTTGGCGGATTTGACCACCAGAGCGAAGGATTTCAGCCTGACGTTGCACTTCGTATTCAAGACCCTTACGAACGTTTGAGAAGGAGTTGAGGTTTTTCAACTCTGTCTTGGTACCGAATTTCTCTTGACCATAAGGACGAAGCGAGATGTTGGCATCCACACGCATAGAACCTTCTTCCATCTTAACGTCAGAAATGCCAGCGTATTGGATAACTTCCTTGAGGGCTGTTAGATAAGCGTAAGCTTCTTCTGGTGAGCGCATGTCTGCTTCAGATACAATCTCAATCAATGGTACCCCTTGACGGTTGAGGTCAACATAAGAGTATCCATCTGTACCGTGGGTGTTTTTACCTGCATCTTCTTCTAAGTGGGCACGTTCAATACCAATTTTCTTAGTCGTACCATCTTCTAGTTCCACTTCGATCCACCCATTGTAACCAATTGGCTCATCAAACTGAGAGATTTGGTAGGCTTTAGGATTATCAGGGTAGAAGTAGTTCTTGCGGTCAAAGTGCATCTTCTTGTGGATGTCCATGTTGAGGGCGAGAGCCGCCTTGATACCAGCATCGACAACACCTTTATTGAGAACAGGTAGTACCCCAGGGAAAGACCAGTCAATCACGTTTGTATTGGCATTTTGGTCATTTCCAAAGTGGGCAGAGGTAGGTGAGAAGATTTTTGAATTGGTGTTGAGCTCTACGTGGACTTCAAGTCCAATGACTGTTTCAAAGTTCATTAGTTATCACCTCCAAAAATCACGGGTTGTTGTTTGTGGTAGTCTGTTGTTGCTTCAAACGCAGCAGCAACTTGATAAATAGTCTCTTCTGAGTATTTAGGACCAATCAATTGGAGTCCTACTGGTAGACCTTGAACAAATCCAGCAGGAATAGAAATACCTGGGAGACCAGCTAAGTTGACTGGGATGGTCAAGAGGTCAGCTAAGTACATAGCAACTGGATCATGGTTGAGCGAATCCAAGTCGTAGGCAACGCTAGGAGCAGTTGGCCCCAAAATCAAGTCATAATCAGCAAAGACTTTTTCGAAATCTTGGATGATGAGGGTACGGACTTGTCCAGCCTTCTTGTAGTAGGCATCATAGTAACCTGATGAAAGACTGAAAGTACCGAGCATGATACGGCGTTTTACTTCTTCGCCGAAACCTTGGCTACGACTGTTTACATAGATTTCATCAAGATTAGTTGCATCTTCTGCACGGTAGCCGTAACGAATACCATCAAAACGTTGCAAGTTTGATGAAGCTTCAGATGAAGCAATGATGTAGTAAACTGCAACACCGTATTTAGAGTGTGGAAGGCTAACTTCTTCAACGATAGCACCGAGTTTTTCAAAGTGCTTAGCAGCACTCAGAATAGTTTCCTTAACCTCTGGGTCAATCCCTTCACCAAGATACTCTTTAGGCAAAGCGATTTTCATGCCCTTGATGTCTTGACCAATCTTAGAAGTAAAGTCTGCTACACGAACAGGAGCAGAAGTAGAGTCTTTAGCATCTTCGCTAGCAATGGCATTGAGCAATAGGGCGTTTTCCTTCACAGTTGGAGCGAAAGGTCCAATCTGGTCTAATGAACTACCAAAGGCAATAAGACCAAAACGTGAAACAGTTCCATAGGTTGGCTTGAGACCAACGATCCCGTTGAAGGCAGCGGGTTGGCGGATAGATCCACCAGTATCAGAACCAAGTGATAAACGGACTTGTCCAGAAGCTACAGCAGCAGCTGAACCACTTGATGATCCACCAGGAACCTTGCTGTGGTCCCAAGCATTTTTAGTAGCACCGTAGTAAGAAGTCTCACCTGATCCACCCATGGCAAACTCGTCCATGTTAGTTTTCCCAACAACGATCATACCCTTAGATTTTGCATTGGCAACAGCTGTGGCATCAAAGATAGGCTCGTAGTTGTAGAGCATTTTTGAGGCTGCAGTTGTTAAGAGACTATTTGTAGAAATGTTATCCTTAACAGCTAGGGGAATACCAGAAAGAACATTGTCCGCATCGATTCCAGCTTCATCAATAGCTTTAGCCTGAGCAAGAGCTTGGTCCTCAGCGATAGTGACAAAGGCATTGATAGCCTCTTCACGCGCCTTGATATCTTCAAGAGTTGCTTGCGTCAATTCAGTTGCTGAAATTTCCTTAGAAACAAGGAGGTTGTGCAACTCTTCAATGGTTTTATTGTTAAAAGTCATTAGGCATCTCCTCCATCATCTAGGATAGCTGGTACCTTGATATAGTAGTTATCTTTTTCAGGTACATTTTTAAATAAGCGGTCACGGTCTGTTCCTTCTTCGGCCACATCAGGTCGGAGAACAGTTTTACGGTCAGCCATCGTTGTAGTAGGTGCAACACCAGTAGTGTCGACTTCACTGAGCAATTCGACCATATCAACAATTTTTGAGAGTGTTGTCGCAAATGAAGCAGTTTCTTCTTCTGAGAATTTTAATTTTGAAAGATTGGCAACGTGAGTTACCTCTTCTTGCGTAATTTTCATCGGATATCCTTTCGTGAAATGATGATTCTTTATCTGTTCTATTTTACCATATTTTCCTATAAATAAGGCAAGTCAAGCTAAAAAGAAACAGAAATTGAAAAATACTTTTTATTTCGATATAATGGTTGAAATTAGAAGAAAGAATAACAGTCGTTTTTAGTTGGTAAAAAGGATGTATCATTAACCCAACTAGAAGACGTTAAGGATGACACATGACGCTTTGGGAGTTATTTTTTACCAGTAAAAAGACAGTCCCTCCTCATTTGGGGACATGGTACTTTTTATTACCGACTTCTTTGGTAATCATAGCTGTTTTATCGATTCGTTTTGCATCATCTAAAGGTTACAGAAACTTTTGGTATTGGGGACAATTGATTCAGTTGCTCATTATCAACACTTGGTATATTGTTGCACGTCTGCCCCTATCTGAGGCTCTCCCTTTTTACCATAGTCGCATGGCTATGTGGATGATTCTTTTTGCCCCTAATAAGACCTTTTTCAAGCAATATTTTGCCTTGTTGGGAGTCTTTGGTTCTATTATGGCCTTGGTTTATCCAGTTTTTTATCCTTTTCCTTTCCCTCATGTTTCGTCTGTGAACAATGTTTTCGGGCACTTGGCCCTCTTGGCTAACTGCTTGATTTATCTTGTTAGATATTATAAAGTTGAAAAAGGAGATACTTGGAAAATATGCCGGATGACTTTTGGGGTCAATGCCATTATCTTTCTAGCCAATCTTTTGACAGGAGGAAATTATGGCTTTATGAGTAAGCCACCTGTGATTGGGGATCATGGCGGTTTGGTTAATTATTTGATAGTAACTAGTTTGATGACAGGTATTCTCATCCTCATCAATCAACTCGTTAAATATAAACATAAGAATAGTTAATGTACAACTGAATTCGTTACCTTAAGGAGATTTTATGCATCATTTTATTACAAGAACCCAAACCACACCACCGCCTATTCCCATTTTTTGGTACGGTGTCATGATAGGCCTTCTTGCCTTGTCTATTTATGCTTCTCTTACTTACTACAAAAATCCCAAATTTGTTCGATTGTTTAAGTGGATTCAAATAGCGCAACTGCTAGCTCTTTACACTTGGTATATTGGTTTTGGCATTCCATTTTCAAATAGTCTGCCTCTTTACCATTGTCGTTTAGCCATGTTCGCGGTTGTCTTCCTACCAGACAGATGGAAAACCAAGCAGTATTTTGCCCTTATGGGAGCCAGTGGAGCAGTATTTGCCTTAGGTTATCCAGTTTTTGACCCCTATGACTTCCCGCATATTACCAGTTTTTCTTTTCTCATTGGTCATTATGCTCTCTTGGTTAATTCCCTGGTCTATCTCATGAATCACTACGATAAGACCTTGCTGAAAAAGTATCGAATCATCGCTTACACTTTTGTTCTTAATCTTTTTCTAGTTGGAGTCAATCAAGTGACAGGTGGAAACTATGGGCTTTTGAATACCACGCCTTTTATTCCAGATGCTCCTATATGGATAAAGTATCTTCTGGTTTCAATCATTCTTTCTTCGGCTTTAGTTCTCTTTGATATCTTGTTTAAGAAACGCTGGCAAAAGAAAATGGCTCTAGAAACAATTAATTTGTAAAGAGATATTAAGGGTGATAAATATATATAGTCAATAAAAGAATCTTATGAGCGGGTCTACCATTTTGGCCTGCTTTTTCTTTTATAAGCGATTGAAAAACTCTATAAAATCCGATATAATGGAGTGTTGAAAGGAATGTTAGAGTCCAATGTAGAAATAAGAAACACATACAAACATTCACTATTAACCTATAATCAAAGAAAGAGAACTTATGACTATTCAAGAAGAAATTAAGAAACGCCGTACCTTTGCCATCATCTCACACCCGGATGCTGGTAAAACGACTATTACAGAGCAATTGCTCTACTTTGGGGGAGAAATTCGAGAAGCTGGTACTGTAAAAGGGAAGAAAACAGGGACTTTTGCCAAATCTGACTGGATGGACATCGAAAAACAACGTGGGATTTCGGTAACCTCATCTGTGATGCAGTTTGACTATGATGGTAAGCGCGTGAATATCCTTGACACACCAGGGCACGAGGACTTCTCAGAAGATACCTATCGGACCTTGATGGCGGTGGATGCTGCGGTCATGGTCGTGGACTCTGCCAAGGGTATCGAGGCCCAAACCAAGAAATTGTTTGAGGTTGTTAAACACCGCGGGATTCCAGTCTTTACCTTTATGAACAAGCTGGACCGTGACGGTCGTGAGCCACTAGACCTCTTGCAGGAATTGGAAGAAGTTCTTGGTATTGCAAGTTACCCGATGAACTGGCCAATCGGGATGGGGAAAGCCTTTGAAGGACTTTATGACCTTTATAACCAACGTTTGGAACTTTATAAAGGGGACGAACGCTTTGCCAGTCTAGAAGATGGGGATAAGCTCTTTGCTAGCAACCCATTCTATGAGCAAGTAAAAGAAGATATCGAACTCCTGAATGAAGCAGGGAATGAATTCTCAGAGGAAGCCATTCTTGCTGGAGACTTGACACCAGTCTTCTTTGGCTCAGCCCTCACCAACTTTGGGGTGCAGACCTTCCTTGAAACCTTCCTCAAGTTTGCTCCAGAGCCACATGGACACAAGAAAACAGACGGTGAACTTGTCGATCCTTATGACAAGGACTTCTCAGGTTTTGTCTTTAAAATCCAAGCCAACATGGATCCTCGTCACCGTGACCGTATTGCCTTTGTCCGTATCGTATCGGGCGAATTTGAGCGTGGAATGAATGTTAATCTTCCTCGTACTGGTAAGAGTGCTAAACTATCAAATGTTACCCAGTTTATGGCAGAAAGTCGTGAGAATGTGACCAATGCCGTAGCAGGAGATATTATCGGGGTTTACGATACTGGTACTTATCAGGTGGGAGATACTTTGACAGTTGGCAAAAACAAATTTGAATTTGAACCACTGCCAACCTTTACCCCTGAAATCTTCATGAAGGTATCTGCTAAGAACGTCATGAAGCAAAAATCCTTCCACAAGGGAATCGAGCAATTAGTACAAGAAGGAGCTATTCAGCTCTATACCAACTACCAAACAGGTGAATACATGCTAGGTGCTGTTGGACAACTCCAGTTCGAAGTCTTTAAACACCGTATGGAAAATGAGTACAATGCCGAAGTGGTCATGAGCCCAATGGGGAAAAAGACCGTTCGTTGGATCAAACCAGAAGATTTAGATGAGCGTATGTCTTCAAGTCGAAACATCTTGGCCAAAGACCGTTTTGACCAGCCTGTCTTCCTCTTTGAAAACGACTTTGCCCTCCGCTGGTTTGCGGACAAGTATCCAGATGTGGAGTTGGAAGAAAAGATGTAGATCGCCAAAGTTACTTGATTTTGTGATAATCTAAGTAACTAACGCCAAGTTTCTATGGAACTTGGCTAGGCGCTCCACTAGTATAGTTTTACGAATATTATCGATTCGTAAAACTTTACGTCGTGATGGGTAAAAAAGTGGCCTAACTGCCCCACTAACTTCGTTTGGCAAATAGAATCAATTTGCCAAACTCCGTGTCGTAATCTAATAAACGGCAACCACTATGGCAGTTTACCTAAACGATTCACTAGGCAAAACCCACGAATAGTATTGATTCGTGGGTTTTGCCATCGTAACAGAAATGAAGTGGACTAGCTAACTGCCTTACTAACTCGTCGGCGAAAAATAATCGTTTTCGCCTCTTCGTGTCGTAACATTTACGAGCGGCCTAGCTGACTACCTCACCAACTTCGTTTCTCAACTTCTCACACTTAATTCGTGTTTCGTTCTTAAATAGACAAAAAAGACTAGAAATTAGATAGATTTCTAGTCTTTTTATTTTAAATTATATTAGTAGTGGAACCTTCATTTATTGAATGGCATCTATACCAACAACCTTGATAAGAAATGTAAGGAGGATAAGCAATAGAATGCTCATTCCATTAATTACTAAATGGAGGAAGATAGACATCTCTAGACGTTTGGTGCGATAAGCAGTCCAAGTTAGGACGGCAGACATCCAGCCATAGATCAAGAAAGAAGGCGGATTTGTTGGGGTATGTGCTATAGTGAAGATAAACCAACCGAAAATATACCCAATTTTTTCGTATCCTTCGAAGAGTTTATTAGGTATGATACCTCGACAGATAATTTCCTCACAAATAGGTGCAACTAGGGCAATTACGAAAAAGCTTGAAATGATAGAAGTTTCTGACATGAGACTATTAATAGCCTCTTGATTTGAAGTAGTTGTTTGCTTCAGAAGTTGCAACCAGATCGCACCAATCATATTTCCTGCGACAACGGCTACATAACTAAGAGCGATTCGAGGGGCGTCATTAATAGTAAAGAGTTTCGATTTTAGGTTTAATAACTTACTTTTGTGAGCACCATATAAAAAGAGTGTAACAATAGCAGTAGATACAAGCCCCACTATTAGAGATGACCAGATAGATCCAAGTTGCGTTTTTTGAAGTAACATTAAAGTCACGATAGGAACTTGCGATAGGGCCATTGCCACAAGAAAGATTCCTAGCCAAATCAATCGTTTACGATAATCTTTAAAAAAATTCATTCATATATCTCCTAAAAAATTTATTTCATTATAGCATACTTCTGACAGGAATTCTATTAACTACCAGAACATAAGCGTAGATAAAACAAGTAAGATGTTTCGAATTAAATGACTATAGAAAGATAAATCTTGTCTTAAGCTTTTAGGAAATAAAAAGTTTAGAAAGCTGACTCCCAAAAGGATATAAAAACTGACAGAAAATATGGTTAAAGGATTGTGCAGAAAAAATAAACTAAGAAAGATAAGAGTTGTTAGCCTGCCTGTCTTTTTATGAGTTGGTAATTTTCTCCATTTGTTTAACGGCAGAAAGGTAGCAATATCAAGTCCGAAAAGGAAAAAGAAAGAGATGAGTAACAAGTCAACGATTTCTTTTTGTAGTAGAGTGTCAGTGCTTATGCTTTCAAATAAAATAAAACAGACTCCAGCAACGTTAATGATAACCATGCTGCTATACAATAAAAAGAAGGATCGACTACGATTATGTAGTTGACTTTTTACATGATTATGTCCTGAAAGATAGTGGATAAATGTACAGATACCTGCTAAAAACAGTAAGATAAGTAAAAAGTAAAAGCAGGATTGTTTGAGTGTTAAAGCAATGCCAGGCCAAACTAAGCAACTACAGCAGCCTAAGTATACCAAGGAAATCAATAAAAGAAGTTGGATTGATTTGTTCATTTTTTCCATATAAAACCCCTACGTTTTTTTTAAAATTATAACTAAAATGATTCATGAAAAATCATCTTTTTCCCAAGTGTTATTTTTTGACTCTCAACTGTCTTTTAAAAATCTTATCAACAGAAAAAAACATCCCTCATTTTTTGAGGGATGTGCTTTTTGATAATAACATTGCTAACGCTTAGACCAGGTTCGCTTCATAAAGAGTAATATGATTGGATAAATTTCAAGACGTCCTGCAATCATTGCAAAGGATAGGAGGAGTTTTGAAAATGGACTAAAAATTGAGAAACTTGCAGTTGTTCCGAGAATTGGGCCGATATTGTTAAAGCAACTGAAAACGGCACTCGTAACAATCATTAAATTGTCAGCATCTAAACTGATAATGAAAATTAAGCTGAGTAGAATCATGACGTAAACTACAAAGTACTTGAGAATCTTGTGCTGGGTATCCTTATCAATTACCGTTTGGTTAACATGGAGAGTTAAAACACGGTGAGGGGAGATGGTAGACAAAAATTGATTTTTAGCAATTTTAGCTAGAATAACTCCACGCATCACTTTGAGACCACCAGCAGTAGATCCAGCAGAACCACCAATCGCCATCAACATCAGTAGGATATACTGAGAAAATAAAGGCCAATTGGTTATGTTGCCGTAACCAAAACCAGTTGTAGTGATGATATTAGAGACTTGGAAGAAGGCCATCTCAAAACTTTGTGAAACGCCACTATAAAGGTGGAGTGTATTGAGAGTAATTAAGCCGGTAGAAACAACGACAATCAAAAGATAAGCACGAAGCTCCTCATCGAAAAAGAATTCCTTGACTCGACGAAGCATGAGATAGTAGTAGAGGTTGAAATTGACACCAAACATCAAGACCCCAACACTCGTCAGATAGGTAATGAGAGAACTATTATAGTGGGCAATTCCATCATTGTAAACAGTGAAACCACCAGTCCCAGCGGTTCCCATAGCGATAACAAAACTATCGTAGAGTGGCATACCGGCAAGATAATAAATCACTACAAAGAGGGCGAACATTGCCAGATACAGGATGTAGAGGATTTGTGCTGTATTTTTTAGCTTAGACACCACCTTACCAAATACTGGTCCAGGGACCTCGGCCTTCATAACCTCAAGGTGACTATTTTTAGCATTGTCCATAATAGCTAGGGCAAAAACTAGCACCCCCATCCCTCCAATGAGGTGGGTAAAGCTCCGCCAAAATAGAAGCGAACGACTTAGTACAGAAACGTCATTTAAGATAGTTGCTCCCGTAGTAGTGAAGCCTGAACTAGTTTCGAAGAAGGCATCGATAAAATTGGGGATTTGACCTGAAAAGACAAAGGGAAGGGAGCCAAAGAAAGACCAGAGGATCCAACATAGGGCAACAATTAAGACTCCTTCTTTGGCATAGATACGTTGTTTTTTAGGTTTACTGATGATTCCGAGTAGACCTAGGACAACAAGAATCCCGATGGTAGAGAAAAGAGCTGTAAAAACTTGACTAGATTCTCGATAGTAAAGAGCAATACCAACCGGAACTAAAAGTAGCCCAGCTTCAATCAAGAGTAGCTTTGCAAGAAGAAAGCGTACCATACTTCTATTCATAGCTTACCTCTCTAACAAATCGTAAATCTTGGTGATATTTGAAAGCAAAGTGATAACCACTAGCTTATCACCGACCTGGAGGGTATCTTCTCCTGTTGGGAAAATCGTTTTTCCATTGCGGATAATAGCAGCAATCAAGATATCCTTTTTGAGCTTCAATTGAGATAAAGGCTTGCCAGTCATTTTATTGGCTTCCTTGATCAAGAATTGAAGAGTTTCTACCTGTCCATTTGCTAGATGGTGCATGGCTTGAAGGTCGGAATACTGCGCATTTACACGACCATGGATAAAGTGCATAATGGTATCAACAGCGATTGTTTTAGGGGTGATGATACTTGAGAAATCTGTTGCGTGGATAATTTCTAATAAGCTAGTGCGGTTTACTTTGGTAATATTTTTCTGAACACCTATGTTATCCAAGAACATAGAGGTGATAATATTTTCCTCGTCGACTCCTGTCAAAGTGGCAACGGCATCATAGTTTTGTGCACTTTCTTCTAAGAGGGTGTCTTTAGTTGTTCCATCACCTTGGACTATATAGAGTTTAGGGAATTTTTCGCTGAAAAAGGCAGCTCTTTCAGGATTGACCTCAATAACCTTGGTATCGATACGACTGTCTTTTAACATACCTAAGAGATAGTAAGCAATTTTCCCAGCTCCTATGATGAGTAAACTCTTAACAACTCTGGACTTAATATAGTTGTGGAAGAGCATCATATCGACACGATGTCCTGTCACAAAGATACGGTCTTTATCTTCTAAAATCATATCTCCACTAGGAATCATGAGTTTGTGGTCGCGTTCGATAGCACAGACAATAACATTACCAAACTTTTTACGGAAATCAGCAATAGACATCTGACAAATATTACTGAAATTTCGTACCTTGAATTCCATTAAGCTGACTAATCCACCTGCAAAACGCTCAACAGAAAGAGCATTGGGGAAGTCTATAATATTAGCGATAGCACGAGCTGCTAGGAGTTCAGGGTTTACAATGAGTGAAAATCCAAGAATATTTTTTTCTTTAAAGTAAGGGTTGGAATATTCAGGATTTCGTACACGAACAATGGTTTCCTTTGCTCCCATTTTTTTGGCTAAAACAGCCGAAACCATATTGACCTCGTCGTATTGAGTCATGGCAATGAAAATATCACAATCTTGAACATTGGCTGCTTCTAACATAGCAAAGTCAGCTCCGTTACCTGCGATTCCCATAATATCAAAACGGCTAGTCAAGTATTTTAGAACAGTTTCGTTCTGTTCAATTAAGACAACATCATGGTTGTCAGCAACCAGTGAACGACAGAGGGCAGAACCTACTTTTCCCCCTCCGACAAGAATAATCTTCATAGTTAGTTAACCTACTTTTTCAATATGTCTCTATCATACCTTTTTTTATAAAAAAATGCACTCAACAACTGACTGTTTCCTTCTTTAATAAAGGGATTAGGGGAATTCGAATAAATATTTTGCTTTAAACATCATATGTTTATGAAAAAACTTGTTCCGAAAATTCTTAATCTATGTAAATTCTATGATATTGCTTGCTGAAAGTTGAAATTTTAACTTTTGTAAATATGCTTGTAAAAAAAATGAAAAAATCAAGTCATTTCTATTGACAATCAGGCTGAAAGTGTTATACTAAAAAAGTAGTTTCGCTGATTTACTTCAAACCTGTTGTGAGGTAAGTTAACGATGCCTTAACCACGCTGTTTGCTGAGCTTGACTCCGGGCAGTGTGGCTATTTTTTTGCACTAGTGAGAGGAAGCAAGGCATGGCCAATCATATTGTATTGTTTGAACCACAAATTCCACAAAATACGGGGAATATTGCACGAACCTGTGCGGCGACGAATGCGCCCCTTCATATTATCAAACCGATGGGCTTTCCGATTGATGATCGTAAAATGAAGAGAGCCGGGCTAGACTATTGGGACAAACTTGAGATCTATTTTTATGATAGTTTAGATGAATTTATGAAAAAAATGGATGGTCAACTCTACTTGATTTCCAAGTTTGCAGAAAAGGTCTATTCAGATGCTGACTTCACGATAGAAGGAAATCATTATTTTCTTTTTGGGCGTGAAGATAAAGGTTTGCCTGAGGAATTTATGCGGGAACATCCGGAAAAAGCTCTCAGAATTCCTATGAATGATGAACATGTTCGTAGCCTCAATGTATCCAATACGGTATGTATGATTGTCTATGAGGCCCTTCGTCAACAGAATTTTGCGGGTCTCGAACTGGTTCATACTTACGAAACGGATAAGTTGAAATAAACACTGATAAGAGATAAAATGCTTGCGCTTGCAAGCTTTTTTTGTTATCATTAGAGGGTCTTCAGGGCAGGGTGTGATTCCCGACCGGCGGTAAATTTGACTAGCTATTTTAGCTTTCTCTTCGTTGTCTTGTCTCGATATACTTTAAGTATTATCTTCGACTGCGACGTCTAGATAAAACTAAAATATCTTAGCCAAATAAGTCCGCGAGCGCAAGCTGATGTGGTGAGATTCCACAACCGACAGTATAGTCTGGATGGGAGAAGACGAAAGGATAGCTTTGTCTATTCTGCTTCATTATAATAGAAATAAAACCAGTTTCTTTGTAAGCTTAGGTTGTTTTTTGAGATAGTTAAGAGAGTAGATAGAGAGAAACTTTCCAACTTCTTCTGATTTTATAGAAAATTGGAGGAACCTGTTATGACAAACACACGTCGACTTTCGACCATTGCAATTTTATCAGCACTTTCATTTGTGTTGATGTACTTTGACTTTCCGCTTCTACCGGCAGCACCCTTTTTAAGGGTTGAGTTCAGTATCTTACCAGTTCTTGTAGGTTTGGTAGTCTTGGATTTACCAGCGGCTTTAGGAGTACTATTCCTTCGGTCTTTGTTGAAAATCCTTTTGAACAATCAAGGAGTTAGTACCTACATTGGTTTGCCGATGAATATCGTAGCCTTAGGAGTCTTTGTTCTTGCTTTTGGTCTGATTTGGAAAAAAGAGCGTACAACCATGCGTTTTGTCCTAGCTTCATTAGCAGGGACGATTGGTCTTGCTTTAGCCATGTTAGTTCTAAACTACGTTTATGCTGTACCTTTGTACGCAAAATTTGCTAACTTCGATATAGAGAATATTCTAGGACTTAGTAATTACTTGTTGGCAATGGTCTTACCATTTAATTTGATTGAAGGAGTCATCTTTGCCATCTCATTCTGGTTATTATTTGTCCTCTTGAAACCAACTTTGAAATACTATGAAAGATAAACAAACATATTTAACAAAGGGCTCTTTTGCCCTTTTACTATTTGTAATTCTGGGTTATGTCGTTAAGTTTTATCCAGAACAATTGATACCATTTGATTCGTCTATCCAGACAGCAATCCGTGGAGATTTACCAGCTATATTGACAACTATCTTTCGAGGGATTACTCGTCTGATTGACTTACCAATCGTTATTTCTTGGGCAATTCTATTGACTGTTATTTTTTATCTGAAAAAGTGGAAATCAGAAAGCCTTTTAGTAGCTGCCAATCTTAGTTTGGCTGGAATTTTAATTGTGTCCTTAAAACACCTCTATCAACGTCCGCGACCTGAAATTTTACACTTGGTTGAAGAAAAAGGATTTTCTTTCCCTAGTGGTCACTCGCTAGCAGTAACCCTCCTAATCGGTTCTCTAATTATCATTGTGGGACAGAGAGTGAAAGATAGGACTGTAAAGCTCATTCTCCAGATTTTACTGGGAATCTATCTAGTAAGTGTAATCATTTCCAGAGTCTATCTGGGAGTTCATTACCCATCAGATGTTCTTGCCAGTCTCTGTCTGGGTCTTGGAATTCTATTCATTGAATTTCCATTTTATGACAAACTTCGCTTTCAATGGAGATTTACTGGCAAACAAAAGTAGGGTTTAACCCTACTTGAGGAGAAAAAAATGGAAGTCAAGATAAAAGATCTTCATCCGACTCAACTATACTTATCAGAAAAGAAGTTGCAAGATATCCAGATGCTTTATCAGTCGGCTGAAATCATCAATATGGATCCAATCAGTGTTCTTGCGTTTGGAGATCGCTTGCTGATTACAGATGGGCATCACAGAGCTTACCAAGCTTTGTTGACAGGTCAAAATACGATTTCTGCTGAGTGGGATAAAGATGGTGGTGATGAACTATATCATCTCTATGCGCAAGTTTGCGAGGAAAGAAAGATATACTCTATTCTGGATTTAAAAAATCATATCTTACCTGAAGATGAGTATGAAGCAAAATGGTATAACTGGTGTGATGGTTTTAATCAGGCTGCGAAGCAGTTGTTAGGAGTAAAAAAAGATGCCAAAGATTATTCAGATAGATGATTCCCTACGTCTAGTTCCCTATTTTTTAGCAGATCATCGTGATGTAGCTTTGAATTGGTATCAGGATGTGGACTTGGTTGAACTTGTAGATGGAGTCAGAAGCTCCTATAGTGTTAAAAAATTGAATGCTATGTATTCCTATTTAGAGAGTCACGGGGATTTGTTCTGGATTGAGTTTCGAGAAAAGGGAGAGTGGCTTCCAATTGGTGATGTAGCCTTATCTCAGGAGAATCTTCCTATTGTGATTGGCAATCCAGCTTATCAGCATCAAGGTATTGGACGCAAGGTTTTAAGAGCTTTAATTGATCTAGCCCAGCAAAAGGGGTGGAAACAGTTGAAAGTTCAGGAAATCTACACTTTTAATAGGATTTCTAGAAGATGTTTTGAGTCCCTTGGATTTGTGGAAAGTGGAAGTACTGAAAAAGGGACAAGCCTGCTCTTAAAACTGGATTCCTACTAAACTTTATTATTTCTTATAATCGCTCAAAACAGAGCGGTTTTTTGTTTGTAGTTCAGAACTCTTTCACGAAAGAAATAATAGCCAAATTCAGTAATAAAATTTCTCTAAAAATAGGATTTTTCTCTTGCATTTGAGATAGATTAGTGTATAATAGTAGGGTATGTGTAAAACATACTTGTGGGAGGTAAAAATCTCTAAATTACCGCCAAAACCACAAAGGAGGATTTAAAAATGGCTAAAAAAGTCGAAAAACTTGTAAAATTGCAAATCCCTGCTGGTAAAGCTACACCAGCTCCACCGGTTGGACCTGCTCTTGGTCAAGCTGGTATCAACATCATGGGATTCACAAAAGAGTTCAACGCTCGTACAGCTGATCAAGCTGGTATGATCATTCCAGTTGTTATCTCAGTATACGAAGATAAATCATTTACTTTCGTTACTAAAACACCACCAGCTGCTGTTCTTTTGAAAAAAGCTGCAGGTGTTGAAAAAGGATCAGGTACACCTAACAAAACTAAAGTTGCTACAGTTACTCGTGCACAAGTACAAGAAATTGCAGAAACTAAGATGCCAGATTTGAACGCTGCAAACATTGAGTCTGCAATGCGTATGATCGAAGGTACTGCTCGTTCTATGGGATTCACTGTTGTTGACTAATCAATAACTTCCCTATATAACCCGCAAGACTTCATCATTTCGAGAAGTGACGTGGGAGATGAAAATCGATTGAACCACTTACAAGGAGAATAGAAAATGGCTAAAAAAAGCAAACAACTTCGTGCTGCTCTTGAGAAAATCGACAGCACAAAAGCATACAGCGTAGAAGAAGCTGTAGCTCTTGCAAAAGAAACTAACTTTGCAAAATTTGACGCAACTGTAGAAGTTGCTTACAACTTGAACATCGACGTGAAAAAAGCTGACCAACAAATCCGTGGAGCGATGGTATTGCCAAACGGTACTGGTAAAACATCTCGCGTTCTTGTATTTGCACGTGGTGCAAAAGCTGAAGAAGCTAAAGCTGCTGGTGCAGACTTCGTTGGTGAAGACGACCTTGTTGCTAAAATCAACGACGGTTGGTTGGACTTCGACGTAGTTATCGCTACACCTGACATGATGGCTCTTGTTGGACGTCTTGGACGTGTCCTTGGACCACGTAACTTGATGCCAAACCCTAAAACTGGTACTGTAACAATGGATGTTGCTAAAGCAGTTGAAGAGTCTAAAGGTGGTAAAATCACTTACCGTGCTGACCGTGCAGGTATCGTACAAGCTATCATCGGTAAAGTTTCATTTGAAGCTGACAAGTTGGTTGAAAACTTCAAAGCATTCAACGAAACAATCCAAAAAGCTAAACCAGCTACTGCTAAAGGAACTTACGTAACAAGCTTGACAATCACAACTACTCAAGGTGTTGGTATCAAGGTTGACGTTAACTCACTTTAATAAGTATAAAATTTAAAACAAAAAGGTTGAAGGTAGATTTACCTCAACCTTTTTTGTCGTCATAATATAAAATTTTACTAATTTAATTTGATATTAAAAATCGTCTATATAGAAAATTCAGAAAATTGTTTCTTTTGTCTTGAAAATTTTTGAAAAAATGGTATTATAGAAACAAGTCATTTTATTGAGAAGAGAAAGGGGAACGATGGAGAAAATCATTTTAGACTCACCAAAGTCAGGTTCGGAACTCGTTTTGGAAACGCTCCGTGATCTTGGAATCGATACGATTTTTGGTTATCCAGGTGGGGCTGTATTGCCTTTATATGATGCTATTTATAATTTTAAAGGCATTCGCCACATTCTAGGTCGGCATGAACAAGGTTGTCTTCATGAAGCAGAAGGTTATGCTAAGTCAACAGGGAAACTTGGTGTCGCAGTCGTCACAAGTGGACCGGGAGCCACCAATGCCATTACTGGTATTGCAGATGCTATGAGTGACAGTGTTCCCCTTTTGGTCTTCACAGGTCAGGTAGCAAGAGCGGGAATCGGTAAGGATGCTTTCCAAGAAGCAGATATTGTCGGAATTACCATGCCGATTACCAAGTACAACTATCAGGTTCGTGAGACAGCAGATATTCCACGTGTGATTACAGAGGCTGTACATATTGCGACTACGGGTCGCCCAGGGCCGGTTGTTATTGACTTGCCAAAAGATGTTTCTGCTCTTGAAACGGACTTTGTCTATTCTTCAGAGATAGATTTACCAAGTTATCAACCAACTCTTGAGCCTAATGAGATGCAAATCAAGAAGATCTTGAAGCAACTCTCTAAGGCTAAGAAGCCAGTTTTGTTAGCTGGTGGTGGTATTAGCTATGCAGAGGCTGCTGCGGAGTTAAATGAATTTGCAGAGCGTTATCAAATTCCGGTTGTGACAAGTCTTTTGGGACAGGGAACAATTGCAACTAGCCATCCACTGTTTTTGGGAATGGGTGGAATGCATGGTTCCTTTGCGGCTAATATTGCGATGACAGAAGCTGATTTTATGATTTCGATTGGTTGTCGTTTTGATGACCGTTTGACTGGTAATCCTAAGACATTTGCGAAGAATGCCAAAGTAGCGCATATTGATATCGATCCAGCAGAGATTGGTAAGATTATCGCTGTTGATATCCCAGTTGTCGGAGATGCTAAAAAGGCCTTGCAGCAGTTGCTAGCGGAGCCAATCGTTCGTAACAATACTGAAAAATGGATTGAAAAAGTTACAAAAGATAAGAATCGTGTTCGTTCTTATGATAAGAAGGAACGTGTCGTCCAACCACAAGCAGTTATTGAACGAATTGGTGAATTGACTAAGGGTGATGCCATTGTCGTAACTGACGTCGGACAACACCAAATGTGGACAGCTCAATACTATCCATACCAAAACGAGCGTCAACTCGTAACATCAGGTGGTCTAGGAACCATGGGATTCGGAGTTCCTGCAGCCATTGGAGCAAAAATTGCTAATCCAGATAAGGAGGTCGTGCTCTTTGTCGGTGATGGTGGTTTCCAAATGACCAATCAGGAATTGGCAATCTTGAACATTTACAAGATTCCAATCAAGGTCATCATGCTTAATAACCATTCACTTGGGATGGTTCGTCAATGGCAAGAAGCTTTCTATGATGGTCGAACATCTGAGTCAGTCTTTGATAGCCTTCCTGACTTCCAATTGATGGCTCAAGCCTATGGAATTAAGAATTATAAATTTGATAATCCTGAAACCTTAGAGAAGGATTTGGAAGTTATCAAAGAGGATGTACCAATGTTTATCGAAGTAGATATTTCTCGTAAAGAGCATGTCTTACCGATGGTACCAGCTGGTAAGAGTAATCATGAGATGTTGGGGGTGAAGTTTAATGCGTAGAATGTTAACAGCCAAACTTCAAAACCGTTCAGGTGTTCTCAATCGCTTTACAGGAGTCTTGTCGAGACGTCAAGTTAATATCGAAAGTATTTCTGTGGGTGCAACGGAAAATCCTAATGTGTCACGGATTACCATTATCATTGATGTTGCATCTCACGATGAAGTGGAGCAAATCATCAAACAACTCAACCGTCAGGTCGACGTTATTCGTGTCCGTGATATCACAGATAAACCGCACTTAGAGCGCGAAGTTATTTTGGTAAAGGTTTCAGCTCCTGCGGAGAAGCGAGCAGAAATTTTAGCTATTATCCAACCTTTCCGTGCAACTGTTGTTGATGTAGCTCCGAGCTCCATTACCGTTCAGATGACTGGGAATGCGGAAAAGAGTGAAGCTTTGATTCGGGTTATTCGACCATACGGTATCAAGAATATCGCTCGTACGGGTGCAACTGGATTTACCCGTGATTAATACTCTTCGAAAATCAAATTCAAATCACGTCAGCTTTGCCTTGCCGTACTCAAGTACAGCCTGCGCCTAGCTTCCTAATTTGCTCTTTGATTTTCATTGAGTAAAAAATAACTTAAATTTGTTAAACCAGCCTAAAAGGCAATAAATAATAGAAAAGAGAGAAAAACTATGGCAGTTCAAATGGAATACGAAAAAGATGTAAAAGTAGCAGCACTTGATGGTAAAAAAATCGCTGTTATCGGTTATGGTTCACAAGGTCATGCTCATGCTCAAAACTTGCGTGATTCAGGTCACGATGTGATTATCGGTGTTCGTCCAGGTAAATCTTTTGATAAGGCAAAAGAAGATGGTTTTGATACTTATACAGTAGCAGAAGCAACTAAATTGGCTGATGTTATCATGATTTTGGCACCAGACGAAATCCAACAAGAATTGTATGAAGCAGAAATTGCTCCAAACTTGGAAGCTGGAAATGCTGTTGGTTTTGCCCATGGTTTCAACATCCACTTCGAATTTATCAAAGTTCCTGCAGATGTAGATGTCTTCATGTGTGCTCCTAAAGGACCAGGTCACTTGGTACGTCGTACTTACGAAGAAGGTTTTGGTGTTCCAGCACTTTACGCTGTCTACCAAGATGCAACAGGAAATGCTAAAAACATCGCTATGGACTGGTGTAAAGGTGTTGGTGCAGCACGCGTTGGTCTTTTGGAAACAACATACAAAGAAGAAACTGAAGAAGATTTGTTTGGTGAACAAGCAGTTCTTTGCGGTGGTTTGACTGCCCTTATCGAAGCTGGTTTTGAAGTCTTGACTGAAGCTGGATACGCTCCAGAATTGGCTTACTTCGAAGTTCTTCACGAAATGAAACTCATCGTTGACTTGATCTACGAGGGTGGATTTAAGAAAATGCGTCAATCAATTTCTAACACTGCTGAATACGGTGACTACGTGTCAGGTCCACGTGTCATCACTGAACAAGTGAAAGAAAACATGAAGGCAGTTCTTGCTGATATCCAAAATGGTACATTTGCCAACGACTTTGTGAACGACTACAAAGCTGGACGTCCAAAATTGACTGCTTACCGTGAACAAGCAGCGAACCTTGAAATTGAAAAGGTTGGTGCAGAATTGCGTAAAGCAATGCCGTTTGTTGGTAAAAACGACGATGATGCCTTTAAAATCTATAACTAATATGTAAACAAGAAGGCGAGTTGGTTGAACCAAGCTCGCTTTCACATTTAAAATACTCATTAGAAAGAAATCAAATGTTAAGAGCAAAAGATGTGGTGAAAGCCCATAAAGTTTTGAATGGTGTGGTTGCTGAGACTCCGCTGGACTATGATCATTATCTATCAGAAAAGTACGGTGCTAAGGTTTATCTAAAAAAAGAAAATGCTCAACGTGTTCGGTCGTTTAAGATTCGAGGAGCTTATTATGCGATTTCGCAATTGACTAAGGAAGAACGTGAGCGCGGAGTTGTCTGTGCGTCAGCGGGAAATCACGCTCAAGGTGTTGCCTACACTTGTAACGAGATGAAAATTCCTGCAACAATCTTTATGCCAATTACAACGCCTCAACAGAAAATTGGTCAGGTTCGTTTCTTTGGTGGTGATTTTGTAACGATTAAGTTGGTAGGAGATACCTTTGATGCATCGGCCAAGGCTGCTCAAGAGTTTACAGTCGCTGAAAATCGTACCTTTATCGATCCTTTCGATGATCCTTATGTTCAAGCAGGACAAGGAACAGTAGCTTATGAAATTTTAGAAGAAGCGCGAAAAGAATCCATTGATTTTGATACTGTCTTGGTGCCTGTAGGAGGTGGAGGACTCATTGCAGGAGTTTCTACTTATATAAAGGAAACGAATCCTGCTATTGAAGTTCTTGGTGTAGAAGCTAACGGAGCTCGTTCCATGAAGGCAGCATTTGAGGCTGGAGGTCCCGTTAAACTCAAAGAAATTGATAAGTTTGCAGACGGAATCGCTGTGCAGAAGGTTGGACAATTGACCTATGAAGCAACCCGTAAAAATGTTGAAACTCTAATCGGAGTGGATGAAGGTTTAATCTCTGAGACCTTGATCGATCTTTATTCTAAACAAGGGATTGTGGCTGAACCTGCTGGTGCTGCTAGTGTGGCGGCTCTGGAAGTACTGTCAGACTATATAAAAGGAAAGACTATTTGTTGTATCATTTCTGGAGGAAATAACGATATCAACCGTATGCCAGAGATGGAAGAGCGTGCCTTGATTTACGATGGAATCAAGCATTACTTTGTGGTAAACTTCCCACAACGTCCAGGGGCTCTTCGTGAGTTTGTAAATGATATCTTGGGGCCAAATGATGATATTACTCGTTTTGAGTATATTAAACGTGCCAGCAAGGGAACAGGACCAGTCTTAATCGGGATTGCTCTTGCTAACAAGCATGATTATGCGGGCTTGATTCACCGAATGGAGAAGTTTGACCCGTCTTATATTAACTTGAATGGGAATGAAACTCTATATAATATGCTTGTTTAATATCCTATAAAATTTTTATCATATCATTTGCCTAACCTATATACGAGTGCTATAATGTAAGTGAAGAAAGGGGGAGATTCCCATGGTTTTACAAGTTTTACTTGTTCTAGTGATTCTAATGCTTATTGTAGGAGCTGTGTTAGTGAGCTCTGTTTATGTCGTTCGTCAACAATCTGTTGCAATTATCGAACGATTTGGTAAGTATCAAAAGTTAAGTAATAGTGGTATTCATCTACGGGCACCATTTGGCATTGACAAAATTGCAGCTCGTGTGCAGCTACGCCTTTTACAAAGTGAGATCGTGGTTGAAACCAAAACCCAAGATAACGTTTTTGTGACTATGAATGTCGCAACTCAGTATCGTGTAAATGAGTTAAACGTTACAGACGCTTACTATAAATTGATGAGACCTGAAGCTCAAATCAAATCTTATATTGAAGATGCATTGCGCTCATCTGTTCCTAAGTTAACTTTGGATGAATTGTTTGAGAAAAAAGATGAAATTGCATTAGAAGTTCAAAAACAAGTGGCGGAAGAAATGTCAACGTATGGGTATATTATCGTTAAGACGCTCATTACCAAAGTTGAGCCGGATGCAGAAGTCAAACAATCAATGAACGAGATTAATGCTGCCCAACGTAAGAGAGTGGCAGCTCAAGAATTGGCTGAAGCAGATAAAATTAAGATCGTTACAGCGGCAGAAGCTGAGGCAGAAAAAGATCGCCTCCATGGTGTGGGGATCGCAGAGCAGCGAAAAGCAATTGTTGATGGACTTGCTGATTCTATTAAAGAGTTAAAAGGAGCCAATGTCGAATTAACTGAAGAACAAATTATGTCAATACTATTAACCAATCAGTATTTGGATACATTGAATAATTTTGCAGATAAACAAGGAAATAATACAATATTCTTGCCAGCAAATCCTAATGGAGTTGAAGATATTCGAACCCATATATTATCAGCTTTGAAAGCTAAATAATTACAATCTTAACGCAATAATCTAGTTAATATATGTGTTTTAATTGACAAATATTATAAAAACATATAGAATGATGTTGCGTAAAGAAAAAAATAGGAGAATAACATGGCTAAGTCTAACTTTGAAAAAGTAGAAGCAGTTGTTAGCTGGGTTCGTGATAAGAAGATCACAGGGTATCGTATTTCTAAGGAAACGAATGCGCGTGAGATGTCTATCATTGCTTTGGCTCAAGGACGTGCGAAAGTTAAAAACATTTCCTTTGAAACAGCCCTCGGCTTAATTGATTTCTACAATAAAAATCATGAAAAATTTGAAGATTAGTCTTTGGATATAGGCAGGTTCGAAAGGAATCTGCCTTTTCATTTTTTGGAATATAAAAAAAGACTGCCATTGCAGTCTTTTTCTTATCGAAGATAGCGTTGTAAAAATTCTCTTGTACGTTCTTCTTTGGGATTAGTAAATAGATCTTCTGGCTTGCCTTCTTCTGCAATGACACCCTTATCCATAAAGATGACGCGGTCTGATACATCGCGAGCAAATTCCATTTCGTGGGTTACGACGATCATGGTCAAGCCTTCTTGAGCTAAATCTTGCATGATTTTGAGAACTTCACCGACCATTTCAGGGTCAAGGGCTGATGTAGGCTCATCAAAGAGAATGGCATCAGGATTCATAGAAAGTGCACGAGCAATAGCAACACGTTGCTTTTGACCACCAGAAAGTTGTTTAGGTTTGGCTTGCCAGTAACGTTCTCCCATGCCGACTTTTTCAAGATTCTCTTTAGCAACTTTCTCTGCTTCTGAGCGATCACGTTTGAGTACAGTTGTTTGGCCAACGATTGTATTTTCTAGCACGTTTAGATTTTCAAAGAGGTTGAAGGACTGGAAGACCATTCCTAGTTTTTCTCGATAGTGAGTGAGGTTATAGCCTTTTTCAAGGACGTTTTCACCATGATAAAGGATTTCGCCTTCAGTTGGTGTTTCAAGTAAGTTGATAGAACGTAGGAAGGTTGATTTACCACTACCAGAACTACCAATGATAGAAATAACTTCTCCTTTATGGATAGTGAGAGAGATGTCTTTTAGGACCTCGTTTTGTCCATAGGATTTTTTGAGGTGTTTGATTTCAAGAATGGGTTGATTCATTATTTCAAATCCTCCGTTTGCATTTGGTTAGCTCCTGTTGTGTACGTATCCATATCCATCCGTTTTTCGATATAGCGTAGGATACGCGTTACTGTAAAGGTGAGGACAAAGTAGATAACTGCGATAATAGTAAAGGTTTGGAAGTATTGGTAGGTTTGTGTTGCTACCGTATTTCCTGAGAAGTAAAGTTCTACAACAGAGATAACATTCAATACAGAAGTATCCTTGATGTTGATGACGAACTCATTACCAGTAGCAGGTAGGATATTTCGAACTACCTGAGGTAAAACAATCTTACGCATGGTTTGATTATGTGTCATACCAAGTGCAGTAGCTGCTTCAAATTGTCCCTTGTCAACAGCCAAGATACCACCACGAACGATTTCTGTCATGTAGGCACCGGTATTGATAGAAACGATAAAGATAGCAGCGAGAGTACGGTCTAGGTTGATTCCGAAAGCCTGGGCAGTTCCATAGTAGATAACCATAGATTGTACAATCATAGGAGTTCCACGGAAAATTTCAATATAGATATTGAGAATCCAACCAACTATATTTTGAATGACATAGAAAAAATGATTTTCAGATTGGGGCGCAGTACGGAAAACACCGATAGCAAGACCAATAACGAGACCAACGATAGTACCGATAATGGAAATTAAAAGTGTGATTCCGGCACCTCGCAAGAGTTGTTGCCAGTTTTCACTTAGAATTTTAGCAACTTGGCTAAAGAAATTACTGCTGTTTTCTTCAGTAGTTGTAGCTTGAACAGGTTGTTCTTTAATCATACGATCCATTAGGGCAACTTGTTCTTCTTTAGTGATGGTTTCAATGCTAGCATTGATTTGGCTGATACGTTCGTCATCCTTACGAAGACCGATAGCGATAGAGGTATCCTCTTCTCCAGTTTTAAAACCAGGTTCAGGCTGAATCATTTTAAATTTGGCATTTGCTGATTCAGCAGTTAGGGCTTCAGGACGTTCAGAAACATAGGCGTCAATGACACCAGCTTCAAGAGCTTGACGCATTTGAGCGAAATCACCCATGGCAGTTTCCTTCTGAGCGCCTGAGATTTGTGAAATCAAGTCATAAAGGTAAACCCCTTGTTGAGAAGTGATTTTTGCATCTTTAAAATCATCTAGTGTTTTGGCGTTTGCATAGGCAGAATCTTTTTTGACTAAAAGTACTGGTTCACTGGTATAGTAACTGCTTGAGAAGGCAATTTCTTGCTTACGTTCAGCGGTTGGACTCATACCTGCAATAATCATATCGATTTTGCCAGAGGTCAGAGCTGGAACAAGTCCTTCCCATTTTGTTTTTACAATGAGTGGTTCTTTCCCCAGATCTTTAGCGATTTTTTTTGCAATTTGAACATCGTAACCGTTAGCATATTGGTTTGTTCCATCAATCTTGACAGCGCCGTTACCGTCGTCGTCTTGTGTCCAGTTGAAGGGGGCGTAAGCTGCTTCCATCCCGATGCGTAAATATTCATCGGCTTGGACCTGGCTAACTAGTCCTAGAGTAAGGGCTAGGCTAGCAAGGATAGATAAGCATAATTTTTTCATGTTTTCTCCTATTTCTAGTCTAAAAATGGCTCCCTCTATTGTATCGAAAAAGCGGAACTTTTTCAATCTTAGTAAACCCTTACTTGTAAAAAAATGATATAATGAGAAAAAGGTCAAAAGAGGCTATATTATGAAAAAAAGATGGTTAATAGTACTTATATTTACTTGTCTGATAATTGTTCCAAAATTGGTTTTTGCCGTGGATTTCAGCATTCCATCCTATAAAGGAGAACTGTATATTCATGCAGACAATACAGCAGAATTTAGACAGAAGATAGTTTATCAGTTTGAGGAGGACTTTAAGGGCCAAATCGTGGGACTTGGACGTGCTGGCAAGATGCCTAGCGGATTTTATATTGATCCTCAGCCAAAGGTTGAGGCATCTAAAAATGGTCATAAAATCGAAAATCTTACTAGCGAAGTGACAGAAGAAACGAATGGTTATACTGTTAAAGTCTATAATCCAGGTCAGGAAGGTGACAGGGTCGAAGTGGAACTTACCTGGCAATTGAAAAATCTTCTTTTTTTATATGATGATATCGCTGAATTAAATTGGCAACCCTTAACAGATAGTTCAGAATCTATTGAAAAATTTGAGTTTCATGTGATGGGAGATAATGGGGCCGAAAAACTCTTTTTCCACACAGGGCAACTCTATAGAGATGGAAGGATTGAACAGAGTGGTCATGACTATACTATTCGTTTAGACAATCTTCCGTCTAAGCGCGGAGTTGAGTTGCATGCCTACTGGCCTCGAACTGATTTTGCTAGCGCTACAGATCAGGGCTTAAAAGGAAATCGTTTAGAAGAGTTTAACAATATAGAAGAGTCGATTGTTAGAGAAAAAGATCAGAGTAAACAACTCGTTACTTGGGTATTTCCTTCAATACTTTCCATCTCCTTGTTATTGAGTATCTGCTTCTATTATATTTATAGAAGAAAAACCACTCCTTCAGTCGAATATGCCAAAAATCATCGTCTCTATGAACCGCCGATGGAATTAGAGCCTATGGTTTTATCAGAGGCTGTCTACTCGACCTCCTTGGAGGAAGTGAGTCCTCTAACCAAAGGAGCAGGTAAATTCACCTTTGACCAACTTATTCAAGCTACCTTGTTAGATGTGATTGACCGTGGGAATGTCTCTATTATTTCAGAGGGAGACGCAGTTGGTTTGAGGCTGGTAAAAGAAGATGGTTTATCAAGCTTTGAAAAAGACTGCCTAAATCTGGCCTTCTCAGGCAAAAAAGAAACAACTCTTTCCGATTTATTTGCAGATTACAAGGTATCTGATAGTCTTTATCGTAGAGCAAAAGTCTCTGATGAAAAACGGATTCAAGCAAAGGGGCGTCAGCTCAAATCTTCTTTCGAAGAAGCATTGAAAGAGATGCAAGAAGGAGTGAGAAATCGAGTTACCTTCTGGGGGCTCCCAGATTACTATCGTCCTTTAACTGGTGTGGAAAAGGCCTTGCAAGTGGGTATGGGACTTTCTACTATCCTACCTCTATTTATCGGATTTGGTTTGTTCTTGTACAGTTTAGATGTTCATGCTTTTTTTTACCTCCCTTTGCCAGTACTTGGTTTTCTAGGTTTAGTTTTGGCTGTTTTCTATTATTGGAAGCTTCGACTAGATAATCGTGATGGTGTTCTAAATGAAGTGGGAGTGGAGGTCTATTATCTTTGGACCAGTTTTGAAAATATGTTGCGTGACATTGCACGATTGGATCAGGCTGAGCTGGAAAGTATTGTGGTCTGGAATCGCATCTTAGTCTATGCGACCTTATTTGGCTATGCGGACAAGGTCAGTCATTTGATGAAGGTTCATCACATCCAAGTAGAAAATCCAGATATCAATCTCTATGTAGCTTATAGCTGGCACAGTATGTTTTATCATTCAACAGCACAAATGAGCCATTATGCCAGTGTCGCAAATACAGCAAGTACCTTTTCTGTATCATCCGGAAGCGGTAGCTCTGGTGGTGGTTTCTCAGGCGGTGGTGGTGGTGGAAGTGTTGGTGCTTTCTAAAGAAAACTCAACATAGCCTTTAAAAGTATGATATAATGGAGGATAGAAAAAGGAGTAATCTATGTATTTTTTTGAAATTTTAAAATCAATCTTTTTTGGTATTGTTGAAGGAATTACGGAATGGTTGCCGATTTCAAGTACTGGTCACTTGATTTTAGCAGAAGAGTTTATCCAGTATAAAGATCAAAATGAAGCCTTCATGTCTATGTTTAACGTAGTCATTCAGCTGGGTGCAATCTTAGCCGTTATGGTTATCTACTTTAACAAGCTTAATCCTTTCAAACCAGGTAAGGATAAAGTTCAAGTTCGTAGAACCTGGCAATTATGGTCCAAAGTTTTTGTTGCGACCCTACCTCTTCTCCTAGTCTTTAAGTTTGATGATTGGTTTGATACTCACTTCCATAATATGGTTTCAGTAGCCATCATGTTGATTGTTTATGGGGTTGCCTTTATCTATCTTGAAAAACGTAACAAAGCGCAAGCGATTGAACCAACAGTTACTGAGTTAGACAAATTACCTTACAAAACAGCATTGTATATCGGTCTTTTCCAAGTCTTGGCCCTTCTACCAGGGACTAGCCGTTCCGGAGCAACTATCGTAGGTGGTTTGTTGAATGGGACTAGTCGTTCAGTGGTAACAGAATTTACCTTCTATCTAGGAATTCCAGTTATGTTTGGAGCTAGTGCTTTGAAGATTTTTAAATTCATCAAAACAGGAGAAGTGTTGAGTTTTGGTCAATTCTTCTTGCTCTTGGTAGCAATGGTAGTGGCTTTTGCAGTCAGCATGGTTGCCATTCGTTTCTTGACCAGCTATGTCAAAAAACACGACTTTACGATGTTTGGTAAATACCGTATTGTCCTAGGTAGTGTATTACTACTTTATAGCTTCGTTAGATTATTTGTATAAGAAGAAAACCTTGAAGGAAGCTCCTTCAAGGTTTTTAAAATCCTGTCACAGTGACTCCCAATAAGCGGACAGCCTTGTCTTTATCACTCAGTGTTTCATAGAGTTGGATAGCAGTCTGTGCGATGTCGTCCGTGTTTTGTGTTACTTCTTTAAGGGTTCTTCTTTTTGTAATAGTGGAGAAATCAGCATATCTGATTTTAAGAATTATAATTTTACCAGATTTTTCATGTTTTTGAAGACTAAGAGCCACTTTTTCCGAAAGGAGAGTTAGCTCTTTTTTTATATCTTCATTCAGACTTAAAATTTTACTGTAAGTTTTTTCTTTACCAATAGACTTACGGATACGATTTGATTTAACGGGAGAATTATCAATACCTCTGGCTTTACGATAAAGGTCAAAACCGAGTCGTCCGAAACGATCAATGAGAGTGATTTCAGAAATCTCTAAAAGGTCAGTACCCGTAAAAACGCCCATTTGATGGAGTTTTTCAACTGTTTTCTTACCTACACCGTGGAATTTAGCGACATCCATTTGCTTGAGGAAATTTTCAGCTTCATCAGGGAGAATGACTGTCAAACCACGAGGCTTTTGATAGTCACTTGCCATTTTAGCCAAAAATTTATTGTATGATACACCGGCAGAAGCTGTTAATTGTAATTCATTCCAGATATCCTGCTGAATTAATCGAGCAATTTTTACAGCAGATTTGATACCAAGCTTGTTTTCAGTTACATCTAGATAAGCTTCGTCGATACTCATGGGTTCAATTTTATCCGTATATCGTTTAAAAATAGCTCGAATCTGTTGGCCAACAGTAGTATATTTTTCATAGTTCCCAGAAATAAAAATAGCTTGAGGACAGCGTTCATAAGCCTCTTTTGAACTCATGGCTGAGTGGATCCCGAATGCTCTGGCTTCATAACTACAGGTTGAAACAACACCCCTGCCTCCTGTTTTCCTAGGGTCGCTACCAATAATAACAGGTTTCCCTTTAAGCTTAGGATTGTCACGAATTTCTACAGCAGCAAAAAAGGCATCCATGTCAATATGGATGATTTTACGTGATAAATCATTCATCAGTGGAAATATGAGCATGGACTGTCCTTTCTTTGATGGATTCTCTAGTTTCATTATACCCTTTTTCAGAAAAAATAGGAAATAGCTAATTATTTTTCAAAACTATAATACAGTTTCCGATAAAAAAACAACTGTATTATAAAAGAAAGTGTTAAAAAAGAGTGATTTCACTTGTTGAAATCGTTTACTGTGTGTTATACTGAATATATGAATGTAACAGATGACTGTTACTAGAAAGATAAAAGAGGACATTAACATGGTTGTTAAGACAGTTGTTGAAGCACAGGACATTTTTGACAAAGCCTGGGAAGGCTTTAAAGGTGTTGACTGGAAAGAAAAAGCAAGTGTGTCACGCTTTGTACAAGCTAACTACACACCTTATGATGGAGATGAAAGCTTCCTTGCAGGACCAACAGAGCGTTCACTTCACATCAAAAAAATCGTAGAAGAAACTAAAGCACACTACGAAGAAACTCGTTTCCCAATGGACACTCGTCCAACATCTATCGCTGATATCCCTGCAGGATTCATCGACAAAGAAAACGAAGTTATTTATGGTATCCAAAACGATGAACTCTTCAAGTTGAACTTCATGCCAAAAGGTGGTATCCGTATGGCTGAAACTACTTTGAAGGAAAATGGATACGAACCAGACCCAGCTGTTCACGAAATTTTCACTAAATACGTAACAACTGTTAATGATGGTATCTTCCGTGCTTACACTTCAAACATCCGTCGTGCTCGCCACGCTCACACTGTAACTGGTCTTCCAGATGCTTACTCACGTGGACGTATCATCGGTGTTTATGCACGTCTTGCGCTTTACGGTGCAGACTACTTGATGCAAGAAAAAGTAAACGACTGGAACGCAATCGAAGAAATCGATGAAGAAACAATCCGTCTTCGTGAAGAAATCAACCTTCAATATCAAGCATTGCAACAAGTTGTTCGCTTGGGTGATCTTTACGGAGTTGATGTTCGTAAACCAGCGATGAACGTTAAAGAAGCTATCCAATGGGTAAACATCGCCTTCATGGCTGTCTGCCGTGTTATCAACGGTGCTGCTACATCTCTAGGACGTGTGCCAATCGTATTGGATATCTACGCAGAACGTGACCTTGCTCGTGGTACATTTACTGAATCAGAAATCCAAGAATTTGTTGATGATTTCGTTATGAAACTTCGTACAGTTAAATTTGCTCGTACAAAAGCTTATGACCAATTGTACTCAGGTGACCCAACCTTCATTACAACTTCTATGGCTGGTATGGGTAACGACGGTCGTCACCGTGTTACTAAGATGGACTACCGTTTCTTGAACACTCTTGACAACATCGGTAACTCTCCAGAACCAAACTTGACAGTTCTTTGGACTGACAAATTGCCATACAACTTCCGTCGCTACTGTATGCACATGAGCCACAAACACTCTTCAATCCAATACGAAGGTGTTACAACAATGGCTAAAGATGGATACGGTGAAATGAGCTGTATCTCATGTTGTGTGTCTCCACTTGATCCAGAAAACGAAGAACAACGTCACAACATCCAGTACTTCGGTGCTCGCGTTAACGTTCTTAAAGCTCTTCTTACTGGTTTGAACGGTGGTTATGACGATGTTCATAAAGACTACAAAGTATTTGATATCGAACCAATCCGTGATGAAGTTCTTGAATTCGAATCAGTTAAAGCTAACTTCGAAAAATCTCTTGACTGGTTGACTGACACTTATGTAGATGCATTGAACATTATCCACTACATGACTGACAAGTACAACTACGAAGCTGTTCAAATGGCCTTCTTGCCAACTAAACAACGTGCTAACATGGGATTCGGTATCTGTGGTTTCGCTAACACTGTTGACACATTGTCAGCTATCAAGTACGCTACAGTTAAACCAATCCGTGACGAAAATGGCTACATCTACGATTATGAAACAATCGGTGAATACCCACGTTGGGGTGAAGATGACCCACGTTCAAACGAATTGGCAGAATGGTTGATCGAAGCTTACACAACTCGTCTACGTAGCCACAAACTTTACAAAGACGCAGAAGCTACTGTATCACTTTTGACAATCACATCTAACGTTGCTTACTCTAAACAAACTGGTAACTCTCCAGTTCACAAAGGTGTATACCTCAACGAAGATGGTTCTGTGAACTTGTCTAAACTTGAATTCTTCTCACCAGGTGCGAACCCATCTAACAAAGCTAAAGGTGGATGGTTGCAAAACTTGAACTCACTTGCTAGCCTTGACTTTGGTTACGCAGCTGATGGTATCTCATTGACAACTCAAGTATCACCACGTGCTCTTGGTAAAACTCGTGACGAACAAGTTGATAACTTGGTAACAATCCTTGATGGTTACTTCGAAAACGGTGGACAACACGTTAACTTGAACGTTATGGACTTGAACGATGTTTACGAAAAGATCATGTCAGGTGAAGACGTAATCGTACGTATTTCAGGATACTGTGTAAATACTAAGTACCTCACTCCAGAACAAAAAACTGAATTGACACAACGTGTCTTCCACGAAGTTCTTTCAATGGATGATGCATTGAGCTAAGATTCATAAATAGTAAATCAAAAACCAGTCATTTTGACTGGTTTTTTTTGATATAAAAAAATTTAAAAAAGTTAGTCAAATTTAGTCAAACTTCTTGACTAAAACTGACCAAAGTGATATACTAAGAACATAAGGATAAGGAAAGTCCTTAGAAAACCTTGATTTTAAGATGATTGTATATACTATCTTAAGATCAAAGTATGGGTAAAACCTAGAAAAGAGGTACAACCTATGGTTAACATTAGTATTTTTAGAAGTCCAATTACAAAACTTGTATTGGATAAAGAAAAACCTGAAATTATACGTAGAGTAGCAAATAGCTAGTCTAAATTTTTTAAAACAAAGGTCAGAGAAAGTCAAAGTGTTTTGACTAAATAAATTTGAAACAAACGAGGTATGAAATATGAATAACAACTTTAATAACTTTAATAACATGGATGATTTATTTAACCAATTAATGGGTGGTATGCGTGGATATAGTTCAGAAAACCGTCGTTACTTGATTAACGGTCGTGAAGTAACACCTGAAGAATTCGCTATTTACCGTCAAACCGGTCAACTTCCAAGCGAAGGAAGTGAACAAGCTCAGTACGTTCAAGGTAAAGGTATGAAACAAGATGGGATTCTTGCAAAACTTGGACGTAACTTAACAGCAGAAGCACGTGAAGGTAAGTTAGATCCGGTTATTGGACGTAATAAGGAGATTCAAGAAACTTCTGAAATTCTTTCTCGTCGCACAAAGAATAATCCAGTTCTCGTCGGTGATGCTGGTGTCGGTAAAACGGCAGTAGTAGAAGGTCTTGCTCAAGCGATTGTGAATGGGGATGTCCCAGCTGCTATCAAGAATAAAGAAATTATCTCTATTGATATTTCAGGTCTTGAAGCTGGTACGCAATACCGTGGTAGCTTTGAAGAAAACATTCAAAACTTGGTAAACGAGGTTAAAGAAGCTGGAAATATTATCCTCTTCTTCGATGAAATCCACCAAATCCTTGGTGCAGGTAGCACAGGTGATGGTCAAGGATCTAAAGGACTTGCTGATATCTTGAAACCAGCTCTTTCACGTGGCGAATTGACAGTGATTGGGGCAACCACTCAAGACGAATACCGCAACACTATTTTGAAAAATGCTGCTCTTGCTCGTCGTTTCAACGAAGTAAAAGTTAATGCACCATCTGCTGAAGATACTTTCAAGATTCTCCAAGGGATCCGTGATCTATATCAACAACACCACAACGTCATCTTGCCAGATGAAGTTTTGAAAGCTGCTGTTGATTACTCTGTTCAATATATTCCACAACGTAGCTTGCCAGATAAGGCTATCGACCTAGTCGATGTGACAGCTGCTCACTTGGCAGCACAACACCCAGTGACAGATGTACATGCTGTGGAACATGAAATTGAAGAAGAAAAAGCTAAACAAGAAGCTGCAGCTGCTAAAGAAGATTACGAAGCAGCCTTAAATGCAAAAGTTCGTATCGAAGAATTGGAAAAACAAATTGCCAACCATACAAAAGATCATAAAGTGACAGCGACTGTTAATGATGTAGCTGAGTCTGTCGAACGGATGACTGGTATTCCAGTATCTCAAATGGGAGCTACGGACATCGAACGATTGAAAGATATGGGTCACCGTTTGCAAACGAAAGTTATTGGCCAAGACAAGGCTGTTGAAGCAGTAGCAAAAGCTATCCGTCGTAACCGTGCTGGTTTTGATGAAGGTAACCGTCCAATCGGTAGCTTCCTCTTTGTAGGACCTACTGGTGTTGGTAAAACTGAGTTGGCTAAACAATTGGCGCTTGATATGTTCGGAACTAAAGATGCCATTATCCGTTTGGACATGTCAGAATATAGCGACCGTACAGCCGTATCTAAATTGATTGGTACAACAGCTGGTTATGTTGGTTATGATGACAATAGCAATACTTTAACAGAACGTGTTCGTCGTAATCCATACTCAATTGTCCTTCTTGATGAGATTGAAAAGGCGGATCCACAAGTCATCACCCTTCTCCTTCAAGTCTTGGATGATGGTCGTTTGACAGACGGTCAAGGTAATACTGTCAACTTCAAGAATACTGTAATCATTGCTACTTCGAACGCTGGCTTTGGTTATGAAGCGAACTTGACAGAAGATGCTGACAAACCAGAACTCATGGATCGTTTGAAACCTTACTTCCGTCCAGAATTCCTCAACCGTTTCAATGCTGTCATCGAATTCTCACACTTGAGCAAGGAAGATCTTTCTAAGATTGTTGACTTGATGTTGATTGATGTCAATAAGACACTTGCTAAGAAAGAAATCGACTTGGCAGTGAGCGATGCAGCCAAAGAATACATGACCGAAGAAGGTTATGATGAAGTCATGGGTGTTCGTCCTCTCCGTCGTGTGGTTGAACAACAAATCCGTGATAAAGTGACAGATTTCCACTTGGATAATCTTGAGGCTAAACACCTAGAAGCTGACATGGAAGATGGTGTCTTGGTCATTCGTGAAAAAGCCTAAATCAAGATTTAGAAAATAAAAAAAGGAACCAGTTCAAAAGCTGGTTTCTTTTTTTATTATTAGATGATATGACGTTCAAAGGCATCGTCTGAGATTCCTTGTTGGAGAATTAATTTTGCCCATTCTTTAGCCGAGAAGAGGCTGTGATCCTTGTAGTTTCCGCAAGATTCAATAGTTGTTCCTGGGACATCTTCCCAAGTTGTTGTTTCAGCGATTTCCTTCAGTGAATCCTTGATGACAGCTGCGATTTCAGCGCTAGAATGACGTCCCCACATAATCATATGGAAGCCTGTACGACAACCAAATGGTGAACAATCAATCATACCGTCGATGCGAGTACGGATAAGCTTAGCCAATAGGTGCTCGATTGTATGAAGTCCAGCAGTAGGGATAGAGTCCTCATTTGGTTGAACCAAGCGGATATCAAAGTTAGAAATGATATCTCCTTTCGGTCCAGTCTCTTCTCCAATCAATCGGACATAAGGAGCTTTTACAATCGTATGGTCTAGTTCAAAACTTTCAACAATAACTTCTTTTGACATGGGTATTCCTTTCAACTTTCTTCTTTCATTATATCATAAAGCTAAGCTATGATACCTTTAGAAACTAATAAAAGCCCCATTCAATTATGAATGGGGGAAATTTAATTACAGACTAACTAGTCGAATTTAGTCTTTTGAACGTTTTATCACTGCGAGACCAAGTAGTGAAAGGAGTCCTAATCCAGCAAGAGAAAGTGATGATTGATTAGAACCAGTATTAGGAAGAACCTTAGTAGGGGCTTGGTAGCTTGAAGCTGGTTTGCTATCTTTCTTAACTGTTGAAGGAGCAATTTTTGTTTTAGCAGTCAGATTCGTCAACTCAGCCTTGTTTTTACCATTTTCTAAAATCGGAGATGATGGCTGCTCTTTTTCAAGAATAGCAAAGGCTGCTAACAAACCTTCTAATTTTGCTGCTTCAACTTTGTAGATTTCTTCTTTTGCGACTAAATCAGCTTTAGCAACTCTAAGAGCTTGTTCAGCTTCTGTAAGAAGGGCTGGTGCATTTTTGAGACGAGATAAGTAATCCTTAGCATCTTGAAGAGCCTTTTTAGCCTCAGCAAGAGAAGCTTCAGCTTTAGCAACTTTAGTTTGGGCCGCCATTGTTTTAGCTTTTAAAAGAGTCAGTTTTTCAGTAGCCTTATCAAGATTAGCTTGTGCTGAGTTTTGTGAAGCTTCTTTAGCCTTAAGAGCATCCTTAGCTTGAGTTAGAGCTACAAGTTTTAGTTTAGTATCTTCGGATAGAGAGTCTTTACTTTGTTTTAGGGCTTTTTGATAAGCTTTTTCTGCATGAGCTACTTGATCCGTAGCTGTTTTAACAACCTGGCGTAGTAGTGGAGCTGCTTCATTTTTATTTTTAGCAATCTTCAAATCACGTTGAGCAGTTTCCAGTTTTGCTTGAGAAGCTGCCAAGTCCTTACGGGATGCATCAGCATCTTTTGAAGCCGTATTTGGATTAATCAAAGCTGGAGTAATCTTAGAATAGTCTTTAATATCATTGTCGTAGTTGTTGAAAAGAAGGATATTTACGCGGTTGATAATACCGTTGTTACTGTAGCTAACTGCTAGAAAGGCTCCTTTTTTATGAATATCCAAGCTACCAACAGTTTTTTGAGCATAGATTGTAGATCTTGAACGATCACCTACGCTATCGCCTAAGTCAAATAGTTGGAATTTAATATTGTTATAAATAGCTTGTTTCAAGTAGTCTACAGAAACTTTTTCTTGGCTTGCTAGGGTTGGAGAGAACCCAAGTTGGTTAAGTCCGGTTGGACGGTAGCCAAACTTATCAAGTCCGTGTTTAGTTACAACACTACTTGGAGTTCCAACTGTTGAAGTAATTGGATCCTTAGCTTGGTATTTGTATTTTTCTTCACGGGCAGCTTGAGCAAGAGCTGTAGCATAGTCCATACTGTTTTGGGTCACTGTTACTGGACTAGTTCCTGCTTGTTTACGAATTTGATTGATTAAGTCTTGAGTGTAGAAGTTGAGCTCTAGAATGACATCCTTTGGAATAGAATTAATGTCATAGATGCGTTCAGCATCTTTTTTGCTACTGATATAGTTGTTTGTTGTTTTTAATACACTAGCTTCTTTATAAAGGACTTCTTTAGCTTCATCTGTTAACTGAGAGGAGCTTCCACTTCTTATAGATTTTACAGCTTTGATGTAATTTTGTGATAGGGTAAATGTGTTTTGGACTTGATCTTGTGAAGAAACTTTTTTCTGTTTCTCTTTGATTTCTGCTTGTGCAACCTTGATCTCAGCTTCAGCTTTGTCGATGGCAGACTGGCGTTTTGCATCAGCAACTTCAGCTCGCTTCAATTCTTCTTCGTGGTCAGTCAAACGTTTTTGGGCTTTATCTAACTCTTTTTTAGCTTTTTGAACTTTTTCATCGGCAGGTTTGCTATCAAGTTCTTTTTGAGCCGCTTCGACGGATTTTTTGGCAGTTTCTGTTTCAGATTTGGCAGATTCTAATTTATTTTGTTCTTCTTTAACAAGCTCTTGCTGATCCATTTCAGCTTTCTTGGCTGCCTCAAGAGATGCTTTCTCTTGCTCTACAGTTTTTTCAGCTGGAGCAACTTGTTTTTGGGCATTGGTCACAGATGATTGGGCTTTAGCAATAGTTGCTTCGCTCGTGTCAATAGAATCTTTCTGGGCTTCAGCCAATTTTTCTTCAGCCTTAGCTTTATTGATAGAAGCTTTATTTAGATTTTCTTTAGCTTTGGCGACAAGTTCAGTTTGTTGTTTAACCGTTTCTTTAGTAACAGAAGCTTTATTATCTTTAGTAGAAAGTGTTTTGCTTTCTACTGGTGTAGTATCCGCATTTACAGTGCTTACTATTCCTGTACTTGCTAGAAGCGTGGCACCGATAATGAATTGTTTTTGAATTTTTTTCATGAAAATAATTCCTCCTATAATTTATATTATAACTTAAATATAGTTACAATGTCAACCAAATAAGGTTTTGCAGTAGGGTTTTAAATAAGCTAAAAATCTACTCTAAATCGAAAGAGTTTAGGACAAGCAAGATAGCTAAAATGACTCTCTAATAGGTTAAAAAATCATTAGGAAATCTATGCTGACATACATAAAAGTGACAACCCAAAAACACTCAATTCAATAAGTTTTAAAAATTCTGAAAATTGTATTGACACTTAGCAAAAAAGGGACTATAATGTATAAAAAGTCATAAAGGAGTTTATTATGAAATTTTCAAAAGTAATGGCCCTAGCAGGAGTGACTCTGTTAGCGTCAGGTGTTTTGGTAGCTTGTTCAGGTTCGAGCGCAAAAGGTGAGAAAACTTTTTCTTACACGTATGAAACCGACCCAGACAACCTCAACTATTTGACAACTGGTAAAGCAGCAACTTCTAATATCACTAGTAACGTCATTGACGGTTTGATGGAAAATGACCGCTACGGAAACTTTGTGCCATCAATGGCAGAAGATTGGTCTGTATCTCAAGATGGTTTGACATACACTTATACAATCCGTAAAGATGCCAAGTGGTACACTTCTGAGGGTGAAGAGTATGCTGCTGTGAAAGCTCAAGACTTTGTAACGGGTCTTAAATATGCAGCTGACAACAAGTCAGAAGCACTTTATCTCGTTCAAGATTCTATTAAGGGTCTGGATGCATATGTGAAAGGTAAAGTTAAAGACTTTTCTGAAGTTGGAATCAAAGCAATTGATGATCAGACTGTTCAATATACTTTGAACAAACCTGAAAGTTTCTGGAACTCTAAAACAACTATGGGTGTTCTTGCACCGGTCAATGAAGAATTTCTTACTTCAAAAGGAAGTGACTTTGCCAAAGCAACAGATCCAAGTAGTATCCTTTATAACGGTCCTTACTTGTTGAAATCATTGGTAGCTAAATCTTCAGTAGAATTTGAAAAGAATCCAAACTACTGGGATAAGGACAATGTTCATATTGATAAAGTAAAACTATCATTCTGGGATGGTCAAGATACAAACAAACCTGCAGAAACCTTTAAGGCTGGTGGTTTCTCAACGGCTCGTCTATTCCCAACAAGTGCAAGTTATCCTGAAACTGAAAAAGAGTTTAAAGACAATATCGTTTATACACCACAAGATTCTTCAACTTACTTAATTGGTACCAATATTGATCGTCAGTCTTATAAATATACTTCTAAGACTACAGATGAGCAAAAAACTTCAACTAAGAAAGCTCTCCTTAACAAAGACTTCCGTCAAGCGATTGCCTTCGGTATTGATAGAACAGCTTATACTTCTCAAATCAATGGAGAAAGTGGAGCAACAAAACTTCTTCGTAACTTGTTCGTACCACCAACATTTGTTCAAGCAGATGGTAAAAACTTTGGTGAGTTAGTTAAGGAAAAATTGGTGACTTATGGTGACGAGTGGAAAGATGTTAACCTAGACGATGCTCAAGACGGTCTTTACAGTCCAGAAAAAGCAAAAGCAGAATTTGCTAAAGCTAAGACAGCTCTCCAAGCAGAAGGTGTTCAATTCCCAATTCACTTGGATATGCCGGTAGACCAAACAAGTACTACAAAAGTACAACGTGTTCAATCATTGAAACAATCACTTGAAGCAACATTAGGAACTGATAACGTAGTCGTTGATATCCAACAACTTCAAAAAGATGAAGTTCAGAATGTCACTTACTTTGCTGAGTCAGCTGCTGGGGAAGATTGGGACCTTTCAGATAACGTTGGTTGGACTCCAGACTTTGCAGACCCATCTACTTACCTTGATATCATCAAACCATCAGTCGGTGAAAATACTAAGACTTACCTAGGCTTTGATGCAGGTACAAATAATGCAGCAGCCAAACAAGTTGGTTTGGAAGACTACGAAAAGATGGTTGTTGAAGCTGGAAATGAAAACACTGACGTTTCTAAACGTTATGACAAATATGCTGCAGCTCAAGCTTGGTTGACAGATAGCGCTTTGATTATTCCAATAGCTTCTCAAACTGGACGTCCAATGTTGTCTAAGATGGTACCATTCACACTTCCATTTGCATACTCAGGTAACAAGGGAACAAGTGAGGCACTCTTGTACAAATACCTTGAACTTCAAGATAAACCAGTAACTGCTGAAGAATATCAAAAAGCTCAAGATAAATGGAAGAAAGAAAAAGAAGAATCTAATAAAAAAGCGCAAGAAGATCTTGCAAAACATGTAAAATAAAAGAAAGTGGAGTTAGTGATTAACTCCACTTTTTTTAATATTAAAAAACCTAGGAAACTGTTCCTAGGTCTTTTTTGATTATTGTTGACCTTGAGAGTTTTGATTTTGTTGAGGATTTGGATTTTGTTGAGGGTTTTGATTTGTATTTGGAACAGTTTGGTTTTGTCCATTATTTGGACTAGTAGTTTCAGCTACTGTAGTTTGATTTTCGGTTGTTGTAGTAGGAGCTACTGTAGTAGCTTGTTGGGTTGTTTGAGGGATCCAGTTACTACGAGCGCCGACTTTGAAGACATACTCACCATTACGATACAAGCCCTCAGGCATTGTCCAATCACCTGGGTGATCATCCTCGGAAAGATATTCCATCATTGATCGGTAGATGTTGGCTGCTACTCTAAATCCATCGCCTTCGATTGGAGTGAGGCGGTTTGAATAGCCTGTCCAAACAGCCATTGAATATTTGCGGGTATATCCTACAAACATTTCATCAGGTGCGACATAATCGTATCTCTTAATGTAATTTTCAATTTCATCATCTGTATAGTTAGATGTACCCGTCTTACCTGCTTGAGGTAACCAAGACATATAAGCACCACGACCCGTTCCGTATGCCAAGACAGTCTTCATCATTTCAGTCATCATATAGGCTGTTGTTTCTTTCATGGCACGTGTTCCAGGATCAGAGAACTCTTTTGAACTTCCGTCACTAAAGACAATCTTGTTGATATACATTGGTTTGCGGTAGATACCACCGTTAGCAAAAGCAGCATAGGCAGCAGCCATTTTCTCACTACTTGCTCCGTACTTTTTGTTTGACTCAGTCGTGTTACTTGAAATAGCGTTGGCATAGTGCATATCCGGATAGTCAATGCCGAGTCCATTTAGGAAAGTCTTGGCTTGGTCTAATCCAACCTTTTCAAGTGTTTCAACGGCAGGTACGTTACGCGATTGTTGGATTGCATACTGTAGTGTGATGTTTCCATAGTATGCTTTATCCCAGTTATAAACAGGAATATCTGTTCCAGGATAGTTATAAGGGGCATCTTTTATGATTGCTGCGGTTGAGTCGTAAATTCCATATTCTAGTGCAGGTGCATAATCTGTGATTGGTTTCATAGTAGAACCCCAGTCACGATTTGTTTCAACGGCCTGATTGAGTCCGAAGGATACATTGCTTGACTGGTGTCTTGAACCTAACTGAGCAATAACTTTACCATTTGTAACGTCTACGATAGTAGAAGCTGCTTGAAGTTCATCATCCGGATAATAAACATATTCATCTGTGTTGTAGATATCCCAAAGACGCTTTTGAACGTCTTGGTCTACGTTGGTGTAGACGTCCATTCCAGTAGTTAAAAGGTTGTAACCTGTCTCTGTTTCGACTTGTTCAATCACTTCTTTAAGGTAATTATCTAAGTATGGAGGGTAGGTGTTGCTTCCTTTCAGACTTTGTAAACCATCAGTGATAGGTGTATTTATAGCCGTTTCATATTGTTCAGCTGTTAGATATCCTTGCTTTTGCATCTCTGATAGGACTAGATTACGACGTTCTGTTGCTTCTTCTGGATGAGAATAAGGATCATATTGGTTAGGAGCTTGTGGCATTCCGGCTAGAAGAGCAAGTTGTGGAATAGATAGGTCTTTTAAATCTTTACCATAGTAATTTTGAGCAGCAGTCTGCATCCCATAGTTACCATTTGACATGTATACTTTATTGATGTAATATGTCAAAATTTCCTGTTTGGTCGCAGTTCTTTCTAACTGAATAGCGAGCCAAGCTTCTTGGGCCTTCCGTGCGATTGTTTGGTCTGATGAAGAAGTTGAGAAATATGTTAGCTTAATCAACTGCTGAGTCAAGGTTGAACCACCTTGGAGACCATTGCTACGAAGGTTTCGTAAGAAAGCGCCCATGATACGGATGCTGTCAATTCCTCGGTGGTTAAAGAAGCGGTGATCCTCGATAGAGACAATTGCATTAACCAGTTCAATAGGAATTTCATTGCTTTGAGCATTGACACGGCGCTCTGCTCCTAAGTCAGCAATCAATTCGTTTTTACTGTCGTAAATCTTACTTGAAGTTGTTGCGACCAGTTTGCTTTCAGAAAGTTCTGGCGCTTTAGATACGTAGTAGAAGAAGACACTCGCACCAATCAATATCGAAGCGATAAAGGCTACTAAGAATCCAATTCCTAGATATTTAGCGATGCGCCAAATAAGTTGTTTGTTCATATTGTTTTACCACCTAGTAAATGTTGTTTGACGATATCGAGATAAGGTATTTGAGGAAAGGCTTGTTGTTCAATTACAAAACCGTGCTCTCGAATATAATCAAGCGGCATTGATTTTTTCCCCATATCCTGATGATAAAAACGGATGAGGTCAATTGCCGGTAATAAATACGTTTCCTGATAAGAAGAAAAATGGATTAAGACGAAGCAAATTCCTTTTTGTTCAAGGACCTGTTCCATATGCTGAATCTGATGAGAATGAAAGTTCTTCATCGGAAAAGCTCTTTTTTGTTTTGTTTCCTTAGCTTCGAAATCGATATAAAATCCTTCATAAACACCCGAGTAGTCAGTTGTTGATGCCTGTCTAAAATAGGCTTCGACAATTTTAGCACGACTCCGCTGAGGATAGTCGACTCGTACAATTTGAATCGGGGTTGGCTTTTTATGAATGACTGCCATTCCATGTGAGAGATAGTAGTCGTTCGTAGCGTTAATCATCTTTTCAAAACTCATTCCCCGATTTGCGAAATTTTTAGTTTGAGGTAGGGAAGTTTTGCTTGATTTAGATGAAAGTTTATGTGGATAGTTGACCATAATCCTCCTTATTGGTACAATAACATCACTCTATTATACCATAAAGGTCTTTAGAAAGGGTGAAAAAATGCATACAGCCTTGGTTTTGGGATACTCAGCTTTTGATTTGGGATTATTTAATGAGAAGGATGCTCGTTTAAAAATTATCAAAAAAGCCATTCGAAGAGATTTGGAAAGATTGGCTGAGGAAGGCCTGAAATGGCTAGTGTTTACGGGTTCTCTTGGTTTTGAACATTGGGTTTTAGAAGTCGCCAAGGAAATGAAAGATGATTATGGATTTCAACTAGCGACTATTTTTGACTTTGAGACACATGGCTCGAATTGGAATGAAGCTAATCAGATCAAATTGAGTGATTTTAAACAGGTCGATTTTATCAAGTACGCCTATCCGGCTTATGAGCATAAAGGTCAATTGAGAGATTATCAGACTTTTTTACTTGAAAATACGGATGGAGCCTATCTTTTTTACGATGAAGAAAACGAAACAAAACTGAGATTTTTTTACGAACTGATGAAAAAGAAAGACAACTATATTACAAAAAGATTAACATTTGAGGATTTAAACGAAATAGCCGAAAATTTTTCCGAAAATTGAGGCTTTGACCTTGCTTTTTGTTTGCCTTTTTTTATATAATAATACTAGTAACTGAGAATGGAGAGAGACATGGCAAGTATTATTTTTACAGCAAAGGATATTTTTGAGCAGGATTTCGGAAGAGAAGTACGTGGATACAGTAAAGCAGAGGTAGATGAATTCTTAGATGACGTTATCAAAGATTATGAAACCTATGCAGCGTTGGTTAAATCATTGCGCTTGGAAGTCGCAGAATTGAAAGAACAATTGGCGAACAAACCTCAGGTGGAACCTGTATCTGTAACGTCTGAGCCTGCTGAGCTTGGAAGTACGACTTCTATGACTAACTTTGATATCTTGAAACGCTTGAATCGTCTTGAAAAAGAAGTATTTGGAAAACAAATCGTAGAAAATTCTGATTTCTAAGAATCATACAGTTGTGCAATTTTTGGATAATCGCGTGGAGAGTTTATCTTTTCATGAGGAAAGTCCATGCTAGCACAGGCTGTGATGCCTGTAGTGTTTGTGCTAGGCGAAACCATAAGCCTAGGGACGAGAGATCGTTACGGCGAGTGAATAGACTAAGTTTTCGGATATGTTTTAGTAGCTCTGAAAGTGCCACAGTGACGAAGTCTCTCTGGAAACAGAGAGAGTGGAACGCGGTAAACCCCTCAAGCTAGCAACCCAAATTTTGGTCGGGGCATGGAGTGCGCGGAAACGAACGTAGTACTCTGACTGCTAGCAGCTTCTAGCTGTTAGTGGTAGACAGATGATTATCGAAAGAAGTGGTCCTAGTCACTTCTGGAACAAAACATGGCTTATAGAAAATTGCATATAGGTTGGGGCTGAGAAATTTTCTCAACCTCATTTTTTAAAGGTGAACAAGAGAAAGGTCTTTAAAGACTGACATGAAACAAACATTTAATTTAATCGCGACTGCTGCAGCAGGCTTAGAGGCTGTTGTAGGTCGGGAAGTGCGTGCACTTGGCTATGACTGTCAAGTTGAGAATGGTCGCGTTCGCTTTGAAGGAGATGTAAAGGCAATTATTGAAACTAATTTGTGGCTACGAGCTGCAGATAGGATTAAGATTGTTGTTGGGACTTTTCCTGCAAAAACATTTGAAGAACTTTTTCAAGGAGTTTTTGCCTTAGATTGGGAAAACTATTTACCACTTGGAGCGCGTTTTCCAATTTCGAAGGCTAAGTGTGTCAAATCAAAACTTCATAATGAACCTAGTGTTCAAGCTATTTCTAAAAAGGCAGTTGTCAAGAAATTGCAGAAACATTATGCTCGACCAGAAGGCGTTCCCTTGATGGAAAATGGTCCAGAGTTTAAAATAGAGGTTTCAATTCTTAAAGATGTTGCGACTATCATGATTGACACAAGTGGCTCTAGTCTTTTCAAACGAGGTTATCGTACTGAAAAAGGTGGTGCTCCTATTAAAGAGAACATGGCAGCAGCAATTCTGCAATTATCAAACTGGTATCCAGATAAACCTTTGATAGATCCAACCTGTGGTTCAGGAACCTTCTGTATTGAGGCAGCTATGATTGCTCGTAATATGGCGCCAGGCTTACGCCGTTCCTTTGCTTTCGAAGAATGGAATTGGGTTAGTGATCGTTTGATTCAGGAGATTCGTACGGAAGCTAGCAAGAAGATTAATCGTGAGATTGAGCTAGACATCATGGGCTGTGATATCGATGGCCGCATGGTGGAAATTGCTAAGGCAAATGCTCAGGCTGCGGGGGTTTCTAAGGATATCCACTTTAAGCAGATGCGCGTGCAGGATTTGCGAACAGATAAGATTAATGGAGTTATTATTTCGAATCCACCATATGGGGAACGCTTATCAGATGACGCAGGAGTAACAAAGCTCTATGCTGAGATGGGAGAGGTATTTGCACCACTTAAAACCTGGAGTAAATTTATCCTGACCAGTGATGAAGCTTTTGAAAGTAAATATGGTAGTCAGGCAGATAAAAAACGAAAACTCTATAACGGTACTTTGAAAGTTGATTTATATCAATATTTTGGTCAACGAGTGAAAAGAAAAGATGTCATAGTAGAAAGGAATGCAAATGAGTAAGAAAAGACGCGATCGCCATCACAAGGATGAGCAAGAATCTAAATTTGAATTTGAAGAGGCTAAAGATTTAACGGTTGGTCAGGCTATTCGTAAGAACGAAGAAGTTGAAGCAGGTGTGACTCCAGATGATACCATCTTAGATAAATATATCAAGCAACACCGTGAAGAAATCGAAGCAGACAAATTTGAAAATTTACAAACGAAAAAAGAGGAGTCTACTCAAAGCTTGGATGATATGATCCAAGAAGTGATAGAAACTACTGAACAAGAAAATGTGTTGAGTCCGGAAGAGGAAGCGATTGCTCTTGTAGTAGCCACAGATACAACTGAAATCGTTGCTCAAGAAGCCGAAGAAGAGGAAACGAGAGTTCTCGAGCAACCTTTTAAGGATGAATTGGAAGCTGTTGAGAAGGCTCAAGTCGATTCTTCTCAAGTGTCAGTAGTTGATGAGAAAAATGAAGAACAACTTCAACCCTTGTCTCGTTCTGCTCAAGCAGATGATAAACCACAAAATAAAAAGAAATGGGCAATTTTGTCAGCTATTATTTTAGGTTTCCTCTTAATTTTTGGAGGTGGTTATTATGTTTATCGTCAGATTACGCGTTCTTCTCAAGAGCTTCAAACGAAGGCGGCAGATTCAGGTTTGGTAAGCAATCAGTCAGTCTATGAACAATTCAATACGCTCTACGACACGTTTTATACTGATGAAAACAAAACAGCTCTTAAAAATAGCCAGTTTAGTCAACTGAATCAATTGAAGGAACTTCTAGATAAACTTGAAGGAGCGAGAGAACATACTCTGGCCAAATCAAAATATGATAGTCTAGAAACTCAAATAAAGGCTATCCAAGAAGTGAACTCTCAATTTGAAACTCCAGCTATTACAGATGGTGTCTTGGATACAAATGCAAAAATCAAAGCGGATGCTAAATTTACAGATATCAAGACTGGTAATACAGAAATTGACAAACTTCTAGATAAAGCAATCAGCCTTGGTAAGAGCCAACTAGCAAGTACAACAACGGCCACAACAACAGCTGCGACAACAGCCGCGAGCCAGGAAGCGTCAAGCCCAACAACAGAAAGCAGTCCATCTACTTCAACAAGTGATACTGCAGCATCTACTAATAGTGGCTTGTCAAGCGAAGGTGTTAATTTGCAAAGAAGCGCTAGCCGAGTACCGTATAATCAATCTGCTGTAAATGATAGTAGTAATCCTGCCTGGACCTTTGCAGATGGTGTTCTTGAACAAATCCTTGAGACATCCCGTGCGCGTGGATATATCACTGGAAACCAATATATCTTAGAACGTGTAAATATTGTGAATGGAAATGGATATTACAATCTTTACAAACCAGATGGAACTTATCTCTTCACTCTAAACTGTAAGACAGGGTACTTTGTTGGGAATGGTTCTGGCCATGCGGATGATTTAGACTACTAGTCAAATTGTTATAAAATTCTTTCTTTTCACAGATAAACATGATAAAATAAAACTTATTAAATAAGAGGAGTGTCACATGACAAAAGCAAACTTTGGTGTTGTTGGTATGGCTGTAATGGGTCGTAACCTTGCCCTTAATATCGAATCTCGTGGCTATACAGTCGCCATTTATAACCGTAGTAAAGAAAAAACAGAAGATGTTGTTGCTTGCCATCCTGAAAAGAACTTCGTGCCAAGCTATGATATCGAAAGCTTCGTAAACTCTATCGAAAAACCACGTCGTATCATGCTTATGGTTCAAGCAGGACCTGGTACAGATGCAACCATCCAAGCCCTTCTTCCACATTTGGACAAAGGTGATATCTTGATCGATGGCGGAAACACTTTCTATAAAGATACTATCCGTCGTAATGAAGAGTTGGCTAACTCAGGTATCAACTTCATCGGTACAGGTGTTTCTGGTGGTGAAAAAGGTGCCCTTGAAGGTCCTTCTATCATGCCTGGGGGACAAAAAGAAGCTTATGACTTGGTAGCAGATGTTCTTGAAGAAATCTCAGCTAAAGCACCAGAAGATGGCAAACCATGTGTGACTTACATCGGTCCTGATGGAGCTGGTCACTATGTGAAAATGGTCCACAACGGTATCGAGTATGGTGACATGCAATTGATTGCAGAAAGCTATGACTTGATGCAACACTTGCTTGGTCTTTCTGCAGAAGATATGGCTGAAATCTTTACTGAGTGGAACAAGGGTGAGTTAGACAGCTACTTGATCGAAATCACTGCGGATATCCTTGGACGCAAAGACGACGAAGGTCAAGATGGTCCAATCGTAGACTACATCTTGGATGCTGCAGGAAACAAGGGAACAGGTAAATGGACTAGCCAATCAGCTCTTGACCTTGGTGTGCCATTGTCACTCATTACTGAGTCAGTATTTGCGCGCTACATTTCAACTTATAAAGAAGAACGTGTACACGCTAGCAAGGTGCTTCCAAAACCAGCTACTTTCAAATTTGAAGGAGACAAGGCTGAGTTGATTGAAAAAATCCGTCAAGCCCTTTACTTCTCAAAAATCATCTCTTACGCACAAGGTTTTGCGCAATTGCGTGTAGCTTCTAAAGAAAACAACTGGAACTTGCCATTTGCGGACATCGCATCTATCTGGCGCGATGGCTGTATCATCCGTTCTCGTTTCTTGCAAAAGATCACAGATGCTTACAACCGTGATGCAGATCTTGCTAACCTTCTTTTGGATGAGTACTTCTTGGATGTAACAGCTAAGTACCAACAATCTGTTCGTGACATTGTAGCTCTTGCTGTTCAAGCAGGTGTACCAGTACCAACCTTCTCAGCTGCCATCACTTACTTTGATAGCTACCGTTCAGCTGACCTTCCAGCGAACTTGATCCAAGCACAACGTGATTACTTTGGTGCCCACACATACCAACGTAAAGACAAAGAAGGAACATTCCACTACTCTTGGTATGACGAAAAATAAGTAGGTCAGCCATGGGGAAACGGATTTTATTACTTGAGAAAGAAAGAAATCTAGCTCATTTTTTAAGTCTGGAACTCCAAAAAGAGCAATACCGAGTTGATCAGGTAGAAGAGGGACAAAAAGCCCTCTCCATGGCTCTTCAGACAGACTATGACTTGATTTTACTGAATGCTCATCTAGGGGATATGACAGCCCAGGATTTTGCAGATAAGTTGAGTCGGACCAAGCCAGCTTCGGTTATCATGGTCTTGGACCATCGAGAAGAATTGCAAGATCAAGTTGAAACAATCCAGCGTTTCGCTGTTTCATATATCTACAAGCCAGTCATTATCGATGATTTGGTGGCTCGTATTGCAGCAATTTTCCGAGGTCGGGACTTTATCGACCAACACTGTAGTCAGATGAAGGTTCCAACATCCTATCGCAATCTGCGTATGGATGTAGAACATCATACCGTCTATCGTGGCGAGGAGATGATTGCCCTAACTCGTCGTGAATATGACCTTTTGGCTACCCTTATGGGAAGCAAGAAGGTTTTAACTCGTGAGCAGTTGCTGGAAAGTGTTTGGAAGTATGAGAGTGCGACCGAAACCAATATCGTGGATGTTTATATCCGTTATCTACGTAGCAAGCTTGACGTAAAAGGTCAAAAGAGCTACATTAAAACCGTGCGTGGTGTTGGTTACACCATGCAAGAATAGAAAAGCAGTTGCAGTTATGTAACTGCTTTTTTTGAATTTATTATATATTGACATATAGTATTGTCTTTGCTATAATCATTTTGGAGGAAACAAGAATGAAATTTTTGAAAAAAATGATGCAAGTTGGACTAGCAGTATTCTTTTTTGGTCTGTTAGCAACAAGTACAGTATTTGCGGATACTACAGGTGGACAGTTTGTTGATAAGGACAATAGAAAATATTATATAAAAGATGACCATAAAGCAATCTATTGGCATAAAATAGACGGCAAAACCTACTATTTTGGTGATAGAGGAGAAATGGTTGTCGGTTGGCAATACATAGAAATTCCTGGGACAGGTTACCGAGATAATTTATTTGATAATCATGGAGTAAAAGAAATTGGACTCCAACAAAAATGGTTTTACTTTGGTCCGGATGGCGCTCTGCTAGAACAGCAAGAGAAACAAGTCTTAGAGGCAAAATCGTCTGAAAATACAGGAAAAGTATATGGTGAAAAGTACAATCCATCTGCTGAGAAGAGAGCCTATTACTTTGATGATGATTATGCCTTGAAGACAGGTTGGATTTATGAAGATGGTCATTGGTATTATTTAAATAAGCTAGGAAATTCCAACGACGATTCTTCTTATCCACTACCAATTGGTGAAATTGCTAAGGGTTGGACTCAAGATTTCCATGTTACTTTTGGCATTGACAGAAGCAAACCTGCTCCGTGGTACTACCTAGACCCAGAAACTGGCATTATGCAAACGGGTTGGCAATATCTTGGTAACAAGTGGTACTATCTCCGTTCATCAGGTGCTATGGCAACCGGCTGGTACCAAGACGGCTCATCTTGGTATTATCTTGACGCTGAAAATGGGGATATGAAAACAGGTTGGGCTTCTATCAATGGCTATTGGTATTACCTCCGTTCATCAGGAGCCATGGCGACAGGCTGGCTTCAAGACGGCTCAACTTGGTACTACCTAAACGCAAGTAATGGCGATATGAAGACAGGCTGGTTCCAAGTTAATGGTAAATGGTACTATGCCTATAGTTCAGGTGCCTTGGCTGTGAATACAACAGTAGGTGGCTACTACGTTAATTATAATGGCGAGTGGGTACCGTAATGAAAACAAGCGATTGTGAAGGAAACAATCGCTTTTTTTGTGAAAATATAATAAAATAGAAAGGAATAAAGTTCTAAAATTTTATCTAGAAACAGATGATTTTCATCTGATAGTAGGATTAAATGACAAAAGAAGTTGGTGTCGGTCAGGCACATAGTAAGATTATTTTAATAGGAGAGCATGCGGTGGTTTATGGCTACCCAGCCATCTCTTTACCTCTTTTAGAGGTTGAAGTGACTTGTCGGGTGGTTCCAGCAGCGACACCATGGCGTCTGTTTAAAGAAGACACCTTGTCCATGGCTGTTTATGCGTCTCTCGAGTATTTAAATATCAACGATGCTTGCATTCGTTGTCAAATTGACTCGGCTATTCCTAAAAAACGTGGGATGGGTTCTTCAGCAGCCATAAGTATTGCGGCCATTCGTGCAGTATTTGATTATTACCAAGCAGAACTCCCACATGGTGTTTTAGAAATTTTGGTCAATCGAGCTGAAATGATTGCCCATATGAACCCTAGTGGTTTGGATGCCAAGACCTGTCTTAGTGACCAACCTATCCGTTTTATCAAGAATGTAGGCTTTGAAGAATTAGCCATGGATTTATCAGCTTATCTGGTCATTGCAGATACTGGAGTTTATGGACATACTCGTGAAGCTATCCAAGTTGTTGAGAGCAAGGGCAAGGATGCTTTACCTTTCTTGCATGCGCTAGGAGAGTTGACACAAGAAGCAGAAAAAGCGATAAAAACAAAAGATGCCGTGAAGCTGGGAGAAATTCTAACCAAAGCTCATGGAAATCTAAAGGAAATCGGAGTTAGTAGACCTGAGGCAGATGCCTTGGTTGAAACTGCTCTTGACCATGGTGCTCTAGGTGCCAAGATGAGTGGTGGTGGTCTAGGAGGTTGCATCATCGCCTTGGTTGCTAATGTCAGTCAAGCACAAGAACTCGCAGAAAGATTAGAAGAGAAAGGAGCTGTTCAGACATGGATCGAAAGCCTGTGACAGTACGTTCCTATGCCAATATTGCCATTATCAAATATTGGGGAAAGAAAGCAGAAAAAGAGATGGTTCCTGCAACTAGCAGTATCTCTCTAACCTTAGAAAATATGTATACGGAGACGACACTTTCTCCATTACCAGTAGATGCAACCGCTGATTCCTTTTACATCAATGGTAAGTTGCAAAATGAAGCTGAGCATGTCAAGATGCGTAAAATCATTGACCGCTACCGTCCTGAAGGAGCAGGTTTTGTTCGTATCGATACCAAGAACAATATGCCTACAGCAGCGGGTCTTTCTTCAAGTTCCAGTGGTTTGTCTGCTCTGGTCAAAGCTTGTAATGCCTATTTCCAATTAGGACTAGATCGTAAAGAATTGGCTTTGGAAGCTAAGTTTGCATCGGGCTCTTCATCTCGTAGTTTTTATGGCCCTTTAGCAGCTTGGGACAAGGATAGTGGAGAAATCTATCCTGTCGAAACTGACTTGAAGCTAGCTATGATTATGTTGGTCTTGGAAGACCAGAAAAAACCAATCTCTAGTCGGGATGGCATGAAACTCTGTGTGGAAACCTCGACGACTTTTGATGAGTGGATTCGTCAATCTGAACAAGACTACAAGGATATGTTAGTCTACCTCAAGGAAAACGACTTTAAAAAAGTTGGGGAATTAACAGAGAAGAATGCTCTAGCTATGCATGCGACGACCAAGACTGCAACTCCACCTTTTTCTTATCTGATAGATGCGAGTTATGAGGCTATGGATTTTGTTCGCCAGCTACGTAAACAAGGTGAGAATTGTTACTTCACCATGGATGCGGGGCCTAATGTCAAGGTTCTTTGTTTAGAAAAAGACTTGGAACATCTATCAGAACTCTTAGGTCAACGCTATCGCTTAATCGTATCAAAAACAAAGGACTTGAGCCAAGATGACGATTGTTAAGACTTGTGGGAAGCTCTATTGGGCTGGGGAGTATGCCATTTTAGAACCAGGACAGTTGGCACTAATAAAAGCTATTCCCATCTATATGACGGCTGAGATTGAGTCTTCGGAAGTTTATCGACTCTACTCAGATATGTTTTCCTATAGTGTAGACTTGCGACCAGATTCTTCTTATGCCTTGATTCAAGAAACAGTTGCCTTGGTGGAGGAATATCTGACTTCCCAGGGAGTTGACTTGCGTCCTTTTTCCATAGATATTCGCGGGAAAATGGAGCGTGAGGGCAAGAAGTTTGGTCTGGGCTCTAGTGGTAGTGTAGTTGTCTTGGTCATCAAGGCTATGCTTGCTTTCTATGAAAGACCTGTTGAAAGAGACCTTTTGTTTAAACTGGCTAGTGCTGTACTTCTCAAACGTGGAGATAATGGTTCCATGGGGGATATTGCCTGTATCGTTTCAGAAGACATGGTCCTCTATCAGTCTTTTGAACGTAAGAAAGTGGCAGAATGGCTAGAAAAAGAAGACTTGCCAACTGTATTAGCACGTGATTGGGGCTTTTCTATTAGGAGTGTTGAACCGGCCTTGAAATTTGATTTTCTGGTGGGTTGGACCAAGGAAGTGGCTGTCTCTAGTCACATGGTCAAGCAAATCAAGGATAATATGAACGCTAGCTTCTTGCAGTCTTCAGAAGAAACTGTAGCTAACTTGGTAAAGGCTTTAGAGGTGGGTCAAGAAGATAAAATCATTGAGTTGCTAAATCAGGCTAGTCTGCTTTTAGAAGGCTTGAGTTCAGATATTTACACACCTTCGCTCAGACAATTAAAAGATGCCAGCCAAGACTTAAAAGCTGTTGCAAAAAGTAGTGGTGCTGGTGGTGGAGACTGTGGGATTGCTCTCAGTTTTGACCAAGATTCGACCACATTACTGAAAAAACGCTGGGCTAATCTAGGGATTGAGCTCTTGTATCAAGAAAGGATAGGACATGACGACGAATCGGAAGGATGAGCACATCCGCTATGCCCTTGAACAAAAAAGTTCTTATAATAGTTTTGATGAGGTGGAGTTAATCCACTCCTCACTACCCTTATATGACTTAGATGAGATTGATCTTTCGACAGAATTTGCAGGGCGAAAATGGGATTTTCCTTTTTATATTAACGCCATGACAGGTGGGAGTGATCGGGGCAGAGAAATCAATCAAAAATTAGCCCAGGTGGCAGAGGCCTGTGGGATTTTATTTGTGACAGGTTCTTACAGTGCTGCTCTTAAGGATCCATCGGATGACTCTTTCTCTGTCAAAACTAGTCACCCTAACCTTCTACTTGGAACCAATATTGGCTTAGATAAGCCTGTTGAATTGGGGATACAAACGGTAAAAGAGATGAATCCTCTTCTCTTACAAGTTCATGTGAATGTTATGCAGGAACTGCTCATGCCAGAAGGTGAGCGTCAATTTAGATTGTGGCAAAATAATCTGAAAGATTATGCTGAGCAAATCTCAGTTCCCCTTGTTTTAAAAGAAGTCGGCTTTGGCATGGATGTGAAGACTATTGCTAAGGCGTACGAAATGGGGATACGTACGGTTGATTTGTCTGGCCGTGGGGGGACTAGTTTTGCCTATATCGAAAATCGTCGTAGCGGTCAACGGGACTACCTCAATGATTGGGGGCAATCGACTATGCAGGCTCTTATCAATGCCCAAGACTGGAAAGATAAGATGGAGCTTCTGGTAAGTGGAGGTGTTCGCAATCCACTAGACATCATCAAATGCTTGGTCTTTGGAGCCAAAGCAGTTGGGCTTTCACGCACCATGTTAGAGTTGGTTGAAAACTACCCAGTGGATGTCGTTATTTCTATTGTTGAGAGTTGGAAAGAAGACCTACGCTTGATTATGTGCGCCCTTAATTGTTCAAAAATTGAGGATTTACAAGAGGTCGACTATCTCCTTTATGGAAAATTAAAAGAAGCAAAAGAGCAACTATAAGGAGGTCGGGATTTTGGTCCCGGTCTTTTTATCATTCCTCAGACTGATGTGACATTTTGGTTTTGTGATACAATAAAATAAAGAGGACGGATACATGCGAAAATTTCAAATTTTTCTATTTATTGAAGCTTGTTTATTAACAGGAGCTCTGATTATGATGGTATCAGAGCATTTTTCCCGTTTTCTACTAATATTGCTCTTGTTTTTACTGCTGATTCGATACTATACAGGTAGACAGGGTAATAACTTCATTTTAGTGGCGGTGAGCATCCTATTTTTCTTTATCATCATGCTCAATCCCTTTGTCATTTTAGCCATCTTTGTAGCCTTGATTTACAGCCTGTTCTTACTTTATCCTATGATGAACCAAGAAAGAGAAGATACCAATCTGATTTTTGAAGAAGTTGTGACGGTGAAGAGAGAGAAAAATCGCTGGTTTGGGAACCTTCATCACTTCTCAAGCTACCAGACTTGTCGCTTTGATGATATCAATCTTTTTCGTCTCATGGGGACGGATACCATTCATCTAGAACACGTGATTTTAAGCAATCATGATAATGTCATCATCTTGAGAAAACTGGTCGGTACGACTAGAATTATCGTACCAGTGGATGTGGAGGTCAGTCTCAGTGTCAATTCTTTGTATGGAGATTTAACCTTCTTTGACCAGCCTAAGCGAGCTTTGCGCAATGAACAATTCCATCAAGAAACCAGAGAATATCTCAAGAGTCCTAAGAGTGTTAAGATTCTTTTGACAACCATGGTTGGAGATGTTGAGGTGGTGCGAGGATGAAAAAGCAACCCTATATTTTAATTGGACTCACCTCATTTCTCTTTGTTGCTTTTCTATTTCGAAGCGTTTTTAAGGTCTTAGATTTGGAGTGGACTTCTCTCTTCCAAGATTTAGAAAAGACAGAAAAAGTCCTCTTTCTAGCTTTGATGTTTAGCCTTGCCCTAGCTTTTTTATTAGTCCTATTTTGGACAATGGTTGACGAAATTTCAAGAAGAAGAATCCAAGCAAATCTTAAACGTCTGCTAGCTGGTAAAGATATTAAAAGCCTTGGAGATGCTGATTTAGACGCAAGTTTTAGAAACTTGTCAGGAAAGCTTGGCTTGTTGACAGAAGCTATCCAAAAAGCAGACAATCAGACCTTGGTCAAGGAAGAAGAAATTGTTGAAAAGGAGCGCAAGCGAATCGCGCGTGACTTGCATGATACGGTTAGTCAAGAAATTTTTGCTGCCCATATGATTTTATCAGGACTCAGTCAACAAGCTTCGAAATTAGATAGAGAAAAGATGCAAACTCAGCTTCAGAGTGTGACTGCTATTTTAGAAACAGCCCAAAGAGATTTGCGGATTCTGCTTTTGCATTTACGACCGATAGAACTGGAACAAAAGAGTTTGGTGGAGGGCATTCAGATACTCCTCAAAGAACTAGAAGAAAAAAGTGATCTAAAGGTAAGCTTTAAATATCAGGTAACGACATTACCTAAAAAGATTGAAGAGCATATTTTCCGTATTGTCCAAGAATTGATCAGTAATACCCTTCGGCATGCGCAGGCTTCTTGTCTGGATGTTTACCTTTATCAAACGGAAACGGAATTGCAGTTGAAGGTGGCGGACAATGGTCGTGGTTTTCAGTTAGATGATGGAGACGAACTGAGCTATGGTTTACGAAATATCAAAGAACGAGTGGAAGATATGGCAGGGACTATACAATTATTAACAGCTCCCAAGCAAGGATTAGCTGTTGATATTCGTATTCCCTTGCTTGATTTGGATAGATAAGAGGAAGTAATGATGAAACTATTATTGGTAGATGACCACCAAATGGTGCGTCTGGGTTTGAAAAGTTATTTTGAATTACAAGATGATGTAGAGGTTGTAGGAGAAGCAACCAATGGCGCGGAGGGAATTTCCATGGCCTTGGAGCTTCGTCCAGATGTGATTGTCATGGATATTGTTATGCCTGAAGTCAATGGGATCGACGCAACACTTGCTATTCTCAAAGAATGGCCAGAGGCTAAAATCTTGATTGTGACTTCTTATCTTGACAATGAAAAAATCATGCCGGTCTTGAATGCTGGGGCTAGGGGTTATATGCTTAAAACTTCGAGCGCAGATGAGTTGCTACACGCAGTTCGTAAGGTAGCAGCCGGTGAATTTGCTATTGAACAAGAGGTGAGCAAGAAGGTAGAATACCACCGCAATCATGTCGAACTACACGAAGACTTGACAGCTCGTGAACGAGATGTCCTTCAACTAATCGCTAAGGGCTATGAAAATCAGCGGATTGCAGATGAATTGTTTATCTCCCTCAAGACTGTTAAAACTCATGTTTCAAACATCCTTGCTAAACTTCAGGTTAGTGACCGTACCCAGGTGGCTGTTTATGCCTTTCAGCACCACTTGGTAGGCCCTGACGAATTTTAGAGAAGTTTGAAAGCAACTTAAGCATGGAGGAAAAGCGCATCCATTACTTGAAAAAATTCGCTACTATATGGTATAATGGACTGTATTAAAAATTTTAAGGAGAAATGACAGAATGTCTGTATCATTTGAAAACAAAGAAACAAACCGTGGTGTCTTGACTTTCACTATCTCTCAAGACCAAATCAAACCAGAATTGGACCGTGTATTTAACTCAGTAAAGAAAACTCTTAACGTTCCAGGTTTCCGTAAAGGTCACCTTCCACGTCCTATCTTCGACCAAAAATTTGGTGAAGAAGCACTTTACCAAGATGCAATGAACGCTCTTTTGCCAGATGCTTATGAAGCAGCTGTTAAAGAAGCTGGTCTTGAAGTAGTTGCTCAACCAAAAATTGACGTAACTTCTATGGAAAAAGGTCAAGACTGGGTTATCACTGCAGAAGTTGTTACAAAACCTGAAGTTAAATTGGGTGAATACAAAAACCTTGAAGTATCAGTTGATGTAGATAAAGAAGTAACTGACGCTGATGTAGATGCACGTATCGAACGTGAACGCAACAACTTGGCAGAATTGGTTATCAAAGATGGTGCTGCTGAAGACGGCGACACTGTTGTTATCGACTTCGTTGGTTCTATCGACGGTGTTGAATTTGACGGCGGAAAAGGTGAAAACTTCTCACTTGGACTTGGTTCAGGACAATTCATTCCTGGATTTGAAAACCAATTGGTTGGACACTCAGCTGGTGAAACTGTTGACGTTATCGTAACATTCCCAGAAGACTACCAAGCAGAAGACCTTGCAGGTAAAGAAGCTAAATTCGTAACAACTATCCACGAAGTAAAAGCTAAAGAAGTTCCAGCTCTTGACGATGAACTTGCAAAAGATATCGACGAAGAAGTTGAAACTCTTGACGAATTGAAAGAAAAATACCGCAAAGAATTGGCTGCTGCTAAAGAAGAAGCATACAAAGATGCCGTTGAAGGTGCAGCAATCGATAAAGCTGTAGAAAACGCTGAAATCGTTGATCTTCCAGAAGAAATGATCCACGAAGAAGTTCACCGTTCAGTAAATGAATTCCTTGGCAACTTGCAACGTCAAGGTATCAACCCTGACATGTACTTCCAAATCACTGGAACTACTCAAGAAGATCTTCACAAACAATACGAAGCAGAAGCTGAGTCACGTACCAAGACTAACCTTGTTATCGAAGCAGTTGCGAAAGCTGAAGGATTTGACGCTACTGAAGAAGAAATCCAAAAAGAAATCGAGCAATTGGCTGCAGACTACAACATGGAAGTTGCTCAAGTACAAAGCTTGCTTTCAGCTGATATGTTGAAACACGATATCACAATCAAAAAAGCTGTTGAATTGATCACAAGCACTGCAACAGTAAAATAATCTGAAAAGATAAAAAGCCCACCGAATCGGTGGGTTTTCTTATGCTTTATTTTCCGAAAAACTCTTGAAGGTCATCCTGGCTAATTCCAATCATAGCTGGGATACTGGTCCAGTTTTCTTTGGTCAGAATGTAGGATTGCTGCGAATCAGTCTGATTAGCGGGTTCAAAAATAGGCTTATTTGCTTCTTCAGAGCTTTCAGTTAAGTCGCTGAAACGTTCAATCAGATAGGTCTTGCGAGCTGTCCCGATGTGCTTGGTTGCATAGTCAAAGGCCTGAAGTTCACCAAGTAGGATGAGCTTGCTTTTGGCGCGAGTGATAGCAGTGTAGATGAGATTGCGCTCCAGCATGCGCTTGCTAGCACTGGTAATCGGAAGGATCACAACTGGAAACTCACTCCCCTGTGACTTATGGATACTCATAGCATAGGCGAGGCGAATCTTGTACCATTCATTTCGAGGATAGGAAACCTCGTTGCCATCAAAATCGATGATAATTTCATCTTGCTTAGATTCAGTGTATTTTCCAGGAATGAGGTCAGTAATATAGCCTAAATCTCCATTAAAGACATTGACTTCTGCATCGTTGACCAGATGAATGACCTTATCGCCTGTGCGATAATGAAACTGACTTGCTTCAAAACTAATCTGTCCCTTTTGAAGAGGATTGAGCAGTTCTTGCATGAGTTGATTGATGGCATCAATTCCTGCTGTACCACGATACATAGGAGCCAGAACTTGGATGTCACGTGCAGGGATGCCACTTCTAATAGCAGCATCTATGATTTTTTCAATGGTCGCAGGGATATGGTTACTAGCGATTTCAAAGTAGGAACGATCTGCTTTTTTCTGAGTGAAATCTGCAGGTAAAATTCCTTGACGAATTTGGCTAGCAAGGGTGACAATGGTTGATTCTTCACTCTGACGGTAGATTCTTTCCAAGCGTGTTTGAGGGATACTTGGAATTTGGAGTAAGTCAGCCAGGACTTGACCAGGACTAACCGATGGCAGCTGGTCACTATCGCCGACGATGAGAATTTTACTGTTAGAGGAGATATTGGAGAAGAGTTGGTTAGCTAGCCAGGTATCCACCATAGAGAACTCGTCTACGATGATAAAATCAGCATCTAGATAATCTTCCAAATGACTGGTATCGTTGTCTTCAGTCATACCTAAATGGCGGTGAATCGTTGCACTAGGCAATCCTGTCAATTCATTCATGCGCCGGGCTGCGCGACCAGTTGGAGCAGCTAGGAGAATCGGTAGATTGCTCTTTTTCTTGAGATCAAGTCCTTCTATTAGAGAATAAACACCAATAATTCCATTGATAACAGTGGTTTTACCTGTACCGGGTCCACCTGTCAGGATAAAGACCTTGTTTTGGATAGCGTCGCAAATAGCCTGCTTTTGAATGGCATCGTATTGGATGCCTAATTCCTTCTCAACAGTTGCAATATGATCCTGGATGATTTCTGTTTTTTGTTTATTGGGTTCTTCTTTTTCAAGAATGCGAATGAGGTGATTGTGAATTCCTTCTTCAGCGAAAAAGAGACTGTTATCAAAGATTTTCGTATCAACCTGTTGAACTTTTTCCTCTTCAATGAGATTGGATAATTCTTGAGCAAGTTGACTGGGTTCTAATTCTACTGGACGTGAGGATTCAAGCAAATTTAGAGTCTTCTCCAATAAATCTCTAGCTTCAACATAAGTATCCCCACTTTCCATACAAGCATTTAAAAGGCTATGAACAAGGCCAGCTCGAAAGCGTTCAGGTGCCTGACTTTCAATCCCCAATTCCTGCGCCAATTGGTCAGCGATAGTAAAGCCCAAGCCCTTGATATCTTCTACCAACTGGTAGGGATAATTCTCAACGATATCGATGGTTTCCTCTTTATAGGTATCCTGGATTTGAATAGCTAATTTATTGGGAATTCCGTAGTTGGCAAGCTTGGCCAAAACCATCTCAGTTCCGTAGTTGAGGCGAAGCGTGGAAACGAAAGCCTCACGACTTTTAGAAGACAGCCCTGAGATAGTTTCAAGTTTTTCAGGATGCTCCAAGATTTCATCGATAGTATTTTCCCCATAGAGTTCCACAATCTTTTGGGCAGTTTTGAGACCAATCCCTTTGAAATGGCTACTTGAGAAATACTTGACTAAACCCTTACTAGTTGGTTTTGCTCTTTCGTAACGGGAAATCTGCAGTTGTTCTCCGTATTTGGAGTGTTGGACAATCTGCCCCCAGAAAGTGTATTCTTCTCCCTCGATAACATCAGCCATGGTCCCTGTAACAATGATTTCGAAATCATCAAAGTCCTCAGCATTGGTATCCTCTATATCTAAAAGGAGAATACGGTAAAAGTTGCTGACATTTTCAAAAATAATACGTTCAATCGTACCTGTAAAATAGACTTCCATATAATTCCTTTACATTCCTGAATGAAATCTATCATTCAGAATAGAATGAGAAGAGGCTGAGATTTATATTTCTCGGCCTCTTAGTGTTCTTAAAATGTTCCGATACGTTTGAGTGGCCAGAAACGGAATTTCGCCTCTCCAATAATATCTTTTGCTTTAAAAGTACCAACATGTCGACTGTCACTAGATACCAGACGGTCATCACCAAGTAGGAGGTATTGTCCCTCTGGAACAGTGAAGGTAAAGCTAGTATTGAAGTTAACATCTAAGGTAAAGGCATCAGCTTTTTCAGCAAGACTTCTGAAGTACTCGCCTTTTTTCCCATCCCAGCTATCTCCGGTATAGGTTGATTGGAGTTTATCCTCTTTAAAGCGTTTGAGATAATCTGCTAGGTAAGGCTCATCGGTTTCTTGATTGTTGATGTAGAGCTTATCATTTTCGTAACGGATGGTATCACCTGGCAATCCGATGACTCGCTTCACGATATCTTTATTCCCTTCATCCTCATGAGCGACAACTATATCAAAGCGATCGATAGGGAGATGTTTGACAACGAAGAGAATTTCTCCATCAGCTAGAGTAGGGTCCATAGAGTGTCCTTCTACACGAACATTGCTCCAGAGAAAGAGACGGCTGAGACCTATTAATGCAATAATCAGGAAGAAAATTCCCCACTCTTTTAAAAATATTTTAAAATAATTCATACTTTTACCTTTCTAGAAGTTGCTTAGCTTTTTCAGTGTTTTTAAAATGCAGCTTTGCACAGAAGCCGAGACCGTTCATTCCATATGCTTGAAGGATTTGGCTAGCTACCTTGTCAGAAGCAGCTCCAGCACCACTTGGAAGTTGATAGCCTAACTCTCGTCCTAGGTTTTCAAGATTTTCTAGGAAGAGATCACGCGCAATGATGGAGCTAACTGCAACAGCCAAGTACTTGCCCTCAGCTTTTTCCTCTAGCGTGACTGGATTAGGAAAATGATTGGCTTCATTTTTTAGATACTTTTCATAATTTTGTGAGCTTGTAAAGGCGTCGATAACAATTTTTTCAGGCTCAACTCCCTTTTGAAGGAGGAGAAAGATTGCTTGATTGTGAAGAGCTACCTTGACAGAAACAGCATTATAGCGTTCTCCAATGACTTCGTTATACTTACTTGGCGAAAGAAGGAGTGCTTGATGCTGAATCTTCTCCTTAAGAAGGGGAGCAAGCTGACGAATCTTTTGGTCAGTCAGTGTTTTAGAATCTCCAACCCCGAGTTTTCGTAAAAAGTCATGCTGATCAGGAGTTACAAATGACGCCACTACAGCTAGACCACCGAAGTAGGAACCATTTCCAACCTCATCTGTTCCAATCAAGGGGAAATTTTGCCCGCTAACTACTTGTGCTACTTGATAACCAAAAAAGCTAGCATAGCTTTCAGCAGCTTCTCCTTGCAAGAGGACTTTCCCAGATGTATAGACGGAAACACTGGCTTGAGGAAGTTTTAAAAAGTAGCGAATATAGGGATTTTTACTAGGAGTGAGTGCATGTTCATGCTTTTGAACAAAAGCATGAATTTCCTTTTCACTCGGAGTTAATGTGATACTTGCCATAGTCTCTATTGTACCATAAAAGCGCTAGAATTGGTAAAAACTGACAAACTAAGTGAAATTTGGTATAATATCTTGAGGTGAATTTTATGGCAAATTTAAATCGATTCAAGTTTACATTTGGGAAAAAAACATTAACGCTGACAACTGAACATGACAATCTTTTCATGGAGGAGATTGCTAAAGTTGCGACGGAAAAGTATGAAGCAATCAAAGAACAAATGCCTGGAGCTGATGATGAAACAGTAGCTATTCTCTTAGCGGTTAACTGCTTGTCAACACAGCTCAGCCGTGAGATTGAATTTGATGATAAGGAGCAAGAGTTAGAATCGCTCCGTTATAAGGTGGTTGCGGCTAAACAAGAGCAGAGTAAGATTGAGGATTCCCTATGATTTCCATTCTACTCTTATTAATCCTTTCTTGGAGCTTTTATATAGGCTACCGCCGAGGAATTATTTTGCAAGCTTATTATCTTGTAGCAACGATTGTCTCTACTTATTTTGCAAGCAAATATTACCAATCTTTAGGGCAGAAGTTCAATTTATTAATCCCTTATGCTAATCCACAGGAAGGACAGGGAACATTCTTTTTCCCATCCAATCAACTTTTTCAACTAGATAAGGTTTTTTATGCAGGTGTCGGCTTCCTCTTAGCCTTTACGATTTTTTACTGCATCGGCCGTTTGCTTGGTCTTTTTCTAAACCTAGTACCAAGTAAGATACTTGATGGGAAATACTACCGTATCGGTGCGGGTCTGCTATCAGTCGGTGTGACCTTGTTTGTCCTCCAGATGATGCTAACGATTCTCGCGACTGTGCCATTACAAATTGTTCAAAATTCACTTGAAAATAGCTTTGTAGCTAGACATATCATCCAAAGCATTCCATTCATAACCAGTTTGATTAAGCAGCTTTGGGTTACCAAATTAATCGGATAAAAAGGGCGGGAACTATTCCTAGCCTTTTGTTTACAATTTCGAAAAGTAAGAGATTGAATTAAAAAAGTTGAAAATAAGAAAAGTCATAACTTTTTTACTAAGGAAATTAGATGAATACAAAAATACTAGAAACGTTAGAATTTAATAAGGTCAAGGCTCTATTTGAACCCCATCTTTTGACAGAACAAGGACTAGAGCAGTTAAAAGAGCTAGTCCCAACAGATAAAGCTGATAAAATTAGACAGACATTTGCAGAGATGAAGGAGATGCAAGAACTCTTTGTTGAGCATCCTCATTTCAGCATTTCGGGGACAAAAGATATTGCGGCTACCTGCAAACGCTTGGAGATGGGTGCTGACCTCAACATCGAGGAATTTCTCCTTCTCAAACGTGTCATCTTTGCTAGCCGTGAACTGAAAAATTTCTATGATAATCTTGAAAATGTACGCTTGGACCACTTGGCAAATTGGTTTGAGAAACTTCACGACTTCCCACATCTACAAGGTAATCTCCAAGCTATTAATGAAGCAGGCTTTATCGAAAATTTTGCCAGTGAAGAATTAGCACGAATCCGCCGTAAAATCCATGATAGTGAAAGTCAAGTCCGTGATGTCCTGCAAGACCTTCTCAAACAAAAGTCACAGATGTTGACTGAAGGTATCATCGCTAGCCGAAACGGTCGCCAAGTTCTTCCAGTTAAGAATACCTATCGTAATAAGATTGCCGGTGTAGTACATGATATTTCTGCCAGCGGGAACACTGTCTATATCGAACCGCGTGAAGTAGTCAAGCTGAGTGAGGAAATCGCCAGTCTTCGTGCAGACGAACGCTATGAGATGATGCGTATCCTCCAAGAACTCACTGAACGAGTAAGACCTCACGCAGCTGAAATTGCAAATGATGCATGGATTATTGGACGTTTAGACTTGATTCGGGCTAAGGTGCGCTTTATCCAGGAGACAGGAGCAGTGGTTCCACAAGTCTCTGAAGGACAGGAGATTCAACTCCTTCATGTTCGTCATCCTCTTGTGAAAAATGCTGTTGCTAATGATGTGCACTTTGGTAAGGATCTAACAGCCATCGTTATCACTGGTCCCAATACGGGTGGTAAGACCATTATGCTCAAAACCTTAGGCTTGACTCAATTGATGGCCCAGTCAGGTTTGCCGATTTTGGCAGATAAGGGAAGTCGTGTGGGGATTTTCGAGGAGGTCTTTGCGGATATTGGAGATGAACAATCCATCGAACAAAGCCTCTCAACTTTCTCTAGTCACATGACTAATATTGTTGATATTCTTGGTAAGGTCAATCAAAACTCGCTTTTGCTACTGGATGAGCTTGGAGCAGGTACAGATCCCCAAGAAGGGGCTGCTCTTGCCATGTCTATCTTAGAAGACTTGCGTTTGCGTCAAGTCAAGACTATGGCAACCACTCACTATCCTGAACTCAAGGCCTACGGAATTGAAACAGCCTATGTTCAGAATGCCAGTATGGAATTTGATACAGCTAGCTTGCGCCCAACTTATCGTTTCATGCAGGGAGTTCCTGGTCGAAGCAATGCCTTTGAGATTGCTAAACGTCTAGGATTGTCAGATGTCATCGTAGGTGACGCTAGCAAGCAGATTAATCAAGACAATGATGTCAATCGCATTATTGAGCAATTGGAAGAGCAGACACTTGAAAGCCGCAAACGACTTGAGAATATTCGCCAAGTTGAGCAAGAAAACCTCAAGATGAATCGTGCTCTAAAAAAACTCTACAATGAACTCAATCGTGAGAAGGAGACTGAACTCAATAAGGCGCGTGAGCAAGCTGCTGAGATTGTTGAATTAGCTCTAGCTGAAAGTGATGATATTCTTAAAAATCTTCACAGCAAATCTCAACTAAAACCACATGAAATTATCGAAGCCAAGGCTCAGCTCAAAAAATTAGCACCTGAAAAAGTTGACCTTTCTAAAAACAAGGTTCTTCAAAAGGCCAAGAAGAAACGAGCTCCAAAAGTTGGGGATGATATCATCGTTTTAAGCTATGGTCAACGAGGTACCTTGACCAATCAACTCAAGGATGGTCGTTGGGAAGCCCAGGTTGGCTTGATCAAGATGACACTTGAGGAAAAAGAGTTTGATTTGGTACAAGCTCAGCAAGAAGCACCAGTCAAGAAGAAACAAGTCAACGTCGTCAAACGGGCAGGTGGTAAAGGTCCACAGGCTCGACTAGACCTTCGTGGCAAACGCTATGAGGAGGCTATGGAAGCCTTGGATGCCTTTATCGACCAAGCCCTGCTCAACAACATGGCTCAAGTAGACATCATCCATGGTATCGGTACCGGGGTCATCCGTGAAGGGGTAACCAAATACCTACAAAGAAACAAACAAGTCAAGAGCTTTGGCTACGCACCACAAAATGCGGGTGGTTCTGGAGCGACTATCGTTACTTTTAAAGGCTAAGGAATCATCAAAAAGAAACATAAAAGAGTACCTATCCCTTGATAAGTACTTTTTTTGATGAACCTATTTCAATCATGATTGTTAGTGAGTGTTTTAAAAGGGGACAATAGTTTTATAGCTAAAAAAATGATGAAGGCTTGTCTAACTGAGCTTTATTTATGCTATACTGATAGTAACGTCATTTTCGGAGGTTGGTATGAAAAAACTCCCCTTAGCCTTTTCAGGTTGCTTATTGGGATTGGCTGGAGCAGGAAATCTCATCTTGGATATTTTTCCGCTTTTATCACACATCTTTAGTTTGTCAGGTTTGATTTTATGGTTTTATTTTTTGGTGAGCCACCTCAATAACTGGCATGAAAGTAAGCAAGAATTAAAGAAAGCCCCTGTTTTGTCAGGAATGGCAACCTTTCCCATGGCAGGGATGATTTTATCGACTTATTTGCTGCGAACGTTACCTATGAGCTTGAGCATTGTTGCACAGATTCTCTGGTGGTTTGCTTTTCTTCTAGATGTTTACCTCATCTTATACTTTACAAAGAACTATGCCTTGGTTAAACAAAGGGCCAGTGCAACACCAACTTGGACGGTTCTTTATGTAGGAATAGCAGTAGCAAGTTTGACCTACCCCGTGGTGGGCATTGTTGGGATTGCCTATGGAGCTTGGATTTTTGGTTTTATCTTAACTCTTATCCTTTACCCTCTAATTTATCAAGATTTAAGGAAAAATCCATTACCGCTCGCTTTGCTGGGGCAAGAAGGAATCTATTGTGCTCCATTTTCTCTCCTTTTGGCAGCATTAGTGAGAGTAGGAGGATACAGTCTTCCTAGTTGGATTTTACTAGTTATGATCCTTGCATCACAGACCTTCTTTTTCTTTATCCTTAGTCGCTTGCCAAGGATTTTAAAACAAGGTTTCCAACCAGCCTTCTCAGCCCTAACCTTTCCAACCATCATCACAGCAACTTCATTGAAAATGTCCCAAGGCATTCTGCAGTTTCCGGTCCTCAACCTCCTAGTTTGGTTAGAGATTATCATTTGTTTAACAATCCTCATCTACGTATTAGTAGAGTATATACGATATTTAAGGAACTAAAAGAACCCCTAGCACGGAGAAGTGTTAGGGGTTTGTTTTATATTTAGTTTGAGATGTATTTTGGAATCATTCGAAACAAGACAGCTCTAAAACTAGGAAACATTGATACTATCAACCTACACATCTCATTTAGATAGCTTCCCTTATCTTTTTTTGTATGCTTCAAAACTATATCTTATACAAATTATTTAATCTTTCTAACTCTAATACATTCATACATACTTCTAGTCCAGTAACACTACCCCCTTACTATAAATAATTCCACAAGAAAACACAATCCTCTCCTCACTCAAAATATTTGACAATATTACAAATGATTCCAAAACATAATCCTCTATAGTAATAAAACAATTATTTTCATCTTTAAAAAATTCTATAAATCCAATATCCTTACACCTATCACCCAAATGAAACCTAAGTGATTTTAAATAATAATCAAAAAACACATCATTTTCCATAGAAATCCCTTTCATTTTTAAAATATTCTGATATAATCATACAAAAAATAAGTTTTGGAACTATTCGAAACAATACAGCAAGTTAAAATAAAACTTTGTCCGTATCCAACTTAAAAAAGTGCGTACTGATTCGGTTGCTAGAAAGTCATCTGTAAAGAATGGCTTTTTCGTTTTGTAAAAGGAATGAGGCAAACTGTCTTTAAAATCATAAAACGCATAATGTCAGGAATTCAAAAAGATTGATATTATGCGTTTTATCATGAAAATATTTACTGGAATTTTGCAATAACGTGAGTTTTTGTCAATCTGCTTTTAAACAATAATCCAAGTAGTTTCTTACTTTTCCTTATGTAGTGATAAAAAGCTGTAGACCATAGTCCCAAAGATGGCCCCAATACTAAGACCAAAGACCAGTAAGGGGATCATTATCTCTGTTTGGATGATTTTTTCCAAGAAAGTTGAAAGGGACATCTGTTGAACGAAGAGTTTATGAAAGAGCAACAAAGCAAATAAGCCAATCTCAATACTTATAAATACCAACCAACTACGAACTTTTATTTGGCGTTTGCTGTAGGTTTTGTAGATGATTTCTGATTTGTCATCCTTTTCAAGATGAAGCTCTTGTACGGCTCTTTGAGCTTTTATACTCATGAACAGAATGAGTCCAAAATAGAGGTAGGGCATAAGCGATCGAACAATTTCTATAAAGCGTCCGAACAAAATATAGAACAGGAAGAGAAAGAAGGAAGAGTAAAAGATTTGGACCATGGAACGGGCGCAAGCCTTGTAGATAACCTCTTGACGGCATTCATCAAAAGGCCCTTGTATATGAAAGAAATTTCGAAGTAAGCGAGTTGTTAAGTCTTCTTTTTTCATGGATAATTTCTCCTAAATGAATGATGTTACTTTGTTTCTTTTACGAATTGATAGAGATAATAAAGATAAGTGATAGAAGAAAGGGTAGCGATAGTGAATAGTAAATAATATTTCCAATCGCTTAAAATAACCGTCAGTTGTGGCAAGGATAGAATCATAAAGCACAGTGCTAAGTTGAGTATGCGCGTTTTTTGGGAATCTATCTTTAGATAAGTCAATCCTTTGTTAAGGGCTGGAATAAAGACTAGCACGAGGAATATCTCGCTGATTGGCAAGTTCCCTGAAACGATGATGAAGATGAGCAGAGAACTGAACAAAAGATGATAGGTAAGTAAAGTTAGTAATGATTTCATAAGGTACCTCCTAATCCTCATCCGGATCTTTCTTAGTTTTTGCAATGCGACGGGAGATGAGGAACTGTATGCTCGCTCCGAAGAAAATAGAACCGAGAATGCTTGATACACCATTCCTTATAGTGAGAAGAGACTGAAAATAGTCCTGACCTTCACCTATGAGTATACCGAGAAGAGGAGTTATAAAAAACATCCATAGACCAAAGAACAAACCTGCTTTAAGACCTGGGTAGTGTAGTTGCTTACTTTCTTTCTCGCTCAGCATATCTGGTTCAATAGTTGTAATCCCTGTTTTTTGCATTTGATAGGTGAGATAGCTAGCAACGACGAGGGCAATCACTAAAATCAGAGGAGGATAGACCAGAGCCACTAGTTGAGGAAATTTATAGGCTAGAAGGAGTGGAATAAGATTTCCGAAAATCATCAGATAAAAGAGGATGATAAAGACTTGGTTACCGATACGATCTGCCTCGCGTCGTTTGTGTTCATCAAGTGGTCCAGAAATGCCATATGTGCGTTTAATCAGTTTTTCAGTAAATGTTTCTTGTTTCATTTCCTTTTTCCTTTTTGTTAAAAATCATCTTCCCAAAAAAGATTGTTGAGGTCCGTTTGGAGGGTACGAGCGAGATTGAGACAGAGTTCCAAGGTCGGATTGTACTTGTCGTTTTCAATCATGTTGATGGTTTGCCTCGAGACACCGATATCCTTAGCAAGTTCGAGTTGAGACATGCCCAATTCCTTGCGGAATTCTTTCACACGGTTCATGTTTTCTCCTATTAATAAATGAATGTCGCATATATTTGACTATAGTATATTCTTTTGAAAATAAAATGTCAACTATTTTTGACATATTTTTTGCTAGAAAAAAAGATTGGCCTAGCCAATCCTTTTATTTTAATTCTGATGTATCTGGTAGGTAAGAACCACCGAGATAAGTTTTGCTGAGTTTTTCAAGGGTTCCGTCTTGGTAGAGTTCTTTGAGTACCTTGTCAAATTGTTCTTTAAATTCTTTTTGATCACTTGAGAAGATAATGTAGTTATTTGGATTGTCATTGCTCTCCAAGTCGACTACGTTCAAGTCTAATCCACGGTCTTGGATAATTTTTTGAACAGAGATTTTGTCAAATATTAGGAAATCAAATTCACCGTTGGCGAGGTCAGTCAGGCGCTTAGCCACATCTTCGCCAGAATATTGGATGGTGGCAGGATTGTCGGAGTGGCTTTGATTCCAGTCTGTAACAACCTTGGCAGTAGAAGTTCCAGTGTCATCCTGAGTAGTTTTACCAGCGATGTCTTGGAGAGAGGTAAGAGCCTTGTCTTTTCTGCTCACGAGAACCAAAGGATTTTTTGCGATTGGGAGTGAGTAGAGGTATTTGTCGGCTCTTTCTTTGGTGTAGCTCAAGTTGTTGGCAGCAGCTTGGTAGCGACCAGCATCAACTCCAGGGAAGATACTTTCCCAAGCAGTTTTTTGAAATTCAATCTTGTATTGGTCCAGTTTTTCATCGACCGCTTTTAAAACTTCAACATCATATCCAGTTAAATGACCATCTTTTTCAAAATCAAAAGGTGGAATGTCTCCAGCAGTTGCTACGACAATGGTTTTAGGGCTAGCAGTGGAAGTTGAAGTACTATCCTGTTTAGATTGTCCACAGGCCACCAACAAGGGACTAATGGCTAATAATAAGAATAATTTTTTCATGGGTGTCTCCTTTACTTAATGGTATCTAGCTTACCAGACAATCAATCAAATAGCCAATATATATTTTTTATGGAAGTGATAGAAAAATATTATAATTTTCAGTTTGAGTTTGTAATCTAAAATTTAAATCAGATAAGAAAAAGATAATTTAGGCCACAAATGAAAAATCTCTGCAAGCTCTTTCAGAATGTGGTAAAATGGAAGCAGTAGAAATAGAAAAGGAAATCAATTATGAAATTTCTTGAGTTAAATAAAAAACGTCATGCGACAAAGCAATTTATTGATAAGCCTGTAGATCCTAAAGATGTTCGTACAGCTATTGAGATTGCTACTTTAGCACCAAGTGCTCACAATATCCAACCTTGGAAATTTGTTGTCGTTCGTGAGAAAAATAAAGAACTAGCCAAATTGGCTTACGGTTCAAACTTTGAGCAAGTAGCATCTGCCCCTGTAACCATTGCCTTGTTTACAGATACTGACCTAGCTAAACGTGCTCGCAAGATTGCCCGTGTTGGTGGAGCAAAGAACTTCTCAGAAGAACAGCTTCAGTACTTTATGAAAAATCTTCCAGCAGAGTTTGCGCGTTACAATGAACAACAAGTCAGCGACTACTTGGCCCTTAATGCAGGGTTAGTAGCTATGAACTTGGTTCTTGCTTTGACTGACCAGGGAATTGGTTCAAACATTATCCTTGGTTTTGACAAATCAAAAGCCAATGAAGTCTTGGAAATCGAAGAACGTTTCCGTCCTGAGCTTTTGATCACGGTAGGATACACAGATGAGAAGTTAGAACCAAGCTACCGCTTGCCAGTAGATGAAATTATCGAGAAAAGATAGGAAGTAAAAATGACAGTTATTGATTTTACAGCAGAAGTAGAAAAACGTAAAGAAGACCTCTTGGCTGACTTGTTTAGCCTTTTGGAAATCAACTCAGAACGTGATGACAGTAAGGCCGATGCCGAGCATCCATTTGGACCTGGGCCAGTAAAAGCCTTGGAGAAATTCCTTGAAATCGCAGACCGTGATGGCTACCCAACAAAAAATGTCGATAACTATGCCGGACATTTCGAGTTTGGTGAAGGAGAAGAAGTTCTCGGAATCTTTGCTCACATGGACGTAGTGCCAGCAGGTAGTGGTTGGGATACTGATCCTTACACTCCAACTATCAAGGATGGTCGTCTTTATGCGCGTGGTGCTTCTGATGACAAGGGGCCAACTACAGCATGTTACTATGGTTTGAAAATCATCAAAGAATTGGGACTTCCAACTTCTAAGAAAGTTCGTTTTATTGTCGGAACTGACGAAGAGTCAGGTTGGGCAGATATGGACTACTACTTCGAGCACGTAGGACTTGCAAAACCAGACTTCGGTTTCTCACCTGATGCTGAATTCCCTATCATCAATGGTGAAAAAGGAAATATCACAGAATACCTCCACTTTGCTGGTGAAAATACTGGTGTAGCTCGTCTTCATAGCTTCACAGGTGGTTTACGCGAAAACATGGTACCTGAGTCAGCAACTGCAGTCGTTTCAGGTGATTTAGCTGACTTGCAAGCCAAGCTAGATGCCTTTGTTGCAGAGCACAATCTCAGAGGAGAAATCCAAGAAGAAAATGGTCAGTACAAGGTGACTGTAATTGGTAAATCAGCCCATGGGGCTATGCCTGCTTCAGGTGTCAATGGTGCGACTTACCTTGCCCTCTTCCTCAGCCAATTTGCCTTTGAAGGGTCTGCAAAAGACTATCTTGACATTGCTGGTAAGATTCTCTTGAATGACCACGAAGGTAAAAATTTGAAAGTAGCTCATGTGGATGAAAAGATGGGTGCCCTTTCTATGAATGCGGGTGTCTTCCGCTTCGACGAAGCAAGTGCTGACAATACTATTGCCCTTAACTTCCGTTATCCAAAAGGAACAAGCCCAGAGCAAATCAAGTCAGTTCTTGAAAACTTGCCAGTTGCTTCAGTTAGCCTTTCTGAGCATGGTCACACTCCTCACTATGTGCCAATGGAAGATCCACTCGTTCAAAACTTGTTGAATGTTTATGAAAAACAAACTGGACTTCAAGGTCATGAGCAAGTCATCGGTGGTGGAACATTTGGACGATTGTTAGAGCGTGGTGTAGCCTACGGTGCTATGTTCCCAGATTCTATCGATACCATGCACCAAGCCAACGAATTTATCGCCTTGGATGATCTCTTCCGTGCAGCAGCTATCTACGCTGAAGCTATTTACGAATTGATCAAATAATGCTCTAGAAGTCTGAGATTTAATGCTTAGACTTCTTTTTGGAGGAGAAAATGTCTCAAATCGAAAGAATCAAGCAAGCCATTATGGCAGATCCACAGAATGCCAGTTATACTGAGCAGAGTATCGAGCCACTATTTGCAGCACCAAAAACAGCTCGTATCAATATCATTGGTCAGGCGCCTGGTCTCAAAACCCAAGAAGCAGGGCTCTACTGGAAGGATAAAAGTGGCGACCGCTTGCGAGAGTGGCTGGGTGTGGATGAGGACACCTTTTACAATTCAGGTTACTTTGCAGTCATGCCCATGGATTTCTATTTTCCAGGACATGGGAAATCTGGTGACCTTCCACCTCGTACAGGTTTCGCAGAAAAATGGCATCCAAAACTTTTGAAGGAGTTGCCAGATATTCAATTAACGCTCTTGATTGGACAGTATGCCCAAGCCTACTATCTGCATGAAAAGGTCAGTGGCAAGGTGACAGACCGTGTGCATCGGTTTAAGGATTATTTGCCTGATTATTTCCCTTTGGTGCACCCATCACCACGTAATCAAATCTGGATGAAAAAAAATCCTTGGTTTGAGTCGGAAGTGGTGCCCGATTTGAAAAAAAGAATTAAAACAATTTTAGGAGAAAAAGAATGAAAGAAATTTCCTTCGATGAATTTTACCAGCTTTATCAAAATGAGCAACTTTCTCTAGTGGATGTGAGAGAAGTAGAGGAATTTGAAGCTCTTCATTTAGAAGGTGCTCGTAATTTCCCTCTCAGCCAACTAGCGGATACTTATAAACAACTGGAAAAAGACCAACTTTACTACGTGATTTGTAAATCAGGAATGCGTTCAGCACGCGCTTGTCAATTTTTAGAAGAACAAGGATATGAGGTTATCAATGTCCAAGGTGGCATGGATGCTTTAGAATAAGAAAAACTTCCTTTGAGACCGAAAATAAGAAAGGTTTTAAAGGGATTTTTTTTGCTCTAAAAATCAGAAAATTGAAAACATTTTAGAATTATTTCAAGATAGCCTTTTCATGCCTTTAAACATGTTATACTAAGAAAGTATTTTAATGTTATAAGGAGAGTTTATGGCTAAAAAAGGTGCTTTAACAGGATTACTTCTTTTTGGAATATTTTTTGGAGCAGGTAACTTGATTTTCCCTCCAACTCTAGGCGCACAGTCTGGAGAAAACTTCCTTCCTGCCATTGCAGGATTTGTATTTTCAGGTGTTGGGATTGCAGTCCTAACCTTGATCATTGGAACCCTTAATCCAAAGGGCTATATTTATGAAATTTCGAAGAAAATTTCTCCATGGTTTGCGACGATTTATCTTGCAGCTTTGTACTTGTCGATTGGTCCATTCTTTGCCATTCCACGTACAGCAACAACATCGTTTGAGGTCGGTATTAGTCCCCTTCTAGCTGAAGCAGATAAGGGTTTAGGTTTGATTGTCTTTACCATTCTCTACTTTGTTGCAGCCTATTTAATCGCCCTGAATCCTTCAAAGATTTTGGATCGTATTGGACGAATCTTGACTCCAGTATTTGCAATTTTGATTGTTATCTTGATTATTCTTGGAGCCTTTAAATACGGAGCAAATGCACCACAAGCAGCGTCAGGTGCTTATCAAACTTCAGCCTTTGGTGCTGGCTTCTTAGAAGGATACAATACACTGGATGCACTTGCTTCTGTTGCCTTCAGTGTTATTGCCGTACAAACCTTGAAACAACTTGGTTTCTCAAGTAAGAAAGAGTACATTTCAACCATTTGGGTAGTTGGAATCGTTGTGGCTCTAGGATTTAGTGCTCTCTATATCGGGTTAGGTTTCCTTGGGAATCACTTCCCAGTAACAGAAGAAGCGATGAAGGGCGGAACTCCTGGAGTTTATATCTTGTCTCAAGCGACCCAAGAAATCTTTGGTTCTACTGCTCAGCTTTTCCTTGCAGCTATGGTAACCGTAACTTGCTTTACAACTACTGTAGGTTTGATTGTATCAACTGCGGAGTTCTTTAACGGACGTTTCCCACAAATCAGCTACAAGGTTTATGCGACTGTCTTTACCTTGATTGGTTTTGCCATTGCAAACCTTGGTTTGAGTGCCATTATCAAGTACTCAGTGCCAGTACTAGTTGTCTTGTATCCAATCACCATTGTGATTGTTATGATTGTGATTGTGAACAAATTTGTACCACTTTCAAAACCAGGGATGCAATTGACTATGGGACTTGTAACTGCTATTGCCATAGCTAGCGTCTTAGGAAGTTCATTTGAAGTGACCTTCCTTGCCAACATTGTGAATGCTCTACCATTTGCTAAGGCTTCATTGCCATGGTTGGTACCAGCGATTATCGGAATTTTACTTTCTCTTGTTCTTCCTAACAAACAAGAAAGTGAAGCTTTTGAGATGAAATAAAAAAACCTTGGCATATGTCAAGGTTTTTCTATTGCTCTTAATTCGTTTTTTCAGTAAAACCGTGCTCTTTCAACATTTTTTTAGAAGCGTTAAAGCTTACACGGTTTCCAATACCAGAGTATTCTTCTGGTAAGGCTTTTCTAAGTTCATCTAAGCTTGCAACGGAAAAGTCAACTTCAAGATCTTGAACGACTTTACCATCTTTAATTTCGATTGAAAAAGTTACACCTTTGATACCCTTGTAGCCTTTGTAGGTTTCTTCAATTATACTTTTAACATCTTCTGCAGTATTGTTTAGAGCTTCAGGGTCAGCAACATTATGAGCAGTTTGTTTCAAAACTTTATCTCCGTCAACTGTATAGGTCAACGTTGACTTGATACCAGGCTGAGAATCATTTACATAAGTTACAGTTTTTAATTCTGATTTCTTTTCAGTAGTTTCAGCTTCAGTCGTTTTTACCTCAGTTGACTCTGCTTTTGAGGAGTTAGAAGTTGTTGATGATTGTTTTGAACATCCCAACAAGAATGCCAACGGTAAGGCTAAGAGAAGTGTCGTTTTGAAATATTTGTTCATATTTTTTCCTTTCATCATAAGAACTTTTTTCATTATACCATAAAATGCTTTTGCAATCAAAGTATATTCGTTTTTCCTTTTTACACATACTAAAATGGGAAAAGTGATATAATATTAAGAAGAGGTGAAGAAATGAATCAAACTGTAGAATATATCAAAGAACTAACTGCTATCGCATCACCAACTGGTTTCACACGTGAGATTACGAATTATTTGGTTGAGACTCTTGAAAAACTAGGTTATCAACCTGTCCGTACCGCTAAAGGTGGTGTTAACGTTACTGTTAAAGGTAAAAATAATGAGCAACAACGTTATGTAACTGCCCATGTGGATACCCTGGGAGTTATCGTTCGTGCTATTAAACCAGACGGCCGTCTCAAAATGGACCGTATTGGTGGCTACCCTTGGAATATGATTGAAGGCGAAAACTGTACCGTTCATGTGGCTGACACAGGTAAGACTATTTCAGGTACCATTTTGATCCACCAGACTTCTTGTCATGTATACAAGGACGCAGGAACTGTAGAACGTACTCAGGACAATATGGAAGTACGTTTGGATGAAAAAGTAACCAATGAAAAGGAAACACGCGCACTCGGTATCGAAGTTGGAGATTTTATCAGCTTTGATCCACGAACTGTCGTGACAGAGACAGGCTTTATCAAGTCTCGTCATTTAGATGATAAGGTCAGCGCAGCAATTCTCCTAAATCTCCTCAAAGTATACAAAGAAGAAGGGATTGAGCTTCCTGTTACTACGCATTTTGCCTTTTCAGTATTTGAAGAAGTGGGGCATGGTGCTAACTCAAACATCCCTAATCAAGTTGTGGAATATCTGGCAGTAGATATGGGAGCGATGGGAGATGACCAGCAGACAGATGAGTACACAGTCTCTATCTGTGTCAAAGATGCTTCTGGACCGTATCACTACGAGTTCCGCCAACATCTGGTTGCTCTAGCAAAAGAGCAAGACATCCCGTTTAAATTAGACATCTATCCATTTTACGGTTCGGATGCTTCTGCAGCTATGTCAGCTGGAGCAGAGGTCAAGCACGCTCTTCTAGGAGCTGGTATTGAGTCAAGTCACTCATACGAGCGGACTCATGTTGATTCTGTAGTGGCTACTGAGCGTATGGTAGATGCTTATCTTAAGAGTGAGTTGGTGGACTAGGATGTGCCTGATTTGTCAACGAATTGAATGGATTAAGTCAGGGGAGAATCCCTACTTTGTAAAAGAACTGGAAACAGGCTATGTTGTCATTGGGGATCACCAGTACTTTGAAGGCTATACTCTATTTTTAGCCAAGGAACATGTTACGGAATTACACCATCTAGATCCAACTGTCAAACTTCGCTTTTTAGAGGAAATGAGCCTGGTTCAGGAAGCTGTCTCTAAGGCCTTTTCTGCTGAAAAGATGAATGTAGAGTTGTTAGGAAATGGAGATGCTCATGCTCACTGGCATATTTTCCCTAGACGAGAGGGTGATATGAAAGGACACGGTCTTAATGGTCGTGGTCCAGTCTGGTGGGTTCCATGGGAAGAAATGGTCGCTGAAGAATATCAGGTTAAGGGAAGTAAATTAGAGGATTTGATTGCTACCTTATCAGATACTTTGGACCAGATGATGGAAATGAAAGGATAGACCATGAAAAAAAGATACCTTGTCTTGTCAAGCTTATTAGCCTTGACATTAGCGGCTTGTTCACAAGGAAAGCCGGCAACTTCAGAAACTCAGACTTCAACTGGAGAAAAAACCGTCCAAGAAGGAACTGTCGGTAGTAAATCTCAAGAAGCAAGCCAGAAAAAGGCAGAAGTAGTTAATAAAGGAGATTACTATAGCGTTCAAGGGAAGTACGATGAGATTGTTATCGCTAATAAACATTATCCCTTGTCTAAGGACTATAATCCTGGAGAAAATCCTACAGCAAAGGCTGAGTTGTTGAAGCTTATTGCTGCTATGCAGGAAGCAGGTTTCCCAATTAGCGATCATTATAGTGGTTTCAGAAGTTATGAAACTCAAACTCAACTTTATCAGGAGTATGTCAACCAAGACGGAAAGGCAGAGGCTGATCGCTATTCTGCACGACCTGGATATAGTGAACACCAAACAGGTCTTGCTTTCGACCTTATCGGCACAGATGGAGATTTAGTGACAGAAGAAAAAGCTGCCCAATGGCTTTTAGATCATGCTGCTGACTATGGCTTTGTCGTTCGCTATCTCAAAGGTAAGGAAAAAGAAACAGGCTATATGGCTGAAGAATGGCACCTTCGTTACGTTGGGAAAGAAGCCAAAGAAATCGCAGCAAGTGGCCTCAGTCTGGAAGAGTATTACGGTTTTGAAGGTGGAGACTATGTTGATTAGTCGCAAAATATCTTGCAAGAATGCTTGAAATTTGATAAAATGAATAATAATTAAATAGGAATCTGCAAGACTAGTATCTCAGGGGAAGTATATCAGGGAGGAGAGCCGTGACTGAAAGCTCTCTATATGAAAGCTGGGTGAATTCACTTGCCTATGGATTCAGAAATAAAGGTCTGACTTGTCAGATAAAAACGGATGGTACCGCGTGTCAACGCTCCGAGTGTGGAGTTTTTGGCATGTGGTTTTCTTTTTATCTACGAGAGACTGATGGAGGAATTATGTCAACTATTGAAGAACAATTAAAAGCGCTTCGTGAAGAGACGCTAGCTAGCTTGAAGCAGATTACTGCTGAAAATAAAAAAGAGATGCAAGAATTGCGCGTCTCTGTCCTTGGTAAAAAGGGTTCGCTTACTGAAATCCTTAAAGGGATGAAAGACGTTTCTGCAGAAATGCGCCCTGTTATTGGAAAACACGTCAACGAAGCGCGTGATGTTTTGACAGCTGCCTTTGAAGAAACAGCTAAGCTCTTGGAAGAAAAGAAAGTGGAAGCTCAACTAGCAAGTGAGAGTATCGACGTTACGCTTCCAGGTCGCCCAGTTGCGATTGGTCACCGTCACATTCTCACACAAACTAGTGAAGAAATCGAAGATATTTTCATCGGAATGGGATACCAAGTCGTGGATGGATTTGAAGTTGAAAAAGACTATTACAACTTCGAGCGTATGAACCTTCCAAAAGATCATCCAGCTCGTGATATGCAGGACACTTTCTATATCACAGAAGAAATCTTGCTTCGTACTCACACGTCTCCAGTTCAGGCTCGTGCTATGGATGCCCATGATTTTTCAAAAGGTCCTTTGAAGATGATCTCACCAGGACGTGTATTCCGTCGTGATACGGACGATGCAACCCACAGTCACCAATTCCACCAGATCGAAGGTTTGGTTGTTGGGAAAAATATCTCAATGGCGGATCTTCAAGGAACCCTTCAGTTGATTGTACAAAAAATGTTTGGTAAAGAGCGTCAAATCCGTTTGCGTCCATCTTATTTCCCGTTCACAGAGCCATCTGTTGAGGTGGATGTTTCATGCTTCAAATGTGGAGGAGACGGCTGTAACGTATGTAAGAAAACTGGTTGGATCGAGATTATGGGTGCCGGTATGGTTCACCCACGTGTCCTTGAGATGAGTAGTATCGATGCAACTGTCTACTCTGGTTTTGCCTTTGGTCTTGGACAAGAACGTGTAGCTATGCTCCGTTACGGAATCAACGATATCCGTGGATTCTACCAAGGGGATGTCCGTTTCTCAGAACAGTTTAAATAAGATTGAAACCTGAAACACAGTCCTATACAGTTCTAGTCATTTTCTCTCGCTGAGAAATGGTGAGGACTGACTCGAAGAAAAAGAAAGGAATTGAAAAGGTCTTGCTTGCTGAGATCTTACAATCAGAATTATGTTAGTATCATATAAATGGTTAAAAGAATTGGTGGACATTGATGTGCCATCACAAGAGTTGGCTGAAAAAATGTCAACTACAGGGATCGAAGTAGAAGGTGTGGAATCACCTGCTACTGGTCTCTCAAAAATTGTTGTCGGAGAAGTCTTGTCTTGTGAGGATGTGCCAGAAACTCATTTGCATGTCTGCCAAGTCAATGTGGGTGAAGAAGAAGTCCGTCAAATCGTCTGTGGAGCACCAAATGTGCGTGCAGGCATCAAGGTTATGGTGGCTCTTCCAGGTGCACGCATCGCGGATAACTACAAAATCAAGAAAGGGAAAATCCGTGGTTTAGAATCACTTGGAATGATCTGCTCCCTTGGTGAATTAGGGATTTCTGACTCTGTTGTACCGAAAGAATTTGCAGATGGGATCCAAATCTTGCCTCAAGATGCTGTTCCAGGGGATGAAGTCTTCTCTTACCTCGACTTGGATGATGAAATCATCGAGCTTTCTATCACTCCTAACCGTGCAGACGCTCTTTCTATGTGTGGGGTAGCACATGAAGTGGCAGCCATCTATGACAAGGCAGTCAACTTTAAGAAATTCAGTTTAACAGAAACGGATCAAGCCGCAGCTGATGCTCTATCTGTCAGAATTGACACAGACAAGGCACCTTACTATGCTGCCCGTATCTTGGATAATGTGACCATCGCGCCAAGTCCACAATGGTTGCAAAATCTCCTCATGAATGAAGGCATCCGTCCGATCAACAATGTGGTTGACGTGACCAACTACATCCTACTCTACTTTGGTCAGCCTATGCATGCCTTTGACTTGGATACTTTTGAAGGAAGCGAGATCCGTGTGCGTGAAGCGCGTGCTGGTGAGAAATTGGTGACCTTGGACGGGGAAGAGCGTGAGTTAGCGGAGTCAGACCTTGTCATCACTGTCGCAGACAAACCAGTTGCCCTTGCAGGTGTCATGGGTGGTCAGGCTACAGAAATCTCTGAAAAGTCTAGTCGTATAGTCCTTGAAGCTGCTGTCTTCAATGGCAAATCTATCCGTAAGACTAGTGGTCGCCTCAATCTTCGTTCTGAATCATCTTCTCGCTTTGAAAAAGGCATCAACGTGGCAACAGTCAATGAAGCCCTTGATGCGGCAGCCAGCATGATTGCTGAACTTGCAGGAGCAACTGTTCGTAAAGGTATTGTTTCAGCAGGCCAGCTTGACACTTCTGATGTGGAAGTTTCTTCAACTCTTGCTGATGTCAACCGTGTCCTCGGTACAGAGCTTTCATTTGCTGATGTTGAAGATGTCTTCCGTCGCCTTGGCTTCGGTCTTTCTGGAAATGCAGAAGCCTTCACTGTCAGCGTCCCTCGTCGCCGCTGGGATATTACTATCGAGGCTGACCTCTTTGAAGAAATCGCTCGTATCTATGGCTATGATCGCTTGCCAACCAGTCTTCCAAAAGACGATGGTACCGCTGGTGAATTGACTGCGACACAAAAACTCCGTCGTCAAGTTCGTACCATTGCAGAAGGTGCTGGATTGACAGAAATCATCACCTACGCTCTAACAACTCCTGAAAAAGCGGTTGAATTTACGATTCAACCAAGTCATTTGACAGAATTGATGTGGCCAATGACTGTGGATCGTTCAGTCCTTCGTCAAAATATGGTTTCAGGTATTTTGGATACAGTTGCCTACAACGTAGCACGTAAGAATAAAAACTTGGCTCTTTATGAGATTGGAAAAGTCTTCGAGCAAACTGGTAATCCAAAAGAAGAATTGCCAAATGAAATTAACAGCTTTGCCTTTGCCTTGACTGGCTTAGTCGCTGAAAAAGACTTCCAAACAGCAGCAGTTCCTGTTGACTTCTTCTATGCTAAGGGAATTTTGGAAGCTCTCTTTGCTCGCTTGGGTCTTGAAGTGACTTATACAGCAACCTCTGAAATTGCTAGTCTTCACCCAGGACGTACAGCCTTGATCTCACTCGGTGACCAAGTCCTTGGTTTCCTCGGTCAAGTACATCCTGTTACAGCTAAGGCTTATGATATTCCAGAAACTTATGTAGCAGAGCTCAACCTTTCAGCTATCGAAGCAGCCCTTCAACCAGCTACTCCATTTGTGGAAATTACTAAATTCCCAGCAGTCAGCCGTGATATCGCCCTTCTCCTCAAAGCAGAAGTGACTCACCAAGATGTGGTTGATGCCATCAAATCTGCAGGCGTGAAACGTTTGACAGATATCAGACTCTTTGATGTCTTCTCAGGTGAAAAACTGGGTATCGGAATGAAATCAATGGCTTATAGCTTGACCTTCCAAAATCCAGAAGATAGCTTGACAGACGAAGAAGTCGCACGCTATATGGAAAAAATCCAAGCATCACTCGAAGAAAAAGTGAATGCAGAAGTGCGTTAAGAGTTTAAAATCCATCCCTAAGGATGGATTTTTTTGTCTTTGTAAATGCCGAATATTGGAAAGAAAAATGAAGTTGAATCTTATTCGTTTTGATAAAAAAATGCCTAGTGAATTCTACTAATAAAAATGTACATAAATCCTTGTAATGCCCAAAAAAAGGAGTATAATGAGTGTAGAAACAATAGGAGGTGGATCATGTTAGAAATCCGCAATCTTGAAAAAAGTTTTGGTCCCAAACAAGTCTTGTTTGGTGTTAACTTTCAAGCTCAACCTGGAAGAATTTTAGGTCTAGTTGGGAAAAATGGAGCTGGGAAAACAACGATTTTCCACAGTATGTTGAAATTTTTAGAGTATCAAGGAGAGATCAGTCTGGATGGGCAGGAGATTCGTCAGGAAACCTATGCTCGAATTGGCTATCTGCCTGAGGAACGTAGCCTCATGCCCAAATTGACAGTCCTTGAACAAGTTCGTTACTTGGCGACTCTAAAGGGCATGGATGCTAAGGAAGTCAAGGAAAAACTCCCTCAATGGATGGAGAAATTGGAAGTGAAGGGCAAATTGACCGACAAAATCAAGAGCCTCTCCAAAGGGAATCAGCAGAAAATTCAGTTGATTATCACCCTAATCCATGAGCCTGACTTGATTATCCTGGATGAGCCTTTTAGTGGTTTGGATCCAGTCAATACCGAGTTGCTCAAACAAGTCATCTTGAAAGAGAAAGAGCGCGGTGCAATCATTATCTTTTCTGACCATGTCATGACCAATGTTGAGGAGCTTTGCGATGATATTCTGATGATTCGTGATGGGCGTGTGGTCTTGCATGGACCAGTTCAGGATGTTCGCAATCAATACGGGAAAACACGTCTCTTTGTTTCAAGTGAACGAAGCAAGGAAGAACTGGAAAAACTTCCTCACGTGAAACAGGTGAGTTTGACCAAGCAAGGAAGTTGGAAATTGATCCTCGATGACGAGAGCGCTGGAAGGGAACTCTTCCCAATTCTCACTCAAGGTCAATATATTGCGACCTTTGACCAACAAGCTCCAACAATCGATGAAATCTTTAAACTAGAATCAGGGGTGGAAGTATGAGAAATATGTGGGTTGTAATGAAGGAAACCTATCTTCGACATATCAAGTCGTGGAGTTTCTTCTTTATGGTGATTTCGCCGTTCCTCTTTTTAGCCTTATCTGTAGGAATCGGCTATCTCCAAGGGTCTTCTATGGCCAAGAATAGCAAGATAGCAGTAGTAACAACTGTTCTATCTGTGGAGGAAGGGCTCAAATCGACCAATGGCATTAATTTTGACTATAAGGATGAAGCCAGTGCCCAAGAAGCCATCAAGGATGAAAAAATAAAAGGTTATTTGACCATTGATCAAGAAGGTAGTGTTCTCAAGGCAGTTTATCATGGTGAAACTTCCCTTGAAATAGGCGTCAAACTAGCAGTAACCAATAAGCTAAATGAACTGCAATACCAACTCAATCGTTCGGCAGCCAATTTGTCTCAAGAACAGGAAAAACGCCTGAGTCAAACCGTTGATTTTACTGAGAAAATTGATGAATCTAAGGAAAACAAAAAAATTGTTCAAACCATTGCGGCCGCAGGGCTTGGTTTCTTCCTTTATATGATTTTGATTACTTATGCTAGTGTCACTGCTCAGGAAGTAGCTAGCGAGAAAGGAACTAAAATCATGGAGGTGGTCTTCTCTAGTATCCGAGCTAGTCATTATTTCTACGCTCGCATGCTGGCTCTGCTTCTTGTGATTTTGACTCATATTGGCATTTACGTCGTGGGTGGGCTGGCTGCCATTCTGCTCTTTAAAGATATCCCTATCTTGGCACAATCTGGAATTTTAAATCATTTAGGAGAGGCTTTCTCGCTCAATACCTTATTGTTTGTCTTGGTTAGTCTCTTTATGTACGTTGTTTTGGCAGCATTCCTAGGCTCTATGGTTTCTCGCCCTGAGGATTCAGGAAAGGCCTTGTCGCCATTGATGATCTTGATTATAGCAGGATTTGTCGGTGTGACCTCTCTAGGTGCTGCTGGGGACAATTTAGTTCTGAAAATTGGTTCCTATATTCCTTTCATCTCGACCTTCTTTATGCCATTTAGAGCTATAAATGGGTATGCAAGTGATTTAGAAGCCTGGATTTCACTTGCCATAACGGTTGTTTTTGCAGTCACTGCAACAGCCTTTATCGGACGCATGTATGCTAGCCTAGTCCTTCAAACAGATGATTTAGGCATCTGGAAAACCTTTAAACGAGCTTTGAGCTATCACTAAAAGAGACACCTTCAGTGAATACTGGAGGTGTTTTTGCTTTACGAATTCATTGCTGTCTAGTCTTCTTTACTTTATAATGAAAGAAGAATGAAAAGGAGGAGAACATGAACTATATGGATGTTGCTGAAAATGAGCATTTGTTAATCATTGTCCTTAGGATAATGCTGATTAGCTAGATGAGTGAAGATGAGGTGGAGGCGACCTTGTCGATTGGCATCAACACCTTGACCTAACGGATATCTATGGCTAGTGTGAGGTTCTGCTGGGTAAAGTTTTCAAGCGCCGTTCGAATCTTCGGGACTAGATTTAGTATACCAGACGTCACTTGTATCAGTGGGCTGTTTTTTTTGTTCTATGCTTTACAGATTTTTCTTGACAAGTTTTCTTTGTTATGGTAATCTTTTATGTAACAAATGTTGCGCAACAAGTGTTGCGCGAAAGGAGTCTCATGCCACCTAAGGTTAAATTTAGTAAAGAGGCTATGATTGGGATAGCTTTACAATTGGTGAGAGAAGAGGGAATAGCTAGTTTAACGGCTCGAGCATTAGCGGAAAAACTGGGAGCCACACCAAGAGTCATTTTTGGGCAATTTGCAAATATGGCTGAGTTACAAGCAGAGGTTATTGTTGCTGCAGAAATGGTAGTGGTGGAGTATATACGAAAGGCTTTAGAAGATGAGAAGCCTTTTCGATCTGTCGGGGTTGCTTATATCCTTTTCGCCTCAAAAGAGCCTCAACTCTTTCAATTGCTTTTCCAAAATCCTAGTAAAGATCCCATTCGTCGCTTTCAAGATTTTCTTCCCATGAAGGATCATAGTTACCAATTGGTTCTGGATTCGATTGTCGCAGACTATCCTTTGACTGTAGAGGAGGCTAGTCGCTTGTACCAGCATCTATTTATCTACTCACACGGGATGGCCTCTATGGTTGCTTCTGGTATTTATCAATTCAGCATGGAAGAAGTAATTGGATTACTGATAGAGGTTTGTCAATCGCTCATCAAAGAAATGGTAGGAAAAAAATGATTCAACTAGAAAATATTCACAAAAGTTACGGCCAAACCAAGGTTTTAAAAGGGATTGACTTGCAGATTCAAGACCAGGATAATGTGGTTATCCTCGGCCCTTCTGGATCGGGAAAGTCAACTCTCTTAAACGTGTTATCAGGCTTAGAAAAGGTAGATGAGGGGCATATCCTCATTCAAGGGCAAGATTTATCGCAACTCACGGATGCTCAATTGACAGCCTTTAGACGTGAGAAGATTGCCTTTATTTTTCAGCAGTATTATTTATTACCGAATCTAACGGTTAGACAAAATGTAAAGATGGGGGCAGACCTAGCAAACAATCATGATTTTTTGCAGATCATTGAGGATTTGGGCCTTGGCGATAAGCTAGACAAGTATCCGAGTGAATTGTCGGGTGGGGAACAGCAGAGAGTCTCTATTGCCCGGGCCTTGGCCAAAAAGCCAGAGATTCTTTTCTTAGATGAGCCGACGGGAGCCCTGGATGAAGAAACAGGGCGAAAGATTCTCGACTATATCTGGAAATTGAAGGAAAAGCTGGGCTTTACCCTCATCATGGTGACGCACAACCAAAATATTGCGGATATGGCCAGAACCATCATTCGCGTCAATAGTGGCAAGATTACCCAAGTTGTAACCAACGATCAGCCTCAGACTGCCTATGAGATTGGATGGTAAGCCATGTTTTCAGTAAAAGATATTCGAAAATTAGTTGTCGTCAGTATCATTGGGGCTTGTGCGGTCTTTGTGGCCAATCTCTTCTTGAATTTTTACCTGGATATCGAGCAGTTGGAGATTTCTAAAACCAATCCCATGATGCAGACCTACTATGATGCCCAGGTTTCGCTATCTTGGATGGTGGCCATGGTCAGTGGTGTTGTCTTGTCCTTGACGTCTATCCTTCTCATGTGTTTTTATATCAAACAATTTGTCGATGACCACAAGGAACAATTAGGAATTTTAAAGGCTTTGGGATACAGCAATGGCCAGTTGGCTAAACGATTTTGGGTATTTGGGCTCAGTTTTGGTGCCGGAGCGCTTCTTGGCTATTTAGCTTCTTTTCTTATGATGGAGCATTTTTATGACTTTCGTAATGAGAAGGGGATCTTACCAGAAATCACCATTCATTTTCATTGGCAGCTCTTGCTTGCTTTGGTGATCCTGCCAACGGTATTTTTTATGCTTCTCGCGATTGGCTATGCTAGAAGACAACTACAAACGCAGGCTCTTCGCTTATTGAAAAAGTCCCCAACACCAATCAAGGTCAAAAGGAGAAAGAAGACTCCTATGAGAGAGAAAGACTTCCTAAAAGAGCTGTCTTCAGCGCTGATTTGGGGGAGAAAATCGATCCTGTTTTTTGTAGTCTTTGGTTCTATGTGTTTTGCGGCCATGGTTCAATTGTCCTTTGGCCTCAGGGATTACACAGATGACATCATCCAAACCATGATGATCATGATTGGCTTGATCTTGTCTTTTTCCATTCTCTTTTTGTCATTGGGGATTGTGGTCTCAGAAAGTCGCGAAACCTTGGCTCTTATGAAGGCTTTTGGCTACACCGATCGTGAATGCCAAGGTCATATTCTCGCTCCCTATCGTTTTTGGGCTTATTTAGGATTTGTTCTTGGGACAGCTTATCAATATGGCATCATGGAAATCTTGATTGGTGTGATCAAAGATACGGTTCCTGAAAAGATTGAGCATCACTTTGATGGGAATGTGTGCTTTTGGACCTTGATAGGTTTTGCTTTGATTTATGAAAGCCTCTTTTATCTATCCAACAGAAAACTCCAAAAACAAACCATCAAAGAAGTGCTCTTAGCAGAATAAATAGAAAAGAGAGTGGGACAGAAATCAGTAATTCGTTAGAATTCGATTTCGTCGTCCCACCTCCGCACAGTTGAGTAGGGCTGTAAAAGCTGATGAAATCAGCGTAGTAGAGCCCACTCAACCACTGCGTCTTGCTCGACAATCTAAAGACAATTGAGAGGTTTTTCCGCTATTCTAAGGGAATAAAAGAAATGAAAGAGAGACAGCATGAAACGGAGTTACTGGCAGGACCTAAAGGGGGCCTTTTACTTAATCTGGCGCAACAAATGGTCCTTTATCTCAGTGGGGATTCTTCTGCAGTTTGTGGTTGGTATTGGGGCTGCGGCCTTGTGTCATAAATAAATCAAAAGACCTGTGAGTGTATCTCCCAGGTCTTTTATACTCTTCGAAAATCTCTTCAAACCACGTCAGCTTCCATCTGCAACCTCAAAACAGTGTTTTGAGCAGCCTGTGGCTAGCTTCCTAGTTTGCTCTTTGATTTTCATTGAGTATTAATTAGCTGAAATATTTCACATTAATTTTTTCTAAACCTTTGACTAATAAGGAAAATTATCGTACAATAAAGAGTACATGATAAAATGAGACCAGAGTTTGTTTGCTCTGGTAATAGTAGTAAAATTGAGGAGAAACGCTTTGGAATTAGAAGTATTTGCTGGGCAAGAAAAAAGTGAACTATCTATGATTGAGGTGGCTCGTGCCATCTTAGAACTTCGTGGTCGTGATCACGAAATGCATTTTAGCGATTTAGTCAATGAAATCCAAAACTATTTGGGTACCTCTAATAGCGATATTCGTGAAGCTCTACCTTTGTTCTATACAGAGTTAAACTTTGACGGTAGTTTTATCTCACTTGGAGATAACAAATGGGGTCTTCGTTCATGGTATGGAGTAGATGAAATTGACGAAGAAATCATTGCACTTGAGGAAAGTGACGATGAAGAAGTAGCACCTAAGGCTAAGAAAAAACGTGTTAATGCCTTTATGGATGGAGATGCTGATGCCATTGATTATGGCGCAGATGATCCAGAGGATGAGGACGCCTACGAAGAAGATCCAGCACTTTCTTATGATGATGAAAATCCAGATGATGAGAAAAACGAAGTAGAAGCTTACGATGCTGAGATTAACGAAATCGCACCAGATGACCTTGGAGAAGATGTCGATCTCGTTGAAGAAGATGACGAAGATTCTGAGGAAGAAGAAGAATAATATCAAACAACAAGGGAATTCCCTTGTTGTTTTTCTTTTCTGCAGTAGAACTATAAATCTAGCAAAGAATGACATTTGACAAATGAGTAAAATTGAGATAAGATATTGTTCGGGCACCTCTTTTTGAGGTCGGAGCTTCCTAGTTATTAGGGAGCTATTTTTGTTTTTCCATGGAAATTATCAACCTGGATTGTAGTTATCGGTGAAGGTCTTATTTTCTTAGTCCCCCTCTAGTGAACAAGATCTTGAGCATTTTAGAAAGAGGAATCTATGTCTACGAAATATATTTTTGTAACTGGTGGTGTGGTGTCGTCTATTGGAAAAGGTATCGTTGCAGCGAGCCTAGGACGATTGTTGAAAAACCGTGGTTTGAAGGTAACTATTCAAAAATTTGACCCTTATATCAATATCGACCCAGGAACCATGAGCCCATATCAGCACGGGGAAGTATTTGTAACAGATGATGGGGCTGAGACAGATTTGGACTTGGGTCACTATGAACGTTTCATTGATATCAATCTTAACAAATACTCAAACGTGACAACTGGTAAAATCTATAGCGAAGTTCTTCGCAAGGAACGTCGTGGAGAATACCTTGGAGCAACTGTCCAAGTCATTCCACATATTACAGATGCCTTGAAAGAAAAAATTAAGCGTGCAGCTCTAACGACAGACTCTGATGTCATTATTACAGAGGTTGGTGGAACAGTTGGAGATATCGAGTCCCTTCCATTTTTAGAGGCGCTTCGTCAAATGAAGTCTGATGTCGGCGCAGAAAATGTCATGTATATCCATACAACCTTACTTCCTTACCTCAAGGCGGCTGGAGAAATGAAGACCAAGCCGACTCAACACTCTGTCAAAGAATTGCGTGGTTTGGGAATCCAGTCAAATATGTTGGTCATTCGTACTGAAAAGCCGGCTGGACATGGGATTAAAAATAAACTAGCTCAATTCTGTGATGTGGCACCAGAAGCTGTTATCGAGTCATTGGACGTGGATAATCTTTACCAAATCCCACTTAATCTGCAAGCACAAGGCATGGATCAAATCGTCTGTGACCATTTGAAGATTGATGCACCAGCAGCAGATATGACAGAGTGGTCAGCTATGGTCGACAAGGTCATGAATCTCAAAAAACAAGTCAAAATTGCTCTTGTTGGTAAGTATGTCGAGTTGCAAGATGCCTACATTTCTGTCGTAGAGGCCTTGAAACACTCAGGTTATGCCAATGATACAGAAGTCAAGATTGATTGGATTAATGCTAATGACGTGACAGCTGACAATGTAGCAGAACTCCTAGCTTATGCTGATGGAATCATCGTTCCAGGTGGTTTTGGTCAACGTGGTACTGAGGGTAAGATTGAAGTGATTCGCTATGCGCGTGAAAATGATGTACCAATGCTAGGAGTATGCTTGGGTATGCAATTGACCTGTATCGAGTTTGCCCGTAATGTCTTAGGTCTTGAAGGAGCTAATTCAGCAGAGCTTGATCCTGATACAAAATATCCGATCATCGATATCATGCGTGATCAGATTGATGTTGAGGACATGGGGGGTACCCTTCGTTTGGGACTTTATCCTTCTAAGCTAAAACGTGGTTCCAAGGCAGCGGCAGCTTATCATAACAAAGAAGTTGTACAGCGCCGTCACCGTCACCGTTATGAATTTAACAATGCCTTCCGTGAACAGTTTGAAGGAGCAGGATTTGTCTTCTCAGGTGTTTCACCAGACAATCGCTTGGTCGAAATTGTTGAAATCCCAGAAAACAAATTCTTTGTGGCTTGTCAGTACCATCCAGAGCTTTCAAGTCGTCCAAACCGTCCAGAAGAACTTTACACTGCTTTTGTAACAGCAGCAGTTGAAAATAGTAAATAGATTCATAAAAACCTTTGAGAGTCATCTCAGAGGTTTTTAATTTGTTTTCAGTATTATGAAAATCTGGAAAATCAGCTCTGAATTTGGTAAGATAAGATTATGGATTTTGAAAAAATTGAACAAGCATATACCTATTTACTAGAAAACGTCCAAATCATTCAAAACGATTTGGCGACAAGCTTTTATGATGCCTTGATTGAACAAAATGGGATCTATCTCGATGGTCAAACCGCTCTGGAGCAAGTCAAAAAAAATAACCAGGCCTTAAAACGTTTGGCACTTCGAAAAGAGGAGTGGTTACGGACCTATCAATTTTTGTTAATGAAGGCAGCGCAAACAGAACCTCTTCAAGCCAATCACCAGTTCACACCGGATGCGGTTGGTCACTTGATGATTTTTATCATAGAACAACTTTTCCCTGCTGAAAATGTGAGTCTATTAGAGTTGGGGTCTGGGATGGGAATTCTGGGAGCTAGCTTCTTAACGTCCATGAACAAAAAGGTAGATTACCTGGGAATAGAACTTGATGACCTCTTGATTGACTTGGCAGCAAGTATGGCGGAAGTAATGGATCTTCAAATGGGCTTTGTCCAAGGAGATGCAGTACGTCCACAAGTATTAAAAGAGAGTGATATTATTGTGAGCGACCTGCCTGTTGGTTACTATCCAGATGATCAGACAGCCTCACGTTATCAAGTAGCGGCTAAGAATGAACAAACTTATGCTCATCATTTGTTAATGGAACAATCACTCAAGTATCTCAGAACAGGAGGCTATGCGATTTTTCTAGCTCCAACAGATCTCCTGACAAGCCCTCAGAGTGAACTTTTGAAATCATGGCTCACTGACCAGGCTCAACTAGTGGCCATTATTGCCTTACCAGAGGATCTCTTCGCTCAAGGAGCCCAATCTAAAACCATTTTTGTCCTCCAGAAGAAGACCGTAGAAGGGGTTGAACCATTTGTTTATCCACTTACCAGTCTTCGTGACCCTGAGATTTTGATGGAATTTAAGGAAAATTTTCAAAATTGGTGTCAAGGGCATGAAATCTAGTGTAAATTTTGATATAATAGTTGAAAACGCTTAAAAAGGGGAATAAATTTATGACAAAAACCATTGCAATTAACGCTGGAAGCTCTAGCTTGAAATGGCAACTTTATCAAATGCCAGAAGAAAAGGTGCTTGCAAAAGGTTTAATTGAGCGAATCGGATTGAAGGATTCTGTTTCAACAGTTAAGTTTGATGGTCGTTCTGAAGAACAAGTTCTTGATATTGAAAACCATACCTTGGCAGTTAAGATTTTACTTGATGACTTGATTCGTTTTGAAATTATTAAATCTTATGATGAAATTACTGGTGTTGGACACCGTGTCGTTGCAGGTGGAGAGTACTTCAAAGAGTCTACAGTTGTTGAAGGCGATGTCTTAGAAAAAATTGAAGAACTAGGACTTCTTGCTCCATTGCACAACCCTGCAAATGCTGCTGGTATTCGTGCCTTCAAAGAATTGTTACCAGATATCACAAGTGTAGCGGTCTTTGATACGTCATTCCATACAACAATGCCAGAAAAAGCATACCGTTATCCATTACCAACTAAGTACTATACAGAAAACAAGGTTCGTAAATATGGAGCACACGGTACAAGCCACCAGTACGTTGCTCAAGAAGCAGCAAAACTTTTGGGACGCCCACTAGAAGAGTTGAAATTGATCACTTGCCATATCGGTAATGGTGCTTCTATCACAGCTGTTAAGGGAGGTCAATCAATCGATACCTCTATGGGATTCACTCCACTTGCTGGTGTTATGATGGGAACAAGAACTGGTGATATTGACCCAGCAATCATTCCTTATTTGATGGAACATACAGATGACTTCAAAACTCCAGAAGATATCAGCCGTGTTCTAAACCGTGAATCTGGTCTTCAGGCCGTTTCAGGCTTATCAAGTGACATGCGTGATGTTCAGAACGGTGTGAACGAAGGCAATCACGATGCTATTCTTGCCTTTGAAATGTATGTTGACCGTATCCAAAAACATATTGGCCAATACTTGGCAGTCCTAAACGGAGCTGATGCCATCATCTTTACGGCTGGTGTTGGTGAAAATGCAACGCTTGTCCGTGAGAAAGTCATCTCAGGTATTTCTTGGTTTGGCTGTGATGTAGATCCAGAGAAAAATGTTTTTGGTGTAACTGGAGACATCTCTACAGATGCTGCAAAAATTCGTGTCCTTGTCATTCCAACTGATGAAGAACTTGTTATTGCGCGTGATGTTGAGCGTTTGAAAAAATAAACGATAAGAAAATCGACCTTCTTGAAAGAGAGGTCGATTTTTAAGTTATTGACGAGTGTTTACCATTTGGTAAGCGAAACTTCGCCACTATTGAGCCAAATTTTTTCACCAGTAGCTAATTGGATCTGTAGTTGACCCTGGTCAGAGATATCACAAGCTTTTCCTGAGATGATTTCTTGATCTTTCTTAAAGGAAATTTCTTTGCCTAAAACAATTGATTGTTTTTTATAAAGGTAAAGCAGCTCATCGGTCTCTGTTTCGTAGAAACATTTCCAGATTTCTGCAATCAGCTCGTTGCGAGTGATTGGGCTATTTTGAGAGAAGAGACTTCCAGCTTTCCCTTGTAGGTTTTTTGGGAAATCAGCTATAGAAAAGTTGATACCAACACCAATAATAACATCTGTGACAAGACCGGTTTCGACAGAAGTGATGGCTTCAGTTAGAATACCGGCTATTTTTTTCTGATTTAGGTATAAATCATTTACCCATTTGATATCTAAATCAATCAAACAAAGATTTTTAACAGCCTTATAAATTGCAGCTGCAGTCAGGAGTGTATAGGCAGGTAGATCTAGATAAGAGAGATTGGGCTTGAGGTGGAGAGACATATAGATTCCCCCCTTTTCTGGAGAGTAGTAGGGACGTTGAAATCGACCACGGCCCATCGTTTGACTAGTCGAGAGGTAGAGTGTATCTCCTTTTGCGCCAGCTTCCATGGCCTCCTTGGCATCACTTTGGGTTGATTTGGTGATAGGTTTAAATTGAACTGAGATTGGGCTGTTAGCTTCTATTTCTTGAGGTAAGATTAGGTCACCATGAAGAAGTTTGTAGCCACGGTTTTTGATGCTGTCAATTTCTAAACCTTCTTGTTGGAGGCGTTGGATAGCCTTCCAAACAGAGGTGCGAGAGAGGTTTAATAGTTCAGCGATTTTCTCTCCGCTTAAATAATCTGTTTCATGAGCTAAGATTTTGTAAACTTCTTGGTAGGATTTCATACTAGGTCCTTTCTGGAACAACTAGATTTATTGTACCATATTTTTAAAAAAGGATGCGTGGTTTAAGAGATATCTTCACCCACTATAAAATTTTACCTAGTTTTAGTTAGGGTGCCATGGACAAAGTGGTTTTCAAATCATTTGAAAAATGGTAAAATGTTTTAATAGTTTATTTATCTGAGCTTTATAGCGCAGAGAGAAAGGATCTGTTGTGAAATCAATAGGTATCATTGAAAAATTGAAAGGCTTATCCAAGCAAGAGCTAGTCTTGCTAGCTGTTATTCTAAGTATTTTCTTGCCTTTTTATATTTTCGTTATTATTTTCATCGCCTACTTAATAGGTCTTATATTTACAGGAGAGATGAAGGGGATATTAAAACGATTATCCCACCATTCTATCTTACTTTTATTTATTGGCTATAGTGGTGTTATCTCTCTTTTAGCTCAAAATGTGATGGGGATGGTTTCCACTTTAGGAATGTTCCTCTTTGCAATCTTCTTTTACTATTACCAAGCCCATTTAACCCCTAAGTTTTTCAGATTAGTATTGCAATCGGTTATGTCGCTTAGTGTGCTAGCATCAGTTTTTGCAGCCTTGGAGCATTTTCAAATTGTAAAGAAATTTGATTATACTTTCTTATCCCCTAAGATGCAGGTCTGGCATCAAAACCGAGCAGAAGTAGCCTTCTTTAATCCTAATTATTATGGAATTATCTGTTGCTTCTGTATTATGATTGGATTTTACTTAATTAGTACAACTAAATTGAGATGGTTGAGAATTTTCTCTGTGATTGCAATTTTTGCGAATTTGTTTGGATTAAATTTCACCCAAAATAGAACAGCTTTTCCAGCTATTATCTTTGGTGCGATTATTTATCTTTTCACTACCATTAAGAACTGGCGTGCCTTCTGGCTCAGTATTGGAGTATTTGGTGTTGGTCTAGCCTTCCTCTTCTCGAGTGATTTGGGAGTTCGAATGGGAACGCTCGATTCATCTATGGAAGAACGAGTGTCGATCTGGAATGCTGGTATGACCTTATTCAAACAAAATCCCTTCTGGGGTGAGGGTCCCCTAACCTATATGCACTCTTACCCTCGTATTTTTGCTCCTTATCACGAACATGCTCATAGTATATACATTGATACGATATTGAGTTACGGTGTGGTTGGAACGGTATTGTTAGGAATAGCTTCTTCTGGTCCAATTCGAATGTTGATTGATATGAGTCAGGAGCCGAGCAAGCGTCCGATTGTTGGTCTTTATCTTTCGTTTTTAACAGTAGTTGCTGTGCATGGAATTTTTGATTTGGCCCTCTTTTGGATTCAATCCTCCTTCATCTTCCTTTTGGTAATGTGTAGTTTGCCATTAAAACATAGTATGATCGGAGAATTTGTTGAATAAGCAAAAAGATAGTAGAAATGAGATTTTCTACTATCTTTTTTATTATTGAATAGCTTGAAGTAAATCTTCAGCTTGTTGTTTTAGAGAAGCAGCGACGCTATCTTCGAGGACTAATTGACCATCTGCCCAGGCAGAATCATTAACACGGGCTGCTGTAAATTCACCAACAACTTGTGTACGGATAAATGGCAAGAGGTCTTTGTAAATTGCAAAGAGTTGATCATGACCTGCATTAGCTACAGAAGATACCGTAACAATCTTATCTTGAAGAGCAGATGCTCCACGAGTATCAGATAAGTCAATTGCGCGTGAAAGCCAATCTAGTAAGTTTTTTACAGTCCCTGGAATTGAGAAGTTGTAGACTGGAGAGAAGATCCAGATAGCATCAGCAGCTTGAACTGCTTCACGTGCCGCTGCAACAGTTGGAAGTGTAGGAACTTCAAGATCTTGGCTAAAGAGAGGAATAGCTGAGTAGTCAAGGTAGCTAACCTCAGCCTTCCCTGCAAGAGCTTTTTCTGCTTCTAGTGCCATTTGGTGGTTGAAAGAACCTTCGCGTAATGAACCAACGATAAATAATACTTTTTTAGACATAGGATGTCTCCTTTTAATGTTATTCAGATTTACTCTGTTGTTACAATATATGTTACAACAAAGCAAAATCATTTGCAAGAAATTTGCTCAAAATATAAAAAGTGTTAAATTTGAAGCTATCAATCATGAGATTGTAGAGAAAGAAAAGCCTATAGCTCAATAGTTGGAGCTTATATTTGAATGCCTGAAAGTAGGTTAGAGTTCAAGAATCTCCCCCTTACTTCACTTGTAATTCACTAGGATAGATGGTAAAATAGACGAGTGAAAAAGAGACAGAAAAAAGAAAAAAATTCCCTATTATTTCAGTACATTATTGGTATAACTTTGTTAACTCTAGTCATCACTTCTTCCTTTCTCTACTTGGTATGGCTCAGCATGAAGCCTTATCGAACTGCTAAGGTAGAAGGGGAAAAACTTGCCAAGCAGTATGCGAATCTAGAAACGGTTAGCCAGGTTGATATCTTTAATGGTTTAGAAAGCTATTATAGTGTTCTTGGTCAAGATAAGAACCAGAAACCAGTTGCTGTCTTAATAGAGAAAAGTAGCAACAATATTTACGTATATCAACTAGAAAATGGTACTTCTCAAGAAAAAGCAGAAGCAGTTGTCAGAGAAAAAGGAGCAACTGAGATCGACAAGATTACCTTCGGACGGTACGCTGAAAAGCCTGTCTGGGAAATCAAGTCTGGAGGAGACTATTATCTAGTAGATTTTGAATCTGGTGCCTTAGTCGAAAAGGAGAAACAATGAAATTATCCAAACGTGTCTTAGAGATTGAAGAAAGCGTTACTCTGGCTAGTGATGCAAGAGCAAAGAAGTTAAAGGCTGAAGGAAAAGACGTTCTTTTCTTGACTTTAGGTCAGCCCGATTTTCATACTCCTGAAAACATTCAGGATGCTGCGGTTGAGGCTATTCGAGATGGACGCGCTTCCTTCTATACGGTAGCTTCGGGTTTGCCTGAATTGAAAGCTGCAGTCAATACCTATTTTGAGCGATATTATGGGTATTCTGTGGCGGCAAATGAAGTCACCTTTGCGACTGGTGCCAAGTTCTCTCTTTATACTTTCTTTATGGCTGTTATCAACCCTGGAGATGAGGTAATCATTCCTACTCCTTACTGGGTCAGCTATGGGGATCAGGTTAAGATGGCAGAAGGCCTTCCAGTATTTGTTCAAGCCAAGGAAGACAATCACTTTAAAGTAACTGTAGAGCAATTAGAAGCAGCTCGCACAGATAAGACCAAAGTCTTGGTACTAAACTCACCCTCTAATCCGACTGGGATGATTTATTCTCGTGAGGAACTCTTGGCCATCGGAAATTGGGCAGTTGAACATGATATTCTCATCCTGGCCGATGATATTTATGGTCGTTTGGTCTATAACGGGAATGAGTTCATCCCAATCTCTAGTCTATCAGAAGCTATTCGCAAGCAAACCATTGTCATTAACGGGGTTTCAAAAGCCTATGCTATGACAGGTTGGCGGGTAGGTTATGCAGTTGGTGATCCAGAAATCATTGCTGCCATGAGCAAATTGACTGGTCAAACAACTTCAAATCTGACAGCAGTGTCTCAATATGCAACGATTGAAGCGCTAACTGGACCTCAAGATTCTGTAGAAATTATGCGTCAAGCTTTTGAGGAACGTCTCAATACCATCTATCCACTCTTGTGTGAAGTTCCAGGTTTTGAGGTTGTCAAACCACAAGGAGCTTTCTATCTCTTCCCGAATGTTAAAAAAGCCATGGAAATGAAAGGTTATACCGACGTAACAGCATTTACAACGGCTATCCTTGAGGAAGTTGGTCTGGCCTTGATTACAGGAGCTGGATTTGGAGCACCAGAAAATGTTCGTCTCAGCTATGCGACAGACCTAGATACACTTAAAGAAGCCATTCGTCGTTTGCACCATTTTATGGAAAAATAAGAAGATAAACCTCTGTCTGTATGGCAGAGGTTTTGTGTTAAAAACTTATGAATTTCTGTCGAACAAGCTAGCTATCAGGTATTATTTGTGGTACAATAATGAGTAATAATGTCTTTAGACAAGTTAAACAAAAAAAGGAAGATAAAACATGACAAAACGTGTAACAATTATCGAAGTAAAAGACTACGTTGGTCAAGAAGTCACTATTGGTGCTTGGGTTGCTAACAAGTCAGGAAAAGGAAAAATTGCCTTCTTGCAATTGCGTGACGGAACGGCCTTCTTCCAAGGTGTGGCTTTCAAACCAAACTTTATCGAAAAATTTGGAGAAGAAGTAGGTCTTGAAAAATTTGATACGATCAAACGCCTAAGCCAAGAAACTTCTGTTTTCGTGACAGGGATTGTCAAAGAAGACGAACGCTCAAAATTTGGTTATGAGTTGGATATTACAGACATCGAAGTCATCGGTGAATCGCAAGACTACCCAATTACTCCAAAAGAACACGGGACAGACTTCTTGATGGATAACCGCCACTTGTGGTTGCGTTCACGCAAACAAGTAGCAGTGATGCAAATCCGTAACGCTATTATCTATGCAACTTATGAGTTCTTTGATAAGAATGGCTTCATGAAATTTGATAGCCCAATCCTTTCAGGAAATGCTGCAGAAGATTCTACAGAACTTTTCGAAACTGACTACTTTGGAACACCAGCTTACTTGAGCCAATCAGGACAGCTCTATCTTGAAGCAGGTGCTATGGCTCTAGGTCGCGTCTTTGACTTTGGTCCAGTATTCCGTGCAGAGAAATCTAAGACTCGCCGTCACTTGACTGAGTTCTGGATGATGGATGCGGAGTACTCATACTTAACACACGACGAGTCACTTGACTTGCAAGAAGCTTATGTTAAAGCATTGCTTCAAGGAGTTCTAGATCGTGCTCCTCAAGCCTTGGAAACCTTGGAGCGTGATACAGAGCTCTTGAAACGCTACATTGCTGAACCGTTCAAACGTATTACTTACGATGAAGCCATTGATCTCTTGCAAGAGCATGAAAACGATGAAGATGCAGACTATGAACATCTAGAGCATGGAGATGATTTCGGTTCACCACACGAAACGTGGATTTCAAACCACTTTGGTGTACCAACCTTTGTGATCAACTATCCAGCAGACATCAAGGCCTTCTATATGAAACCAGTTCCTGGGAACCCAGATCGCGTGCTTTGTGCAGACTTGCTCGCGCCAGAAGGTTACGGAGAAATCATCGGTGGTTCCATGCGTGAGGAAGACTACGATGCCCTTGTCGCTAAGATGGAATCACTTGGAATGGATCTTACAGAGTACGAATTCTACCTTGACCTTCGTAAATATGGTACAGTACCACACGGTGGATTTGGTATCGGTATCGAGCGTATGGTAACCTTCGCAGCTGGAACTAAACACATCCGTGAAGCCATTCCATTCCCACGTATGTTGCACCGTATCAAACCTTAATAACTATAAAAACGCCAGTTGGCGTTTTTACTTTAAATTCAATCATTCTATCGATTCATGAATGCACAATAGCCTATTTGCCCAAAGAGCCTTCTTGTGATAAAATAACAAGAAGAAAAGGAGAAGAGCATGATTGATGTAGAAGAAATTCTAAGTAAGATGAATCCCAATCAAAAAATCAACTATGACCGACCGTGTTATGCAAAAGATGGTCCAAGTTTGGGAAAAAAATGAAGAGAGACCAACGATTCTCATGCACGTCTGTTGTGCTCCATGTAGCACTTACACTCTAGAGTATTTGACCAAATATGCAGATGTGACTATTTATTTTGCTAATTCAAATATTCATCCCAAAGCCGAGTATCACAAGCGTGCTTATGTAACCAAAAAGTTTGTCAGCGATTTTAATGAACGAACTGGTAACCATGTCCAATACCTAGAAGCACCTTATGAACCAAATGAATACCGTAAACTGGTTCGAGGTTTGGAAGAAGAACCTGAAGGTGGGGACCGTTGCAAGGTATGTTTTGACTATCGCTTGGACAAGACAGCGCAAGTGGCTATGGACTTAGGATTTGATTACTTTGGATCTGCCCTAACCATCAGCCCTCACAAAAATTCACAAACAATTAACAGTATTGGGATTGATGTGCAGAAAATCTACACCACTCACTATCTTCCGAGTGATTTTAAGAAAAATCAAGGTTATAAACGCTCTGTAGAAATGTGTGAAGAGTACGACATTTATCGCCAATGTTACTGTGGCTGTGTCTATGCAGCTCAAGCACAGAATATTGACTTGGTGCAGGTCAAGAAGGATGCGACAGCCTTTATGGTAGATAAGGATATCGAGAAAGATTATTCCCATATCAAATTTACTGTTACGAAGTTAGATATTTAAAGGAAAACCTGCCTCAAGGCAGGTTTTTGCTTATAAAAAAAACGAGGTCAGGATTTTGTTCCTGACCTCTGACAACTTTACCGATTCTTTAGTTCTACGTAGCGTTTGTACCAAATGTTGACATAGGCTTCTGAGAAGGGGCCTCGTTCATTGTTGATCCAATCAACAAGAATCTTAACATGTTCTTTCAAAATATAGTCTAAATCATCAGGATAATTCATCTTACGCTTGTGACGTTCATACTCTTCGACGTCCAAGAGGCGTTTCTCACCATCTGTAAAAACTTTAACATCTAAATCATAATCGATGTATTTTAAAGCTTCTTCGTCTAGATAATAAGGGCTAGCCATGTTGCAGTAGTAGGAAATCCCATTATCACGAATCATGGCAATGATATTAAACCAATATTTTTTGTGAAAGTAAACAATAGCCGGTTCTCGAGTCACCCAACGACGACCGTCACTTTCGGTAACAAGTGTGTGGTCGTTGACGCCAATAATAGCGTTCTCTGTTGTTTTTAGTACCATGGTGTCCCGCCAAGTACGGTGAAGACTCCCATCATGCTTATAACTTTGAATTGTAATAAAGTCGCCTTCTTTTGGAAGTTTCATAACTAACCAACTTTCTACAATTTATAAGTTTATCGTTTACTATTGTATCACATTTTTGTTTAAAGTTCTTAGTTTTTCATGAAAAAATTAAAGATATTCTCTAAGAGCACTGGCTATATCTGAAAAATCATAACCTTTTCTTGCCAAAACTTGTGTCAAACGTTGCTTCAGTTCGTATCCTTCATACTTTCGTGAATATTTTCGATATTGTTTATCCAACTCTTTAAAAATAAGCTCCTGAACAGTTTCCTCTTCTACCTGACTATCCAGTTGGTCAAAGGCTGTTTTGGCTTCTGAGTAAGAAAATCCTTTATTGGTTAGGCTTTGGATGATTTTATCTTGTAGAGCGCGAGCAGGCAATTTACCCTGATATTTTTTCAGTAGTTTTTCGGCTGTACGCTCTGCGACTTCCGTCATATCAAATTCTTGTAAGACGTCTTGGATAACGGCCTTAGCAACTCCTTTTTGAGAAATCTTTTGTATCAGCATGTAGCTTCCCTTGTCGCCAGATAGCTGATTGGAATTGATGATCGCATAGGCATACTGACGGTCATTGATCCAGTTGTCTTCCTTGAGAGCTTGGATGACTTGGGGTATGATTTTCTCATCAATCTCATGTTTAACAAGATAATCTCTGACTTCTTTTTCAGTACGGGCCTTGAAGGATAAGTGGTAGAGGGCCAAGTTTTTTCCGTGGGAAAATTGTGCAAAGGTCTGGATTTCTGCAAACTCTTCTGAACTAATTTCCTTATCCTTGGTCAACATAAAGCGAACAATGGTATCTTCTGTAATGTAGCAGGTTTGGTCGCTATCAAGTTCTAGCAGATAGAGACGTTTTTTCTTTTCTAGTTTTGTGATTTTCATAGTTTTCTTTTATCCAAATGCTTCAAAGGCAGCAACGAGTCGAAGTTTATTGATATCAATCTGTTCTCTCCCGTAATAGTCAAGAAATAGTTCAGCGTATTTAGGGTCCTTTAGGTTATAGTTGAGGGACCAAACTGTCCAAAAGAGATCGATATGTCGGTCACTAAAATCAGCCAAACCAAGGTCAATAAAACAAGAAAAGTGGCTGGCATCTTTAAGAATAAAGTTTGGTAGACAGGCATTCCCATGAATAAAGGCATCTGTTTTTAAAAGGTGGCCCTGCTCTTGAATAAGCTGAAAGGCTTCTTCACGACTATTAATCTGAAATTGGGGTAGGAGCGCCTTGGCATAGAACACACCTTTTTCATAGTTTTTAAAGGCTCTGTCTTTATAGGTCTGTAAATGATTTTCTGATGGAAAATTTTGCGGATTGAAGCTGTGAAGCTTTTTAAGAGCCTCTGCCATGGTTCGGCAGATTTTTTCTGGTTGGTCTAAAAAAGCGAGAGCATCATGGCCAATAGCCTCTTTAGTCAGGAGGTAATCTTTATCCGTAGATAGATAGTGGATGACTGGAGTTCCTATTCCCTCTTGTTCAAACCAACTTGCAATGCTAGCTTCTCGCTCTAAACTTCCCTTTCGATCTATTTTCAAGTAGTAACCTGAGTCAAGATAGAGAACCCTTGATCCTGAATGAGAAGAGCTGTCAGAAAGGCTTGCTCCCTCTATATAAGTTCGTAATTGCTCAGGAAAATCTAATGGGGAAAAATGAGATGTCTTTGTATTCATGGTTTTATTGTAACATATTCTTAAACATTGAGAAACTACGTGGTATAATAGACTTATGAATCTAAAAGTCAAACAAAAAATTCCATTAAAAATCAAGCGCATGGGGATTAACGGGGAAGGTATCGGATTTTACCAGAAAACCCTCGTTTTTGTCCCAGGCGCCCTCAAGGGTGAAGATATCTATTGTCAGGTGACTTCTGTCAAGCGTAACTACGTTGAGGCTAAACTGCTTGAGGTCAATAAAAAATCTAAATTTCGAGTAGTTCCAGACTGTACTATTTATAATGAGTGTGGAGGCTGTCAAATTATGCACCTACACTATGACAAGCAGTTGGAATTCAAGACAGATCTTCTCCATCAAGCTCTGAAGAAATTTGCCCCTGCTGGCTATGAAAACTTTGAGATTAGACCAACTATTGGCATGCAGAAACCAAAGTATTATAGGGCTAAACTGCAATTTCAAACACGAAAGTTTAAGGGTCAAGTCAAGGCAGGATTATATGCTCAAAATTCCCATTATTTGGTCGAGTTAAAAGACTGCCTAGTCCAAGACAAGGAAACGCAAGCTATTGCCAATCGCATTGCTGAACTCTTGACCTACCATCAAATTCCGATTACGGATGAACGGAAAATCCTTGGGGTTCGGACCATCATGGTTCGTCGAGCACGGAAAACTGGGCAAGTTCAGATTATCATTGTAACCAATCGTCAATTGAATCTGACTCAATTTGTGAAAGACCTAGTCAAGGATTATCCTGAAGTAGTGACTGTCGCAGTCAATACCAATACTGCGAAAACTAGTGAGATTTATGGGGATAAGACAGAGATTATTTTGGGGCAGGATAGTATAGGCGAGGGAGTCCTAGATTATGAATTTTCTCTTTCACCGCGAGCTTTTTATCAGCTAAATCCTGAACAGACTGAAATCCTCTATAGTGAAGCCGTTAAGGCCTTGGATGTAACTGAGGATGACCATCTGATCGATGCCTATTGTGGTGTTGGGACCATAGGTTTTGCCTTTGCTAAAAAAGTCAAAAGTTTGAGAGGGATGGATATTATTCCAGAAGCCATTGAGGATGCTAAAGAAAATGCTAAGCGCATGGGTTATACCAATACTCATTATGAAGCAGGAACTGCAGAAGAGATTATTCCTAGATGGTACAAGGAAGGCTATCGTGCCGATGCTTTGATAGTAGACCCGCCACGTACTGGTTTAGATGATAAGCTCTTGGATACCATCGTCAAATACGCTCCTAAAAAGATGGTTTATGTATCCTGTAATGTGTCTACCTTGGCGCGTGATTTGGTTAGATTGATGGAGGTCTATGACCTGCATTATATCCAGTCTGTCGATATGTTTCCCCACACGGCTAGAACAGAAGCAGTGGTCAAATTGACCAAGCGAAAGCCAGCTTCCAAATAGAAAGAACAACTGGAAAGTTTTTGAAAAGAAGACTTCTAGTTACAGAGTAAGATTTGCAAGCTCCCTCTATTTATGATAAAATAAGTAGAAAATAAAATGAAAAAAGAGGTATGTGAAATGTCACGTAAACCATTTATCGCTGGTAACTGGAAAATGAACAAAAACCCAGAAGAAGCAAAAGCATTCGTTGAAGCTGTAGCATCAAAACTTCCTTCAGCTGACCTTGTTGAAGCTGGGATTGCTGTACCTGCTATTGACTTGACAACTGTTCTTGCTGCTGCTAAAGGTTCAAACCTTAAAGTTGCTGCTCAAAACTGCTACTTTGAAAATGCAGGTGCTTTCACAGGTGAAACTAGCCCACAAGTTTTGAAAGAAATCGGTACTGATTACGTTGTTATCGGTCACTCAGAACGCCGTGACTACTTCCACGAAACAGACGAAGACATCAACAAAAAAGCAAAAGCAATCTTTGCTAACGGTATGCTTCCAATCATCTGTTGTGGTGAGTCACTTGAAACTTACGAAGCTGGTAAAGCAGCAGAATTCGTAGGTGCTCAAGTTTCAGCTGCTCTTGCTGGATTGACTGCAGAACAAGTAGCTTCATCAGTTATCGCTTATGAGCCAATCTGGGCTATCGGTACTGGTAAATCAGCTTCACAAGATGACGCACAAAAAATGTGTAAAGTTGTTCGTGACGTTGTAGCTGCTGACTTTGGTCAAGAAGTTGCTGATAAAGTACGTGTTCAATACGGTGGTTCAGTTAAACCTGAAAACGTTGCTGAATACATGGCTTGTCCAGACGTTGACGGAGCTCTTGTAGGTGGTGCATCACTGGATCCAGAAAGCTTCTTGGCATTGCTTGACTTTGTAAAATAAGCCTCAAATATCTGAGACAGACAGTTTCCTCTCTTGAGATTATGACTGCCTGTCTTCTTTTTAGTAAAAAGGCGTGCGTAAGCACGCTCTTTTCTGCATTTTGAATGAAAAAGAAAGGAGAATTATGCTTTATATTTGGTCTTATCTCAAACGTTATCCCAAGTGGCTACTATTAGACTTCCTCGGAGCTATTTTCTTTGTTATTGTCAATCTAGGTCTACCAACTGTTCTGGCTCGCATGATTGACCAGGGAATCAACCAAGGAGACAAGGATAAGCTCTATTTTTGGGCTATCGTCATGTTGGTCATAATCGTCTTGGGAACATGTGGACGGATTGTGCTATCTTATGCGGCTAGTAAATTGACCACCAATATGGTCAAGGATATGCGAAATGATGTTTATGCTAAATTACAAGAGTATTCTCATCATGAGTATGAACAAATCGGAGTATCCTCATTAGTTACTCGTATTACCAGTGATGCCTTTGTCCTCATGCAGTTTGCGGAACAAACGCTTAAGTTGGGTGTCATCACTCCCATGATGATGCTGTCGAGTATTCTCATGATTTTCTTGACGAGTCCTTCACTAGCCTGGATCGTAGCTTTTTCCGTACCTTTTCTAGCTGTTGTTGTCATTTATGTGGCGGTGAAAACGCGCCCCTTATCTGAAAAACAACAAAAAACACTGGACAAGATTAATCAGTATGTCCGTGAAAATTTGATGGGCTTGCGAGTGATTCGTGCTTTTGCTCGTGAAGACTTCCAAGAAAAACGTTTCGAAGAGAAAAATGCAATCTATGCGGATAATTCAAATCGCTTGTTCAAATTGACTGGTTTGACAGAACCGCTTTTTGTGCAGATCATTATTGCCATGATTGTGGCTATCGTTTGGTTTGCCCTTGATCCACTAAAGCATGGAAATTTGCAGATTGGGGATTTGGTGGCCTTTATCGAGTATAGTTTCCATGCTCTCTTGTCCTTCCTCTTCTTGTCAAACCTCTTTACCATGTATCCACGTACGGCTGTGTCTAGTGAGCGTCTGAAGGAAATCATGGACATGCCCATTTCTATTGATCCAAACGAGGATGGAATTCAAGAAACAGAAACTCATGGATATCTAGAATTTGATAATGTGACCTTTGCCTATCCTGGGGAAACAGAAAGTCCTGTATTGCATAATATTTCCTTTACTGCTAAACCGGGAGAAACCATTGCATTTATCGGTTCAACTGGGTCAGGTAAGTCTACTCTGGTTCAATTGATTCCTAGATTCTACGATGTTACGCTAGGGAAAATCAAGGTCGATGGTGTTGATGTCCGAGATTATCGTCTCAAATCACTCCGTCAGAAGATTGGATTTATTCCACAAAAGGCCTTGCTTTTTACTGGGACTATCGCAGACAATCTCCGTTACGGGAAAGAGGATGCCAGTCATGAGGACTTGCATCAAGCAGCTGATGTAGCCCAGGCCAAAGACTTTATCGAAAGTCGAGAAGAAGGTTTCGCCACGCATCTGGCCGAAGGGGGAAGCAACCTATCAGGTGGTCAGAAACAACGCTTGTCGATTGCCCGAGCAGTCATCAAGGGTCCAGATATCTACATCTTTGATGATTCATTCTCGGCCTTGGACTATCGTACAGATGCAATCTTACGCCGTCGTCTCAAGGAAGTGACGCAAGATGCTACGGTATTGATTGTTGCGCAGCGTGTTGGAACCATCATGGACGCGGACCAGATTATCGTCCTTGATAAGGGTGAAATCGTTGGTCGTGGCCGTCATGAAGAATTGATGGAGACTAATGACATCTATCGAGAAATTGCTGAGTCGCAGCTGAAAAATGCGTCTCTGACAGAAAAATAGGAGGTAAAGGATGAAACAACAATCTAGTCTAGCTCGTCTATGGAGTTATTTAAAAGCCTACCGATTCTCTGTTTTCTTTGCAGTCTTCTTGAAAATAGTCAGCGTTATTATGAGTGTCATCGAGCCTTTCGTATTAGGGCTTGCTATCACTGAGTTAACCAGCAACCTACTTGCCATGGCAAATGGTGTTGCAGGAGCAGGTATTAATACCCCTTATATCGCAATGATTCTGGTTATCTATCTCTTGCGTGGTCTTCTCTATGAGTTGGGGTCATATTATTCAAACTACTTTATGACCAATGCGGTGCAGTCCATGATACAGGATTTGCGAAATGAAATGAGCGTAAAAATCAATCGCATCCCTGTGTCCTACTTTGACAAGCACCAGTTTGGTGATTTATTAGGTCGATTTACCAGTGACGTTGAAACTGTTTCAAATGCCCTTCAACAATCCTTCTTACAGATTGTCAATGCAGTCTTTACCATTCTTTTTGTTATGGGAATGGTGCTCTATCTAAATCTTCAGTTGGCTATCATTGTTATCTTGTCGATTCCGATAACTTATTTTGGGGCTAAAACGATTCTGAATCGTTCGCAACCATACTTTAAACAGCAAGCAGCCATTCTGGGACAAATGAATGGATTTGTACAGGAAAGCTTGACTGGTTTCAATGTTCTTAAACTTTTCGGACGTGAAGAGAAATCTCAAGAGAGATTTGAAAAGATTACGGATGAATTGCAACAGGTTGGATTCAAGGCAAGTTTTATTTCAGGTTTGATGATGCCTGCCCTTCATATCGTGTCTGATTTAACTTACTTAATTGTTGCAGTATTAGGTGGTTTGCAGGTTATTGCAGGACGCTTAACCATTGGTAATATGCAGGCTTTCGTTCAGTATGTGTGGCAGGTCAGTCAACCGATCCAAAATATTACTCAATTAGCGGGACAAATGCAAAGTGCTAAATCTTCGCTTGACCGTGTCTTTGAAGTTTTGGATGAACAGGAAGAAGTTCAAACTGCTAAAGTAAAAGAACTGGCGCCATTGACAGGTCAAGTTAGCTTCAAGAATGTCGATTTCCAATACGTGGAAAACAAACCATTGATTCGCAATTTCAACCTAGATGTTAAACCTGGAGAGATGGTGGCTATCGTAGGACCTACTGGAGCAGGTAAAACAACCTTGATTAACCTTCTTATGCGTTTTTACGATGTGACAGCTGGTGCCATTTTAGTGGATGGGCAAGATATTCGTGATCTGTCTCGTCAGGACTACCGTCGTCAGTTTGGTATGGTCTTACAGGATGCCTGGCTCTATGAAGGCAGTATCAAGGAAAATCTTCGCTTTGGAAATCTTGATGCAACGGATGAGGAAATCGTTGAAGCGGCTAAGGCGGCCAATGTTGACCACTTTATCCGCACCCTTCCTGGTGGCTATAACATGGAGATGAACCAAGAATCAAGTAATATTTCTCTTGGTCAGAAGCAGTTGTTAACTATCGCGCGTGCTCTCTTGGCGGATCCAAAAATCTTAATTTTGGACGAAGCGACCTCATCAGTTGATACACGTTTAGAACTCTTGATTCAAAAGGCCATGAAGCGTTTGATGAAGGGGAGAACAAGCTTTGTCATCGCCCATAGACTTTCGACTATTCAGGAAGCGGACAAGATTTTGGTGCTGAAAGATGGACAGATTATCGAACAAGGGAATCATGAAAGTCTCTTAGCTGCAAAGGGTTTCTATTATGATCTTTATCAAAGTCAATTCTCTAATAAAAACAGCGAAAATAACTAAAAAACATCTTCTCATTTTCTTAAATTATCAGTCAATTACAACTTTTTTAATATGGGTTAATTTCCTTGCTTTTATCTACTAGGAGTAGTATACTGAGGTAGTAATCAATAAATATGGTTACAAAAAATAATAATGAGGTGAGAAAAATGGTTGAATTGAAAAAAGATGCATTAAAAGATGTAGCAACATTAACTAAACCAGCGGCAGAAGCGCTAGTAAATACAAAGGAAGTTTTGAATCAAGCAGTAGCTGACTTGTACGTAGCACATATTGCTCTTCATCAAGTACACTGGTACATGCGTGGACGTGGATTTATGGTATGGCATCCAAAGATGGATGAATACATGGATAGTCTAGATGGTTATCTTGATGAAATCAGCGAACGCTTGATCACTCTTGGTGGCAAACCATACTCTACTTTGACAGAATTCCTTCAACACAGTGAAATCGAAGAAGGTGTTGGAGAGTTCCGTAACGTAGAAGAAAGTTTGGAACGTGTCCTTGAAATTTATCGTTACCTTATCACTCTTTTCCAAAAAGCATTGGATGTAACAGATGAAGAAGGTGATGATGTAACCAATGATATCTTCGTTGGTGCTAAGGCAGATCTTGAAAAAACAGTCTGGATGCTTGCAGCAGAATTAGGACAAGCACCTGGTTTGTAAGGTACTGTATTTTTCTAAAAATCCGTAGAAGTTTTCTACGGATTTTTTCTATTCAGGAGGGCATTCCAAAACAGTCTTTTTTGAAGATTTTTGATAAAATAGAACTATCAATGAAAAGGATGAAAGCATGACAAAGAAAATCGTAGCCATTTGGGCTCAAGATGAAAAGGGTGTAATCGGAAAAGAGGATCGCTTGCCATGGCATTTGCCAGCAGAGTTAAAGCATTTTAAAGAAACAACCTTGAATCATGCCATTTTGATGGGGCGTGTAACCTTTGATGGAATGGGTCGACGATTGCTTCCAGGACGTGAGACCCTAATTTTGACACGCAATCCCGAAGAGTCAATCGAGGGGGCTCTGGTTTTCCAAAATGTTGAGGACGTTTTAGACTGGTACCATCATCAGGGTAAAAATCTCTATATCCTTGGTGGCAAGCAAATTTTTCAGCTTTTTGAACCTTACTTAGATGAGATTATTGTGACACAAATTCATGCTCAAGTTGAGGGAGATACCTATTTCCCAGCAGATTTTGACTTGACGGTTTTTGAGACTGTTGCAAGCAAATCTTATTCCAAAGATGAGAAAAATGCTTTTGATTTTACCATCGAATATAGAAAGAGAAAGGAAGTCTAATGGAACGTAGTATATTTGGTTTTTTCACAGCCATGCTGTGTTTGGTCTGCTTGCTTGCAGGAGCACAGGCTTTTCGTAAAAAGCGCTATGGACTTTCTGTCCTGCTCTGGTTAAATGCCTTTACAAACTTGGTGAATAGCATTCATGCTTTTTATATGACCTTATTTTAGAGAGAATGAATAATTAGAACGGAAGGGAATCATGCCTACAAATAGGAAAAATGATATGATGGTTTATTGCTCATTTTGTGGCAAAAGCCAAGAAGAAGTTAAAAAAATAATCGCTGGGAACAACGCCTTTATCTGTAATGAGTGTGTGGAGTTAGCCCAGGAAATCATTCGTGAGGAGTTGGCAGAGGAAGTCCTAGCAGACTTGTCTGAAGTACCAAAACCAATCGAACTCTTAAACATCTTGAACCACTATGTGATTGGTCAAGATCGTGCCAAACGTGCCTTGGCAGTGGCTGTATATAACCACTACAAACGCATCAATTTCCATGACACTCGTGAAGAGTCAGAAGATGTGGATTTGCAAAAATCAAACATTTTGATGATTGGCCCAACAGGTTCAGGGAAGACTTTCCTTGCTCAAACACTTGCTAGAAGTTTGAATGTACCATTTGCTATTGCGGATGCAACAGCTCTTACTGAGGCTGGTTATGTTGGTGAGGACGTTGAAAATATTCTCCTCAAACTCTTGCAAGCAGCTGACTTTAACATCGAACGTGCAGAACGTGGGATTATCTACGTAGATGAGATTGACAAGATTGCTAAGAAGAGCGAGAACGTTTCTATCACACGTGATGTATCTGGTGAAGGTGTGCAACAAGCCCTCCTCAAGATTATCGAGGGAACTGTAGCTAGTGTACCACCACAAGGTGGACGTAAACATCCACAACAAGAAATGATTCAAGTGGATACCAAAAATATCCTCTTCATCGTGGGTGGTGCCTTTGATGGAATCGAAGAGATTGTCAAACAGCGTCTAGGTGAAAAAGTGATTGGTTTTGGACAAAACAACAAGGCCATTGACGAAAATAGTTCTTACATGCAAGAAATCATCGCAGAAGATATTCAAAAGTTCGGAATTATTCCTGAGTTAATTGGACGCTTGCCTATCTTTGCAGCCTTGGAGCAGTTGACCGTAGATGATTTGGTTCGCATCTTGAAGGAACCAAGAAATGCCTTGGTTAAACAATACCAGACCTTGCTTTCTTATGATGATGTAGAGCTTGAATTTGACGACGAAGCACTCCAGGAAATTGCAAACAAAGCCATCGAACGTAAAACAGGTGCGCGTGGTCTTCGCTCAATCATCGAAGAAACCATGCTAGATGTTATGTTTGAGGTTCCAAGTCAAGAAAATGTGAAAACAGTTCGTATCACAAAAGAAGCGGTTGACGGAACGGCTAAGCCAATTCTAGAGACAGCCTAGAGGTGACTATGGAAATCAATACACACAATGCTGAGATTTTGCTTAGTGCAGCCAACAAGTCCCACTATCCGCAGGATGAACTTCCTGAGATTGCTCTTGCAGGGCGCTCAAATGTTGGTAAATCAAGTTTTATCAATACCATGATCAATCGTAAAAATCTAGCTCGTACCTCTGGAAAACCAGGAAAAACACAACTACTCAATTTCTTTAACATTGATGATAAGATGCGTTTTGTGGATGTGCCTGGTTATGGTTATGCCCGTGTTTCCAAAAAGGAACGTGAAAAATGGGGTCGTATGATTGAGGAGTACTTGACTACTCGAGAAAATCTTCGGGCGGTTGTTAGTCTCGTTGACCTTCGTCATGATCCGACGGCTGATGATGTGCAGATGTACGAATTTCTTAAGTATTATGAGATTCCTGTCATCGTCGTGGCGACTAAAGCAGACAAGATTCCGCGTGGCAAATGGAACAAGCACGAATCAGCTATTAAAAAGAAATTAAACTTTGATCCAAGTGATGATTTTATCCTCTTTTCATCTGTGACAAAAGCAGGAATGGATCAGGCTTGGGATGCTATTTTAGAAAAACTGTGAGGAATACAAATGGCAAAAACAATTCATACAGATAAAGCTCCAAAGGCAATCGGGCCTTACGTTCAAGGAAAAATCGTTGGCAACCTTTTGTTCGCTAGCGGTCAAGTCCCTCTATCTCCTGAAACTGGAGAAATCGTAGGAGAAACAATCCAAGAACAGACTGAACAAGTCTTGAAAAATATTGGAGCTATTTTAGCAGAGGCAGGAACAGATTTTGATCATGTTGTTAAAACAACTTGTTTCTTGAGTGATATGAACGACTTTGTTCCTTTTAATGAGGTTTACCAAACAGCCTTTAACAAGGAATTTCCAGCTCGTTCAGCTGTGGAAGTAGCTCGTCTTCCTCGCGATGTAAAAGTAGAAATTGAAGTCATCGCAGAGATTGGATAAGCTAGTAGAAGTTTGGTTCTTCCAAACTTCTTTTGATATAAGGAGACTATGATGACAATGAAACAACTTCACCTGGTGATTGTGACAGGGATGAGTGGTGCAGGAAAAACTGTAGCCATTCAGTCCTTTGAAGATTTAGGATATTTTACCATTGATAATATGCCGCCTGCTCTCTTGCCAAAGTTTTTGCAGTTGGTCGAGACCAAGGACGATGACCATAAGTTAGCCCTAGTGGTGGATATGCGTAGCCGTTCTTTCTTCTCAGAGATTCAGGCTGTCTTAGATGAATTGGAAAACCAAGATGATTTGGATTTCAAGATTCTGTTTTTGGATGCAGCTGATAAGGAATTAGTGGCACGCTATAAGGAAACAAGAAGAAGTCACCCACTAGCAGCAGATGGTCGTATCTTGGACGGGATCAAGTTGGAACGCGAACTCTTGGCTCCATTAAAAAATATGAGTCAAAACGTGGTTGACACAACAGAGTTAACTCCTCGTGAACTTCGTAAAACCATTGCAGAGCAATTTTCGGACCAAGAACAAACTCAGTCCTTCCGTATTGAGGTCATGTCTTTTGGATTTAAATACGGAATTCCAATTGATGCTGATTTGGTATTTGATGTTCGCTTTTTACCAAACCCATACTATTTTCCAGAACTTCGTAATCAGACGGGTGAGGACAAGGCGGTTTATGACTATGTTATGAATCATGAGGAATCTGAGGATTTCTACCGACATTTGTTAGCATTGATTGAACCAATTCTACCAGGTTATAAAAAAGAAGGAAAATCTGTTTTAACCATTGCAGTGGGTTGTACAGGTGGTCAACACCGAAGCGTTGCCTTTGCCAAACGATTAGCCAATGATTTGGCGAAACATTGGCCTGTAAATGAAAGCCATCGTGATAAAGACCGAAGAAAGGAAACGGTAAACCGTTCATGAGAAAACCCAAAATTACGGTGATTGGTGGTGGAACCGGGATCCCTGTTATTTTAAATAGTCTACGGGAAAAAGATGTCGAAATTGCAGCCATAGTAACCGTTGCGGATGATGGTGGTTCTTCAGGTGAATTGCGTAAGAATTTTCAACAGTTGACACCTCCAGGGGATTTACGTAATGTCCTTGTAGCCATGTCAGATATGCCAAAATTCTATGAAAAGGTCTTTCAATACCGTTTTTCAGAGGATGCTGGTGCTTTTGCTGGTCATCCATTAGGAAACATTATCATAGCTGGATTATCTGAAATGCAGGGTTCGACCTATAATGCCATGCAATTGCTGAGTAAATTCTTCCATACTACAGGAAAGATTTATCCCTCTAGTGACCATCCTTTGACGCTCCATGCTGTCTTTAAAGATGGATCAGAAGTTGCTGGGGAAAGTCACATTGCAGACCATCCAGGAATGATAGACCATGTCTATGTAACCAATACTCTGGATGATGAAAAACCGCAGGCAAGTCGCAGAGTCGTCAATACCATTCTCGAGAGTGATATGATTGTTTTGGGACCAGGCTCCCTCTTTACTTCGATTTTGCCTAATATTGTCATTGAGGAGATTGGTCAGGCTCTTCTGGAAACCAAGGCTGAAATTGCCTATGTCTGCAACATCATGACTCAACGTGGAGAGACAGAACATTTCTCAGATAGTGATCACGTAGCAGTCTTGCATCGTCATTTGGGCCGTCCATTTATCGATACTGTCCTTGTTAACATCGAAAAGGTTCCGAGGGATTATATGGACACCAACCGTTTTGATGAATATCTTGTTCAGGTTGAACATGATTTTGAAGGCTTGCGTCAGCAAGTTCCTCGTGTTATTTCATCCAATTTCTTACGTTTGGAAAATGGGGGAGCCTTCCACGATGGTGATTTAATCGTAGATGAGCTCATGCGAATCATACAGGTGAGAAAATGAGTTTTACAGTAGCAGTAAAAGAAGAAATTCTAAGTCAGCATCACCTGAGTCGTCATGAATTGTCAGCTATTATCAAGATGTCTGGTAGTATTGGCTTATCTAGTTCTGGTTTGACCTTGTCCGTCATAACAGAAAATGCTAAGTTGGCTCGACATCTCTATGAATCTTTCTTACACTTCTATGGAATCAAGTCAGAGATTCGTCACCACCAGAGAAGTAATCTTCGGAAAAATCGTGTTTATACCGTATTTACGGATGAGCGAGTCCAAGAACTTTTAGCAGATTTGCGTTTGGCCGATTCATTCTTTGGTCTGGAGACAGGGATTGATCCAGAGATTTTAGGAGATGAGGAAGCTGGACGTGCTTACCTTTGTGGAGCCTTTTTGGCAAATGGGAGTATTCGGGATCCCGAGTCGGGCAAGTATCAGCTAGAAATAAGTTCCGTCTATGTGGACCATGCCCAAGGGATTGCTTCGCTCTTGCAGCAGTTCTTGTTAGATGCCAAGGTTATCGAACGAAAAAAGGGGGCAGTGACCTATCTTCAACGAGCTGAAGATATTATGGATTTCCTGATTTTAGTGGGAGCCATGGAGGCGAGAGATACTTTTGAAGGTGTCAAGATTCTCCGAGAAACTCGGAATGATCTCAATCGTGCTAATAATGCGGAGACAGCAAATATCGCTCGTACTGTTTCAGCGAGTATGAAAACAATCAACAATATCAGTAAAATCAAGGATAGAATTGGTTTGGATAATCTTCCAGCAGATTTGCAGGAAGTAGCGCATTTACGTATCCAACATCCGGACTACTCTATCCAGCAATTGGCAGACAGTTTGACAAATCCACTCACAAAAAGTGGTGTCAATCATAGATTGCGAAAGATAAATAAAATTGCAGATGAACTTTAAAACCACGAATCAAAGGATTCGTGGTTTTTTCTTATAGACTAGTAGAGTGTTTTGGTTGTACTTTTTGTTCTGGATCAATGTAGTTAATGGCATTGTTAACTGCAGTAGGTGCTTCACCTAGACCTGTCGCAATCAAGTCAATCTTACCTTCGTAGTAGCAGCAGTCTCCAATAGCGTAAATTCCTGCCTGACTTGACTCTTGTTTACTGTTGACGATAATCTTATGACGATTCAGTTCTAATCCCCAATTTTTAAGATTACCGACAGAAGATTTGAAACCATAGTTGACAAAGAGGTGGTCCAATTCAATGGTTTCAGTCTCATCGGATTTGACTTTTGTGATTTCAAGTTTGTCTAAAGTTTTTCCATCTCCTAGGAGTTGACTTGGCACAAATGGTATTTTGATACTTACAGATGATTCTTGTAAAGCTTGTACACTATGTTCGAGAGCACGGAAGTTATCTCTACGGTGAACAAGTGTAGTAGGAGCAATCTTTTCAAAAGCTAAGGCCCAGTCCACAGCTGAGTCTCCTCCACCCAGGATGGTTACTTTCTTGCCAGCATATTGTTGAATGTTAGAAACGTGGTAGTGGATATTTTCATAACTATCAACACCATCCAATTCAAGTGGACGCGGTTTAAAGGCACCTCCACCCATAGCGATAATGACAGCTTTACTAGTATGAGTTCCTTTAGTGGTTGTAATCTTAAAAACACCATCTTCTTTTTCAATTTCAAGAACAGTTTCATTGAGATGGGCTGGTGTATCAAACCCTTGTAATTGTTCTAACAAGCGATTAGTTAATTCTTCACCAGTGAGATTTGGGAAACCTGGGACATCAAGAATTTGTTTTTCAGGATAAAGAATGGCAGGTTGGCCACCTAATTGAGGAAGAGAGTCAATGATTTGTACTTTAGCTTGACGTAAATTAGCATAAAAGGCTGCGAAAAGACCAACTGGGCCACCTCCTACGATGGTGATATCAAATAGTTCAGACATGGTTTCTCCTTGTTTCATTTTTATCATTTTATTCTATCATATTTTCTGCAAATTTAAAATGAGGTAGGGGGGAGAAAATTTCCATTAAAAATGGTATAATGAAGAGAAGCTTTTTTGGAGAGGGGACACAGGATGAATTTTCAGCAATTATCTAATCTTCAATACTGGTCTAGTTTGTTTTCCAGTCCTTGGAGTATTGCGATAAATGTGATTGATATTCTAATCGTTGCTTATATCTTATATCAATTTACAAAATCAATTGCAGGAACCAAGATTATGATTCTGGTTCGAGGCGTTATAGTTTTTATCTTGGCTCAGATTGTGGCTAATTTTTTGGGCTTGACGACTATTTCCTGGTTGATTAATCAATTGATTACCTATGGAGTTATTGCAGCGGTTGTTATCTTTTCTCCAGAAATTCGGACAGGTTTGGAACGATTAGGTCGAGCTACGGATTTCTTTTCAAATACTCCTATGAGTTCAGAAGAGCAGATGGTCCAGGCTTTTGTAAAATCGGTTGAGTATATGAGCCCACGGAAGATTGGAGCTTTGGTAGCTGTTCAACGTGTGAGAACCTTGCAGGAGTACATCGTTACAGGAATTCCTTTGGATGCTAAGATTTCTGCTGAGTTATTAATTAACATCTTTATCCCAAACACACCTTTACATGATGGTGCAGTCATTATAAAAGGTGATCGAATAGCTGTAACATCTGCTTATCTTCCACTTACTGAGAACACTGGTATTTCTAAGGAGTTTGGGACACGACACCGTGCAGCCATTGGTTTATCAGAAGTTTCAGATGCCCTTACTTTTGTTGTGTCAGAAGAAACTGGAGGTATATCCATCACCTACAATGGTGTCTTCAAACATGATTTAAGTTTGGAAGAATTCGAGGAAGAACTACGTCGTATTCTGATACCTAAGGATTCAGATGAACCAAGCTTAAAAGAACGTTTATTGGGAGGGTGGAATAATGAAAAGAAATAGTCTTTATATCATCACCTCACTCCTCTTTGCATGTGTCCTATTTATCTATGCAACATCAATCAATTATCAAAACAATACTAATGCGAGACAAACTAAAACTGAAACCTACACCAATACAGTAGTCAATGTACCGATTGATATTCAGTATGATAGTGCGCAGTATTTCATTAGTGGATTTAGCTCAGAAGTAACGGTATTTCTGACTGGTTCAAATCGGGTGACTTTGGCCAGTGAGATGAAAGAGAGCACTCGTAAATTTAAAGTGACTGCGGATTTATCACAAGCTACAGAAGGAACGATTGAAGTTCCCTTAACCATTGAAAATCTTCCAAGTGGTTTGACAGCTGTAGCAACACCACAAAAGATCACAGTCAAGGTTGGTAAGAAAGTTACTCGAGATAATGTACCTGTTGTACCTCAAATTGATTCTAGTCAAATTGATGAGAAGATTATAATCGAACGTGTGACTGTTTCTGATGAAAAAGTTTCAGTAACCAGCGACGCAGATACTTTGTCTAAGATTGATCGCATTGTTGCAGTTTTGCCAACGAGTGAAAAAATAACTGGGAATTATTCAGGGTCAGTACCTTTACAAGCTGTCGACAGGAATGGGACCGTTTTACCAACAGTTATTACTCCTTTTGAGGTTACTATGAAAGTAATAACTAAACCAGTCCGAACAACAAATAGTTCAACAACAAGTAATGCTTCAACTGTAGAAAACTCTACAACGACAGCAGCAGAAACGAAGCCAGATAATTCAAAGCAAAATTAACATTAAACTAGAAAAGGATTATAAAAATGGGAAAATATTTTGGAACGGACGGAGTCCGTGGAGAAGCAAACGTAGAATTAACACCTGAATTGGCTTTTAAACTAGGCCGATTCGGAGGATATGTTCTTAGTCAACATGAGACAGAAGCGCCTAAGGTTTTTGTAGGACGCGATACACGTATTTCAGGGGAAATGTTAGAAGCAGCCTTGATTGCTGGTCTCCTTTCAGTGGGAATTCACGTTTATAAACTTGGGGTACTTGCTACGCCTGCAGTAGCATACTTGGTGAAAACTGAGGGAGCGAGCGCAGGTGTCATGATTTCAGCAAGCCACAATCCAGCTCTTGATAACGGGATTAAATTCTTTGGTGGCGATGGATTTAAGCTAGACGATGAAAAAGAAGCAGAAATCGAAGCCTTGCTTGACGCCAGTGAAGATACTCTCCCACGTCCAAGTGCAGAAGGATTAGGTACTGTTGTGGATTACCCAGAAGGATTACGCAAGTATGAAGCCTACCTCGTTTCAACTGGAACTCCTCTTGAAGGAATGAAAGTGGCCTTGGATACTGCAAATGGAGCAGCTGCAACAAGTGCTCGTCAAATTTTTGCGGACCTAGGTGCTCAATTAACAGTTATCGGTGAAACACCAGATGGCCTTAATATCAATTTGAATGTTGGTTCAACTCATCCAGAAGCCTTACAAGAACTTGTAAAAGAAAGCCAATCTGCTATTGGCTTGGCCTTTGATGGTGACAGTGACCGTCTGATTGCTGTTGATGAAAATGGTGAGATTGTCGACGGTGATAAGATTATGTATATCATCGGTAAATACCTTTCTGAAAAAGGTCAATTGGCACAAAATACAATTGTAACAACAGTTATGTCCAACCTTGGTTTCCATAAAGCCTTGGATCGTGAAGGCATTAATAAAGCTGTCACTGCTGTTGGAGACCGCTATGTAGTTGAAGAAATGAGAAAATCAGGCTACAATCTCGGTGGAGAGCAGTCAGGTCACGTTATCTTGATGGACTACAATACTACTGGTGATGGTCAGTTGTCAGCAGTTCAATTGACTAAGATCATGCAAGAAACAGGTAAGAGCTTGTCTCAATTGGCTTCAGAAGTAACAATTTACCCACAAAAATTGGTTAATATTCGTGTGGAAAACACCATGAAAGACAAAGCCATGGAAGTACCAGCTATCAAGGCTATTATCGATAAGATGGAAGAAGAGATGGCAGGTAACGGACGTATCCTCGTTCGCCCAAGTGGAACTGAGCCACTCTTGCGTGTCATGGCCGAAGCTCCAACAACTGAAGAAGTAGACTACTATGTGGATACCATTGCCGAAGTTGTGAAAGCAGAGATTGGAATTTAGGAAAGTTAGCAGAAAATAAGAAAATATGTTACAATGTCAAAGTAAATTGTAACCATGGAGAATATGATGAATTTAAAACGTGAACAAGAATTTGTTAGTCAGTATCACTTTGATGCACGTAACTTTGAATGGGAAAATGAAAACGGAATTCCTGAAACAAAGGTTGATGTCAACTTCCAACTACTACAACATGACCAAGAAAATCAAGTGACTTCTCTCGTAGTTGTTTTGAGCTTTATGATTGTCTTTGATAAATTTGTGATCAGTGGTACTATTTCTCAAGTCAACCACGTTGAAGGTCGAATCGTAGACCAACCAAGTGATTTCACTCAAGAAGAAGTTGAAACACTTGCTCGTCCTTCTTTGGATATGCTAAACCGTTTGACTTATGAAGTGACGGAAATTGCACTAGATTTACCAGGAATTAATTTGGAGTTTTAAAGAATGAAATTAGCGGTCATAACAGACTCATCTGCTTTTCTACAAGCGGAAACCTTGCGGAAAGAAGATTTATTTGTGCTAGACATTCCTGTGAATATCGACGGACAGGAGTATGTTGAAGGTGTAAATCTAACCGCTCAAGAATTTTATGAAAAAATGGCTCGTTCATCTGAGCTACCTAAAACAAGTCAGCCAAGTATTGCTAAGTTGGATGAAATTTTGTCATCATTGAAAGAAAAAGGATATACTCATGTTCTGGGTCTCTTCCTTTCTTCTGGAATCTCAGGATTTCATCAGAATATCCAATATATGACGGATGAGTTCGAAGGTCTAACCATTGCTTTTCCTGATACTCGTATTACAAGTGCTCCTCTAGGTTTCATGGTGGAGAGTGTATTTCAATGGGTGGAACAGGGTGATGACTTCCAGTCTATACTAGATAAGTTAACAGAACAGATTGAAAATACTTCTGCCTTTATCATGGTAGATGATCTTGATCATTTGGTTAAAGGTGGTCGTTTATCAAACGGCGCAGCCATTTTAGGAAATCTTCTTAGCATTAAACCAATCTTATATTTTAATGACCAAGGTGTTATCGAAGTTTATGAGAAGGTTCGTACAGAGAAGAAAGCAACAAAACGTCTAGTTGAAATTGTCAAAGAAGCAACAAGTAATGGAAATTATCAGATTACTGTAATTCATGGGAATGCTCAGCAAAAGGCTGAGGACTTACGCCATCAATTAGTTGAAAGTGGTGTAGCCTCGACTGTTTCAATTGCTACATTTGGTAGTGTCATTGGAACCCACCTGGGAGAAGGAAGCATCGCTTTGGCGTACACACCAATTGTCTAGATTGTTCTTACAGGCTTTGTATCTTAAAATTGAACATGGACTATCTGCCTCTTGAAAAAAGATGCCTGTCTTGACTTTCGTGGAAAGTCAGCGCCATTCCCTATTTTTCATGGGCAGCAAACGTCCTTTGTATCTTAGATAGGAGTAAAGATGAGTATACGAGTGATTATTGCTGGTTTTAAGGGAAGAATGGGCCAAGCTGCTTGTCAGATGGTTTTGTCTGATTCTGAACTTGAACTAGTAGCCGTTTTGGATCCTTTTGAGTCTGCATCTGAGTGGCAAGGAACTCCAGTATTCAATGATAAGAATGACTTGGCAGGTTTTGATGCCCATGTTTGGGTAGACTTTACCACACCAGCTGTCGCCTATGAGAATACACGCTTTGCTCTTGAAAATGGCTTTGCTCCAGTAGTAGGAACGACAGGTTTCACCAGTCAAGAAATCGAAGAATTAAAAGAATTTTCTCGTTCTAAAAACTTGGGTGGCTTGATTGCTCCTAACTTTGCCTTGGGTGCTGTCTTACTCATGCAATTTGCAGCACAAGCAGCTAAATACTTCCCAAATGTGGAGATTATTGAACTTCACCATGATAAGAAAAAAGATGCTCCTAGTGGAACAGCTATTAAAACAGCTGAGTTGATGGCTCAAGTTCGTGAGTCTGTTCAACAAGGTGCTAGTGATGAGGAAGAACTCATTGCTGGTGCACGTGGAGCTAATTTTGATGGCATGCGTATCCATTCGGTTCGTTTACCTGGTTTGGTAGCTCATCAGGAAGTTATTTTTGGAAATCAGGGAGAAGGATTGACACTGCGTCACGACTCCTATGATCGTAGCTCCTTCATGACAGGGGTGAATTTGGGAATCAAAGAAGTTGTCAAGCGTCATGAGCTTGTCTATGGATTAGAACACTTACTATGAAATTAACAAAAATGCCTTCTGAATTTCAGAAGGCTTTACCAGTATTAGAAAAAATTAAAGAAGCAGGATTTGAGGCTTATTTTGTGGGTGGGTCCGTTAGGGATGCCCTTCTTAACCGCCCCATCCATGATGTGGATATCGCGACTTCTTCTTATCCAGAAGAAACCAAGCAGATCTTTCCACGCACAGCTGATATCGGCATTGAGCATGGGACCGTTTTGGTTTTAGATGGAGATGAAGAGTACGAAGTAACCACTTTTCGAACAGAGGATGTCTATGTAGACTATCGGAGACCAAGCTCAGTCTCTTTTGTTCGTTCACTGGAAGAAGATCTCAAGCGCCGAGATTTCACAGTTAATGCCTTTGCCTTAGATGAGACAGGGAAGATTGTCGATTTGTTTAATGGTTTACAAGATTTAGAAAATCAAGTCCTGCGAGCTGTCGGTGTAGCTAGTGAACGTTTCAATGAAGACGCTCTACGCATCATGCGTGGATTTCGCTTCCAAGCCAGTCTTGGTTTTGAACTCGAGCAAGAAACGTTTGAAGCGATGAAGACCTTAACGCCACTCTTAGAGAAAATCTCTGTGGAGCGTACTTTTGTTGAATTTGACAAACTTCTACTAGCCCCTCATTGGCGAGTGGGTCTGTCTTCCATGATTGCAAGTAAAGCTTATGATTATCTTCCAGATATGATAGGCAGTCAGGATAAACTCCAGTCATTATTTAATTTAGAAGATCATTTCACTTTTGAATCTTCTGAACAAGCCTGGGCAGCACTTTTATGGGTTTTAAAAGTGGAAGATGCTCAAAAATTTTTAAAACATTGGAAGACATCACGACAATTTGCCAAACAGGTACAGGATTTGCTCGCTATTTTGGCTCTTCGAGAAGAAGGGGAACTCGGCAAGCGTGATTGTTACCGCTTTGATTTGGACTTGCTTCTACAGGCTGAAAATCTTCGTCGAGCTCAAGGTAAAGACTATAATTCACAAACAATCACAGAAACTTATGAGAGCTTGACCATTCATGATAAGAAAGAGATGCAAATCAATGGTGGTATTCTCATAAAAGAATACGGCTATCAGCCAGGTCCTGAATTAGGAGATGTTTTAGAGGAAATTGAGTATGCTATTGTGGATGGTGATTTAGATAATGAAGTGGAAGCCATTCATGCTTACTTAAGGGAGAGAAAATGAGTGATTTTATCGTTGAAAAACTAAGTAAATCTGTTGGTGATAAGACTGTCTTTAAGGATATTTCCTTTATCATTCATGACTTGGATCGCATCGGACTCATTGGTGTCAATGGAACTGGGAAAACTACCCTTCTAGATGTTCTTTCGGGAGTTTCAGGTTTTGATGGTGATGTTAGCCCATTTTCAGCAAAGAATGATTACAAGATTGGCTACCTGACCCAGGATCCAGATTTTGATGATAGTAAGACTGTCTTGGATACCGTTCTATCAAGTGATTTGAAAGAAATCCAGCTGATTCGTGAATATGAACTGCTCATGCTTAACTATAGTGAAGACAAACAGGCCCGTTTGGAACGGGTTATGGCTGAGATGGATTCTCTCCAAGCTTGGGAAATCGAGAGTCAGGTCAAGACTGTTCTCAGTAAACTAGGCATTCAGGACTTATCGACTCCTGTTGGGGTTTTATCTGGAGGGTTACGTAGACGGGTTCAGTTGGCGCAAGTCCTTCTGGGCAACCATGATCTTTTGCTTCTTGATGAGCCTACCAACCACTTGGATATTGCGACCATTGAGTGGCTAACCCTCTTCTTGAAAAATTCCAAGAAAACAGTATTATTTATCACCCACGATCGCTATTTCCTAGATGCTCTTTCTACGCGAATTTTTGAATTGGATAGAGGTGGATTAACAGAGTATCAGGGGAATTATCAAGATTATGTCCGTCTCAAGGCTGAACAGGATGAGCGTGACGCAGCTCTTCTTCACAAAAAGGAACAACTTTATAAACAAGAATTAGCTTGGATGAGACGGCAACCTCAAGCTCGTGCGACCAAGCAACAAGCTCGTATCAATCGATTCCATGACTTGAAAAAGGAAGTTTCAGATTCTAGTGTTGAGACAGACTTAACCATGAATTTTGAAACCAGCCGTATCGGTAAAAAGGTCATCGAGTTTAAGAATGTTTCCTTTGCCTATGACGATAAACCGATTCTGAAACATTTTAATCTTTTGGTCCAAGCCAAAGACCGTATCGGAATCGTCGGGGATAATGGTGTTGGTAAGTCAACTCTTCTCAATCTCATTGCGGGAAGTCTTAAGCCAACGAAAGGAGAGGTTATCATCGGTGAAACAGTTCGCATCGCCTATTTCTCTCAACAAATCGAAGGTTTGGATGAAAGCAAGCGGGTTATTAACTACCTGCAGGAAGTGGCAGAAGAGGTTAAGACTAGCGGTGGTACTACGACATCTATTGCAGAATTACTAGAACAATTTCTTTTCCCTCGTTCAACGCATGGCACCTTAATTGAGAAGCTATCAGGTGGAGAGAAGAAACGTCTTTATCTCCTTAAACTACTCCTTGAAAAACCCAATGTGCTTCTCTTGGACGAGCCGACCAATGACCTTGATATTGCGACTTTAACGGTTCTAGAAAATTTCTTACAAGGTTTTGCAGGACCAGTATTGACAGTTAGTCACGATCGCTATTTCCTTGATAAGGTAGCAACTAAGATTCTTGCTTTTGAAGACGGGACCATCCGTCCTTTCTTTGGCCATTATACAGATTATTTAGATGAAAAGGCCTTTGAAGCAGAAGCAGTAACACAAAGTCAAAAAGTCGAGAAGGAAAAAGTCGTTAAAGTTCGCGAAGAAAAGAAACGGATGACCTACCAAGAAAAGCAGGAGTGGGCAAGTATTGAAGGTGACATCGAAGCCTTGGAAAACCGCATCTCTGTCATTGAAGAGGAAATGCTGGCCAATGGCTCGGACTTTGGGAAACTAGCTACCCTTCAAAAAGAGTTAGACGAGAAAAATGAAGCCTTGTTTGAAAAATACGAACGCTATGAATATTTAAGTGAGTTGGTATAATGGAAGAAACAATTATTAAATGGAGTAGTAAGAAAATCGTTTTGAGCCTTATTCTTTACCTACTAGAATTGGCTCTTCTACTTTGGATTTTTTCGTTTTTGCTGAGCTATCCCGAAGAAGCACCTGCGGGATTGGTGGCTTTAATTCTCTTTATCGGTTTCTTAATCATCATCGTTGGCTTCATTTTGTATCAACATTTGCGACGGCTTTTTTCTGATAAAGAGTATTTGAAATGTACGGCTCAAGGATTTTTCTATAAACCATATCCAAAGAAAGACTGGCAGTTTTATTCCTGGGGACAGGTAGAAAAGTTTGCTCTCACGAGAATTAAGGGTAGTAGAAATGCAAGGGATTTTTATATGATTGAGGTTCGGTTTTATGACAAGGAACTTTTAAAATCCAACTCTTTCTGGAATCGTCTTCGAAGTAGATTTACAAGTTCAAAACATTCTAACGTTTTGAAAATCCCAATCTATTTGCTGGATGTTGGCTTACCAAAGAGAGTATTTGAAACCATGGCTTACTTTGAGCGAGAGTGGCGTATCCAACAAAATCGCGAGCGAAATCAAAGCACTAAAAGCAAAAAGAAGTAAGTACTTCATTCAGCGAATGCTAGCAACAATTGAAGAAAAAATGAGAAGTCTTGTACCAAGTTTCAAGGCTTCTTTCTATTTTGCTTTTCTAGGAATTATGGTATAATAGGGAGTAAAAACTTTAAAAGAAAGAAACGCTATGAACTTAAAAGATTACATTGCAAGTATTGAAAATTATCCACAAGAAGGAATTACATTCCGTGATATCAGCCCTTTGATGGCTAACGGCAATGCCTACAGCTACGCTGTTCGTGAAATTGTTCAATATGCTACTAACAAACAGATCGATATGATTGTAGGACCAGAAGCGCGTGGATTTATCGTTGGATGTCCAGTCGCTTTTGAGTTGGGAATTGGTTTTGCACCTGTTCGTAAACCAGGGAAATTGCCACGTGAAGTGATTTCAGCTGACTACGAAAAAGAATATGGTGTTGATACTTTGACCATGCACGCAGATGCTATCAAACCAGGTCAACGTGTTCTTATTGTAGATGACCTCTTGGCAACAGGTGGTACTGTTAAAGCGACAATCGAAATGATTGAAAAATTAGGTGGTGTCGTAGCAGGTTGTGCCTTCTTGATTGAACTTGATGAGCTAAAAGGTCGTGAAGCAATCGGAGATTACGACTATAAAGTTTTGATGCATTATTAATGAAAAACAGTCCTTAGGGCTGTTTTCTCTTCATCGGATATAAAAATAGACTATATCTAGTTAGAGAAAAACTATAATTGAAAACTATATCTTCTTACAGTATAATAAAGGGAAGAAGTGTCGTCAGCCGGATTATTCCATTTGATGACAGTCAGGTTACTTGAGTCCAATATGATACAGTAAGGAGATTTCTATGCCGATTCGAATTGATAAAAAATTACCAGCAGTTGAGATTTTACGAACGGAAAATATTTTCGTCATGGATGACCAGAGGGCGGCTCATCAGGATATTCGACCACTGAAAATTCTGATTTTAAACTTGATGCCACTGAAAATGGTTACAGAAACTCAGCTTTTACGCCATTTAGCCAATACTCCTTTGCAGTTAGATATTGAATTTTTATATATGGAAAGTCATCAGTCGAAAACAACTCGTTCTGAGCATATGAAGACTTTTTATAAGACCTTCTCAGAAGTTCAAGACCAGTATTTTGATGGCTTGATTATTACAGGTGCTCCAGTTGAACATCTCCCTTTTGAAGAAGTGGACTATTGGGAGGAATTTACTAAGGTTATCGATTGGTCTAAGACTCATGTCTTTTCAACCCTGTATATTTGCTGGGGAGCACAAGCGGGTCTATACTATCGCTATGGCGTAGATAAATACCAGATGGACCAGAAGCTTTCTGGGATTTATTCTCAAGATGTTTTGAAAGAAGGTCATCTTCTACTGAGAGGTTTTGATGATTTATATGTATCCCCTCATTCTCGCCATACAGAAGTCCACAAAGAAGATATTCTAAACAAAACAAATCTAGAGATTTTAGCATCAGGAGAAGAGGTAGGAGTCTCTATCCTTGCGAGTCGAGATTTGAGAGAAGTCTATAGCTTTGGGCATTTAGAGTATGATCGCGACACGCTTGCAAAGGAATATTTTAGAGATCTAGATGCCGGTTTAGATCCCCATATACCAGAAAATTATTTCAAAAATGATGACATTCATGAGCTTCCTTGTATGCGTTGGAGTTCATCTGCAGCTCTCTTCTTTAGTAACTGGGTAAATTATGCAGTTTATCAAGAAACACCTTTTGAGTGGAAAAGTGCGGAAGAAGATGTGTCTCATTTTGGATATTTATAAGAGGAATTATGACATATTTAGATGCTTTCAAGTCAGGAAACTTAGTGTTGCCGAGTGACCTGCTTTTACATTACAATCAGCTGTTCTCGTCAAGCGATGATTTCTTGGTTTGGCAATTCTTTTACCTACAGAATACAACGGCTTTAGGTGAATTGTCTCCAAGTCAGATCGCTGAAAAAATCGGCAAAAATGTCACTGAAGTCAATCAGGCTATTTCACGCTTGACAGAAAAAGGCCTGCTTCAATACCGTACGATTGAACTTAATGGTGAAATAGAAGTTATCTTCGATGCAACTCTTGCCTTGGAGCGCCTAGACCAACTTTTTGAAAAACAAGCTCCAAACCAGACGCAACTTGCCCCAAATGATTTAAAGAGCTTGGTAGATACTTTCCAACAGGAGTTAGGTCGTCTATTGAGCCCATTTGAAATCGAAGATTTGGAAAAGAGTTTGAAAGAAGACGGAACTAGTGCGGATTTGATAAAAGAAGCTCTACGTGAAGCTGTTTTGAATGGAAAACCAAACTGGAAATATATCCAAGCAATCCTACGAAACTGGCGACATGAGGGTATTAAGAGTGTAGCCCAGGTAGAGGCAAAACGTCAGGAAAGAGAAGCAACCAATCCTCAAAATGTTCAAGTTTCTTCTGATTTTAAGAATGCCATGGATTTATGGAAGGACTAATATTTAATATAAAAAAACTTGCCATATGGCAAGTTTTTTTGTGCTCTTAATAATTAAGCCCCCAGACACTGACTGAACGCTCAGCAACTGGGAAGTCGCCGTATCCTTCGGCAGTAATAGTTACTTGTTCTGGATGGTTCCCAAGCAAATCAACAAATGTTTGATTTGCCCACTCTTGACCGACATACATGGTCTTGTAATTTTCTTGAGCGTTTGAGATAAGAACGGCGATAGGTGATTTGTCGTCAGTACCAGAACGGACCCAACCGATACAATTAGAGTCATCAAAGTAGTCCGTTTGCTCACCGTAAGCTAACTCTTTTCGAATAGTTAGCAAACGGTCAAGGACATCTTTAAAGTCTTGTTGGGCAAATTGACCAGAAATACCATAGTAGTCTCCGTAAAAGACACAGGGAAGACCCTGTTCACGCAAAAGAATGAGAGCATAGGCTGCTGGCTTAAACCATTCTTCAACAGTAGATTCGAGGGCTTGACCGCGTTGGGTATCATGGTTGTCGACAAAGGTCACAGCTCGATCCGGATTGATTTGAGCCAGACTATCATCAAAGATAGTTGTTAAATCATAGTCAGCTCCAGCCTGACCTGCCTCAAAGAGATTCATATGAAGGCGAACATCAACAAGATCAAAGCGTTCTTCAATCTTTTCAAGGTAGTCTAGGTTGGCATCCTTGTCTGGATTCCAGAATTCTCCAAAGACATAGAAGTCTTGACCATATTTTTCCTTAATATCACGAATGAAATTACGCATAAAGAAAGAGTCAATATGCTTGACAGCATCTAAGCGGAAACCTGTTACACCAGTCGTTTCGATAAACCAATCGGCCCAGTCATAGATATTCTGGATGACTTCGGGGTGTTTGAAATCCAAGTCTGCGTACATAAGATAGTCGTAGTTTCCATTCTCATTGTCGACTAATTCTTCATGAGCCCAACCTTTATTATCACCTTGAATCAAATAGATGCCAGACTTACGTCTTTTGGCATCGTAGTCAGTCCCAGTGAAGTGGTACCAATGCCAGTGGAAGTCATTGTAGGTGTTTTGTCTGCCATCAAAGGTAAAACCTGTCCAGCCATTGATGGTAAATGGTTCTCCAAGTTCAATTGTGCGATCTTCTGGGTCGACTTCAATAACCTGGAAGGATTCTAAACGGTCTGCAGCTGCCTTGTGGTTTAAGACGATGTCAGCCATAGGTTGAATCCCATGTGATTTCAGTGTTTGAATGGCTTGAAGATAGTCTTCTTTAAAACCGTATTTGGTACGGATAGTACCTTTTTGGTCGAATTCTCCGAGGTCAAAAAGGTCATAGACACCATAACCGACATCTTTTTCGTTGGTAGCTTTAAAGGCAGGTGGCATCCAGATGTGGCTAATTCCTAGATTTGCAAGGTGCTCAGCATCATCGGTAAGTCGCGTCCAGTGTTGTCCATCGTGGGGAAGGTACCACTCAAAATATTGCATTAGGGTTTGATTTTTCATAGAAAGTCCTCATACTTAACAATTTGACAATCATTTTACCACAAAGCCAAGGAATACGCAAACGTTTGCGCAAATCTAAAAAATATTTTCGACTATTTTATCAAAAGTGTTGATTTTTTTGTATCAAAATGCTAATATAATAATATAAAAAACATAAATATAGGAGTCAGCCCATGATTGAATTTCAAAATGTTAGTAAGTTGTATGGTGATAAAGAGGCTTTGAGCAATCTCAATTTGCAGATTGAAAATGGAGAGATTATGGGTTTAATTGGCCATAATGGTGCTGGAAAATCGACCACTATAAAATCCTTAGTCAGTATCATTTCACCAAGCAGTGGTCGTATTTTGGTAGATGGTCAGGAGCTATCGGAAAATCGTTTAGCGATCAAACGAAAGATTGCCTACGTAGCAGACTCGCCTGACTTATTTTTGCGTTTAACGGCCAATGAATTTTGGGAATTGCTTGCCTCATCCTATGATCTAACTAGCTCTGACTTGGAGTATAGTCTAGCTAGGCTATTGAGTGTTTTTGATTTTGCTGAAAACCGCTATCAGGTTATTGAAACTCTTTCTCACGGAATGCGTCAGAAAGTCTTTGTCATCGGGGCACTCTTGTCTGATCCTGATATTTGGGTCTTGGACGAACCCTTGACTGGTTTGGATCCCCAGGCTGCCTTTGATTTGAAGCAAATGATGAAGGAACATGCACAAAAAGGTAAAACAGTTTTGTTTTCGACCCATGTCTTAGAGGTAGCCGAGCAAGTCTGTGATCGGATTGCCATTTTGAAAAAGGGGCATTTGATTTATTGTGGTAGCGTGGAGGACTTGAGAAAAGACCACCCAGATCAGTCTTTGGAAAGTATCTACCTTAGCCTTGCTGGTAGAAAAGAGGAGGTTACAGATGCGTCTCAAGGTCATTAAAAAATTAGTTGATATCAATATTCTCTATTCATCTAAAGAAGCTAATTTGGCTAACCTACGAAAGAAGCAAGCTAAGAATCCTGATAAAAAGGTTGATGTATCAGGGAAATTGTTGCGTTCTTATCTTGCTTCTAGTTTGTTGCTACTCATCTTATTTTCTAATCTAGCCTTTCGTTTTCCTTTTGAGGAAATGCCAAGTTTTTTTAGTACCATGGTTGCTATTTTACTGGTGCTTGCCTTTTCAACGTCTTTTACTGCATTTTACAATGTCTTTTATGAGAGTAAGGACTTGGCCTCCTATAGTCCCTATGCCTTTAAAAAATCAGAGATTATAATTGCTAAAGGACTGTCTGTCCTCTTGCCAGCTCTAACTGGAATTGTACCAATCCTTGCTTATTTTCTAGTCCTCTACATTAGGCTAGCTCCTTCTCTTTGGCTGGGTTTGCCCTTAATGCTGGTGTCCTTGGTCTTATTATTTGTCTCTGTGACTCTAGTGATGGTAGTGGCAGTGCATTTCTTGGCTCAAACTGCGGTTTTTAGAAAGTATCAGTCTATTTTTGCGAATGTGATGATTGGGATAGGGGTTATCACGCCTTTATTATTTGTCTTCTTTCTACAGTCGACTTCTGGAGATATAGTTAACAGAGTTAGAGACATTCCACCTCTTCTTTATCCTATTCATCTCTTTTACAAAATAGCAGTGGAGCCTTTTTCGACAGAGGCTATACTGGGTCTGCTCGCTTGGATAGGACTAACTCTCTTCTTACTTTATCTGACCAAAAAGAAGGTTCTTCCTCGTTTTTATGACATTATCCTGCTTAATAGTGAGGAGAAAGTCATAAAAGAACGTCGCAGTAAAGAGGGGATTTCAACGACTAAAAAGGGATTTTTCCGCATGGTTTTACGCTACAACCTCTCCCTATTGGGACAGGGGACTGGCGTCATTACAGTGCTTTTTACAAGTGCCTTTTTTCCTTATATCATGATGATCGGATTGATTTCCAAAATTCGAGATTCTCAGTTAGTTCCAGATATTCATCCTCCATACTGGTTAGCCTTGTTTTTTGTAGGAGTGTTTATAGCAGTTTTAAATAACAATATCACAAGTCTACCTTCAATCGGGCTATCTCTGGAGAGGGAAAATTTTGATTTTCTGAAGAGTTTGCCCTTTGACTTTGCTCGTTATGTGAAAGTGAAATTTTGGATTATATTTGCTGTTCAGTCCTTTTTACCTATCTTGACTTTACTTGGTCTTTCCCTTTATTTAGGCTTGCCAATCCTTTCGATGATTTACCTTCTTGCGGCATGGATTCTTGCCAGTGTTATCCTTGCTTGTCGCCATTATTTTAAGGACGTGAAAAACCTGTCAACTAATTGGACTAGTATTACGGACCTGGTGAATCGTTCAAATGGCATAGTCACAATGGTTCTATTGCTTATTTATAGTGCAATCCTAATGGCCCTTGTAATTGGTAGCTTATTCTTGGTTCAGTCTCTCTCCGCTATCCTTGCCATCAGCTTGGGAGTAGGAGCTCTTATCCTCCTGCTTGGTCTTGCTATATTTAGCTGTCATTACTATCTATCACGCATATTGATAGAAATAGAAAAAAGATGAGACAGTTGGTCGCTTGCTTGATAAATTTTATAAAAAGAAATGCTCCTCCAAGACGGAAGAGCATTTCTTTTATTGTGATTCTCATACAATTACTTCCTAATTTTTAATTAGTATTAGTATACCATTTTTTAAAACGAGAGTAAAAAAGCAAGGGTTGTTTCTTTTTTGAGAATTGTCTAAAAATTTGATATAATTGTATCTATGAATAAAGTATTCGTCAGTCGGCGTGTCGAAAAAAAGCTCCGCAAAGGTCAGGTTCTTTTGGAAGAAGTTGATTTTCCAGACTTATCTGAAACTAATCAGGAAGTTGAACTTTTCAGCCAAAGCAAAGAATTTTTAGGAAAGGCTTATTTATCCAGTCAAAACAAGGGGATTGGTTGGTTTGTAACCAACCAGAAAGTTTCTTTTAATCAAAAGTTCTTTGAAAGCTTGTTTGAAAAAGCCAAACACAAACGTTCTTCCTACTATCAAGATGAGTTGACAACTGCCTTTCGTTTGTTTAATCAAGAAGGCGATGGTTTTGGTGGCATGACACTGGATCTTTATGGAGATTATGTTGTTTTTTCTTGGTATAACTCCTATATCTATAGCCTTCGTCAAGAAATTATAGCTGCCTTTGCTCAGGTATTTCCAGAAGTCTTGGGTGCCTATGAAAAGATTCGCTTTAAGGGTCTAGATTATGAGTCTGCCCATATCTATGGTCAAGAAGCAGCTGAATATTTCACTGTTCTTGAGAATGGCGTCCTCTATCAAGTTTTTATGAATGACGGCCTTATGACAGGGATCTTCTTGGATCAGCATGAAGTTCGTGGGAGCCTGGTTGATGGTCTAGCTATGGGGAAATCCTTACTCAATATGTTTTCCTATACAGCCGCTTTCTCAGTTGCTGCAGCCATGGGAGGTGCCAGTGAAACGACTTCTGTGGATCTAGCCAAGCGTTCGAGAGAACTATCAGAAGCTCATTTTCATGCCAACGGCTTGAGTTTAGACAATCATCGATTGATTGTCATGGATGTCTTTGAATACTTTAAATATGCTAAGAGGAAGGGGTTGAGCTACGACGTGATTGTTCTGGATCCGCCTAGCTTTGCCCGAAATAAAAAACAAACCTTCTCTGTAGCTAAGGACTATCACAAGTTGATTTCCCAAAGTCTAGAGATTTTAAATCCAGGTGGAATCATTATTGCTAGTACCAATGCTGCTAATGTTTCCCGTCAAAAATTCACAGAACAAATCGACAAGGGATTTGCAGGTAGAAAATATCAGGTCCTTCAAAAGTATGGACTTCCAGCAGACTTTGTCTACAACGAAAAAGATGAAAGTAGTAATTACCTCAAAGTGATTACCATGAAGGTTAGTAAATGAAATTAATTGTTTCTGTAATGCCAAAAAGTTTAGAGGAGGCTCAAGCTATTGATGTGACGCGGTATCACGATGCCGATATCATTGAGTGGCGAGCAGACTTCTTACCCAAGGAAGCTATCTTGCAGGTAGCACCCGCTATTTTTGAAAAATTCGCAGGTTGTGAGCTTGTTTTTACCTTGCGTACTCGTGCTGAGGGTGGTCAAATTGAACTCTCTTCAGAAGAATATGTTCAAATTATCAAGGAAGTAGCCCAGCTTTATCAACCAGATTATATCGATTTTGAGTATTTTAGTTACAGGGATGTTTTTGAGGAAATGTTGGAATTTCCAAACCTTGTCTTGAGCTACCATAATTTCCAAGAGACACCTGAAAATCTAATGGAAATCTTGTCTGAGTTGACAAGTTTAAACCCTAAAGTTGTGAAAATTGCGGTTATGGCTCATACAGAACAAGATGTATTGGATTTGATGAACTTTACACGTGGCTTTAAAACATTGAACCCTGAACAAGAATATGTAACCATTTCTATGGGTAAAGTTGGTAAGGTCTCACGTATTACTTCGGATGTAACGGGCTCTAGCTGGTCTTTTGCAAGTCTGGGTGAAGCCAGTGCTCCAGGACAGATTTCTCTATCTAGCATGAAAAAAATTCGGGAGATTCTTAATGAAGATTGATGGCTACACACGTTTAGCAGCTGTAGTCGCCAATCCTATCAAACACTCCGTTTCTCCCTTTATTCACAATAGCGCTTTTGAAGCAACAAATACTAATGGGGTTTATCTTGCTTGGGAAGTAGAGGCAACTGACTTGGCAGAAACAGTTGCCAACATTCGTCGTTACCAGATGTTTGGAATCAATCTTTCTATGCCCTACAAGGAGCAAGTGATTCCTTATCTGGATGAGTTGAGCGAAGAAGCTCGTTTGATTGGTGCTGTCAATACAGTGGTGAATCGAGAGGGAACTTTAATTGGATATAACACAGATGGCAAGGGATTCTTTAAGAGCTTGCCTTCTTTTAAAATATCTGGGAAAAGAATGGTCTTGTTAGGAGCAGGCGGTGCAGCTAAAGCAATTTTGGCGCAGGCAATCTTAGATGGGGTCAGTCAGGTTTCTGTCTTTGTACGATCGGCTTCAATGGGAAAAACAAAACCTTACTTAGAGAAGCTACAGCATGAAACAGGATTTAGAGTAGATTTGTTTGCCTTAGAGGATGCTCAAGAGCTCCAAGAGAACATAACTCAAGCTGACCTCTTGGTCAATGCGACCAGTGTGGGTATGGATGGAACCTCTCAGCCAATCCCAACAAGCATCGTTTTACCAGAAAAGCTCTTGGTAGCAGATGTGATTTATCAACCCTTTGAAACACCATTTTTAAAGTGGGCTAAAGAGCAGGGAAATGAAGCTATTAATGGTCTAGGTATGTTGCTCTATCAAGCTGCGGAAGCTTTTCAGTTATGGACTGACAAGGAAATGCCAACTGATCAAATCTGGGAATTATTAAAACAAAAGTATCAATAATGAAAAAGGAGAACTGCGATGAAAATCAGAATAGACCTTCCCCACCATCCTTATGATATTCAGATTGAAAAAGGATGCCTGTCTCAAGCAGGAAAATGGTTGCGAGAACTTTGGCAACCACAAAAAGTGGTTATCATTACGGATAACCGTGTGGCTTCCCTCTATGCAGAAAAGGTTAAATTGAGTTTGGAGGATGCTGGTTTTCAAGTGGCAGTTTTTGACTTTCTAGAGGGTGAAGAGCGAAAAAATCTAACCACAGTTCAAAAGGCTTATGAATTTCTAGTTAAGCAAGACTTGACTCGCAGTGACGGCATCGTAGCTCTAGGTGGTGGTGTCGTTGGTGATTTGGCTGGCTTTGTAGCTTCAACCTATATGCGTGGTATTCACTTTGTTCAAATTCCGACCAGTTTGACTGCCCAGGTAGACTCGTCTATTGGTGGTAAGACAGGAGTCAACACCCCTTTTGCCAAGAATATGGTGGGGACTTTTGCTCAGCCGGATGGTGTTTTGATTGACCCAACTGTTCTTGAGACCTTGGGTAAGAGAGAGTTGATTGAAGGAATGGGTGAAGTCATCAAGTATGGCCTGATCGAATATCCAGAGCTTTGGGACCTATTATCTAAAATGGATGGTTCTGTGGAAAGCATTTTGGAACATTCAGAGAGCTTGATTGAGCATTCTTGCCAGGTCAAGCGCAAGATGGTAGTTGAAGATGAGTTGGATAATGGCATTCGTTTATATCTCAACTTTGGTCACACAATTGGCCATGCCATTGAAGCAACTGCTGGTTACGGAAAAGTCATGCACGGTGAGGCAGTAGCTATGGGAATGGTTCAGGTCTCTAAGGTAGCCGAAGGCAAAGGACTCATGCCAGCTGGAATAACTCAGTCCATCCGAGAGATGTGTCAGAAGTTTGGTCTTCCTGTTGATTATGAAAACTGGGACCTTGACAAGCTCTATCAGGCTTTGACTCATGACAAAAAAGCGCGTGGCAATACCATGAAGTTAGTTTTGGTACCTGAGCTTGGTTCAGCGACGATTCATCCAGTTTCTCTCGAAGAAATGAAAGATTACTTAGTAAAATAAGGAGAATGTATGAGATATTTAACAGCAGGAGAATCACATGGCCCTCGTCTGACAGCAATTATTGAAGGAATTCCAGCAGGACTGCCTTTGACTGCAGAAGATATCAATGAGGATCTCAAACGTCGCCAAGGCGGTTACGGTCGTGGTGGACGTATGAAAATCGAGAGTGATCAGGTTGTCTTTACTTCTGGAGTTCGTCATGGTAAGACGACAGGGGCACCTATTACCATGGATGTCATTAACAAAGACCACCAAAAATGGCTGGATATCATGTCTGCCGAGGATATTGAAGACAAACTCAAAAGTAAACGAAAAATTACTCATCCTCGTCCAGGTCACGCAGACTTGGTTGGGGGCATCAAATACCGCTTTGATGATTTACGAAATTCATTAGAACGTTCATCTGCCCGTGAAACGACTATGCGGGTTGCAGTTGGAGCAGTAGCCAAGCGGATTTTAGCTGAGCTTGATATCGAAATTGCCAACCATGTTGTTATCTTCGGTGGTAAGGAAATCAATGTCCCAGAAAACTTAACAGTCTCAGAGATTAAGAAACTAGCTGCCCAGTCAGAAGTTTCTATCGTCAACCAAGAACGTGAGCAGGAAATCAAGGACTATATTGACCAGATTAAGCGAGATGGTGATACCATCGGAGGTGTTGTAGAAACAGTTGTCGGAGGTGTTCCGGTTGGTCTTGGTTCTTATGTCCAATGGGATCGTAAACTAGATGCACGGCTAGCTCAAGCTGTTGTTTCTATCAATGCCTTTAAAGGTGTGGAGTTTGGTCTTGGTTTTGAGGCAGGTTATCGAAAAGGAAGCCAAGTTATGGATGAAATCCTATGGTCACCAGAAGACGGCTACACTCGTCGTACTAATAACCTTGGAGGTTTCGAAGGTGGTATGACTAACGGCCAACCGATTATTGTTCGTGGGGTCATGAAACCAATTCCAACTCTCTATAAACCATTGATGAGCGTTGATATTGAAACCCATGAGCCTTATAAAGCAACAGTAGAGAGAAGTGATCCGACTGCTCTTCCAGCAGCAGGCGTCGTTATGGAGGCAGTCGTAGCAACGGTCTTGGCTCAAGAAATCCTTGAGAAATTCTCTTCAGATAATCTGGAAGAATTAAAAGAAGCTGTTGCAAAACATCGGGAGTATACAAAGAATTATTAAGGAGTTCTTATGGCAAAAACCATCTATATCGCAGGACTGGGTTTGATTGGTGCTTCCATGGCACTCGGAATCAAGCGGGATCATCCTGATTATGAAATTTTAGGATACAATCGTAGTCAAGCGTCTAGAGATATTGCTTTGGATCGAGGGATGATCGACCGTGCGACGGATAATTTTGCTAGTTTTGCTCCACTTGCAGATGTCATCATTCTTACCTTGCCAATCAAGCAAACTATTGCCTTTATTAAGGAACTGGCCAACTTGGACTTGAAAGAAGGTGTCATTATTTCCGATGCTGGATCGACCAAGTCAGCTATCGTGGCTACAGCTGAGAAGTGTTTTGCTGATAAGTCTGTTCGCTTTGTGGGGGCCCATCCCATGGCAGGAAGTCACAAGACAGGAGCTGCCTCTGCAGATGTTAATCTTTTTGAAAATGCCTATTATATCTTCACGCCATCTAGTCTGACAACTTCGGATACGCTCGAAGAAATGAGAGACTTGCTGTCAGGTCTTCATGCTCGTTTCATTGAAATCGATGCTGAAGAGCATGACCGAGTGACTTCTCAGATTAGCCATTTTCCGCATATCTTAGCATCAGGCCTGATGGAACAAACTGCAAGTTATGCTGAAGAGCATGAAATGGCGCGACGCTTTGCGGCCGGTGGATTTCGAGATATGACTCGGATTGCTGAAAGTGAGCCAGGCATGTGGACTTCTATCCTCTTATCCAATCGGGATACCATTATTGAACGCATCGAGGACTTCAAGGGCCGTTTGGACGAGATTGGACAAGCTATCAGCAAGGGTGATGAAAACCAAATCTGGAACTTTTTCAATCAAGCGCGTGAGCAACGTCAGGCCATGGAAATCCATAAACGTGGCGGAGTAGATAGCTCATTTGACCTCTATGTAGACGTTCCCGATGAGGAAGATGTGATTTTACGCATCTTGGAATTGCTACGTGGAACTTCTTTGGTCAATATCCATATCAATGAGGAAAACCGTGAGGATGTTCACGGGATTCTGCAAATTTCCTTTAAGAATGCTCAGGATTTAAAACGTGCTGAGCAAGTCATTACAGAAAATACAGACTACACAGTCGTTATTAAATAAGGAGGACAATTATGTCAAATATTTATGATAGTGCAAATGCACTAAGTCGAGGACTACGCGAATTGCCTGAATACAAGGCAGTTAAAGAAGCTAGAGATGCCATCCAAGCGGATGCAGAAGCAAGCAAAATTTTTGCAGATTATATTGCTTTTCAACATGAAATCCAAATCATGGCACAGACTGGTCAAATTCCAGATGCTTCTTTCCAAGAAAAAATGGAAAGTTTTGGCAAGCAGATTCAAGGGAACTCTCTCTTGTCAGAATTCTTTGCCAAACAGCAACAACTTTCGATTTACCTTTCTGATATTGAAAAAATTGTTTTTGAACCAATTTCAGAACTTTTAAAATAAGAATTTACCTCATAAAGTCAGGAATTTTTAAGAAATTTCTGACTTTTTATGATAAAATAAGAAAAAGTATTGTCAGTATGAGGTCTAGTATGAAGTTAAAAACAAACGTTAACCATTTGAATGGTAGTATTCGCGTACCTGGGGATAAGTCCATCAGTCATCGTTCTATCATTTTTGGAAGCTTGGCTGAGGGTGAAACGAAGGTTTATGATATCTTGCGTGGTGAAGATGTCTTGTCAACCATGCAGGTATTTCGTGACCTCGGCGTAGAGATTGAGGACAAGGACGGTGTCATTACCATTCAAGGTGTTGGCATGGATGGTTTGAAAGCCCCTCAGAATGCCCTTGATATGGGGAATTCTGGTACCTCTATTCGTTTGATTTCAGGTGTCCTTGCTGACGCAGACTTTGAAGTAGAGATGTTTGGAGATGATAGTCTTTCCAAGCGCCCAATGGATCGTGTGACCCTTCCTTTGAAAAAAATGGGAGTTAGTATTTCAGGTCAAACAGAGCGAGACTTGCCACCGTTACACTTAAAGGGAACAAAAAACTTAAGACCTATTCAATACGAATTGCCAATCGCTTCTGCCCAAGTCAAGTCAGCCTTGATTTTTGCGGCTTTGCAGGCTCAAGGACAGTCAGTCATTACCGAGAAGGAATGCACTCGTAATCACACAGAAGATATGCTGCGTCAATTTGGTGGGGAGTTAAGTGTCGATGGTAAGAAAATCACTGTTCAAGGGCCACAGAAACTTAGTGGACAAACGGTTGTCGTGCCAGGAGATATTTCTAGTGCAGCTTTTTGGTTGGTAGCAGGTTTGATTGTGCCAAATTCTCGAGTGGTACTTAAGAATGTCGGTATTAATGAAACACGTACAGGTATTATCGATGTTATCCGAGCTATGGGTGGGAAATTAGAGATTACTGATATTGATCCAATTGCTAAATCTGCAACCTTGACTGTCGAGACTTCAGAACTAAACGGGACAGAAATTGGTGGAGCCTTGATTCCACGTTTAATTGATGAATTGCCGATTATCGCGCTCCTTGCTACCCAATCTCAAGGTCAAACAGTTATCAAAGATGCAGAAGAACTCAAGGTCAAAGAAACGGATCGCATTCAAGTTGTCGCGGATGCTTTAAATAGCATGGGAGCAACTATTACTCCTACAGCAGACGGAATGATTATCAAAGGAAAATCTGCACTTCATGGAGCCAGAGTCAATACCTTTGGTGATCACCGTATCGGTATGATGACAGCCATTGCAGCTCTCTTAGTTACAGATGGAGAGGTCGAATTGGACCGTGCAGAAGCTATTAACACAAGCTACCCAAGCTTCTTTGATGATTTGGAGACTTTGATTCATGGCTAAGGTTTTACTAGGTTTTATGGGTGCAGGAAAATCTACTATTGCCGGAGGACTAGATCCTGATTTTGTGGATATGGATGCTGTGATTGAGCAACGTATTGAAATGCCTATAGCTGATTTTTTTGAATCAAAGGGGGAAGCAGCTTTTCGTCAGGTGGAATCAGAAGTTTTAGCTGATTTGCTAAAAACAGATCAAGTTATCTCCACAGGTGGAGGAATAGTCATTTCTCCTCGAAATCGTACCTTGCTTAAGCAGAATCCAGACAACATCTACCTTAAAGCAGATTTTGAGACACTTTACCAGCGAATTTCAGCTGATAAGGACAATCAACGACCACTATTTCTAAACAATAGTAAGGAAGATTTAGCTACGATTTTTGATGAAAGACAAATCTGGTATGAGGAAGTGGCTAGTCAGATTGTTGATGTATCAAGATTAAGCCCAGAGGAAATTATAGAGGAACTGAAATGAAAATTGCCTATCTAGGTCCCAAAGGATCTTTTTCGCACCATGTAGTGCAAATGGCTTTTCCTCATGAGGAACTAGAGCCTTTTTCAAATATTACGGACGTTATCAAGGCCTATGAACAAGGTTTGGTGGACTATTCAGTAGTGCCAGTTGAAAATTCTATTGAAGGTAGTGTTCATGAGACACTGGACTATCTTTTCCATCAAGCTCGCATTCAAGCTGTGGCAGAGATTGTTCAGCCAATCCACCAACAATTGATGGCAGTACCAGGACAGTCTAAAATAGAGAAAATCTTTTCTCATCCGCAGGCATTGGCACAAGGGAAGAAATTTATTGACGAGCATTATCCAGACGCTCAACTAGAAGTCACTGCCAGTACAGCATACGCTGCGCGCTATGTTTCCGAACATCCAGATCAGTCTTTTGCGGCCATTGCCCCCAAAAGTTCGGCTGGAGAATATGGTTTGGAATTAATTGCTGAAGATATTCAAGAGATGGAAGCCAATTTCACTCGCTTTTGGGTGTTAGGTCCCAAGGCACCACAAATGCCCTTGAAAGCAAATGCTAAGAAAATGAGTCTAGCATTGACCTTGCCAGACAATTTACCTGGCGCTCTTTACAAGGCACTCTCGACCTTTGCTTGGCGCGGGATTGACCTGACTAAGATTGAGAGTCGTCCCCTTAAAACAGCCTTGGGTGAATACTTTTTTATCATTGATGTAGACTATGCTGATAAAGAATTGGTCTATTTTGCTCAAAAAGAATTAGAAACGATTGGAATCCAGTATAAAATACTAGGATCTTACCCTATCTATACCATACAGGATAAAGGGAAGGAGAAGGAATGACTAGAGAAAATCCTCTAACACACCATGAAAAATTACGTTATGACTATCTCTTGAAAAATATTCATTATCTAAATGAAAGGGAAAGAAGAGAGTTTGCTTTTTTACAATCTAAGCTGGATGGTCAACAAGAAGCTCGTTCAGTTGTAGTAGAAGAAGCAGAAAACCAAGACTATACGGAACCTAACACAGGTCTTCCGAGTTATACAAATCGAAGCCGTGCTAGTCGACGTAGTAGTCTCCCTCAACCAAAAGCTAAGATTCCTAAGCAGAAGAAACCAAAGAAACCAAAGAAAAAAAGAGTCTTTCGCTTTAAACGCATACTTGCTTGGTTAGGGATGTTGTTGCTTTGTGCTGCAGTAGGAATGATTTTCATGTTCTTGAAAGGTTTCCAGTCAGCCAATCCGAATGGCTCAAGTGGGTCGAAAGATGCCAAGGCTGCCCAAGTTGAAGTCTTTAATGGACAGGATACAAGAGATGGTGTCAATATTCTTATTTTAGGGACAGATGGCCGTATTGGACAGAATAGTGCAGAAACACGTACAGATTCCATTATGGTTCTAAATGTAAGTGGTAAGGATAAAAAGCTTAAGCTGGTCAGCTTTATGCGAGATAACCTAGTTTATATTGATGGCTATAGTCAAGTCATTAACGGTCAAAAACAATCAGACCATAAGTTAAACTTGGCCTACGAATTGGGGGAACAAGAAGGAAAACAAGGGGCTGAAATGGTACGTAAGGTCCTTAAAGATAACTTTGACCTAGATATCAAATACTATGCCCTTGTCGATTTCCAAGCCTTTGCGACTGCCATTGATACGCTTTTCCCTGACGGTGTGACTATTGATGCCCAATTTTCAACTCTAAATGGAGTTCCAGTTACAGAAGCTACAGTCGGTGATGACTTGCATGCAACAGAAACCGAGTCACCTACACAGACTATTAAAGTCGGAACGCAACAAATGAATGGTTCTACTCTCCTTAACTATGCACGTTTCCGCGATGATGATGAAGGGGACTATGGCCGTACTCGTAGACAGCAACAAGTCATGACGGCTGTCCTACAGCAGATCAAAGATCCTACAAAACTTTTCACAGGTTCAGAAGCACTTGGTAAAGTATTCGCCATGACATCTACAAACCTTCCTTATACCTTCTTATTGACCAACGGATTATCCGTCCTTGAAGGAGGTCAGAACGGTATTGAAAGACTAACAGTCCCGGAACTTGGCGACTGGGTAGATGACTATGATGTCTATGGAGGTCAAGCGCTTCGAGTGGATCAAAAAGCTTACCAGAATAAGCTAGCCCAAATGGGATTCAGATAAAAAATAAAATAAAATCAAAGCTTGAAACGTCTGACTAAATGGGTGTCTCAGGCTTTGATTTTTCACATGGTTAGATGGATTTTTTGGTCATTTTTATGGTATAATGAAATGATGTAATTCTATAGAAGAGGACGAGAAAGAGATGAGTGATTTAAAGGCTATTCAGGCTCGTAGTTTAGAAATGGCTGAATATTTTGTCGCCTTTTGTAAGGAGCATAACTTGCTCTGTTATTTATGTGGCGGAGGTGCTATCGGTGCTTTACGGCATAAGGGTTTCATCCCTTGGGATGATGATTTGGACTTCTTTATGCCCCGCAAGGACTATGAAAAACTAGCAGAGTTATGGCCTCTATATGCGGATGAGCGTTACTTCCTATCAAAGAGTTCTAAAAATTATGTGGACCGTAACCTCTTTATCACCATTCGAGATAAGGAGACGACGTGTATCAAGCCTTATCAACAAGATTTGGATTTACCACACGGCTTGGCTTTGGATGTTCTTCCCTTGGACTACTACCCTAAAAATCCAGCTGAGCGTAAGAAACAAGTCCGTTGGGCGTTGATTTATTCTCTATTTTGTGCACAAACCATTCCAGAAAAGCATGGAGCTCTCATGAAGTGGGGTAGTACCATTTTACTAGGATTAACTCCTAAATCGCTTCGCTATCGTATCTGGAAAAAGGCTGAGAAAGAAATGACCAAGTATGGACCAGCTGAAAGTGATGGGATTACAGAATTATGTTCAGGACCAGGATACATGAAGAATAAGTATCCAATTCAGGCTTTTGAAGATAACATTTTCCTGCCATTCGAAGGCACAGAAATGCCTATTCCGGTTGGTTATGATGCTTATCTCAGCACAGCTTTTGGTGACTATATGACACCACCGCCTGCAGACAAGCAAGTACCTCACCACGATGCCATAATAGCAGATATGGATAAGAGCTATACAGAATATAAGGGAGAATATGGTGGATAAGAAGAAAATTCTATTTTTTATGTGGTCCTTCTCTCTAGGTGGAGGTGCAGAAAAAATCTTATCAACGATTGTTTCAAACTTGGATCCGAAAAAGTATGATATAGATATCCTTGAAATGGAACATTTTGACAAAGGATACGAACCAGTACCTGAAAATGTGAGAATTTTAAAAGCCATTCAAGATTATCGCCAACCAAGATGGTTAAGAGCATTTTTGTGGAGATTGAGAATTTATTTCCCAAGATTAACAAGACGATTGCTAGTAAAAGATCAATATGATGTAGAGGTTTCCTTTACCATTATGAATCCTCCTCTTTTATTTTCTAAACGTAAGGAAGTGAAAAAGATTGCTTGGATTCATGGAAGTATTGAAGAATTCTTAACAGATAGTTCAAAGCGTGAATCTCATAGACGACAATTGGATGCTGCGAATACGATAGTGGGGATTTCAAAAAAAACCAGCAATTCTATCAAAAAAGTTTATCCAGATTACTCACAAAAATTAGTAACAGTTTATAATGGTTATGATTTTGAAAGTATTTTGGAAAAATCAAAAGAGAAGGTGGCTATTGAGATAGCTCCTCAGAGCATCTGTACCATTGGACGAATTGAAGAAAATAAGGGTTCTGATCGAGTCGTGGAAGTCTTGCGACTGTTGCACCAACAAGGTAAGAAATACCACCTCTATTTTATAGGGGCTGGAGAGATGGAAACTGAATTGAAAAAAAGAGTACTAGAATACCAACTTGAAGACTACATTCACTTTTTGGGTTATCAAAAGAACCCTTATCAGTATCTATCTCATATGAAAGTCCTATTATCCATGTCCAAACAGGAAGGTTTTCCTGGGGTCTATGTTGAGGCCTTGAGTCTAGGGGTCCCCTTTGTGTCTACCGAGGTTGGCGGAGCAGAAGAATTATCTCAGGAAGGACGATTTGGTAAAATCATTGAAAGCATTCAAGAAGCAGCTCAAGCGATTGAGAACTACATGACAGCTGCATCAAGCTTTAATATTAATGAGGCTAGACAATTTATTCAACAGTTTACGATTGCTAAACAAATTGAACAAGTAGAAAAACTAATAGAGGAGTAGCATGGAAACTGCATTAATTAGTGTCATTGTTCCAGTCTATAATGTGGCGCAATACCTTGAAAAATCAATAGCATCCATTCAGCAACAAACCTATAAAAAACTCGAAATCATTCTCGTTGATGATGGCGCGACAGATGAAAGTGGTCGCTTGTGTGAACAAATTGCAGAGCAGGATGAAAGAGTTTTGGTCTATCACAAGGAAAACGAAGGCTTGTCTCAAGCTCGAAATGATGGATTGAAGCAGGCTCACGGAGATTATGTTATTTTTATAGATTCGGATGATTACATTCATCCTGAAATGATTGCTAGCTTATATCAACAATTAGTCAAAGAAGATGCTGATGTTTCCAGCTGTGGGGTTATGAATGTCTATGCCAATAGCGAAAGCCCACAGTCTGAAAATCAGGATGATTATTTTGTATGTGATACCGAAACCTTCCTTAGAGAATATTTAATTGGTGAGAAAATACCTGGTACTATTTGTAACAAACTTATCAAGAAGGAGATTGCAGCACAGTTAACTTTTCCAAAAGGCTTGATTTATGAAGATGCCTACTATCATTTTGAACTCATTAAAGTAGCTAAAAAGTATGTTGTGAACACCAAACCATACTATTACTATTTCCACCGAGGAGACAGTATTACTACCAAACCATATGCGGAAAAAGATTTAGCCTATATTGATATTTATCAAAAATTTTATAATGAAGTGGTTAAGAATTATTCAAGCTTAACAGAAGTAGCTTTCTTTAGACTTGCATATGCACATTTCTTTATTTTAGATAAGATGCTCTTAGATGATAATTTCAAAGAGTTTAAAGACTATCCAAGAATTTATCTTTATTTGAAAAAACATGCCTTTGCGATTTTTAAAAATACCATTTTTAGAAAAGGAAGACGTATTAGTGCCTTAGCACTATTTGTAAATGTAAGATTGTATAGAATATTATTGTTTAAAAATATTGAGCAATCGAAAAAAATTAATTAGAAAAGGAGGGCAGAGATGGTTGATGGCAAACGAATTTTGCTAACGGTTACGATTTTTAGCTATATCGTAACCATAATAAGTGGAATCACTTATTTGTTTACCAGCAACAACGTAGGACTTTTGACAACTTTGCTTTTGCTCTTAATTAGCAGTCTGCTACTTTGCTGGAATAATATCAAATACTTTTTGATTCACTTTATATTCTTTATTACAATTTTTATATTTTTGGTATCTAGACCTACCATTGATTATTTCAGGAATGGAGCGTTAGACACCTACCAACCGATTGCTTATCGATTTGCTTTCCTGGTTGTTATTGTATCCATTTTAGGGCTGACAATAGGTGGCTTTATAGCGAATTATTATCTTGCTCGGAAAAACAAAGCTCCTGTAAGAGTGGAAAAAACATCGCATGTCAATTTTGTAAAAAATTTGCGATTTGTTTCATTGAGTGTATTTCTAGTCACCTATCCTTTTTATTTCCTTAGACTATTTGAACGTTTGCTGTTCCGTTTGCAAACTTCTTATTATAATTATTATGCAAATTTTGAAAGTCAACTGCCCTACTTTACTTATATCTTGTCGACTTTCACAGTTTATGCTATGTGTGTGTACCTAGCGACCAAACCTAAAAAGTCACATGCGACAATGGTATTAGTAACTTTTATCACAGCTAACTTAATCCACTTAGTGATTGGTACCAGAAATCCCTTCATTCTAAGTTTGATTTTCGCCTTTGTATACTACTTTATGCGTGAACAAACAGAGAAAGGTAAATGGATTGGTTTCAAAGAAAAAATAGCCATTTATCTTGGAACACCGGTTCTCATGCTTGCGATGGGAGCACTAAACTATGTTCGTGATAATGCTCAAGTGTCCCATAGTGGAGTTTTTGATCTATTACTCGATTTCATTTATAAACAAGGAACTAGTTTTGGAGTTTTAGCCAGAGGATTCTTGTACAATAGTAGTCTTCCGTATAGAGACTTCCGCAATTTCACTTTTGGTCCGGTTGTTGACTATTTTGCGAGAGGTAGTATCGGAATCATATTTGGTGCTAAACCATTTGAACATACAACAAATAGTATTGAGCTAGCGATTGATAGTAATAGTTATGCTCACAATTTATCCTATCTGGTTCTAAACAAAGAATATTTAAGAGGACATGGTATTGGAAGTAGCTATATCATGGAATTGTATACTGATTACGGTATGTTGGGCTTGTTTCTACTAAGTATGTTACTTGGTATGCTCTTTATAGCCATGCTGCAAGTAGCCTATCGCTCAAGAACAATCTTATTTGCATTATCTTTGTTAATCTTGAATAATTTATTCTTTATGCCTAGAAGTAGCTTCTCAGAAAGTTTCTTTAACCTTTTTACAATGCAGTTCTGGGGAATCGTACTTCTTATCATTTTCGTAGCAAAAATGCTTACCAAAGAAAATCATCACTTAATCAAAAAAGGGGAAACACATGTTTGAACATTATTCTGTAGCTGATTTGTTCGCAAATCTATATAAAAAACGTAAGGTGAATTTGTTAGCTTTACTAGCCTTATTTGCTCTCATAGCTGTACCGTTTACTTTAAAGGCTATTAAAAATAAAAATACAGTCAAAGATTCTACTAGTTACTCTACTTATATCACTTATAAGATAACTGCTCCAGAAGAATCGTCAAAAACAATTTTGAACCATCAAGTTGGTGGATATAGTGACTTTTATGCAAAACTGATTGATGGAAATCTAAATGGTGCCTTTCTTTTCAACGACGTTGATCCTGATAAGATGAAAGAAATTGCAAAAGATTTAGATACTACTGAAACAGCTTTGAAGAATTCTGCAAGTGACTATTGGACAAAAAAATTAACCATCAATCCTTTAATTGATGATGCAGGAGTAACTGTTAAAATTTTGACTCCAAGTAAGGAAGTAAATGATTTTCTTGAAAGTAAGTTTGACTCTTTGATTGATAAGTTTAAGTCTACTTTTACAGATGTTAAGATTGAGAAACTTGAAACAGTTAACTCTACCGAATTGACTCCGAATGGAGAAGTTGCTCTTGGATTTAACTTGAAAAATCTTATTTTACGTTTAGTGATTATTGGTGTCCTCTGTGTTGTCTTAGTTGTTTTGGCAAATATTCTAGTATACCTATTCAATCCAACCATTAATCGCGCAGGTGACTTTTCTGCTTATCAAGTAGACTTTGTTTCAAATATCACAACTCTTGAAAATCTTTCTGAGCTCTTGAGTTACAAGTGTCAAGGTCAACCTCTAGCAATCGTAAGTTCAGATAATCGTATTTTGAATAAATTACAAGCAGAATACAAATTGAACCTTGAAGGAGTTCATTTTGTCAATTCGCAAAATATTAAAGAACTTTTAGCATTTGAGAATGTGCTTTTCGTAGAAGAATATGGTGTTACTCGCTATAAGAAATTTGAAGAAAGTTTGCAAGAAGTGAGAAATCTCAATCGTTCTGTTTTAGGTGTTATTGCTTTTGCGCTCTAATATCAATCATCAAGAAAAAATTAAGAATACAGAAAAAGAGGACTGAAGGTTCCTCTTTTTTTCACCGATAATCATCGAGTAAGAAATAGGATTTTAAGCTAAGTAGGCTTTTTAACTAACTTTATGATATAATAAGTCAACGAGGTAAATTGAATGAAAAGCATTAAGTTAAATGCCCTGGCTTATATGGGTATTCGAGTTTTAAATATTATTTTCCCGATTTTGACGGGTACTTATGTTGCGCGTGTTTTAGATCGAACAGACTATGGTTATTTTAACTCTGTTGATACCATTCTGTCTTTTTTCTTGCCTTTCGCAACCTATGGAGTCTATAATTACGGGCTTCGTGCTATTAGTAATGTAAAAGATAATAAAAAAGAATTAAATAAAGTTTTTTCAAGTCTTTTTTATTTATGTGTAGCTTGTACGATTTTGACAAGCGTCGTTTATCTTTTCTCCTATCCCTTATTCTTTAATAGTAATCCTGTCATCAAAAAGATCTTTTTGGTAATGGGAGTTCAACTGATTGCTCAAATCTTCTCCATCGAGTGGGTCAATGAGGCACTTGAGAATTATAGCTTTTTATTTTATAAAACAGCCTTCATTCGTATTCTCATGCTTGTCTCTATCTTTATGTTTGTAAAAAATGAGCATGACATTGTTGTGTATACACTGATTATGAGTCTTTCAACTCTTATCAATTATCTCATTAGTTATTTTTGGATTAAGAGAGATATTCAGTTTGTTAAGGTTTCGTTAGAAGAGTTTAAACCTCTTTTCCTACCTTTGACAGCCATGTTGATTTTTGCCAATGCAAATATGTTATTTACCTTCCTTGACCGTCTATTCTTGGTAAAGACGGGTGTTGATGTGAACGTCAGCTATTACACGATGGCACAACGTATTGTAACAGTTATCGCTGGTGTTGTTACAGGTGCGATTGGGGTTAGTGTTCCTCGCTTGAGCTACTATTTAGGAATCGGGAAAAAAGAAGAGTATGTAAATCTGGTGAATCGGGGAAGTCGCATTTTTAACTTCTTCATCATCCCTCTTAGTTTTGGTTTGATGATTTTAGGTCCCTATGCAATCCTTCTATATGGTAGTGAAAAGTATATTGGTGGTGGTATCTTGACATCCCTCTTTGCATTTCGTACCATTATTCTTGCTCTAGATACTATTTTAGGGTCTCAAATTCTCTTTACAAATGGATTTGAAAAAAGAATTACAGTTTATACGCTATTTGCGGGTGGATTGAACCTCGTTTTAGATTGCCTTCTCTATTTTAATAACATTATTACACCGGAGTATTATTTGATTACGACGATGTTATCGGAAAGTTTTCTCCTAATACTTTACGTTATCTTTATTCATAAGACCAAGCTCATTAATCTAGGACATATCCTCAAATATACGGTGCGTTATTCTCTTTTCGCTTTGACATTTGTTCCGATCTACTTTTTAGTTAATCTTGTTTATCCGGTAAAAATGGTTATCAACCTACCTTTCTTGATTAATATGCTGATTATCATGGTCTTATCAGCTCTTAGCTATGTTGGTTTACTGGTTTGGACCAAAGATAGTATCTTTTATGAATTTTTAGGTCATGTCATCTCGCTCAAAAAACGTATTAAAAAATCTTAGGAGGATTAGATGAGAAGATTAAGTATCGAAGAGGCTAAACAAATTGAACTTGATATTTTAGCTTTTATTGACTCGTTTTGTAAAAAGCATGATATTGATTATTTTATCAATTATGGTACTTTGATAGGAGCTATCCGTCACAAAGGTTTTATTCCTTGGGATGATGATATAGACCTCTCTATGACGCGAGATAACTACTCACGCTTTATCCAGTTATTTAATCAAGAGCAGTCTAAGTATAAGATTTTAGCATTAGAAACTGATGAGAGATACTATAATAATTTTATTAAGGTTGTAGATACGACAACAAAAATAGAAGATACACGAAATACAAAAACTTATGATTCTGGAATTTTCATTGATATTTTTCCAATGGATTCTTTCAATGATCCTAAAGTTATCGATGTTTGCTATAAGTTGGAAAGTTTTAAATTATTGTCCTTCAGTAAACATAAGAATATTGTTTACGGAGATAGTAAATTAAAAGACTTAATTCGTTCCTTCTTCTGGTTTATCTTTCGTCCTGTTTCTCCCCGATATTTTGCAAGTCAAATTGAAAAGCAAATTCAAAAGTATAGGGTAAAAGATGGGAAATATATTGCTTTTATTCCTTCCAAGTTTAAGGAAAAAGAAGTCTTTGTCAAAGAAGTCTTTGAAGATTTAATTGAAGTTCCTTTTGAACATCTATTGCTTCCAGCACCGAAACAATACGATGCTATTTTGAAGCAGTATTATGGTGATTATATGACTCTGCCACCAAAAGAAAAACAGGTTTATATCCACGAATTTGAAGCCTATAAGTTGGAGGATTAAATGCAGTACTTAGAAAAAAATGAGATTAAAGAAATTCAACTAGGTATTTTGGACTATGTTGATGAAATTTGTAAGAAAAATGATATTTCTTATTTCCTCAGCTATGGAACCATGCTGGGAGCTGTTCGCCATAAGGGAATGATTCCCTGGGATGATGATATCGATATCTCACTGTATAGAAAAGACTATGAGCGTCTATTAAAAGCGATTGAGGAGGATAATCATCCTGTTTATCGTGTTCTTTCTTACGATACTTCTTCATGGTATTTCCATAATTTTGCAGCTATTTTAGATACATCAACTGTAATTGAAGATAACGTAAAATATAAGCGCCATGACACTAGTTTGTTCATTGATGTCTTTCCAATCGATCAATTTTCAGATTTAAGTATTGTTGATAAGAGTTATAAATATGTTGCTTTGCGTCAGCTTGCCTATATCAAGAAAGAACGTGCGGTTCACGGAGATAGCAAATTAAAAGATTTCCTTCGCTTGTGTACTTGGTATCCTCTTAGACTTGTTAATCCGAGATACTTCTATAAGAAAATCGATCAATTAGTAAAAAATAGTGTGAGAGAAAATCCTATTTATGAAGGAGCTGTTGGAGTTGGAAAAGAAAAAATGAAAGAAGTCTTTCCAGCAGGGACCTTTAAAGAACTGATTTTAACAGAATTTGAAGGGAGAATGATGCCAATTCCTAAAAATTATGATGCCTTTTTAACACAGATGTATGGTGATTATATGACTCCTCCATCAAAAGAAATGCAGGAGTGGTATAGCCATAGTATAAAGGCTTATAGAAAATAATCGTCAAAACTTTTAAAAATAGAAAAATAAACAGAATACTCAATTAAATAAAGGGAAGTATAATTTATATGAAAAATTTAAAGATAAAAAATCTAATATTATACAGTTGTCTTCTATATACCTTAGTGATACTATCTTTATCGAAACCTGTTTTTGCTGATATTATTTCTACTGGTGGGGGTAATAGGATTCATTTTATAAATCTGAAATCAAAGTCGGGAAGTGATGCTATTCTCTTAGAAAGCAATGGACATTTTGGTTTAATTGATATGGGTGAAGACTATGATTTTCCAGATGGAAGTAATCCACTTTATCCAGATCGTTGGGGAATTAGTAGGGCAAATGAAGATACAATAGAGGACAGACTTTTCCGTCATTTAAAACAGGTTGGTGTTAAAAAATTAGATTTTGTTTTAGGAACTCATGTTCATAGTGATCATATTGGCACTGCAGATGAAGTTATAAAACGCTACCCTGTTGACAGATTTTATCTCAAAAAATATTCAGACGAACGTATTACAACACAGTGGAGATTGTGGGATAACCTCTATAATTATGATAACGCGGTTAGAACAGCTCTAGAACGTGGCGTAACTCTTGTCCAAGATATTTCTGATCAGGATAGTCGTTTTAAATTGGGTGATATGGATATCCAACTCTACAATTATAAAAATGAGTACGGTCCTGATGGAAAATTAAAAAGAGTCTTTGATGATAATTCTAATTCAATTGTTGCTGTGGTGAAAGTAGCTGGTAAGAAAATCTATCTAGGTGGAGATCTAGATAATGCTGAAGGAGCTGAAGATAGATTAGGTCCTGTAATCGGTAAAGTAGATATGATGAAATGGAATCATCATTATGATGCCACAATTTCAAACACAGTTAACTTTATTGAAAATTTGTCACCTAGTATAGTTGTCCAAACAAGTGGATCAGACATCAATCGTCAATCAACGACTAATTTGCTCCGAGAAAAAAATATACAAATAATCAAAGCTTATAGTGAAACCAAAGATTCGACGGTTTTTGATATCAGCGATAGTGGTTTTTCAAATGTATCAGAATCTTTCCCTGATATTCCTACGGTATCAGAAAAGTGGTATAAGGAAGATGGCTACTGGAAATATCGTCTATCTGATGATGAAATGGCAATTGGGTGGAAAAAAATAGATGGCGTCTACTATTTCTTTAATGGGCAAGGGCAAATGCAGGCTGATAGATGGCTTCATCTGAAAGACTCTAAAGAAAAAATAGATGGAAACTGGTACTATCTAAACAAAGATGGAAGTATGCAGAAGACCGGTTGGTTTATGCATGATGGCTCTTGGTACTATATCACGTGGTCGGGTGCTAGAAGCTACAACGAACTAGCTGAAATTGGTGGGCAAAAATATCTCTTTGATAAAGATGGTAAAATGCTGACTGGTTTACAAGTCTTTAATGGCAAGAAGATGTTCTTTGCAAGTAATGGTAGCTTACAGACTCAAGGAAAGGCTTCTAGTTGGCAAAAGATTGGGGCAAGCTGGTATTATTATGATGGAGACGGTGTTCCTTCAATTGGTCTGAAAAAAATTAATGGAAAGACCTACTATTTTGACAACTATGGAATCATGAAAACTGGCTGGGCCTTCCTTGATGGTCATTGGAACTATTTTACTATCTATGGGGATATGAAAACTGGCTGGGTCAAGGATAAAGATACTTGGTACTACTTAGATAAAGAAGGTGTGATGCTAACAGGCCTTCAAGATATTAATGGTTCTCGCTATTATCTCAATGCAAGTGGCGCTATGCAGACAGGTTGGAAATGGCTCAATAACCATTATTACTACTTCGTAAGCAGTGGTGCGATGAAGACAGGTTGGCTCAAAGATAAGGACATCTGGTATTATCTAGATAAAGAGGGTGTCATGTTAACAGGCTTCCAAGAAATCGATGGTTCTCGTTATTATCTAAATGCAAGCGGAGCTATGCAAACCGGTTGGAAATGGCTCGATAACCATTATTATTACTTCGCAAGCAGCGGCGCTATGAAGACAGGTTGGCTCAAAGATAAGGAACTATGGTACTATCTAGATAAAGAAGGTATCATGCTAACAGGCCTTCAAGAGATTGATGGTTCCCGTTATTACCTCAATGCAAGTGGCGCTATGCAGACAGGCTGGAAATGGCTTGATAACCATTATTACTACTTCACAGGAAGTGGTGCCATGAAGACTGGTTGGTTCAAAGACAAAGGTCTATGGTACTATCTCGACAAGGAAGGTATCATGCTAACAGGCCTTCAAGAGATAAATGGAGTCAGCTATTATCTCAATGCAAGTGGTGCTATGGAAACTGGTTGGCAACAACTGAATGGTAACTGGTACTATTTCCAAACAAATGGTTCTCTCCTCAGAAATGGAACAAGTCCTGACGGATACAAGCTCAACGCAGATGGAGTTTGGACAACTGCTACAACAACAACCGAGGTAACAACTCAGGAACAAACGGTGGCAAATAGTCAGGGGCACATTTTCGAAACAACAGAAGTAGAGAGAACTCAACAAACAGAAAGCTCATCTGTTACGTCTGAGGAAAAAAAACAATCTACTGAACCTAAGACACAAACGAGCCAAGAAAAGAATTAAGTTTCTAAATGACTTTTAATTAAATTTTTCTACAATAAAAACACCTATAAAGCTTAAGCTTTATAGGTGTTTTGTTAACTTCGTTTGATTTTAGCACGAACTAGATCCAGTGCATAGTGAAGTGTTTTATCTTTGATAACAAAGAATTCTAAATCATAATTAGTGTTCTATACTAGATGTCAATGAACATTCCAACGCCATTCTTTTGATAAAATCATTTAAATCTTGTATAATAGATAGAACTGAAAGTATGAGGTTACGAACTATGAAAATGAAACAAATCAGTGATACCACACTAAAAATTACGATGTCTTTAGAAGACTTGATGGATCGTGGAATGGAAATCGCAGACTTTCTCGTTCCACAGGAAAAAACAGAAGAGTTTTTCTACGCCATTTTGGATGAGCTAGAAATGCCAGATAGTTTCTTGGATACAGGCATGCTTAGCTTCCGAGTGACTCCAAAGCCTGACAAGGTTGATGTCTTTGTGACCAAGTCTAAGATTGACCAAAACTTGGATTTTGAGGATTTGGCAGACCTTCCTGACATGGATGAGTTAGCAAAAATGTCTCCAGATGAGTTTTTGAAAACCTTGGAGAAAACAATTGCCGAAAAAACCAAAGATGATATTGAAGCTATTCAATCTCTTGAACAGGTTGAAAAAGATGAAGAGGCAGAAGTGGTTGAAGCTCCTGAAGTAGAAGAAGGGAAAAGAGAACCTTATATCTACTACATCCTACGCTTTGACGACTTAACTAGTTTGGTTTCTTTTGCGAAAACCGTTGATTACCAAATGGAGACTTCAGAACTCTACAAAATGAATGACCAATACTATCTAACAGTCTTGGTTGATGTAGAAGATTATCCAAGTCTTTATCCAGCTTGGTTATTGGCTCGCATGCGTGAGTTTGCTGATGATAGTGATATCAGCCGTTCAGTTCTCCAAGAATACGGTCAAATCATCATCAATCACGATGCCGTCCAAGGACTCCAAAAAGTATAAATAGAATTATAAATGAGACAGAGATGGACATTCTCTGTCTTTTTTGGTTAAAAAATAGATGAGTTAATAGAACGTGGGCTATGTCCCTAGCTTGCTAAAATGATGAAAAAACGATATCATAGAAGGAAGTAAGCGAGGTAAAGTATGGACCAAGGACATTTACAAAAAGAGGTAGAGGAAATCCTAGAAGATGTACTGGCAAAGGCTTCTCTCCATGAGGGGGCTCTCTTTGTTTTGGGTTTATCTTCCAGTGAGGTGATTGGAGGACATATCGGGAAAGCTTCTAGTCAAGAAATTGGAGAATTGATTGTTCAAAAAATATTAGAAATTCTGTCAGCGAAAGGAATCCACCTAGCAGTTCAAGGATGTGAACATGTTAATCGGGCCTTAGTTGTGGAACGAGAGGTTGCAATCAAATACAATCTTGAGATTGTTAGTGTTCTTCCGACACTGAACGCTGGAGGATCAGGGCAATTGGCGGCTTTTCGCTATATGAAAGACCCAGTTGAAGTTGAATTCATCAAAGCTGATGCAGGACTCGATATTGGAGATACGGCTATAGGGATGCATATCAAGCATGTGCAAGTACCTATTCGTCCAGTTTTGAAATCAATTGGTCATGCACATGTAACAGCCCTTGCTAGCCGTCCGAAATTAATCGGTGGATCTCGTGCTCAATATCTACAAGACAATATTAGGAAATTGTAAAATGGAAAAGAAACATATTGAAAAGGTTATAAAATATTCTATTAGAAAGTTCTCTGTTGGAGTCGGTTCTGCTGTTATCGGAGCCGTACTTTTCGGTGCTAACTACCTCTTGCTTGATCAAGTAGCAGCTAATGAAGTTTGTGAGCCAAATCAGGTACACTATCGTTATTTAGCAGAGCAAGAGCTGACAGAAGCTGAAAAGGCCCTTATTCATAAGGAACTTCCTTCTGATTTAAAACAAGATGATGTTGTTTATCTTGTCTATAGAAAAAAAGAAGTTCATACACAATATCTACCAAATACTGGAAGTAAGGAGCTAGGTCTCGTTGGTCTTGGTTTTGCGACAGCTGCATTAGCTGTACTAGTAATCTCTAAGAAGCGACCTAATAAGATAGCAGGTATTCTATTTATTGGTGCACTTGTAGGTAGCTACTTCATTCCTCAGACTATTCAAGCTTTTGAAAATCAAATTCTTTTATCTTATAACCAAACAATCTCCGCTTGTAGTCAAGAAGATTTAGCCAACGGAGTCATTCAAATTGATGGATATGACTATATTGGTTACTTCAAAGAAGCTGATTTAAACCCATCACTACGTGAAAAAACACAAACTGAGAATCCTTCAAATCCAGTGACTGAGAAGCTGGAGACAGCAAAAGGCACTCAGGAAGAAGGTCACGTAGGTGAAGCACTAGTTCAACCGGAGAATCCTGTATTTACAGGTGAAGTAACAGCTAAGGGCACCCAGGAAGAAGGTCATGTAGGCGAGGCCCCAGTCCAGTCTGAGACTCCAACTTTTACAGGAGAAGTAAGAGCCAAGGGTACCCAGGAAGAAGGTCATGTAGGCGAGGCCCCAGTCCAGCCTGAGGCTCCAGCTTTTACAGGAGAAGTAAGAGCCAAGGGTACCCAGGAAGAAGGTCATGTAGGCGAGGCCCCAGTCCAGCCTGAGGCTCCAGCTTTTACAGGAGAAGTAAGAGCCAAGGGTACCCAGGAAGAAGGTCATGTAGGCGAGGCCCCAGTCCAACCAGAATTACCAGTCTATACAGGAGAAGTAAGAGCCAAGGGTACTCAAGAAGAAGGTCATGTAGGAGAATCTCCAATCCAACCTGAACTCCCAGCCTATACAGATGAAGCAACAGCTAAAGGTACTCAGGAAGAGGGACACGAAGGTGAACCTCTCATTCAACCTAGCTTACCAGAATACAATGTGACAGAGTCAACTGTGACAGAAACAGAAACTGTTACAATTCCATATTCTACAGAATATCTATCGGATTCTAATCGCTATACAGACGAAGAAAGTGTTGTTCAAAAGGGTGAAGCTGGTAGTCAACTCATACATCGTGTCTATAAAACTGTAGATGGGGAGAAAGTTGGCGAAGCTATCACCACTAGTACGGAAGTTGTTAAAGCTCCTGTAGCTGAAAAAATCAGTCGCGGAACCAAACCAATTGAAGGCCAAACCGAAGAAGTTTCTGTTGAAGAAGTTCCTTTTAAAACAATAATGGAACAAGATTCTAGTCTACTCAAGGGTGCTGAAACAGTCGCACAAGTAGGTAAGAATGGTAAGAAGAAAATTACCAAAGTCTACAAGACTATCAAGGGTGTGAAAACTGCAGATGCCCCTACTGTTTCAGAGGAAATTGTTGAACAGGTACAAGACCACATTATCAAAACAGGTACTAAGGAATTAGAAAAGCCTACTCTGACATTAACTAAAGTTGATACAGAAGAATTGAATCGAAGTGCAAAAGCAACTTATAGCCTTAAGAAACCAGATGGAGTGACTATTAAGTCTATTCAAGCAGTGTTGAAAAAAGGCGATCATGTTATTAAGACATTTGCTATTTCAGAGTCTAATCTTGCGACAGCTTTAGCTGATTTAGATTATTACAAGGATTATACACTTGCGACGACTATGGTGTATGATCGTGGTAATGGTGACGAAGAAGAAGTTCTTAAGGAAGAACCACTGAGAATTGACCTTAAAAAAGTCGAAGTCAAAAATATTAAGGAAACAAGCTTAATCAGTGTGGATGACCAAGGTAATGAGACCGACAGTAGTCTCTTGTCCGAGAAACCATCGAATGTTAAGCTTTACTACTTAAAAGTTACGACTCACGATAACAAGGTTACGAAACTAGCTGTTGATAAAATCGAAGAAGTTACTGTAGATGGAAATAAACTATACAAAGTAACTGCTAAGGCACCTGATTTGATTCAACGTACTGCAGAGAATCGTTTCACTGAAGATTATGTACACTATTTACCTAAGCCAAAAGCTCACGAAGGTGATGTTTACTACGACTTTAATGAACTTGTAAAAGCTATGCAAGCCAATCCTACTGGTACATTTAAACTTGGTAGCAATATGAATGCTAATAATGTACCAGCTGCTGGCAAATCTTATGTAACCAATGCTTTTAAAGGTTCATTGGGAAGTACTGATGGCAATAAATTCGCTATTCATAATATCACTAGACCATTATTTGGAAACATTGAAGGTGGATCTGTCAAGGATCTCTTACTAGAAAATGTCAATATTGATATGCCTGGAGTTGATCGAGTAGCTCCAATTGCTAATGTCATCAAAAACAATGCAACTATCGAGAATGTCAAAGTAACAGGAAGTGTTGTTGGTAATAATGATGTAGCTGGTATTATCAATAAAATTGATGGTAGTGGAAAAGTAAGTAATGTCGCCTTTATCGGTAAACTTCACGCTGCTGGCAATAGAGGAGGCTATTTAGCTGGAATTCTTGGTGAAAACTGGAAGGGTGTCGTTGAGAAAGCATACGTTGATGCTGAAATTACTGGTAATAAAGCAAAAGCTGCAGGTCTAGTCTATTCATCTCAAAATGGTGCTAATAACTACACGGTTGGTAAAGAAGGGGTCCTTAGAAATTCAGTTGCTAAAGGTTCTATCGAACTGAAAGAAGCTGTTCAATCTGGTGGATTGCTGGGAACCAACTGGGCATTAGGTACTATTGAAGACAACATCACTATGATGAAAGTCAAAACTGGAGAGATGGTATTTGGTCACTCAGATATTGATGCTGACGACTACTTCACCTATTCAAGAACCAAACGTAATTATAGTGTTGATGGCGTGAGTGAAGGTAAGAAGTCCTTTAACAATTCACGTAAAATTCCAAGTATCTCACTAGCAGAAGCCGAGAAGAAAATTGAAGCGATGGGAATCACTGCTGATAAATTTACCAGCAGCAAACCTATTGAAGACAAGCTTAATAATAGTCTTAACAAAGACGATCAATACAAAGCAATTGATAGTTATGATGCGACTCGGGAGCTAGCTTACCGTAATATCGCAAAACTTCAACCTTTCTATAATAAAGAGTGGATTGTCGACCAAGGGAATAAACTTGCTGCAGGAAGTCCTCTCCTAACTAAAGAAGTATTGTCTGTCACTGCCATGAGGGGCAATACCTTTGTGACGGAATTAGCTGATGCTGATCATATTATGATCCACTATGCAGATAAAACAAAAGATGTCTTCAGCATTACGCCGAAAGACTCTAAAGTCAAACAAGTGAAAGAGTATGGTATTGCAGAACTTGGTGAAGTTGTTTACACTCCAAACATGGTTGACAAAGACCGTAGTGATCTTATCAATGCTATTGTTGAAAAATTAAGTTCAGTAGAATTGCAATCAGATCCAATCTACACACACCTTGGTAGAACTGGTCCAAACAAGGTCAATGCTATTAAGAACCTTTACCTCGAAGAAACCTTCAAAGAAGTCAAGGATAATCTGGCTAAATTTGTGAAACAGTTGGTTGAAAATGAGGATCATCAATTAAACACAGATGAAGTGGCTAAACGTGCCCTTATCAAGAAAGTTGATGATAACAAGGCAGCGGTTCTCCTTGGTCTATCTTACCTCAATCGTTACTACGGAGTTAAGTTTGATAACTTTAATATCAAGCAACTCATGTTGTTCAAGCCAGACTTTTATGGTAAAAATGTAAGTGTGTTAGACCGTTTGATTGAAATTGGTTCAAAAGAAGATTATGTCAAAGGAACTCGTACACACGATGCCTTCCGTGAAATAGTTGCTAAAAATACTCTTTCTGGTAACCTAAATGACTTCCTGAAATATAACATGGAACTCTTCACAAAAGATACAGACTTGAATGATTGGTTTATAAAAGCAACTAAAGATAATGTCTATATCGTGGAACCAAAAACAACAAATCCTGATTTTGCTGATAAGAAACATCGAGCTTACGAAGGCTTAAATAACGATATGCATGGCAAGATGATTCTACCACTCTTGAACTTAAAAGATGCCCATATGTTCTTGATTTCAACATATAATACTATGGCCTACAGTTCATTTGAAAAATATGGTAAGAACACTGAAGCAGAGCGTAATGCCTTCAAAGCTGAAATTGATAAGGTTGCTAAAGGACAACAGAATTACCTAGATTTCTGGTCACGTTTATCTCTAGATAAAGTACGTAATCAGCTCTTGAAGAGCAATAATATGGTTCCAACACCTGTACTAGACAACCAGAATTATAAAGGTATTAGTACTGATCGCTATGGCCATACAAACAGTGGTAAAGATGTGGCGCCTATCCGTGAATTGTATGGACCTACAGACCGTTACCATGCGACTGATTGGCGGATGGGAGCTGTGGCTCGTGTTTATGCCAATCCATATAAGGATGATTCTGTCTTCTTTATGGTGACGGATATGGTTAGTGATTTTGGGGTTTCTGCCTTTACACACGAAACGACTCACGTTAATGACCGAATGGTTTATCTAGGTGGCTCAAGACACCGTGAAGGAACAGATCTTGAAGCATTTGCTCAAGGAATGTTACAAACTCCGTCAGTATCAAATCCAAATGGTGAGTACAAAGCCCTAGGTCTCAACATGGCTTATGAACGTCCAAACGATGGAAATCAATGGTATAACACTAATCCAAATGACCTTAAATCACGTGACGAAATTGATCGTTACATGAAGGGCTATAATGATACGCTCATGCTTCTGGATTATCTTGAAGGAGAAGCTGTCCTCAATAAAGCAAATCAAGATTTAAACAACGCTTGGTTCAAGAAAGTAGACAAACAATACCGAGGAAATAACACCAAGAATCAATTCGATAAGGTGCGACCTTTGAGTGATGAGGAAAAGGCTATTCCATTACGTACAGTAGATGACCTAGTAACTAACAACTTTATGACCAACCGTGGCCCAGGTAACAGAGTTTATAATCCATCTGACTTTGATTCTGCTTATGTCACGGTTCCAATGATGTCTGGTATCTACGGTGGGAATACTAGTGAAGGTGCTCCTGGAGCTATGTCCTTCAAACACAATACTTTCAGAATCTGGGGTTACTATGGCTACGAAAAAGGCTTCCTAAACTATACTTCTAACATGCTAAAAGCTGAATCTAAGAAAGCTGGTAAAGAGACCCTAGGTGACGATTTCATCATCAACAAGATTTCTGAAGGAAAATTCAACAATCTCGAAGATTGGAAGAAAGCTTACTTCGAAGAAGTAGTGAATAACGCTAAAAAAGGAATTCAGTCTATTGAAATCGATGGTAAAACATACAATAGTTATGAAGAGTTGAAACGAGCATTTGCTGAAGCAGTTGATAAAGATAAGACCACTCTAAGTAATGGTTCTGTCAAATTTGATAACACCGTATCACTTAAAGAAAAACTCTTTAAGAAACTTCTTCAACAAACAGATAGCTTTAAATCTTCTATCTTTAGATAATTAATGGACTCTCATCTGCTAAGCAGGTGGGAGTTTTCTTGTCATCAAGAAGTGCTATTAATTTCCGAGCAGATTCCAAGTATTTTTAGAAAGGTAGGTATATAATAGAGCTATGAAATCGTTATCTATATTCATATATCTAATAAGAAAGGTGATGGAAATGAAAAAATGGCAAGCAACTGTATTGGTCTGTGCTAGTCTGGTCTGTCTATCGGCTTGTAACAATCAGACGACGAGCGAGGCTGATAAACAAAATGAAGACAAACAAGCGCAAGTTAGCTCTCAGGTAGCAAAAAAAGGAGAAGAAGTTCCAGATTTTGAGCTTACGGGAGTTGATGGTAAAACGTATCGCCTATCAGATTATAAAGGCAAAAAGGTCTATATAAAATTTTGGGCTTCTTGGTGTTCTGTCTGTCTAGCTAGTTTACCTGATACCGATGAACTTGCAAAGGAAGCTGGCGATGACTTTGTAATTTTGACAGTTGTTTCTCCTGGTCAAAAAGGAGAGCAAGCAGAAGAAGCCTTCAAAAAATGGTATCAGGGCTTGGACTATAAAAATCTCCCTGTCCTTTTAGACCCTTCGGGAAAACTCTTAGCAAGTTACGGAGTCCGTTCTTATCCGACTCAGGCCTTTATTGATAAAGAAGGAAAACTAGTCAAGACTCAACCAGGCTTTATGGATAAGGCAAGTATTGTAGAAACTCTGAAAAGCATAGATTAGAGGCTACTCATGAATGATAAATTAAAAACAATACTCTTAATTGGAGTGATCATTTGCATCATCATCGGAATTTTGTTTCTTTTGGAAAAAAGAAGCGCTAGCTACACCGATACCTCTCAAATTGAGAAGGCAGCAGTTAGCCAGGGTCAAGGTGCTAAGAAAAAAACGGAGCCAGATAAAAATGCTGACCTACATGAAATCTATCTAGCTGGAGGCTGTTTCTGGGGAGTCGAAGAATATTTTTCTCGAGTGGCAGGTGTGACAGATGCTGTTTCTGGCTATGCGAATGGTAGAGGAGAAACTACCCAGTATGAATTAATCGGCCAAACAGGGCATGCTGAGACTGTTCATGTGACCTACGATGCCAATCAAATTACTTTAAAAGAAATCTTGCTCCATTATTTCCGCATTATCAATCCAATTAGTAAGAATAAGCAGGGAAATGATGTGGGGACTCAGTACAGAACGGGAGTCTACTATAAGGACGATCAGGACCTAGAAGTCATCAATCAAGTCTTTGAGCAAGTTGCTCAAAAGTATGACCAGCCTCTAGCGGTTGAAAGGGAAGCCTTATCTAATTTTATCGTGGCTGAGGACTACCACCAAGACTATCTCCAGAAAAATCCAAATGGATATTGCCATATCAATGTCAATCAAGCAGCCTATCCGGTCATTGATGCGAGTAAATATCCAAAACCGAGTGACGATGAATTGAAAAAACTCCTCTCTCCTGAAGAGTATGCAGTGACTCAAAATAGTCAAACAGAACGGGCCTTTTCAAATCGTTACTGGGATAAATTTGAAGCAGGTATTTATGTGGATGTAGCAACTGGTGAACCACTCTTTTCTTCGAAAGATAAATTTGAATCGGGTTGTGGTTGGCCAAGTTTTACCCAGCCTATCAGTCCAGATGTTGCGACCTACAAGGAAGACAAGTCTTATAATATGGTCAGAACAGAAGTCAGAAGCCGAACTGGTGATTCCCACTTAGGACATGTTTTTACAGATGGACCTAAGGACAAGGGAGGGCTTCGCTATTGTATTAACAGCCTGTCTATCCGTTTTATTCCAAAGGATCAAATGGAAGAAAAGGGTTATGGTTATTTGTTAGATTATGTTGAGTGAACGTGATATTTTTAAAAAATAGTTTACTAAAAATGTTTTAGATTCATATTTGATTTTTTTAGAAGTGTTGACTTTAATATTTGAAGTCTAATTGCTCCTAAATAAAGATGTTTTTAAATAAAAGAAAAAAATTATCAAAAAACGATAAAAAAGTGTTGCATTTCGAAAAAATTATGCTATACTAGATATATCGATAAACAATAATAAGTTTTCGAGTAGTAACAAAAAGAGCTCATTTGTTGCTAAAACTAAAAATATTTTATAAAAGAGGAAATCATCATGAAAAAAACTACATCAACTAAAATCGTAAACTTTACTAAATCAATTGTTACACTAGGTTCTAATTTCGGAATCTTTACCCTCAGTTTCTTTAGTATCGCTTCCTTAGTACTTTTCCTTGGTCAATTTGATATCAGCCAACTAATATCTGAAGGTGCAGAGGTAACAAGGTCAGGCTATGAAGCGTGGGGAGGAGTTAATGCCTTTGTTCTAACCTTTGTTGCTGGTAATACACTTCTGACATATGGCCTTATCAAATTAAAACAGTTTGCTAAGGACTTTAAAGAAAGCGATCTTTTTGAAGATACAACCATTTCATTCTTGAAAAAGGGTGCAATTTTAATGACACTTGTAGGAGCAATCCAAGGTATTACAGAACTTATTCTTAACCCAGCTCATCTTATTTTTAACTTCTCGATTGCAGCATTTTTGTTTTTTGCTAGCTTGGTGCTTTCTTTTATCAAAAATCAATTTTCAGATAAAGTAGCATAATACATGTACGTAACACTTACTAATATTGTATAATTGTATAATATAGTAGAGATTAGAAACGAGGTTTTGAAATTAATGTCTAAGAAAAATTCCTACTTACCATTTGCTTTAGGTTTTATTAATATCCTACTTTTTATCTTGGGAGTATCTTTAGTTATATCCATCTTTTTAACAGTTTTCAATGTAACTGAGATTAGCCTATTTAACCTTGGGACTATTTCTTTAAAACCTGATATGGTGAATACTTCAATACTAGTGAGTGCTTTGTCCTTTATCAATAGCTTTATCATTCTGTTTGTACTATTCTGTGTTAGACAGTTCTTCCAAAATATTATTCATGAACAGATTTTTACAAGTCATAATGTCAAACTTGCTAATCGTATTTCTCTTTCTCTCTTTATTGCCTCATTTCTAGGAGATGGTATTTTGACACTCAATGGTTATTCATTTCTGAATATAACTTTCATAGTTACTGCTCTCGTTGTTTGGACAATTGGTAAAGTCCTTGAAAAAGCAAACGAAATTGCAGAAGAAAATGAGTTTACAATTTAGAGAAAGGAGAATATCACATGATTGTTATTAATCTAGATGTCGAATTAGCCAAGAAAAAAATGCGTTCAGGAGATTTAGCAGAACGTGTAGGTATTACTCCCGCAAATCTTTCAATACTGAAAACAGGTAAGGCCAAAGCTATACGTTTTTCAACGCTAGAAGCCATTTGTAAAGAACTTGGGTGCCAACCTGGTGATATATTGGAATATGTGCCAGATTAAAAAGTGGTTCAGCATAAGCTGAACCTTTTTATTTTGTTAAATTATATAAAGAATTCTAAAACATTTCCTGATAATCTGATAAAAAATACTGACTAGATAAATTCTAGGGACCTTCTTATTTATGGTATACTTAGGATATGCATAGAAAAACAGTGATTGATTTTAGGGCTTTGGGTGAGAGACACACCTTTACCCAGCCTATTAAAGAGTTAAAAACCAGAGATTTAGCAGAAGTAGCAGACTTACTGGCACAAGTGGAAAGCTACCAAGAACAGGGCTACTATGTAGTTGGTTATGTTAGTTATGAAGCAGCACCTGCTTTTGAGGATAAGTTAGCGGTTCACAAGGGTCCCTTGTTAGGAGAGTATTTGCTTTACTTCACTGTTCATAACAGTGTTGAAACATCTAACATTCCTCTGACTTATGAGGAGGTGGAGTTGCCATCAAACTGGCAGGAAGTAACATCTGCTGAGGACTATGAAAAGGCTATTACCCAAATTCACCATCATTTGCGACAGGGCGATACTTATCAGGTCAATTATACGGTCCAACTCAAGCAGAATTTAAGTGCCAATCCTTTTGCTATCTATAATCGTATGGTGGTGGAGCAGGAAGCGGGATATAATGCTTACGTAGAGCATGATGATATGGCAGTGATTTCCATGAGTCCAGAACTCTTTTTTGAGCAAAATGGTCGTGAGTTGACGACTCGTCCTATGAAGGGGACGACTAAACGTGGTCTGACTGACGATGAAGACTTGAAAGAGGCCACTTGGCTGGAACAGGATCCCAAAAATCGTTCAGAAAACATGATGATAGTGGACCTCTTGCGAAATGATATGAATCGTATTTCTGAGGTTGGTAGTGAGCATGTGGAGCATTTATGCCAAGTGGAGCAGTATTCTACAGTTTGGCAGATGACTTCAACTATCAAGAGTCAGTTACGACCAGATGTTGACCTAGTTGAAATCTTCCGTTCGCTCTTTCCATGTGGCTCCATCACAGGAGCTCCTAAGATAGCGACCATGGAAATTATCAAGAACTTGGAACCACAAGCTAGAGGAGTTTACTGTGGAACTGTTGGCCTCCTACTGCCCAATGGACGACGGATTTTCAATGTGGCTATTCGAACCATTCAACTGCATGGAGGGCAAGCCATCTATGGTGTTGGAGGTGGCATCACTTGGGATAGTACTTGGAAGTCAGAATACCGTGAAGTCCAGCAAAAAGCAGCTGTTCTTTACCGAAAACAACCTCGTTTTCAGCTGATTACGACAGGGAAAATCAGCCAGAAAAATTTGCTCTTTGAAAAGCAACATCTAGAAAGACTGCGAAAGGCTAGTCGTTATTTTGCCTTTCCGTTTGATGAAGATAGTTTGAGACAAGAAATAGAGAAGGAGTGTCAGTCTTGTGACCTTCATCAAGACTACCGTTTGCGAATCAGTCTCAACAAGTCTGGAGAGATTGAAATTGAACGACAAGTATTGACACCACTTAGCTCTAACTTTTGTCAGGCCAAGCTTTGTCTACAAGAAGCTGATTTGAAGCAGGCCTTTACCTACTTTAAGACGACACACCGACCACATTTGACAGTGGGAGAGCAGGAAATCATCTATCACACTGCTGATGGAAAATTGCTTGAAACCTCTATTGGGAATCTGGTCTTAAAAATGGATGGCAAGCTCTATACCCCACCTAGTAGTCTTGGCATTTTACCAGGGATTTATCGCCAGCATTTACTTGAAAGCGGGCAGGTAGAAGAGAAGGTCTTAACCATAGAAGATTTGAAGCAAGCAGAAGTTATTTATGCCTGCAATGCGGTTAGGGGCTTGTATGAGTTGAAAACTTAATGGCTATTAAATATTATTTGTGAACATTAAATATTGAATTTGAAATAAAGTTAAGCATTTGATATAATGTAGGCGTCATTAAATTTAAAAATAGGGATAGTTTAAGATGAAATCAAAAAAATATATAGTAACAAGCATAGCGACAGCAACCCTTGGACTTGCTTTGCTTACAGATACAGCAGGTATGTCCCCTTTTTCAATACAGCAAGTTTCTGCTCAAGAAAAGAGTACGCCTAAGAATGGTAACGTAAAAGAAAATAATTTACCTAAGCAATCAGAGAAACCAAAATCTAGCGCTCCAAAACAATCAGAGAAGCCAAAAGCTAGCACTCCAAAACAATCAGAGAAGCCAAAAGCTAGCGCTCCAAAACAGTCAGAGAAGTCTAAATCTAGCGCTCCAAAGCAATCAGAGAAGCCTAAATCTAGCGCTCCAAAACAATCAGAGAAATCTAAATCTAGCGCTCCAAAACAATCAGAGAAGCCTAAATCTAGCGCTCCAAAGCAATCAGAGAAGCCTAAATCTAGCACTCCAAAACAATCAGAGAAGCCTAAATCTAGCGCTCCAAAGCAATCAGAGAAGCCTAAATCTAGCACTCCAAAACAATCAGAGAAGCCTAAATCTAGCGCTCCAAAGCAATCAGAGAAGCCTAAATCTAGCACTCCAAAACAATCAGAGAAGCCTAAATCTAGCGCTCCAAAGCAATCAGAGAAGCCTAAATCTAGCACTCCAAAACAATCAGAGAAGCCTAAATCTAGCGCTCCAAAGCAATCAGAGAAGCCTAAATCTAGCACTCCAAAACAATCAGAGAAGCCTAAATCTAGCGCTCCAAAGCAATCAGAGAAGCCTAAATCTAGCACTCCAAAACAATCAGAGAAGCCTAAATCTAGCGCTCCAAAGCAATCAGAGAAGCCTAAATCTAGCACTCCAAAACAATCAGAGAAGCCTAAATCTAGCGCTCCAAAGCAATCAGAGAAGCCTAAATCTAGCACTCCAAAACAATCAGAGAAGCCTAAATCTAGCGCTCCAAAGCAATCAGAGAAGCCTAAATCTAGCACTCCAAAACAATCAGAGAAGCCTAAATCTAGCGCTCCAAAGCAATCAGAGAAGCCTAAATCTAGCACTCCAAAACAATCAGAGAAGCCTAAATCTGGCACTCCAAAGCAATCTGATAAACAAAAAAATACGACACCTAAACAGGATAAGCCAAAGTCTAAAGTCCAGTCTGGCTGGGTAGGCTCATCTTATTATGAAAATGGTGTTAAAGTCACTAATAAGTGGATTTTTGATAAAAAGGTTAACTCCTACTTCTATTTAAATGCATCGGGAAATTATGTCCAAAATGCCTGGGTCGGTAATTACTATCTCAAATCTGATGGTAAGAGAGCTAAGAACGAATGGATTTTTGATAAAAAAGCTAATTCTTATTTCTACCTAAATGCTTCGGGAAACGCTGTCCGAAATACTTGGGTAGGAAATTACTATCTTAAATCAGATGGTAAGAGGGTAAAAAGCGATTGGATCTATGATAAAAATTCTGGTTCCTATTACTATTTAACAGCTGAAGGAAGCATTGCCCGTAATAAATGGATAGGAAATTACTATCTTAAATCAGACGGTAAGATGGCCAAGAATGAATGGGTAGATGGCGGCCGTTACTATGTTGAATCAGATGGTAAAATGGCTAGTAACAAATGGGTAGATGGTGGTCGTTACTATGTAGGATACGATGGTGTGCGGCAACCAAAACCAGCAGATGGGAATCCATACTCAGCAGCTTTAAAGAGAGCACAAGGATATAATGGGATTCATTTGTCAAAAAAAAGAATTTATGAGATGTTAATTTATGAAGGTTTTAATAGTGACACTGCACAATATGCTATCAATCATTTGCAAGCAGACTATAAGGCGAATGCCTTAGCTAAAGCAAGACAATACCTAAAATATGGCATTCTCTCAAAAACGAAAATTTATGACTGGCTAACTTCTCCTAGTATTGACAAATTTACCAAAGAAGAAGCAAACTATGCTATTCAAAAACTTAATCTACCATCAGAAGGCAGCTATCTTCGCAATAAATGGGTAGGAGCTTATTATTATAAATCAGATGGTAAGATGGCCAAGAATGAATGGGTAGATGGCGGTCGTTACTATGTTGATTCTAATGGTAAAATGGTAAGGGATAAATGGGTAGATGGTGGTCGTTACTATGTAGGATACGATGGTGTGTGGCAACCAAAACCAGCAGCCGGGAATCCATACTCAGCAGCTTTAAAGAGAGCACAAGGATATAATGGGATTCATTTGTCAAAAAAAAGAATTTATGAGATGTTAATTTATGAAGGTTTTAATAGTGACACTGCACAATATGCTATCAATCATTTGCAAGCAGACTATAAGGCGAATGCCTTAGCTAAAGCAAGACAATACCGAAAATATAGCAAACTCTCAAAAACGAAAATTTATGACTGGCTAACTTCTCCTAGTATTGACAAATTTACCAAAGAAGAAGCAAACTATGCCATTCAACATTTAGATTACTAATTGTTTCAAACTGATATTTTTATATGATTAATTTTTGACTATCATTCCGCAAACCTTTGCACAAATCGATGGTTTTTGATATACTATGTCTGTAAGCATTTCCATTAATAAATATAAAGGAGAAAAAGATGAGTCAAAAGATTATTGGGATTGACCTTGGTGGAACTTCTGTCAAGTTTGCAATTTTAACTCAAGAAGGAGAAATCCAAGAAAAATGGTCTATCAAGACCAACATTTTGGATGAAGGAAGCCATATCGTAGACGATATGATTGAATCTATTCAACATCGTTTTGAATTGCTTGGATTAGCTGCGACAGATTTCCAAGGGATTGGTATGGGTTCACCTGGTGTAGTTGACCGTGAAAATGGAACTGTTATTGGTGCCTACAACCTCAACTGGAAAACTCTTCAACCGATCAAAGAGAAAATGGAAAAAGCCTTGGGTATTCCATTCTTTATCGACAATGACGCTAACGTAGCTGCTCTTGGTGAGCGTTGGATGGGTGCTGGTGAAAACCAACCAGACGTTGTCTTTATGACTCTGGGTACAGGTGTTGGTGGCGGTATCGTGGCAGAAGGTAAATTGCTTCACGGTGTTGCTGGTGCTGCTGGTGAGCTTGGTCACATCACTGTTGACTTTGACCAACCAATCGCATGTACCTGTGGTAAAAAAGGCTGTCTTGAGACAGTTGCTTCTGCAACAGGGATTGTCAACTTGACTCGCCGTTACGCGGATGAATATGAAGGGGATGCAGCCTTAAAACGCTTGATTGATGATGGTGAAGAAGTAACTGCTAAAACTGTCTTTGACTTGGCAAAAGAAGGGGACGACCTCGCTTTGATCGTTTACCGTAACTTCTCACGTTACTTGGGTATTGCATGTGCCAACATTGGTTCTATCCTAAATCCATCAACAATTGTTATCGGTGGTGGAGTTTCAGCTGCCGGAGAATTCCTTCTACAAGGTGTTCAAAAGGTTTATGACGAAAATACCTTCCCGCAAGTTCGTACAACCACTAAATTGGCTCTTGCAACTCTAGGAAATGACGCTGGAGTGATTGGAGCAGCATCTCTTGTCTTGCAATAAGAAATAAAAAGGAGAAAATCACTATCTTGAAGCGAGTGATTTTCCTCCTTTCTTTTTTTATGCTATACTAGTTAAGAATAAACGTTGAGGAGAGAGTAAATGACAAAAGCAGACACGATTTTTAAAGAGAATATCGAGCGAATTCTCAATGAAGGCGTCTTTTCCGAACAAGCTCGTCCCAAGTACAAAGATGGGACTGTTGCCAATTCTAAGTACGTAACGGGTGCTTTCGCGGAATATGATTTATCCAAGGGTGAATTTCCAATCACAACCTTGCGTCCAATTGCTATCAAATCAGCTATCAAAGAAGTGCTTTGGATTTATCAAGACCAGACTAATAGCTTAGAAGTTCTCAATGACAAGTACAATGTTCACTACTGGAATGATTGGGAAGTGGGAGACACAGGTACTATTGGGGAGCGTTATGGGGCTGTGGTTAAGAAGCACGACATTATCAATAAAATCCTCAAACAGCTGGAAGCCAATCCTTGGAACCGTCGAAATATCATCTCACTTTGGGATTACCAAGCATTTGAGGAAACAGACGGCCTTCTTCCTTGTGCTTTTCAAACCATGTTTGATGTCCGTCGTGTAGATGGGGAAATCTATTTGGATGCAACCTTGACTCAGCGCTCTAACGATATGCTGGTAGCTCACCACATCAATGCTATGCAGTATGTGGCTCTTCAAATGATGATTGCTAAACACTTTGGTTGGAAGGTAGGAAAATTCTTCTACTTTATCAACAACCTTCATATCTACGATAATCAATTTGAACAAGCTGAGGAATTGCTTCGTCGTCAACCTTCAAATTGCCAACCACGTTTGGTCTTGAATGTACCAGATAAGACCAACTTCTTTGATATTAAAGCAGAAGATTTTGAGTTGGTTGACTACGATCCAGTGAAACCTCAGTTGAAGTTTGACCTAGCTATTTAAGAACAACAAAAGAAGTTGGAAAATCCAACTTCTTTTTTGTTTATTAACGTGATACGCGACGGCGAGCTGCTTTTTTACGGTTTTCTTCGATGAAAGCTGCTTTTTGTTCTTCTGGTTCAATCACTTTCTTTTTGAATGCGTATACTGCACCTGCAACAGCAGCAACAGTTCCTGCAACACCTGTTACGAGACCTTTAGCAAAACCTTTAGCCATTAGTCTTCCTCCTTTAATTTATATATCAGGCAGAAATAGCTAGAAAGATAGCATTTTTCTGACTGTGCTTTTTGTGATATAATAATAGTAACGAAAAAATGGGAATTTTTCAAGGAAAAACGATGAAAAGCAAAATAATTGTGATTGTTGGTCCAACAGCTGTTGGAAAGACTGCCCTAGCCATTGAAGTTGCTCAGCGATTCAATGGTGAAGTAGTCAGTGGGGATAGCCAACAAGTCTACCGTGGATTAGATATTGGAACAGCCAAAGCTAGTCCAGAGGAGCAATCAGCTGTTCCTCATCATTTGATTGATGTGAGAGATGTAACCGAGTCTTACTCGGCTTTTGATTTTGTTTCAGAAGCAAAGGTAGCCATCGAGGATATTCAAAATCGCGGTAAACTTGCTATAATAGCTGGTGGGACAGGACTTTATATTCAGAGTCTACTAGAGGGATATCATCTTGGTGGAGAGACACCTCATGAGGAGATATTAGCTTACCGAGCTAGTTTAGAACCTGTTTCAGATGAGGAGTTAGTTCATCTGGTAGAGAAAGCTGGTCTTGAAATTCCTCAGTTTAATCGTCGTCGTGCCATGCGTGCCTTGGAGATTGCTCATTTTGGTCAAGATTTGGAAAATCAAGAAAGTTTATATGTTCCGCTGATTATTTGCTTGGATGACGAGCGTAGTCAACTTTATGAGCGTATCAATCACAGAGTGGACCTGATGTTTGAAGCTGGACTTCTAGACGAAGCCAAGTGGTTGTTTGACCATTATCCAGATGTGCAGGCTGCTAAAGGGATTGGCTACAAGGAACTCTTCCCCTATTTTCGTGGAGAGCAGAGTTTGGAGGAGGCTAGCGATAGTCTCAAACAGGCGACTCGTCGATTTGCCAAGCGCCAGCTAACCTGGTTCCGCAATCGCATGCAGGTGACCTTTTATCAGATAGGAGAATCTGGTGTTAAAGAGCGTATTTTAAGCCAGATTGAGGAGTTTTTAAATGATTGAAACGGAGAAAAAAGAGGAGCGAGTCCTGCTCATTGGTGTTGAACTTCAGGGCATGGATAATTTTGACCTCTCTATGGAAGAGCTGGCTAGTCTGGCTAAGACGGCTGGTGCAGTTGTAGTCGATAGCTACAGACAAAAACGAGAAAAATACGACTCTAAGACCTTTGTCGGTTCTGGTAAATTGGAAGAAATTGCTCAAATAGTGGATGCAGAAGAAATCACGACTGTCATCGTCAACAACCGTCTGACACCTCGACAAAATGTCAATTTAGAGGAAGTCTTAGGTGTCAAGGTCATTGACCGTATGCAGTTGATTTTAGATATCTTTGCTATGAGAGCTCGAAGCCATGAAGGTAAGCTACAAGTTCACCTTGCACAACTCAAGTATCTCTTGCCTCGTTTGGTTGGTCAGGGGATTATGCTCAGCCGTCAAGCAGGGGGAATTGGTTCTCGTGGTCCAGGTGAAAGTCAGCTGGAGCTTAACCGTCGTAGTGTTCGCAACCAGATTACAGATATCGAACGTCAACTCAAGGTGGTTGAGAAAAATCGAGCGACAGTTCGAGAAAAACGTTTGGAGTCAAGTACCTTTAAGATTGGTTTGATTGGTTACACAAATGCTGGGAAGTCAACTATTATGAATACTTTGACCAGCAAGACTCAGTATGAAGCAGATGAGCTTTTTGCAACTCTAGATGCAACAACTAAAAGCATCCATCTGGGGGGCAATCTACAGGTAACCTTGACAGATACCGTTGGATTTATCCAAGACCTACCGACAGAGTTGGTGTCGAGTTTTAAATCAACCTTGGAAGAAAGCAAGCATGTAGATCTCCTGGTCCATGTCATCGATGCTAGCAATCCTTACCATGAGGAACATGAAAAAACAGTTCTTTCCATCATGAAAGACTTGGACATGGAGGATATTCCTCGCCTAACCCTTTATAACAAAGCAGATTTGGTGGAGGACTTTACTCCTACTCAAACGCCTTATGCATTGATTTCTGCTAAATCTAAAGATAGTCGAGAACAGTTGCAAGCTTTGTTGTTAGATAAGATCAAGGACATTTTTGAACCCTTTACTTTGCGCGTGCCTTTTTCTAAGTCTTACAAGATTCATGATTTAGAGAGTGTTGCTATCCTAGAAGAGCGTGATTACCAAGATGATTGCGAGGTCATCACAGGCTACATTGCTGAGAAAAACAAATGGAGATTAGAGGAATTTTATGACTGATATTAAAACGTTGGCTCTAAAGTATGGAGGTTATACAAGTCTGGATAAGGTCTATCTAGATCAGCTTCTAGCTAGCAAAACAGAGCAAGAGCAGTTGGCTCTCATCACACCTCCTCCGAGTGTAGTCAATGCCTACTTTGCTGAACTCTACCAGAAAAAGAGTCCTCAGGCTGCGACAGATTACTTTGCAGAACTCAGTCAGGAACTAAATCTCTACAATGTTGAGCCAAGTTTCACTCTAGAAAGCAAGCCCTTTATTCGCCTTAACCTGTCGGGTAAATCCTTTGGATTTTGCTATGAGAGTGAGGGACTGGGGCGGATTTTCTCTGAAAATGAAGAGGGAATCTCGGATGACTTACTTTTTGAGATTGCGCAAATTTTCCCTCATCAACTCGTCTTTGAAGAATCTGGAAAGATTTACATGAAGGATGCCGGAGAAGAGGAAGTTGTTAGTGTGGAGAGTCTCACAGCTTTGACTGATTTGGAAAGCTTGGCGGATGGTCGTAAACGTCTCAAAGGCTATAGTCAAGAGGATTTGCTACAAGAAGCTAAATCTTTCTCTGGCAAGTTCTATTACCGCTCGGAAAACCGAACTGCTATGTTATATTTTGATTAATTAGAAAGTATCGAATGGATATTCAATTTTTAGGAACGGGGGCTGGTCAGCCCTCCAAAGCCCGCAATGTTTCAAGTCTCGCTCTGAAACTCTTGGACGAGATTAACGAAGTATGGCTTTTTGACTGTGGCGAAGGAACGCAAAATCGCATTCTAGAAACTACGATTCGCCCACGAAAAATCAGCAAAATCTTTATTACACACCTGCATGGAGACCATATCTTTGGTTTACCAGGATTCCTTTCTAGCCGTGCCTTTCAAGCCAATGAAGAGCAGACAGATTTGGAAATCTATGGTCCCCAAGGCATTAAATCTTTTGTTTTGACCAGTTTGCGTGTGTCTGGATCACGTTTGCCATATAAGATTCATTTCCATGAATTTGACCAAGATTCTCTAGGGAAAATTCTCGAAACAGATAAATTCACTGTGTATGCGGAGGAGTTGGATCACACTATTTTCTGTGTCGGCTATCGTATCATGCAAAAGGATTTAGAAGGGACCTTGGATGCTGAGAAACTCAAGGCTGCTGGTGTCCCATTCGGCCCTCTTTTTGGAAAAATCAAAAACGGTCAGGATGTTGTCCTAGAAGACGGCACCGAGATCAAGGCAGCAGATTATATCTCAGCACCGCGACCTGGTAAGATTGTCACCATTTTGGGAGATACTCGAAAAACAGATGCCAGTGTGCGTCTTGGTGTCAATGCGGATGTTCTTGTCCATGAGTCCACTTATGGTAAAGGTGATGAGAAAATTGCCCGCAATCATGGCCATTCAACCAATATGCAGGCTGCTCAGGTAGCGGCTGAAGCAGGAGCCAAACGTCTTTTGCTTAACCATATCAGCGCTCGTTTCCTTTCAAAAGACATTAGCCAGCTTAAGAAAGATGCTGCAACGATTTTTGAAAATGTCCATGTAGTTAAAGATTTGGAAGAAGTGGAAATCTAGAAGATTGAGAAAGGATAAGGATGCGTACTGTTCTCATTACGGGAGCTAGCGGAGGTCTAGCTCAAGAAATGGTCAAACTCTTGCCCGATGACCAACTCATCTTACTTGGTAGAAACAAGGAAAAATTAGCTCAACTATATGGAAATCATCTACAGGCAGAATTGGTTGAGATTGATATTACCGACGTTCAAGCCATAGAAGAACTAGTTGCCGAACTCTATCAGCGTTATGGTAAGATTGATGTCTTGATTAACAACGCTGGCTACGGGATTTTTGAGGATTTTGATAAGATTTCTAATCAAAATATTCATCAGATGTTTGAGGTTAACACCTTTGCTCTCATGAATCTGTCTCGTTTGGTTGGAACTCGTATGAAGGAAATCCGAAAAGGACATATCATCAATATCGTCAGCATGGCAGGATTGATAGCGACTGGCAAGTCTAGTCTCTATTCAGCGACCAAGTTTGCGGCCATCGGTTTTTCAAATGCTCTTCGCCTTGAGCTCATGCCCTATGGTGTCTATGTGACGACGGTTAATCCCGGTCCTATCCGTACAGGGTTTTTCGACCAGGCTGACCCAGATGGGACCTACCTCAAATCGGTCGACCGCTTCCTACTCGAGCCAGATGCAGTAGCTAAAAAAATTGTTAAGACCATTGGAAAAAACAAACGGGAACTCAATCTCCCAGCCTTGCTCCATTTAGCCCATAAATTTTATACTCTTTTCCCTAAGCTAGCAGATAAGTTGGCTGGGGAAACCTTTAATTATAAGTAAAAAAGCTATTCCTTTAATGAATAGTTTTTTGATTTAATTTCTTGAAAGAAGAGTGTTTTAAAGTTAAAAATCAAGCTTATTCGTGCCTATTCATAGCTTTTAGGGTATAATACAAATAAAAGAGTTCTAGAAGATACTTAGAGTACAATCTAGGTACAAAAAGATAGAATCATGGATACAGGAGTAAAAAATGGCAAAAAAGAAAAGAGTTACCTTACCCAAGGACTTTAATGAACTACTAACTGATGGAAATATTGACCAATTAAAGTCCATATATGATAAGTGTGAGTTAACTGCACATGATGGAAGATTTAGCTTATGTACACCTCTGCATATGGGAGGAGTCCAGGATGAATTGGTTATTTGGCTTGTCGAACAGGGCTTAGATATCAATATCCCTGATTATTATGGAGCAACTCCTTTGTATCGTCAGGCAACCATGGGAAGAGAGACTGTAAAACTCTTGCTCGAATTGGGTGCAGATGTTGAAAAAACCAATACTTATGGCAATACACCCTTGCATGTGGCAGCTGAGTTTTTTCATCCTAAGACCGTTGCGCTTCTCTTAGAAAAGGGAGCAAAGGTCAACCCTAAGAATGATAGGGGACAAACTCCACTAGACTCCGTTCTCACTGTCTGTCGGGGAATCTATATTGCCCAAACAGCTGAAATCGCCGCAATGCTTCTGGATGCTGGTGCTAAGAAAACACCAGCCATGAAAGAAAAGGTCGAAAATATTGGTAAGGATTTTGAATTTCATAGAGAAGGAATCAATCTCGACTATCTAGAAGCCACAGATCAGGGTCTAGAAAAACTTTATGCTTTGTTTGATGTTAAGCCAGTCGCCAAACGATTAACCCATGATGGCAGTGCACCAATCTTGGTCAAAGAAGGAATTTGGGAGGAGCAATATGAGGAACTTTGGTCCTTCTTGATTCCTTCAAGTGGAGCAGCAAAAACTGTTCAGGGGGAAGTTATTCGTATACCAGGCAGAGTTCGAGATGAACTGGATCGAAACGGTGGGGCCAACTGGGACAGGGACTATAGAAAAATGCTTCAGGCTCTCCCTCAATACTTGTCTCTAGGAAACTCTCTTTCAGAACAAGAATTGGAAGAAAGCAAGCAAGTTATTGCGCAAATCCATAGCAAAGAAAGCGATGATGAAGCCAGTCTAGACTGCCTGTGTCAGCTAGCTATTGCTTGGATTAAGCAAAATCCTGAACCCTTTCTCCTAGAAAAAACAAGTTATAAGCGTTAAAAAGCATTAGAAGACAGATAAAAAAAGAAATCATGGTGAAATGATGCAACTAATTGACCAAGTTAAGAAAATAGAAACTTATATTTGTGAGTATTTTGAAGACTGGAATTTGGATGATCCTGTGGAAGAGGAATACCTAGATGATTATCAGAATATTTCTGGTGCTTCCGAGGAAGAGCTTCAAGCCTTTGAGGAAAGACTTGGTATTCGTCTACCTAGTGACTTCAAAGCGCTTTATTACTACAAAAATGGGAGTAAATACTTCTCTATTTTACCTTGTGTGATTGACCAGAGAGAGCTACCTTTTTCTCTAATGAGTTTGCAGGAAATGGAAAGTTGTAAAAAATACTTTCAAAATAGGGATGCTCTATTGACGGATTTTCCCGACTATTTTTCTAGACAAGACCTGGAAAATATGCGTGATAGTAGAATAAAGCCCTATCTTTTTAATAAAAAATGGCTTCCTTTTGCCCAGTATTGTGACTCTTGTTATCTTATGCTGGATTTTGATCCAGACCGAGAGGGTCAGGAAGGGCAGATTATTTGCTACATCCATGACCCTGATGAAATTATCTATGTAGCAGAAAGTCTTACGGAGTTGATTGAAGGGATAATGGATGAGATCGTATGAACGGACAAATGTACCAAGTTCAAAATATAACAGATAACATTTGTTTAACCTTCCTGTACGACAGAGTTTTAAAAGAAATTGCCCTTTGTCGGATTGACTAGATTGTGAGGCTGAATTTAGGAGCTTTTTATTGATAGGTGCTGAAATTTCTGGATTAGTCTGCAGAATTTATTTTGAGCTGTTTTCTTGCGAATTTTGACCAAGTATTGCAAATCGAATCTTAAAGTAGTATACTAGAAACATTGATTATGAAAACGTTTGCGTTTTTGTTGATGATGATTATTTAGGAGACAAGACATGGAATTAACAGCCATTTATCATAGACCAGAATCAGAATATGCTTATCTTTACAAAGAAGGTCAGCTACATATCCGAATTAGAACGAAGAAAAATGATGTCCAGAAGGTTATCTTACACTATGGAGATCCCTTTATTTTCATTGAGGATAAGTATGAAGCTAAGAAAGAAATGACCAAAGTAACCTCAGATGCCCTATTTGACTATTGGCAGGTTACGGTATCGGTTGATTTTGCACGGATTCAGTATCTCTTTGAGCTCCTTGATGAGGAAGGTCAGGGTATTTTTTACGGTGATAAGGGTTGCGTAGAACATACTCAAGAAAACTTGGATGCTGATGGAAACGGCTTTAAGCTTCCTTATATTCACGAAATCGATGGATGTCAGGTACCTGACTGGGTTTCAAATACCGTTTGGTATCAGATTTTCCCAGAACGCTTTTCCAATGGAAATCCTAATCTGACTCCAGATGGAGCTCGAGAGTGGGATGCTGCCATTGCACCTAATATTGATGATTTTTTTGGTGGAGATTTACAAGGGATTATTGACCACTTAGACTATCTTAAAGATTTGGGAATCACAGGACTTTACCTATGTCCGATTTTTGAAGCAACGACCAATCACAAGTATGATACGACGGATTATTTTGAAATTGACCGTCACTTTGGAGACAAGGAAGTTTTTCGTAATTTAGTCGAGGAAGCCCACAAACGGGGCATCAAGATTATGCTAGATGCTGTTTTCAATCATATCGGCTACCAGTCTACCCAATGGCAGGATGTTCTAAAGAACGGAGAAAAGTCACCATATAAAGATTGGTTCCATATCCAAGAATTTCCAGTTACTGAGGATAAACTTCAGAATCCAAGACAACTCCCTTATCATACCTTTGCCTTTGCTAGCTATATGCCTAAGTTGAATACAGCTAATCCGGAGGTTAGGGACTATCTTTTAAGTGTTGCAACCTACTGGATTGAGAATTTTGATATCGATGCTTGGCGCTTGGACGTTGCCAATGAAATTGACCATCAGTTCTGGAGAGATTTCAGAAAGGCAGTTCTCGCTAAAAAGCCTGATTTGTATATTTTAGGTGAAATCTGGCATACTTCTCAGCCTTGGCTACAAGGGGACGAGTTCCATGCTGTCATGAATTACCCGCTCTCTGAAAGTATCAAGGATTATTTCTTGCGTCAGCGTAAAAAGACGGAGCAATTTATTTCAGAAATCAACAGCCAGTCGATGTACTACAAGCAACAAATCTCAGAGGTGATGTTTAACCTTTTAGATTCTCATGATACAGAGCGTATCCTTACAACTGCCAAAGGAAATCTCCAGCATGTCAAGGCAGCCCTAACTTTCCTCTATCTTCAAAAAGGGACCCCTTGTATCTATTATGGAACAGAGCTAGCACTAATTGGTGGACCAGACCCTGACTGCCGTCGTGTCATGCCTTGGGACCGTGTTTCTGAAGACAATGACATGCTGAATTTTATGAAGAAATTAATCCAAGTCCGTAAGGAAGTTGCAAGTATTATCCAGCATGGAAATTATCGCTTGGAAGAAGTGAAACCAGATGTCCTATCTTTGAAGTGGAACTACCAAGGGAAAGAAGTTCAGGCCATCTTTAATCAGTCTTCTGAGAAATATACTTTAGACAGAGATTCAGTTGACTTAGCGAGTCATTGCCAGTTTAAAGATGGTCAGCAAGTCATCTTGCCAGATGGATTTATCATTACTGTTTCGAAATAAAGTAATCAACTGCAACAAGTATCTAGTTACAAAAAATGAAGGGATTATGTGACTTTAGATGCATAAAAAATAAGAAGCTGTCCTCTAGTAGGACAGTTTTTTGGTAAATTTCACTAAATGTACATTCAGATTTTTATAGTTTTCTACAAAATATAGAAAAAACAATCAAAAGTATGATTTTTACAGTCATAGTATTGAAGTTTCCTATATTATTTTATAAAATAGAAGTAATCATTACAAAAAAAGTATAGCGCTTTCAACAAAAATGGAAGCGGTTACTTAACAAGGAGAACCCTATGGGAAAAGATTATTGGAATCGCAAAAGTATCTATAGCATCCGTAAATTTACGGTAGGAACATGCTCAGTGCTTATCGGGACTTGCTCTGTTTTATTTGGAGCAAATCTAGCAGGTGTAAATTCTGTATCTGCTGATGAGACACCAGTCGCTGTTGCTACAGAAAAAGTGGAGAAAGAAACTCCTAAAGAGGGAGCTGTAGATTCAAAGGTTTCTGAACAACCTGTAACAACAGAAACTGTTAACAGTGAAGCAGTAGAAACTAATCATGAAGTAGAGAAAAAAGTGGAAGCCCCAACTACTGAGACTACTCCTGAGAAAAAAGAAACCTCTGATGTAGAAAAGCAAGCTCCAGCTGTGACTCAGGATCAATCTGCTCAAACAGAAAAACCAGAGCTCAAACCTGCAACTAATGATGAGGTAAAACAGTTGATTGAGGATAGAAAAGTAGAATTCAACCAAAACTGGCATTTCAAGCTCAATGCCAATGCTAAAGATGCGGTCAAGCCAGATGCCGATGTTTCTAGTTGGAAGAAATTAGACCTTCCTCATGACTGGAGTATCTACAATGACTTTGACCATGACTCACCTGCCCAAAACGAAGGTGGGCAACTCAATGGTGGTGATGCTTGGTATCGTAAGACCTTTAAACTCGATGAAGAAGACCTCAATAAGAATGTTCGTATCACATTTGATGGGGTTTACATGGATTCTCAGGTTTATGTAAATGGACAGCTAGTTGGTCACTATCCAAATGGTTACAACCAATTCTCATATGACATCACTGACTATCTCCATAAAGACGGTCGCAAGAATGTTGTAGCAGTGCATGCCATTAACAAACAACCAAGTAGCCGTTGGTACTCAGGAAGCGGGATTTACCGTGATGTTACCCTTCAAGTCACAGATAAGGTCCATACTGAGAAAAATGGAACAACTATTTTAACACCAGACCTTGAAAAACAACAGAATGGCAAGGTTGATACTCATGTAACCAGTAAGATTGTCAATACTGATGATAAAGATCATGAAATTCTTGCTGAATACCAAATTATCGAACGTAATGGTCAAGCTGTAACTGATCTAGTTCGTACAGCTAGTCAAGTATTGAAAGCTCATCAATCAGCTAGCTTAAATGCTATTTTACAAGTTAATAAACCAAAACTTTGGACAGTTCATAGCGACAAACCAGCTCTTTACGAATTGGTGACTCGTGTCTATCGTGATGGTCAATTTGTCGATGCTAAGAAGGACTTGTTTGGTTACCGTTACTACAACTGGACACCAAATGAAGGCTTCTCTTTGAATGGTGAACGCATTAAATTCCATGGTGTTTCTCTTCACCATGACCACGGGGCTCTGGGTGCTGAAGAAAACTATAAAGCAGAATACCGTCGTCTTAAACAGATGAAGGATATGGGTGTCAACTCTATCCGTACAACCCACAACCCAGCTAGTGAGCAGACCTTGCAGATCGCTGCTGAGCTTGGTTTGTTGGTCCAAGAAGAAGCTTTCGATACTTGGTATGGTGGTAAGAAACAGTATGACTACGGTCGCTTCTTTGATAAAGATGCTACTCACCCAGACGCTAAGAAAGGTGAAAAATGGTCTGATTTTGACCTTCGTACCATGGTTGAACGAGGAAAGAACAACCCTGCTATCGTCATGTGGTCTATCGGTAATGAAATCGGTGAAGCAGACGGGAAACCTCGTTCTTTAGCAACAGTTAAACGCTTGGTTCAAGTTATTAAGGCTGTTGATAAGACACGCTATGTCACTATGGGAGCAGATAAGTTCCGTTTTGGTGATGGTAGTGGTGATCATGAAAAGATTGCGAATGAACTTGACGCGGTTGGATTTAACTATTCAGAAGACAACTACAAGAAACTTCGTGCAAAACATCCAAATTGGTTGATTTACGGATCTGAAACGTCTTCAGCCACTCGTACACGTGGAAGCTATTTCCGCCCAGAACGTGAATTGGTCCACAGCAATCAAGCTTACCGACATTATGAGCAATCAGACTACGGTAACGACCGTGTTGGTTGGGGTAAAACAGCTACTGCATCTTGGACTTTTGACCGTGACAATGCTGGTTATGCAGGTCAGTTCATCTGGACAGGTACGGACTATATCGGTGAACCTACTCCATGGCACAACCAAAACCAAACTCCAGTTAAGAGTTCTTACTTTGGTATCGTAGATACAGCTGGTATTCCAAAGAATGATTACTACTTGTACCAAAGCCAATGGGTTTCTGCTGATAAGAAACCAATGGTTCATCTCCTTCCTCACTGGAATTGGGAAAATCCTACTCTAAAAGCGAATGTAGCGGATGCAGATGGTAATATTCCAGTTCGTGCCTATTCTAACGCTGCAAGTGTGGAACTGTTCTTAAATGGTGAGTCACTAGGTAAGAAAAACTTTAACAAGAAACAAACAAGCGATGGACGCACTTACCAAGAAGGTGCTAATGCGAATGAGCTCTACCTTGAATGGAAGGTTGCTTTTGAACCAGGTACTTTGGAAGCAGTAGCTCGTGACGAAGCTGGGAATATTGTTGCTCGTGATAAGATTGTGACTGCTGGAGAACCTGCAGGAGTTCGTTTGGTCAAAGAAGAAAATGCTATCGCAGCTGACGGGAAAGACCTTACTTATATCTATTACGAAATTGTTGACAGTAAAGGTAACGTAGTTCCTACAGCCAATAATCTTGTTCGCTTCCAGTTGCATGGACAAGGTCAGATTGTCGGTGTGGACAACGGAGAACAAGCTAGCCGTGAACGTTATAAAGAACAAGCAGACGGCTCATGGATCCGTAAGGCCTTCAATGGTAAGGGTGTTGTAATTGTTAAATCAACGGAGCAAGCAGGTAAATTTACATTGACTGCTCACTCTGATCTCTTGAAATCTGGTCAAACAACTATCTTCACAGGTAAGAAAGACCAAGAGGAAAAAACTGTTTTAGGTACAGAGGTTCCTAAAGTTCGTACAGTAATCGGTCAAGCAGCGAAAATGCCTTCAAAAGTAGGATTTATCTACAGTGATGGCAGCCGTGCAAAACTTCCAGTAGAATGGTCCGCAGTTGATGTCAACCAACCTGGTATTTTTACTGTTAAAGGTGTGGCAGAAGGAAGAGATGTAGAAGCGCGTGTTGAAGTCTTGGCGCTCGAAGCAGAATTACCTGTAGTTAAGAGAATTGCACCAAGTACAGATCTGAGTACGGTTGATCCATCTGTTAGCTATGTATTGTCAGATGGTACTCTAGGAAGCTATGACGTTGATAGGTGGGAAGTTGCAGCTGAAGATCAAGCTAAATTAACTATCCCAGGCTCTCGTATCCAAGCCAAAGGAATTTCAGGTGATGATGAAATCGCTGCTACATTCGTAGTTGCCGAAGGTCAAGCGGCTTCACCAGTAGTACCGACTGTAACTGTTGCAGACCAGCCTGTAGAAGGGCTCTCAACTGACCAACCGGTTCTATACCATAAACTTGCTTATGGAGCTACTTTGCCTGAAGTTAAAGCTTTAGCTGAAAATGCGCAAGTTACTGTTATTCAAGCTAACGAAGCAAATGGTATGCGTGCTAGTATTTATGTTCAACCAAATGATGGTGGAGCACTTCAGACTTATGCTATCCAATTCTTACAAGAAGCTCCTCAGATTGAACGTTTAAGCCTAGAAGTTGAAAATGCAGACGCACTGAAAGAAGACCAAACAGTTGGTATCAAAGTCTTGGCTCATTATCAAGATGGAACTCAGGCCGTATTAAAAGCTGACAAGGTAACCTTCTCAACATCAGGTGAAGGAGACGTAGCTGTTCGTAAAGGTATGCTTGAATTGCATAAACCTGGTCAAGTAACTTTGAAAGCTCAATTTGAAGGAGCTGAAGGTCAGATTGACTTGAACATTCAGGCAAATACTGAAAATAAAGTTGTCCAGGCCATTCGTCCAGTAAGTGTCGTGACAGGTTTGAACCAAGAACCAAGTCTACCTGATACAGTAACTGTAGAGTACGATAAAGGTTTTCCAAAGGTTCACAAGGTGACTTGGCAAGCAGTTGCTAAGGAAGACCTTGCTAAATACCATAGCTTTGATGTTCTAGGTAAAGTAGAAGGAATTGAAAACAAAGCTCATGCTAAAGTTTCTGTAGAAGGTATCATTGTAGTCGAAGAAGTGACTACAACAACTCCAGTTTCGGAAGCTCCTCAATTACCAGAAAGTGTCCGTACTTATCACTCAAACGGCCAAGTATCTTCAGCTAAAGTGACTTGGGATGCTATTGACCCAAGCCAATATGCAACTGAAGGTAGCTTTACCGTTACAGGACATGTCGAAGGAACTCAGTTACCAACGAAACTTCATGTGCGCGTTTCTGCTCAGACAGAAACTGGTGCAAACATTTCTGACCAGTGGACAGGTTCAGAGTTGCCACTTGCTTTTGCATCAGACTCAAATCCAAGTGACTCAGTAGCCAATGTCAATGACAAACTTATCTCATTTAATGATCAACCGGCAAACCGCTGGACAAACTGGAAACGTACAAGTGAAGCATCAGTGGGAATCCTCTTTGGTGATTCTGGTATCCTGTCTAAACGTTCGGTTGACAATCTCAATGTTGCCTTCCACGAAGACCACGGTGTTGGTGCACCTAAGTCTTATGTCATCGAATACTATGTAGGAAAAGATGTTCCAACAGTTCCTAAGAACCCAAGCTTTGTAGCTAGTGAAGACCATGTCTTTAACGATGACAATAACTGGAAACAAGTGACAAATCTTAAAGCTCCAGATCAAGTGAGAGCTGGAGAAATGACTCACTTTAGCTTTGATAAAGTCAATACCTATGCGGTTCGTATCCGTATGGTTAGACCAGATGGTAAATGGGGGACTTCAATTACAGAATTGCAAATCTTCTCTAAACAAGTAGCTGCAGCTAAAAAAGCTCAAACTCAAATTCAAGTAGATGGAAAAGCTCTACCGAACTTTAACCCTGGCTTGACTGACTATTATCTAAAAGCTAAAGAAGACCAAGCACCAACTGTAACAGCAAGTGTATCAGATAATGGTATTGCTACAGTGATTCCAAGTGTTCGTGAAGGGGATCCAGTTCGAGTTGTCGTTAAGGCTGAAAACGGAGATATTCTAGGGGAATACCGTCTCCACTTTACGAATGATAACGACTTGTTAGCAAGTAAACCTGTTGTTGCTGTTAAGTCATCACGTTTAGTTGCTAAGGGTCATACTCTTGAGTTACCTGCGAAAGTCCCTGTTTACTTCACAAGTAAAGATGGCTATGAAGTCAAAGATTTGGCTGTTGAATGGGATGAAGTTCCAGCTGAAAATCTAGCTAATGCTGGTGAATTTACAGTTCATGGTCGCGTTTTAGGTACTGATTTAACTGCTGAAGTAGCAGTACGTGTGACTGATAAACTCGGTGAAAACCTATCAGACAACCCAGACTTCGATGACGATAGCAACCGTTCATTTGCTTCTGCAACCAATGATATTGATCCAAATTCTCATGACCGTGTGGACTATGTTAACGATGGTTCAGATGATGAAACCCGTCGTTGGACTAACTGGTCTCCAACTCCATCTGATAATCCAGAAGTTTCAGTAGGGGTTATCTTTAGAGAAGCTGGTAAGATTGTTGAACGAACAGTCGCTGAAGGAAGCATTCGATTCTTCTCTGACGGTGGAACAGATGCACCTTCTAAACTAGTCTTAGAGCGCTATGTGGGACCAGAATTTGACTCACCAGAATACTACTCTAACTACCAACCATACGATCCAGAACATCCATTCAACACACCTTCTAACTGGGAGAAAGTTGAATATCGTGCGGATCAAGAAATTCAAGCAGGAACTGATATCCATGTAACCTTTGCTCCAGTCAAAGCTAAGGCTATGAGATGGCGTATGGATAGAAAACCTGATACCAAGGGTGTAGCTATTACAGAGATGTCCTTCATCGCTCCAAGTGAGGAACCTAAGGATAGTACAGCTGCAAAACTTCTTGTGGATGGTAAAGAGATTGCTGACTTCTCTGAAGATCGTGTGGATTACCAAGTAACCTACAGTGGAAATCGTCCTCAAGTAACAGTAGAAGCTGGTGAAAACGTAGCAGCAACTATTGTTGATAGTGGTGATGATAAACTTCCAGTCTTGATTCATCTTGTTTCAGAAAGTGGTAAACATGTTAAGGAATACCGCATTCAATTGACTAAATCGGGTGCTGAAAGTGCTAAGACAGAACCAGCAGTTCACGAAGTTCCAGAGTTCACAGGTGGTGTGAATGGAGAAGAACCAGATGTACATGAAGTTCCAGAGTTCACAGGCGGTGTGAATGGAGAAGAACCAGCTGTACATGAAATTCCAGAGTTCACAGGCGGTGTGAATGGAGAAGAACCAGCTGTATACGAAGTTCCAGAATACACTGGAGGCGTGAATGGAGTTGAACCAGCAGTTCACGAAGTTCCAGAATACACTGGAGGCGTGAATGGAGTTGAACCAGCAGTTCACGAAGTACCAGAACATACTTTTGGAGCGAATGTAGTCGAACCAGCGGTGAACGAAGTTCCAGAATATACTGGTGGTGTGAATGCGGTCGAAGCAGCGGTTAACGATGTGCAAGAGTACAAAGGTGGTGCCAATGCAGTCGAAGCAGCGGTGAACGAAGTTCCAGAATATACTGGTGGCGTGAACGCAGCCGAAGCAGCGGTCAATGAAGTACCGGAGTACAAAGATAATCAATCTCTTGTAGCCCTCGCTATGTCACAAGACAAGACTTACCAGGCGCCTGCAAGTCGTCAACATATTCTCCCTGAAACAGGTACTAAGGAAAATGCAACCCTTGCAACAGCAGGTGTTGTGGGAGCGCTTCTTGGACTCTTTGCAATGGGAAAGAAGAAAGACGAAGAATAAAATAATCTGACATTATTTAGATTATAGAGATTGGACAAGAAAACAATCTCAACTATAAAAAGTGGACAAACTAGTTTCAAGAAACAGAACTAGATCTTGTCCGCTTTTTTATGTTTCTTGGTAGAAAAAAATCCTTAACAAAGATGCTAAACTTGATAATTGAGTTTTCAAATAACAAAAAACAAATAAGAAAGCCCTTTGTGGCTTTTTTATTTTCATAAAAATGGTAAAATAGTAAGAGTAGAAATGGAGTTCTAGATATGAAACGAATTGATCAATTTGAAAATAAGAAAGTATTAGTCCTAGGTTTAGCTAAATCAGGTGAGTCTGCAGCTCGTCTTTTGGACAAGTTGGGAGCCATTGTAACGGTTAATGATGGCAAGCCTTTTGAGGAAAATCCAGCAGCACAAAGTCTTTTGGAAGATGGTATCAAGGTTGTAACTGGGGGGCATCCCTTGGAATTGTTGGATGAAGATTTTGCCCTCATGGTGAAAAACCCTGGTATTCCTTATAGCAATCCTATGATTGAAAAAGCTCTAGAAAAAGGTATTCCAGTCTTGACAGAGGTTGAGTTGGCCTATTTGATTTCTGATGCACCAATCGTCGGTATTACTGGTTCAAATGGTAAGACAACGACCACAACCATGATTGGTGAAGTTCTGACTGCTGCAGGACAAAATGGACTCTTATCAGGTAACATCGGTTATCCTGCTAGTCAGGTTGCTCAAACTGCGACAGATAAGGATACCCTTGTCATGGAACTTTCTTCTTTCCAATTAATGGGAATCCAGGAATTCCATCCTGAAATTGCTGTTATCACCAACCTGATGCCAACACATATTGACTATCACGGTTCTTTTGAGGACTATGTAGCAGCCAAGTGGAATATCCAAAGCAATATGACAGCAGCTGATTACCTAGTATTGAACTTCAACCAGGAATTAGCTAAAGAACTTGCGACAAAGACAAACGCGACTGTAGTACCATTCTCAACACTTGAAAAGGTTGACGGTGCTTATCTTGAAGATGGTCTTCTCTACTTCCGTGGTGAAAAAGTCATGGCAGCTGATGAGATCGGTGTTCCAGGTAGCCACAATGTGGAAAATGCTCTTGCAACCATTGCCGTTGCTAAACTGCGTGGCGTTGATAATGAAACCATCAAGGAAACCTTGTCAGCCTTTGGTGGAGTTAAACACCGTCTCCAGTTTGTAGACCAAATCAATGGCGTTAAATTTTATAACGACAGTAAGTCAACCAATATCTTAGCAACTCAAAAAGCCTTGTCTGGATTTGACAATAGCAAGGTTATCTTGATTGCTGGTGGGTTGGACCGTGGCAATGAGTTTGACGAATTGGTTCCTGATATTACTGGACTTAAGAAAATGGTCATTCTCGGTCAATCTGCAGAACGTGTCAAACGTGCAGCGGATAAGGCTGGTGTGGCTTATGTCGACGCAACTGATATTGCAGATGCAACTCGCAAGGCTTATGAACTTGCGGAAGAGGGAGATGTTGTTCTCCTCAGTCCTGCCAATGCGAGCTGGGATATGTATGCTAACTTTGAAGTACGTGGAGACCTTTTCATCGACACTGTAGCGGAATTAAAGGGATAATATGAAAAAAATAGTATTTACTGGTGGGGGAACGGTTGGACACGTTACCCTCAACCTTTTGTTAATGCCTAAGTTCATCGAAGATGGCTGGGAAGTCCACTATATTGGTGATAAAAATGGGATTGAGCATCATGAAATTCTCAAGTCAGGTTTAGATGTTACCTTCCATTCGATTGCAACAGGGAAATTACGTCGATATTTCTCATGGCAAAATATGGTTGACGTCTTTAAGGTTGCTTTTGGAATTCTTCAATCGCTCTTTATCATGCTTCGAGTTCGTCCACAAGCCCTCTTTTCTAAGGGTGGATTTGTATCTGTTCCGCCTGTTATCGCAGCGCGAGTATGCAGAGTACCAGTCTTCATCCACGAGTCTGACCTCTCTATGGGATTGGCCAATAAAATTGCCTATAAGTTTGCGACTAAGATGTACTCTACTTTCGAGCAAGCGTCTAGTCTCACTAAGGTAGAACATGTAGGAGCTGTGACCAAGGTTTCTGGTCCAGTTATGGAAGAACCTGAAGAAATGGTGGATATCCGAACTTCTTTCAACGACAAGTTACCAACTCTTCTATTTGTTGGAGGTTCTGCTGGGGCGCGTGTCTTTAACCAACTAGTAACAGACCACAAGGAAGAGCTGACTAGTCGCTATAATATCATTAACCTGACAGGTGATGCTAGTTTAAATGAACTAAGTTCAAACCTCTACCGTGTTGACTATGCGACGGAACTCTATCAACCACTCATGAATATGGCTGATGTGGTCATCACTCGTGGTGGTGCCAATACGATTTTTGAACTCCTTGCTATGGCTAAATTGCACGTCATTGTACCACTGGGTCATGAAGCTAGTCGTGGAGACCAGATTGAAAATGCTGCCTATTTCGTGAAAAAGGGCTATGCTGAAGAGTTGCAAGAAAATGACTTGACCTTGTCTACTTTGGAAGAAAAAGTAAATCAACTCTTGACCAACAAAGAGAACTATCAAAATACAATGAAGAATTCTCAGGAATTAAAATCTGTGGCAGATTTTTATGAGCTACTAAAAAAAGATTTATCATAAGGAAAATTGATGTCAAAGGATAAAAAGAATCAGGACACTCAAGGCAAGGAATTGTCAGAGTGGCAAAAACGAAATCAAGAATATCTTCAAAAAAAGGCTGAAGAAGAAGCAAAACGAGCTGCGGAAGAAGCTCGTGAAAAAGAAGAACAAGCAGCAAAGTCTGCTTCTGAAAATACTCAAGAATTGTCAGAATGGCAGAAACAACATCACGAGTATTTGAGTAAAAAAACAGAAGAAAAATCTACGAGTTCTGAAGAAGTTGAAGAAGCGTCTGAAAAAACTCAAGAGAAGGATTCGGATACTAGCGATGAGACTTCAAATGAAGAGAAAGATTCAGAGGAAACTCCTCAAGAAGATTCTAAGAGTCAGGATCAAGTAGAGAAAGAAAAAGCTGACGAAAAGGTTAAGAAAGAGAAAAAGGTAAAAACCAAGAAGAAACCTCCAAAACCGGCTATTCCTTCTATACATATCTGGCGAGCAGTTACAATCCTCGTCCCAAGTTTCTTAGTCTTATTCTTGTCTATTTACCTTCTAAGCCCTCTAGCTACAATAAAACATATTGAGGTTACAGGTACAGTACAGACAAGTGCAGACCAAGTTAGAGAAGCTTCTGGTATTCAGGATAGTGACTATACGATTAGCTTGCTTTTAAATAAAGATAAGCATGCGGAAATGGTCAAATCGAATCACTGGATTAAATCGGCTAAGATAGTTTATCAATTCCCAGTTCACTTCACCATTGAAGTGAAGGAATTTGAAATTGTAGCTTATTCAGTTTCAGGAGATAACTATTATCCAATCTTATCTAGCGGAAGTATTGAATCAACTGCTGTTAGTTCTGATAACTTACCTGAGAAATACATATCTGTTTTGTTTAACGATGAGGAACAGATTAAAACCCTAATTTCTCAGCTAAATGAAGTTAGTCCAGAAATTAAGCAAGAGATTGAGAAGGTTGAACTTGCACCAAGTAAGGTAACAAGTGACCTTCTAAAGATTACCATGTATGATACAGACGAAATTTTGGTACCATTATCAGAACTAGGGAAGAAATTACCCTACTATAGTAAGATAAAACCACAGTTGACAGTGCCGAGCGGTATTGACATGGAGGTCGGTATCTATAGCTATAGTCTAGTGGATAAGGCTCTGGATGACGAAAGAGTCAAAGCCAAAGAAGAGGAAAAGAAGAAGCAGGAAGAAGAGAAGAAAAAACAAGCTGAGCAAGGAAATCAAGATCAAACAACACAGACGACTCAAACAACACAGAGCCGCTAAGTTTCAGATGATTCGTTCAGTTACTTGTTTTTACTTGACAAGTATTGCTTTAAATAATAGAATAGTAAAAAACCTTTAAAGCAGTCCAGAGAGGCAGCTAAGGTTAGACGGTGAAAGGGTGGAGACTACCCATTTTTCGTGGAACCTTGCTGTAGGCAGGTTCCTTTTTTCATGCTCTCTAGCTTACAAAGGTAAAAGGAGAAAAGTATGCGTGAAGCTCGTCCAGTTATTGCTCTTGATTTTCCAAGTTTTGAGGCAGTCAAGCAATTTTTAGCTCTTTTTCCAGCAGGAGAGAGCCTCTATCTAAAGGTAGGTATGGAGCTCTATTATGCTACAGGCCCTGAGATTGTTTCTTATTTGAAAGGCTTGGGTCATAGTGTCTTTCTGGATCTCAAACTCCATGATATTCCAAATACAGTCAAATCAGCCATGAAGGTCTTGTCTCATCTGGGTGTTGATATGACCAATGTTCATGCAGCAGGTGGTGTAGAGATGATGAAGGCTGCGCGTGAAGGACTTGGGAAAGAAGCAAAATTGATTGCAGTCACCCAGCTGACTTCAACATCTGAAGAGCAAATGAGAGATTTTCAAAACATCCAAACCAGTCTCCAAGAATCGGTCATTCATTATGCCAAGAAAACTGCTGAAGCAGGTTTGGATGGTGTGGTTTGCTCAGCTCAGGAAGTCAAGCTTATCAAAGGAGCAACAAGCAAAGATTTTATCTGCCTGACACCAGGTATTCGACCAGCAGGGGCTGCAGTTGGAGATCAAAAACGAGTGATGACACCTGCAGATGCTTATCAGATTGGTAGTGACTACATCGTTGTCGGTCGCCCGATTACTCAAGCCACTGATCCAGTAGCAGCTTATCATGCTATCAAAGATGAATGGACACAAGACTGGAAATAAGAATAAAGTAAAAATACAAAGGAGAATCCCATGACACTTGCTAAAGACATTGCTAGCCATCTATTGAAAATTCAAGCCGTTTACCTCAAACCAGAAGACCCCTTCACTTGGGCATCAGGTATCAAGTCACCGATTTATACGGATAATCGTGTAACACTTGCCTACCCAGAAACTCGTACCTTGATTGAAAATGGTTTTGTAGAAGCCATCAAGTCAGAATTCCCAGAGGTAGAAGTGATTGCAGGAACAGCGACTGCAGGTATTCCTCATGGTGCCATCATAGCTGACAAGATGAACTTGCCATTTGCCTATATCCGTAGCAAACCAAAAGATCATGGTGCTGGAAACCAAATCGAAGGCCGTGTAACCCAAGGACAAAAGATGGTCGTTGTGGAAGATTTGATTTCAACAGGTGGTTCAGTTCTCGAAGCCGTAGCAGCCGCCAAACGTGAAGGAGCGGACGTATTAGGTGTTGTGGCCATCTTTAGCTATCAACTACCAAAAGCAGATAAGAACTTTTCTGATGCTGGTGTCAAACTAGTGACGCTTTCAAACTACAGCGAGTTGATTCATCTGGCACAAGAAGAAGGCTACATTACTCCAGAAGGACTTGCTCTCCTCAAACGCTTTAAAGAAGACCAAGAAAATTGGCAAAATGCTTAAGGTATATAAAAATCAGGTAATCCTAAGGGTTACCTGATTTTTTGAAAAGTCCAGGTAATCAGTTTGAAATTCCCAGACAAATTTTTTGAAAATTCTATGAAAAAGAGTTAATATCCAGAAGGTGCTGGAAAATCAATGGACTTTGTTTACAAATCAGCTAAACAACGCTTGTTTCCACGTGATGTAGAATTTATCGCTGCTTACTCAGGTCTTCCTGTATATGTGAAAGGGCCACAGTGTCGTGAGGACGTTGAACACTCTCTTGCCGCAGGTGCTTCTGGTATCTGGGTAACCAACCACGGTGGCCGCCAAATCGACGGTGGACCAGCATCCATTGACTCGCTTCAAGAAGTGGCTGAAGCAGTTGATAAACGTGTACCAATTGTCTTTGACTCTGGTGTTCGTCGCGGTCAACACGTCTTTAAAGCCCTGGCTTCAGGAGCAGACTTGGTAGCTATTGGTCGCCCTGTGATCTATGGTTTGGCTCTTGGAGGCAGTGTTGGTGTGCGTCAAGTCTTTGAGCACTTGAATGCAGAATTGAAGACAGTCATGCAATTATCTGGAACTCAGACTATTGAGGATGTCAAACACTTCAAACTCCGTCACAACCCATACAACCCAACTTCCCAGTCGACCCTCGTGATTTAAAATTGTATTGATAATGAAGACGGCCTCCACCTGATGTGGAGGTTTTTCTTCGTGTATAGAAAGATTATATCGTTATCAGAAACTATATAAATATATTTTTCAGTCAAATATCTTGCTAGGGCTTTCAATTTCTGTTATACTGGTCCAGTAATAAAATAATAAAGACATTTGGGGTGCTTTAGGCTGAGATGATACCCATTGAACCTGATACAGTTAAGACTGGCGAAGGGAAATGTGAAAAGGTTTTTTTCCTATGTCGAAAAGAACTGTCTAATCTTGTAAGGTAAACTCTAATTCTCGTTTGTAATTGGAGTTTTTTTGTTTATCAAAAGAGGATAGGTTTGACGGCAAGCCTTTCGGTAGCTCTCCTTGAATGCCCCACTTTTCTTTAAAAAAGGAGTTTTTTATGTTGAAAAAATGGCAGTTAAAAGATGTTATCTTGCTTGCTTTCTTGTCTATCTTTTTTGGTGGCGTTTTTGTGGGTTCGGGCTATCTGTTTGATATCCTCACCTTGATCTTGGCCCCTCTTGGTTTGCAGGCCTTTGCCAATGAAATCCTCTTTGGTCTCTGGTGTATGGCTGCGCCCATTGCGGCCATCTTTGTTCCAAGAGTCGGAAGTGCGACGATTGGAGAAGTGCTCGCTGCGCTTGCTGAAGTTCTTTATGGTAGCCAATTCGGCCTAGGCGCCCTATTGTCTGGCTTGGTTCAAGGTTTGGGAAGTGAATTTGGTTTTATCGTAACCAAGAATCGCTATGAAAGTTGGCTCTCTCTAATTGCTAATAGTATTGGGATTACGCTTTTTAGCTTTGTCTATGAATACATTAAATTAGGTTACTATGCCTTTTCTCTTCCTTTTGTCCTTTCCTTGCTGGTGGTGCGTTTTATTTCCGTCTTTTTCTTCTGTACCATCTTGGTTCGTGCCATTGTCAAACTCTATCATCAGTTTGCAGCTGGAGGAAAGGCATAGATGGGCCTGGAATTAAGAGGGATTCAATCCCCAATCTTTTCGGAGTCGATTAATTTTACTTTTCAAGCGCAAGCCTTTACCTTGTTAGTTGGGAGTAGTGGTTCAGGAAAATCCAGTCTCTTTCAAGTCATTGCTCAAGTCAGTTCTCTTCCCTATAGTGGTCAAGTCTTGATAGATGGGAGTCAGGTCAGTCAGCTTTCTATCGTTGAACGTGTCCAGACGGTTGGTATTCTCTTTCAAAATCCCAATCATCAATTCACCATGGAGAACTTGTCTGAGGAGCTGGTTTTTACCTTGGAGAATATCGGGCATCCCCTTCAAGATATTGATGCTAAAATAGCAGAGGTGGTCCGGCAATGTCGTTGCGAGGCAATCTTGAACCGTTCCATCCATCACTTATCAGGTGGTGAAAAGCAAAAGGCTGCGCTGGCTGTTCTCTTTGCTATGAACCCTAGGGTCTATCTCTTGGATGAGCCCTTCGCTTCCATTGACCGCAAGAGCAGAATCGAGATATTGGAGATTCTAAAAGAGTTGTCCTCTAATGGGAAGACAGTCATCCTGTGCGATCATGATTTAACGGACTATGGAGCCTACATTGACCATATGGTGGAGCTGAGAGACGGGCAACTAAGGGAAATAAATAAAATCCCAACCTCTGAGATGATACAGGTTTCTTCAAAGGAAGTTCCCTCTAGTCCAGAACTATTCCATATGGACCGTGTGACTTGTGAGCTGGGTAATCGCCCCCTCTTTTCGATTGCGGATTTCACATTTTACCAAGGGATTTCCTGTATTCTGGGTGATAATGGTGTTGGGAAATCAACCCTCTTTCGCTCCATTCTTCAATTTCAAAAGTATAAAGGGCGCATTACTTGGAAGGGTTCGGTCCTAAAAAAGAAAAAGAGTCTGTATCGTGATCTGACGGGTGTTGTTCAGGAAGCTGAGAAACAGTTTATCCGAGTCAGTCTGAGAGAAGAACTTCAATTAGATAGCTCAGACTCCGAAAGAAATCAGCGGATTCTCCAAGCATTACAATTTTTTAATTTGGATCAGGCACTCGATAAGAGTCCTTATCAATTAAGTGGTGGCCAGCAAAAGATTCTTCAGCTATTGACCATCTTGACCAGCAAGGCTTCTGTGATTTTGCTAGATGAACCTTTTGCTGGTTTGGATGATAGAGCTTGCCATTATTTTTGCCAGTGGATTGTGGAGGAGAGCAATCAAGGAAGAAGTTTTTTGATCATTAGCCATCGTTTAGATCCCTTGATTTCTGTGGTCGATTATTGGATTGAGATGACTAGTGAGGGTCTCAGTCATCTCCAAGACGTGACCATCAGCAAACCTCTCCCCTCTCTGAACAATGATACTCTAGGGGAGGTGAGGTAGTATGATCAAAGTAGCAACCAAGACACCAGTTATCAGCCTCTTCTTTCTAATTTTATCCTTGGAAACATCTTTCATTCCTTCGATTGCTCTGAATCTTTCGGTAGTCGCATTTTGCATCCTCTTTATGCTCTATTATCGTCGATTTAAGATGTTAGCTTGGATGTTCGTGCTCGCCATCTTACCATCTTTGGCCAACTACTGGGCAGTTCAGTTACATGGGGATACTTCGCAGGCAGTCATGCTTGGAACGAGGGCCTTTGTGACCGTTTGTATCGGCCTTGTCTTTGTTTCCAGCATTTCCCTAAAAGAGCTTCTCTTGTACTTGGCTCAAAAGGGGTTATCACGGTCTTGGGCCTATGCCTTGATTGTGGTATTCAATGCCTTTCCCCTCATTCAGCAAGAAATCAAATCCCTCAAGGAAGCTTGCTTACTGCGTGGCCAAAAATTGCATGTTTGGTCGCCCTTGATTTACAGTAAGGTTCTGATGACAGTTTTTAGATGGCGCCATCTCTACTTGAGAGCTCTATCTGCGCATGGATATGACGAACATGTTCATTTGGAGAATCGCTATCGGACTTTTTATATTTCTAAAAAAACAAAATTAATCTACCTGCTGTTCTTTTTATTGCTTCAAACCAGTTTATTTCTATAAAGGAGTTATTATGGAATTTACAGATATTGCGATGGAATTATCCAAGGAAGCTTGGCAGGCTTCCTTTCAGCATCCCTTTGTTCTACAGTTACAAGAGGGAACGTTGGAACCTTCTATTTTCCGCTATTACCTGATTCAGGATGCCTACTATCTGAAGTCTTTTTCAGAAGCCTATCACCTCTTGGCTGATAAGACTTCCAACGAGGAGATGAAAAGACTTTTGAAACAAAATGCTCAGAGTCTAGTGGAGGGTGAGTTGTTTATCCGTCAACAATTTTTCAAGGAATTGGGAATCAGTGACCAGGAAATGGAGCAACATCCAATCGCTCCAACCTGTTATCATTACATTTCTCATATTTATCGACAGTTTGCAGAGTCAAACTTGGGCATTGCTTTTGCTAGTTTGCTTCCATGTCCTTGGTTATACCATGATTTGGGCAAGGCACTTAATCGCAAACCATCCCCGAATCCTCTTTATCAACGGTGGATTGAAACCTATATCACCGATGAGTTAGAACAGCAGATTAAAGAGGAAGAAGCGCTGGTTAATCAGCTCTATCGAGAAAGCGACGAGACAGACAAACAAAAAATGCTAGAGGCCTTCCACCGAAGTGTCCACATGGAAGCCAAGTTTTGGGAGATGGCTTACCAACACCAAACATGGACGAGTGATTTGCAGTCCTTAGAAACAGAGAAGAAATAGAAAATGAGAAACCACCGACTTCAAGTTCACAAATTAACCGTTTTATCCATGATGATTGCCCTTGATGTTGTTCTTACACCCATCTTTCGAATTGAAGGGATGGCACCGATGTCTAGTGTGGTCAACATTCTTGCAGGGATCTTGATGGGGCCTGTTTATGCCTTGGTCATGGCTACAGTCACAGCCTTTATCCGTATGTCTACTCAAGGCATTCCCCCTTTGGCCCTAACAGGAGCTACTTTTGGAGCCCTCCTTGCAGGTCTCTTTTATAAGTACGGTCGAAAATTTCACTATTCTGCCCTAGGAGAAATATTGGGAACAGGAATTATCGGTTCTATTGTTTCCTATCCTGTCATGGTTCTCTTTACGGGATCTGCGGCCAAGCTCAGCTGGTTTATCTATACTCCGAGATTTTTCGGAGCAACCTTGATCGGTACAGCCATGGCTTTTCTCGCCTTTCGATTTTTAACCAAGCAGGAATTCTTTAAAAAAGCGCAAGGATATTTCTTTGGTGAAAGGATAGACTGATGCAGGAATTTACAAATCCCTTTCCTCTAGGCTCTAGCTCCTTAATTCATTGTATTACCAATGAGATTTCCTGTGAGATGCTGGCAAATGGCATTTTGGCTCTGGGATGCAAACCAGTCATGGCAGATGATCCTCGTGAGGTTCTTGATTTTACTAAGCAAAGCCAGGCTCTCTTCATCAATTTGGGGCATTTGTCAGCTGAGAAGGAGAAAGCAATCCGTATGGCAGCTTCTTATGCAGCTCAAGCTTGTCTCCCAATGGTAGTAGATGCGGTTGGCGTAGCGGCATCCCCCATTCGTAAGGATCTAGTCACAGATCTTTTAGAATACAAGCCCACAGTCCTTAAAGGAAATATGTCGGAAATCCGAAGTCTTGTTGGTTTAAAGCACCACGGAGTTGGAGTTGATGCTAGCCATAAAGATCAAGAAACTAAGGATTTGCTTCAAGTTTTGAAAGACTGGTGTCAGACCTATCATGGTATGTCGTTCCTAGTCACTGGACCCAAGGACCTCATTGTTTCAGAAAATCAAGTTGCTGTATTGAGGAATGGCTGTGCAGAATTGGACTGGATAACAGGGACAGGAGACCTAGTTGGAGCCTTGACAACCGTTTTTCTTAGCCAAGGAATGACTGCCTTTGAAGCTTCTTGTCTAGCGGTCTCTTATCTCAATATCTCTGCTGAGAGAATAGTTGTTCAAGGAATGGGATTGGAAGATTTTCGTTACCAAGTTCTCAATCAACTCTCTCTCCTAAAAAGAGATGAAAACTGGCTAGAAGCCATCAAAGGAGATTTTTATGAATAGAGAAGTACTTAAACTGTATCTAGTAACCAATCGCTACCAAGATTCCTTGGAAAACTTTCTTGAAAAAGTTGAGACAGCCTGCCGTTCAGGTGTTACCATTGTCCAATTACGAGAAAAAAATCTCACAACCAATCAATACTATCAACTGGCAAAACAAGTCAAGGAAATAACAGATGCCTATCAGGTACCCTTGATAATCGATGATCGATTGGATATCTGTCTAGCAGTCGATGCTGCTGGTCTGCATATCGGAGACGATGAACTACCAGTTTCGGTTGCTAGACAAGTCTTGGGTCCTGAAAAAATACTCGGTGTCACTGCTAAAACGGTTAAAAGAGCCCTCGAAGCAGAAGAAGGAGGTGCGGATTACTTGGGAACAGGAGCCATTTTCCCGACTACGACCAAAGAAAATGCACCCATCACTCTGATTTCAACCTTGAAAACCATTTGCCAAAGGGTCGCCATTCCAGTAGTTGCTATCGGAGGATTGACGTCAGAGAATATTGACCAACTTATCGACACAGGTATAGCTGGAGTAGCTGTAGTACGTGATCTGATGCAGGCAGAAGATATTGAGGCAAAAGCGCACGCCTTTTTAACAAAGCTGGATAACATTATTTCCTAATCAAAAACTCTCTAATTCCCTTAAAGTGGGAACTAGAGAGTTTTTTCAATCTCTAAAGCTTGTATGGTTAACTGGGCCAGAACCATGACCGAGTTGAGGAGCGTCTTGGATGGCTTTTGTGATAAAAGCCTTGGCCTTATCAACTGCCTGGTAAAGATTTCTGCCCTTGGCTAGTTCAGCCGTAATCACAGCAGCAAAGGTACATCCAGTACCATGGGTGTGACAGGTTTGAATTCTTGGGCTTTCCCAGACAAATTGCTCCTCCTTGGTAAAGAGGAAATCCTTGGCACCGCCTTCGAGATGGCCACCTTTGATGACCACCGACTGAGGACCAAATTCTTTTAAAATCAGGCGACCAGCACGCTTCATGTCTTCGGGCTCATGGATTGAGAAACCAACAATTTCTTCTGCCTCAGGAAGATTGGGTGTAATGATGTTTGCAAGGGGAAGCAGATTTGTTTTTAGGTAGCTTCTGGCACTGGTATCAATCAGGGTATCACCGCTTGTTGCGACCATAACAGGGTCAAGAACGTAGGGACAGTCCAGCTTTTTAAGATAGGGTTGGATGATCTCCATGATTTCAGTAGTTGCCAACATACCAGTTTTTACAGCCTGAGGCTTAATATCCGAAAAGACACTCTCCAATTGTGCTTCCAGCATTTGGTTGGAGACGTGCTCGATTAGCTGAACACCTCTGGTATTTTGAGCGACAAGACTGGTCACAACAGCCATTCCATAGACATCTCTAGCTTGGAATGACTTTAAATCAGCCATAATGCCAGCTCCACCACTAGGGTCAGTCCCTGCAATGGTTAGAGCAACGGGTAAATAAGTCATCTAAAACCTCCCAACCAACTGAAGTTTGTATTCTTAAGAACAAGCTAGTCTGTTTCAGGAAGGCAATAGAAGACTGCTAGTCCCCATTATCATTTCCACTTCCATCAGCCAGCATTACCTAGATTGAGTCAAAGGGATTTAACAGTTGTTAATCTCAGCTTTACGCACCCCTAGTGGTTGTTTTCTTTTTTCTACAGTATAGCATATTTTTATAGTTTATATAGTAAAATTTGACTGCAAATCTCTCGTTACATGATTAGAATTCTATTTTTCGAAAAAATAATAAAAATTATAGTTGACAAATGTAGATTTTCGGAGTATACTATTAACTGTAATCGACAAATGTAGATTTAGGAGGTGTGATTATGCAGATTTCAGATGCAGAATGGCAGGTCATGAAGATTATTTGGATGCAAGGAGAGCAGACCAGTACGGATTTGATTAGGGTTTTAGCAGAGCGGTTTGACTGGTCCAAGTCCACGGTTCAGACTCTTTTGGCTCGTCTGGTTGAGAAAGAGTGTTTGACTAGGAAAAAAGAGGGCAAGTCCTTTGTCTATTCAGCCCTTTTAACTCTAGACGACAGTAGAGGTTTATTGGTTCAGGATATCAAAGACAAGCTTTGTTCCCGCAGGATGAAGCAGTTACTTGCCGATTTGATTGAAGAATGTGACTTTACCCTAGCTGACTTGAAAGGCTTGGAAGAAGTCATTTCTAAGAAAAAAGCAAGTGCTGTAACAGAAGTAAAATGTAATTGTATGTAAAGGAGACGCTATGTTAAATCTATTTGTATCTATTATTGTTCTAGGAATGATTGCTTTTATCTTCTTTTGGTTTTTCAAAAAACCGCAAGAAGATGCTAAGAGAGCTCAACAAAAGAATGGCTATCAAGAAATTCGAGTGGAAGTCATGGGGGGATACACTCCAGGAACTATTATCCTCAAAAAATCGCAACCAGCTCGTATTATTTTTGATCGAAAAGATCCTTCACCTTGCTTGGACCAAATCGTTTTTCCAGACTTTGGAGTGCATGCTGATCTGCCTATGGGAGACCAATATGTGGTTGAAATCACTCCTGAAGAAGCAGGTGAGTATGGTTTCTCTTGTGGCATGAATATGATGCACGGTAAGATGATTGTAGAATAGGAGAAGACTATGACCGAAATTGTAAAGGCAAGCCTTGAAAATGGTGTGCAAAAAATTCGTATTACAGCAGAAAAAGGCTATCATCCAGCCCACATTCAACTGCAAAAAGGGATTCCTGCTGAGATTACCTTTCATCGTGTGACACCTTCAAACTGTTATAAGGAAATTCTCTTCGAAGAAGAAGGGATCCTAGAACCAATCGCTCAAGATGAGGAAAAAGTCATTCGCTTTACGCCTCAAGACTTGGGTGAGCATGAATTTTCATGCGGCATGAAGATGCAAAAGGGGTCCTACAGCGTTGTTGAAAAAACTAAAAAGTCTCTCAGTCTTTTACAACGTTTTTGGATTACTAGTATCTTTACTCTACCATTAGTCCTTATCATGCTTGGTATGCTGACTGGCAGTATCAGTCACCCAGTCATGCACTGGGGAACCTTCTTAGCTACGACACCTATTATGCTGGTAGCTGGACTTCCTTATATTAGAAGTGCCTGGGCTAGCTTTAAAAAACACAATGCCAACATGGATACACTGGTGGCTCTTGGAACCTTGGTAGCTTATGTTTATAGTTTATTTGCTCTTTTTGCAGGCCTACCTGTTTATTTTGAAAGTGCCGGATTTATCCTCTTCTTTGTTCTTTTAGGTGCAGTTTTTGAAGAACGCATGCGCAAAAATGCTTCGCAGGCAGTAGAAAAATTATTAGACCTACAAGCAAAAACAGCAGAAGTCTTGCGTGATGATGTTTATGTTCAAATCCCTCTAGAACAGGTCAAAGTTGGTGATCTCATTCGCGTTCGACCAGGTGAAAAAATAGCTGTTGATGGGATTGTCTTAGAAGGTGAAACGAGTATTGATGAATCAATGGTGACTGGGGAAAGTATTCCAGTAGACAAGTCTGCCGGTGATACTGTCATTGGTTCAACCATCAATAATAGTGGTACAATCATTTTTAGAGCTGAAAAAGTTGGTTCTGAGACTATGCTGGCTCAGATTGTGGACTTTGTGAAGAAAGCTCAAACCAGTCGTGCTCCAATTCAAGATTTGACAGACAAGATTTCTGGAATTTTCGTACCAGCAGTTGTCATTTTAGGACTTCTTACTTTTTGGGTCTGGTTTGTTTTACTTGGAGATAGCTTTGTGACTTCACTTCTCTACGGAGTTGCTGTTTTGATAATTGCCTGTCCTTGTGCACTAGGACTCGCGACACCGACAGCACTCATGGTTGGAACAGGACGAAGTGCCAAGATGGGTATTCTTCTCAAAAATGGTACAGTTTTACAGGAAATCCAAAAAGTCCAAACGGTTGTTTTTGATAAGACAGGAACCTTGACCGAAGGCAAACCAGTAGTGACAGATGTTATCGGCGATGAAAGAGAAGTGCTAAGTTTGGCTGCTTCACTGGAAGATGTATCTCAACACCCGCTAGCTCAAGCTATTGTTAATCGTGCGTCTGAACTAGGAATTAGCCTTTACCCAGTGGAAAACTTCCAAGCCTTGCATGGAAAAGGTGTGACTGGGATTATTAATGGTAAACAAGTCTTGCTGGGTAATGCTAAACTTTTAGCTGACCTTGCTATTCCACATGATTATCAAGAACGATTTGATTTGCTTGAGAAAGAAGCAAAAACAGTTGTCTTCCTATCCGTGGATGGTCAGTTAAAAGGCTTAATTGCCTTGCAGGATGTCCCTAAGGAAAATGCCAAAGAAGCTATTGCCAAATTGAAAAAACGTGGCCTTAGAACGGTCATGCTTACTGGAGATAATGCTGGAGTAGCCCATGCGATTGCAGAGCAAATTGGGATCGAAGAAGTGATCGCAAATGTCTTGCCAGAGGAAAAGGCGCATGAGATTCACAAGCTTCAAAAGAATGGCAAATTGGCCTTTGTTGGAGATGGTATCAATGATGCGCCGGCCCTCAGTGTAGCCGATGTCGGAATTGCCATGGGCTCTGGTACAGATATTGCTATCGAATCAGCAGATCTTGTCCTTACAACCAACAATTTACTAGGATTGGCACGTGCTTTTGATATGAGTAAGAAGACCTTTAATCGTATTCTACTCAATCTTTTCTGGGCTTCTATCTATAACCTCATTGGTATTCCGATTGCAGCAGGAGTGTTTTCTGGTCTTGGTTTGGTACTCAATCCAGAACTTGCAGGATTGGCCATGGCCTTTAGTTCAGTATCTGTTTTAATCAGCTCTCTTATGCTTAATTTTACTAAAGTCGATTAATACTCTTCGAAAATCTCTTCAAACCACGTCAGCTTTATCTGCAACCTCAAAGCAGTGCTTTGAGCAACCTGCGGCTAGCTTCCTAGTTTGCTCTTTGATTTTCATTGAGTATAAAAAGGCGGTCTTAACCGCTTTTTTCTATTCTAAAACAGATTTTCAAAACGCTTCCAAACTGTACTGTAATAGAGAATGAAAGTTTCTGAGCACATTCTTATGAATCTGAAATCAAATGTGATAAATTAGGATTGTAAATTTACTGAATCGTTTTCAAATAACATATAAAAGCGTTTTTTGTAAATATATGAAATTATTTTGAAGGAGAGTTATCATTATGACTCAAGGGAAAATTACTGCATCTGCAGCAATGCTCAACGTATTGAAAACATGGGGCGTAGACACTATCTACGGTATCCCATCAGGAACACTCAGCTCACTTATGGACGCTTTGGCTGAAGACAAAGATATCCGTTTCTTGCAAGTTCGCCACGAAGAAACAGGTGCTCTTGCAGCGGTTATGCAAGCTAAATTTGGTGGATCTATCGGTGTTGCAGTTGGTTCAGGTGGACCTGGTGCAACTCACTTGATCAACGGTGTTTACGATGCAGCTATGGATAACACTCCATTCCTTGCTATCCTTGGATCACGTCCAGTTAACGAATTGAACATGGATGCCTTCCAAGAATTGAACCAAAACCCAATGTACAACGGTATCGCTGTTTACAACAAACGTGTAGCTTACGCAGAGCAATTGCCAAAAGTGATTGACGAAGCTTGCCGTGCTGCCGTTTCTAAAAAAGGTCCAGCTGTCGTTGAAATTCCAGTAAACTTTGGTTTCCAAGAAATCGACGAAAACTCATACTACGGTTCAGGTTCATACGAGCGTTCATTCATCGCTCCTGCTTTGAACGAAGTTGAAATCGACAAAGCTGTTGAAATCTTGAACAATGCTGAACGCCCAGTTATCTATGCTGGTTACGGTGGTGTTAAAGCAGGTGAAGTGATTACTGAATTGTCACGTAAAATCAAAGCACCAATCATCACAACTGGTAAAAACTTTGAAGCTTTTGAATGGAACTACGAAGGTTTGACAGGTTCTGCTTACCGTGTTGGTTGGAAACCAGCCAACGAAGTGGTCTTTGAAGCAGACACAGTTCTTTTCCTTGGTTCAAACTTCCCATTTGCTGAAGTTTACGAAGCCTTCAAGAACACTGAAAAATTCATCCAAGTAGACATCGACCCTTACAAACTTGGTAAACGTCATGCCCTTGACGCTTCAATCCTTGGTGATGCAGGTCAAGCAGCGAAAGCTATCCTTGATAAAGTGAATCCAGTTGAATCTACTCCATGGTGGCGTGCAAACGTTAAGAATAACCAAAACTGGCGTGATTACATGAACAAACTCGAAGGTAAAACTGAGGGTGAATTGCAATTGTATCAAGTTTACAATGCAATCAACAAACATGCTGATCAAGACGCTATCTATTCAATCGACGTAGGTAACTCTACTCAAACATCAACTCGTCACCTTCACATGACACCTAAGAACATGTGGCGTACATCTCCACTCTTTGCGACAATGGGTATCGCCCTTCCTGGTGGTATTGCTGCTAAGAAAGACAATCCAGATCGTCAAGTATGGAACATCATGGGTGACGGTGCATTCAACATGTGCTACCCAGACGTGATCACTAACGTTCAATACAACCTTCCAGTAATCAACGTTGTCTTCACAAACGACGAGTATGCCTTCATCAAGAACAAATACGAAGACACAAACAAACACTTGTTTGGTGTAGACTTCACAAACGCTGACTACGCTAAAATCGCTGAAGCGCAAGGTGCTGTAGGATTCACTGTAAATCGTATCGAAGACATCGATGCAGTTGTTGCAGAAGCTGTTAAATTGAACAAAGAAGGTAAGACAGTTGTCATCGATGCTCGCATCACTCAACACCGTCCACTTCCAGTAGAAGTACTTGAATTGGATCCAAAACTTCACTCAGAAGAAGCAATCAAAGCCTTCAAGGAAAAATATGAAGCAGAAGAGCTTGTACCATTCCGTCTCTTCTTGGAAGAAGAAGGATTGCAATCACGCGCAATCAAATAATTCCTCTCATGGAAAATCAAATGTAAATATTGTAGATTATATTCTTTGATTTTGTGGAGAGAAACTTGAAAAGATCGGAGCAATCCGGTCTTTTTATGGAGGATGGTAAATGAATTTAAATCAACTAGATATTATTGTTTCAGATGTTCCCCAAGTCTGTGCTAGCTTGGAGCGTATTTTGGATAAAAAAGCCGATTATGTTGACGACAGTTTTGCTCAGTTCACGATTGGCAGTCACTGTCTCATGTTGTCTCAAAATCATTTGGTTCCTTTGGAAAATTTTCAGTCAGGAATCATTCTTCATGTCGAGGTTGAGGATATAGACCAGAACTACAAACGGTTGAAAGAACAACTTGGTATCCAGGTTTTAAACGGCCCAGTTGTAACCGATTGGGGAACAGAGTCCTTATTAGTTGAAGGCCCTGCTGGTCTAGTGATTGATTTTTATCGTATGAAATAAGAGCAAAGTGGTGTGTTTTTGACAAAAGTTACAATAGATGAGGGGATTTATTTACTATTTTTATAAAAACTTCTCCCTACTTTATAAGATAAGAAAAAGAGTTCAACTGGAACTCTTTTTTTGCTATAATGAAGGGAGAAAAATCAGACAGGAGATCAAGATGTCAGAACCATTATTTTTAAATTCTGTAATGCAAGAAAAAATCTGGGGTGGGACTAAGCTACGTGATGAGTTTGGTTACGACATTCCGAGCGAAAAAATCGGAGAATATTGGGCAATCTCAGCTCACCCAAATGGTGTGTCTAAGGTAGCCAATGGTCGCTTTGAGGGAATCGATCTAGCTACTTTGTATGCGGAACACCGTGAGTTATTTGGTAACCGTCCGGAACCAGTATTTCCACTATTAACCAAAATTCTTGATGCCAATGACTGGCTCAGTGTTCAAGTTCACCCAGATGATGCTTATGGACTAGAGAATGAAGGCGAACTTGGAAAGACAGAGTGCTGGTACATCATCGCTGCAGATGAGGGTTCAGAGATTATCTATGGTCACAATGCCAAGTCAAAAGAAGAACTCCGCCAGCAAATCGAAGATAAAAACTGGGATTCCTTGTTAACAAAAGTTCCTGTAAAAGCTGGAGATTTCTTCTATGTACCAAGTGGGACTATGCACGCTATCGGTGCAGGTATCTTGATCCTTGAAACACAACAGTCTAGTGATACAACTTATCGTGTCTATGACTTTGACCGCAAGGATGATAATGGCAACTTGCGCGAGCTTCACCTTGAAAAATCTATCGATGTTTTAAATATTGGTGAGCCTGCTAACAGCCGACCTGTGACTATTAAAGCAGATGACCTGCGTTCAACTCTTCTTGTGTCTAATGATTTCTTCGCAGTTTACAAGTGGGAAATCACAGGAAAAGTTGACTTTGAAAAGACAGCTGACTACAGCTTGTTGAGTGTCTTGGCTGGTCAAGGGAAACTGACTGTAGACGGAAAAGATTATCCAATTCAAAAAGGTAGCCATTTTATCTTGCCAAGTGATGTTGAAGCTTGGATCTTGGAAGGTCAAGGTCTAGAATTGATTGTAAGCCATCCATAAAAAGAAAAGACTTGAGATTGATTCTCAAGTCCTTTTTTGTATTTACATAAATTGGGCGATAAAGACCACGATGATGATAATTGGGATGATGTAGCGAAGTAGGAAGAGCCAGACTTGGAAAAGTCCTTGTTTCCATGGTCTTTCATCAAGATGGAGTTCCTCCATGGCTAATGTTTTCTTGAAAATATAACCTGTAAAAATAGACAAGCAGAGGGCACCGAAAGGCATGAGGAGGTTGGAAACCAAGAAATCCATGGCATCAAAGAAAGTTTTCCCAAAGATTTGAACATCGGCCATGACACCGTAGGAAAGGGCTGAAGGGATACCAAAGATAAAAGTCAATACCCCTAAAATCATACTCCACTTAGCACGTTTACGATTATCCTGATTGGTGATGTTACCAACGTTGATCTCAAGCATGACGACTGAAGAGGTTATCGTCGCAAAGAGGAAAAGCAAGAGAAAGAGAATATAGAAAATCGTACCAAACGGCATATTGTCAAAGAGTTGTGGCAAGACAATAAAGAGAAGACTCGGTCCACCTTCTGATTGGATGTTAAATGCTGACATAGCAGGGAAAATCGCAAGTCCAGCCATGATGGACACCGAAATGTTCAAGGATACGATGGAAATTCCTGATTGGACCAGATTGGTCTTCTTGTCCAGGTAGGAAGCGTAGGTCAGCATGGCTGTAACACCGAGGGATAGGGCAAAGAAAGATTGACCCAGTGCATAGAGGAGTCCAGCACTTGTTAGTTTTGAAAAGTCCGGTTTGAGGAAGTAAACCACACCTTCCATGGCATTAGGTAAGCTGAGAGAACGTCCTATGATAATGACAAAGATGATAAAAAGTAGGGGCATCATAACCTTAGATGCTCTTTCAATTCCTTTTTGAACGCCGTGTGATACGATGATAATATTTAAGAAGATAAAGGCTGCTTGGGCTCCTAGAGCAATAACTGGATTAGAAATGATAGAAGAGAATTGCTGGGCATAATCTCCATTTCCGATTAGGTGGAATAATCTTCCAATCTCGATACCAAGGTATACCAGAATCCAGCCCCCAATGACACTATAAAATGAGAGAAGGATGAAAAGAGCAAAGGCACCAATCCAACCAATAAAGTTGTACTTTGGATTGTTTCCAAGCTTGCCAAAGGTTTTGATTGCTGATACGCCAGCGCTTCGACCAAGGGCAAACTCAGCCAGAAGGAGCGGGAAACCGATTAAAATGGTGGAAATGAGAAAGACTAGTAAAAAACCTCCACCACCATTGGCAGCAGTCATGTAGGGGAACTTCCAAACGGCTCCAAGTCCGATGGCTGAACCAGCAGATGCTAGAATGAAGCCTAGTTTCGAGCCCCATTGCGATTTTTCTGACATAGTTGAAACTCCAATCTCCTTTTTTAAAATAAGAAAAGGCTACTTGAGTTGTCAAATAGCCCTCTCTCAATGGCTCTCTATGAGCCTTCTGTTTGATTGATAGACTTGACTATCCTATCATGTTTTCTAAGGTCTGTCAAGAAAACCATTTTCAAGTTTTCACACCTTTCTCAAAAAAATAAAAATTTTTCGCAAAAACGCTTGAGTCTGACCTAAGGGGAGGGGTTATACTATCCTTGTAAGGAGGAAATCATGTACCATATAAAAGAAGCTGCGCAGCTTTCAGGTGTCTCTGTTAAGACCCTGCATCACTACGATAAGATAGGGCTCTTGGTTCCCTTAAAGTCGGAAAACGGCTATCGAACCTATAGTCAGGATGATTTGGAACGACTTCAGATCATTCTTTATTACAAATATCTAGGTTTTTCTTTAGAAAAAATAGCAGAGCTGTTAGAAGAAGAAACTTCAGAGTTATTGCCTCATCTGACCAGGCAACTGGACTACTTGACTCGAGAAAGGCAACATCTGGATACCTTGATATCTACCTTGCAAAAAACCATCCAAGAACAAAAAGGAGAAATAAAAATGACCATTGAGGAAAAATTCACTGGATTTAGCTATCAAGACAATCAAAAATACCACCAAGAAGCAGTAGAGAAGTATGGACAAGAAGTGATGGACCAGGCTCTCGAGCGCCAAAAAGGTCGCGAAGATGAGGCCACAGCCGCCTTCAACCAAGTTTTTCAAGCCTTGGCTCAAAATCTCAAAGATGGTCTACCTGCAACAGCACCTGAAAACCAAGAGAAAGCAGCCAAGCTCTTACAAGCTATTCGTACTTATGGATTTGACTGCTCTATGGAAATCTTCGGTCATATCGGAAAAGGCTATGTCTATAATCCAGAGTTCAAGGAAAACATTGATAAGTTTGGAAAGGGAACAGCTCAATACACTTCAGATGTTATTGCCCACTATGTTAGAACTCAGACAAAATAAAAATCGGCGGAGTAATCTCTGCCGATTTCTTACTTTAAAGTTTAATCAAAATGCAAGCTTCCTGCCACCCAGCCTGTACAGAGGGCAGAAGTAATGTTAAAGCCACCAGTGTGGGCATTGATATCTAGCACCTCCCCTGCAAAGTGGAGTCCGGGTACCAGCTTACTTTCCAGTGTTTTAGGATTGATTTCCTTGAGACTGACGCCACCTTTAGTTACAAAGGATTTAGCCAATGACATTTTGCCAGTTACAGGGATTTTGAGGGATTTGATGGACTGGACAAGTTGTTCGCGTTCTTTTTCAGTTAGTTGTTTAGCTTTTTCAGGGTATCCTTGGACAAAGAATTCTGCCAAGCGTTCTGGCAACAAAGATTTCAAGGAATTTTTTAAGGATTTTTCACGGTTTTCTTCGAGAAATGCCACCAAGTCGCTCTCAGAAAGTTGTGGCAAGACATCCAATGAGAGAACCTCTCCACCCTTGACAAAGCTGGACATACGCAGAGCAGCAGGACCGGATAGACCAAAGTGGGTAAAGAGCAAATCATGAGTGATAACATGCTTGCCATAGCTTAAGGTCACATCGTCTAGTGAAATCCCCTGCAAGGCTTTATGTGGGAAATCCGTCAATAATGGACTCTCGGCTGCCTCAAGCTCGGTAATAGTATGTTTAAAGTGACGAGCAATCTCATGGCCAAAACCAGTCGAACCAGTGGAAGGATAGGACTTCCCACCTGTTGTGACAATGAGTTTATCGCAAGTGAAAGTCTGATCTGCTGACTTGAGGACAAACTGATTGTCAATCTTTTTAACAGAAACAATTTCCGTTTGAGTAGCAATTTTCCCACCAAGTTCAGTGATTTTCTTTTCCAGAGCTTCGATTATGGTACGAGATTTATCACTGGCTGGGAAGACACGTCCGTGGTCTTCAACCTTGAGTTTCACACCATTTTCTGTGAAAAAGTTGATAATATCATGGTTATCAAACTGGGAGAAGACGCTGTATAGAAAGCGCCCATTTCCAGGAATGCCGGCTAATAGGTCATCTAGGGTTCCGTTGTTAGTGACGTTGCAACGACCACCGCCTGTTCCAGCTAATTTTTTTCCAAGTTTTCTATTTTTTTCGATGAGAAGTGTTTTCTGCCCATAAAAGCTACTGGAAATCGTAGCCATCATACCAGCAGGACCACCTCCGATGACAATAGTATCAAAATGTTTCATAAGAGTATTGTACCATAAAAAAACAAGAGATGATAAGTCATCTCTTGTCTGATTGATTAACCAATTTCATATCCCATGAGAAGTCCGCCTTCTTCTGCATAAAAACTGCAAAGCCCAGAAGTAGGGATAATTTTAATATTAGCTTGCGGATACTTTTCTCGTAAGAGCTCTGAGAGCTGTTGACAGAATTTTTCATTGCTGCGGTGAGCCATGACGATACGCCCACCAGCGTAGCCAGCTTTGATTAACTCTTCATAAGCAGCCTGAAGAGACTTTTTAGCACCACGAGCTTTTTGGAGGAGTTCTAAGGTTCCGGTTTCGCTTGCTTCACCGACCATACGAATATTGAGGAGCCCGACAACTGTACCAATAAGCTTACTCAATCGACCGTTTTTAACCAGGTTATCCACTTTAGCAAGAACGAACAACAACTTCGTTTTTTCTTGGTAAGTAGTAATCACTTCAACGACTTCTTCAAAAGAAAGTCCTTGGTTGATCAAATCATTAATCTTTTCGACGATTAAGTCAACTTCCCCACCAGCTGATAAGCTATCGATGACATGAATATGAGTATCAGGGTGTTCTTCGAGATAGATATTCTTAGCTAATTGAGCGCTATTGTGGCTACCAGAGAGAGTTCCAGTGATAGTCACTACAAAAATATGTTTGGCACCTTCGAATGCTCGTAAGTAATCATCAGGACTAGGGCAGGCTGATTTTGAAGCTTCAGAAGTTGCATACATAGTTTCCATCATCTTATCGATATCCAAATTGGCATCATCGACAAAGACTTGATCTGCTACCTGAATCTTTAAGGGAACACTGACAAATTCAGTATCAAAAGCAAGGTTTTCCAGCTGGCGATAATCACAACCAGAGTCAGCTACAATCTTCCAAGTCATAGAAATTCTCCATCTTTATCACTTATACATTGACAAAGGTTCTGTCTTTTTTTACAATTATATCATGAAAGCCCTTGAAACAAAAGTAGTACCTCTCTGTTGTCACAAGTAGAAAGAAATTGTTATGTCTGAACGTAAAATATCTGAAAAATCGCTTGAAAACCTTAGAAAATCAAATCAAGAATCTAATTTGCTAACCAGAGAAGCGATTGAAACAGCTCTTTTGCAACTCTTGGAGAAAAAGGAGTTGGCTAAGATTAGCATTTCTGAGTTGGTCAAGCGTGCTGGCGTTTCTCGTGCAGCTTTTTATCGAAACTATGATTCAAAAGAAGAGATTTTAGAAAGTGTCTTTAAACGTAGCGTCCATAACATCATGGAGCAATTGAGTCATTACGATGTTAAAACAGACCTTTATCTCGTATGGGTTCACCTCTTTAGAGAAGCCAAGAAAGAAGCCAAGGTTATTCAGCTTGCCTTGGACTATCATTTAGAAAAAATCTTTGTGCAAGCCATGCAAGAATTTCTAGAGAAATACTATGGAAAATCTAAAGGAGTTAGCTCTTACTTGCATTCTTTTTGGAGTTCGGCCATCGTATCGGTCTTGCTTAAATGGATCAAGGATGGAATGAAGGTTCCTGCTGAAAAAATCGCAGATCTACGCCTGCCATTTTTCAAAAAATAAAACATGAGGAGAAATGCTATGACAGAAAAAAGACTAGCTTGGGATGAGTATTTTGCTGCTCAAGCTCTATTGATTGCCAATCGCTCAACCTGTAAACGTGCCAAGGTAGGAGCTGTTTTAGTCAAGGATAACAAGGTTATTTCAACAGGCTATAATGGTTCTGTATCAGGAACAGAGCATTGTATAGATCATGACTGTCTGGTGATTGAAGGCCACTGTGTCCGCACTCTTCATGCAGAAGTGAATGCTATACTGCAAGGAGCCGAACGTGGAGTTCCTAAAGGCTTTACAGCTTACGTAACTCATTTTCCATGCCTCAACTGTACAAAACAACTGCTTCAGGTAGGTTGTGAGCGTGTAGTTTATATTAATCAATATCGCATGGACGATTATGCTCAGTATCTTTATCAAGAAAAAGGGACAGAATTAACACATTTACCACTTGAGATAGTTCAAGCAGCTCTTCAAGAAGCAGATTTGATGTAGAATTATAAAAAAATAAATGGTTTAGAAAGATTTTTAAACCATTTTTTGATATAATAAGAAGAATAAATTGAAAGAAGGAATTCAGAAAATGGGAAAACTTGAAGTTATTAATCATCCACTGATTCAACACAAATTGTCAATCTTGCGTCGTACTGACACTTCTACAAAAGCTTTTCGTGAGTTAGTTGACGAGATCGCAATGTTGATGGGATATGAAGTACTTCGTGATCTTCCACTTGAAGATGTAGAAATCGAAACACCTATCACAAAAACAGTTCAAAAACAATTGGCTGGTAAAAAATTGGCAATTGTCCCAATCTTGCGTGCGGGTATTGGTATGGTTGATGGACTATTGAGTTTGGTTCCAGCGGCCAAAGTTGGGCACATTGGTATGTACCGTGACGAAGAAACCCTTCAACCAGTAGAATACTTAGTAAAATTACCTGAAGATATTGACCAACGTCAAATTTTTGTAGTTGACCCTATGCTTGCAACAGGTGGTTCTGCAATCTTGGCTGTTGACTCCCTCAAAAAACGTGGGGCTTCAAACATCAAGTTTGTCTGCCTTGTATCTGCTCCTGAAGGGGTCAAAGCTCTCCAAGAAGCTCACCCAGATGTAGAAATCTTTACAGCAGCTTTGGATGAGCGTTTGAACGAACACGGCTATATTGTTCCAGGTCTTGGTGACGCAGGAGACCGCTTGTTCGGTACAAAATAAGATTCTAAGCATAGACTAAAACTGTTCATTGGTTATAGTCTCGAAAGGAGGTTGAATTTTTGTATCTGTTTTAGGATAGAGCAAAAATTTGACCTTTTTTGACCAAAGATATATAATAATCCTATTAACAAAGAAACTAGAAATCAAAAGGAGAAATGAATGATTCCTGTAGTTATTGAACAAACAAGTCGTGGAGAACGCTCGTATGACATTTACTCACGTCTTTTAAAAGATCGTATCATCATGTTGACTGGACCAGTCGAAGACAATATGGCAAATTCAGTTATCGCCCAATTGCTTTTCTTGGATGCCCAAGATAGTACAAAAGATATTTACCTTTATGTCAACACTCCTGGAGGTTCTGTATCAGCTGGCTTGGCAATCGTTGATACTATGAACTTTATCAAGGCAGATGTCCAAACTATCGTTATGGGAATGGCAGCCTCAATGGGTACAATTATTGCTTCAAGTGGAGCAAAGGGCAAACGTTTCATGCTTCCAAATGCAGAGTACATGATTCACCAACCAATGGGTGGTACAGGTGGTGGTACTCAACAAACAGATATGGCTATCGCTGCTGAACACTTGCTTAAAACTCGTAAGACTTTAGAGCAAATCCTTGCAGATAATTCTGGCAAGTCAGTTGAGCAAATCCATGCAGATGCTGAACGTGATTACTGGATGAGTGCTCAAGAAACACTTGAATATGGTTTCATTGATGAAATTATGGCTAATAATTCTTTGAATTAATCTACTAAAGCAAACTCGACTGGGTTTGCTTTTTTTGGTATAATAAGAGGAAGATTACTAGAAGGAAGATGAATTATGTTTCAAAAAGAAAATCGGTCTGGTCTGATTATCTACCTATACTATAATCGTGATGCAAAAAAACTCACAAATTATGGCGATATTTGTTATCACTCTAAAAAACATCGTTACCTACAACTTTATGTCCCAACAGAAGAAGTGGAAGAGCTGGTAAATCGTTTAGGTAAAGAGAAATTTATCAAGAAAGTGAGAGTTTGTCATATCCAAGAATTGGAAACTCCTTTCGTTGGGAACCTATATAAAACTAGCGAAAACGTTATCATTTAAAAAAGTGAGAGAAACTTGTTGACAATTTTCTGATAATTCGGTATATTCTTAACATGTAATTTAAATTGAACATTAAAAGGAGATAAACATGAAGAAAAAATTTGCATTGTCACTTGTAGCTCTTGCAAGTACAGCTCTTTTAGCAGCTTGTGGGGAAGTGAAGTCAGGAGCTTCAAACACAACTGGTAACCCAATTGATGAAAAAGTTGTAAAAATTGGTTTCAACTTCGAAGAAACTGGTGCTGTAGCATCTTACGGTACTTCTGAGCAAAAGGGTGCTCAACTTGCAGTTGATGAAATCAACGCAGCAGGTGGTATCGATGGAAAACAAATCGAAGTAGTCGACAAAGATAACAAATCTGAAACTGCTGAAGCTGCTTCTGTTTCAACAAACCTTGTGACTCAATCTAAGGTAGCAGCTATCGTAGGACCTGCGACTTCAGGTGCAACTGCAGCAGCAGTAGCAAATGCTACTCAAGCTGGTGTGCCATTGATCTCGCCAAGTGCTACGCAAGATGGTTTGACTAAAGGACAAGATTTCCTCTTCATCGGAACATTCCAAGATAGTTTCCAAGGAAAAATCATCTCAAACTACGTTTCAAACAAATTGAACGCTAAGAAAGTGGTCTTGTATACAGATAACTCAAGTGACTACGCTAAAGGTATTGCAAAATCATTCCGTGATTCATTCACAGGTGAAATCGTAGCAGACGAAACATTTGTATCAGGTGATACAGATTTCCAAGCAGCTTTGACAAAAATCAAGGATAAAGACTTTGATGCTATCGTATTGCCAGGTTACTACACAGAAGCTGGTAAGATTGTAAACCAAGCTCGTGGTATGGGAATTGATAAGCCAATCATCGGTGGCGACGGATTTAACGGTGCAGAATTTGTTCAACAAGCAACTGCTGAAAGAGCAACAAACATCTACTTCATCTCAGGATTTTCAACTACTGTTGATGTTTCAGATAAAGCAAAAGCCTTCCTTGAAGCTTACCGTGCAAAATACAATGAAGATCCTTCAACATTTGCAGCTCTTGCTTATGACTCAGTCTACCTTGTAGCAAATGCAGCGAAAGGTGCAAAAACTTCAGTTGATATCAAGAACAATCTTGCTAAAACACAAAACTTCGAAGGTGTTACAGGTCAAACAAGCTTTGATGCAGATCACAATACTGTGAAAACAGCCTTCATGATGACCATGAATAATGGTAAAGTAGAAGCGGCAGAAGTCGTAAAACCTTAATTTTATAGATATCGTAAATGGGGAATGAGCTTTTACTCACTCCCTGTTTCGGTGTTTATAAAGGGATTATTTTTAAAAAAATCCTAAAAATAAAACTTAGAAAGAGTGAACCATATGCTTCAACAACTTGTCAATGGTTTAATCTTGGGTAGTGTCTATGCCTTGCTAGCCCTTGGTTATACTATGGTTTATGGAATTATCAAGCTTATTAACTTTGCCCATGGTGATATCTATATGATGGGTGCTTTCATGGGTTATTTCTTGATTAATGCCCTCCATTTAAATTTCTTTTTAGCCTTAATTTTGTCCATGATTGGTTCAGCTATTCTCGGTGTTATCATCGAGTTTCTAGCCTACCGTCCACTCCGTCATTCAACTCGTATCTCTGTATTGATTACTGCTATCGGGGTATCCTTCTTGCTTGAGTATGGGATGGTTTATCTGGTAGGTGCCAATACACGTGCCTTCCCTCAAGCAATCCAAACAGTTCGTTATGACTTGGGTCCAATCAGTCTAACAAATATTCAATTGTTGATTTTGACTGTTTCAATTGTTTTGATGATTCTTTTGCAACTCATCGTTCAAAAAACAAAAATGGGGAAAGCCATGCGTGCTGTATCTGTAGATAGTGATGCAGCTCAGTTGATGGGGATCAACGTAAACCGTACAATCAGTTTCACCTTTGCCTTAGGATCAGCTCTTGCTGGTGCAGCAGGTGTCTTGATTGCTCTTTACTACAACTCTCTTGAACCATTGATGGGAATGACTCCGGGTATTAAATCATTCGTGGCTGCCGTTTTAGGTGGTATCGGTATTATTCCTGGTGCAGCTCTTGGAGGTTTTGTAATCGGACTATTGGAAACTTTTGCAACAGCCTTCGGAATGTCAGATTTCCGTGATGCTATCGTGTACGGAATCTTGTTATTGATCTTGATTGTTCGTCCAGCTGGTATCCTTGGTAAGAATGTGAAAGAGAAGGTGTAAACAATGAAAGAAAATTTAAAAGTTAATATTCTCTGGTTGCTCCTTTTGTTGCTTGGATATGGTGTGATTAGCTTATTAGTTTCGTTTGGTATTTTAAACCTTTTCCATATTCAGATTCTAGAACAAATCGGTATCAATATTATTCTTGCAGTAGGACTTAACCTTATCGTTGGTTTCTCTGGTCAATTTTCTCTTGGACATGCTGGGTTCATGGCTATCGGTGCCTATGCAGCAGCCATTATTGGTTCTAAATCTCCAACTTACGGTGCCTTCTTTGGAGCTATGTTGCTCGGTGCCATCATTGCTGGTTTGGTTGCCTTGGTCGTTGGAATTCCTACCCTTCGTTTGAAGGGGGACTACCTTGCGGTTGCGACACTTGGGGTTGCTGAAATTATCCGTATCCTAATCGTCAATGGTGGTGATTTAACAAACGGAGCTGCTGGTATCCTTGGTATTCCAAACTTTACTAATTGGCAAATGGTATACATTTTTGCCGTGATTACGACAATTGCAACGCTGAATTTCCTTCGTAGTCCAATCGGTCGTTTAACCTTGTCTGTTCGTGAAGATGAAATTGCAGCTGAATCTGTCGGGGTCAATACAACAAAAATCAAAATTATCGCATTTGTCTTTGGAGCTATGACTGCAAGTATTGCAGGTTCCCTTCAAGCAGGATTTATCGGTTCTGTTGTGCCTAAGGATTATAGCTTCATCAACTCTATTAACGTTTTAATTATCGTTGTATTTGGTGGCTTGGGATCCATTACAGGAGCAATTGTCGCTGCGATTGTTCTTGGTATTTTGAATATGTTCCTTCAAGATGTGGCTAGCGTTCGTATGATTATCTATGCTTTAGCCTTGGTACTTGTTATGATTTTCAGACCAGGTGGTCTTTTAGGAACATGGGAATTGAGCCTATCAAGACTTTTTAAAAAAGGTAAGAAGGAGGGACAAAACTAATGGCATTACTTGAAGTAAAACAGTTAACCAAGCATTTTGGTGGTCTGACAGCTGTTGGAGATGTAACTCTTGAATTGAACGAAGGTGAACTTGTTGGCCTGATTGGACCGAATGGTGCCGGGAAAACAACTCTTTTCAACTTGCTGACAGGAGTTTATGAACCAAGCGAAGGAACAGTAACCTTGGCTGGCCACTTACTAAATGGTCAGCAACCTTATAAAATCGCATCTCTTGGTTTAGGGCGTACCTTCCAAAACATCCGCCTCTTTAAAGACTTGACAGTTTTGGATAACGTTTTGATTGCATTTAGTAACCATCATAAACAACATGTTTTTGCAAGTTTCTTGCGCTTACCAGCTTTTTATAAGAATGAAAAAGAATTAAAAGCTAAAGCCTTAGAATTACTAAAAATCTTTGATTTAGATGGTGATGCTGAAACCTTAGCTAAAAACTTAGCCTATGGCCAACAACGTCGTTTGGAAATTGTTCGTGCCCTTGCTACAGAACCTAAAATCCTCTTCTTGGATGAGCCTGCAGCAGGTATGAATCCCCAAGAAACTGCAGAATTGACTGAGTTGATTCGTCGCATCAAGGATGAATTCAAGATCACCATCATGCTGATTGAACATGATATGAACTTGGTCATGGAAGTCACTGAACGTATCTACGTACTTGAGTACGGTCGTTTGATTGCTCATGGGACACCAGATGAAATCAAGAACAATAAACGTGTTATCGAAGCTTATCTTGGAGGTGAAGCCTAATGTCTATGTTAAAAGTTGAAAACCTCTCAGTACACTACGGTATGATTCAAGCTGTGCGTGATGTGAGCTTTGAAGTCAATGAAGGGGAAGTTGTTTCTCTTATCGGTGCTAATGGTGCTGGTAAAACGACCATTCTTCGTACCCTATCAGGTCTCGTTCGTCCAAGTTCTGGTCGAATTGAATTTTTGGGGCAAGAAATCCAAAAGATGCCTGCACAAAAAATTGTTGCATCAGGGCTTTCTCAAGTACCAGAAGGGCGTCACGTTTTCCCTGGTTTAACAGTTATGGAAAACTTGGAGATGGGAGCCTTTCTTAAGAAAAATCGTGAAGAGAATCAAGCAAATTTGAAGAAAGTCTTCTCTCGTTTCCCTCGTTTGGAAGAACGTAAAAATCAAGATGCGGCTACTCTATCTGGTGGTGAACAGCAGATGCTTGCTATGGGACGTGCACTCATGTCAACGCCTAAACTTCTTTTATTAGATGAACCATCAATGGGGCTTGCGCCAATCTTTATCCAAGAAATTTTTGATATCATTCAAGATATTCAAAAACAAGGAACAACAGTTCTCTTGATTGAACAAAATGCCAATAAAGCACTTGCTATTGCAGATCGAGGATATGTTCTTGAAACAGGTAAAATCGTTCTTTCAGGAACAGGTAAAGAACTCGCAGCATCAGACGAAGTCAGAAAAGCATATCTAGGTGGCTAAACTAGTCTGGGAGACTAGTTTAGGTTGCGGATAAGGATTGCGTAGTAATCTTCGTATAGTCTGGGAGACTAGTTTAGGTTGCGGATAAGGATTGCGCAAGCAATCCACATTAGTCCGGGGGACCTTTTTAGTCGGCGGATAGAGATTGCAAAGCAATCATACAATCTACATAAATATAAGATGAAGGGCTCTAACTTGAGCTCTTTTTCGTAAAGTCCTTCAGATTTTTCTGAATCTTGAAAAAGAAATGAAAGCGTTTGATAGCTTTCCGTAAAAAGTGTATAATAAAACTATAAACATAAAGGAGATTTCCTATGGCAGTTAAAGATTTTATGACACGCAAGGTCGTTTATATCAGTCCTGATACAACTGTTGCACACGCAGCAGATTTGATGCGCGAACAAGGCTTGCACCGTCTCCCTGTTATTGAGAATGATAAATTAGTAGGCTTGGTAACAGAAGGGACAATCGCTGAAGCTAGTCCTTCAAAAGCAACGAGTCTTTCAATCTTCGAGATGAACTATCTGTTAAATAAGACAAAAGTAAAAGACGTCATGATTCGTAATGTTGTTACTGTCTCAGGCTATGCAAGTTTAGAAGACGCAACTTATCTCATGCTTAAAAATAAGATTGGTATTCTGCCAGTTGTTGACAATGGACAATTGTATGGAGTCATTACAGATCGTGATGTATTCAGTGCCTTTCTTGAAATCGCTGGTTATGGTGAAGAGGGTGTTCGTGTTCGTTTTATCACAGAAAATGAAGTTGGGGTCTTAGGCAAGATTATTTCTTTGATTGTTGAAGAAAATCTTAATATCTCTCACACTGTTAACATTCCACGTAAGGATGGTAAAATTGTTATTGAAGTACAAATTGAGGGAAGCATTGACCTTTCATCATTAAAAAAGAAATTCGAGGATGAAAATATTCTCGTAGATGAAATTACAAAAACTTCTGCAAAAAAACTCTAAAAAGAAAAATATAACTTACTTTAAGCTTGCGAAAAAAACTTTTTTCTAGTATAATAGTTTATTGTGAGCAAACCTCACTTACCCCTTGCAAAGGCTTGGGGTCATTAGACCAAAAGGAGGAACATATCAATGGCTAAATACGAAATTCTTTATATCATTCGTCCAAACATTGAAGAAGAAGCGAAAAACGCTTTGGTAGCACGTTTTGACTCTATCTTGACTGACAACGGTGCAACTGTTGTTGAATCAAAAGATTGGGAAAAACGTCGTCTTGCATACGAAATCCAAGATTTCCGTGAAGGACTTTACCACATCGTTAACGTTGAAGCAAATGACGACGCAGCTCTTAAAGAGTTTGACCGTCTTTCAAAAATCAACGCTGACATTCTTCGTCACATGATCGTCAAACTTGACGCGTAAGAAGGTAGATTATGATTAACAATGTTGTACTTGTAGGGCGTATGGTACGTGACGCTGAGTTGCGTTATACCCCATCAAATGTAGCAGTTGCGACTTTTACTCTTGCAGTAAACCGTACATTCAAGAGTCAAAATGGCGAACGTGAGGCTGATTTTATCAATGTCGTTATGTGGCGCCAACAGGCTGAAAACCTTGCTAACTGGGCTAAAAAAGGCTCTCTTGTCGGGATTACAGGCCGTATTCAGACTCGTAGTTACGATAACCAGCAAGGACAACGTGTCTACGTGACAGAAGTCGTAGCTGAGAATTTCCAAATGTTGGAAAGCCGTAGTGCTCGTGAAGGACAAAGTGGTGGAGCTTATTCTGCACCAACTGCTAATCACGCAACACCTACAAATTCAGTACCTGACTTTTCACGTGATGAAAATCCATTTGGATCAACCAATCCTTTGGATATTTCAGACGATGATTTACCATTCTAATGGACAATTAATACTATAAAGGAGAAAAAACATGGCTCAACAACGTCGTGGCGGATTCAAACGCCGTAAAAAAGTTGATTACATCGCAGCAAACAAAATTGAATATGTTGATTACAAAGATACTGAGCTTCTTAGCCGTTTCGTTTCAGAACGTGGAAAAATCCTTCCACGTCGTGTAACTGGAACTTCAGCTAAAAACCAACGTAAAGTAACAACAGCTATCAAACGCGCTCGCGTAATGGCTTTGATGCCTTTCGTAAACGAAGATTAAAAAAGAGGTCCAGTGGACCTCTTTTTCATGAGCTTGAAAATAAGAAAGCGAAGTAAGACCCTTACGGGTCTTTTTTTCACGAGCTTGAAAATGTAAGAGCGAGTTGAGGTCCAGTGGACCTCTTTTTCAGACCCGGGTGGGTCTTTTTTTCAGGTCCAGTGGACCTCTTTTTCATGAGCTCAGTGAGTAAGACCTGGCTATTTTTTTTCTTTCTCTAAAGCGTGCTATAATGATAGTAGTAATTCTAAAGGAGTATTTTATGAAGGGAAACGCTATTATTAGAAAAATGATTGAATCGGATATCCAACACCTGTCCCAAGGTTTTATCAATCAGGGTTGGCCTGGTAGAGAGGAGAATTTAACTCGATACTTTAAGGAGCAAGAAAGTGGGGAGAGAGAAGTCTTAGTTGCAGAGGTCGAGAGTGCTGTAGCGGGCTACATTACCATTTTCCCTCTGCTAAACATGGTCCTTTTGCAGAAATCTATCCAGAATTATCAGATTTCAATGTCTTTGAGCCTTTTCAAAATCAAGGTATTGGAAATCTCTTGATGGAAGAAGCGGAAAAACGAGTTAAACTCGTATCGGATAAGGTGACGCTTGGTGTTGGACTCCACTCAGGTTATGGACCTGCTCAGAGATTGTACATCAGACGAGGTTATATTCCAGATGGTTCGGGAGTTTGGTATCGAAATCAACCCTTGGAAATGAACGCTACTAGTCAAAACAATGATGATTTAGTTTTGTACTTATCTAAGGAATTCGAATAAGAGGTAGCAAATTTCTTTGAAGATAGGGGAATTCTCTACTTTATGGTATAATGGAAAGAGTGAATTGAAGGAGGTATTATAATGGATGCCAAGTTAAGATACAAGGCTAAGAAGATTAAGATTATCTTTTTTGATATAGATGATACGTTACGAAATTCAAAGACTGGCTTTATTCCAAGTACTATTCCAACAGTGTTTCAACAATTACGCGAGAAGGGAATCTTGACAGGAATTGCGACTGGGCGAGGTATTTTCGGCGTCGTACCAGAGATTAAAGCCCTCAAACCTGATTTCTTTGTAACCTTGAATGGTGCCTATATCGAGGACAAAAAGGGCAATGTCATTTATAGTAACAAAATTGCTAAAGATAAGGTTGAAGAGTATATTGCTTGGACTAAGGAAGTTGGAATTGACTACGGTTTGGTCGGTAGTCATGCAGCTAAACTATCTAGACGAACAGAAATGATTAGCCAGGCGATTGATCCAATTTATCCTGATTTAGATGTGGACCCTGATTTTTATCAAAAAGAAGATATTTATCAGATGTGGACCTTTGAGGATCAGGGAGATGACTTGACGTTGCCTGAAAGTTTAGCATCGACTTTGCGTATGGTACGCTGGCATGAACATTCATCAGATGTTGTGCCTATTTCCGGTTCAAAGGCAGCTGGGGTTGCAAAAGTTGTAGACCAATTAGGTTTAAAACCTGAAAACGTTATGGTTTTTGGGGACGGTCTTAACGATTTAGAACTCTTTGATTATGCAGGTATTAGTGTTGCTATGGGAATATCTCATGAGAAAATCAAAGAAAAAGCAGATTATATTACAAAAACATTAGAAGAAGATGGCATCTTTGATGCCTTAGAAGGATTTGGTATGGTAGAAAAAGAATTACATTTTCCACAAGTAGACATTGAAGCAGTAGATGGTCCAATTGCGACTATTAAGACAAATCATGGAGATATGCGCATCAAACTTTTCCCTGATCACGCACCAAAAACAGTAGCCAACTTTATTGCTCTTTCAAAAGATGGTTACTATGACGGTGTGATTTTCCATCGTATTATTAAAGATTTTATGATTCAAGGTGGAGACCCAACTGGAACTGGTATGGGTGGAGAGTCTATCTATGGAGAGTCTTTTGAGGATGAGTTTTCAGAAGAACTTTACAATGTCCGTGGAGCCCTTTCTATGGCTAATGCTGGGCCAAATACAAATGGTAGCCAGTTCTTTATCGTGCAAAATCAACACCTGCCTTATTCTAAGAAAGAAATTGCTCGTGGTGGCTGGCCAGAACCAATTGCGGAAATTTATGCTGAACAAGGTGGGACTCCTCATCTAGACCGTCGTCACACAGTATTCGGTCAACTTGCGGATGAAGCTTCTTATGAAGTTCTGGACGCAATTGCAGGTGTCGAAACAGGTGCAATGGACAAGCCAGTTGACGACGTAGTCATTGAAACTATTGAAATTGAGGACTAGAATGAAAATCGGTGATAAGCTAAATGGCCGTATTACTGGGATTCAGCCCTATGGAGCTTTTGTTGAGTTAGAAACAGGAGTGACAGGTCTGATTCATATCTCGGAGATTCGGACAGGATTTATCGAAAATATTTACGAGGTTTTAAAGATTGGTGATGAAGTCCAGGTACAAGTAGTAGATTTTGACGAATATACAGGAAAGGCTAGCCTTTCCATTCGTACCTTGGAAGAAGAAAAACATCAACTTCCTAGACGAAGACGTTTTTCGAATGATCGCATCAAACATGGTTTTGCACCGCTTGGTCGCATGATGCCTGTTTGGACTCGAGAAGCCTTGGAGCATTTAAAGAAAAACAGTAATTGATAAATTTCTAACCATCTTTGATGTTATTAAATTTGTGGCAATAGAAGTATGAACGAAGAACAATTATTAAAATCAGGAGAGCGCATTAACCAACTCTTCTCTACAGATATCAAGATTATTCAAAATAGAGAGGTTTTCAGCTATTCAGTGGATAGTGTTCTCCTGTCTCGTTTTCCTCGTTTTCCTAAAAATGGGTTGATAGTGGATTTTTGTGCAGGTAATGGAGCTGTTGGACTTTTTGCCAGTAGTCGTACCAAGGCTAGAATTTTATCCGTAGAAATTCAGGAACGCCTGGCAGATATGGCAGAACGCTCAGTCCGATTAAATGGCTTAGAAGAGCAGATGCAGGTTATTTGTGATGATTTGAAAAATATGCCTAGCCACATTCAGGGGAGTAAGGTTGATTTGATTTTGTGCAACCCTCCCTATTTTAAGGTGGACGCAAATTCTAATCTGAACGAGAGTGAACACTACCTTCTGGCCAGACACGAAATTACGACTAACCTAAAAGAAATTTGCCGTAGTGCCCAGAGTATACTCAAATCTAACGGGCGTCTAGCCATGGTTCATCGTCCTGATCGTTTGTTAGATATTTTAGAAACCCTTCAACAACACAATTTAGCTCCAAAGCGTCTGCAATTTGTCTACCCTAAACGGGAAAAGGAAGCCAATATGCTTTTGATTGAAGCTATCAAGGATGGGTCCACTAGTGGCTTTAAGGTTTTACCACCACTCATTGTTCATAATAGTGATGGTACTTATACACCAGAAATTCAAGAGATTTACTATGGATCATAAGGCTTATATGTATGTGGTAGAGTGTCGTGATGGTTCCTACTATACAGGCTATACAACAGATGTCAAGAAAAGGATTGCCGTTCACAATAGCGGTAAAGGAGCCAAATATACACGCGCTCGCTTGCCAGTAAAACTCATCTATGCAGAAGGTTTTGATAGTAAGGAAGAGGCCATGTCTGCTGAAGCTCTTTTCAAGCGCAAGACACGTATTCAAAAAGAACATTATCTCAAAGAGAATCAAAATAGAAATTTAGTTGATTCTTTTGACTTGTAATGAGGAGTCCTTTGACTCCTCTTACTTTTGTCAAAAAGCGAAAAAAATGCTACAATAAAGAGAATAAAGAAACGAGGTATTATCATGTCTAAGATTCTAGTATTTGGTCACCAAAATCCAGATTCAGATGCTATCGGTTCATCTGTAGCCTTTGCTTATCTTGCGAAAGAGGCTTATGGTTTGGATACAGAAGCAGTGGCTCTTGGTACTCCAAATGAAGAAACAGCTTTTGTATTGGATTATTTTGGCGTAGAAGCGCCACGTGTTATCACTTCAGCTAAGGCAGAAGGTGCAGAGCAAGTTATTTTGACTGACCACAATGAATTCCAACAATCAGTGTCAGATATCGCTGAAGTAGAAGTTTATGGTGTGGTGGACCACCACCGTGTGGCTAACTTTGAAACTGCCAGCCAACTTTACATGCGTTTGGAACCAGTAGGATCAGCGTCTTCTATCGTATACCGCATGTTCAAAGAACATGGTGTAGCAGTGCCAAAAGAAATCGCAGGTTTGATGCTTTCAGGTTTGATTTCAGATACCCTTCTTTTGAAATCTCCAACAACTCATCCATCTGATAAAGTGATTGCGCCTGAATTGGCTGAATTGGCTGGTGTGAACTTGGAAGAATACGGTCTTGCAATGCTTAAGGCTGGTACGAACTTGGCAAGCAAATCAGCAGAAGAATTGATCGACATCGATGCTAAGACTTTTGAATTGAACGGAAAGAACGTTCGTGTGGCTCAAGTCAATACAGTTGATATCGCTGAAGTATTGGAACGCCAAGCTGAAATCGAAGCAGCTATCCAAGCAGCAAACGCAGCTAACGGTTACTCTGACTTTGTCTTGATGATTACAGATATCGTTAACTCAAATTCTGAAATTTTGGCTCTTGGATCAAACATGGACAAGGTGGAAGCAGCTTTCAACTTCAAACTTGAAAACAATCACGCTTTCCTTCCAGGTGCTGTTTCGCGTAAGAAACAAGTGGTGCCACAATTGACTGAAAGCTTTAATGCATAATGATAGATGGGGAAACCCAGTATTAAAAAGGAGTTTCGGCTCCTTTTTTGCTAGGAGAGAAGTATGTTAGAAAATGGCGATTTAATCTTTGTGAAAGATAGTTCGGATATAGGACAAGCTATCCAGGAATCTACTGGTAACTATAGCCATGTGGCCATATTTTTGGACGGTTTCATCTATCATGCATCAACGGAAGGTGGTGTCATTGCCCAATCCCCTGAAGATTTCTTTGAAGCTGAAAGAATCTATGATCTTTATCGCTATGCGGAGATTGATTGTACAGAGGTTAAAAAGCGGGCAGAGAGCCACTTAGGTGCACCCTATAATGCTTCCTTTTACCCAGACGGAGATGGTTTCTACTGTTCCCAGTTCATCGCTGAACTACTCCCTATTTTTGAGACCATTCCCATGAAGTTTGGGGATGATACACAGGAAATCAGTGATTTCTGGAGAGAATATTATCAAGAGTTGGGGTTTCCTGTACCTCTGAATCAGCCTGGCACTAACCCGAGTCAATTAGCAGCATCAGCACTTTTAGTATGTAAAGAAAGGAATCTTCATGATTCAGATTTTTAATCCATCACGATTGACACGGCAGCCATTCTTTAGGGACTTGGTAGACTATCTTGATCAGCATGATGATGTTATTCTACGCGAAATTAAGGCTCAGTTTCCAGAGGTTCTAGTTGACAAGTATTTGGAGGATTATATTAAAGCTGGTTTCATCCTTCGAGAAAACAAACGCTATTATCTCAATCTTCCCTTTCTAGAGTCTACGGAATCTCTTGAATTGGATCAAGAAGTCTTTGTAAGAGATGATAGTCCCATCTATCTAGAAATCCTGGAGAAAAGATTTCAAACTGAATTGCTCAATCAAACCAATGCAGCTATCCTAGAAGAGTATACGGATTTTGCTAGGGAAAAGATGACCTTGTCTAATTACTTTTATAAGGTTAAGCACCAGTATCCGCTGACAGAAGATCAGCAGGCTCTTTATGCTGTTTTGGGGGATGTCAACCCTGAGTATGCTCTCAAGTATATGACAACCTTTTTGCTTAAATTTCTCAAAAAAGACCAGCTTATGCAGAAACGTCGAGATATCTTTGTTGATAGTTTAGTCTTATTGGGCTACATCATTCAAAATGAAGATGGGAAATATGAGTTGGCTGTAGAATTTGATAAAGAAAGATTAATTTTTATAAAAAAATAAAGGCTAGGAATTTTCCTAGCCTTCTTTAAATATACTATAGATAACGTTCTGCAACAGCAGCATCTCCAGGATAGTCTTCTTTCTTACCTTGAATGATTTGGTAGCAATCAGCTCCTTTACCAGCGATAATCACAGCGTCCAGTTCTTGACTTGTAACAGACATAGCAGCCTTGATAGCTTGTTCGCGATCGACAATCTTTTCAACAGGATGATGGATATAGCTACTGATTTCATCTGCAATGGCCATCGGATCTTCATAGTTTGGATCATCAGCTGTTAGAAAGACTTGAATTTCAGGATGTTGATTGAGGAGAAGTCCAAAGTCCTTACGACGGCTTTCTCCCTTGTTTCCTGTTGATCCCAGTACTAAAGCAATCTTTCCAGTCTGATGTGTTTCAACAACTGAGATTAGTTTTTTAAGACTGTCACCATTGTGGGCGTAGTCAATGAAAACTTTTGCGCCATTTTTCTGAGTGAGAACTTCCATACGGCCAGGGACACGAGTAGCATCAATCCCTTTTTTAATGTCTTCAAGACTAGCACCTAAACGAAGGCAGGCAAGTCCAGCTGCGACTGCATTTTCTTGGTTAAAATGTCCAATCAACTGGATATCATAATCGCCAGCTAATTTACCAGTAGCTGAGAAGCTAAAGGCTTTGGAGTTTTCGATTTGGTTATCAGATTGGCTACCGTAGAAGTCATGCTCTTGGTTCTCAACTTGTTCTTTTAGAACAGAGAAGTGGTCCATATCGCTATTAATGACAACTGCTCGGCTATTTTTCATCAAGAGACGCTTGTGGTAGAAGTAGTCTTCAAAGGTTGGATGCTCAATAGGACCAATATGGTCAGGACTGATATTTAGGAACACTCCTACATCAAAAGTGAGGCCGTAGACTCGCTTCACCAAGTAGGCTTGACTAGAAACTTCCATAATCAGGTGGCTTCTTCCATTATCAACTGCCTGCGCCATCATATCAAAGAGATCGATGCTTTCAGGTGTTGTCAGAGCAGACTTGAAGAAAGTCTTACCGTCCAAGGTCGTGTTCATGGTCGATAACATAGCAGGACGATGTTGCTGATTTAAGATATTGTAGGCGAAGTATGCCGCTGTTGTTTTTCCTTTGGTACCAGTGAAAGCGAGAAGTTTTAGTTTTTCCTGCGGATTGCCATAAAATTCCATGGCAATCAAACTCATAGCCTTCTTAATATCGCTAACAACGATGACAGGAATGCTTACTTCATAATCCTGCTCCGCTACATAACAACCGAGTCCTTGTGAGATTGCTGAAAGAAGAAATTCCTTCTTGAAAGCAGCTCCCTTAACAAAAAATAGGCTATTATCTTTTGCTTTTCGGCTATCGTAGCAGATGCTATCAAAAGTTACATCATTAAAATTATAGTGGTAATGTCCTTGGTCGATAATCTCACGGAAGAGATCGTCTTTCTTTAAAATATCTAATACGGTTTCAATCTTTATCATACTTTCTATTGTAAACTGAAAGTCTGAATTTTACAAGTAACAAGGAAAAGTTTATAATGGAAGATAAGGAACATTTCCTAGTGATTAAAAATGAATGAGGAAGTTATGTCTAACGAAAATAATCATCAGCAGGCCCAGATGTTACGAGGGACTGCCTGGCTAACAGCAAGTAACTTTATCAGTCGCCTGCTCGGAGCTATTTACATCATTCCCTGGTATATCTGGATGGGGACTTATGCCGCTAAGGCCAATGGACTCTTCACTATGGGTTACAATATCTACGCATGGTTCTTGTTGATTTCGACAGCAGGTATTCCTGTTGCAGTCGCAAAGCAAGTTGCTAAGTATAATACCATGCATGAGGAAGAACATAGTTTTGCCCTGATTCGGAGTTTCCTAGGTTTTATGACAGGACTTGGTGTGGTCTTTGCTTTAATCTTGTATCTCTTTGCCCCTTGGTTAGCAGATCTTTCGGGTGTCGGGAAGGATTTGATTCCCATTATGCAGAGTCTAGCTTGGGCTGTCTTGATTTTCCCGTCTATGAGTGTTATCCGTGGATTTTTCCAAGGGATGAATAATCTTAAACCTTATGCCATGAGCCAAATCGCTGAACAGGTCATTCGTGTTATCTGGATGCTCTTAGCAACCTTTATCATCATGAAGCTGGGTTCAAAAGATTATCTATCAGCAGTTACCCAGTCTACCTTTGCGGCCTTTGTGGGAATGGTAGCTAGTTTTGCAGTCTTGATCTATTTCCTATACAAAGAAGGAATGCTTCAAAAAGTTTTTGAAACCCGAGATAAGATTGATAGTAAGAGTCTTTTGGTTGATACGATTAAGGAAGCTATTCCTTTTATCTTGACTGGTTCGGCTATTCAGCTTTTCCAAATCTTGGACCAAAATACCTTTATCAATAGTATGAAGTGGTTTACCAACTATAGTAATGAAGACTTAATTGTCATGTTTTCTTATTTCTCTGCCAATCCTAATAAAATTACTATGATTTTGATTTCGGTTGGAGTTTCGATTGGTAGTGTTGGTTTGCCTCTCTTGACGGAGAACTATGTCAAGGGGGATTTACCAGCAGCTTCTCGTCTCGTTCAAGATAGTATCACCATGCTCTTCCTATTCCTCTTACCTGCAACGGTTGGAGTAGTCATGGTAGGTGAACCACTCTATACAGTCTTTTACGGTAAGCCAGATGGCTTGGCTATGGGCTTATTTATCTTTGCGGTCTTGCAATCAACAATTCTAGGCTTGTACATGGTCTTGTCACCAATGCTTCAGGCTATGTTCCGTAACCGTAAGGCGGTCTTGTATTTTGTTTATGGCTCAATTGCTAAGATTGTTCTACAATTACCATCGATAGCTATTTTCCATAGTTATGGTCCTCTCATTTCAACGACTATCGGTCTTATCATTCCGAACGTCTTGATGTATCGTGATATCTGTCAGGTTACAGGCGCGCGTCGAAAGATTATTCTGAAGAGAACAATCTTAGTCACTATTTTGACTCTGGTTATGTTTATTCTAGTAGGACTCTTGCAATGGATTCTCGGATTTGTTTTCCAACCAACTGGACGTTTCTGGAGTTTCCTCTATGTCGCCTTAATTGGTACAATCGGTGGTGGGCTCTATGGAGTCATGAGTCTCTATACTCGTCTCTTGGATAAGGTTATTGGACAGGAAAAAGCTGACCAGTTACGAACACGCTTGAAAATATCATAATAGTTAATAAATAAAACGAACAATTTTAACTTTTTGCGTAAAAGAGTCTAAATTGTTCTTTTTTTCTTAAAAAAATACAAAAAAATATAAAAAATGTAGAAAAATATAATTTTTTAGAGCATAATCACTTGACTAAAAAAAACAATAGCTGTATAATGATACAAATATTTAAATTTGGGGGTTCTGTTTATGAAAAAGTCTAAGGCCAAGTATGCAGCACTTACAGGTGTCGTGTTAAGTGCAGGTATTTTATTAAGCGCGTGTGGAAATTCAAGTACAGGGTCAAAAACATATAGCTATGTTTATACTAGTGATCCGTCTAGTTTGAACTATCTAGCAGAAAACCGTGCAACAACCAATGATATCGTGGTTAATCTGGTAGATGGGCTCATGGAAAATGACCAGTATGGGAACTATATCCCATCCTTGGCAGAGGATTGGAGTGTATCCAAGGATGGTTTGACCTATACCTACAAACTGCGTAAAGATGCTAAATGGTATACTGCGGATGGGGAAGAATACGCTCCTGTAACTGCCCAAGATTTTGTGACAGGTTTGAAATATGCGGCTGATAAAAAATCAGAAGCCTTGTACTTAGTTCAAGAATCCGTTGCTGGTTTAGATGACTATATCACTGGTAAAACAACAGACTTTTCAACTGTTGGAGTTAAGGCTCTTGACGACCAAACGGTTCAATATACCTTGACACGACCAGAATCTTATTGGAACTCAAAAACAACTTCAACCATTCTCTTCCCAGTTAATGCGGAGTTCTTGAAATCAAAAGGGGATGATTTTGGAACAGTTGATCCTTCAAGTATTTTGTACAATGGACCTTTCTTGATGAAATCCTTTGTTTCAAAATCTGTCATCGAATTCAAGAAAAATCCTAACTACTGGGATGCTAAAAATGTCTTTGTAGATGATGTGAAATTGGCCTATTATGATGGTAGTGACCAAGATGCACTGGCTCGTAACTTTGTAGAAGGTGCTTATAGCTACGCTCGTCTTTATCCAAATAGTTCAAGTTTTGAAGGAATTAAAGAAAAGAATAAGGATAATATCATTTATAGTTTACAAGATGCTACTTCTTACTTCTTAAACTTTAATCTAGATAGAAAATCTTATAAATTCACTTCCAAGACAAGTGATGCTGAGAAGAAATCGACTCAAGAAGCGGTTCTTAATAAAAACTTCCGTCAAGCCATCAACTTTGCCTATGACCGTACAGCTTACGGGGCTCAATCTCAGGGAGAAGATGGTGCAACTAAGATTTTGCGTAACTTGGTTGTTCCTCCAAACTTCGTAAGTATCAACGGAAAAGACTTTGGTGAAGTAGTAGCCTCTAAGATGGTGAATTATGGTAAGGAATGGCAAGGAATCAACTTTGCGGATGCTCAGGATCCATACTACAATGCTGAAAAAGCTAAAGCCAAATTTGCTGAAGCTAAGAAAGAACTCCAGGCCAAAGGAGTCCAATTCCCTATCCACTTGGACATGACAGTTGACCAAGCTGCTAAAAAGGGTGTCCAAGAGGCAAACTCTATGAAGCAATCTATTGAGGCGGCTTTAGGTGCAGAAAATGTTGTAATTGATATTCAACAACTCACTACGGAAGATTATGACAATTCAAGCTATTTAGCTCAGACAGCATCTCAGAAGGATTATGATCTTTACAACGGTGGTTGGGGACCTGATTACCAAGACCCTTCAACTTATCTTGATGTCTTAAACCTTAATTCTGGAGGTTTGTTGCAAAATCTAGGTTTAGAGCCAGGTGAAGCCAATGACAAGGCCAAGGCTGTTGGGCTAGATGTCTACACTCAAATGTTGGAAGAAGCTAACAAGGAACAAGAACTTGTGAAACGCTATGAAAAATATGCTGAGATCCAAGCTTGGTTGGTAGATAGTGCTTTAGCAATTCCAAATGTTTCCAAGGGTGGAACACCAGTATTGAGAAAGACAGTTCCATTTTCTTCACCGTATTCATTGGCTGGTAATAAAGGGGTCGAATCATATAAATACCTCAAAGTACAAGATAAAACAGTCACAAAAGATGAATATGAAAAAGCTAAAGAAAAATGGCTGAAAGAAAAAGAAGAATCTAATAAAAAAGCCCAAGAAGAATTAGCTAAACACGTTAAATAATCAGTCTATTCAACAGGAAAAACGATAGTTTCTCAGGAAGCTATCGTTTTTTATATAGTTTGAAACTATAACTAGCTCTTGAAAACAAGAAAATGAGTAGATGGAAATAAGTGGTACAATAGTTAGTATAGATTTGGAGGTATTGTATGAGTAAATCATTTCACATCAACACAATTTTAGCCCAAGCAGGGATCAAGTCGGATGAGGCAACAGGTGCTTTGGTTACACCTATTCACTTTTCAACGACCTATCAACATCCAGAATTTGGTCAATCAACTGGATTTGACTATACCCGCACCAAAAACCCAACTCGTAGCAAGGCAGAGGATGTTTTGGCAGCTATTGAATCAGCCAAGTATGCTTTAGCGACTAGTTCAGGTATGTCTGCGATTGTGTTGGCCTTTAGTGTATTTCCAGTAGGAAGTAAGGTCTTAGCTGTTCGTGACCTTTACGGTGGTTCTTTCCGCTGGTTCAATCAAGTGGAACAGGAAGGTCGTTTCCATTTTACCTATGCCAACACAGAAGAAGAGTTGATTGCTGAGCTAGAAAAAGATGTGGATGTACTCTATATTGAAACACCAACAAACCCTTTGATGTTGGAATTTGATATTGAAAAATTGTCAACATTAGCTCATGCTAAAGGTGCTAAAGTTGTCGTCGATAATACCTTTTATAGCCCGATTTACCAACGCCCGATTGAAGACGGAGCAGATATCGTCCTTCATTCAGCGACAAAATACCTTGCAGGACATAATGATGTTCTAGCTGGGGTGGTTGTGACAGATAGTGCGGATTTATACGAAAAACTCTTTTACAATCTCAACACCACAGGTGCTGTTTTGTCGCCATTTGATAGTTATCAATTGATTCGTGGTCTTAAAACCTTGTCACTTCGTATGGAGCGCTCAACAGCTAATGCTCAAGAAATCGTAGCCTTTCTAGAACAATCACCTGCTGTTAAAGAAGTCTTGTATACAGGACGCGGGGGGATGATTTCCTTTAAAGTAGCTGATGAGAAGCGTATTCCTCATATCTTAAATACCTTGAAAGTATTCTCTTTTGCTGAAAGTCTGGGTGGTGTTGAAAGTCTGATTACCTACCCAACCACTCAAACGCATGCAGACATTCCTGCAGAGGTTCGTCATTCTTATGGATTAACAGATGACCTTTTACGCTTGTCTATTGGTATTGAGGATGCAAGGGACTTGATTGAAGATTTGCGTCAAGCTTTGGAAGGATAAGACTATGGGGAAATATGATTTTACGACTTTGCCCAATCGTTTTGGACATCATACCTACAAATGGAAAGAAGCAGAGACTGACCGTCAAGTATTGCCAGCCTGGATTGCTGATATGGACTTTGAAGTGTTACCTGAGATTCGTCAGACTGTTCATGACTATGCTGAGCAATTAGTCTATGGCTATACCTATGCTAGTGATGGCTTGATTGAAGCCGTTCAAAATTGGGAGGAAAAACAGCACGGTTATCGCATAGATAAGGATGCTCTAGTCTTTATCGAAGGAGTAGTACCTGCCATTTCAACAGCCATTCAAGCTTTCACCAAGGAAGGTGAAGCAGTCCTCATTAACACACCGGTTTATCCTCCTTTTGCTCGCAGTATTAAGCTCAATAATCGTAGACTAATCACCAACTCTCTAGTAGAAAAAGACGGACTTTTTGAGATTGACTTTGATCAATTGGAGAAAGATTTTGTCGAAGAGGAAGTGAAACTCTATGTTCTCTGCAACCCTCATAATCCTGGTGGACGTGTTTGGGAAAAAGAAGTGCTTGAGAAAATTGGACAGCTTTGTCAAAAACACGGGGTCCTGTTAGTATCAGATGAAATTCATCAAGATTTAACCCTATTTGGTCACAAACACCATTCTTTCAATACTGTTAATCCAGCTTTTAAAGATTTCTCTTTGATTCTGAGCAGTGCTACCAAAACTTTCAACATTGCGGGGACAAAGAATTCCTACGCTATTATCGAAAATCCTAAGTTGAGACTTGCTTTCCAAAAACGTCAGCTGGCTAATAATCAACATGAAATCTCAGGTTTGGGATATTTGGCAACAGAAGCAGCTTATCGCTATGGTGAAGACTGGTTGACAGAACTAAAAGAACTGATTGAGAAACACATCAATTATGTAGTGGATGTGTTTGGGAAAGAAACTAAAATCAAGGTCATGAAACCTCAAGGGACCTATCTCATTTGGCTTGATTTTTCAGCCTATGATATTAGCGATGAAGAACTAAGAAAACTCTTGAGAGACGAAGCCAAGGTTATCCTGAACAGAGGCCTGGACTTTGGTGAGGAAGGAGCCCTTCACGCTCGTCTCAATGTAGCCATGCCGACATCTGTCCTAGAAGAAGTTTGCCAACGAATCATTTCTACTTTTTCAAATCTTTAAAAACTAGCCTTTTAGGAGAAAAGTCTTCCTAGAAGGCTATTTTCATAGGCAGAAATATGGTATAATTAAGAGATAAAGTAAAGGGGACACTATGGCTAAATTGATTCCAGGAAAGCTTCGAATGGAGGGAGTAGAACTCTACGAAACTGGTCAGATTAAAATCATCAAAGAACAAGACCATCGCATCTATGCGCGTGTAGCGGATGAAGAAATTCGCTATAGCTTAGATGATGATTTGATTTTTTGTGCCTGTGATTTTTTCAAAAAAAGAGGCTACTGTGTTCATTTGGCAGCACTGGAATATTACTTTAAAAATGATCAGCTAGGACAGGAAATCTTGCTCAATCTTGAGGCTAATCAGGAAGAGAAAGAGACTGTTGAGACACAAGTAACTTTCGGAGGAAAATTCTTGGAGTCTATCCAAGTTTCACGCCAAGCCAATATCTATCAGCTTTCTGCTCAAGGACAGGTAGAAGCAGGTACCAATCGCATTATCTGGACTTTAAGGATTGGTCTTTCTAACCAAGAAAAATTTTATGTAATTAGGGATATTCCTCTGTTTTTAAAAGTTATAGAGACCGCTAAACCATACATGATTGGAAAACATTATGAGATCTCATTAAGACTTGAGTATTTTGATAAAGCCAGCCAAGAAGTTTTGAGTTTCTTGCTAGGACTGGTTGAGGAGAAAACGGACAATCCTATTTTTTTCCAAAATCAAGGGCGACATCTCTATTTCCCTAAAACCTTTTTTGAGCAGGGGGCTAGTCTACTGATGGGCTTAGATGCTTTTCAGTTTGATCATCAGATTTCAAGCTATCATGAACTTCTTTTCCGAGACTTTGATGCCCAAGCAGGTTTGTTTTCATTTAGAATTGAAGAAAAATCCAACTATTTTGAAATGGAAATTTTCGAACAGGCAGGGCTTAATTTCTTTTACAGAGGACAAGTATTATTCTCCAAGGGGAATTTTTTCCTGATGTCGAAAAAACAGGCTAGTTTATTAGATGCGCTTAGAAAAGTTCCTTTAGATCATAGTGGTAGGAAGATTTTACAGTTTGATACTAGCGATCGAGATCTCTTAGCTTCGACCTTGTCCCAGTTTAAAGAGCTCGGTAATGTAGAGGCTCCTGAGTCGCTTCACATTCAATCCTTCCGCCCGTCTTTCTACATGGAACGAGAAGAGGACGGATCTATTCGTTTAGATATGCAGTTCCAATATGAAACTTGCTTAGTAACTACTCGAAATGAACTAGAGAATCTCCCTTTTGCTAGTGATATTCAACTAGAAAAAAGGATTTTTCAGCTGGCTCTATCTGCTGGATTTGAAGCAGATTTTCGTTCATGGCGTCAAAGTTTAAAAGCTGATGCAGTTCATACTTTCTTTCAGGAAATTTTACCAGCCTTTGCAGCGCTTGGAGAATTAAAAATTTCAGAGAGTTTGCAGAACCTTTATCGAGTTCAGAAACCTCAAGTCCACATATCGTCTAAGGGAAGTCTTCTAGAAATTCGATTTGATTTTCAGGATATAGATCAAGAAGAAATCAATCGAGCAATGAAGGCTCTGGTTGCCAAACAGGACTATTATATTAGCTCGTCTAATCAGGTCTATTATTTTGATGAACAGACAAAACGCATTCGACAAGATTTAGAGGATTTGGGGATTGACGAGATGGAGAGTGATGCTTTCCATGCTCGCAAGTCTTTGGCTTATACCTTATCTCATCTGTTTAAGGACCAGGATCAAGTAACATTTACCGAAGAATTTAAGCATTTAGCACACGATTTGACGCATCCAGAGGATTTTCCGATGACACCTCTGAATATAAAAGCTGATCTCAGAGATTATCAGAAAAAGGGAATTCAATGGCTTCAAATGCTTCACCATTATGGATTTGGTGGGATTTTGGCGGATGATATGGGACTTGGCAAGACCTTGCAAGCTATTGCCTTTCTGAGTAGCCAGATGCACGAAAAAAGCCGAGTTTTAATTCTTGCTCCATCTGGTCTCATTTATAACTGGGCTGACGAGTTTCAAAAATTTGCACCGAATTTGGATGTGGCTGTCGTGCATGGATTGAAACCTTATCGCGAGACTATTTTAGCAGAAAAACATCAGGTCTATGTGACCAGTTATGCCACTTTCCGTCAGGATAGTGAAATCTATCAAAACTTATCTTTTGATTTTCTATTTCTAGATGAAGCCCAAGTGATGAAAAATGCCCAAACCAAAATCGCTAAGATTTTGAGAAAGTTTGTGGTTCCATCAGTTTTTGCTCTTTCCGGAACACCAATTGAAAATAATCTAGGGGAATTATGGTCTATCTTTCAGATTGTATTGCCGGGACTTTTGCCAGCAAAAAAAGACTTTATGAAATTGCCTGCTGAGAGAGTGGCACAGTTTATCAAACCATTTGTCATGCGTCGAAAAAAAGAGGATGTTCTTACAGAGCTACCTGATTTGATAGAAGTTGTTTATAAGAATGAACTGGAAGACCAGCAAAAGGCCATCTATCTAGCTCAACTTCAACAGATGCAAGTGCGTTTGGGTCAGGTGACTGATGCAGAATTTCAACGAAATCGAGTTGAAATTTTAACAGGACTCATGCGTCTTCGCCAGATTTGTGATACTCCGGCCCTATTTATGGAAGATTATAAGGGTGATAGCGGGAAACTTGATAGTTTACGAGATCTGCTAAGTCAAATTGCTGAGGGAAATCATCGTGTACTCATCTTCTCCCAATTTAGGGGGATGCTTGACCGCATCGAAGAGGAACTGCCTAAACTTGGCTTAACATCCTTTAAGATTACTGGTTCTACACCATCACAGGAGCGTCAAGAAATGACCAAGGCCTTTAACCAAGGTGAGCGCGATGTATTTTTGATTTCTCTAAAAGCTGGTGGAGTTGGTCTCAATCTTGCTGGTGCGGATACAGTTATTCTGGTAGACTTATGGTGGAATCCGGCAGTTGAATCGCAAGCTATTGGCAGGGCCCACCGTATGGGACAAGAACAAGCTGTTGAGGTTTATCGTCTGGTAACTAGAGGTACAATCGAGGAGAAAATTCAAGAGTTGCAGGAACAGAAAAGAAATCTGGTCTCTGAAGTCTTGGACGGAACAGAGTCTCGTGGAAGTCTCACACTTACTGAAATTCAAGAAATATTAGGAATTTCTGAAGCCAAGACTTGAAAAATCAAGACTTTACGTTATAATGGAGTATTGAAAGGGAATAAAAATGAAACAAGTACGATTTCCAATAGTGTCAGATGATGAAATCATACTGACAGAGATGCCATTTATGGATTTATATGATGAGTCGGATCTCATCAGTAATATCAAGGGAGACTACCAGGACAAAAACTACTTGGAATGGTCACCAATTACTACTGAAAAAAAGTCACCGGTTCAAGCATCAGATAAGCTACCTGAAAAGAAGGAAAAATCCTATGCTGAACTTGCTCGTGAAGAAGCAAGAGCTGATCTAAAACGGAAACGTTCAGCAAAATATTTGACTCAAGATGTTAGTTTTACGAAACGATATAAACCTTCAAATAGTGTAGTAAGACAGGCAAATCAGCCTACGGCTCCTTTCCAAAAGGAAAATCCTGGGGAGCTAGCAAAATTTAGTGACAAACTAACTCAGAAACATTATATTTTGGCTGAAATGGCTCCTCAGATGCAAGAGACAAGCAAAGAAGAGCATCTTGGACCAAAGAAAAATAATTATGATTTTTTAAAGAAAAGCCAAATTTATAATAAAAAAGAAAATCAATCAGAAAAAGAACGTAAAATTGCTCAAGAGTTAAACTTGACAAATATGACAGAGTAAAGGGGAAAAAGATGGCAAAAACCTATCATTTTATCGGAATTAAAGGATCTGGGATGAGTGCCTTGGCCTTGATGTTGCACCAAATGGGGCATAAGGTCCAAGGATCTGATGTAGAGAAATACTACTTTACACAACGTGGATTGGAGCAAGCAGGTATCAAAATTTTGCCTTTTGATGAAAACAATCTTCAAGGGGATTTAGAAATCATCGCTGGGAATGCCTTTCGTCCAGACAACAATGTTGAAATTGCTTATGCAGACAAGAACGGACTAAGCTATAAACGTTATCATGAGTTTCTTGGTAGCTTTATGCGGGATTTTATCAGCATGGGAGTTGCTGGTGCACACGGTAAGACTTCAACAACAGGTATGCTTTCTCACGTTTTGTCACACATCACTGATACAAGCTATCTAATTGGAGATGGTACAGGTCGTGGTTCTGAAAATGCCAAGTATTTTGTCTTTGAATCAGACGAGTACGAACGTCACTTCATGCCATATCACCCAGAGTACTCTATTATTACGAATATCGACTTTGACCATCCTGACTATTTCACAAGCTTAGAGGATGTCTTTAACGCCTTCAATGATTATGCTAAACAAATCACCAAAGGTTTGTTTGTCTACGGTGAAGATGCTGAGCTGCGTAAGATTACGGCAAATGCCCCAATCTATTATTACGGTTTTGAAGCAGACAACAATGACTTTGTAGCCAGCGATTTGCTTCGTTCTACTACAGGTTCAACTTTCACAGTTCACTTCCGTGGTCAAGAATTGGGTCAATTCCACATTCCAACTTTTGGTCGCCACAACATCATGAATGCAACAGCAGTAATTGGTTTGCTTTATACTGCTGGCTTTGACTTGAATTTAGTGCGTGAACACTTGAATACTTTTGGAGGAGTTAAGCGTCGCTTTACAGAAAAAATTGTCAATGATACTGTTATCATCGATGATTTTGCGCATCACCCAACTGAAATTATCGCAACTCTAGATGCTGCACGTCAAAAATACCCAAGCAAGGAAATCGTTGCTATTTTCCAACCGCATACCTTTACTCGTACAATTGCTTTGTTGGATGATTTTGCACAAGCCTTGAATCAGGCTGATGCAGTTTACTTGGCACAAATCTATGGTTCTGCTCGTGAAGTTGACCATGGTGATGTTAAGGTTGAGGATTTAGCAAACAAGATTCATAAAAAACATCAAGTTATCACTGTTGAAAATGTGTCTCCTCTCTTAGACCATGACAATGCTGTATACGTCTTTATGGGAGCAGGTGATATTCAATCATATGAATACTCATTCGAACGTCTCTTGTCAAATTTGACAAGTAATGTTCAGTAAGGAAAACCATGGAATTTCCAATTAAAATTCGAGAAGCCATGCAATCAGATATGGAGCAAATTTGCTTGATATCTGATTGTACATCAAGCTCTCACGAAATAATGAATAGAGAAATAATAGAAGAACGTATCCGCAAACATGCGGATACGTTTCTCTTAGCTAGTTTAGATGATCAGGTGATTGCTTATATTTCAGCGACAGTTCTTGCTACATCCTCAGTAAGTAGATGGATAGTAGAGATGGCAGATGGAGAAGCTATTAGTAATAGCAATCTTGTGATTGATGGCTTATCTGTTCATCCGGATTACCAAGGGCAAGGATTTGGAACCTTGCTGCTTGCAGCCTTGAAACAAGTTGCTCTTCAACAAAATAGCCCCGGTATTTATCTTCTATGTAAGGATGAATTACTGTCTTTTTTTGAGATGAATGAATTTATAGAGCAAGGGATAGTAGACCTGGGAGTCGGCAATGAAGTTAATTTTCTCATGTCTTGGAAGAATCCCTTTTATCAGGAGGAATTATGATTATTCGACAAGCTAGACTGAGTGATTTAGACCGTATTTTAGAGATTGAATTAGAGAATTTCTCAATTGAAGAAGCCATACCTCGATCTGTTTTTGAAGCTCACTTAAAAGAGATTAAAACTAGCTTCCTAGTGGCTGAAAAAGATGGAGAGATACTCGGTTATATCGAAGGACCGGTAATCCCTCATCGTTATTTACAAGACCAGTCTTTCACTGAAGAAATAGAAGACCATAGTCATCAAAAAGGCGGATATATTTCTGTGACTTGTCTTTCTATAGCCAAAAAAGCTCAATCTCTAGGGCTGGGAAAAAAACTCTTGACCGCATTGAAAGAAGTGGCTCTTAAGCATGAACGAGAGGGGATCAATCTAACCTGTCATGACTATCTTATTGAATATTATGAGAAGCATGGCTTTGTCAATGAAGGAAAGTCTAAGTCCCAATTTGCGGGTGAAGAATGGTATGATATGGTCTGGGAAAACAAGAATTAGTGACTAGAAAGGCTTCTAAGGTTGCTTTTCTTTAGTTTTTAAGATATAATATTAAGGATTATCAACAAGGAGGTAAATACCTTTGAGCGAAAATTCAAATGAAGAAAAGTTGAGTTTTAAAGAGCAAATTTTGCGAGATTTAGAACGACTAAAAAAAGAGGCAAATGAAGTCGAACAAACGGATGATCTTTTTTCAACTTTAGCAGAATCTTCTGAAGCAACTTCAGAAAAAAAGGAACCAAGTATTACGGAAGAGGAGTTGATTGCAAAATCAGTTGCAGCTATTGATCAATTGATTGATAATGCACCAACTGTTCCTGAGCGTCCAGTTCTTAGAGAAGAAGTACAGGAAGCAGTTCCAGAAGCAGTGCAAGAAGAAGTACAAGAAGAAATTCCAGAAGAAGTAGTTGAGTCATCTCAATCAATTCCGGAAAAAGAAGAAAATAATTCAATTCCAACTAGAGTTTCAGTTTCTTACCGTGCATTTGATACTGTTCCAGAAAAAGAAACAGTAAACCTTGTGTCACATGAGGAAGAACTGGCAAGTCCAGAAGCTACTGAAGAAGCAGAACTTCCTAGAAGAAGTCGGAGAGAGACTGTGAAACCAGCCAAGAAAAAGAAAAAATCCCGCTTAAAAGGATTTTTAGTAACAGTTTTGGTATTATTGATTCTAATTGGTGCTGGTGGTTTCTTTGGCCTTCGCTATGCTGAATCAGCTCTACAACCAGTAGATCCAAGTTCTAAACAATATATGTCAGTTCAGATTCCAGATGGTGCTAATACTCAAGAAATTGGCTCAGTTTTGGAAAAATCTGGTGTTATTAAAAACGGTTTGGTCTTTACACTTTATGCCAAGTATAAAAACTACACTGGATTGAAGTCTGGTTATTACAACTTGCAAAAGAGTATGAGCGTTGAAGATGTCATTAAAGAGTTGCAAAAGGGTGGTACACCTGAACCTCAGGAAGTTACTCTTGCAGACTTGACTATTCCTGAAGGCTATACTTTGGAACAGATTGCTCAGACAGTTGGCCAACTTCAAGGCGACTTTAAGGAACCTTTGACAGCGGAAGCATTCTTGGCTAAGGCCCAAGATGAGACCTTTATTGCTCAAGAGGTTGCCAAATATCCAAACTTACTTGAAAGCTTACCAGCAAAAGATAGTGGTGTTCGTTACCGTTTGGAAGGTTATCTTTTCCCTGCGACTTATACGATCAAAGAAAGTACAACTGTTGAAAGTTTAATTGATTCAATGCTTGCAGCTATGGATAAGAACCTTTCTTCACACTATGCTGCTATCAAAGAAAAGAACTTAACCGTAAATGAGCTCTTAACAATTGCGTCACTTGTTGAGAAAGAAGGAGCAAAAACAGAAGATCGTAAGCTGATTGCAGGAATCTTCTATAACCGCTTAAACCTCGGTATGCCACTTCAAAGTAATATTGCTATCCTTTACGCAGAAGGCAAACTTGGTCAAAACATCAGTCTCTCTGATGATGCAGCCATTAATACATCTATTGATTCACCATATAATGTCTATACAAAAGTAGGTCTAATGCCTGGACCAGTTGATAGCCCAAGCTTGGATGCTATCGAATCAAGTATCAATCAGACAAAGAGTGAATATCTCTATTTTGTAGCCAATGTTCAAGATGGTAAAGTTTACTATGCAACAACATTGGAAGAACATGATCGTAATGTTCAAGAACATATCAATAGTAAATTACCTCAATCAAATAGCACAAACTAAAATTATGTGGTTTTCCACATAATTTTGCTTTAAGAAAGTAAAAAGTTAGTTAAACAATCAAAAGAAAGTTGAGAAAAATGGTAGAAAAAACTTATCCAATGACCTTGGAAGAAAAGGAAAAACTCGAAAAAGAATTAGAAGAATTGAAACTAGTACGTCGTCCAGAAGTTGTAGAACGTATCAAAATTGCACGTTCATACGGTGATTTGTCAGAGAACAGTGAGTATGAAGCAGCTAAGGACGAGCAAGCCTTCGTTGAAGGACAAATCTCAAGTCTAGAGACTAAGATTCGTTATGCAGAAATCGTTAACAGCGATGCAGTTGCTCAGGATGAGGTTGCTATTGGTCGAACTGTAACTATTCAAGAAATTGGCGAAGAAGATGAAGAAGTATACATCATCGTTGGTTCAGCTGGGGCAGATGCCTTTGCAGGAAAAGTATCAAATGAAAGCCCAATTGGTCAGGCATTGATTGGTAAGAAAAAAGGTGATGTTGTTACAATCGAAACACCTGCTGGAAGCTATGATGTTAAAATCTTAAAGGTTGAAAAAACGGTTTAATAGGATAAAAAAGAAGGAGTAGATTTAGGGAAAGCGTTTCCTATCACTCCTTTTCTTAATTCTAAAAATTAAGGAGACTATATGAATTCAGAAAAAAAGCACAAAAAGAAAAGTAAAATGGAGCGTGGTTTAACCAATCGCCATGTTCAGGTTATGGCCATTGCCGGAACGATTGGTACGGGATTATTTCTTGGAGCTGGTCGGTCTATCAGTTTGACTGGACCTTCGATTGTCCTGGTCTATATGATTACAGGTGGCTTCATGTATCTCATGATGCGTGCCATCGGGGAAATGTTGTACCAGGATCCAGAGCAACACACCTTTATCAATTTTATTACTCGCTATCTTGGAAAGGGCTGGGGCTATTTCTCGGTTTGGTCTTATTGGCTATCAGTAGTCTTTATTGGTATGGCTGAGATTACAGCTATTGCTCACTATGTTCAGTTTTGGTTTCCATCTTGGCCATCTTGGTTGATTCAGGTTGTATTCCTAACAATTTTGGGCTTGGTCAATCTGATTGCTGTTAAAATCTTTGGTGAGGTAGAATTTTGGTTTGCCATGATTAAAATTGTGGCTATTCTCGCCATGATCGCGACAGGGATTTTTCTAGTCTTGACTGGCTTTGAAACTCCTTATGGATCAGCAAGTCTTGCCAATATTAGTGAACAATTCTCCCTTTTCCCAAATGGAGGAATGAACTTTGTCATGGCCTTTCAAATGGTTTTCTTTGCTTACTTGATGATTGAATTTATCGGTGTTACCACATCTGAAACTAAGGATCCACGAAAAGTATTGCCTAAGGCTGTTAAGGAAATTCCTTTGCGAATTATCTTCTTCTACGGTGGAGCTCTCTTAGCCATCATGTCTATTATTCCTTGGCGTGAGCTTTCTGCGACAGATTCACCATTTGTAACGGTATTTGAACTTGTTGGTCTTAAGTGGGCGGCGGCCTTGATTAACTTTGTTGTCTTGACTTCCGCTGCGTCAGCCTTGAATTCAACTCTTTACTCAACAGGTCGTCACTTGTACCAAATTGCCCATGATTCACCAAATCGTTTCTTAAAAGCTATTAAGGCAGATACACTTTCACGCCACAACGTTCCTCAGAATGCTATCATTGCTTCTGCTGTCTTGATTGGTTTTGCAGCCTTCATCAATGTACTTCCTGGCGTATCAGATGCCTTTGCTTTGATTACAGCATCTTCATCAGGTGTTTATATAGCCATCTACATCTTGATTATGGTAGCCCATCTCAAGTATCGCAAGTCTAAAGACTTTATGGCAGATGGCTATCTCATGCCTCAATATCGCTTGCTAAATCCTCTGACTATGCTCTTCTTTATCTTTGTATTTGGTACACTCTTCTTACAAGAGTCAACTGTAATGGGAGCTAGAGGTTCGGCTATCTGGATTGTCGCTTTTGGTATTTATAGCCAATGGAGATTTAGAAAATAAGTCATAAGCTCATCAACTCAGGTTGGTGAGTTTTTTTAGTTTGACAGTCTATCTAAATATGGTTATAATCATGCTATAAGTGTATTTAGGAGGTTTTATGCAGCTAAGATTGGAGAATACAGAGTCTCGGAAAGCACAGGAAATAGGGGGATTGATTCGCTCTTATAATCGTTCTAAAAGAGAAGTTGCTGAAAGCGAGCCACTTAATATTTATGTCGAAGATGATGGCGGTGAACTCATGGCGGGTTTAGTAGCAGAGACTTTCGGGAACTGGTTAGAGATCGAATATTTGTTTGTAAAAGAAGACTTACGAGGACAAGGGATTGGATCACAACTATTGCAGCGAGCAGAAAGTGAAGCTAAGAAGAGAAACTGTCGCTTTGCTTTTGTAAATACTTATCAGTTTCAAGCACCGGCCTTTTATCAAAAGCATGGCTATAAGGAAGTTTTTACATTGAAGGATTATCCATACACTGGACAAAGACACTATTATCAAAAAGATTTGTAAGCACAGAACTCTCTATCATGTAAGTGGTAGAGTTTTTTTGTTTATAAAAAATTAAATACAGAATAAGATAGCACAATGTTCCTCTTTTCTCAATGTTCCTAAAATGTGTTATAATAGTACTAATTTATGAGAAAAGAAGAAACATTTTCATCTTTTTACAAATAGGGAAGAAGGACAGTATATGTACCCAGATGATAGTTTAACTTTGCACACTGATTTGTATCAAATTAACATGATGCAAGTTTACTTCGACCAAGGAATTCACAATAAGAAGGCGGTTTTTGAGGTTTACTTCCGCCAGCAACCGTTTAATAACGGCTATGCGGTTTTTGCTGGTTTGGAAAGAATTGTACATTATCTTGAAGATTTACGCTTTTCAGATAGCGATATTGCCTACTTGGAGACGCTTGGGTATCATGGAGAATTCTTGGATTACCTACGAAATCTCAAGTTAGAACTAACGGTTCGTTCTGCTCAGGAAGGGGACTTGGTTTTTGCTAATGAGCCGATCGTTCAAGTGGAGGGACCTTTGGCGCAGTGTCAATTGGTGGAAACAGCCCTTTTGAATATCGTCAACTTTCAAACCTTGATTGCGACCAAGGCAGCTCGTATTCGTTCAGTCATTGATGATGAACCTTTGATGGAGTTTGGTACACGTCGTGCGCAAGAAATGGATGCAGCTATCTGGGGGACTCGTGCGGCTGTTATTGGTGGTGCTAATGGAACTAGTAATGTACGCGCAGGGAAGCTCTTTGGTATTCCGGTTTTAGGGACTCATGCTCATGCTTTAGTTCAAGTTTATGGAAATGACTATCAGGCTTTCAAGGCTTATGCCTCAACTCACAAAAACTGTGTCTTTCTAGTAGATACCTACGATACTCTTCGCATCGGTGTTCCAGCAGCGATTCAGGTTGCGCGTGAACTTGGTGATAAGATTAATTTCCTTGGTGTCCGCATTGACTCTGGAGATATTGCTTATATTTCTAAAAAAGTTCGTCAACAACTAGATGAAGCTGGATATACTGATGCTAAGATCTATGCATCCAATGATCTTGATGAAAATACCATCCTTAACCTCAAGATGCAAAAAGCTAAGATTGACGTCTGGGGTGTCGGGACTAAGCTCATCACAGCCTATGACCAACCAGCTCTAGGAGCAGTTTATAAGGTTGTTGCCATTGAAGATGAAAATGGTCAGATGCGCAATACTATCAAACTTTCAAACAATGCAGAGAAGGTTTCAACACCAGGTAAGAAACAAGTTTGGCGCATCACCAGTCGTGAAAAAGGCAAGTCAGAAGGTGATTACATTACCTATGACGGTGTCGATGCTGCTAGCATGACTGAAATTAAGATGTTCCATCCAACCTATACTTACATCAAGAAGACTGTCCGTAATTTTGATGCCGTTCCTCTCTTGGTAAACATCTTCAAGGACGGTAAGCTAGTCTATGATTTACCAAGTCTTCCTGAAATTCAAGCTTATGCTCGTAAGGAATTTGACAAGCTTTGGGACGAATACAAACGCGTACTGAATCCACAACATTATCCTGTTGACTTGGCTCGTGATGTATGGCAAGACAAGATGGACTTGATCGATAAGATGCGTAAGGAAGCTCTGGGCGAAGGAGAAGAAGAATGAGTTTGCAAGATACCATTATCCAACAACTAGGGGTTAAACCTGTCATCAATCCGCAAGAAGAAATTCGTCGTTCGATTGACTTTTTGAAAAGATACTTGAAAAAACATCCTTTTTTAAAGACATTTGTCTTAGGAATTTCTGGGGGACAGGACTCGACCTTGGCAGGACGCTTGGCTCAACTAGCTATGGAAGAAATGCGAGCAGAAACAGGTGATGACAGCTATAAATTTATCGCTGTTCGTCTACCTTATGGAGTGCAAGCTGACGAGGATGATGCTCAAAAAGCCTTAGCTTTTATTCAGCCAGATGTTAGTTTGGTAGTCAACATTAAAGAGTCTGTAGATGCTATGGCAGTGGCTGTAGAAGTTACAGGCAGTCCAATGACGGATTTTAACAAAGGAAATATCAAAGCTCGTAGCCGCATGATTGCCCAATATGCCCTTGCAGGTGCTCATAGCGGAGCTGTTATCGGGACAGATCATGCTGCGGAAAATATCACAGGTTTCTTTACCAAGTTTGGTGACGGTGGTGCAGATATTCTCCCGCTTTATCGCCTCAATAAACGCCAAGGGAAACAACTTTTGAAGGAGCTTGGAGCTGATCCAGCCCTCTATGAAAAAGTTCCTACAGCAGATTTGGAAGAAGAAAAACCAGGCATTGCAGACGAAGTAGCCTTGGGAGTCACTTACAATGAAATTGATGATTACCTCGAAGGTAAACAAGTAAGCCTAGAAGCCCAAGCAACCATTGAAAAATGGTGGTATAAAGGCCAACACAAACGCCACCTACCAATCACTGTCTTTGATACGTTTTGGGAGTAAAAAGGTCCGGGGGACCTTTTTACCCCGAGCCTGAAAATAGAAAAGCGAGGAAAGTCCAGGGGACTTTTTTAGCCCGAGCCTGAAAATAGAGAAGCGAGGTTGAATTATGAAATCCATAGGTACAAAGACATTACATACTGAACGGTTGCTATTGCGACGCTTTTGTGAAACTGATGCTCAAGCTATGTTTGATAATTGGGCTTCACGCTCAGAAAATCTGACTTATGTGACTTGGGATCCACACCTGAATATTGAACAGACTCAAAATTCTATTGGCAATTGGGTTAAATCCTATGACAATCCTGATTACTACAAATGGGCTATTTGTCTCAAAGATAATTCAGATTATGTCATTGGAGATATTAGTCTGGTCAGTGTGGATGAAGAAAATTCTAGCTGTGAAATCGGGTATATCTTAGGGCTGGACTACTGGGGGCAAGGACTCATGACAGAAGCCTTGAAGGCTGTTTTATCATACTGTTTGGATGAGATTAGATTTAAAGAGGTTAATGCTTGCTATGCAAGTTTAAATCCAGCTTCTGGACGTGTCATGGAAAAGGCTGGCATGACTTTTTGGAAGACTATTCCAAATGAAGTTGAACAAAAAGGTTATATAGCTGATAAAATTTATTATCAAATCAAAAAATAAGATGGAAAAGTCTCACTTTTCCATCTTATTTTTTATAGATTTATTTTATTCAAAGTAAAGCAAATCTTTGCTGGTACTTGTAAAGAGGTCGAAGCCATCTTTGGTAACAACACCACAGTCCTCGATACGAACACCGACTTTACCAGGGATATAGATACCAGGTTCAACAGAGAAGCACATGCCTTCTTCGATAACCATGTCGTTTCCTTCCATGATAGATGGGAATTCGTGGACATCCATACCGATACCATGACCGAGACGGTGATTGAAGTACTCACCATAGCCAGTTTTTTCGATCACTTCACGAGCTGCACGGTCAACCTCATGAGCTGTTACACCAGGTTTGATAAAGTCAAGGGCAGCCTGTTGAGCTTCTAGAGTCAAGTTGTAAATATCTTTCTTGAACTGGTCAGGTTTACCAACAGCGACTGTACGAGTCATATCTGATGCATAACCATTGACCATCACACCGAGGTCAAAGAGGAGAAGGGCATTGTTTTCAACCTTGTTAGCTCCAGGAATACCATGTGGATTCGCAGCATTATCACCAGTCAAGACCATGGTATCAAAGCTCATTTCATAGCCTTCACGTTTCATGGCAAAATCGATTTGCGCAATGATATCTGTTTCGGTATTGTCAAGAGAGATATTGTCAAAACCAACTTTGACGGACTTGTCGGCGTAAACACCTGCTACCATCATCTTTTGCACTTCGTCAGCTGATTTGATCAAGCGCATGCGTTGGATTAATGGAGTTAAGTTTTCAAATTCAGCAGTTTCAAAGACAGATTTTAAACCGTGATATTTAGTCAAAATAAGGTTATCAAACTCAACTGCGATACGTTTGAAATCAAGTTGTGGCAAGGCGTTTTGGATTTTTTTCCAAGGGTTTTCAGAGTCTACATAACCAACAACTGGGAAAGAGACAGTGCTAGTTGCGCGCTCAACTTCAAGTGCTGGAACGAAGAGAAGCGGTTCCTGATCTGCAAGGACAAAGAGGAACATTTGACGTTCGTGTGGATCACTGTAAAAGCCAGTGAGGTAATTAATTGTGACGGGGTCAGATACGACAGCGACGTCTAGCTTTTCTGATTCAAGATAAGTTAAGATTTGTTGTAATTTAGACATATGCTACCTTCTTTCTACCCCTCTATTTTTGCAAAAATTAGTAGAAAATGCAAGGGAGAAGGGGAAAAGAACCTAAAAAAATTCCAACAGCTAATAGCATATTGGAATCTAAATATTAGTCGAATTCTGCCTTACTCTTAACATCGCTATATTCTTCAGCAACTTCTTGGCTAAGGATATCCTCATAAGCTGGAAGGTCGATGTCCTGACCATATTTTTTCTTAAGAGCAGTAGTGACCAAGCGATAGGCAAGGTTGGCATTACGAGATAAGATAGGCCCGTGGAAATAAGAACCGAAAACATTTTTATAGTGAACACCTTCACCGACCTTTTCTTCGTTGTTTCCATTTCCGTAAACAACCTGCCCCAGTGGTTTTTGGTCATCTGAGAGGAAGGTACGGCCTTGGTGGTTCTCAAAGCCATAGTAGGTTTCATCAAATTCTTCGTTATGAATTTTAATATCACCGATAAAGCGGTTGTTAGTTTGATTGAGAGTGTAGTGTCCCATGACACCTAGACCTTCGATACGTCTTCCAGAAGCTTCGATATAGTATTGACCCAATAGTTGGAAGCCACCGCAGATAGCAAGGACAACACCATCATTTTGGATAAAGTTATCGATGTTTTCTTTTTTAGCAGGCAAATCACCAGCAATGATACTTTGTTCAAAGTCTTGGCCACCACCGAAAAAGGCGATATCGTAATGTTTTTCATCAAAATCATCATGAAGTGAAACGATGTCAACTGTTACATGGGCACCAAGTTTTTCAGCTACGTACTTGAGCATAAGGATATTCCCGTTATCTCCGTAGGTATTCATGAGGTTACCATAGAGGTGGGCGATATTTAGCTGGTAAGGATAGTTGCCGTCTTTTGAGGAAAGTGAAGTATAAACCATTAGTTCATCTCCTTTCTAACAAGTTGACGATTGGCTAGTAATTCTCGGAATTCCAGCATGGCCGTATAAGTCGCAAGGATATAAGCATGTTTGCAGTCTTGGGCTTCAATCGTTTTAAGAACTTGCTCCAGACTGCTTGTTTCAGTGATTTTATCAGCTGGATAACCAGTTACTCGAAGACGACGAGCGATTTCAGAATGACGTACGCCACCAGCGTTGATTTCTGGAATGTCCATATCAGTAATTTGTTCAAAATCAGCATCCCAAATCCAGCTGGTATCTATCCCGTCTGCATAATTCGCATTGAGGAGAACAGATAGACTAAATGGATAAGGAGCTAGCTTAATCATTTCAATAGCTTGGGTAGCACCAACAGGATTTTTGATGAGAACCAGTGTACATTCCTTATCACCGATATGAAACGTTTCTTGGCGTCCAAAAACAGCACGACTCTTGTCAAATCCTTGTTTAATCAGTTGAGAATCAGCTCCTAGGTAACGAGCGATAGCAACTGCAGCTAGAGCATTATAGATATTATAAAGTCCACCGATTTGAATACCGTATTCCTGACCATCGATAACGAAGCGAGAACGATTGTTGGTCAACTCAACCAATTCTGTCAGACGGTAGTCCAAGTCAGGACGTTTACATCCACAGTTTTCGCAGATATAAGCTCCTAAATTGGCATAAGTATTAAGCTCATATTTCAAAATACTTTGACAATCTGGGCAGAGAATACCTTCAGTATTGTAGTGAGCCAGTTTGGCAGGTCCTTTCTCCATATCAAAGCCAAAATACTGAACAGGATTTGGAATTGCAGGTTTGTAGAAAAGAGGACTGTCACCGTTTAGCAGAACAGTAGCAGTAGGAACTTTTCGAATAGCGTCCAAAATCATGTTGTAGGTCGTATAAATCTCACCGTATCGATCCATCTGATCGCGGAAGATATTGGTGATGACGAAAAGACTAGGCTGTATGTAGTCACAGATGTGTGAGAGACTAGCTTCATCGATTTCAAGCACTGCAATATTTTTTCCAGTTTTTGAAGATTTTGCAGTCAAGAAAGTCGTTGTAATCCCTGTGATCATGTTGGCGCCACTTGGATTGGTTAATACTTGGCCATAGACTTCTTTTAAAATCCCGACAGTAAGGGCTGTTGTCAAGGTTTTACCATTGGTACCAGTTACTACGACAATCTCATGGTTTTTTGCTAGATGCTGTAAAATATCTTTATCAAATTGAAGGGCAAGTTTTCCTGGGAGCGTACTTCCACGTCCAAGACGACTTAAAATAAAGTGAGAAGAACGTCCAACTAGGAGCCCAAAAGTAGTTTCAAGTTTCATGTTTCTATTATATCATAAAAGATGGAAAAGATAGAATTGAGATTTTGGATAAAAAAACAACCCTAGGGAGGTTGTTTTTTCATAAGTGTATCTTAGGTTAAATCGCAAATAAGTCATTCAAGTTTTCAGCCAAGGTTGGGTGAGTGAAGATTTGTTTTGTGAAGTAAGTGTATGGGATCTTGTTGTCCATAGCAACAGTAATGATATTGATGATTTCTTGAGAACCTTCAGAGAAGATAGTTGCCCCGAGAATTTCTTTGGTTTCAGTGTTGACAACTGCTTTGAAGGTTCCACGAAGGTCACCATTTACATGACCACGAGGCATAGCAGCGACAGGGATTTCCTTAACAGCGTATGGAAGTTTCAATTCAGCAGCTTGGCTTTCAGTCAAACCAACTTGTGAAAGTGCAGGTGTGATGAACATAGTATTTGGCACATTGAGGCGGTCTTCAAGTGTGTAGCTGCCATCGCCAGCAAGGTAGCTATAAACAACACGGAAGTCATCGAGTGAAACGTAAGTGAATTGAAGTCCACCGTTGACATCTCCAACCGCAAAGACACCTGGAACGTTTGTTTGGCAGTGTTTGTCGACTTTGATCGCACCACGTTCAGTTAGTTCAATATCTGTATTTGAAAGTTGAAGTGGTTCCATATTTGGTTTGCGTCCTGTTGCGTAGAGAAGGGCATCGAAACGATAGGTTTCTTTTTCAGTTACGACAAGGACTTGGTCGCCATCATTTTTGATTTCAGTAGTATGGATATTTTGAAGGAGTTCAATACCGTCTTCTTCCATGTACTGTTTAGCAAGAGCAGCGATAGAAGGTTCAGCACGAGGCAAGAAAGTATCCAAAGCGTCTAAGACGGTTACCTTACTTCCAAGTTTATTGTAGAGACCAGCAAATTCAAGACCGATATTACCACCACCAAGAATTCCAAGTTTTTCTGGCAATTTGTCCAAATTTTGGATGCCTGTTGAGTCAAAGACGTTTTTACTTGTAACAAGACCTGGGATTGGTAATACATTTGAAACAGCACCAGTGTTGATGACGATAGTTTCAGCTGTTAGTTCTTGTTTTTCATCACCAGCTTGAATTTCGATGACTTTATTAGAAACAAAGTGAGCTTCAGCATCAATGATATCAACGCCTGTACCAGCAATAGTAGCATAGTTTTTACCATTGAGACGTGTAGTAACTGTATTTTTTGTAGCCATAACCTCGTCAAATGACAAGTCTTTTTCTGCAGCGACTAACAAGGTTTTAGTTGGGATACAACCGATGTTGATACAAGTTCCTCCGTACATTGCCTTGTTGCGTTCGATAAGGGCAACTTTTTTACCAGCTGAAGCTAGTTTCCCAGCAAGCGTCTTACCAGCCTTACCAAATCCAATGACAATTAAATCGTATGTTAACATTTTTAAATCCTCCTGTTTGATTTCATTCTAGCACAAGAAATAATTTTTTTCACAATTCTGCTACGGGAAAAAATATCCAAACAAAATAGTCTTGAGAATGCTTTGATAAATCGACTTCAAAAGATAGAAAAATCGTTTACATGATTTAATCAGGTGGTTAGACTATCTTTTGCCCCTGTCTTGTGTTATACTAGATAAGTTGTAAAAAAGCAGTACTTTTTCTTTAGTGGAAAAGAAGCAACACGGTCTTTCATAAAAGATATGAAAGTACGTCATGACAAGAAAAGTATAAACTAAGCGCTATAGGATGGCTTCGCACCATCTTTAGAAAGAAGAATAACGTGAAATTTAATGAATTTAATCTTTCTGCGGATTTGTTAGCAGAAATCGAAAAAGCAGGATTTGTAGAAGCAAGTCCTATCCAAGAGCAAACCATTCCTTTGGCTCTTGAAGGGAAAGATGTTATCGGACAAGCTCAAACCGGTACAGGGAAAACTGCAGCCTTTGGCTTGCCAACCCTTGAAAAAATTCGTACAGAAGAAGGAACCATTCAAGCTTTGGTCATTGCACCAACCCGTGAACTAGCTGTACAAAGTCAGGAAGAACTTTTCCGCTTTGGTCGAAGCAAGGGTGTAAAAGTCCGTTCTGTTTATGGTGGTTCAAGTATCGAAAAACAAATCAAGGCACTTAAATCAGGAGCTCATATCGTAGTTGGAACGCCTGGTCGTCTCCTAGACTTGATCAAACGCAAGGCCTTGAAACTACAGGACATTGAAACTCTTATCCTTGACGAAGCAGATGAAATGCTCAACATGGGATTCCTTGAAGATATCGAAGCAATCATCTCTCGTGTACCAGAAAATCGTCAAACCTTACTCTTTTCAGCAACCATGCCAGAAGCTATCAAACGCATCGGGGTTCAGTTCATGAAAGAACCTGAGCATGTGAAGATTGCGGCGAAAGAGTTGACAACTGAACTAGTAGATCAGTACTATATCCGAGTTAAAGAACAAGAAAAATTTGATACTATGACTCGTCTCATGGACGTGGAGCAACCCGAACTTGCGATTGTATTTGGTCGTACCAAACGTCGTGTAGATGAGTTGACTCGTGGTCTTAAGATCCGTGGTTTCCGTGCAGAAGGTATTCATGGAGACCTTGACCAAAATAAACGTCTTCGTGTCCTCCGTGATTTCAAAAATGGCAATCTTGATTTCCTCGTTGCAACAGATGTTGCTGCTCGTGGTTTAGACATCTCAGGCGTGACTCATGTCTACAACTATGATATTCCTCAAGATCCTGAGAGTTATGTTCACCGTATCGGTCGTACAGGTCGTGCTGGTAAGTCAGGTCAATCGATTACTTTCGTAGCACCAAATGAGATGGGTTATCTCCAAATCATTGAAAACTTGACCAAGAAACGCATGAAGGGCTTGAAACCAGCGACAGCAGAAGAAGCCTTCCAAGCTAAAAAGCATGTTGCGCTGAAGAAAATTGAACGTGACTTTGCGGATGAATCTATTCGTGGAAACTTTGATAAATTCGCAAAAGATGCTCGTAAATTGGCTGCAGAATTCAGCCCAGAAGAATTGGCCATGTATATCCTTAGCTTGACGGTTCAGGATCCAGACAGTCTTCCAGAAGTTGAAATTGCGCGTGAGAAACCATTACCATTTAAACCATCTGGTGGTGGATTTGGTGGTAAAGGCAAGGGTGGTCGAGGAGGCCGTCATGGAGATGACCGTAGAGATCGTGACCGCCGTGGCAATGGATGTCGTGATGACTACCGAAAGGCTGGTCGCTCCAATGATCGTTTTGATAAAGAAAAGCGTTACCGCAAAGATCATAAAAAACCACGCAATACTTCAAGCGAGAAGAAAACAGGCTTTGTTATTCGTAACAAAGGAGATAAATAACAAAAAAAGCGGTTCACTGAAGTGGATCGCTTTTATATATAAGGAGACCGAGATTCATATAAAAAGTAATACGAGAAGTTTGTATTTATAAATTTGTTATCTTGTAATATTATCTTATCAAAAAAATAAAATGCTGTCAATAAGAAAATAATAAAAAATAGGTAAAATTTTCGAATACACTTGAATTGCAATTCAATAAACAATTTTCAGATAATTGTTGAAGTAGTCAGAATTTTGTGATATAATGAAAGCGATTATATGCGAGGTAAAAAATGGCACATTTATTAGAAAAAACAAGAAAAATCACATCAATTTTAAAGCGTTCGGAGGAGCAATTACAAGATGAGCTTCCTTATAATGCCATTACACGTCAATTAGCAGATATTATTGACTGTAACGCTTGTATTGTGAATAGTAAGGGTCGTTTGTTGGGCTACTTTATGCGCTACAAAACTAATAATGACCGAGTAGAGCACTTTTTCCAATCAAAGACTTTCCCAGAAGATTATGTACAAGGTGCAAACATGATCTACGATACGGAGGCCAATCTTCCTGTAGAGCATGATTTGACAATCTTCCCAACTGAGAGTCGTTCAGATTTCCCAGATGGTTTGACAACGATTGCTCCCATTCATGTCTCAGGAATTCGCTTAGGTTCCTTGATCATTTGGCGTAATGATAAAAAGTTTGAAGATGAGGATTTGATTCTTGTTGAGATTGCTAGTACAGTAGTAGGAATTCAACTCTTGAACTTCCAACGTGAAGAAGATGAGAAAAATATTCGTCGTCGTACGGCTGTAACTATGGCGGTTAATACACTCTCTTACTCTGAACTTAGAGCTGTATCGGCTATTCTAGCAGAACTAGATGGTAATGAAGGCCAATTAACTGCTTCAGTGATTGCAGATCGTATCGGAATCACACGCTCAGTAATTGTTAATGCCCTTCGTAAACTTGAATCTGCAGGGATTATTGAGAGTCGTTCTCTTGGTATGAAAGGAACTTATCTCAAAGTTTTAATTCCAGATATTTTTGAAGAAGTGAAAAAGAGGGACTATTAATGACTAAGGCTTTAATTTCTATTGACTATACAGAAGATTTTGTAGCGGATCATGGGAAACTGACTGCGGGTGCTCCAGCTCAGGCAATATCTGATGATATATATGGGGTGACCCAAAAGGCTTTTGAGCGTGGCGATTACATCTTTTTTACAATCGATGCTCATGAGGAAAATGATGTCTTTCATCCTGAAAGCAAGCTATTCCCGCCTCATAACATTATCGGGACAAGTGGACGAAATTTGTATGGAAAGTTAGCCGACTTCTATCAGAAACATGCAGATGATAGTCGTGTTTTCTGGATGGACAAACGTCACTATTCGGCTTTTTCTGGAACAGATTTGGATATCCGTCTCAGAGAGCGTAGAGTAGATACAGTCATTTTGACAGGAGTTCTTACAGATATCTGTGTCTTGCATACAGCCATTGATGCTTATAATCTTGGTTATCAGATAGAAGTTGTGAAACCAGCAGTTGCATCCATTTGGCCTGAAAATCATACCTTTGCACTTGGACATTTTAAGAATACACTTGGTGCAAAATTACTTGATGAAAATTTGCTTGAAATTACAGAATAATACATTTCAAGATGAAAAAATCTGAAAAAAGTCTTGACAATTTTTTTCAAAGTTGATATACTAGTAAAGTAATCGACGCGGGGATGGCGGAATTGGCAGACGCGCAGGACTAAGGATCCTGTGACCGCTTTAGGTCGTGAGGGTTCAAGTCCCTCTCTCCGCATAATAGTGAGCTAGCTTTGGCTAGCTTTTTATTTTTCATAAAAAAGAGCAAAAATATTTTTGCTCTTTTTTTGGTATTTCATAAACATTTCATATTTGAATATTATAATGGTTTTACAAATATGGAGGTGCTATATGAATCCCATTCAAAGAGCTTGGGCTTACGTCAGCAGAAAACGACTGAGAAGTCTCATATTATTCTTGATTTTATTTATCTTATTGGCTGGAATATCAGCTTGTTTGACGCTCATGAAGTCCAACAAAACAGTAGAAAATAATCTCTATCGCTCATTGAATACGTCTTTTTCTATTAAAAGAATAGAAGCAGATCAGACTTTTCAATTGTCTCAACTAGATGACCTTAAAAAAATAAAAGGTCTTGAGGAGATTTCCCCAGAGCTTGAGACAATAGCTAAGTTGACTGACAAAGAAGTGGTTACTGGAGAACAAAGTATCCAAAGGGATGATTTGACAGAGGCTGAAAAAAATCTCATCAGTTTGATAGCTTTAGAAGATTCCTCTAAGGATGTCTCCTTTACTAGCTCTGCCTTTATCCTTAAAGAAGGAAGGCATTTAGAAAAAGGAGATAGCAAAAAAATCTTAATCCATGAAGATTTAGCAAATAAAAACAATCTAAAAGTAGGAGATAAGATTAGCTTAAATCCTGGTCAAGTAGAAGGAAATAGTGGACAAAGGCTAGACTATGAAATCGTAGGTATTTTCTCAGGTAAGAAGCAAGAAAAATTCACTGGTCTTAGCTCAGATTTTAGTGAAAACACGGTCTATACAGACTTCGAAAGTAGCCAAACTCTTCTTGGAAATAAGGAAGCTCAAGTTAGCGTCGCTCGTTTTTATTTAGAAAATCCAAAAGATATGGATGGTATCATTCAAGAGGTTGAAAAGTTATCCCTGGAAAACCAAGGGTTCCAAGTTGAAAAGGAAAACAAAGCATTTGAACAAATCAAGGATTCCATTTCGACCTTCCAAACCTTCCTCCAAATTTTCCTCTATGGCATTATGATTGCTGGTGTAGGAGCGCTGATCTTGGTCTTGTCACTTTGGTTACGAGAGCGAGTCTACGAAGTTGGTATTTTATTGGCACTAGGTAAGGGAAAAAGAGAAATCTTTAGCCAATTCTGCCTGGAAGTCATCATAGTTTCATTGGCATCTATTTTGCCGGCATTTGTAGCTGGAAATGCCATTACTTCCTATCTCTTGAAGACTGTACTAGCAAGTGGCGACCAATCTGCCCTACAAGATACTCTGGCAAAGGCAACGAATCTTACAACAAGTCTTCTATCATTTGGAGAATCTTATATTTTCCTACTTATAATTAGCTGCTTGTCAGTTGCACTTTGTTTTATCTTTTTATTTAGAAAATCACCGAAAGAAATTTTATCATCTATTAGTTAATACTCTTCGAAAATCTCTTCAAACCACGTCAGCTTCGCCTTGCCGTACTCAAGTACAGCCTGCAGCTAGCTTCCTAGTTTGTTCTTTGATTTTCATTGAGTAGAAGAAGGAGAAATCATGACTTTACTACAATTACAAGATCTTACTTATCGTTACAAGAACACTGCAGAAGCAGTATTATATAAAATCAATTACGATTTTGAACCAGGCAAGTTTTATAGTATTATCGGAGAATCAGGAGCTGGGAAGTCAACACTCTTGTCTCTCTTAGCAGGACTTGATAGCCCAGTCGAAGGTGCTATCCTATTCGAAGGCAAGGATATTCGTGAACAAGGTTATTCTTATCATCGTATGCACCATATCTCGCTAGTTTTCCAAAACTATAACTTGATTGATTATCTTTCTCCATTGGAAAATATCCGCTTGGTTAATAAAAAAGCTAGCAAGGATACCCTTCTTGAACTTGGTTTAGATGAAAGTCAAATCAAGCGGAATGTTCTCCAATTATCAGGTGGACAGCAACAACGTGTTGCCATTGCTCGTAGCCTTGTATCGGAAGCACCAGTGATTTTAGCAGATGAACCAACTGGAAACTTGGATCCTAAGACTGCTGGAGATATCATTGACCTGCTCAAATCTCTCGCTGAGAAAACAGGCAAGTGTGTGATCGTTGTGACCCACAGTAAGGAAGTAGCACAGGCGTCAGATATTACACTGGAATTGAAGGATAAGAAACTGACTGAAACAAGAAAAAATAGTAACTAAAACTTTTAAATATATTAAAAACTGAAGTAAATCTAGAAAGGAATCTTATGTTACACAATGCATTTGCCTATGTCACAAGAAAATTTTTTAAGTCTATTGTGATCTTTCTTATCATTCTCTTGATGGCTAGTTTGAGTTTGGTCGGCTTGTCTATCAAGGGAGCAACAGCCAAGGCTTCTCAAGAAACCTTTAAAAATATCACCAATAGTTTCTCCATGCAAATCAACCGCAGGGTCAATCAAGGTACTCCACGTGGTGCGGGGAATATCAAGGGTGAAGATATCAAAAAAATTACCGAGAATAAGGCCATTGAATCCTACATCAAACGAATTAATGCTATCGGTGATTTGACAGGCTATGAACTGATTGAAACGCCTGAAACCAAGAAAAATCTAACTGCAGATCGAGCTCAACGTTTTGGAAGTAGCTTGATGATAACAGGTGTAAATGACTCTTCTAAAGAAGACAAGTTTGTGTCAGGCTCTTACAAACTGGTCGAAGGAGAACATTTAACAAACGATGACAAATACCAGATTCTCCTGCACAAAGATTTGGCGGCTAAACATGGCTGGAAGGTAGGAGATAAGGTCAAACTGAACTCTAATATCTACGATGCAGATAATGAAAAAGGAGCAAAGGAAACGGTAGAAGTAACGATCAAAGGACTTTTTGATGGACATAACAAATCTGCTGTGACCTATTCACAAGAACTTTATGAGAATACAGCTATCACAGATATTCACACAGCTGCCCAACTCTATGGTTATACAGAAGATACAGCTATTTATGGAGATGCTACCTTCTTTGTAGCTGGAGATAAGAATCTAGATACTGTCATGCAAGAATTAGGATCTATCAACGGAATCAACTGGAAGATGTATAGCTTGATTAAGAGTTCATCTAACTATCCTGCCCTTGAACAATCTATCTCAGGCATGTACAAGATGGCTAATCTTCTCTTCTGGGGTAGCTTGAGCTTCTCTGTTCTTCTACTTGCTCTCTTACTGACACTATGGATTAACGCCCGTCGTAAAGAAGTTGGAATTCTCCTTTCAATTGGTCTTAAACAAGCAAGTATTCTAGGACAATTTATCACAGAAGCAGTTATGATTGCAATTCCAGCACTAATTTCAGCTTACTTCCTAGCTAATTATACAGCTCGTGCTATTGGGAACACAGTTCTTGCAAATGTTACATCAGATGTGGCTAAGCAAGCTAGTAAGGCAGCCCAAGCTTCTAATCTTGGTGGTGGTGCAGAAGTGGACGGCTTTAGCAAGACTCTTTCAAGTTTAGATATATCCATTCAACCTTCTGACTTTGCTATTATCTTTGTACTTGGCTTGGTTCTAGTAGTACTAGTTATGGCACTTGCCTCCAGCAATCTCCTCTTTAAACAACCAAAAGAACTTTTGATAGATAGTGAATAAAAAACATGCTACCTATTCTCACTCAAATGAGATATAATATAGGTAGCATTTTTGATAGAAAAGGATTTATATGAAAATTCTAATTGTAGAAGATGAAGACATGATTCGTGAGGGAATTAGTGATTATTTGACGGATTGTGGCTATGAAACCATTCAGGCAGCAGATGGCCTTGAGGCCTTAGAACAATTTTCCAATCACCAAGTTGCCCTAGTTCTTTTAGATATTCAAATGCCTAAACTCAATGGTTTAGAGGTTTTGTCAGAAATCCGAAAAAGTAGTCAAGTTCCTGTCCTCATGTTAACAGCCTTTCAGGACGAAGAATATAAGATGAGTGCCTTTGCTGCATTAGCAGATGGTTATTTGGAAAAGCCTTTTTCTCTATCTTTGTTAAAAGTACGAGTGGATGCCATCTTTAAACGTTATTATGATACTGGTCGTATTTTTACCTATAGAGACACCCAGGTAGACTTTGAAAGCTATAGTGCTAAAGTGGCTGGTCAAGAGGTTGCAGTGAATGCAAAAGAATTGGAAATCCTAGACTATCTCGTAAAAAATGAAGGACGAGCCTTAACTCGGTCGCAGATTATCGATGCTGTTTGGAAGATGACAGATGAAGTCCCTTTTGATAGAGTGATCGATGTCTATATCAAGGAATTACGGAAAAAATTGGATTTAGATTGTATTCTTACCGTGCGCAATGTTGGTTATAAATTGGAGAGAAAATGAGACGTTCAGGTTTATTTAAAAAAATTTTTATCTATACCTTCTCGGTATTTTCTACCTTGGTCATTTGTTTGCATTTGGCCATCTATTTCCTCTTTCCATCGACTTATCTCAGTCACCGTCAGGAAAGCATCGGGCAAAAGGCTACCGAAATAGCACAATCTCTCCAAGGCAAAGATAGTCAAGCTATTCAGGAAGTCCTTGAACTCTATTCTCAAAGTAGTGATATTAAGGGATCTATCAAGGGAGAGATGACCCAGGATAAGTTGGAGGTTAAGGACAATCTTCCCATTGATAAAGAACGACAAACGGCCTCCTTGGTTATTGAGGAAAGAGAAGTTCAAACTAAGGATGGTCAGACGATGACCTTACAGTTTTTAGCTTCTATGGATTTGCAGAAAGAAGCAGAAGACATCAGTCTGCAATTTTTGCCTTATACGCTATTAGCTTCCTTCATCATTTCGCTCCTCATCGCCTTTATCTATGCGAGAACCATTGTTGCTCCTATTTTGGAAATCAAACGAGTGACTCGACGGATGATGGATTTGGATGCAGAAGTACGCTTGCGCGTGGATTCAAAGGATGAAATTGGGGATCTCAAGGAGCAAATCAATAGTCTCTATCAGCATCTCTTGACAGTCATTGCGGATTTGCATGAGAAAAATGAAGCCATCCTCCAGTTAGAAAAGATGAAGGTTGAGTTTTTGCGAGGAGCTTCCCATGAACTGAAAACACCTCTAGCTAGTCTGAAAATCCTTCTGGAAAATATGCAAGCAAACATTGGGCGCTACAAAGATAGAGACCATTATCTAGGAGTTTCTTTGGGTATCGTTGACGATTTGAGCCACCACGTGCAGCAGATTTTGTCCCTTTCCTCCGTGCAAGAATTACGAGACAAAAAGGAGGAAATCAACCTTCTTGATATGACAGATCTTCTATTGAAGGACTATGATTTGTTAGCCAAAGAGAGAGAAATCACAGTAGATAATCAAGTCACTAACCAGAAAGTTTATCTAAATCCTTCAGTACTCAAGCTGATTCTTTCCAACCTTATCAGTAATGCGGTGAAACACTCTGTCCAAGGAGGCTATCTAAAAATTGGTTCAAAAGATGGTTGGATGTTTATTGAAAACACCTGTACAACAGAAGAGCAAGATAAGTTTGAACAATCCTTTACAACTTCTAGTCGCCAAAGTAAGGGAGCTGGTTTGGGACTATTCGTCGTCAAAAGTTTATTAGAAAATGAAGAAATTGACTATCATTTTGAAAGAGACAATGATCACCTAGTATTTTTCATGAAGCTACCACAAGTCAATCCGGAAAGTGATTAAGAAAGGGTTTACATCTATCTAATTGGAAGAAATTCAATCTAAAGTACGGGAAAAACTAGATTTTTTTATCAAAAAGTGATAAAATGAACAATGTAAATGGGATATCCCATAAAAATATACAGGAGGCCTGATAAAATGGCAATCGTTTCAGCAGAAAAATTTGTCCAAGCAGCTCGTGACAACGGTTATGCAGTTGGTGGATTTAACACAAACAACCTTGAGTGGACTCAAGCTATCTTGCGCGCAGCAGAAGCTAAAAAAGCTCCAGTTTTGATCCAAACTTCAATGGGTGCTGCTAAATACATGGGTGGTTACAAAGTTGCTCGCAACTTGATCGCTAACCTTGTAGAATCAATGGGTATCACTGTACCAGTAGCTATCCACCTTGACCACGGTCACTACGAAGATGCACTTGAGTGTATCGAAGTTGGTTACACTTCAATCATGTTTGACGGTTCACATCTTCCAGTTGAAGAAAACCTTAAATTGGCTAAAGACGTTGTTGAAAAAGCACACGCTAAAGGTATCTCAGTAGAAGCTGAAGTTGGTACTATCGGTGGTGAAGAAGACGGAATCATCGGTAAAGGTGAATTGGCTCCAATCGAAGACGCTAAAGCAATGGTTGCAACTGGTATCGACTTCTTGGCAGCTGGTATCGGTAACATCCATGGTCCTTACCCAGCAAACTGGGAAGGTCTTGACCTTGACCACTTGCAAAAATTGACAGAAGCTCTTCCAGGATTCCCAATCGTATTGCACGGTGGATCAGGTATTCCTGATGAGCAAATCCAAGCAGCTATCAAACTTGGTGTTGCTAAAGTTAACGTTAACACTGAATGCCAAATCGCATTCGCTAACGCAACTCGTAAATTTGCTCGTGACTACGAAGCAAACGAAGCAGAATACGACAAGAAGAAACTCTTCGACCCACGTAAATTCTTGGCTGACGGTGTCAAAGCTATCCAAGCATCAGTTGAAGAACGTATCGACGTATTCGGTTCAGAAGGAAAAGCTTAAGAAGCTTGTAAAAGCTTGATTTAACAGGGTTTATCCGATTTGGATAAACCTTTTTTCTTTATTTTGCCATAAATTTTTTATTGATTATCTAACATTTTTACCTATTGAGTAACTAGTACTAGTGTAGGATCGAAAATGTTAAGAAGTATTTTAGTTCTTTTTAGAACCTTGAATTTTTGGAATGTTAAAAAAACTTTGAATTTGATTATAAAAACAATGGAATTCCCATTGTTTTTTGTTATAATAACACTATAAGAGGAGGTTTTTATGAAAACGTTTAAACAAGCATTGGAATCATATCTAAAATCATTAAATGAAAAACATACTATTTATGTATTAAAAGGCTTTAACTATTGGTTAGATGATCTTGATACAGATTTATTTTTAGGAGGCAAAACTGTAAATTCATATAAGAATTTAAAAGAATCTATTAAAGAATTATCTAGTGCGACTAGAGCAATGTTTTTATTGTATGAAAATCTTCTTTATTTATACGATCAAAATGCGTTGGGATCTATTGAATTTTTTACACAATATAAATTCATTATAATTGAAAATGATTATTTTGATAGCTATTATCCAGGATTTCGTACTGATTTAGAAACAATTAAAAATGATTTCGAAAGTGAAGAAGATAATATAATTCAAAAATTTTATTGTGATATTCAAAAAATAGATAACACTTTATTTATGAATTTTAATGAAATTCCTGATAAAGAATTTGAGACTATTAAGTTGACAGAAGTAGGAATAAATTTTGAAGTAGATAATAGTCTTGAAATAGAGTTATATAGGAATATAAATAACTTGGCACTTCAGGGAATTATTTTTGAGATTTTAAATTTTGGTAAAGGGAAAATTTTATGTGAAAAAGAAGGAGAATATGGTAAAAATATAGGAATAATCAGAAAAAAATTTGAATCTATAAATATATTTATTACAGTTAAAGATGATTTTAATAAGCATGATGTTGAAGAGAGTGATTATAAAGAATACCTTGAAATTTTACAAAGAAAGAATCAGTCATATAATTTTTTAGATATTCAAATATATCATGCCCCAGATGAAAATACTGAAACAAAAGAAATAAGCCAAGCTGTTATAATTGATAGAATAGTGAAGAATTGTATGAAAGCTCAAAAAGAGGAGCAGTTCCGAGATATTTTTGTTACAGCTCCTACCGGTGCAGGGAAGTCTGTAATGTTCCAAATTCCAGCAATTTATTTGGCAGAAAAAAGTAATCTAGTAACAATAGTCATAAGTCCTTTGATCGGTCTTATGAATGATCAAGTCAATAATATACAATCAATGACGAAACTAGCTGAAACAATTAACTCAGATTATACACCGTCACAAAAAGAAAATGTTTTAGAACAAATAAAGAATGGTGATAAATCCATCCTCTATCTCTCACCAGAGACTTTGCTGTCTAATACAGATATTACAAATCTAATTGGAGATCGGAAAATTGGTTTATTAGTTGTTGATGAGGCGCACATAGTCTCTACATGGGGGAAATCATTTCGTCCAGACTATTGGTATCTAGGAGAATTTATTTCAAGACTTAGAAAAAGTGAGAAATCTAATCAAAACTTTCCAATTGCAACCTTTACTGCAACAGCGACGTATGGTAGTAAAGACAATATGTATTTCGACATAATTGAATCACTGAAAATGACTGCCGAAACATTTTTAGGTAGGGTGAGACGGGATGATATCGATTTTGAGATTACTAGTAAAACTAAAGAGATAAATTATCAAGATGAAAAATTATTAGTAGCAGTTGATAGCATTAATAAGCTTCAAAAGACAGGAGAAAAAACGCTTGTCTATGTTCCATACAGAAGGCATATAGATGACATATATTCCAGATTAGAAAATCAGGAGAAAATTGGTAAATACTCTGGTGAGATGTCCTCCGGAGAAAAAAATGAAACACTAGAAAAAATTGTTAGTGGTGAGAAAAATGTCGTGTTAGCAACAAAAGCTTTTGGTATGGGGATTGATATTAATGATATTAAATATGTATACCATTTTGCTCCAACAGGGAATATCTCTGATTATTTACAGGAAATAGGAAGAGCTGCTCGTGAAAGAGGAATGAACGGTGTTGCTCTAACTGATTTCTTTAAAGAGGATTTTCGTTACATTAATCAATTATTTGGAATGTCTGCTATTAAACAATGGCAAGTTATCGCTGTATTAAGCAAAATTAATGAGCTATATAAGAAACATAAAAAGCGTAATTTTTTGGTTTCGCCAATGGAGTTTTCACATATTTTTGCAAACGAATCAGATACAAGCAGAATAGATGCTCAGTTAAAAACAGCATTATTGATTATAAAAAAAGATTTTGAATTACTAAATTCTTCAAATTATATTCCATTAATTTTTAAACCGAGAAGTATGTTTACTAATGCGTATTTTATGATTAAAGATGGTTTTGTTGATAAGTTAGTATCTAGTGATAATTTTAAATATTTTAGAAAAATACAGATGCCAAGAAATCATACAAATGAAACATGCACAAATCCGGTTAAAGTTGAATATGTCTGGGAAACATATGTACTTGATTTTAAAAAGATGTGGGAAGAAAAATATAAGGATTTATCTTTTGCAAGTTTTAAATATTCATTTTATAACAATGAATTAAGCAATTTTGATTTTAAAGTTAATGAAGAATTAATCCCTAAAACAATAATTGAAATAAAATTCGATAAAATTAATTTTAATGATGCAATTATTGAGATGTCTAACATCTTAAATGCATTAAAGGACATTTTTGATGATATTAGGCAATCTAGAAAGCATTTCACGGTTCGAGAGCTGGCTAATAAACTTAGAGAACGTTTATCATTTAAAAACACATATACTCCAGATCTCTTAGCACAATCAATGATTTATATTTTGAACAATATTGATACGGGTCATTTTGTAAGACAAAATTTTGCAACTTATAATTCACAGACAGATAAGTGGAATATTCAGACAGCTTCTTATGAGACTAGAATAAAAAAAATAATAAAACAGGCAAAATCATCACTAACTAGTAACATAAATACTATACAGATTAGTGTTAAAAATAGAAACAGCAACAAAGATATTAAAGTGTTATTAGCTCAAATTATTGAAATTCTAGAATTAGCAGAAGTAAATATACGTACAGGAGATAATCCGGAATTTTTTGTACGTGTTAATAACTCCAATGCGATTGAAAAAATTATTAACGATAAGTTTTATAAGAGTAAAACGGTTGAGCAGGTTAAAGAGAAACATGATAATTCAACTAGAATAATGGAGTACTTCTTTACTCAACTTTCAACAAAGGAAGATCGTTGGAATTTTATTGAACAATATTTCTTGGGACATTTAGACACTACAGATAAAAAACAGATAAAGGACACTCAGAGACAGTCTAAAAAAGATAATGTCTCTATAACAAATAAAGTTAAATTTTCATATTCTAACTGGGAAGAGGCAAGTGGTATTTCACCTGATGAATTTTATATTATTAATGAAATACCGATACCTACTTATTTTGGCGGGGAGTTCACATTAAATAATGAGACATATCCTTTTTCATATGTCTGGGAGGATAGAAAGATGATTGTGTATAATCCTGAAGAAACAGAAAAATCTATCAAGAACACAAACTGTGAATGGAAAATTATTTCTGAACAGGATTTGAAATTATCTGATTTTATGTAAAGGAGATTAGCAGTGGTTCATTTAATACCTAAAAATAGAGATATCAAAGAATTTCATGGTTCGTCTGGAGAAATGCGTCTTTATAATGAATTCAAAAAACTATCAGATAAATGGTATATATTTCATTCTATTAAATGGTCAAGAATTGTATATAGAAGTGATTTGAATAGAGATTGTTTCAAACAAAGTGAATCTGATTTTGTTATCCTTAATCCAGACTATGGACTATTGACGTTAGAAGTAAAATCGGGTGGTTTTGTAATAGAAGATAATAGATTAAAGCAGATTAGAAGAGATACTAATGAGGTTGTATCATGTAAAAGTCCAATGGATCAAGCGGATGCTTCAAAGTTTATGTTTCGGAGTATATTGACGGATCATTTTACTAATTTTGATGATAGATATCCAGTTCATGCGATGGTTTGGTTAACTGATGTGTCATCTAAGGACATACAAGGCAAATTTCCACACGACTATCATATAAGACAAAACACATTTTTTCATGAAGATTTAGAAAATGTTGAAGAAACATTGATAAAATGTTTTGAATTTTATAAAGTTCTTCCCCAAAAGAAGGACAATAAGATTATTGCTAAAACGATAAATTTGATTGCTCCAGAAGTTAATGCGATTCCTGCTCTACATACTGAAATTGAAGATGAAAATTATTTTATAGATCGTATGACCACACAACAAGGATATTTATTAGATTATTTGGAAGAACAAAAGATTGCTGCTATTCAAGGAGGAGCAGGGACAGGGAAAACAGTTCTGGCAGTTGAAAAAGCAAGAAGATTAAGCCAAAATCAAAAAGTAGTTTATTTATGTTTCAATAGAATGTTAGTCGAATATTTACAGAAAAAGTATAATGAAGAACTACCAAATGTTGATTTTACTAATTTATATTCTTTAACAGCAAAAGCATTAAAGAAAGTTAAAGTAGAAAAACAAGATATTTTATATTTCTTAAAACATTTAGAAGATTATACGGATATTTGGAATTATAATTCAATTATAATTGATGAAGGACAAGATTTTTCAAATGACGAAATTACTGAATTAAAAGAATACCTGGAAATTAGTGATGAAGAAGGAAGTTTTTATATCTTTTATGATAAAAATCAGTTAGTCCAACAAAGAAATAATTTAGAATGGTTACAAAATATGGACTGTCGTTTAATTCTGTCAATAAATTGTCGTAATACACAATGTGTTGCAGAAACAGCATTAAGTCCTTTAGGGATCAATGGTGTAAAGACTAAAATGCCAATAAAAGGGGAAATCCCCTTGATGAATATTTCTGATGATGAAAATGATTCTATTGAATGGATTAATAAAAAAATACGTGAGCTGACGGATAATGGGATCAAAAAAGATCAAATTACTATTTTATCTGTCAAAGGCGAGGGTCAATCTATTTATTCGAATAGAACAAAAATTGGAAATTATTCCATTTCTTCTGAAAAGGAATCGGGGAAAATATTGTTCACAACTGCTAGAAAATTTAAAGGTTTGGAGTCAGATTTTATTTTATTAGTAGATGTTGATGCTGAAACGTTTAGAGATGAAGAACAAAAAAGATTATTTTATGTTGGTGCTTCAAGAGCTAGAAACAGATTATTTATTACTTCTGTTGTAAGTGAAGAAGAAGAGAAACAAATGGTGCGAGCAATTACAAATGGAAGCTACGAAAAAAGAATGAGATTAGCTTCATATTTGAAAGTTACTTTAAAGTAGCAGTATTATTCATACAGCAAGTATTTAATATAGCTATGTTATTTTGTTCAGCCTTAAATCAAGTATTATAAGTAATAGAAGATTTATTTTTACAAAGAAAGGTAGAAAAAAATGAACCAAAAAGAATTTCAAACAATAATCAATAAGAATTTTGAGCATATTCCAGATTCTCTAATTAATTTCAGTGATGTTAAAGAATGTGAATTTTTAGCGGATTAATTATCATTTATGGGATATGGCCAAAATGCTGAAGGATACTTTAAACATAACAATGTACCTAATCCATCACAACGATTCCATCTCACAGAAGCGTATTTTGAATATAAATTTAGCAAAGCAAAAGACAAGATAGAAAAGGAGCTCATTAAAGACTGCGAATTAAGTGGAATTCGATGTCCTCAATTGATGTTGTGGATTGCGGAGATTGTCCAAATACCAGAAGAAGTATTACAAGATGCTTATAATTATATAGTTAAAGCTGAAGAAGAATTATTTCATAAAAAAGGAATAAATAAAGGTTTACTTGGAGCAGATAAGTATTGGAAAATAATGACAGAGAACTCACATATTACATTGAGTGAATTTCGGACGAAATTAAAGTATTTAGAAATATGTAAAATTATTAAAAGTTCTAGTGATTGGTCAGAAATTATTGCAAACTGTCAAAGCTTAGATTTCTAAAATAGTTTAAATTTACTTTAATTAAATAATTCTAGCAAACCAGGATTTATGATTTGTGGCAAACAAAAATAAATTTTATCCTCATTCTGTACTATTTTTAAAGAACAAAGAGGAATACTGAAGATGCTTTTCTATATGATACGTCTGAATAAAAATCTAATCAAAATGTTTTCGGTGTACTAGGAAATACAGATTTTTAATCCGTTATATTCAGAAGGTAAAGCTTAATCTAGCTGAACCATACAAAACAGAAACCTGCCCCTGAGGGTGGGTTTTTTGTTTCTGGATATATACAGATTATACAGGAAAATTCTATAACTTAAGTTGCTAAAAGAGTCTAATTTTTGTACAATAATGCTATGAAAATACTGAAAAAATCAGCCCTTGTCCTTCTTACTTTCCTTATCTTGTTTTTAGTAGGGACATTTATCTTTCATCGTATCAGCTTAGAAAAGGAACAAGCCTCTCTAACTCCTATGGGTAAAACTGTCCTCGTTAATGGGCACAAAATCAATGTTTACGTTGAGGGGGATGGTCCAGAGACAATAGTAGTTCTATCAGGTGCTGGAATTGCTTCCCCAATCTTGGACTTTAAGAATGTTTCAGATTCCTTATCAAAAAAATATAAGGTAGTCATTGTGGAGCGGGCTGGCTATGGTTATAGCGAGGATAGTAATCAGTCCAGAGATGTGATGGAAGTTTTGTCTGAAACTCGTCAAGCTCTTTCTCAGGCTAATGTCACAGGGCCTTTTATTATTCTATCTCATTCAATGGCTAGTCTTGAAAGTCTGGCTTGGCAGGAAAAGTATCCTGATGAAGTGAAAGCCTTGGTTGGTCTGGATTGGGCATTACCAGCAAGTTATGAGGATTTAAAGGATAATCAGGCCTTGCTTACTGTGGCTTATTGGAGCAGTAAGATTGGCTTATTACGCTATTTCCCTGAGTCCTTTTATATAAAAAATCCAACTCTGACTGAAACTGAACGACAACAATATAAATTACTAGCATTTAAGCAGTTGATGTCACAAGCCATGCTTCATGAATCCCGTTTAGCAAAGGAAAATGCCAAGAAAGTTCCATCTAGCATTAATCCGAAAATTCCAGCCTTATTACTGGTTTCTAACGGTGAAGGCACGACCTTTAGCCAATCAGAATGGCAGCGTTATGCAGAGAAGTTTTCTAGTGACGAGTCTAATGTTCAAGTCATCTATATGGATGCGCCTCACGAACTTTATCATTATCAAAGTCATGAAATAGTTTCTCAGATTGAAGATTTTTTAAAGAGTCATTGATGGTTTAGAGATCATTTTAATTTTAGACTGATGACAATAATTAAATGTTTAAGGATTAACAGTAGAATCGTTAATTTTTTCAATTAAAAAAATTCTTTTTTGGTGTTTAAGGAAACTATTTAACATAATTTTTGATTAAAAGCATCATTTTAAGAGAGAAATATCTAATTTCATAATCTATAAGCAAACGCTTGCATTCCTTTATTTATTGGATTATAATAGGTTGGTATAAATCCTTCTATAATAATATTGAGAAGGTGTAGAAAGTAAGGATTTAGAATATTTGTAGTCAAAAATACAATGTTGCTTCTTACGATAGGGAGATAGATATGGCAATGATAGAAGTGGAACATCTTCAGAAAAATTTTGTGAAGACTGTTAAGGAACCGGGCTTGAAGGGAGCTTTGCGCTCCTTTATTCATCCTGAAAAGCAGACCTTTGAAGCGGTCAAGGATTTGACTTTTGAAGTACCCAAGGGGCAGATTCTAGGTTTTATCGGAGCTAATGGTGCTGGGAAGTCGACCACCATCAAAATGCTAACAGGGATTTTGAAACCGACATCTGGTTTTTGTCGGATTAACGGCAAGATTCCCCAGGATAATCGCCAAGATTATGTCAAGGATATTGGAGTCGTTTTCGGACAACGTACCCAGCTATGGTGGGATTTGGCCCTGCAAGAGACCTACACGGTTTTGAAGGAGATTTACGATGTGCCAGACTCGCTTTTCCATAAGCGTATGGACTTTTTGAATGAAGTTTTGGATTTGAAGGAATTTATCAAGGATCCTGTGCGGACTCTTTCATTGGGTCAACGGATGCGGGCGGATATTGCGGCTTCCTTGCTTCACAATCCCAAAGTTCTCTTTTTAGATGAGCCGACTATTGGTTTGGATGTGTCGGTCAAGGATAACATCCGACGTGCTATCACCCAGATTAATCAGGAGGAAGAGACAACTATTCTCTTGACTACTCACGACTTGAGCGATATTGAGCAACTCTGTGATCGGATTTTTATGATTGACAAGGGGCAGGAGATTTTTGATGGGACGGTGAGCCAGCTCAAGGAGACCTTTGGCAAGATGAAGACTCTTTCCTTTGAACTGACGCCAGGTCAAAGTCATCTCCTTTCTCACTATGAAGGTTTTTCGGATATGACCATTGATAGACAAGGAAACAGCCTCAATATTGAATTTGATAGTTCCCGCTACCAATCAGCTGATATTATCAAGCAAACCTTATCTGATTTTGAAGTCCGTGATTTGAAGATGGTGGATACGGATATTGAAGATATTATCCGTCGCTTCTATCGAAAGGAGCTCTAAGATGGTCAAATTGTGGAGACGTTATAAACCCTTTATCAATGCAGGGATTCAGGAGTTGATTAGCTATCGAGTTAACTTTATTCTCTATCGGATTGGTGATGTCATGGGGGCTTTTGTCGCTTTCTATCTCTGGAAGGCTGTCTTTGACTCCTCCCAGGAGCCTTTGATTCAGGGCTTCAGTATGGCGGATATCACCCTCTACATCATCATGAGTTTTGTGACTAATCTTCTGACTAGGTCGGATTCTTCCTTTATGATTGGTGATGAGGTCAAGGATGGTTCCATTATCATGCGCTTGTTGCGACCAGTGCATTTTGCAGCTTCTTACCTCTTTACGGAGCTTGGTTCCAAGTGGTTGATTTTTATCTCTGTTGGACTGCCATTTTTAAGTGTCATTGTTTTGATGAAAATCTTATCTGGGCAAGGGATTGTAGAAGTGCTGGGACTAACTACCCTTTATCTTTTTAGCTTAACGCTGGCCTATCTGATTAACTTTTTCTTTAATATCTGCTTTGGATTTTCAGCCTTTGTATTTAAAAATCTTTGGGGGTCCAACCTACTTAAGACTTCCATAGTGGCCTTTATGTCAGGAAGTTTGATTCCCTTGGCTTTCTTTCCAAAGGTCATTTCAGATATTCTGTCCTTCTTACCTTTCTCATCCTTAATTTACACTCCGGTCATGATTATTGTTGGGAAATACGATGCTAGTCAGATTCTTCAAGCACTTTTGCTTCAGCTTTTCTGGCTTATAGTGATGGTGGGCTTGTCTCAGTTGATTTGGAAACGAGTCCAGTCATTTATCACCATTCAGGGAGGTTAGTATGAAAAAATATCAACGCATGCATCTGATTTTTATCAGACAATACATCAAGCAAATCATGGAATACAAGGTAGATTTTGTGGTTGGTGTGTTGGGAGTCTTCCTGACCCAAGGCTTGAACCTCTTGTTTCTCAATGTTCTCTTTCAACACATCCCCTCGCTAGAAGGTTGGACCTTTCAAGAGATTGCCTTTATCTATGGATTTTCCTTAATTCCAAAGGGATTAGATCATCTCTTTTTTGACAATCTCTGGGCTTTAGGTCAACGACTAGTTCGAAAAGGGGAGTTTGATAAGTATCTAACTCGTCCTATTAATCCTCTCTTTCACATCCTCGTTGAGACCTTTCAGATTGATGCCCTAGGTGAGCTATTGGTAGGTGGCATTCTATTGGGAACAACAGTGACTAGCATTGCTTGGACTCTTCCAAAATTCCTGATTTTTCTAGTTTGTATTCCTTTTGCGACCTTGATTTATACTTCCTTGAAAATTGCAACAGCCAGCATCGCTTTTTGGACCAAGCAGTCAGGTGCCATGATTTACATTTTCTATATGTTTAATGATTTTGCCAAGTACCCGATTTCCATTTACAATTCGCTCCTTCGTTGGTTAATTAGCTTTATTGTACCTTTCGCCTTTACGGCCTACTATCCTGCCAGCTATTTCTTGCAGGGCAAGGATGTAATCTTTAACATCGGAGGTTTGATGTTGATTTCCCTTGTTTTCTTTGTCATTTCCCTTAAACTTTGGGATAGGGGCTTGGATGCCTACGAAAGTGCAGGTTCGTAAGAGGAATAATCTCAAAGCCTTGTCTCAGGACAGGCTTTTTTTAATGGAGATGGGTTCTGTTTAAAATCCATATCTTCGGATAAAAATATAAATACAAACGGTTGTTTATATTTTGTGGTATAATGTATTGTAATAAATACTTGTTTTGATACCAATCTAGAGATGTTTTTATAGTTAATTATTCTAGAAATTTTTGCTTAGATTTTCTAAAAATTATAAAAAATCATGGATAGTAACGAATGAAGTCTCGTAAGCTTGGCTGAATATAAATCTAAAAGGAGAAAATTATGAATAAGAAAGAATGGGTAAAACAATTTGAGGAGGCGAATGGTCGCAAGCCGACGGAATCAGAATTAGTAGAGGCGCATTCAACTAAAAAGCTTGCGAGAGGAGCTAGAAACATCAAAATCTATTTTGGGATAGTCATCGGTATTTTGGTTGCTCTAATCCTAGTAAGTATTTTCTCATATTCTTTGATTGGAAAGAAAGAGTCAAATCAAGCATCGTCTGCTGTTTCAACTACAGAGTCAACAAGTCAATCGTCTACAAGCCAAGGAAAAACAGATGAGACTGATAAGGATAAACAAGAGGAAATTCAGAAACTCAAGAATCAACTGACTGCTTTAGATACCAAAATTACTGAAGCAGAAGCACTTGTTAGCAAGTTGAAGAAAGAAACTACCGTTCCAAAACTAGATATTGAAGCAATCAAGAACAATGATTTGTCTAGTTTAGAAGGTACTTGGCGTAGTCAATCTGGTAATGAATACATTATTAATGATTCTGGAGAAGTACGTGCGACTTGGTTTACAAATGATCAAAAGTACGAATCTGTAGTTGGATTAAAGGTATCAAAAGGACAAGATAGTCGTAACCCTGAGACAGCGTCTATCAGTGCATGGGTAAAAGATTCTGTTGCTGGAGGATTTGTAGTAGTAGCTGTGCCAAGTGGAGTTGTTATGCAACCTGGGGATGATGGGAAGATTACGGATAAAAGCAATCATGCTGAGGAAAGACTTTTTTCTGGACAACAATATGAAGCGATGTTAATGAAACCAGAAAAGGTTTATTATCGTGTGAAACCAGATACCAGTAAACTTGAGGAAGAAGAAAAGAACTTAGCTCAACTGCAAGCAGATCGTGAAGCAATCAAATCTTCTCTAGAGTCAAAGGAAAAGAAAAACTAGATTGTATTCGTTTAAAAATACTGTTACAATTGGCAAAATCAAGAAGCCCTAATGGGCTTCTTTTTCTTTTATCACTACTATTTAACCACTTAGATAGAGATATTGACCAGATAGGCAAAAGGGCTTGTTCTTGAAAAATTCCTCTGCTATAATGGTTCATGTAAGGGACATGAGGGGTCAGTATCAGACAACTCAAGAACCCAAAAAAGAAAATGGAGACAAAAAATGAAAAAATTATTGGGACTTGTATTTTTAGTAGCAGCAGCGCTAGTATTGTATTTCGGATCTGTTGGATGGCCAAGTTTTGTTAACATCTGGGCACTCTTTCCAGTAGGTCTATTTCTATTTTTCACTCTTGAAAATCTAGTCAAAAAAGATTATAAGGCCAGTCTCATGAGCTTGATTATTGCCTTTATCATCGCCAATGCCATTCTTGATATCTTGCCACTTTCAAGTGGTTTGGTTATCGGTGCAGGTGTGCTAGCTTGTGTGGGGATTGGTTTCCTCTTTCCAGAAACTAATAAGAAAGAAGCATAATAAAAAGTCTCGAGATTTATCGAGACTTTTTATTATTTACCTGCGTAATATTTTTGAATACCTTTGACAATCCCAGCTACCAATCTATTTTGGTAGGCATCGCTACGAATTTGTTGGTTTTCGTTGAAATTGTCCATATAACCAAGCTCTAGGAGAACAGCTGGTTTATCAGTTTCTCGAAGGACAGCAAAGCTACTTTGGAGGAGGCCAGCATCCTTAGCACCTGTTTCAGCTAGGAGTGAAGAGTGGATATCAGCAGCAAGGCGATTGCTTTCACTGATACGATCAGGGTGGTTATGCCAGTATGAATTAATCCGAGAAGGATAGCCAGGTGCTTCTTCGTAAGAATAAGTTTGGATACCAGAGCGGTTAGAAGCAGGAGCTCCACTTGCATTGAAGTGAATACTTATGAAGATATCTGAGTTAGTATTATTGACCATTTTTGAACGTTCAGTAATAAAGTCAACATAGACATCACTATCTCTCGAAGAAAGAACGGTATAACCAAGACCTTCTAGCTCTTTTCGTAGTTTTTGATAAACTTGCATGGTTAGGTCTTTTTCCTGAGTGTTATAATAAACAGCACCAGGATCTTTACCACCGTGTCCTGGATCTAAGAAAACAGTTTTCGTATATTTTCCTTTTTCAAATCCACGACTGATTGGTACTTCGCCAATCCATTTCCCATTACTTTGGAACTGATGAGCCTTCCCATCGATTTTACGAGTTCCTGTTACATAGACACCATTTTCATCCACATAGTAACGGGCATTGTAATAGCTGTCATCAATCCATTCACTCTTAGCCATGTAACCACCTGACTTGAGGTAGTATGAGCCAATCCATTCACGCGCTGCATAAGCACCACCTGATTTTAAATAGAACCAGCTATTGTAGTTTTTATCAAAAATCCATTCTCTTTCAGCCATAGCCCCGCTAGCTTTTAGGTAGTAGTTACCTTGCCATTGGTTGCTTGCCATTGTGGCATCTTTGTTAAAGTAGTACCAAGTACCACCAATTTTATCCCACTTATTTTTACTTAATTTGCCAGAACTTTGGGCATAGTACCATCTACCATCTTGTTTGACCCAAGCGCTCTCAGCCATAGCTCCACTATTTGTAAAGATATAACCATCAAAAATGGTGTTGCTGAGCATGATTCCGTCTTTGTCAAAGTAGTACCATACACCACCAACTTTTTCCCATTTTTGCTGAGAGATTTTACCAGATGGCTTTGCATAATACCATTTATCTTTGACTTTACCCCAGCCACTATCGACCATAGCACCGCTAGAAGTTAGAATGTATCCATCGAAAATAGTATTATCAAGCATGGTTCCATTTTTATCGAAATAGTACCATTTTCCGTGAATTTTTTTCCAATTTAGAGCTGGTTTGTTTGCTTCATAGAAGCGCCAGATGTTTTCTTCTAAGACCCAACCTTCTTTTTTGACTTCTGGAGCTTTACTTTCTTCTTTCTTAGCTGGACTAGTACTTGGGGCTGTAGTAGAAGTTGTCGGTAAGCTTGAACTTGCTTCCGTTGAAGGTGCTGTTTCCTTAGTTGAAGGCTCCTTCGTTTCGACCTTATCAGCTCTTGTAGTCTCTTGAGTTGTTTCTACCGTAGTAGTTTGTAGGTTATTTTCTTCAGCCAAAGTAGGGTTTGTTGCGAATCCTAGAAAAGTAAGCGTGATGGCACTTGCCAAGAGCGTTTTTTTCACTTGTTTGATCTCCTATTTATTCTTTAATAATCTCTTTTTAAAATGTCATTAGAAAAGCACCTCATGTGGAAGAACTAGTCGCCAACTGTTGAGGTGCTGGCAGGGTTTGGTTTTATTTCAACATGAAGATTTGAACAATCATAACGATGTAGATGAGCAATGTGAGTAAAAATCCAGCTCTCCAAAAGAATTTCAGGAATTTTGGATAATAAAAACTACGTTTTTTGCTCAAAAAGAAAAAGGCTAGAATGATGGCCAACAAAGATAAGGCTGCTCCCAAAATGGGAAGTTGATTATGGGTAAAAACCTTTCCAGTAATCAAATAGTATTCAAAAATCAGAAAAGGAAAAGCCAAATCTGCAAAGTTAATCCCCTTTTTCTTTAGCTTAAAGAATCTACTAAAGATAAAAGCCAAAGCCAAGGTTAATACCAAAAGCAAGACGGAAGCGAGTTTCATTAAAATCATAACAATATTGTATCATAAAATTTGAATAAAAGAAAAGCATATTCCTTTATTTAACAGTGTTTTTCTAAAAATTTTTGTTTAGAAACTGATTTTTTATACTATGTCAAACATCAATGTGATTTACTTTGTAAAGTTGGAATAGTTTGAACGTTCATTATAAATCTTTTTTATGGTGACAATAAAAAATATATATTAGTCAGGAGAGAAGAATAGTAGTAGAATGAGTAGCAAATAAAACAAAGGAGTTTCTTATGAAATTAGTTACTTTATGGTCAAAACTCTCACTAGGTATTCAATTATTGGTGGCTTTGGTCTTGGGTGTGATTGCCGCAGTCATCTGGCCACAATTTGCAGGCTTTTATCAATTTTTAGGTCAAGCCTTTATTAAATTGATCAATATGGTTATCATTCCGCTAATCTTCCCAACCATTGTAGTTGCAGTAGCTGGAGTTATCGGGAAAAAATCTTTCGGAAAAATCTTGACCAAGAGTTTGGTTTACTTTTTTGCCGTAACAACTGCCATTACTCTTTTGTTTGTATTTGCTAGTTACTATTTAGGATTTGGTCAAGGAGTGAATATCGGTCAAACTGGTGGAAACGTTGATGGGATTGCCAACAATGTCAAGTTCAGCGAATTTTTGCTTGGTTTCATTCCATCAAATATCGTTAAATCTCTTTCAGATGGTGCTCTATTGCCAATTATCGTTTTTGCAATCTTTCTTGGTTACGGAATTGGGAATCTTAAGTCTGAGAAATCTCAGAAGATTATCGAAGGTTTCCAAATCTGGATTGAAGCCATCTACAAGATTGTTGCAGTAATTATCAAATTATCACCGATTGGAATTTTTGGCTTTATTGCCAAAGACGTTGCAACGACTGGTGTTGATAAATTGATTGGACTTGGTCAATTTGTAATTGGAACTTATTTGGCTTATGCTGTATTGGTTCTTCTTATTTTCCCTTTGATTGCTTTCTTCTTTAAAGTACCGTATTTGACAGCCTTTCGTGAAAATTGGAGTCTCTTGACTCTAGCTTTTGTTACGGGTAGTTCTAGTGTTGTCTTGCCATCCCTTCTTAAAGATTTGAAAAAACAGGGCCATGACGAGCATACAATTGATTTAGTTGTTCCTTTAGGATATACTTTTAATTTAGAAGGAGCAGCAGTTTATTTCTCAGTAGCGACAATCTTTATCGCGCATGCCTACGGCATTCAATTTTCTTTATCAAGTCTCTTGTTTACTGTTTTATTGTTGACCTTGATTGGAAAAACTGCAGCAACTGTGCCATCAGGGGCTATCGTGGTTCTATTAGCAGCAGCACCTCAACTGGGATTGCCAGTTGAAGGAGTAGCCTTAATCTTTGCAGTTGATTTCTTTGTCAATGCAGGCCGTACTATGATCAATGTTTTGGGTCAAATCTTAACAGTCAGCGTTATTGAAAAAACAGAAGGATATATTTTAGAAGAAGAAAAGGAAAGCCAATTATCAGTCAGCTTTTCTTAAGGAGATATGAATAATGAGTGAAGCAAAAGTTTATGTGATTCATGAGAATCTAGAATGGACCCAGCATTTGGTCAAATGGTTGGAAGAACTAGAAGTCCCTTATGAACTATGGGATTTGTCTAGTGGGATTTTGGATCTGCAAAGTCCACCGCCACAGGGTATCTTTTACAATCGCATGTCTGCATCCTCTCACACCAGAGGACATCGCTATGCGCCAGAATTTACTGAGCAGGTGATTACTTGGTTAGAAGCACACGGACGCAAAGTTGTGAATGGTACTGGTGCTATCAACCTTGAAATTAGTAAAATCAAACAATATTTGAAGTTAAACGAATCTGGTATCGAGACTCCTGCAACAGTTGCAGTTTTGGGGCAAGAGAACATTATTGACGCGGCAAGAAAATTAAACATTTATCCTTTGATTACCAAGCACAATCGAGCAGGTAAGGGATTAGGCGTTCAACTCTTCCAAAATGAAGAAGAATTGGAAGCTTATGTCAATAGCCCTCTCTTTGAACCATCAGTGGACGGGATTACCTTGTTACAAGCCTACATCAAGCCAAGTGATGGACGTATCCGTCGTTCAGAGTTTATCAACCAGAAGTTTCTCTATACTGTTTCTATCGATTCTTCAGATGGTTTCCAACTGTGTCCAGCAGATGGTTGCCAAATCGGCAAGAGACCAGAGCAACTAGAAACGTCTGAAAAATTCCAGATTACAGAACCTCTACCAGATGACCGTAGAGAAGCTTATGAGAATTTCTTGAAAAATGCTCAGATTGAAGTTGCTGCTATTGAATGGGTTCAGTCAGAGAGTGGTGATATTTATGTTTATGATGTAAATACCAACACAAACTACAATCCTACCGCAGAAAAGAATGCCAATATTTTTGCCCATCAACATTTGGCTCACTATCTAAAAACAGAATTGCAAGCCCTAACGAGTGGACAATAAAGTAGGAAATTCAAAAATCCCCCAGTAGAGATGACTGGGGGATTTATCTGTTTTCGTTACATACAAGTAAACGAGAATTATTGATTGACCTTGAAGTCTGGATCCTTCAAACTTTGAACACTGGCATTGATGACAGCACCGATAATCAATATCTTGGCAATGATAATGAACCAGAACATCATGACAACGACGACAATCGAACTGAAAAATCTGACGTCAACGAGATAATTGACATAATTGTTGAAATAAGCTGCAAAGATGTTTAATAAAGCAATCGTCGTAACTAGTACAAAGAGACTTCCAGGTATGACGTAGCGAATCTTACTTACTTTAACATTTGGTAGGAAATAATAGAGCATGATTACGATTGCAAAAAGAAAGGCATAAATCAGAGGTCCTGTAAAATCTTGTAGATAAGAAAAGAGAGCACTCTCGGATTTCCAGTAGTTTTTAAGCAAATCCAATAGCATATGGCCAAACATACTGAGGAATAAAGCAAGCGCGAAAAGAATTTGAAGTCCAAAGCTAACTAAGAGGCTCATCAGCTGATGTGAGATAATTCCTCTATTTTTTGCGATTCCATAGGCTTTATTAAAAGCCTTTTGAAGAAAATTCATGGATTTGGAGAAAGTCCAAAGAGCTGATAAGATAGCAAAACTCAGTAAACCTGTCGATGGTTGAGTCAGAACTTCTCTGACAATCTTTGCAACAACTTCATAGATTGTATCCGGTAAAAATTCCTTGATTGTTAATAGAAAGTTTGAGATAGGAATCTGAAAGTAGGGTAAGATGTTGACCACAATCATAAGTAAGGGGAAGATTGAAATCAACCAATAGTAGGCAACAGCAACGCTGGTTAGCTCACTATCAGAGGCTTGATAGTAGTGTAAAAAAGCTTTTAAGAAGGGTCTATCATTCAGCTGTTTCCACAACTTTTTCATTTCACAAACCTCCAGTTTTTCTTGTTTTGTATAGACTTTAATTTCTTCGAACTAATTCCATCATATCGTAAGGTAAAGTATTAGCAGATTCTTTTAGGGAATAAGTTTCTAGGTTGTTTACATTTTGTCGTAGTTTTTTAGCATACTGGGCTGAGATGAGTTTTTGAGCTTCGTATTCAAAGATACATTTACGTTCAAGGTAGTATCCTCTGAGCATTTCGTCGATATTATTGGGCTTGATACGATTGATAACCCGCTCCACAAAGGCACCACTGGTAATATGACTGGTTTCACGGAGACGAGATTCCTGCATAAAGCTAATTAGAGAACTCTTATAAATCCCTTTGAGGTTTTCCAAACTTTCGATGATGATTTCAGTGTTGGCTAAGTAGAGTTCAGCGATCTGGTCATAGTCAATGGCCAGAAGTCTTTGGGTTTCTTTGTTCTTCAAGGAACGGAGGGTTTTGCCAAATGTGAGCAACTCGTGTAGGAGAAAACGTACAATCCGAATAGAAACAAGGAAGTAGTAGGTTAGTCGAGAAGCAAAGTTTCGTTTAATATTTTTCTCCATTCTTTTCAGATAACGTTGGTAGACACGATATCCTCTTTCGCCGATTTTGCCTTCTTCATAGGCTTGCTCCAAACCATCGCTCTCAATACTGAGAATCAGTAGTTTGAGAGCTTCCCAGTCTTCCTGGATTTCCTTGTTCTCCTGACTGAGGATGAGATTTTCAATACGTCCATGATAATTGTCAATAGCCGCATAGAGTGGAACCTTGTTTTTTGTGTTCTCTAAATCCTTCTCTAACTCCATGGCGACATCATTTAAGATAGCGATGTGCATGAGATGATCCTTAGATGGTTCTTTCTCTTCGGAAAGGTGTGGAAGTACCAGTAATCCTGTAAGGAAACTGACAAGTGTTACACCAGCTACGAGGAAGAGAAGAAGAGGATATTCTTGTTCTAGATTAGACGGTATCAAAAGGATAGTGGCAATGGATACAGTTCCCTTGACGCCAGAAAAGGTAAGGAGAAGCATATCTTTGACATACTTGTCTAAGCTTTTATGAAGTTTCTTAATCCGAAAAGCGTAAAAGCCGTAAATCATCACAAAGCGGATGGCAAAGAGTAGGAAGGTCAAGAGGAATATAGTGATGAGAAGGAGCACATTGTTATAAAAAGCACTCTTCAGAATTGGTTCAGCAATCATTTCCAGTTCCATCCCAAGAATGACAAAGACAGAACCATTGAGCATGAAGGTTACAGTGTGCCAAACAGTCTCGGTAACAGTATCAACCTGAGCTTCAAGCAGATTGATTTTTTTGAAACGACTGGCTTTCAAAATCCCAGCGACTACAACGGCGATAATACCTGAGACATGAATTTCTTCAGCTATGAAAAATGTCAAGAGGGGCAAACTGAGTTCTAGCAAGAGCTCACTTGCGATATCTGTTGCGCGGACACTAAGTAAAAAGGTATGGAGGAAGCGATTGATTAGGGCTGTTATAAAGCCGACTGCAAAACCTCCAACAATGGAAATAGCTAATGAAGTTCCGGCTTGGGTGAGCGAAAATGTTCCTGTTGTCCAAGCGATGAGAGCCACACGAAAGGCTACTAGACCAGAAGCATCATTAAGAAGGCCTTCACCCTTTAGAATATTAGAAACCCGTTTGGGGAAGGTAAACCGGTCCGAAAGGGAAGCGAAGGCTACCAGGTCGGTAGGACCTAAGGCAGCACCAACTGCTACACAGGCGGCTAATGGTAGGCTAGCCCAAAGGACATGAGCGAGTCCCCCCATGCTCAGAGCTGATATAAAGATAACTGGGAAAATCAAGTAGAGAACGATTCTCCAGTGTTTTAAGATAGAGGTTATATCTGCTTCTTGAGCCTCGCGAAAGAGGAGCGGGCCGATTACCAAAGCTAGAAACAACTCAGTGTCTAAGTGATACTGGTTATTCGGCAAGCAAAGTCCAATTCCAATCCCTAACAATATTTGAATCAGGGGCATGGGTAAAAAGGTGAGTAGTTTATTGGTCGTACTAGAAACAATGAGAACAAGTAAAAATATCAAGAGATAAAAAAGTAAATCCATCTTCTACCTCCTTATTTTTGTTTTCGACAAGCTTCAAAAAGTTCCTTTTGTTCTTGGATTTTTTGATCAATCTTCGAGCAATCCTTGTGCTCGATTTTCTTTTGACAACGCTCCATTTCAAGTGTAATCATTTTTTTCTTGATTTTTAGCATCTTTTTGCTCATATGAGCTTCATCTAACATACCAACTGCACGTTCATGTTGGGTTGATTCAACGAATTTGTGGCGAAGTCCTTCTATTTTATCTCGTAGGTATTGTTTATCCATGGCGATACCTTTCTAATTTTTCAATCATAACTAAAAACGGTGGATTGTTGATTTGGTTGAGGGTACGATAGATCGTAGCAGTGTATTCTTGTTGTGGCAACTGACTGACAAAATCTAAGACAGCATCTCGTTCTATATCTCCACCTTCATGCCCGTAGTATATCATGATGGCTATCCGTCCGCCCTTAACGAGCATCAGACAGAGTTTTTCTAGTGCCTCAAGGGTTGTCTGAGGTTGAGTGATAATGCTTTTATCTGCAGAAGGCAGATAACCTAGATTGAAGATAGCTGCCTTGACTTCTGTCACAAATTGATCCACAGTCTCATGACCCTGCAAGATTAATTCTGCATTGGACAAACCTGCTTCTTGGAGACGTTGACTAGTCTTTTCTAGAGCTTGTTCTTGTATATCAAAAGCGTAGACTTGTTTAGCTAATTTGGCAAGGAAAAGCGTATCATGTCCATTTCCCATGGTCGCATCTACAACAACATCATCTTTTGTGATGACTTGGGCAAGAAAATCATGCGCCATTTCAAGTGGTCTTTTCATTCATAAACTCCTGTTTTACAGCCTTGCATCCTTGGACACTACCTCGACGTCTCATTTCAGCTTCGATGCTGTTTAGAACTTCCCATTTGTTGAGACTCCACATAGGACCAATCAGCATGTCTCTAGGTGCATCTCCTGTTATGCGATGGATAACAATATGTTTGGGAATAATTTCTAGTTGGTCACAGATAACCTTGACATATTCATCCTGACTCATGAGCTGCAAACGACCTTCGTGGTAATCCCGCTGCATCCGAGTATTGGTCATGAGGTGAAGTAGGTGAAGCTTAATCCCTTGAATATCATTATCAGTCACACACCGACGAACATTTTCCACCATCATGTCATGAGTTTCACCTGGTAAACCATTAATCAAATGAGATACAATTTCAATCTTGGGATATTTTCTCAAGCGCTTGACCGTCTCCACGTAGAGTTCATAGGAGTGGGCACGGTTAATCAATTCAGAAGTTTCTTCATAGGTTGTTTGTAAACCTAACTCTACAGTAACATGCATTCGCTCTGATAGTTCTGCCAAGTATTCGATAGTCTCATCAGGCAGACAATCTGGTCGTGTACCGATATTGATTCCAACCACACCAGGTTCATTAATAGCTTGTTCATAGCGTTCACGAATGACTTCGAGCTTTTCATGAGTATTAGTAAAGTTTTGGAAATAGACTAGATATTTTTTTACATCTGGCCATTTACGGTGCATAAAGTCAATTTCCTTATAAAATTGCTCACGAATAGGAGCGTCAGGGGCGACGATAGCGTCTCCAGAACCAGAAACCGTACAGAAAGTACAACCTCCATGAGCTACTGTACCATCACGATTGGGACAATCAAATCCAGCATCGATAGGAACTTTGAAAGTTTTTTCTCCAAATAAATTTCGATAATAATCATTCAAGGTATTATAGGATTTCATAGCTAATATTATATCAGAAATCACTAATAAACTCAAAAACAGCTAGTATATAAAAGTTTTGAAAATCTCTTTGTATTAAAAAAATTCAATTTTTTTTAAAAAAACCTTTACAAAAATTTTTAAAGTGATATAATAAAAAGCAGAAATACTGCAAACGTTTTCGTAAAACGTTTGCGTAAATAAAAAATAAGGAGATTTGAATGATGAAAGATACATTCAAAAATGTCTTGTCTTTCGAGTTTTGGCAAAAATTCGGTAAGGCTCTAATGGTGGTTATCGCTGTTATGCCAGCGGCTGGATTGATGATTTCAATCGGTAAGTCGCTCGTAATGATTAACCCTAACTTTGCACCACTTGTTATTACTGGTGGTATTCTTGAGCAAATTGGTTGGGGGGTTATTGGTAACCTTCATATTTTATTCGCTCTAGCTATTGGAGGAAGCTGGGCTAAAGAACGTGCTGGTGGTGCTTTTGCTGCCGGTCTAGCATTTATCTTAATCAACCGTATCACTGGTACAATCTTTGGTGTATCAGGAGACATGCTGAAAGATCCAAATGCTACGGTTTCAACACTATTGGGTGGATCAATCAAAGTTTCTGATTACTTTATTAGTGTTATGGAAGCTCCAGCACTTAACATGGGTGTATTTGTAGGGATTATTTCTGGTTTTGTAGGGGCAACTGCCTTTAACAAATACTACAACTTCCGTAAACTTCCAGATGCACTTTCATTCTTTAACGGAAAACGTTTTGTACCGTTTGTAGTTATTCTTCGTTCAGCAATTGCTGCAATCCTTCTTGCAATTTTCTGGCCACTTGTTCAAACAGGTATTAACAGCTTTGGTATTTGGATTGCCAACTCACAAGAAACAGCTCCAGTTCTAGCACCATTCTTGTATGGTACTTTGGAACGCTTACTCTTGCCATTTGGACTTCACCACATGTTGACTATCCCAATGAACTATACAGCTCTTGGTGGTACTTATGATGTCATGACTGGTGCAGCAAAAGGTACTCAAGTATTTGGTCAAGATCCACTTTGGCTTGCATGGGTAACTGACCTTGTAAACCTTAAAGGTACTGACGCGGCTCAATACCAACACTTGTTAGATACAGTACATCCAGCTCGTTTCAAAGTTGGACAAATGATTGGTTCGTTTGGTATCTTGATGGGTGTAATTGTGGCTATCTACCGTAACGTTGATCCAGATAAGAAACACCAATACAAAGGTATGATGATCGCAACTGCTCTTGCAACATTCTTGACAGGGGTAACTGAACCAATTGAGTACATGTTCATGTTCATCGCAACACCTCTTTACCTTGTTTACGCTCTTGTTCAAGGTGCTGCCTTTGCAATGGCTGATGTTGTGAACCTTCGTGTGCACTCATTCGGTTCAATCGAATTCTTGACTCGTACTCCGCTAGCTATCAATGCTGGTATTGGTATGGATATTGTTAACTTTATCTGGGTAACTGTCCTCTTTGCAGTTATCATGTACTTTATCGCTAACTTCATGATTAAGAAATTCAACTATGCAACTCCAGGACGTAACGGTAACTACGAAAATGCAGATGGTTCTTCTGAATCTTCAGCTGCTGGTGAAACTAAAGTTGCAGAAGCTTCTCAAGCCGTTAACATCATCAACCTTCTCGGTGGACGTGCGAATATCGTTGATGTCGACGCATGTATGACTCGTCTTCGCGTTACTGTAAAAGATGCAGAAAAAGTTGGAACAGAAGAACAATGGAAATCTGAAGGAGCTATGGGACTTGTTATGAAAGGACAAGGTGTTCAAGCTATCTACGGACCTAAAGCTGACGTTTTGAAATCAGATATCCAAGATATCCTTGATTCTGGAGAGGTAATTCCTGAAACTCTTCCAAGTCAAATGGCAGCAACTCAAAAAGATACTGTTGTCTACAAAGGTGTAACTGAAGAAGTTTATTCAGTTGCTGATGGTCAAGTTATTGAATTGGAACAAGTTAAAGATCCAGTCTTCTCGCAAAAAATGATGGGTGATGGATTTGCAGTAGAACCAGCAAACGGAAACATTGTATCTCCAGTTTCTGGTACTGTATCAAGTGTCTTCCCTACTAAACATGCTCTTGGTCTTGTAACTGAAGCAGGTCTTGAAGTTCTTGTTCACATTGGTCTTGATACTGTAAGTCTTGAAGGAAAACCATTTGAAGTGGTGGTTTCAGAAGGTCAAACAGTAGCTGCTGGTGATCTCTTGGTCAAAGCTGACCTCGGAGCTATTCAAGCTGCTGAGCGTGAAACTACAACAGTAGTAGTCTTTACAAATGGAGATGCCATCAAGTCAGTTAAATTAGAACAAACCGGTTCTCTTGCAGCCAAAACAGCAGTTGCAAAAGTAGAATTGTAATACACTAAGGGGTTGGAAGCTGTTTTCCAACCTCTTGTTTATAGGAGAAAAGCATGAAGTTTTTAACACTCAATACTCATAGTTGGATGGAAAAAAATCCTGAAGAAAAATTTCAGCTCTTGTTGCAAGATATACTTGAAAACAGTTATGATTTGATTTGTTTTCAAGAGATTAACCAAGAAATTACATCAACTCAAGTAGAGTCTGGACCACTTTACAATCCGTTACCTTCAGCAGAACCCATTCACCAAGACCACTATGTGCGTCTTTTGGTAGAGAAGTTGGCTGAAAAAGGACTGGACTATTATTGGACATGGGCTTATAATCATATCGGCTATGACCGTTATCATGAGGGTGTTTCAATTCTATCTAAAACACCGATTGAGGCACGTGAAATTTTGGTTTCAGATGTAGATGATCCAACTGATTATCACACTCGTCGAGTTGCACTAGTAGAAACAGTAGTAGAAGGTAAAGAGCTTGCAGTTGCGAGTGTGCATCTCTCTTGGTGGGATAAAGGATTCCAAGAGGAATGGGCAAGATTTGAAGCAGTTTTAAAAGAGTTGAATAAACCTCTGTTACTAGCAGGAGATTTCAACAACCCTGCAGGTCAGGAAGGATATCAAGCTATTCTAACTAGTCCGCTAGGCTTACAGGATGCCTATGAAGTTGCAAAAGAGAGAAGTGGAAGCTACACTGTTCCTCCAGAAATCGATGGTTGGAAAGGGAATTCAGAACCTCTTCGAATTGATTACGTCTTTACGACAAAAGATCTTCAGGTAGAAAAGTTACAGGTAGTTTTTGATGGCCAAGCAAGTCCGCAGGTCAGTGATCACTACGGTCTTCAAGCAGAACTTTCTTGGAAGAATTGATATAACTAGTTTACTAAATACAATAGGCTCCCTTCTAATTTAGAAGGGAGTTTCATGTGCTAAAAAGGTTAATATAGTCAAAGTTTTCAGTTGAATAACTTGTAAAATGAAATAAAATCCTTTAAAATAAAAAGTGTTGGAGGAATTTATGAATGTAAATCAAATTGTGCGTATGATCCCGACGCTAAAGATAAATAATAGAAGATTAAATGAATTGTTTTATATCCAAACCTTGGGTATGAAACCCTTGCTTGAAGAGTCGGCTTTCTTATCGCTAGGAGACCAGTCAGGCATTGAAAAATTGGTTTTAGAAGAATCACCAAGTATGAGAAGCCGCAAGGTTGAAGGGATCAAAAAATTAGCTAGATTGATTGTAAAAGTAGCGAATCCATCCGAGATTGAAGCCTTACTAGCTAGAATGGAAAAACTTCCTCAACTCTATAAAGGAAATAAGGGATTTGCTTTTGAAATCCTTTCACCAGAAGGAGATCTTGTCCTAATCCATGCGGAAGATGACATCAAAGATTTGAGAGAGTTTGATGAAACTGTTACTTTCCCAAAAGATGAGAAAGTGCAATATTTGACAGCGTTTGATATTTCAGTAGAGATTAACTTGCCTGAAGAAACGACAAGCCTGCTTGAAAAAGAGGAAATCGAAACTAGCCTAACTTTTAAACAAGCTCAAGGTAGTGATTTGCTTGTTGAAAATAATGTAACTTGGGATTTGTCTATGTTGAAATTCCAAGTAAAAGAACTTGAATTGGCTAGTCTCCGTCAACGTTTTGAAACTGCAGGTTACTTTATTCCTAAGTCTGAGAAGTTTTTCCTAACCAAGGATACCAACAATATCGAATTGTGGTTTGAAGAAGTATGAGAGAATTAGTTATCCAAAAAATAGAGCAACAAATTGAGGCAGGGATTTATCCTGGTGCCTCTTTTGCGTATTATCGGGATGGAGAATGGTCTGATTGGTACCTCGGAGAAGCAAATCCAGAAATTGGAGAGCAGACTTGTCAAGGTTTAGTCTATGATTTGGCAAGTGTGAGCAAAGTTGTCGGAGTTGGAACTGTCTTAACTTTTTTATGGCATCAAGGGGAATTAGATATAGAAAAGTCAGTGACTGAATTTTTACCTGACTCTGATTACCCAGATATCACCATTCGTCAACTCCTCACTCATGCCACAGACTTGGACCCTTATATTCCCAATCGTGACCAGTTGAATGCAGAAGAATTGAAAGAAGCTATGTTTCATCTTAATCGACGAGAGAAGCGAGCCTTTCTATATTCAGATGTGCACTTTCTCTTGCTCGGTTTTCTCTTGGAAAGATATTTTGATAAGGACTTGGATCAGATTTTGCAAGAGCAAGTTTTGGATCCATGGAAGATGAAGGAAACGAGGTTTGGTCCTGTAACTTGTGCTGTGCCGACTGTTCGGGGACAGAAAGCAGGAGTAGTGCACGATCCAAAGGCACGTTTACTAGGCAGACATGCTGGGAGTGCAGGCTTGTTTTCAACCGTAAAAGATTTAGAAATCTTCCTAGAGCATTATTTACAGGATGATTTTGCTGCAGATTTGAGCCAGAATTTCTCAGATTTAGATGATAAAGAGCGTTCGCTAGCTTGGAACCTAGAAGGTGAGTGGCTAGACCATACAGGCTATACTGGTACCTTTATCATGTGGAATCGTAAGAAGCAGGAAGCTGCTATTTTCTTGTCTAATAGAACCTACGAAAAGGATGAGCGTAGCCAGTGGATACTAGACCGTAATCAGGTCATGGATCTAATTCGTGAAGCAGACTAGGGAGGAAGTATGTCAAAAGCTTTTAAAGGAACTCTTTTTACAGTCATTGCGGGTATTGCATGGGGCTTGTCTGGAACCAGTGGTCAGTACCTGATGGCTCATGGGATTTCAGCTCTAGTTCTAACCAATATCCGTTTGATTGTTGCAGGTCTCCTCTTGGTTCTATTGTCCTATATAAAGTCTAAGGAACAATTTCTAGCTTTTTTAAGGGATAAATCAAGTCTCTTTTCACTCTTGTTATTTTCATTATTTGGTCTCTTTCTAAATCAATTGGCCTATTTATCGGCTATTCAGGAGACAAATGCTGGTACAGCGACAGTGCTTCAGTATGTCTGTCCTGTTGGTATTCTAGCATTGACTTGTATAAAGGATAAGGTAGCACCTACTATAGCAGAAATTATTTCTATGATTTTGGCTATAGGAGGGACCTTTCTCATTGCAACTCATGGACAGTTGGATCAGCTCTCAATGACACCGGCTGGTCTCTTTTGGGGCTTGTTCTCTGCTTTAACCTATGCTCTTTATATCATTTTACCCATTAAACTAATTCAAAAGTGGGGGAGCATTTTGGTTATTGGTGTTGGAATGGCCATTTCTGGTTTTGTGGCAGTTCCATTTACTGGAATTATCGGCGCTAGAATTCCTATGTCATTTGATATTTTTCTAGCCTTTGCTGGAATTATTCTTATTGGAACGGTTTTTGCCTACACAGCCTTTCTCAAGGGAGTCAGTATGGTTGGACCAGTTAAGTCGAGTCTCTTGGCTTCGATTGAGCCAATCTCTGCGGTGTTTTTTGCTTTCATGATTATGGGAGATATTTTTTATCCTGTAGATTTTCTTGGTATGGCAATGATTTTGTTGGCTGTAACTATTATTTCTTTAAAGGATTTAATGCTAGAAAAGAAACATAAGTCTATTTAAAGACAGAACAACCATATAAAGAGGTTGTTTTTTTATGTTTTGCATTAATTTATATAATTTTAAGATTGAAAGTTTATAATAAAGTTACAAGAATAAGTTAAACGGAGGAGATATGAATTTTATACAAAGTATTCATCCTGCTAAACCTTTAAGATACTTAAAATGGTTTGATATCTTAATCGTCACTGTTTTAATGTTTGGAGAGTTTATCATCCGTTCTACTCAACAATTTATGGAGAGTCTATCACCTTCAGCTGTTGCTAGTGTTGCGGAAACTACAACAAATGTAGCAAGTGATGGGGCAGCCTATTCTAGTAATTTTTCTTTTCAACTGATTATGCTAGGGATTACTTTGCTCTACCTCCTGATTCGAAACTATGATTTTAAACAGCTTCCAATTCGCTTTACTTGGTCAGTTTTGATTTGGGTTCCACTTATCTTTGCAGTTGTTGGAATAATTGGAGATATTGTAACAACCCTTAGCGGTGAGTACAATTATTTTAATCCTCAGTTGATTCCTTTTATAGATCCCATGGAAATCATTAGAAAATTCATGGCCTTGACGCCAATGGCCATTGGTTATGCTCTTCTAAATGGTTTTTACGAAGAATTTTTCTTCTTGGGCTTACTGACTTCAGTCAAAGAAAAACATAAGTGGTTAGTCCTAGTTTACTCCGTAATAATCAGGATTTCTTTCCATACCTATCAAGGATTACTCTGGGCATTGGTTATTGGTCTTGTTTATGGTCTCCTTTATTACTTCTTGTACAAGTATGTGGTCAAGAATCTCCTCCCATTCTTCCTCATGCATGCCTTGGCAGATATGTTTGGATCAAGTCTTATGTACCTCTTGATTACGTGGGCATCTTAAGTATCAAAAAAACCACTCGAATAGAGTGGCTTTTTGGTTTAATCTTTGTTTTCGTATGGCAAGATCAAGTTTAGGATGATACCTGTCATGGCTGAAAGGGCAGTACCAGAAAGTGTAACTGGACCAAGTTTAAGGATTGCTCCACCAAGTCCAAGTACCAACATCGCACTTGCGATGATAAGGTTACGCATTTGACCAAAATCAACACGTTCCTTGATCAAGACTTTCAAACCGTTGCTGGCGATAACCCCATAAAGAAGGATTGACATTCCACCAAGTACAGCGTTTGGAATTGTAGAAATCAAGGCAGTGAATTTTCCAAGGAAGCTAAGGGCGATAGCGATAAAAGCAGCGTTACGGATAACAGATACAGAAGCGATGCGAGTCATACCGATAACCCCAGTATTTTCACCGTAAGTTGTATTTGCTGGTCCACCAAGGAAGGCAGAAACAGAAGTTGCGATACCGTCACCAAGAAGGGTACGGTGAAGACCTGGATCTTTCAAGAATTGGCGTCCACAGATTTGACCTAGAACGGTGTGGTCTCCGATATGTTCAGAAATAGTTACGATAGCGATTGGTAAGATTGCGATTGTTTCCGGACCAAAGTAAAGATTGTATTGTTTGAAGGCACCACCTGTATTAAATGGTAGGTAGAAACCAGGAATTTCAAACCAGTTAGCTTGAAGAACAGGAGTGAAGTCAACTAAGCCAAGTGCTAGCGCGAAGAGATATCCACCAATAATTGCAAAGAGGAAAGGAATGATACGAAGGAAACCTTTTCCTTTTGTATTGATAAAAGCAGCAATCAAGAAAGTAACAACGGCTACAAGAGCGTTTTTCCAGTTGCCGTCAGCTACAAGACCAGCATTGGTTACGGCAGAACCAGCAAGCCCAAGACCGATAACGATAATCATAGGACCAATAATGATTGGAGGCAAGAGTTTATCAATCCATTTTGTACCTGCGAAGCGAACACTTGCAGCAACAAGGACATAAACAAAACCAGTTAGGATAACCCCTGTCTGAGCAGCAGATACATCACCCCCCATTTCTTTCATGGCAAGTGACATGGCTGTAATAAAGGCGAAAGAAGAACCAAGATAAACAGGAACTCTAAAACCTGTTGCAATCATATAGATGAGGGTACCAACCCCTGAAGCAAAGAGGGCAACAGATACAGGCATTCCCAAAATCAGTGGTACCAAGATGGTTGCACCAAACATGGCAAACACGTGCTGGAAGCTGAGAAGAATTCCCTTACCAGCAGAAGGACGTTGGTCGACGTCTAATAACAAATCAACAGTTGATTCTTGTTTCATAAATACCTCACTTTTTGGGCATCAAAAAAGAGCCCATTATTTTACAGCAATAGGCTCTCAGAGTAAGACTTCATTAAAAAATAATTGACCACATTTTAATGAATGTTATGTATTTCTGCGTCTTCGTCACCTCACGGGATGACATTAAAAACCTTTGCTTAGGATAGTATAGCAGAAAAAATTCGTTTTGTAAACGAATTTTTCCCGAGCCTAGAAATAGGAAAGCGAGGTATGATTTTGTAAATCATTTTTTCCCGAGTCAAGAAATAAAGACGCGAGGCTAATTTTGTAGGTATCTTTTTAAAATATCTTAAAGAGGGCGTTTATTGGGCATACCAGCCTTACGTGGATATTTGTTTGGAGTTTCCTTTTTCTTTTCAACAATGGTGATGTAGCGAGGGTCTCCATTAGGAAGTGTGTAGCTAAGGTTGTCTTCGACCTTGCTGAAGAGAAGGTTGAGGGCATTCTTGGCTTCTGTCAATTCCTCTGGTGCATTACTGGCCTTAAGCGCCAAAAGTTTTCCACCTACCTTTAGATAAGGAATCGTTAATTCAGACAAGACCTGCATGCGAGCAACTGCACGAGCTGTAACAATGTCGAATTGGGCACGGAAATTCTTCTCTTGAGCAAAATCTTCTGCGCGCCCATGGTAGAAATGAACACCTTCAAGTTCTAGTTCCTCGGCAAGTAAGTGGAGGAAGTTAATGCGTTTATTGAGAGAATCAATGATAGTGACTTCTAGCTGAGGATAGAGAATCTTCATAGGAAGGCTAGGAAATCCTGCACCAGCGCCAATATCTAATAATTTTATTGGCTGATTTGCTATCAACCCTTGTAGGATAGGAGCGATAGAATCATAAAAGTGTTTAAGATAGACTTCTTCCTTTTCAGTAATAGCAGTTAGATTGATTTTTTCGTTCCATTCAACTAAGAGTTCAAAATAGCGCTCAAATTGAAGTTTTTGCTGGTCAGTAAGAATAATATTTTGTTGGTCAAGTAATGTGTAAAATGTTTCTGGTTTCATAGTTCTGTCCTTCTTTTATGTCATCTTATTTTACCACAAAAATATGGAAATTTGATATACTGGTACTAATCTAAAAGCAGAAAGGAGCTTTATGATGAATTGGATTTTTTATGGACTTCTTGCTCTATTTATTTTCTTGGTAATTGACTGTTATAATAAATTGGTGAAAAATCGTATGCAGACCAAGGAAGCTTGGAGTCAGATTGATGTTCAGTTGAAGCGTCGAAATGATCTTTTGCCTAACTTGATTGAAACGGTTAAAGGTTATGCGAAATATGAAAGTTCTACACTTGAAAAAGTGACTCAACTTCGAACACAAGTAGCGGCAGCAACTACACCTGCAGAAGCCATGAAAGCTAGTGATGCACTGACTCGTCAGATATCTGGTATCTTTGCGGTTGCAGAGAACTATCCTGACTTGAAGGCTAGTGGCAACTTTGCTCACTTACAAGAAGAACTGACTAATACAGAAAACAAAATATCATATTCTCGCCAACTTTATAATAGTGTCGTTAGCAACTACAATGTTAAATTAGAAACTTTCCCAAGTAATCTAGTTGCGGCTATCTTTGGCTTCAAGGCAGCGGATTTCCTTCAGACTCCAGAAGAAGAAAAGGCTGTTCCTAGAGTTGATTTTAGTGGTTTAGGTGACTAAGATGCTGTACAAACAAATCGCTAGTAATAAACGTAAAACTTGGGTTTTATTAATTGTTTTCTTTCTTTTGTTAGCCATAGTCGGATATGCGGTTGGATATCTTTTCATGAACTCAGGTATCTGGGGCGTGACCGTAGCCATGATTATCGGTTTCATCTATGCCTTGACCATGATTTTTCAATCTACAGAGATTGTCATGAGTATGAATGGTGCGCGTGAAGTTGATAGGAATGAAGAACCTGTTCTCTATCATGTTGTTGAGGATATGGCTATGGTGGCGCAAATTCCTATGCCACGAGTTTATGTAATTGATGACCCGGGTTTGAATGCTTTCGCCACAGGTTCAAATCCTCAAAATGCTGCTGTTGCAGCGACATCAGGACTTCTAGAGATCATGAATCGTGAGGAGTTAGAAGCTGTAATCGGGCATGAAGTTAGTCACATACGCAACTTGGATATTCGAATCTCTACCATTGCTGTTGCTCTTGCCAGTGCCATTACTCTTTTATCGAGTATGGCTGGTCGTATGATGTGGTGGGGTGGAGCATCACGTAGTAGAAGAAATAGTGACCGTGACAGTGGAGGACTTGAAGTGATTCTGTTAGTCATTTCTCTCCTAGCCATTGTTCTGGCACCTCTTGCAGCAACTTTAGTGCAATTAGCTATTTCTCGCCAACGAGAATTCTTAGCGGATGCTTCAAGTGTGGAATTAACACGCAATCCTCAGGGGATGATTAATGCCCTCCTTAAACTAGAGAATAGTCAACCAATGACACATCATGTGGATGATGCTAGTAGTGCCCTTTATATCAATGATCCTCAAAAACCAGGTTTCTTGAAAAAACTATTTTATACGCATCCACCTATTTCAGAACGGATTGAGCGTTTGAAACAAATGTAAAAAAACATCCAGAGAACTTTCTCTGGATGTTTTATTTCCAAAAGTTAAAGATCTTGTAAGTCAACTACTTTTAAACCATGCTCTGTCAAACTATAAATACTGGTACAGACTTCTTTTAAGAAACGTCGATCATGCGAAACAGTGACGAGACCACCAGGATAAGTGGCAAAAAGTTTTCTGATTTCTGGTTGAGAAGTTGGAGAAAAGTTTCGTGTGGGTTCATCCAGAAGGAGAAAGTTTGGTTTTCGCAGAACTAAATTCAAAAGAAGGAGTTTACCTTGTTGACCTCCAGATAAGGAGTGGATTTGGTGGTGCATCTCTGGATAGCTGAAATTAAGACTAGCTAAGTGAGATTGGATTTTCTGTATTTCCTCTTTGTGTCCAGTTTGGCTGAGATAGGCTACTGGAGATAGATCTAATTGTAGTTTTTTATGGTAATCTTGTGGCATAAAACCAAGTGAAATCTCTCTTTTGCCGCTTAGTAGTTGATGTAACCTTGCTAAAAGAGTGGATTTGCCAACGCCATTGGGACCGATAATGCCAATTTTATCTTTACCACGGACAGTTAGTTGTAACTCCTGAGCTAAAACACGCTCACCAATGGACAAATTTTCCTTTTCCAGTCGAACTAGGACTTTAGAAGCTGCTAATGGCTCTATATCTGAAAAGAAAAGTTGAATTTGTTCCTCTTCAAGTGGCTTTTGGATCATGGACTGAGCTACTTTTTCGTAGCGTTTTTCTTGAGAAAGAACATTTTTCATCTTTTTAGCTAATAGGCGCCCAGCAACGTCATTTTTAGTATTTCGCAAGGCAGTTTCTACATTTTGCTTGACGCGACGATGCTTTTCCATGGTTTTGTCATAGGCTCTCTGGTCGTTAGCAGCTTGCTGGCTTTGTCTTGCAAAATTTGCCTTTCTTTGTTCACTATAGCGATCATAGTCTAAATGCTCGACTAGTGTTTCTGCTTCTTTCCGATGCTTGACCAGTCGCAAGTGGACAATAGTATCTGCCGTATGAGAAAGAAAGTCTTCATCATGGGAAATGAAAATAACAGTTTGCCTAATCTTTCGAATCTGACCTTTTAGCCAATCAACCGTCTCAAGGTCTAGGTCATTTGAAGGTTCATCTAAAAATAGAATCTCAAAAGGTTTGGCTAACTCGTGAATGAGCTGAATTTTCAAAGCTTCACCACCCGAGAGACTACCAATTTCTTGATCACTTGCAAAACGACTGCTGTCAAAGTGTAATTCATCAGACAAGCGATAGAGAAGGCTGTAGTCCAAATCTGTAGACTCTAAAAAGAAGTAGTCCTGCAGAGATTTTTTTTTCAGTTCTTCAGGGAGATGTTGGGGAATGTAGGCCAGAGACTGAAGGTCACACTGGATTTCTCCCCTGATAGAGAAATCAGCTAATTTTTCTCCCATTAAAGTTCGCAGTAAGGTTGATTTTCCATTGCCTTCTTCGCCAATAATAGCGACTTTTTCTCCGTCTTGGATGGTAATGTTTAAATCGGAAACAAGGTCTCTTAAATCTTTGTTTTGTGTGATGGTCAGATGATTGATTTTTATCATATTATTGCCCTTTCTAGAATGTCCATATTGCATAACAAAAAGCTCTACTTTACCTAGTAGAGCCAATCGTCTATGTCAAAAAAACTCTTTTAAAAGGGCTGAAAATCCAGCAAAAAAAGAGCACATAAAAAGAGACAGAAACAAGATCTACTAAATAAAGGTTCTTTATTTGATAGACTTAGTTGTTCATGTCTCCCTTACCTCCGAGTATTGTTGAAATCATCATACTCTTTTTGAGAAAATTTGTCAAGATTAAGCCAGAAAACCCTCTATTTTTAAAAACCAAAAACAGGTCCATAGAGTGTCAAAACGTGCTTAACGTGATCGTAGTGAAACTTATCATAGTTTCGCCAAGCAGTGCGAGCCTGGTCATTTAATTTCAGTGAGCCAAGTCCAATCAAAAGACTAGTCCGTTGGTAAAAGCTTTCCAGTTCAATTAAGATAGCATTGTCTAATTTCTCAGATTTTTTAAGTTCTCTGAGAATTTCGTCTATATTTTGCTGTAAGCGTAGATCATCAGGCAATCCCTGTTTACAACTTTGTATTGTTTGGTTTAATTCTGAAACGAGCTGATAGGCTTCAGCTAAAAGAACTTTGTCTTCCATATGAGCGTCCTCCTTTGCTCATCTATTGATGCCTATAGTATAGCACAAAAAATAAAATTGTCATAATAAATTTATCAAAAAATAGAGAATGATTTTTTGAAAGTTTAGTTGCCTTGCTTGTGGTTCTTTCATGGTATAATCAAGTGAGTAAATCTTTATGGAGGAAGTATGAAATTAAATATCCAAGAAATTCGTAAGCAGCCTGAAGGCTTGCACTTTGAGCAAACTCTAGACTTGTCAGCTGACTTACGTGACCGTAATCAAGAAATTTTAGATGTAAAAGATATCCAAGCACTAGGGAAAGTTCAGTACGAAGACCGTATGTTTTTCTTGGACTATCTCTTATCTTATACAATCGTTTTAGCTTCTAGTCGTAGCATGGAACCGGTAGAATTGAAAGAATCATATCCAGTTACGGAAGTCTTTATGGAAGGTGCTACCAATCAATTGGACCAAGAAGTGCTAGATGATGACTTAGTTTTACCGATCGAAAATGGAGAAATCGACCTTGCTGAGAGTGTTTCAGATAATATCTTGCTCAATATTCCAATCAAGGTCTTAACAGCTGAGGAAGAAGCTGGTCAAGGATTTGTTTCTGGAAATGACTGGCAAATCATGACTGAGGAAGAATATCAAGCTCAACAAGCAGTTAAGAAAGAAGAAAATAGTCCTTTTGCAGAGTTGCAAGGGCTGTTTGACGGAGATGAGTAGATGGTTTTATCCAAAAAACGTGCACGTCATGTCATAGAAGAAATCATTGCTCTTTTTCCTGATGCGAAACCAAGTCTAGATTTTCGCAATCATTTTGAATTGCTAGTTGCAGTCATGTTGTCTGCTCAAACGACAGATGCGGCAGTAAACAAAGCGACTCCAGCTCTTTTTGAAGCCTTCCCTACGCCTCAAGCCATGGCAGATGCCAGTGAGAGTGAAATTTCTAAACATATTTCTCGTCTAGGTCTTTATCGAAACAAAGCAAAATTCCTCAAAAAATGTGCCCAGCAACTACTGGATGATTTTGATGGTCAAGTCCCTCAGACTAGAGAAGAATTAGAGAGTTTAGCAGGAGTTGGTCGTAAAACAGCTAACGTAGTTTTGAGCGTGGGATTCGGTATTCCGGCCTTTGCAGTTGATACTCACGTAGAGCGAATCTGTAAACACCACGATATTGTAAAAAAATCAGCTACACCACTTGAAGTTGAAAAACGTGTCATGGATGTCTTGCCACCAGAAAAGTGGTTGGTGGCGCATCAAGCCATGATTTACTTTGGTCGTGCTATCTGTCATCCGAAAAATCCAGAATGTGATCACTATCCACAGTTATACGATTTTAGTTCATTATAAGGCTTAGCATTGAATGTTTTTACTTGCTTTGAACTAGGCTTTGTGATATAGTAAGGACAATAAAATATTCCTTTAAACCTGTCCCGTGAGGCAGGCAAGGAGCTCGATAAAGTAGAAGGGTAAGTCTATACTGTTTGCAGTATGGCTCGCTTAGTTATACATTCTCAAGTCTCCTTGTGTAAGGAGACTTTTCTTTTTGGAGGTTTGTCATGAAGACAAAAGAAGTTGTAGACGAATTAACCGTCAAGCGAGCAATTACGCGTATCACTTATGAAATTATCGAACGCAACAAAGATTTGAATAAAATCATTTTAGCGGGAATTAAAACACGTGGTGTCTTTATTGCTCACCGTATTCAAGAACGCTTGGAACAATTGGAAAACATCTCAGTTCCTGTTGTAGAATTAGATACTAAACCTTTCCGCGACGATGTTAAGAGTGGTGAGGATACTTCATTAATTTCTGTCGATGTAACAGACCGCGAGGTCATCTTGGTGGATGACGTACTTTATACAGGTCGTACAATTCGAGCTGCTATCGATAACATTGTCGGACATGGTCGTCCAGCGCGCGTGAGTCTTGCGGTGCTAGTTGACCGTGGACACAGAGAATTGCCAATTCGTCCAGATTACGTTGGGAAAAATATTCCAACCAGTCGTTCTGAAGAAATCATCGTTGAGATGACAGAACTTGATGGCCAAGATAGAGTTTTGATTACTGAAGAAGCTTAAGAGCTAAAGGAGTAGCCATGTCAGAAAATCAACAAGCACTCAAACATGTGGTGTCCATGGAAGATCTCACTGTGGATCAGGTTATGAAATTGATTAAACGAGGGATCGAGTTTAAAAACGGTGCTCAGTTACCCTACGAAGACCATCCTATTGTTTCCAATCTTTTCTTTGAAAATTCGACAAGAACGCATAAGTCTTTCGAAGTTGCTGAGATTAAATTGGGATTGGAGCGACTGGACTTTGATGTGAATACAAGCTCAGTCAACAAGGGGGAGACACTCTATGATACAATCCTTACCTTGTCTGCTCTTGGTGTAGATGTCTGCGTTATTCGTCACCCAAAGGTTGATTACTACAGAGAATTGATTGCGAGTCCGACAATCACGACATCGATTATCAACGGTGGTGACGGTTCAGGACAACATCCTAGTCAGAGTCTGCTTGATTTGATGACTATTTATGAAGAATTTGGCCGTTTTGAAGGGCTCAAGGTTGCCATTGCTGGTGACTTGGACCATTCACGTGTTGCCAAATCCAATATGCAGATTTTGAAACGTTTAGGTGCAGAGCTCTACTTTGCAGGCCCTGAAGAATGGCGAAGCCAAGAGTTTGCAGACTACGGACAGTTTGTAACCATTGATGAGATTGTTGATCAGGTGGATGTTCTGATGTTGCTTCGAGTTCAACATGAACGTCACGAAAGTGGAGCGATCTTCTCAAAGGAAGGCTATCATGCTCAACATGGCTTGAACCAAGAGCGCTACAATCGCTTAAAAGAAAAAGCAATCATTATGCATCCGGCTCCAGTGAATCGAGATGTAGAAATTGCTGACCACTTGGTTGAGGCACCAAAATCACGCATTGTCCAACAAATGACCAATGGGGTCTTTGTTCGAATGGCAATTTTAGAATCCGTATTGGCAAGTAGAAAAGCCAAATAAGACACAAAACGTTAAAAGACGCCAGTGAGCGTCCACGAGAGGTGAAAATATGACAAAAAGACTTCTAGTTTTAGAAGATGGCACAATTTTTGAAGGTAAGGCCTTTGGTGCAGATATTGATGTGACAGGGGAAATTGTCTTTAACACAGGTATGACAGGCTATCAAGAATCCATTACTGACCAGTCTTATAATGGGCAAATCTTGACCTTCACTTATCCACTAGTTGGGAATTATGGGATTAACCGTGATGACTACGAATCTATCAGTCCTACTTGTAAGGGAGTTGTAGTTTTCGAAGAGGCACGTAAAGCTAGCAACTGGCGTAATCAAATGACGCTGGATGAATTCTTGAAGGCTAAGAAAATTCCTGGTATTTCAGGGATTGATACGCGTGCTCTCACAAAGATTATCCGTAAACATGGAACCATGCGAGCAACTCTAACACACGCTGGAGATAGTATTGACCACATTACGGACCAACTTCAAGCAACGGTCTTACCAACTGACAATATCAGACAAGTTTCTACCAAGACTTCTTATCCTGCTCCAGGAGTTGGTTTGAGTGTTGTTCTTGTTGATTTTGGACTAAAACACTCAATTCTACGAGAACTATCTAAACGCGATTGTAACGTAACTGTAGTTCCATATACAACTACAGCTGAAGAAATCTTACATTTAAATCCAGACGGTGTTATGTTATCAAACGGTCCGGGAAATCCAGAAGATGTACCAGAAGCACTTGATATGATCCGCGGTATTCTTGGCAAGATTCCAATCTTTGGGATTTGTATGGGTCACCAACTCTTTGCAATGGCAAATGGTGCTAAGACCTACAAGATGAAATTTGGTCACCGTGGTTTTAACCACGCAGTGCGTGAAATTGCTACAGGGCGAGTGGACTTTACTAGTCAAAACCATGGTTATGCCGTTAGTCGTGAGGACTTACCAGAGCACTTGATTATCACCCACGAAGAAATCAATGACAAGTCAGTTGAAGGCGTACGTCACAGATATCTACCAGGTTTCTCTGTGCAATTCCACCCAGACGCAGCTCCTGGGCCACATGATGCAAGTTATCTATTTGATGAGTTCATCGAGATGATGGAAGCTTTCAAACAAGCAAACTAAAGACGAGTGAGAAATCGTCGGAGAATTTATGGAATTGAACACGGACGGAAAGCTCGGAATTTAGAGAAACCAACTTGGATTGTCAATCCTTCCTTGGTTTCCTAAAATTCAATCGCTTTCTATTCGTCCTTTGTATCTTATTTAATGTCGCTCTGTGAGGCGACAAATAGAAAGGCAGGTCGTTTCTTTTAGTCGCTATCAGGCGAACTAAAAACTCCCTGCACTAGATTTTTTATCGAAAATGATCGTTTCTCTAAAAAATCGTCGGAGAATTTATTTAATGGCAACCTGAGAGTTGCCGAATAGAAAGGAGAAGATACATTGTTCGCGGAAGTGAACACGCCCTAAGAACTGTGTGAAAAAGATAAACATTGATTTGACGCTGAAGGCGTCTGCACCAAGTTTCCTATTTTCACTGTGTTCTTGACGGGCTTTGTATCATAAACTATGCCTAAACGTACTGATATTCAAAAAATTATGGTGATTGGTTCTGGTCCAATTATTATTGGTCAGGCTGCTGAGTTTGACTATGCTGGGACCCAGGCCTGCTTGTCATTGAAAGAAGAAGGCTACGAGGTTGTCTTGGTGAACTCAAACCCTGCAACCATCATGACTGATAAGGAAATTGCAGACAAGGTTTACATCGAGCCAATCACACTTGAGTTTGTGACTCGTATTCTCCGTAAGGAACGTCCAGATGCCTTGCTTCCAACTCTTGGAGGTCAAACAGGGCTTAACATGGCTATGGAGTTGTCTAAAAACGGAATCTTAGATGAGCTTGGAGTAGAACTTCTCGGTACTAAATTGTCTGCCATTGACCAAGCTGAGGACCGTGATCTCTTTAAACAATTGATGGAAGAGCTGAAACAACCGATTCCAGAATCTGAAATTGTAAATACGGTTGAAGAAGCAGTTGCCTTTGCTGCAACTATTGGTTACCCAGTTATCGTCCGTCCTGCCTTCACACTTGGTGGTACTGGTGGTGGTATGTGTGCTAACGAGGAAGAACTACGTGAAATTGCTGAAAATGGTTTGAAGTTGTCACCTGTTACCCAATGTTTGATTGAACGTTCTATTGCCGGTTTCAAGGAAATCGAGTACGAAGTCATGCGTGACTCAGCTGACAATGCCCTTGTTGTGTGTAATATGGAAAACTTTGACCCAGTTGGGATTCACACAGGAGACTCCATCGTATTTGCACCAGCACAAACCATGTCAGACTATGAAAACCAAATGCTTCGTGACGCCAGCTTGAGCATTATCCGCGCTCTCAAGATTGAAGGTGGATGTAACGTTCAGTTGGCCCTTGATCCTCATAGCTTTAAGTATTATGTCATCGAAGTAAACCCTCGTGTATCTCGTTCATCAGCCCTTGCTTCTAAGGCGACTGGTTATCCAATCGCTAAATTGGCTGCTAAGATTGCTGTAGGATTGACTTTGGATGAGGTCATTAACCCAGTTACAGGTTCAACTTATGCTATGTTTGAACCAGCGCTTGACTATGTGGTTGCCAAGATTCCACGTTTCCCATTTGATAAATTTGAAAAGGGTGAACGTCGTCTCGGTACCCAGATGAAGGCAACTGGAGAAGTCATGGCCATCGGTCGTAACATCGAGGAATCACTTCTTAAGGCTTGTCGCTCGCTTGAAATTGGAGTTCACCACAATGAAATGCCTGAACTTGCAGAAGTCTCAGATGATGCCTTGATTGAAAAAGTTGTCAAAGCTCAAGATGACCGTCTCTTCTATGTTTCAGAAGCTATTCGTCGTGGTTATACACCAGAAGAGATTGCAGATTTGACTAAGATTGATATCTTCTATCTTGATAAACTCTTGCATATCTTTGAAATTGAGCAAGAATTAGGTTCACATCCACAAGATGTAGACGTCTTAAAAACAGCAAAACTCAATGGTTTCTCAGATCGTAAGATTGCTGAACTCTGGAATACTACAGCTGACCAAGTGCGCCAACTACGTTTGGAAAACAAGATTGTCCCAGTTTACAAGATGGTGGATACTTGTGCAGCAGAGTTTGAATCAGAAACTCCGTACTTCTATTCAACCTATGGTTGGGAAAATGAATCTATCAAATCTGATAAGGAATCCGTTCTAGTCCTAGGTTCTGGTCCAATCCGTATCGGTCAAGGGGTGGAGTTTGACTACGCAACTGTTCACTCAGTTAAGGCAATCCAAGCTGCAGGCTACGAAGCTATTATCATGAACTCAAACCCAGAGACAGTTTCAACAGACTTCTCTGTATCAGACAAACTTTACTTTGAACCATTGACATTTGAAGATGTCATGAATGTTATCGATTTAGAGCAACCAAAAGGTGTTATCGTTCAGTTTGGTGGTCAAACAGCTATCAACCTTGCTGAGCCATTAGCAAAAGCAGGTGTGACTATTCTTGGTACTCAAGTTGCTGACCTAGACCGTGCCGAAGATCGTGACCTCTTTGAGCAAGCCCTCAAAGACTTGGATATTCCACAGCCACCAGGCCAGACTGCAACTAATGAAGAAGAAGCGGTGCTTGCAGCGCGTAAGATTGGTTTCCCAGTTCTCGTTCGTCCTTCATATGTTTTGGGTGGACGCGCTATGGAAATCGTTGAAAATGAAGATGATCTTCGTTCTTACATGCGTACTGCGGTTAAGGCAAGTCCAGACCATCCAGTTCTTGTTGACTCTTATATCGTTGGACAAGAATGTGAAGTTGATGCCATCTCAGATGGACAAAATGTTCTCATTCCAGGTATCATGGAGCATATCGAACGTGCTGGTGTCCACTCAGGTGACTCCATGGCTGTTTACCCTCCACAAACCTTGTCTCAAAAGGTGCAAGACACGATTGCAGATTACACTAAGCGTCTGGCAGTTGGCCTCAACTGTCTTGGGATGATGAACATCCAGTTTGTTATCAAGGATGAGAAAGTCTTCGTTATTGAAGTAAATCCGCGTGCTAGCCGTACCGTACCATTCCTTTCAAAAGTAACCAATATCCCTATGGCACAGGTAGCGACTAAGTTGATTCTTGGTCAAAGTCTCGAAGAACTTGGTTACCAAGATGGACTTTACCCTGAAAGCACACGAGTTCATATCAAGGCACCAGTCTTCTCCTTTACCAAACTAGCTAAGGTAGACAGCCTTCTTGGTCCTGAAATGAAGTCAACAGGAGAAGTTATGGGATCAGATACGACTCTTGAAAAAGCTCTCTATAAAGCTTTTGAAGCTTCATATCTCCACTTGCCAACCTTTGGGAATGTTGTCTTTACCATTGCTGATGATGCAAAAGAAGAAGCTTTGGATTTGGCTCGTCGTTTCCAAAATATTGGTTACGGAATTCTTGCAACTGCAGGAACAGCGGAGTTCTTTGCAAGTCATGGATTGCAAGCCCAACTCGTTGGTAAGATTGGTGATGATGAACACGATATCCCAAGCTACGTCCGCAAAGGAAAAATTCAAGCTATCATCAACACTGTTGGTACCAAACGGACAGCCGATGAGGACGGAGAGCAAATCAGACGTTCAGCTATCGAACATGGAGTTCCTCTCTTTACAGCTTTGGATACAGCAGATGCCATGCTAAAAGTATTAGAAAGTAGAAGTTTTGTTACAGAAGCTATCTAAATAAAAAAATGATTCTCGTAAGGGAATCATTTTTTATTTTATGAAAATGATAATATTTTCACAATCATTAAAATGTAATCAAAATGAAATGCTAAGTAATAAAATTATAATAAATAATGAGAGAGTTGACTAAAAAACCATAAATAATGGGAACTAAATCCCTATGCATATAAATATATATAATGAATATTTTTGTTTTTAAAAAAACCTAAAAACCAATAAAGAAAACGTTTTCTTGAGCACATAATTCTTTGAACTATTTAAATTCTTATGATAAGATGAAGATGCTAAACAAGTTGGAAAAAATGTGTATTTAATAACCAAAAATATTAAAACATCAAATTGTTTCTGACTAATAGTAAAAATATAAAAAAGGAGAACTTATCCAAATGATAAGAAAAGAACAACAACGCTTCTCTTTGCGGAAATATAAGGTAGGTGTTGCATCCGTATTTTTGGGAACAACCCTTAGCTTTATGTTAGCAAATGGTGGTGCGGTAAAAGCTTCTGAACTTCCTACGCAACCAAGTTCTGAAGAAAAAACAGAGTTGGTGAAAAAGGATAGTGTCAGCGAGGATTCCTCTAAAAAGGAACAGAATGTTGTAGAAAATGCTGCAACAACTGTGCTTGCTGAGACAAACAAGGTTGAAGAAGGAAAAGCAGCTTCTGAGGCTAAAACAGAAGAAGCTAAATCTGAACCAGTTTCTTCAGAAAAAGCAGAAGAAGTAAAACCTGCTTCAACTGAGACTGAGGTTGCTAATAAGGAAAATGCTAAGCCGGTTGAAAAAGCTGAAGAAACTAAGCCAGCTGTTTCAGAAGGTGATAAACCTAAAGTTCGTAATCGTCGTGCTACAACTGAAGATGCAGTTTCTGGAGATCACAACTCTAAGCCTGTAGCCGTAAGCACTTACTTAAAAGATGGGGAAAAAGTAACTCCAGAAATTAAAGATCCTAACGGTGCAACTGTTCGTTCTCAAACTGTACCAGCTGGCTACTCTGCTAAAGAGGGAGATTGGTATACTTACAGTATCGTAGATCTTACTCGCTTTAACCAACGTTATAATACAAATTACTACTCTCGTGCGTATAAGAGATTTGATGATTCTACAGATACAGTTGTTGAATTAATTGATAAAAACACTGGTAATGTAGTAGAAGCTAGAACAATTACAGCGACAAGTGGAATTCAAAAATTCACTACGACAGCTACTGCATCTAGAGGAGAGTTAACGTATCAAGTTGATTACGATAAAGGGACACCTGCTAGTAAGGCTGAACCTGCTCAACCATTCTTACAATATGGATACGAAGTTGGAGCAAGTATTCAAGCTTTGGTAGCTCCAGGACATAACCTCACTACTGAAGAACAAAAATTATACGATGCTGTTTATGCTGCTCGTACATCAACAGATATTATTAACGTTGTAGAACCAGCTTATAACGGTCGTTCCATTACTGATACTAACAGTAAAATTCCACGATTTGTTGAGAAAACAACTTACTACAGAGTAGTTGATAAAAACAACCCTACTTTCAATGCTAGTAAATCTGATGCAACAGTGCAAGATTATGAGCCAAATGGTAGTGAAGTTGATTTAGCTAAATATACAACTAAAGCTATGGAAGGGCAAAATTTCACAGCATCTGGTGAGCGTCAATTTGATGGCTACAAATTGTATCAAAAAGCTGACCCAGATTCAACATCTGGTTATGTAAGTCGTCCTTACAAAGTTGGTATGAAATTCATGGATGCTGAGCGTGCAGGAATTAAACGGATTAAAGAAATTGTAGGGGAAGACGGATCTGTAGTTGTTCGTGTTTATCTTCTTGATCCAAAACAACAAAGCAAACGTTCAGATGGTTCACTAAGTACTGACGGTTACATGTTGCTTGCAGAAACCAAACCGATTAAACCAGGAAAAGTAAATACCGAAGATTTGGTAGTTAAGAAATCACCACTTTATACTATTTCTTTCACTGATTCAAAAGGTGTAAATTATCCAAACGGTAAAGAAGTCACATTTGATTTCCAAAAAGCTGCTGGTTACACGCCTAAGAAGACTGTATTCGTTCCATTCCTGGGAGATAACATTGGTCACCTTTCTCCAAACGAACAATTGATTCGAGGAGTTGGTGGTATCGGTACAAACGTTGACTTGCTTAACTCTTTGACACCGTATAAACAACCAATTTACTACTATGTCAAACAAGAGCCAGTTGAAGTAATTCCTGAAGTTGAAAAACAATTGGACGGACGTGTCTTGACAGACGGCGAGTTTACTTTCAAATTAACAGAAGAGAAAAGTACTCCTGATAAGCACGAAGAAACTGTTACCAACAAGGATGGAAAAGCTACATTCAGCAAGCTTACTTTTAACAAAGCTGGTACTTATAAATACAAGATTACTGAACAAAAGGGTTCTGATACAGACGTTGATTACGATTCAATGACTGTTACCATGACAGTTACTGTAACTGAGAATTCTAAAGGTGACTTACAAGCAACTGTTAAATACAGTTCTGAAGGTGGATTTAGCACAAATGCTGATGATAAGATCTTCAACAACTATGTAGTTGCACCAGTAAAAGTTAAATTTGACTTCACGAAGAAATTAGCTGGACGTGAGCTTAAAGACGGAGAATTCAACTTTGTTCTTAAAGATTCAAGAGGTCAAGAAGTTGAAACTGTTGCCAACAAAAAAGATGGTACAGTGACATTTACTGAATTGTCATTTGACAATACGAAAATTGGTACACACACCTATACTGTAGAAGAAGTTATTCCAACAACGAAAGAAGTTGGTATGACTTACGATACGATGAAGGCAACTATTACAGTTAAGGTTGCTAAGAACGGTCATACTCTTACAACTGTAACCAACCTATCATCAACAGGTGGGGTAGATGCGAACGGTAACGCTACTGATGGTACAGAGGATAAAGAGTTCAACAACAAGATTACTCCTCCAGAAACACCTGAATTCCAACCAGAAAAATTTGTACTGAATAAAGAAAAGTATGACATCACTGGTACAAAACTCGTTGACGACGATCATGAGTTGACAGACGAGTACGCAGATACAAATGCTGATCCTTACGCTGATATAACTACGAACAACGAAGCAGAAAATATTAATACTAAGACCGTTGAACGTGGTGAGAAATTAGTTTACCAAGTATGGTTAGATACTAGAAACTTCTCGGATAAGAATAACATCCAATCTGTTGGTATCTCTGATACTTATGACGCTGAAAAAGTGACAGTTAATGCTGCTGATATTAAGGCATATGACAGTGTAACTGGCCAAGATGTAACTGCTAAGTTTGACATTAAAGTTGAAAATGGTGTTATTACAGCAACTTCTAAAGCTTCTATGAACAAGTCTTTAGGTGATGCGGATAATACTCAAGTTATCGACACAACTAAATTTGAATTTGGTCGCTACTATAAATTCGATATCCCAGCTACTGTCAAAGCAGATGTTAAGGCAGGAGCTGATATTGAAAATAAGGCCAACCAAATCGTTCATGTCTACAACCCAGTAAGCAAATCAGTAGAAACACCTGAAAAACCAACTCAGAAACGTGTCAACTCTGTACCAGTTACAGTTGATCTCAAGTTCACTAAGAAGTTGGAAGGCCGTGCCCTAGCAACGGGTGAATTTAGTTTTGTTCTTAAGAAAGACAATGTTGCAGTTGAAACTGTTAAGAATGATAAAGATGGTAAGATTACCTTTAAGACACTTAAGTTTGGTAAAGATGATCTTGGCAAGACCTATACTTATACTGTTTCAGAGGTTGCAGGTACTGATTCAACAGTTACATACGATGACATGGTTGCTACAGTATCTGTGAGCGTATCTCATGATGGTACTGCTAAAGCAATCGTTGCAAATGTGACTGACGCTCCAGATACAGAGTTCAACAACACTGTAACTCCTCCAGAAGAACCTAATTTCCAACCAGAGAAATATGTCTTGAATGAAGAGAAATTCTCAATCACTTATAACAAGCTTCTTGATGATGATGCTGAGTTGACTGATAAATATGGAGAAACAAATACAAATCCATATGTAGATCAAGCTAACAACAACGAAGCTCAAAACATCAATACCAAGACTGTTAAACGTGGTCAAAAACTTTACTATCAAGTATGGCTTGATACAACTAAGTTCGACGTAGCTAACAAGGATAACATCCAATCAGTAAGTATTTCTGATGACTTCGATGAAACGAAGGTTGATGTAGACGCTTCAGCTATCAAGGCTTATGACTCAATAAGTGGAGCAGATGTAACTGACAAGTTCGATATTAAGGTTGAAAATGGTGTTATGACCGCAACTCTTAAAGCTGGCTTCACGAAGTCACTTGGAGACGCAGACGGTACACAAATCATCGACACCACTAAGTTCGCCTTTGGTCGCTACTATAAATTCGATATCCCAGCCACTGTTAAAACAGACGTTGAAGGTGGAGTAGACATCGAAAATACAGCAGCGCAAATTGTAAACTACTACAACCCATCTACGAAGAAAGTTGAAAAACCAGAAAAACCAACTGAAAAACGTGTCAACTCAGTTCCAATTGAAGTCGAATTCAACTTCACTAAGAAACTCGAAGGCCGTGAGTTGAAAGCTGGCGAATTCAGCTTCGTATTGAAAGACTCTAAAGGTACTGAAATCGAAACAGTTCAGAACGACAAAGATGGAAACGTTAAGTTCAAAGCCATTGAGTACAAAAAAGGCGAAGAAGGCACTTACAAGTACACAATTGAAGAAGTTAAAGGATCTGATGCGACAGTCACATACGACTCTATGAAGGCTGAAGTAACAGTAGTAGTTGAACACAAAGGTACAGCTAAAGCACTTGTGAAGACAGTGACAGACGCTCCAGATAAAGAGTTCAATAACACTGTGACTCCACCAGAAACTCCTGAGTTTAACCCAGAGAAATACATTCTCAACGAAGAGAAATTTGATATTACTGGAACTAAACTTCTGGATGATGATAAAGAGTTGACTGATAAAGTAGCTGATACCAACAAAGATCCATATGCGGATAAAGTTGATAACAACGAAGCACAAAATATCAATACTCAAACACTCCATAAAGGTGATAAGGTTGTTTACCAAGTATGGTTGGATACAACTAAATTTACAGAAACTCACAATATTCAATCTGTTGGAATTACAGATAAATATGACAGTGAAAACTTGGATGTTAATGTAGCTAATATTAAAGCTTACGATTCAGTAACTGGTGAAGATGTAACAGCTAAGTTTGATATCTCGATTGTGGATGGTGTTATTACTGCTACATCTAAAGCTGATTTGACTAAGTCACTTGGAGATGCAGAGAATACACAAGTAATCGACACTGCTAAATTAGCATTTGGACGTTACTACAAGTTTGATATTCTTGCACGAATCAAGGATAGCGCTAAGGAAGGTGTAGATATTGAAAATACAGCGTCTCAAATCGTTCACCAATACGATCCAACTAAGAAGTCAGTTGAAAAACCAGAAAAACCAACTGAAAAACGTGTTGTAAATATTCCAGTTAAAGTTGAATTCAACTTCACTAAGAAATTGGAAGGTCGAGCACTGAAGGCTGGCGAGTTTACTTTTGTACTTAAAGACAAGGATGGAAATGTGATTGAAACCGTAAGCAATGATGCTGAAGGTAAGATCAAGTTCTCAGCTCTTGAATTCAAGCGTGGTGAAGAAGGTACATATATTTATCACGTAGAAGAAGTACAAGGTACAGAAGCTGGAGTTGAGTATGACAAGATGGTTGCTACAGTTGGAGTTACTGTGACCAAGGACGGTAAAGTATTAACTCTTACTTCACAAATGCCGGAAGATACTGAGTTTAATAACAAGGTAACACCTCCGACACCACCAACACCTCCGACACCACCAACACCTCCGACACCACCAACACCACCAACACCACCAACACCTCCGACACCACCAACACCTCCGACACCACCAACACCTCCGAAACCACCAACACCTCCGACACCACCAACACCTCCGACACCACCAACACCTCCGACACCTCCGACACCTCCGACACCTCCGACACCTCCGACACCACCAACACCACCAACACCTCCGACACCACCAACACCACCAGTAACGCCACCAACTCCAGAAAAACCTAAGGGTCGTGAGTTGCCAAATACTGGTGAACAATCTAAAGCTGGAGTAGTTGCTCTAGGTGCAGTGCTTGGTCTAGTAGGACTTGGTTTAATTGCAAAACCAAAAAGACGTGAAGACTAAGATTGAGATAACATCAATATTTTGGTGTTGACATAACAATTTTAGCTCTAAAATGAAGAGGCTTTACTCGTAAGAGCAAGGCCTTTTTATCATTTTTGGATGAACTATTTATTAATAATCATTGCCGAATACTGCTTCAGTTGAACAATCATTCATGACTTATTCAGCACTAATTGGTTTAGCTACTGCCGGTTATGCTTTGTCAAGAAAGAAAAAAGAAGACTAATTCATTCTGACAGTTTAAAAAGAGAAGACTAGTTTAGTCTTCTTTTTTTACTTAGCTTTATCCTATAAAATTTAAAATATTAAACCGTTTACACTTGACAAAAAATTGGTCTATACCATATAATGAAATAAAGAAATATGGAGGAACAATTATGAAAGTTATTCAAGTGAAAAATCCTGAAGAAGGTGGAAAAGTAGCTTTTGAAATTTTAAAAGAAAAGTTAGCAAACGGTGCTCAAACATTAGGACTTGCGACAGGTAGCAGTCCGCTTGAATTTTATGGAGAAATCGTTAAGAGTGACCTTGATTTTTCAAATCTTACAAGTGTTAACTTGGACGAATATGTAGGACTTGATGGAGAGAACCCTCAATCTTATCGTTACTTTATGCAAGAAAATCTATTCAATAAAAAGCCATTCAAAGAAAGCTTTTTACCGCGTGGAGTCAAAGATAATGCAGAAGAAGAAGTAGAACGCTATAACCAAATTCTTGCAGATCATCCAGTTGATTTGCAAATATTGGGAATTGGTCGAAACGGTCACATTGGCTTTAATGAACCAGGCACACCATTTGATAGTCAAACTCATCTTGTAGATCTTGATCAGTCAACTATTGAAGCAAATGCTCGCTTCTTTGATAAGATTGAAGATGTACCTACACAAGCTATCTCAATGGGAATTAAAAATATTCTAGATGCAAAATCTATTCTTCTCTTTGCTTATGGTGAATCTAAGGCAGAAGCTATCGCTGGAACTGTTGAAGGTCCAGTTACTGAAAGTCTTCCAGCAAGTAGTTTGCAAAACCATCCAGATGTAACCATTATTGCGGATGCAGAAGCACTTAGTTTATTAAAGAAATAGTTCTCATAAAAATGAAAACCATTCGAAAATTTTCGGATGGTTTTTGTAACTTTATGAAAATTAGTGTATATGAAAAAAATAAAAATATAAGAAAAACGTACATTATGACTCAAAAACTTATAATTGTAAAGAAATAAAATAATTATATTTGTAATTTATTAAAAATATGGGCTTCTGAGCCTCGATTTCATTGACTTTTAAGTTGAAATTTAGTACTATTATCTTGGATTATTTAATAATTCAAGATATTTTAAAAAAATAGGGAAAGAAGGAAATATTTAATGGTGAAAAAGATTAAGAAAAAGCCGTTTATAATATTTTTTGTATCAGTTCTGACCTTCCTGAGTGCATTGTTCTTATCGACCAATGTCGCTTATGCGGATGGGAAAGAATTAACGGGTGTAGTAACTGATATAAGTGTCCTCAATATGTCGGATTCCAAATTGGAACCGAATAGTGACGGTACTTATCAGATTATTACCAATCGTTCAAATCAGTTCTTTGTTCAATTTGACCTCAAGCAATATGATGGTAAATTGGCCAATGGCGATTACTTTGATGTAGATATTCCTACACCGGTAACTGTCTACAATGGAACGACTGAATTGTTCGATAAGGAAACAAAAGTTAATATCGGTACAGTAGTTGTTACTGCTAATGGTGATAACCAAGGTGGTAAAGCACGTGTTACTTTGAAGAACCTTGATGAGTTCCAAGCTAAAACAGGCGGGGATACCGTTAAAGGCGTGAAAGGAAATTATGCAATTACTTTCTTGTTCAAGAGTGACCAAACAGCAACACCACTAACTTTTGAAAACAAGGGTGTTGGTAAAACAATCACACATACCTTTACATCTAAGACAGTTGACAGCAAGCAAGAAGGCTTCGAAAACTTTGCTAAGGTTGGTAACGATGTAGTAAGTAAAGAATGGACTTCAGCAAAGTTAGCAGCAATTGGTTCAGTAGGTAAAGGTGACGTATACTCTCCATGGAGAATTCGTGTCAATACTGGAAGACAAGACTATGGTAAAAACTTAGTTTTGAATGACTTCCTTCCAAATACATCTGAATTTGCTCCTATCCAGTATATCCCAGAGTCATTGGTAGTTTATTCTTCTGCTACATTGAACGATGGTAGTTCTCAAGTTCCGGATGATGCTAAGAAGATGGTAGAAGGTACTGACTATACTGTAGCTTGGAATGAGAACTATACTCAGTTCAAGCTTATCTTTGCAGATGGATCTAAATCATACTGGGTTGAATACCATACCACAACACCAGGTGATGGTAGAAAAGTTCAAAACGTTATCCAGTTGACTACAGCAGATGGAACTGCACTTCCTTTCCGCAGTAATCGCACAAATTTAGAATTCAAAGCTGAACGTGTATCTCTTGTAAAAGGACAAATCGAAGCTTCTACAGCCTTCAAGATTAAGATCAACAAGACAAATGCTTTCACATTGGTTCCAGTTGCAGGTGCGGTTTACACAGTTAAGTCAGAAGATGGGACTATCTCTACAGAATTGACTACAAATGAAAAAGGTGTGGCAATCTCTGATGAGTTTGATCAAAAATATGTTGGTAAGACATTCATCATCAAAGAAAAGACAGCTCCTGCTGGATATACTCTTGATGAAAAAGAATATAAGGTAGTTCTTGGAGCCGAAGGTTCTAAGATTAACCTTCAAGACGAACCAATCGCAGCAGATTTCTCAATTACTGCTAAGAAAGTAATTGCTGGAAATCGTCCAGTAGCCTTGAAAGATGGTGAGTTCAAGTTTGATTTGTACAATGCAAACAACTTGACTACTCCAATTGCTTCAACAACAAACAAAGCAGATGGAAGCATCACATTTGAAGGTTTGAAAGCTAAAGGTCCTGGTACCTACAACTATGTCATCAAAGAAAATACTGAAACAAAAGTTCCAGGAATCACATTTGATGAAAACTCATACGAAGTAACAGTTGTTGTTAAAGCTGAAGGTGGAACACTTAAAGCTGAGGTTACAACTCAAACACCTACTTTAACAAACACATATGAGCCATCACCTGCTCGTGCCACATTCAAAGCAACTAAAGAATTAGTTGGTAAAGAACTTGCTAAAGAACAATTTGAGTTTGAATTGAGCGAAGGTGGAAAAGTCATTGCAACATCATCAAACGGTAAGACAGTTAATGGTGTTGAAGCAGCAACAAATGAAGTAGTCTTCTCAGTTCTCTACACTGAAGCTGGAGACCACGAATATACAATTACAGAAAAAGCTGGTTCAGAAGCAGGAGTTACATACTCTAAAGAAAGCTATACAGTTCATGTTAAAGTTGTAGATAATGGTGAAGGTAAACTAGTTGCAACTGTTAAAGAAGCAGATTCAACTCGTAAGTTCACAAACACTTACACTACAACAACTGAAGCTCCAACAACAACTGAAGCTCCAACAACAACTGAAGCTCCAACAACGACTGAAGCTCCAACAACAACTGAAGCTCCAACAACAACTGAGACTCCAACAACAACTGAGGCTCCAACAACGACTGAGGCTCCAACAACAACTGAAGCTCCAACAACAACTGAAGCTCCAACAAC
>JAQDDS010000003.1 GCA_027665725.1 Streptococcaceae bacterium AF77-01CM03A
ACAACAACTGAGGCTCCAACTACAACAACAGAGGCTCCAACTACAACAACAGAGGCTCCAACTACAACAACAGAGGCTCCAACTACAACAACTGAAGCTCCAACAACCACTACAACAACTGAAGCTCCAGCAACAACTGAAGCTCCAACAACAACTGAAAACAAACCAGGACTTCCAAATACTGGTGAGGCTACAAGCCTAGTACTTGTATTGGCTGGTGTGGTAATCATGTCAGGAACTGTTGTTATGAAACGTAAATTTACTAAATAATATTAGATAAATTATATTAGAGAGGAGAGAGCATTGCTCTCTCCTTTTTTAAATGTTAAAATGATGGAGTAGTAGATACCTATCCTTCCCTTTTCAAGGGGAAAAACCACTTATCACGAAGTCACAAAGCCAACATTACAATACTAGCTAACGTAGCCGGTAGCAAACAGCAAACAGAAGTTGGCTAAAAACATAGAGGAGAAATCAATAATGGAAAATTGGTTGACACAATGGCAGAAATTAAAGGAAAAATATCCGAAGGGTGTCCTTTATGTCAGTAGTGCCTTGCTACCGATGACCATCATGCTGGTGGTATGGTTTTTCATGGGGAGTTATCCTTTTGGAAATAAAAGTTTAATGACCGTTGTCTTTGATCAACAGTACATTAGTTTTTATGGATTGCTAAAGAATGCCATTCTATCTGGTGATTTAAGTAGTCTGACATATTCCTTTACTAAATCTTTAGGTGGAGATATGATTGGTGAGTTGGGCTATTATTTGATGAGCCCTTTCAATTTTATTTATGTTTTGCTGCCTTTAAAGTATATAGGATTATCTGTTTTTCTAACGATCTGGCTCAGATATGGTGCCTTTGGACTTTCCTTTGCTCATCTCTTAGTTAAACGTTATAAGGGTGCAGAGTCAAAACGATGGATGGTTCCCTTGTTTGCGACAGCTTATGCCCTGTCTGGTATGTTGGTATCCTACCAGATGAATGTTATCTTTTATGATGCCATGTTCATGCTTCCCCTCGTCATCCTATATCTAGAGCAGTTATTAGATGGCAAAGCGGCTTATCCCTATGCCTTTGTACTAGGCTTAACGGTATTCCTTCAATTCTACATGGGCTATATGATATCGCTATTTGTTGTCTTATATGCCTGCTATTATCTTTCGCCTCGTTTTTCTATCGAGGGGACATGGAAAGTAAAACTCAAACATTACGTCCAACCCTTATGGGATGTCTTTCTCTACTCTATCCTAGGGGTTGCGGCTGCTTCAATATTATTGGTTCCAGTATTTTTCAACTTGCTTGAAAGTAAGGGACAAGCAGGAGGAGCCATGACATTTTCCATGGCCTTTCAGATTAATCCCTTAGACATTTTATCCAAACTAACTATCGGGGGCTTTGATGCGCAATCAGGTTGGGCAGCTGGACCAAACCTGCCAAATATCTATATTGGAGCTCTCGGGTTTATCGGCTTTATCTTGTACTTTTTATCAAGAAGGATAGTCAAAGAAAGAAGATGGGCTGCGGGAGTGGTTACTCTTATTTTCTTTACTTCCTTTGTCAATGAATTTGTGAGTAAGATTTGGCATATGGGACAAAATCCTGCCGGATTTTTCTTCCGCTTTTCATGGCTATTCTCTTTCTTCATGCTAATCTTAGCCTATCAAGCATTAAAAGAGAAATTTAAAATCTCTCGCCGAGGGAAATTGCTATCAGTTGTAGCCCTAGTCTTATCGGCAATCTACCTCTATACTAAAGACTTTACCTATCTACCAAAAAAACAACCTGAGGCTCTAATTCTGTTTATCAATAGCCATTTTATTGCTATTGTGATACTGGTTGTATCAGCTACAGCTACAGGATATCTATACTGGGAACGCTCTGCCAAGTCCCAGAAAGAAAAGAAAAGGGTATTGGTGATTGCAGCTGGATCTGTAGTGGTATTGCTGTTATTATTACAAACAGGTTATCTCTTTTCTCGTGTAGTCTTAACTCTACTCATTTACTTAGCTGTACTGGCCTTGCTACGCCCACGAATGATTCGCTTAGCTGTTGTCTTATTATCAACTCTGACAGTATTTGAGCTAGGATACAATGCCTATCTATCACAAGTGACCTTTAGTTATGCAAATGTTGATGAATTTGTGGACGGAACGCTTTCGGTTAAACGTGTGACGGATAAAATCCAAGAAAACGCAGCTCAGCCTTTCTATAGAATTGCAACGACCTTTGCCTATTCTCGAACAACTCCATCTCTGATAGGTTATCCAGGTTTGAGTACTTTTAGTTCTAATTTGGAGAGGTCCACTATGAATCACTTTGCCTATATGGGTGATCAAGCGGGCGATGAAGCAATTGAATACGAAAATGGAACTCCTCTGACAGATGCCTTATACGGTGTTCGTTACTATATGGATGTCAAAGACCTAGATCCTACTGAGAAAGAAGCTCATCCTGAGAGAATGTATTTCACTCGCTTTGCCAGTCGTTTTGATATGAACCGTTACTTCACGAAGAAAGTCTACGAGAATGAGCGTTATATCGTGTACGAAAATCCAAATTCTTTCCCATTAGCCTATGGAACAAATGATTTGGTAAGAAATATCAACTTCGGCAGAAACAACGCAATTCAAAATCAAAATATCATACTCAACTCGATGGAAGGCGTGAAAAAAGGCGAGGAAAACTACCTCGACTACTTCAAACCTTTAGCCTATGGAGATGTCGAAACAGAAAATCTTACAGAAGAAAATGTCGACAAAGAAAAAGGAACCGCAGTTTACAAGCGTGTAGATTCTTCTAAGGATGCAATCGTTCGCTACCGAATTACTCCTCGAACAAACTTGACCTATTACTTCTTCGTACCAGCAAGTCTAAATTCTGAGAAAGATTACTCCGTCCTTCTGAACGGCAAGTGGTTTACTCATTCCAAGAGAAATACTCAACGTCAACTATGGCAAATCGCTGACAAGGCGGAGAATCAAGAATCTGTACTGGAGTTCCGCTTTAAAACAGACAAGGTTGACCTTTCAAACGCAGGAGTTTACCGCGCAGAAATCAGTCAAATTCAAAGTGCTTTAGAAAAGCGGAAGGCACAAGGCCTGCAAGTTGAGAAATTTACGAACACTCATATCGTAGGTTCCGTGAATATTACTGATGACAGCAAATTTATGATGACCTCTATCCCTTATAGTGAAGGTTGGAAGGTGAAAGTTGATGGTAAGGCTGTCCCAGTGACAAAAGCATGGAATAGTTTTATTTCCTTCCCGATTACTTCTGGACAACACAAAGTAGAATTTACCTTCTCTCAAAAAGGGACGATTACAGGCGCTATTTTGACTCTAATCAGTCTATCAACGCTCTATATCATCCGAAAAGATTACAAAAAGGATGATAAAAAGCAGCTGAAAGAAAATCAAGACGCTCCATCAGCTGAGTAAGCAATCTTCTCTCAAATATAAGAAAAAATACGGTCAGGATAGCAGTCCTGACCTTTTTCTTTTGCAAAATGACAAAAATCTTAAACTTTTTGACAAAAATACTTGTCAAAAATAAAAAGATGTGTTACAATAAAATCAAGTTAAGAACAAAGGAGTAAAGACATGCTAAAAAATCGTCTAAAAGAGCTTCGAGCTCGCGATGGCCTCAATCAAACCGAACTGGCCAAACTAGCAGGTGTGTCCAGGCAAACCGTCAGTTTGCTAGAGCGGGATGAGTACACGCCATCCATCGTCATTGCCCTAAAGATTGCTCAGATATTCCATGAGCCAGTCGAGTCAGTCTTCCGCTTAGAGGAGGATGAGTGATGAACAAGTATAAAGTGATTTATTATCTATCTATAGTCGTGTTTATCGTAAATCTTATGGCTATGATTGGAAGCCTATTTGGTTGGTTTACAATTGTTGAAAGTAAATACCTCTTCTGGATTAACATAGTGCTACTATTAGTCTTTAGATGGGTAGAGAGAAAGATAAAGTTTAAAGAGATCCTAAAAGGAGAAAAGTTATGAAAGAGTTTTTAGCAGGTTTTCAAGTCGATACAGAGAACAAAGCACTTGCCGGTGTTTGTGCAGGTCTAGGAAATTATTTTAACATTCAAGCCAATATCGTTCGTTTGGTGACAGTCTTGTTATTCCTCTCTTCGACTGAGGTCGGGATTATAACAGTAACTCTCTATGCCTATCTAGCAGGTTGGCTTGGGAATGAACCCTTGGGAGATGGAGCAAAAAAAGCTAGAAATCAAGCTATTCTCTTGTTTGCTGTTTGTATGATTTTGGTATCACTTGGAACAGAAGGCTTGACCGCTATCTTCGAATCAGGTAAAGCTTTTGGTCAATGGTTGTCTGGCTTGTTTTAGAAAGAGGTTGAAATATGGAAAAGAAACAAATCATTTTTGCACTGAAGATTTTTCTTGCAAGTGTTTTATTAGCAATATTTGCTGGTTTCCTTGGTGCTAATCCTTTAGGTATCGGTCAAGAGCAAGTAGTCGTTGCCTTGAAATCATTCTTTCTTGGTTTAGGGATGCTTACGGTGATTCTAACCTTTTATTTCACTAGAAAAAGCCATCAGGCCTATCAGAGTTATCAAAGAGAAGAAGAGGACGAAGAAAACGAACAAGACTACCTTGCCATGTATCGTTTCTTAGATTATGGTACAGTAGCTTGGAATGTTTGCCAAATTAGTATGCTTTCCTGTCTACTAATAGATTTGGGAGCTTTAGGCCTATCAGCAGCATCCTTACTTTTGATAGTTTTAGGTATCTGGGCGGGTGCTTACTGTCTAAAAATCACCAGCAAGATTCGTAACTACAAACTTTCTATTACGGCGACTCCCAAGGAAGTTTTAGACTACCTCGATACTTATGACGAGGGAGAAAAACAGGCTGAAATGGAAGAAGCTTACTTGATCTTGTTCAAGGTCAATCAGCTCCTCATTCCTGGTATCTACGTTGTCTTAGTAGTTCTATCTGTAGTATTAGGCCAAGTACAGTTGGTTGCTCTGCTTGTGGCAGTTGTCATCCATTTGTACACGAATGTTGCACAATTGCGCAAAACAAAACGTTATTTCAAATAGGAGAATATTATGAAAACACTTAAAAATATCGGCTGGTATAGCCTTGCCTTCTTATCATTTCTTATGGTCTATAGTTTTATTCAGGGCGTAGGTTTAGCCGCCTTGATAATGGGAGCACCTAGCTACGTTGCTGTCCCTGTTTATGTCTTATTAGCAGGAATCTTCACCTTCGTTACCTACAAGTGGTATAAGACAGGAACTGTTACAATAGAAAAAACGGCCCTTAACAAATACATCTGGCTACCTGCCTTGGTATGGGTCCTTGTCATTGTTGCAGAAAACTTTTTACCAAATGATCCATCAGTCAATCAAAAGATGGTAGAAGAATTGACTCATAATCAACCTCTTTTCTCTTTCTTTATGGTGGTTGTCTTTGCACCTCTGACAGAAGAGTTAACCTTTAGAGGTATGTTAGCTCGCTTTGTCTTCCCTCAGCAAGATAACATCAAGCAAACAGCTCTCTTTCTTCTTGTAAGTAGTCTCATTTTTGCTCTTGTTCATTTTCCTGGAACTCCACTACAGTTCCTAGTTTATGCTTCACTTGGGTTTAGCATGGGCTTGGCTTATATCAGCAAAGGTGGTTTGGCTTATAGTATAGCCCTACATGCTTTGAATAATTTAATCGCATTTTTAATGATAGTCATGCTATAATAGACTCAGGAGGAAATCATGAAACGAGTACTATTATTAGCAGTCATTCAGGCTGTCTTTCTCTTCTTTGTCATCGGCCTACTTGTCTATTTCATTAAGGGGGATTTCTTTTATAACAATCTAGCGGTTATCTTTGCTCCTATCGCAGGAGTGATACGATTTGCGACGGCTTATGTGACAGAAATTGTCCTACCAAAGAAGACAGAAGAGATTGATGAAAAGCGTAAAAAATAAAGAAAACTCAAATCCAGCGAATGACTTTGCTGGATTTTTTCATTTATAAGAGGATTCTCTCAACTTTTCTGCTGATTTTCATGAAGAGCCTGCGCTTTTATGGTAAAATAGTAACAGAATACAAGAGGAGAGAAAACATGAAACGTAGTATGTATGCTGGTCGTGTTCGTGAGGAGCACATCGGACAAGAAATTACCTTGAAAGGATGGGTTGCCCGTCGCCGTGACTTGGGTGGATTGATCTTCATCGACCTTCGTGACCGTGAAGGGATCATGCAGTTAGTTATCAACCCTGAAAAAGTTTCTGCAGAGGTGATGGCAACAGCTGAAAGCCTTCGTAGTGAATTTGTCATCGAGGTTACTGGTCAGGTTGCAGCACGTGAGCAGGCAAATGATAAACTGGCAACCGGAGCGGTTGAACTGAATGTAACGGCTCTTACTGTGCTTAATACAGCCAAAACAACACCATTTGAAATCAAGGATGGCATTGAAGCAAACGATGATACGCGTCTACGTTACCGTTACCTTGACCTTCGTCGTCCAGAGATGTTGGAAAACCTTAAGCTTCGTGCCAAGGTAACACATTCTATCCGCAACTACTTGGACGAGTTGGAATTTATCGATGTGGAAACGCCATTCCTTTCTAAGTCAACACCAGAAGGGGCGCGTGACTACTTGGTGCCATCTCGTGTCAATAAAGGGCATTTCTACGCACTTCCTCAAAGTCCGCAGATTACAAAACAGTTGTTGATGAATGCTGGATTTGACCGTTACTACCAAATCGTCAAATGTTTCCGTGATGAGGACTTGCGTGGTGACCGTCAGCCTGAATTTACCCAGGTCGACTTGGAAACTTCATTCCTGACTGAGCAAGAAATCCAAGATATCACAGAAGGCTTGATTGCGCGCGTGATGAAGGAAACAAAAGGGATCGAAGTAACGCTGCCATTCCCTCGTATGAAGTATGATGATGCCATGGCTCTTTATGGTTCTGACAAACCTGATACTCGTTTTGAGATGTTGCTTCAGGACTTGACAGAAGTGGTCAAAGGTGTAGACTTTAAAGTCTTCTCGGAAGCTCCTGCAGTTAAAGCTATTGTTGTCAAAGGAGCTGCGGATAACTATTCACGTAAAGACATCGACAAGATGACCGAAGTAGCCAAACAGTATGGTGCTAAGGGTCTTGCTTGGGTCAAGGTTGTTGATGGAGAATTGAACGGACCAGTGGCTAAATTCTTAACTGCTATCCAGGAAGAATTGAAAACAGCGCTTGGTCTTGAAGATAAGGACTTGGTTCTCTTTGTAGCCGATACACTTGAAGTGGCTAATGCAACCCTTGGTGCCCTTCGTGGACGTATTGCTAAAGAACTCGACTTGATTGACTCTGACAAATTTAACTTCCTTTGGGTTGTTGACTGGCCAATGTTTGAATGGTCTGAAGAAGAAGGTCGCTATATGAGTGCCCACCATCCATTTACGCTTCCTCAAGCAGATACTGCCCATGAGCTTGAAGGTGAATTGGCCAATGTCCGTGCTATTGCCTATGACATCGTCTTGAACGGTTATGAGCTTGGCGGTGGTAGCCTTCGTATCAACCAAAAAGAACTCCAAGAACGCATGTTCAAGGCCCTTGGATTCTCAACAGAAGAAGCAAATGACCAGTTTGGATTCCTTTTGGAAGCCATGGACTATGGATTCCCACCACACGGTGGCTTGGCTATCGGACTTGACCGCTTTGTAATGCTCTTAGCAGGCGAAGAAAATATCCGTGAAGTGATTGCCTTTCCTAAGAACAACAAAGCAACTGACCCAATGACCCAAGCGCCATCAACAGTAGCTCTTAAACAACTAGAAGAACTCAATCTACAAGTAGAACAAGATGAAACAAACGAAACTAACTAAAAAGTGGCACTATTATCTACGCCGCTTTGCTCATCGGGTGAAGATTTTGCGTGTCTTACAAGGGATTTCTAAAGAAAAATACGATGAAAAAATTTCAGCTTCTCTGGTATATGGTTTTCTATCAGCAGTAGCCGTCAATTTCTTCTTCCAGCCAGGACACGTTTATTCAAGTGGAGCAACAGGTTTAGCTCAGATTATCTCAAGCCTTAGTAACTACTGGTTTAATTTCCATATTCCAATTTCTGTAGCTTTCTACTGTATCAATATACCACTCATGATTTTAGCTTGGCGCCTGATTGGACATAAGTTTACGATATTTACCTTTATCACGGTATCCATGAGCTCGCTCTTTATCCAGTTTGTGCCAGTGGTGGTACTGACAGAGGACCCAATCATCAATGCCCTTTTTGGGGGTGTCGTTATGGGATTGGGAATCGGTTTTGCTTTACGCCATAACATTTCCAGTGGTGGAACAGATATTGTCAGTCTTACCATTCGTAAGAAGACAGGTCGTAACGTTGGAAGTATCTCTTTCCTAGTGAACGGGACAATCATGCTGATTGCTGGTTTGACCTTTGGTTGGAAATATGCCCTCTATTCTATGATTACCATCTTTGTCTCAAGCCGTGTGACAGATGCAGTTTTCACCAAACAAAAACGCATGCAGGCTATGATTGTTACTAGTAATCCAGATGCTGTGATTGAGAAAATTCACAATAAATTGCACCGTGGAGCGACCATGATTCACGATGCTGAAGGGACTTATAACCACGAACGTAAGGCAGTTTTGATTACGGTTATCACTCGTGCAGAGTTTAATGATTTTAAACTAATCATGAAGCAAGTGGATCCAACAGCCTTTGTATCGGTCTCAGAGAATGTTCATATTCTTGGACGATTTGTCGAAGTTGAAAACTAGTTGTTCAGGTAAATAGAATACAAAAAAACCAACTCAAAATAGAGAGTTGGTTTTTATTTTTCAACGATTTCGTGTGCAATTACTTGTCGATAGCAGATTTGACGATTTTCCTTGACATCATTAATGATTTGCAGAATGGTTTCAAATGAAGTTCGGCCAAGAGCAAGACCATTGATATCAACATAGGCAGCTAGATTCAATCTTGGATTCACCGAATCAAAGCTGAGAACCGGAACATCAAGCTGGTGTTCGTTGAGGTAGTTACAGACACCTTCAGCTAAGAGACTATCGGTTGTAATAATAGCATCGGTCTGAGGGTCGTGTTTAAAGAGTTGTTTACTAAAGTTATAGCCCTTTTCTTCTAGAAACTCGTCTGCAAAGAAGGTACGGTGACTATCAAGAGGCAGATTGTGTTCTTGAAGTGCTTGCTCGTAACCTGTCAGACGGTCCTGGGTAACGAAGAGCTTCTTGGTACCACCAATGAAAGCAATGCGACTGCATCCTTTTTTGATGAAATATTCGGTCGCATCAAATCCGGCTTGGATGTTATCATTATCAACAAGCGGAATGAAAGGAGAAAGTGATTTTCCAAGAATGAGGAAGGGAAATTGCTCATCGACAACTAGTTGCACCAAGGGATCATTTTCTTGAGCATACAAGAAGATAAGCCCATCCACACGTTTTCCGTAGACCATTTGTGAAATGGCGTTTAAACGCTCTTTCTCATCTTTACCAGTCGCAATCTGAATAGCATAGTGATTTTCCGAGGCAACCTGTGCAATCCCTCTAAGAACAGAAGGGAAGAAAGGGTTTTGGTAGAAAACATCTGAATCATCTGGAAGGACTAAGCCAATAACTTGCGTATAACTGCTAACGAGACTTCGAGCATTTAGATTAGGATGATAATTGAGTTCTTTCATTGCTTTTCGAACTCTTTTTTTTGTTTCGTCGCTAATCGTTGATTTGTTTTGAATAACACGGGTTACGGTTGAAGGTGAAACTCCTGCAGCCTTGGCCACGTCTTTAATCGTAACAGGCATAATAATCTCCTACTTTTGGTAGTCTGGATCACGATAATGAGTCTTATAAAAGATAGTGACCAGGTATAGAACAAATAAAATGTTTTGAACAGTGATCAAAGTTGCCATATTTTGACCCAAGAGACCTAGAATCAAGGTAATTAAAGTTGGCAATCCTAAACAGTTCAAAATAAAATGATAGCACTCTTTATAGGTCTTAAATGAGAAGAGACGTGATTTTTTCGTAAAGTAGAGCAAAAGGCTCGCACCTAAAGCTACAATGAAAAAATTAAGTCCAAAGAGGAAACTAGCACCTAAGACAAGGAAGAGGCTGATATAGACGCGGTTCTGTTGGTACCAGTCTTTAGAAATGGCTTGCGTTAAGCTTTCCTTGTTTTGGAAACTTTCAGTCGTGATAGCATGATAGCGAATGCTGGTTAGTTCTTTTCCTTGCTTGCTGATGACAAGTTGCTCAGGTTCGAAGTTAAGGAGCAATTCCTCAGGGAAACTAGCACTAGAAGTATCCCCAATTTGAACAGAAGCTTGATGAGGAGTCGAACCCGTATAGCTTAGTTTACCATCTACAATCTGAGCATTCTTAGCTAGATCCTGAACGACTTCGTCCGTCAAAGGAGCGTAGACATCATCGATGAAAGTTTCTAAAGGATATGTCTCTTGAGAGCTGTTCTGAATGGCGATAGGGACCATAGACAAGCTAATCAAGAAAATACTGGTAAAAATCAGTTGAAACCAGTTTAGACCAAAACGATGAGAGAGGGGCTTACGGAATCCCCAAATACTATTAAAATAAGAAAATGGATATGGTAACATAAATCTCTTTCTATAGGCATTTTTCTATATGAGTATTATATAGAGAAATGTTTTTAATTTCAAGCGGGGATAGTAGAATCCTTGGAAAAAGTGAATGTTTGTTATGATTCGTCCACTAACTAACAAGGTAATCTCAGCAAGCTCTTGTATCTCACCAGACAATCGATGTACAAGTTCAAAAATGAAAAAGGGTGGCGGGGGGTAATATTACCCCTTCTCGCCACCACTTGTAAGTCCTGAAACAAAGTTCTTTTGTAGGAAGAAGAAGAGAATACAAATTGGAAGGGCGATGAGGATAGCGCCTGCTGAGAAGTAGGCAATCTTCATGTTTTTCGCGTTGTTAACGAAGGTTTGTAGACCAACGGCAACAGTAAAGTATTCTTTTTCACGAAGCAAGAAACTAGAGAGGATATAGTCCCCAAAAGGTCCCATGAAGGCCCAGAGAGCTTGTACGGCGATCATTGGGCGAACAAGAGGAAGAACAATTTGCCAGAAACGGCGGAAGTGTCCTGCACCATCAAGTTTTGCAGACTCATCAAGAGACATTGGCACGGTGTCAAAGTAACCTTTCATCAACCAAGCATTCATCGGGATACCTCCACCAACGTAGAGGAAGATGAGGAACCAGCTTTGGTTAAGGGCGTTCAACATAAGAGCCATAACGAAGAAGGCTGTCAAAGCGGCCATAGTAGGTACCATTTGAATAATCAAGAAGAATACCAAACTTTGTTTACGTGCCAAGAAATTGTAGCGGCTATAGGCATAACCTGCTAGAACGATGATACTTGTTTGAACAGCCATTGTAATCAAGGCGATGATCAAAGTATTTAGATACCAAGTACCATATAAAGTTTCAGAGAAGAGTCCCTGGAAGTTAGCAAAACTAAAGTCAACGTTACTATCTAGTTTAAAGGCTACTACGTTACCAGTCTTGAAGGCCGACATAATCGTAATCAAAAGAGGATAGATAATGACGATTGAAAGGCCAACCAAGTAGAGGTAAGTGAGAGTTTGAGTCAGTCTACGTTTGAGTTTAATTGAATTATTCATCTTAGACGTCCTCCATATCAAATGCGTGTAGTTTCTTGAATGCAATCATAGAAATAGAGATGACAATGATAGAGATAATCAAGGTAACAGCTGCCGCCATTGAGTATTGTGGAGATGTACCTGTTGTCAAACGGTAAATCCATGAGATCAAGATATCTGTAGAACCTGCTCCACCTCCGACACTACCAGGTCCTCCAGCGTTGAAGAGGTACATGATAGAGAAGTTGTTAAAGTTGAAGGTGTATTGACTGATCAATGTAGGCGCCGCAACAGCCAAAATCATAGGGAAAGTGATGTTACGGAATTTTTGCCAAGCATTAGCACCGTCGATATAAGCTGCTTCATACAAGTCGTTAGGAATAGACTGTAAGATACCCAAGGTCAAAACGTAGATGTATGGGAAACCAAGCCAACCTTGCATCATAATCAAAGCAATCTTAGTCCAAGTTGGGTCTGTTTTCCAAGGGATAAGTGCTCCATCGAGGAAAGGAAGAAACTTGGCAAAGATTGGTAATACTTGAGTGTTGATAGCTCCAACACTATCGTTAAACATATTTGAGAATGTCAAGATAGTGATGAAGGCTGGGACAGCCCAAGGAAGAAGGAAAATAACACCAAAAATACGTTTTCCTTTGATAAATGGTTGGTTAGCGATAATAGCTGTAAAGATACCAATAACAATCTGCAAAGTAGATGCAGACAGAGCCCAGATGATAGTCCAAGAAAGAACTGCACCAAAGGCTGAACGGAAGGTACTCAAGCTCCAGATATTGCTAAAGTTTGTCAATCCAACCCAATCCAAGAGCTTATTTGGTGGCAAGTGTTGGAAGTCGTAGTTTGTAAAGGCAATCATCAATGTTACGATAACAGGGAAGATGATGGCAAATGTCATAGCTACGTAAGATGGAATGATTAAAAGATAAGGGAATCCATTCTCATAGATACCTTTAATCATTTCGTTTAATGTCCGTGGGACTGGAATACCATTGTTAATTTGTTTTGCAATAGTGTGAGCGTCTTTAATATTGAGAATATAAAAGGCTAGATAAACAATTACAAAAATAGAGTGGAATGCACCACGAATCAACATGAAGAGAGAGTTGTCACGACCAGGTTTGTCACCAAGCGTGATCAAGTTGCTCAATTCAGGCGCTGCAAGCGATAGGAAATAAAGGACAAATACGATAGTTACACCAAGGAAAATGAATCCTTTGACTTTTTGTTTATTGTAGATTTGTCCTAACCCAGGAATGATAGACAGCAAGGCTGCTTTACTAGGTTGTTGTTTTTCCATAATTACTCCTTTCATAGGATACGAGATTGAAGTTTGTCTCCAATCACTAAATAGGCAACTGCAATCATTCGTAAATTTATAAAATCAAAGGGGGATTTGTATTCTCCCCCCTTGTAACGAATTCAATTATTCACCAAATTTTTGTTTGATTGTTTCTTTGATCAATGTTACAGCATCATCTGCAGCTGTTTTAGCATCTTTCTTGCCACTTACAGCGTCAAAGAGCATGGTTGCAGCTGGTTCCCAAACTGCTGACATTTGTGAGATGTTTGGCATTGGTTGAGCGTTCTTGAACTGTTTGATAACAGCTGTTGTCAACTCATCGTTTTTGCCTTCAGCGTATGCACGTGCTTCAGTGTTAGCTGGGATTTCGTTAGTTGCTTCGTAGAATGCTTTTTGTTGTTCAGTTGATACAAGGTAGTCTACAAATTTTTGTGCGCCTTCAAGGTTCTTAGTGCTTGATGGGATGATCCAAGCTTTACCACCACCGAATGCTGAGTATTCTTTTCCGTTTGGAAGAGTTGGGATAGTAGCAACACCGTAGTTTACTTTAGCATCTTTGAATGCTTGAGCTTTCCAAGGACCATCGATGATAGCGGCTGTTTTACCTTCTTGGAATGAAGTTTGGATCAAGTTTGCAGCAGCTGTTCCATCTTGCATACCTTTAGGCCATTTTTCGTACCAAGATTTAGCGTAGTTGATACCTGCGATTGCACCTTCGTTAGCAAGACCGATATCTTTAGGATTTTTACCGTTGTCACCAAATACGTAAGCTCCGTTACCAGAAAGAAGTCCGTATGCGTAGTAGAAGTTAGTCCAGTCAGCTAGGAATGCAGAAGTTTTTCCGTCTTCTCCAGCGAAAGCGTATTTGCTATCTTTAGCAAGTTCTTCTAATTCAGCGAAAGTTTTTGGAGCTTCTTTGAGCAAGTCTTTGTTGTAGTACATAACAAGCGACTCGATAACTGCTGGGGCACCGTAAACTTTACCGTCAGATGCTGTTACAAGAGATTTAGTAGTATCGTCTGTTTTAGCACCGTCGCTTAGTTTAACTTCTGAAAGTTGTCCATCAGTACCAAGGCTACCTACACGGTCGTATGGTGCCATCATAACGTCAGCAGCTTGACCTGATTGGTTGTCAAGTGAAAGTTTGTCAAGTCCGCCAAGTTGGTCACCAGATTTGATGTTAACTTTTGTTCCTGATTCTTTTTCATAAGCAGCAGCAACTTTCTCAGCGTAAGCTTTATATTGGTCTTCAACGTAGAAAGTGATTTCTTGGCTTCCTGATGCAGAAGAATCAGCTGCTTTATCAGCAGTTTTGCTTCCGCAAGCTACCAAAAGCAAGCTAGCAAGAGTAGCAGTACCAAGTACAGCAGCGCTCTTCATGAATTTAGTTGACATAGTGTATTCCTCCTAAAGAATAACAAATTTTAATTTCGAGGAAACGCAAACGTTTTCCCTTATGACCTTAGTATAGCACAAACAGAAAACGGTTGCAAGCGTTTTTTTGAAAAAATTTTAAAAAGCTTGTGACTGGCTAATTCCTAAAATTGTTTGTATAATAGAAGAGAAATAGGAAATCGTGTAAATTTCAATTCAAAAATAATTGAAGGGAAACGATTGCATGATTAGGATGATGATTAAAAGGGTGTTAAAAATAAGAATATAGTAACTTGAAAGTTTGTCAAAAAAAGATTAAACAATAAAAAGTTTTTTTAAAAACGCTTGCATTTCTTTTTGAAATGGGTTATACTTTAAGTAGCGCAAACGTTTGCGCAAAAATTGAAATAATTAACAATATAAACACTTGAGGTGCTAATATGAAAAAACGTCAAAGCGGTGTGTTGATGCACATCTCATCACTTCCAGGAGCATACGGAATCGGATCATTTGGTCAAAGCGCCTATGATTTCGTTGACTTCTTGGTTCGCACGAAGCAACGCTACTGGCAAATCCTTCCTTTGGGAACAACTAGCTATGGAGATTCTCCTTACCAATCATTCTCAGCTTTTGCTGGAAACACTCATTTTATCGACCTTGATATTTTGGTGGAGCAAGGTTTGTTGGAAGCAAGTGATCTTGAAGGTGTGGACTTTGGTAGCAACCCAACTGAAGTTGACTACGCTAAAATCTACTATGCACGTCGTCCACTTCTAGAGAAAGCTGTCAAACGTTTCCTTGAAGTCGGAGATGTCAAAGACTTCGAAAAATTTGCTCAAGAAAATCAATCATGGCTTGAATTATTTGCAGAGTACATGGCTATCAAGGAGCATTTTGATAATCTTGCTTGGACAGAATGGCCAGATGCAGATGCTCGTGCTCGTAAAGCTTCAACTCTTGAAAGCTACCGTGAGAAATTAGCTGACAAGCTTGTTTACCACCGTGTAACCCAATACCTTTTCTTCCAACAATGGTTGAAATTGAAAGCATACGCTAACGAAAACCACATCGAGATTGTCGGAGATATGCCTATCTATGTAGCGGAAGATTCAAGCGACATGTGGGCAAATCCACATCTCTTTAAAACAGATGAAAACGGGAAAGCAACTTGCATCGCAGGTTGCCCACCAGATGAATTCTCTGCTACTGGTCAGCTCTGGGGTAACCCAATCTATGACTGGGAAGCTATGGACAAAGATGGTTACAAATGGTGGATTGAACGCTTGCGTGAAAGCTTCAAAATCTACGATATCGTTCGTATCGACCACTTCCGTGGATTTGAGTCTTACTGGGAAATTCCTGCTGGTTCTGAAACAGCAGCACCTGGTAAATGGGTGAAAGGGCCTGACTACAAACTCTTTGCAGCGGTTAAAGAAGAGCTTGGTGACTTGAACATCATCGCAGAAGACCTTGGATTCATGACTGACGAAGTTATTGAACTACGTGAACGCACTGGCTTCCCAGGAATGAAAGTCCTTCAATTTGCCTTTAACCCAGAGCACGAAAGTATCGACAGCCCACACTTGGCACCAGCCAACTCAGTTATGTACACAGGAACACACGATAACAACACTGTTCTTGGTTGGTATCGCAATGAAATCGACGATCCAACTCGTGAGTACATGGCACGTTACACAAACCGCAAGGAATATGAAACAGTAGTACATGCTATGCTTCGTACAGTCTTCTCATCAGTAAGCTTTATGGCTATCGCTACCATGCAAGACTTGCTAGAGTTGGATGGTTCAGCTCGTATGAACTTCCCATCTACTCTTGGTGGAAACTGGTCATGGCGTATGACAGAGGATCAATTGACTCCTGCTGTCGAAGAAACTTTGCTTGACTTGACTACAATTTATCGCCGAATCAATGAAAATTTGGTAGAATTAAAGAAATAAGACATTATCAGGAGACACAAAAAATGTTACCATTAAAAGAATTTGTACAAAATCGTTACAATAAATCTATCGCAGAATGTAGTAACGAAGAGCTTTACCTTGCTCTTCTTAACTACAGCAAATTTGCAAGTAGCCAAAAACCAGTCAACACTGGTAAGAAAAAAGTTTACTATATCTCAGCTGAGTTCTTGATCGGTAAACTCTTGTCTAACAACTTGATTAACCTTGGTCTTTATGACGAAGTTAAAAAAGAACTTGCTGACGCAGGTAAAGAGTTGATCGAAATCGAAGAAGTAGAATTGGAACCATCACTTGGTAATGGTGGTTTGGGACGCTTGGCAGCCTGCTTTATCGACTCAATCGCTACACTTGGATTGAACGGTGACGGTGTTGGTTTGAACTACCACTTTGGTCTTTTCCAACAAGTGCTTAAAAACAACCAACAAGAAACAATACCTAACGCTTGGTTGACTGACCAAAACTGGTTGGTTCGCTCAAGCCGTAGCTACCAAGTACCATTTGCACACTTCACATTGACATCTACTCTTTACGATATCGATGTACCTGGTTACAAAACAGCTACGAAAAACCGCTTGCGTTTGTTTGACTTGGATTCAGTTGATTCATCTATCATTGAAGATGGCATTAACTTTGATAAGACAGACATCGCTCGCAACTTGACACTCTTCTTGTACCCAGATGATAGTGACCGTCAAGGTGAATTGCTCCGTATTTTCCAACAATATTTCATGGTTTCAAACGGTGCTCAATTGATCATCGACGAAGCGATCGAAAAAGGAAGCAACTTGCATGACCTTGCTGACTACGCAGTTGTACAAATCAACGATACTCACCCATCAATGGTGATTCCTGAATTGATCCGTCTTTTGACTGAACGTGGTATCGAACTTGATGAAGCAATCTCTATCGTTCGTAGCATGACTGCTTACACAAACCACACAATCCTTGCTGAAGCCCTTGAAAAATGGCCTCTTGAATTCTTAGAAGAAGTGGTTCCTCACTTGGTACCAATCATCAAAGAATTGGACCGTCGTGTTCGTGCTGAATACAAAGATCCAGCTGTTCAAATCATTGATGAACAGGATCGTGTACACATGGCTCACATGGATATCCACTATGGATACAGTGTTAACGGGGTAGCAGCTCTTCACACTGAAATCTTGAAGAACTCTGAGTTGAAAGCTTTCTACGATCTTTACCCAGAAAAATTCAACAACAAAACAAACGGTATCACTTTCCGTCGTTGGCTCATGCATGCTAACCCAAGCCTGTCTCACTACTTGGATGAGATCCTTGGACGCGAATGGCACCATGAAGCTTCTAAATTGGAAGACCTTCTTTCATACGAAGACAAGGCTGCTGTCAAAGAAAAATTGGAAAGCATCAAAGCTCACAACAAACGTAAGTTGGCTCGTCACTTGAAAGAGCACCAAGGTGTGGAAATCAATACAAACTCTATCTTTGATATCCAAATCAAACGTCTTCACGAGTACAAACGTCAACAAATGAACGCTTTGTATGTGATTCACAAATACTTAGACATCAAGGCTGGTAATATCCCTGCTCGTCCAATCACAGTATTCTTTGGTGGTAAAGCAGCTCCTGCCTACACAATCGCTCAAGACATCATCCACTTGATCCTTTGCTTGTCAGAAGTGATTGCTAACGACCCAGCAGTAGCTCCACACTTGCAAGTGGTAATGGTTGAAAACTACAACGTTACTGCAGCAAGCTTCCTCATCCCAGCATGTGATATCTCAGAACAAATCTCACTTGCTTCTAAAGAAGCTTCAGGTACTGGTAACATGAAATTCATGTTGAATGGAGCTTTGACTCTTGGTACTATGGACGGGGCTAACGTGGAAATCGCTGAGTTGGTTGGTGACGAAAACATCTACATCTTTGGTGAAGATTCAGAAACTGTTATCGATCTTTACGCAAAATCAGCTTACAAATCAAGCGAATTCTACGCTCGTGAAGCTATCAAACCATTGGTTGACTTTATCGTGAGCGACGCTGTTCTTGCAGTTGGTAAGAAAGAACGCTTGGAACGTCTTTACAATGAATTGATCAACAAAGACTGGTTCATGACACTTCTTGACTTGGAAGACTACATCAAAGTGAAAGAGCAAATGCTTGCTGATTACGAAAACCGTGATGCATGGTTGGATAAAGTGATCGTCAACATTGCTAAAGCAGGATTCTTCTCATCTGACCGTACTATCGCTCAGTATAACGAAGATATCTGGCACTTGAACTAAGATATATAATTTAATAGTTATTACACTATCTAGCAAAAAAGCGAATTTCAATTGAAACTCGCTTTTTTTGAATACTTGAGTAGAGATAGACCTCAGATACTATATTAAAATGGGTCAGTTATATAGAGTGGTGGCTTAAAACTATTCCTTATCATTATTTTTATCTGAAAATTGTAAGAAAGTATGTTAAAATAGGAACATATACAAGTAATTGTTTGAATATCAAATTAGAATTTGAAGAGGTGCATTATGAGTAATTTGGAAATAGGGAAAAGAATTCGTACCTTACGGACTGAAAAAGGATTGAGTAGAGAAGCCTTTTGTGGAGATGAAAAAGAACTTACTGTTCGTCAGTTGGGCCGAATTGAAACAGGGAATAACTTGCCCAGCTTAGCGAAACTAGACTATATAGCCAAAGTATTGGGAGTTCCAATATCTCAGTTAATTGACGAGGGATTGTTAATTGTTCCTAAAGAGTATTTAAAACTAAAAACAAAATTGATTCGTCAATCTATTCATGGAGATGAAGAAAAAATCCGCCAACGTGAGGCTATCTTTGAAGATATTCAAGAACGTTTTTATGACCAACTTCCTGAGGATGAGCAAGTAGCAGTTGAAGTTCTACAAGCCATTGATGATGTGTATGTTTCTGAAAACTCTGAATTTGGAGAAGGTTTGATTGAGGAATACTTTGAGCAAACAATGTTGCGAACAGAATATTCGACAAATGATCTACTACTATTGTACTTGTATTTCTTATCTTTAGCGGTTAATGCAGAACGAGATGAAATAACTTTAAAAAAAGTTTGTCTAAATATTGTATCTCAGACAAATTATGATGATACAAACTATATTCACTTGCTTCAAAGAGTACTAATAGGTTTAGTCCTTTATCAGCTTGACATTAATTATCATGAATTTATTCCTGAAATATTGAGTATGTTAAGAGAAATTATGATTGACATCGGAGATACTAGTTTAAAACCAACTGTAGACTTCATTGAAGCAAAATATTACTTATACGGAGAAAAAGATAAAGAAAAAGCCCTGCAATACTATGAAAAAGCTATCAATGGGGCAGAATTTTTGAATGACATGAATTTTAAAAATCGAGTGATAGAGGAAAAAAATAAGGATTTTCCATAATTTCAATTTAAAAACAGGACATAAATGTCAGTGGACATAAATGTCCTGTTTTTTTACTCTCATAAGGGATATACTGTTATTGTAAATAAGTTAAGCAGAACGCAATGCTAGAAACATTTCTATTTAAACGGGATGTAGATTAGCAGGCGGGAGGAAAATATGGTAAAAACAATTGACTATTATATGGATGAAAAGTTTGTCAAGAAAGACTATCTGATTATCAAAAATAGTCTCGATAGCAGACGCCTATGTAAAGTAACACTTGATGAGAAGTTGCTAAAATTAGTTCTCTTACTTCCAAATGAAATGAGAGAAATCAAAATGGACTCCAACTTAAAGCCTAGAATTAGAGTTGTTGACATAACCGATGAGAGTGAGTAAAGTTTTCTAAAATACAATTTATCATTAGAAAGAGGTAATACAATGATTAAGGTAGAAAGAGTTACAAAGCGATTTGGAGATAATATTGCTTTAAATCAAATTAGTTTTTCAATAAACGAAGGAGAAATTTTTGGATTCCTAGGTCCATCTGGTTCAGGGAAAACAACAATGATCAATATTCTGACAGGACAGCTACAGGCTAACAGCGGAAAGACAGAATTATTAGGGAAAGATTCTCAAAAATTACTTCCGTCAGATTTTGAAGAGTTAGGTTTAGTAGGTGACACAAGTGGTTATTACGAAAAATTAAGTTTGTACAATAACTTGTTGCTATTTGCAAGACTATACGGAGTTTCAAAATCCCGAATTGAAGAAATTCTAAAACAAGTTGGTCTGTATGATAGTAAAGACACTCCAGCTGAGAAGCTTTCTACAGGAATGCGTCAACGAATGCTTTTAGCTCGTGCTTTAATCAATTATCCTAAAGTTCTATTTTTAGATGAACCTACAAGTGGGTTAGATCCCACCACCTCAAAGAAGATTCACAAATTACTACAGGAGTTAAAGGAAAGAGGAACAACCATTTTCTTAACTACTCATGATATGAATGAGGCGACTTTATTATGTGATAACCTAGCTCTTTTGAATAAAGGTGATCTTATTGAACAAGGAAGCCCAATCGAAATTATCCAAAAATACAACACGGAAAAGAATGTTGCAGTAACCTATAGTGATTCGACTAAAAAAGTAGTGCGATTCGAAGACTTACAGCAAGAAGATTATAAAAAAATAATGACGATTCACTCATGTGAACCAACTTTAGAAGATATTTTTATTAAATTGACAGGAGAAAAATTAGATGTTTAAGAGAATTTTAGCCCTTATCTGGTTGAGGACACAAGTATTATTAACAAACAAAAACACTTTGGTTCAGGTAGTATTCCCATTCTTTATGGTTCTACTCTTCCAAAATTTTATGAATACAGATGGCACTCAAGGGAAAACACTATTGTTTAGTTCTTTAACAATGGCATTCTCATTTTCTTCTGGGTCAATGATTTCAAACTCTATTGCAGAGGAAAAAGAAAAAAGAATTTTTAAAACACTCATTTTAAGCGGAGTTCGCCGTGGAGAATATCTTGTTTCCGTGTTGTTTTATCCTGTAATCTTTGCCTTAGCTTCAGTTATTTCCTTCCCTATTATGGTTGAAGTGGATTTCGCAAAAGATTATCCTGTATACCTTGTAGTAGCTTCTCTGGTAGCATTATGTACAATCCTCTTAAATCTAGTGATTGGAGCTATTTCAGAGACACAAACTCAGGCTCAGGTTTATGGTTTGATTCCAATGCTTGGTCTTTCATTCTTGCCGATGTTTTCTCAAGTTAGCTCAGAGGTCAAGAAATTTATGGATACAACCTTCTTAGGAGTTTATGTAGATTTCTTTAATAAACCAGATTTCAAGTTGAATTTTGACAGTTTAGGGATCACTTTTGCTTGGGTTGTAGCATTACTTGCCCTTAGTTATTGGGGTTTAAAAAATAAAAATAGAGTACAGTTTGGGAAATTAACAATCGCTAAACTTCATAAACTAACTTTTTTTAAAGCTTAGTGTTAGTAAGTTTTGTAAGGAACCTAGTTTTAAAAAATAAACCAGCACTAAAAATGCTGGTTTTTGCTGTCTTTCATCCTTATGTTTCGTTGTAGGTGATCACCTCATATTCCTTGCATCCGCTTATATAAAGTATTATAATATGATTATAGGGAAGAAGGTGTTCTTATGTGGAAAAAATATTTTTCAAAATACAAATGGACTGATTTATTTTGGATTTCATTTATAATTTTGACCTGCCTCTATATAGGTAACCACGATTTGTTTCCTCTCAATCATCAAGAAATCTCTTTTCGTGGTAGTTTATGGGGTTTGGTACTGGCCTTATATCACTTACTGTTCATTGATAAATTTTTCATCTCGAATCGAAAATAAAGATTAGAGCTTAGAAATGTTAAATTTCTTAAATTTTCGGATAGATAGTTTAAAAATTGAAATTTAAAACCGCAGATCTTCTTGAAATGCGGTTTTTGTATATGTCAATTACAGTGCTCTCCCAACCAAAATCTCAGCCTCGATGGTAATCTCTGTCAAATCGCTCCAGTCAATCTTGCTCTGGTCAACGTGAAAGAGAAGGGGTGTCATGCTGAGTAGGGATTGGAGCTGCTCTGTTGTGATGGTCTTAGTCAGTGAGGCTGTTTGGCTAGATAGGATGGTAAAATGTTCTTGGAAATGATTTTTGATATCTTGATTAGAATAATCCTTGTTTGTTAGCTGGTCTTGTATCCTCTGACGAATTTCCTTGAGGTGATTTTCAGTTGGGATAACCTTTATCAAGATACCGTCTTTGGATAAAACGCGACGAAATTCTCCATAGTTGGCAGGTGAGAAGATATCAAGCAGGATATCCATGCTAGCATCTTTTATAGGAAGGCGAGCCAAGTCACCAACGAACCAATTGACTGCCCAGTTGGGTTCGCTCTTGGCAGCGATTTGGACCGAATCTTTGGAAATATCAAAGGCGTAAAAGGTCTTGTCAGGATGAACCTCTTGAAGTTTGCGAGAGTAAAAACCTTCACCACAACCGATATCCAAGATTGTTTTGGCATTTTTTGAATTTGAAAGTAAATCAGAGATGGCCTCTAAGATAGCTTGGTAAAATCCAGCTTCTAGAATTTGTTGTCGGTTTTGAAAGTTTTCCTTGTCGTAGTTAGCAGATTGCTTGATTTGAGGTGCCAGATTGACATAGCCAAATTTCGCCAAGTCAAAAGAATGACGATTGCAGCACTTGAGACTAGTCTCTAGAAGAGCCAGATTTTCTTGACAGATGGGGCAGGCAAAGGCAGTTGCAGAAGCAAAACGCTGAAGTTTAGGTTTGAGGTTTGTATTCATAGTTTAAGTGTATCAAAAGAGGCAAATGAAAGCAACTTTAGGAATAAGTAGATGGGAGATTCAGTAGAAATAAAACTAATACTCTTCGAAAATCAAATTCAAACCACGTCAACGTCGCCTTGCCGTACTCAAGTACAGCCTGCGGCTAGTTTCCTAGTTTGCTCTTTGATTTTCATTGAGTATAATTCTCCAATTTATGAAATGACATTGCTTTTATATCTAAATTGCTATATAATAATGATAAGGAGGAAATAAGTATGTTAAAAGAAGTACTAACCGTCGCAAAAGTTGCGAAAAAATCATCACTCTTTTTGGGTGGTGTCGCATTTGGTACCCTTGGCTTGAAAATCTTAGCAAGTAAGGAAGCTAAAAAAGGTTATTCTAAAGCTTTGGCTAAGGCTTACAAGTTGAAAGACGGGCTAGATGCATCTGTTTCTGTTGTGAAACAACATGGAGACGATGTCTTGCAAGATGCCAAATATTTGTACGAGCAAGAGAAAAAAGAAGAGCAATTAGATAGCCTTATAGGGGAATAATATGTCTTTTAAAGTGCTACATAGAGGATACCAACATATCCGACTATCATCTTCTTTTTCACTCACCTTGGATATTCAAGACTATCTTCGTTCCTTGGCGAGAGATGAAAAGGGGATTGAGTCCATCCAGTTTTACATGGATCAACAGCACTTTACTCTACGTATAAAAGAAGGCTTCTCTGTATTAGACAATGCAGAAGCCTTTTTAAAAAGAATTGATAAAGGGAAAGTTTCTGAGTTGATGACTCTTCCCATTCGTAGAGAAGAGAGTGCTTATTCTATTGTTTCAGGTGCAGCGATTAAGCGTATACTTTTTCGTAGTTTTGTGCCGTATCCTATTCGCTATATATGGACTTGTTATCAGGCTTTTGGCTATATTAGAGAAGCCTATCAAACACTAGCGCGTAAGGAACTAACGATGGAGGTCTTGGACTGTTCGGCGATTTTCTTGTCCTTGTTTATGAACCAATCCAAGACAGCTAGCAATATCATGTTTATGCTTGATTTGGGGAATCATTTAGATCAGTGGTCCTTGAAAAAAACGGCAACAGATTTAGAACAAAGCCTTCTTGCAAAAGAGAGCGATGTATTCCTAGTACAGGGCGATACGGTTGTTAGTATCAAGAGTTCCGATGTTCAAATAGGAGATGTCTTGGTCCTATCTCAAGGAAATGAAATTCTGTTTGATGGACAAGTAGTTTCAGGTTTAGGTATGGTCAACGAAAGTTCCTTGACAGGAGAGAGTTTTCCAGTTGAAAAAAGAGAGTCTGATTTGGTTTGTGCAAATACAGTATTAGAAACTGGAGAATTACGCATTCGTGTAACCGATAATCAGATGAACAGCCGGATTTTACAACTGATTGAGTTGATGAAGAAATCTGAAGAAAACAAGAAAACGAAACAACGCTATTTCATCAAGATGGCGGATAAGGTCGTCAAATATAATTTCTTGGGGGCTGGTCTGACTTACCTATTAACAGGTTCTTTTTCTAAGGCTATTTCTTTCCTATTGGTCGATTTCTCCTGCGCTTTGAAAATCTCTACTCCTGTAGCTTATTTGACAGCTATCAAGGAAGGGTTGAATCGTGAAATGGTGATTAAGGATGGGGATGTTCTGGAGAAATATCTGGAAGTTGATACTTTCTTGTTTGATAAGACGGGAACAATCACAACTAGTTATCCTATAGTTGAAAAGGTGTTACCTTTTGGGGACTATAGTGAGGAAGATATTCTCAGAATCAGTGCCTGTCTTGAGGAACACATTTATCATCCTATTGCTAATGCTATCGTCAAGCAAGCTGAGATAGAGGGAATTGAACATGAGGAAATGCATGGGAAACTCCAATATATCGCAAGCAAGGGGATCAAATCTCATATAGATGGGCAACCAGTTCTTATTGGGAATTATGTTTTGATGCAGGATGAGCAAATTCATATCAGTTCAGAACAAAATGCTTTAATTGAAGAGTACAAGAGTCACTATAATCTCTTATTCTTGGCTTATCAGAATGAATTGATTGGAATGTTCTGTATTCATACTCCTTTGAGAAAAGAAGCAAAAGCAGCCTTGGAGAAACTTAAGGCACAAGGGAAAAAATTGATTCTGGCAACAGGGGACACCTTGGTTAGAACAGAGGAATTAGTCAAAGATTTGCCCTTTGATCAGGTCTATACAGACTTGAAACCTGATGGAAAATTTGAGTTAGTAGAGGAACTGCAGAAAGCAGGTCACACTATTTTGATGGTTGGGGATGGGTTGAATGACTCAGCGGCTCTAACCCTATCAGATATCGGTGTGGTGATGAATGAGAGTGCAGACATTTCTAAGCAGATGAGCGATATCTTATTGTTAGATAATCGCTTGGATTTCTTCCAAGAGTTGGATTGGCTATCATCATCTTTGCAAACACTCATCAAGAAGAATATTCAAGATACCGTTGTCGTAAATAGTAGTTTGATTGGCTTTGGCTTGTTTAATTGGCTCAGTCCTTCAAACCTCTCTATCCTACATAATCTAACAACCTTGCGCATAGTCCTACGTAGTCTGTCTATTAAGCCTAGATAGATGTGCTTATCAACAACAAAAAGGAGTTACCTTTCTCGAGGTTAACTCCTTTATTTATAGATCAATGTTGAACAGTTTAGTAAGTCAATACAAAGTATTTTTTCTTCCCACGACGGATAACAGTCAGTTCGTTCTCTAACTTATCTGCGTCACTCAAGACATAGTCAAGGTCTTGGATGCGGTCGCCGTTGACGTAGATAGCTCCGTTTTGGACGTCTTCACGGGCTTGGCGTTTTGAGTTAACTACACCAGATGAGACGAGCAGTTCCACGATATTGTGGTTTTCATCTGCTTGAACTTGGTAGTTTGGCACACCACGAAGTCCTTGTTTGAGCTCTTTAACAGAAAGGTTTTTGATGTTTCCTGCAAAGAGTTGCTCAGTGATGTTAAGAGCTTCTTTGTAGGCTTCTTCTCCATGAACAAGTGTAACGACTTCACGAGCCAAGACTTTTTGAGCCAAGCGTTCGTGTGGCGCTGCTTCAAATTGTTTGCGGATGTCTTCAATCTCATCAAGTGACAAGAAAGTAAAGATTTTCAAGAAGCGAACAGCGTCAGCGTCCATAACGTTCATCCAGAATTGGTACATTTCGTATGGAGAAGTCTTTTCAGGATTGAGCCAAACTGCATTTCCTTCTGATTTACCAAATTTCTTACCAGTTGCGTCTGTAATCAGTGGAACAGTAATTACGTGACCAGTCTTGTCAGCCTTACGACGAAGCAACTCAGTACCAGCAGTCATATTTCCCCATTGGTCAGAACCACCGATTTGCAGGGTAACATTGTGCTCTTGGTTGAGGACGAAGAAGTCGTAACCTTGCATGATTTGGTAGGCAAACTCAGTGTAAGAAATCCCTGTTTCAATCCGTTTCTTCACAGATTCCTTGCTCATCATGTAGTTGACAGTGAAGTATTTTCCGATATCACGGAGGAAGTCAATGAAGCTGATGCTGCCAAACCAGTCGTAGTTGTTGACCATGACAGCTTTATTTTCCCCATTTTCAAAGTCAAGAAAGCGAGAAAGTTGTCCTTGGATAGACTTGACCCAGCCATCCACTGTGTCTTTTGTTTGGAGACTACGTTCAGCATCTTTGAAGGACGGATCTCCGATGAGACCTGTAGCACCGCCAACGAGCGCATAAGGTTTGTGACCTGCTAACTGCAAACGACGACTTGTCAAGATAGCGACAAGGTGGCCTAGGTGAAGGCTGTCAGCAGTTGGATCGTAGCCAGTATAATAAGAAACTTGACCTTCTTCTAGGGCTTTACGCAAAGCTTCTTCATCAGTCGTTTGAAAAATCAAACCACGCTCTTTTAGCTCATCAAAAATGTGCATGTGTCTTTTCTCCTTTTTAAAATATTGTTTCTACCTATTTTACCACAAACTTGGCAAATAACCTAGTAAAATCGGGAAGAAAGTTGCTGCTTGGACTTTTTTGGAAACGAGTGAAATATGGTATAATAGCACTAGCTTATTTTCAGAGAAATAGATAAAAATAGTTGAGAAAGGGGCTGGAAAATGTCTCATATTATTGAATTACCAGAAGTATTGGCCAACCAAATTGCAGCAGGAGAAGTTATCGAGCGTCCTGCTAGCGTTGTCAAAGAATTAGTTGAAAATGCTATCGACGCTGGCTCAAGCCAGATTATCGTTGAGATTGAAGAAGCTGGTCTTAAGAAAATCCAAATAACAGATAATGGTCACGGGATTGCCCACGATGAAGTAGAGTTGGCTCTCCGTCGTCATGCCACTAGTAAGATAAAGAATCAGGCAGATCTCTTTCGAATTCGCACGCTGGGTTTTCGTGGTGAAGCCCTGCCTTCAATCGCTTCTGTTAGTGTACTGACTCTTTTGACAGCAGTGGATGGAGCAAGTCACGGGACCAAGTTAGTTGCTCGTGGAGGAGAAGTTGAAGAAATCATCCCTGCGACTAGTCCTGTTGGGACCAAGGTTTGTGTGGAGGATCTCTTTTTTAACACACCAGCTCGTCTCAAATATATGAAGAGCCAACAGGCAGAGTTATCTCATATCATCGATATTGTCAATCGTCTAGGCTTGGCCCATCCTGAGATTTCCTTTAGCCTGATTAGCGATGGCAAGGAAATGACGCGAACAGCAGGGACTGGTCAACTGCGTCAAGCCATCGCAGGGATTTACGGTTTGGCGAGTGCCAAGAAGATGATTGAAATTGAGAACTCTGACTTAGATTTCGAAATTACAGGTTTTGTGTCTCTGCCTGAGTTAACTCGAGCTAATCGCAACTATATCAGCCTCTTCATCAATGGCCGTTATATCAAGAACTTCTTGCTCAACCGTGCTATTTTGGATGGTTACGGAAGCAAGCTCATGGTGGGGCGTTTTCCACTAGCCGTTATTCACATTCATATCGATCCTTATCTAGCGGATGTCAATGTGCATCCAACCAAGCAAGAAGTGCGAATTTCTAAGGAAAAAGAATTGATGGCGTTAGTTTCAGAAGCTATCGCAAAGAGTCTCAAGGAACAGACCTTGATTCCAGATGCCTTGGAAAATCTTGCCAAATCTACCGTTCGCAATCGTGAAAAAGTAGAACAAACCATCCTCCCACTTAAAGAAAATAATCTTTACTACGATCAAACGGAGCTGACAAGACCGCCTCAAGCTGAGGTAGCAGACCATCAGGTGAATCTGACTGAAGAAAGACAGGATTTGAACCTCTTCGCCAAGGAAACCTTGGATCAGCTGACCAAGCCAGCAAAACTGCATTTTGCAGAGAGAAAGCCTATCAGCTACGACCAACTAGACCATCCAGAGTTGGATATGGCAAGTCTGGATAAGGCTTATGATAAGCTGGAGCGTGAAGAATCTTCGAGCTTCCCAGAGTTGGAATTTTTCGGGCAGATGCATGGAACCTATCTTTTTGCCCAAGGGCGAGATGGGCTCTACATCATAGATCAACATGCAGCTCAGGAGCGGGTTAAGTACGAGGAGTACCGCGAGAGCATTGGAAATGTTGACCAGAGTCAACAACAACTCCTAGTGCCCTATATCTTTGAATTTCCTGCGGATGATGCCCTTCGTCTCAAGGAAAGAATGTCTCTTTTAGAGGAAGTAGGTGTCTATCTGGCAGAGTACGGAGAAAATCAATTTATCTTGCGCGAACATCCCATTTGGATGGCAGAGGAGGAAATCGAGTCAGGTATCTATGAAATGTGCGACATGCTCCTTTTGACTAAGGAAGTTTCTATCAAGAAATACCGAGCAGAGCTAGCGATCATGATGTCCTGCAAGCGTTCCATCAAGGCCAACCATCGTATCGATGATCACTCAGCCAGACAGCTCCTCTATCAGCTCTCTCAATGTGACAATCCATATAACTGTCCGCACGGACGCCCTGTTTTGGTCCACTTTACCAAGTCAGATATGGAAAAGATGTTCCGTCGCATTCAGGAAAATCATACTAGCCTCCGAGAGCTAGGAAAATACTAATACTCTTCGAAAATCTCTCTAAACTGCGTCAGCCTTACCTTGTCTAACTTAAGTTATGCCTACGGTTAGCTTCCTAGTTTACTCTTTGATTTTCATTGAGTATAAATTGAAGGGAAAATTATGTACGAATATCTAAAGGGTATTATTACCAAAATTACTGCTAAATACATCGTCCTAGAAGCAAACGGAATCGGCTATATCCTACACGTAGCAAATCCCTATGCTTACTCAGGCCAGGTCAATCAAGAGACACAAATCTATGTGCACCAAGTTGTCCGTGAGGACGCGCATCTGCTCTACGGCTTTCGCACAGAAGATGAGAAGAAGCTCTTTCTCAGTCTGATTTCGGTCTCAGGTATTGGACCTGTATCAGCTCTTGCTATTATTGCTGCTGATGACAATGCTGGTTTGGTTCAAGCCATCGAGACTAAGAACATCACCTACTTGACCAAGTTCCCTAAAATTGGTAAGAAAACAGCCCAACAGATGGTCTTGGACCTAGAAGGTAAGGTGATTGTGGCAGGAGATGACCTCCCTGCTAAGACTGCAGCTCCATCTAGCAATGACAACCAAGAATTGGAAGAAGCTATGGAAGCCATGTTGGCATTGGGCTACAAGGCAACTGAACTCAAGAAGATCAAGAAATTCTTTGAAGGAACTTCAGATACTGCTGAAAACTACATCAAATCTGCCCTTAAGATGTTGGTGAAATAGGAGAAGAAGATGCCAAAACGCTGTGGCTGGGTTAAAATGAACAACCCGCTCTATGTAGCCTATCACGATGAGGAATGGGGGCAGCCCCTACATGATGACCAAGCGCTTTTTGAGTTGCTTTGTTTGGAGACCTATCAGGCAGGCCTATCTTGGGAAACGGTGCTCAATAAACGCCAAGCCTTCCGTCAAGCTTTTCAGGGTTACCAAATTCAAGCTGTTGCAGACATGACGGATGAAGAGCTGGAAGCTTTGATGAATAATCCAGCAATTATCCGCAATCGTGCCAAGATTTTTGCGACGCGAGCTAATGCCCAGGCCTTTCTACAAGTTCAGAAAGAGTATGGCTCTTTTGATGCTTATCTCTGGTCTTTTGTGGATGGGAAAACCATAGTCAATGATATCCCGGACTACCGTCAAGCACCAGCCAAAACGCCTTTGTCTGAAAAAATATCCAAGGAACTCAAAAAACGTGGCTTCAAGTTCACAGGACCAGTCGCTGTTTTGTCCTTTCTACAGGCTGCAGGGTTGGTTGATGACCATGAGAATGATTGTGAATGGAAAGGAAAATTAAATGATGTCTAACAAATATAAGGGAATTCTGATTTTTTCGATTCTCTATACAGTTCTTTTTGTGTTTGATGGTGATAAATTGCTGGCTTCTGTGATGCCATCTGCCATTGCGAATTATCTAGAATATCTAGTCTATGTAGTATTAGCTCTATATGGCTCTTTCTTGTTCAAGGATAAATTAATCCAACAATGGAATGAGATTAGAAAAACTAAGAGAAAATTCTTCTTTGGCGTTTTAAAAGGCTGCCTCTTTCTCATTCTGATGGCTGTTGTCTTTGGCTCTATATCAGAAATGTTGAGGCAGTTTTTGGGACTGGACGGACAAGGTCTAAACCAGTCTAATATTCAAAGCACCTTTCAAGAGCAACCATTACTGATAGCAGTTTTCGCCTGTATCATTGGACCTCTGGTAGAAGAATTATTTTTCCGTCAAACTCTATTGAGATATTTGAGAAAAAGTCTGCCAACTTGGTTGAGTATCTTTATAGTCGGACTTGCATTTGCGCTTACTCATATGCACAGTTTGGATTTATCCGAGTGGATCAGTGCAGTCGGTTACCTAGGTGGGGGCCTTGCCTTTTCTATTATTTATGTGAAAGAAAAGGAGAATATTTACTATCCCCTACTTGTTCACATGTTAGGGAACAGCCTCAACTTTATCATTTTAGTTATCAGTAGTATGTGACATTTTAGTAGTTATACAAGAGAAAAAACTGAGAAATTCATCTCAGCTTTTTTTATTATAGTCAAAGCGAATGACTTGCTCCGTTGCATCTACATGGGCGTGGACTCCAAAGGGGACAATAGCTCTTGGAGTTGTATGACCAACATTCAAATTATAGACAATTGGGATATTGCTATCAATGATATCCAATAGTGCCTCCTTATAGTCGTCATAGAAGGTTTCATCCATAGGTTTCCCGACCAAGAGTCCACTGATGACATCAAATATCCTAGTTTCTTTTAAAGTTTGCAACATTTTTTTGAAATCATCAGGTTCAGGCTTTTCTTCGCTTGTTTCTAGCAAGAGAATCTTTCCTTCCCAGTCTGACAAGTCAGGGAAAAGTTTGTATTTTTGGCAGAGGTCTGTGCTATCTGCATATCGAGAGTTGTCAAAGATATCGTAGAGGGATTCGAGGCAACCGCCGAGGATTTCCCCCTCGAACTGTGCAGTTCCTTGTAACAAGTCAAAACCTGTATTTGTATGGCTGACACGAGGTGTTCCCAGAGCCTTGGGACTAAAATCAGTCCGTTCCTCATACCAAATGTTACTAGGGCAGATTTCCGAGATTCTTCCCGTTTCAATCAATTCTTTGAAGTAGTGGAGGCTATATGGCAACATTTCTTTGTCTAACTCACAAATGTCTGCTAGAAATGATTGGCCGTAAAAAGTCTTGATTCCTAGTTTATGCAACATGAGATGGTTCATAGTTGTATCCGAGAAGCCAAGAAAAATTTTTTGTTTGATAACTTTTTCTAGTTGGTCATTTTCAAAAAGGTAGGGTAGCAAGCGATAGGTATCATCCCCACCGATGGCGCATAGGATCATGTCGATACTATCATCAGAAAAGGCCTGAATCAAATCCTCTGCACGAGCTTCAGGATGTTCTTTTACAAAGTCTAAGCCTTTTAGTGAATGAGGTAAAAAGATAGGATTGAGTCCCAAGTCCTTGAGACGTTGAACACCCAAGTCCACCTCGTGTTTGACAAAGTCCTCTCCGATAATGCCACTAGACAAGCTCACAATACCAATAGTAGAAACCATATCTTATCCTCCGGGAAATAAATTGATGCTATTGTATCACAAAAGAAGAGGAGAAACAACAAGAATTAGAATCAGAAAAAGGCTTTTAGATTAAGAAAGTAAACAAAAAGCAACCAATCGTGTGGTTGCTTTTTATAGTAGTTGTATTCTTATAGAGCAGTAAGGAAAGTCAGTCCGCCAAGGATAACCCCGGCTGAGTTTGGAATGATTAGAATCCAGTCTTTCTTAGGCTCTTTTGTCCATCCATAAATGACCCAGATTAAGCAAGAGACTGCTGCTGATAAAGGTTGGAATGGTTGAGCTTTGTTCCCTTGTAAATTGGCAAAAATTTGGGGGATGTAGGCTATAAATACAATAATCCCGATAAAGGCACCAATTGAACCAACAATTTGATTAATTCTCTGTTTAGTCATATATATTTCTCCTTTATTGTTTATCTTAATATCTAGCTGGACCTGCACTTGCACTCTTGATGTTGAAACGTTTTTTGAGGTAGAAACGTAGGGCAAGGAGAGCTCCTCCAATCACCAATAAAACAAGTGGTGGGAGACTAATGTTGATGGCTTGTGGAAGGAAGTTACTCAAGAAGAGGATGAAGACCCAAGCAAACATAGTCGCTAACATAACCAAAAGTGATTTCCAGAATGGAGGGCGTTGGCTGCGGTCGGTATCTGGTCCGTAGTAACGGTAAATGAAGTGATAGAGAAGGTAGAAGGCAACTCCACCAAAGGCCCCTACACTGATAAGTGTTACCAATCCGTAAGCTACGGGTTGGTTTGAGAAGAAGCTCATCAAGGCGCTAACCACTGCAAACAGTCCTGTGATGAAAAGGGCTGAATCCAACATCATCAATTTTGGATCGTCGTTTTCTTTTGGATGTTCTTTTTCGTATTGCTCTTTTTCGCTGAAACTATGAGCCCAGTGAGTTGGTGCTCCGTAGATAGAACGAGCTGTCACTCCCTTTGGTTGTTCTTTAAGGATATGAGGAATGACTTCTTCAAGGATAGCCTTGATTTCGGCATCGGTTTTCCCGTCCTTGAGAAATTGCTGGGTTGCAATATGGATAAATTCTTGGTTTTTCTTTGTTAATTCTTTTAAATCAATCTGTGACATAATAACTCCTGTTTAGAACCATTTTTTATGGATGAGGTAAAGAGTGAGAGAAACACTCATAGCAAAGGCGATAAAGACGATGAGCCAGAAAGCATGCGGTTCTCCGTTTAAAGGGATTTCATTGTCCTTAAAGTTCATTCCGTAAGCTGAGAAAATCATAGTCGGGATAGACATAACGATGGTCACGAGGGCCAAGGTTTTCATGATATTGTTCTGGTTGTTTGAAATGATAGAGGCAAAGGTCTCTGTCATAGAGTGAAGGACGTTTCCATAGATATCCGCCATCTCGATGGCCTGTTGCGTTTCAATCAAGGTATCTTCAAGTAAGTCTTCGTCTTCAAGGTATTTCTTAATATTGCTAGTTGCGCTTGTCAATTTTTTAATCACGCGCTCATTTGTCTTGAGAGAGGCCTTGAAGTAGACGATGGTCTTTTCCAACTCCATGAGTTCAATCAATTCTTCATTTCGAGTAGATTTGTGAAGTTGGGTTTCGATTTGCTCACTCTTACGTTCAATTGAACGAAGGGCTGTCAGATAAATTTCAGCGTTGCGGTAGAGGATTTGAAAGATAAAGCGCGAACGCATAAAGGTATAGAAATTCCGAAGTCTCCGATTGATAAAGACATCTAGAAGTGGGAGAGGCTCCAAACAAGTGGTAATGATAGCCTCCTCTGTGATGATAATCCCCAAGGGGATAGTTACATAGTAGATACGGTTATTTCTCTCCTCGGTAATGGGAACGTCTACGATAATCAGAGTGTATTCATCTTCAATGGTAATACGAGACATTTCTTCCGCATCGAGTGGTGCACGGAGGTCAGCGATATCAATATCAAAGGCAGAAGCGATTTCCATCGATTCGCTTTGTGTAGGATTGACGAGATTGATCCAAGTGCCCGGTTGGAGCGTATCGATCTCTTTAAATTCTGTTGTTGTTGAGAGAAAGACTTGTTTCATATCCCCTATCCTTTCCTAATCTATTCTGTGTTTAAGTGATTTTTAGCACCGTACTATTATACTACAAATTCGGCTTTTTTGGTAATAGAATTTCACTTTTTTTGGTATAATGGAAAGCAACAATGGACTAGAAAGAAGTAATATGCAAGATAAGATTGTCATCCATGGGGCACGCGCCCATAATTTAAAAAATATTGACGTGGAAATTCCACGTGACAAGCTAGTTGTGGTGACGGGGCTGTCGGGTTCGGGCAAGTCGAGTCTTGCTTTTGATACCCTTTATGCAGAAGGGCAACGTCGCTATGTAGAGAGTCTATCAGCCTACGCTCGTCAGTTTTTGGGCAATATGGAAAAACCAGATGTGGACTCTATCGATGGTCTCAGCCCTGCCATTTCCATTGACCAGAAAACGACCAGTAAAAATCCTCGTTCGACGGTTGGGACAACGACGGAAATCAACGATTATCTACGTCTTCTCTATGCACGTGTAGGGACACCCTACTGTATCAATGGACATGGGGCTATCAAGGCTTCGTCTGTAGAGCAGATTGTGGACAAGGTTTTGGAATTACCAGAACGCCAGCGTCTGCAGATTTTGGCTCCTGTTGTTCGTAAGAAAAAAGGGCAACACAAGACGTTGATTGAAAAGATTCAAAAAGATGGTTACGTACGTGTCCGTGTCGATGGAGTTGTCTATGATGTGACTGAAGTTCCTGAACTTGAAAAGAATAAACAACACAACATTGACGTGGTGGTAGACCGTATTATCATCAAAGAAGGTATCCGTAGTCGTCTCTTTGACTCAATTGAAGCAGCTCTCCGCATCGCTGAAGGTTATGTCGTTATTGATACCATGGATGATTCAGAGTTACTCTTTTCAGAACACTATGCTTGTCCAGTTTGTGGCTTTACGGTTCCAGAACTAGAACCTCGTCTCTTCTCTTTCAATGCACCATTTGGTTCTTGTAGTGAGTGTGATGGTTTGGGGATCAAGCTAGAGGTTGATACAGACTTGGTAGTGCCAGATGCTAGCAAGACCCTTCGTGAGGGAGCCTTAGCGCCTTGGAACCCGATCTCTTCTAACTATTATCCAAATATGCTAGAACAAGCCATGACAGCCTTTGGAGTGGATATGGATACTCCTTTTGAGGACTTGTCTGAGGAGGAGAAACATCTCATTTTCTATGGTTCAGATGGTAAGGAATTCCATTTCCATTATGAAAATGAATTTGGTGGGGTTCGTGACATCGACATTCCTTTTGAAGGTATTATAGGGAATATTAAGCGACGTTATCATGAAACCAATAGCGACTACACCCGCACACAGATGCGTCTTTATATGAATGAGCTAACTTGTGGCACTTGTCACGGTTATCGCCTCAACGATCAGGCCTTATCCGTTCGTGTAGGAGGAGAGAAAGCCCCTCATATTGGAGAAATTTCAGACCTCTCCATCGCAGACCATTTGGAGGTTATTGAACAACTAAGCCTATCTGAAAATGAAGCCATCATTGCTCGTCCGATTCTTAAGGAAATCAAGGACCGCTTGACCTTCCTTAATAACGTTGGTCTCAACTATCTGACACTTTCTCGTTCAGCAGGAACACTATCAGGTGGGGAGAGTCAGCGTATTCGCTTAGCAACCCAGATTGGTTCCAACCTCTCAGGAGTCCTCTATATCTTAGATGAGCCGTCTATCGGTCTTCACCAGAGGGACAATGACCGCCTGATTGCCAGTCTGAAAAAGATGCGTGACTTGGGGAACACTTTAATCGTGGTAGAACACGATGAAGACACCATGCGAGAGGCTGATTATTTGATTGACGTTGGCCCTGGTGCAGGTGTCTTTGGTGGAGAAATTGTCGCAGCAGGAACGCCTAAGCAGGTAGCTCGAAACAGTAAGTCAATTACAGGACAGTATCTATCAGGAAAACGTGCGATTCCAGTGCCGTCAGAACGCCGTGTAGGAAATGGTCGCTTTATCGAGGTGACTGGAGCGCGTGAAAATAACCTACAAAATATCACTGCTCGTTTCCCACTCGGGAAATTCATTGCGGTGACGGGGGTCTCTGGCTCAGGGAAGTCGACACTTATTAACAGCATTCTCAAAAAAGCCATTGCTCAAAAACTTAATCGCAATTCAGACAAGCCTGGTAAGTTTAAGACGATTACAGGGATTGAGCATATCGACCGTCTGATTGATATTGACCAGAGTCCTATTGGACGAACACCGAGGTCTAATCCTGCTACCTATACAGGTGTTTTCGATGACATCCGAGACCTCTTTGCTCAGACAAATGAAGCCAAAATCCGTGGTTACAAAAAGGGTCGTTTCAGCTTCAATGTTAAGGGTGGTCGCTGTGAGGCCTGCTCTGGTGACGGGATTATCAAGATTGAAATGCACTTCTTGCCAGACGTATACGTAGCTTGTGAAGTCTGCCACGGAACCCGTTATAATAGTGAAACGCTAGAAGTTCACTACAAGGAAAAGAATATCTCGCAAGTCTTGGATATGACCGTCAACGATGCGGTAGAATTTTTCAAACATATTCCGAAAATTCAACGCAAACTCCAGACCATTAAGGATGTAGGTCTAGGCTATGTGACCTTGGGACAACCTGCCACAACTCTTTCTGGTGGAGAAGCGCAACGTATGAAGCTGGCTAGCGAGCTCCATAAACGCTCGACTGGTAAATCCTTCTACATTCTAGATGAACCGACAACTGGTCTTCATACCGAGGATATCGCGCGTCTACTGAAGGTTTTGTCTCGCTTTGTAGACGATGGTAATACAGTTCTCGTGATTGAGCATAATCTAGATGTCATCAAAACAGCAGACCATATCATCGATTTAGGTCCAGAAGGCGGTGTCGGTGGTGGTACCATCATTGCAACAGGAACTCCAGAAGAAGTAGCTGCCAATGAAGCAAGCTATACAGGACAGTATTTGAAAGGAAAGTTACATCATGAATAAACGTGTGCAAGCATTTCTCGATAAAATGCAAGAAAAAGAACTAGATGGAATCATTATCAATAACCTTAAAAATGTCTACTATTTGACAGGATTTTGGGGTTCAAATGGAACAGTCTTTATCAGTCGTGACCGTCAAATTTTGGTGACGGATGCCCGCTATATCATCGCTGCTAAGCAGGAAGTTACTGGTTTTGAGATTTTTGCAGAACGTGACGAGTTGGCTGTTATTGCAAAGATTGCGAAAGACATGGGCCTTTCACGGATTGGTTTTGAAGATGAAATTTCGGTTTCTTATTACCACCGCATGCAAGTCGCTTTTGAAGGTTTGGAATTAATTCCTCAGACACAGTTTGTTGAAGCCCTTCGCATGATTAAGGACGAGACAGAGATTGCGACTATTCGTAAGGCTTGTTCCATCTCAGACCAAGCTTTCCACGATGCTCTTGACTTTATCAAGCCAGGTAAGACAGAAATTGAAATTGCCAACTTCCTGGACTTCCGTATGCGTGAATTAGGAGCTGCTGGTTTGTCTTTTGACACGATTCTAGCTAGTGGAATCAACTCTTCTAAACCTCACGCCCACCCAATGCACAAGCCAGTAGAACTAGGCGAAGCAATCACTATGGATTTTGGGTGTCTTTATGACCACTATGTGAGTGATATGACACGTACCATCTACCTAGGCCATGTCAGCGACGAACAAGCAGAAATCTACAATACCGTTTTGAAGGCCAATCAAGCATTGATTGACCAAGCTAAGGATGGCTTAGGCTTCCGTGACTTTGATAAAATTCCTCGTGATATTATTGTGGAAGCAGGCTATGGAGAATACTTTACACACGGTATCGGGCATGGTATCGGACTCGATATCCACGAAGAACCTTACTTTAGCCAAACTTCTAAAGAAGTTATCAAAACTGGTATGGTCTTGACTGATGAACCTGGTATTTATATTGAAGGTAAATACGGAGTTCGTATCGAAGATGATATCTTGATTACAGATACAGGTTGTGAGTTATTAACCCTTGCTCCAAAAGAATTAATCGTAATCTAAGAAAAATGAGATAAATCGTTGACTTTTACTAGTTAAAGGTTTATACTGAAAGGCGAAAACGGTAGGTGAGGCTACCATAGGGATACGGATGACTACCGCAAAGCAGTGGAGACACTACTCGTTGGTCAACAGTCCTGGTCGCGAAGGTCAAGACTAAGCTCATTACATCGCCCTATGGAGTTAAAGCTTGAACGAAAACAGATAATAAGTTTTTTAGTCCTGCCATTTTATGGCAGGACTTTCTGCTGTTTTAAAACAAAGAAAGGAGAAAAACGATGCAAATTGACGACCATCCAGAACCGCACATACACAGCCAATCGCTGATTTGTGTCGTTTTGTCCTTATAAAGTGATTGGTCCCTGTGTATGAAATTATCATTCATACAGATAGGAGAAGCCAATGAAAACTACAAAAGAAAGATTAGCAGCAGCTATTCAAACCCCATTTAAAGAGAGTCTAGTTTTTTACCATACAAGTCTAAAAGGTTTAGATTCAGAACAAGTCGAAGAAAACCGTGACCTATATGGTGAAAACACTATCACCAAGGGTCAAGAGGATTCCATCTTTAAGAAAATTTATGAGTCTATTATCAATCCCTTCACAATTATTTTGCTTGTAATTGCCTTTATTTCTCTCGTTACAAACGTCTGGCTTGCCAAACCTGGCCAAGAAGACCCAACAACCTCTATCATTATTGTTGTCTTGGTTTTGATTTCAGGAGGTATCCGTTTTGTCCAAGAATTGCGGAGCGACAAGGCAACAACTAACCTTTCAAAAATGATTGTCAACACTGCAACTGTTATTCGTGATGGTCTTGAACAAGAGTTACCCATCGATGAGTTGGTTGTGGGAGATCTCGTGAAATTAAGTGCGGGAGATATGATTCCAGCAGATGTCATCTTATTCGAATCGCGCGACTTTTTCGTTCAACAGTCAGGTTTGACTGGAGAAAGTGATGCAGTTGAAAAGCTTGCTTTAAATAAAGCCACCAATCAAAATGTAGATAGCCTCTTAGAAGCAGAATCTTTGGCATTCATGGGGACAAACGTTATCTCAGGAAGTGCGACAGCTATGGTTCTAGCGGTTGGTGATGACACCATGATGGGAGCTATTGAGCAAACTCTCAACACCTATGATGAGCCAACTTCTTTTGAACGTGAAATGAACAGCATTTCTTGGCTCTTGATCCGCTTGATGCTTGTCATGGTTCCGATTGTGTTTTTTGCAAATGGTTTAACCGATGGAGATTGGCTAGAAGCGGGAGTGTTTGCCTTGAGCGTTGGTGTCGGACTGACACCAGAAATGCTGCCAATGATTATTACAGCCAGCTTAGCAAAAGGTTCCATTATCATGGCCAAGGAAAAGGTAGTCATCAAAAAACTCAATGCTATCCAGGACTTAGGAGCAATCGATATCCTTTGTACGGATAAAACTGGAACTTTAACGCAAGATGAGATTGTCTTAGAATACCCCTTGGATATCCATGGTGATTTGGATATGGCGGTCTTAAGAAGAGCTTATCTAAATTCACATTTTCAAACAGGTTTGAAAAACTTGATGGACCGTGCCATCATCAGTAGAACTGAAAAAGAAGCCAAAGAACACGCTATCCTACAAAATCTCGATACCAGTTTCCAAAAAATCGACGAGCTTCCATTTGACTTTGAGCGCAGACGCATGAGTGTCATTGTCAAAGATGATAGCAATGTTGTTAGTATGGTGACCAAAGGCGCCTTGGAAGAAATGTTGACCATTTCGACACATGTGGAATATCGTGGAGAAGTCATCCCTCTTACTGAAGACATTCGTCAAGAAGTACTGGCAGAAGTTGGTCAATTAAACCGTCAAGGTTTACGTGTATTAGGTGTTGGTTACAAGTCAGGTCTACGTGAAGATTATGCCTATGCTGTGACTGATGAAAGTGACATGATCCTTACAGGTTACCTTGCCTTTTTGGATCCACCAAAACCATCTGCAGCACCCGCTATTCAAGCTCTACTTGAGCATGGTGTCAAAACAAAAATTTTAACTGGAGATAACGAGAAAGTAACCCAAGCTATCTGTGAAAAGGTTGGATTGGACGTTGAGCATATGCTCTTAGGTGCTGACATTGATCAAATGACAGACCAAGAATTGGCAGAAGCGGTTGAAAGTGTAACAGTCTTTGCCAAATTGTCTCCTGACCAAAAAGCTCGAATTATTCTACAATTGAAGAAAAATGGTCATGGTGTTGGTTATATGGGAGATGGTATTAACGATGCTCCATCTATGAAAGTGGCAGATGTTGGAATTTCCGTTGATACGGCAGTAGATATCGCAAAGGAAACAGCGGATGTTATCTTGCTAGACAAGGATCTCATGGTTCTTGAAACAGGTATCGTTGAAGGCCGGAAGGTCTACGCCAACATGACCAAATACATCAAGATGACCGTTAGTTCAAACTTTGGGAATATCTTCTCACTATTGGTTGCAAGTATTTTCTTGCCATTTTTACCAATGGCTCCTGTTCATCTCATTGTCCTAAACCTAGTCTACGATTTATCTTGTGTGGCATTGCCGTTTGATAACGTGGATCAAGACTTCCTAAAACAACCTCATACATGGGAAGCAAAATCTATTACGCGATTTATGGTTTGGATGGGTCCAATCTCATCTATCTTTGACATTTTGACCTTTATTTTCCTCTACTTTATCATTGTTCCTTTGGTGACAGGTCACCATTATGTTCATGGGTCAGAATCTGCCCTTCAGTTTATTATCTTGTTCCAAACAGGATGGTTCATCGAATCTATGTGGTCTCAAACCATGGTCATCCATATGCTTCGTACAGCAAAAGTTCCTTTTGTACAAAGCAGACCAGCTTGGCTTGTGATTTTTATGACTCTTATTGCAGCCTTTTTCGTAACCAGTCTACCTTATGGACCGCTAGTAAATATACTTCGTTTAGCACCGTTAGGACTTCCTTACTTCTTGTTCTTAATCTGTATTATTTTCTTGTACATGTTTAGCGTCACAGTTATTAAGAAATGTTACATTAGGAAGTACAAAGAATGGTTATAGTTCGGTTTTGTCAAGAAAAAAGATAGAAAACTGGGGAAAAAGTTAAATTTTTTTAAAAATAGGTCGCAAGTCGGATGTTTTTTATGGTATAATAGAATAAACTGATAGTAACATGTAGCGAAAGGGGTAGGTACATGATCAAAATTTATACAGTCTCAAGTTGTACTAGCTGTAAAAAAGCTAAGACCTGGCTCAATGCCCACCAGTTAAGTTATAAAGAACAAAACCTCGGTAAAGAGGGGATTTCTAGAGAAGAATTATTAGATATTCTAACAAAAACAGACAATGGAATTGCGAGCATTGTATCATCAAAGAATCGCTACGCTAAAGCTCTCGGAGTTGATATCGAAGATTTGAGTGTCAATGAAGTGCTTAATTTAATCATGGAAACACCACGCATCCTAAAAAGTCCAATTCTTGTTGACGAGAAACGTTTGCAAGTTGGCTATAAAGAAGATGACATTCGTGCCTTCTTGCCACGCTCTGTCCGCAATGTAGAAAATGCAGAAGCACGTTTACGTGCAGCACTATAAAACATAAAGGCTGGGAGTGACTCCTAGCCTTATTTGATAGATAAATAAGGAAAATAAATATGAAGAAGATAGTTATCGGTACAGTTGCGCTCCTATTTTTGCTAGCTGGCTGTGGACAGAAAAAAGAGTCTGCGGAACCTTCTAAAGATACAACGACAGAAGCTCTTCAATCAACTTTGCCAGTTCTAGAAAATGCCAATAACAATACAGTTGTAACAAAGACGCTTGTTCTACCTGCTGACGAAAATGGGGTTCAACAAACCCAGACCATTACCTATAAGGGCAAACAGTTCTTGACCTTAACGATTCAGCAAAAACGACAAGTTTCAGAAGACCTCAAGAACTTTATTGCTGAGCATGGATTAGAGGAAGCAAAAAAGGCCTTGAAAGAAGGAGAAGACAAGGATGAATCGGTCCAAGAAGCACGTAAAATTCCTGGATTTAACATTGAAACCAATCTTTTAAGTGAAACCGAGATTGAAACAAAAACAAGTTATGATTTTCAAGTTCTAGACGTTAAAAAGGCAAGCGAAAGCGAATATTTAAAAAATGTGGGATTAGAAAATCTACTAAAAAACGAACCAGAAGAATATATTGAAAATCGAGTTGCAAGTGGCGCGACTGTCCAGTAAGGAAGTCACAGAAAATCAGCAAAATCAGGCTGTGTCATTTGTAGAATGGCTGTGAATGTGCTATAATAGTACTATTCTAAGGAAAGAGGGTGTTAGAATGGGATTTACTGAAGAAACCGTACGTTTTAAATTGGATGATTCCAATAAAAAAGAAATTAGTGAAACATTGACAGAAGTCTATGCTTCCTTGAATGAGAAGGGGTATAACCCTATTAATCAAATTGTGGGCTATGTTCTCAGTGGAGACCCAGCTTACGTTCCTCGTTACAATAACGCAAGAAATCAAATCCGTAAATACGAACGCGATGAGATTGTTGAAGAATTGGTCCGCTACTACCTTAAGGGACAAGGAGTCGATCTATAACCAATGAGAATTATGGGGTTGGACGTTGGTTCCAAAACAGTAGGAGTAGCGATTAGCGATCCGTTAGGGTTTACAGCACAAGGGCTCGAAATCATCCAAATCAATGAAGATCAAGGAGAGTTCGGCTTTGAACGACTCAAGGAATTGGTTGACACCTATAAGGTGGAGCGCTTTGTTGTTGGTTTACCTAAAAATATGAACAATACCAGTGGACCGCGAGTGGAAGCGAGTCAAGCCTATGGAGAAAAACTGGAAGAACTCTTTGGTTTGCCAGTAGAATACCAGGATGAGCGCCTGACCACGGTTGCTGCTGAGCGCATGTTGATTGAGCAAGCAGACATTAGTCGCAATAAGCGTAAAAAAGTTATTGATAAATTAGCAGCTCAATTGATTTTGCAAAATTATTTAGATAGAAAATTTTAAGACAGAGGAGAAACTATGTCACACGATCACAACCACGATCACGAAGAACGTGAATTGATTACACTTGTAGATGAGCAAGGAAACGAAACTTTATTTGAAATCCTTTTGACTATTGACGGAAAAGAAGAATTTGGTAAAAACTATGTTCTTCTTGTACCAGTTAATGCAGAAGAAGATGAAAACGGTGAAGTTGAAATCCAAGCTTACTCATTCATCGAAAATGAAGATGGAACTGAAGGCGAATTGCAACCAATTCCTGAAGATTCAGATGACGAATGGAACATGATTGAAGAAGTCTTCAACAGCTTTATGGAGGAGTGATACAGTCTGGGAGACTGTATCAGCCCAGTTCCTTAAAATAAGAGAGAACTGGTAATTTCGGGGATGTTTTTAGCCCAACTCCTAGAAACTAGAAAGAGTTGGAACATCCGGGGGGTGATTTTACCCCATATTGAAATTAAAACAAGCTAGGTTCTAGCAAATGAAGTAAAAAGCGAAGAGAATCTTCGCTTTTTTATTAAGGATTAAGGAGATAAGCGTGTTTGAAGTAGAAAAATGGCTCCATAGTCGGATTGGATTGAATTTTAGATCAGGTTTGGGACGGATGCAAAAAGCAGTGGATTTACTGGGGAATCCTGAGCAAACCTATCCAATTATCCATGTGACGGGGACGAATGGGAAAGGGTCGACCATTGCCTTTATGAGAGAGCTTTTTGTCTCTCACGGCAAGAATGTTGGGACCTTTACTTCGCCCCATATTGTTAGCATCCATGACCGTATCTGTATTAATGGTGAGCCTATATCGGATGATGATTTTATCCGTTTAGCCGATAAAGTTAAAGCAATGGAGCAAAGACTTTTAGAAACCCACGATCAGCTATCTTTTTTTGAGTTGCTGACCTTGATTGCTTTGCTCTATTTTAAAGAGCAAGAAGTAGATTTGGTCCTACTGGAAGTTGGGATAGGTGGACTTCTTGATACTACCAATGTAGTGACAGGAGAAATTGCAATCATCACATCAATCGGCCTCGATCACCAGGAGACCTTGGGCGATAGTCTGGAAGAAATCGCTAAACAGAAAGCAGGAATTTTTAAGCCCGGCAAGTCAGCTGTGATTGCAAATCTAGCATCGGAAGCCCAACTCGTTTGTCAAAGGACTGCTACTGATTTGGGTGTAAGTCTCTACCAAGCCGACCAAGATTTTTCTTTCCGAAATGGGAACTTTTCTTCTTCTCTAGCTGACTTGAACCACCTAATATTGGGATTAGAGGGAGCATATCAGGAGGAAAATGCAGCGCTTGCCTTGCAGGCTTTTCTACTATTTATGGTACAAAGAGACGAGAAAGTAGAACAAGAAGCAGTACATGCTGCCTTGCAAGCTACTAAATGGGCAGGAAGGCTAGAAGCTATCACTGAGCACATCTATTTGGATGGGGCTCACAATTTACCAGCTCTAGAGCGTTTGGTTGAATTTATCCAAGAGAAAATTCAGCAAGGGTACCAGCCTCAAATTCTATTTGGTGCGCTAAAGCGGAAAGATTATAGTGGGATGCTTACTTATTTAACAGAGCATTTACCTGATGTAGTTCTCTATGTTACGAGTTTTGACTATCAGGGTTCCTTGGAAGAGCAAGATCTTGGAGATTATACAAGCATTGCTTCATATCGAGATTTTATAGATAATCTTGAAGCTTCTGCACAAGAGAAAGACTTGCTATTTGTGACAGGCTCTCTCTATTTTATATCTGAGGTTCGAGCTTGTATCATGGCCTCAGAGTCATTTGATTGACTCTCCAATCTTTATTTGTTATAGTGAAGGTGTGGTGGCTCAGCAGGATTATTCTGATTTTAAGTCACTGAAAGAAAGGAGACATTATGTCACTCAAAAAATTCACACTTTCTCTTGCCTCTTTGGCAAGTCTTAGTCTCTTAGTTGCATGTTCGCCAAAAGAGCAGGCAACTCCTTCAACTCAAGCTAACACTAGTGCTAGTACGGAAGTAAGGACTAGCCAGCAAGCAGAAATGACTGTTTCTAGTTCGACAGCTAGCTCAGTAACTAACATTGATGGGACCTATAAAGGGCAAGATGAGGGAGATAGCATTACTCTCGTTGTTACTGGAAATACTGGAACATGGACAGAAGTCGAAGCTGATGGTGATCAGGAAATTAAGAAGGTCACTTTCGAACCAGAAAGTCAGAGAGTCTTTATTGGAGATGATATCAAGGTTTATGTAGCTGATGGCAATCAAATGATCATTGATGATATGGATCGCGAAATTTCTGATCGTATCGTTCTAAAAAAATAGATATCTTTTGTAAGGACTTGAATCTCGTTAACACGGATTCGGGTCCTTTTTTCTTTAATCGATTTTTGGCATAAAAAAATCCATACGATTAAGGTAGCTATTTTCTACCCAAAAAGTATGGAGGGATAGGTTTTATTAAAGGAACTGCTCTTGTAAAAAGTGAGCGACTCCGTCTTCTTCGTTGGTTAGCGGTAATTGCTCGTCTGCGAAAGAAAGTAGAGCGGGATTAGCATTTTTCATGGCATATCCTCTACCTGCAAAGGAGAGCATTTCTTGGTCATTGTGTTCGTCACCAAAGGCAATCAAGTTCTGTCTGTCTATATTCATGACATTGAGGAGGTATTCAAGAGCAAAGGCTTTGTGAACACCTTTGGGTGCGCATTCGAGGATGTTTAAAGGACCACCCCAAGTATTAATGTTGAGTTGATGCTTGTAAAAACTGTTCATTTCTTCTGCGAGAGCATATTTGTCACTTGCGCGAGTCTGAAATAAAATGCAGTTAGGGTCCTTGGTGACAAGTTCAGGATTAAATTGATTTTCAGGTCTGAAGTTTTCAACACCAAATAGCCTAGGGTCGGCAATCTCTTTGTTCGGAGCTGTAATGTAAAACTTTTTACGGTATTCACCTGCGATAAAGTCTGCCTCAATCTCCTCTTTTCGTTTCACGATATCCAAGAGATATTTTTTGTCCACAGTAAGGCATTTTTCATGTTTCCAAACCTTACCAGGTAGGTGAGTGAGTGAACCGTTGAAGTTGATCATAGGAGTCTCAAGTTCAAGTTGGTCATAAAAATCTTTGGCCATACGATATGGGCGACCGGTTGCGATAACCACATGGTGGCCTTTTTTAGAGATTTTTTTAATGGTTTCTTTTGTAAAGTCAGAGAGTTTGCTTTCTCCATTAAGTAAGGTACCGTCTAAGTCCACGGCAATCATTTTTTTAGTCATAAAATCCTCCCGAATCTAGTTTCAGATAAGATGTTTCCTATTATATCAAAAAGCTGAAAGAAAAGCTGACTATAAGCAAAAATAAGAAGAATAATATCCTCTAAGAATTTTTAAAAATAGGAAAAAAAGCTTGAAAATGTGAATGATCAATGATATAATAGTCATATTGTTCGTAAAATGACAAAGGAGATTAAAAATGGACAAACTATTTAAACTAAAAGAGCACGGGACAGACGTCCGTACAGAGGTTCTTGCTGGTTTAACAACTTTCTTTGCAATGAGTTATATTCTCTTTGTAAACCCTCAAATGCTTTCACAAACAGGAATGCCTGTTCAAGGTGTATTCTTGGCAACAATCATCGGTTCTGTTGTGGGAACTTTGATGATGGCTTTCTATGCTAACTTGCCATATGCACAAGCCCCAGGTATGGGACTAAACGCCTTCTTTACATTTACCGTCGTATTTGGGATGGGCTATACTTGGAAAGAAGCTCTTGGGATGGTCTTCATCTGTGGAGTTATTTCACTCATTATCACATTAACCAATGTTCGTAAAATGATCATTGAGTCTATTCCTACAACTCTTCGTTCAGCAATTTCAGCTGGTATTGGTGTTTTCCTCGCTTACGTTGGTATTAAGAATGCTGGTCTTTTGAAATTCTCAATTGACCCAGGTACATATACTGTAGCAGGTGAAGGAGCAGATAAGGCTCAAGCGGCGATTACTGCGAATTCAGCAGCTGTTCCAGGATTGGTAGATTTCAATACTACAGCAGTTTTGGTAGCTCTTGCAGGTCTTGCTATTACTATCTTCTTTGTTGTTAAAGGTATCAAAGGTGGGATTATCCTTTCTATTTTAACAACGACTGTTCTTGCCATTGCGGTTGGTCTTGTTAATGTGTCAGGGATTGACTTCGCTAGCAACAATCTTTCATCAGCAGTTAACGACTTAGGTACTTTGTTTGGTGCTGCTCTTGGTTCAGAAGGTTTAGGATCTTTGATTTCAAATACTTCTCGTTTGCCAGAAACTTTGATGGCTATTCTTGCCTTCTCATTGACAGATATTTTTGATACTATCGGTACTCTTATTGGTACTGGTGAAAAAGTTGGTATCGTTGCGACAAGTGGTGAAAACCATGAGTCAGCTAAATTGGATAAAGCTCTTTATTCTGACTTGGTAGCGACATCAGTAGGTGCCATTGCAGGTACTTCAAACGTTACAACTTATGTTGAGTCAGCAGCAGGTATCGGTGCTGGTGGACGTACTGGATTGACAGCCTTAGTTGTTGCTATCTGTTTTGCCCTATCAAGCTTCTTTAGTCCACTTCTTGCCATTGTTCCTTCAGCTGCGACAGCACCAATTTTGATTATCGTCGGAATTATGATGCTCTCTAACTTGAAAAATATTCCTTGGGATGATATGTCAGAAGCAGTTCCTGCCTTCTTCACCTCTATCTTTATGGGATTCAGTTACTCAATTACACAAGGGATTGCCGTTGGGTTCCTAACTTATACCTTGGCGAAGATTGTCAAAGGTCAAGTTAAGGAAGTGCATGTCATGATTTGGATTTTAGATGCTCTATTCATCTTGAACTACATCAGCATGGCACTTAACTAAAGACAAAAACTTTAAAAAAAGAAGGAGGAATATCCTCCTTTTTTATTACTAGAAATATCGCAAAAGAAAACTTTTTGGTATAATGATAACATGCACATAAAAAATGAAGATGAACTAATCGCTCTTGGGCAAGAGTTGGGTAGTCTACTTGAAAAAAATGATGTATTGATTTTAACTGGTGAATTAGGTGCTGGAAAAACCACATTAACAAAAGGTCTAGCTAAAGGACTAGGGATTCATCAAATGATCAAAAGTCCTACTTATACCATTGTTCGAGAATATGAAGGACGTCTACCCTTATATCACTTGGATGTTTATCGCATCGAAGGGGATGCAGATTCGATCGACTTGGATGAATTTCTGTTTGGTTCAGGTGTGACAGTTATTGAATGGGGGCACCTATTAGGTGATGCTCTTCCAGCCGACTATCTGGAATTAGAAATTCTTAAAGATGATGAGGGCCGTGAAGTTGTCTTTCATGCCCACGGTCAACGAGCAGCAGAACTCTTGCAGAGGCTGACGAATGGAGTATGATTTATTAATTCGTGAAGCAGAAGTTGAGGATGCAACAGAACTTATTGCACTTTTGGATCAGATTGGTCATGAATCTAGTTTTACCAGTCTGGATGAAAATGGAATTGCAATGAGTGAATCTGAGATGCAGCGTTTTATTAACAAGCAGGCCCAGTCGGATAATCAGATTACTTTACTAGCTTATTTGAATGAAGAATTGGCAGGAGTGATCAATATAACGGCTGATCAACGTCCGCGAGTTCGGCATATTGGGGATATCTTTTTGGGTATTAAAAAAGCCTATTGGGGAAATGGTCTCGGTAGTATCTTGATGGAAGAAGCTATTGAATGGGCCCAATCGAGTGGAAGTATTCGACGCTTACAACTGACAGTTCAAAAACGAAATCTGGCAGCTGTTCATCTATATAAAAAGCTGGGCTTCATCATTGAAGGCCAGCAGGAACGTGGTGCTTGTATAGAAGGAGGAGAGTTTCTTGATGTTTACCTGATGGGTCGACTGATAGACGAATAAATACATGGCAAAAAAAATAATCGGAATGTTTTTAGGCTTTGTTCTTGTGACAGTGCTTGGTGTGGGAGCTTATGCCTATACTATCTACCAACAAAGTACACAGACTTTAGCCAAAACTTATAAACAAATCGGAGAAGAAACCAAGGTTATCGAGGCAACTGAACCATTGACAATCCTATTGATGGGGGTAGATACGGGAAATGTTGAACGTACAGACCCATGGGCAGGAAATAGTGATTCAATGATTTTGGTAACAGTGAATCCTAAAACCAAGAAAGTTGTTATGATGAGTTTGGAACGTGATATTCTGACACAAATCCAACAACCAGATGGTAGTGTTAGAGAAGCTAAACTCAACGCTGCCTATGCTGATGGTGGAGCAGAGCTTGCCATTTCGACCATTCAAAAAATGATGAATATCCATATCGACCGCTATGTGATGGTTAATATGCACGGTCTTCAAAGAATGGTTGATGCTGTAGGTGGTATCACAGTAAATAACACTCTAGGTTTCCCAATCTCTATCCAAGACCAGGAACCATTTAACACGATTTCTATCGGTGTTGGGGAACAAACCCTAAATGGTGACGAGGCGCTAGTGTATTCACGTATGCGCTATCAGGATCCAGAGGGGGACTACGGTCGTCAGAAACGTCAGCGCGAAGTCATTCAAAAGATTGTTGAAAAAATTCTTAGTTTGAATAGTGTCAGCCACTACCAAGAAATTTTGAAGGCTCTTAGTGATAATATGCAGACTAATATTGAGATTACAACAACAACAATCCCTCAGTTGATGGGCTACCAAGATTCCTTTAAGAATATTGAATCTCAGCAATTACGTGGAGAGGATGCAATGATTGATGAGACATCTTACCAAATCGTGACATCTGAGCATATGTTAGAAATGCAAAATCTCTTGCGTCGTTCATTGGATAAGCCAGAAGTTACCGAATTGGAGACAAATGTAGTCTTGTATGAAAATATTTATGGTCGTCTACCACAAATAACTGGTTCTGTTGCAGATCAGGAACAACAAGGCCAATAAGAACAATAAGAAATGAAAACTAAAATCGTAGGAATTTTCCTGCGATTTTTTCAAAGAAATCCGAATAGATAGGTAGGAGGAAAAAATGAAAGCGGAAATCATAGCTGTTGGAACAGAGATTCTAACAGGTCAAATTGTCAATACCAATGCTCAGTTTTTATCTGAAAAGTTGGCTGAAATCGGTGTTGATGTCTACTTCCAAACGGCTGTAGGAGATAATGAATCTCGTCTTTTATCCTTGTTGGAGATTGCTAAGAATCGTAGCAATCTGGTTATCCTAACAGGAGGATTGGGTCCGACAGAGGATGATTTGACCAAACAAACCTTGGCCCATTTTCTAGGGCGTGATTTAACTTTTGATGCTCAAGCGCAGGCTAAACTAGATGACTTTTTTGCTCATCGACCGGACTATGCCCGAACTCCAAATAATGAACGCCAAGCTCAAATCGTTGAGGGTTCAATCCCACTACCCAATGAAACAGGACTAGCAGTCGGAGGCATGATTGAGGTGGCTGGCGTGACCTATGTCGTCCTACCAGGTCCGCCAAGTGAACTGAAACCCATGGTTTTAAATGAATTGCTTCCGAGATTGACCACTGGAGCTAAGTTATACTCACGCGTGCTACGTTTCTTTAGCATTGGCGAGAGCCAGCTAGTAACGATTCTGTCGGATTTGATTGAAGAGCAGACAGATCCAACCATAGCACCGTATGCAAAAACAGGAGAAGTGACTCTGCGCTTGTCTACCAAGGCTACTAGTCAAGAAGAGGCAAGAAAAGCTTTGGATAATCTGGAGGAAAAAATTCTTGCCCGCCAGACTTTTGAAGGTGTTGCTTTAAAGGATATCTGCTATGGATATGGCGAGGAAGTGAGTCTAGCCAGTGTAGTTGTTGAGGAGTTGAAAAAGCAGCATAAAACCATAACGGTTGCGGAAAGTTTGACAGCAGGGCTTTTTCAAGCAACTTTGGCAGACTTTTCGGGAGTGTCAGCTATCTTTAAAGGTGGTTTTGTGACTTATAGTCTAGAAGAAAAGGCTAAGATGTTAGATATTCCACAAGTAGAGTTGGAAAAACACGGAGTTGTTTCAGCCTTTACGGCGGAAAAAATGGCAGAGCAGGCACGACTTAAAACTCAATCAGACTTTGGGGTTAGCTTGACAGGAGTGGCTGGTCCGGATAGTCTAGAAGGACATCCAGCAGGCACAGTTTTTATCGGTTTATCTCAAGCATCCGACACAGAAGTTGTTCAGGTCAATATTGCAGGAAGAAGTCGAGCAGACGTTCGTAAAATTGCAGTCATGCATGCTTTTAACTTAGTTCGCAAAGCTTTATTAAGTGACTGACTTTTGATATAATAGAAGAAGGTTCTAAGAATCATTAAAATATAGGAGAACAAAATGGCGAAAAAACCAACAAAAAAATTGGATGAAATTGGGAAAAAGTTTGGAGCTGATCGTGAAAAAGCTTTGAATGATGCTCTTAAATTGATTGAAAAAGACTTCGGTAAGGGTTCAATCATGCGCTTGGGTGAACGCGCAGAGCAAAAGGTGCAAGTGATGAGTTCAGGTTCATTGGCACTTGATATTGCACTTGGTTCAGGTGGTTATCCAAAGGGACGTATCATTGAAATCTACGGTCCAGAATCATCAGGTAAGACAACAGTAGCGCTTCATGCTGTAGCGCAAGCGCAAAAAGAAGGTGGAATTGCTGCCTTTATCGATGCGGAGCATGCTCTTGATCCAGCTTATGCAGCGGCACTTGGAGTAAACATTGATGAATTGCTCTTGTCACAACCAGACTCAGGTGAACAAGGTCTTGAAATTGCAGGGAAATTGATTGACTCAGGTGCGGTTGACCTTGTGGTTATCGACTCTGTTGCAGCTCTTGTACCTCGTGCAGAAATCGATGGAGATATCGGAGATAGCCACGTTGGTCTTCAAGCTCGTATGATGAGTCAGGCTATGCGTAAGCTTGGAGCTTCTATCAATAAAACAAAGACAATTGCAATCTTCATCAACCAGTTGCGTGAAAAAGTAGGGGTTATGTTTGGTAATCCAGAAACAACTCCTGGTGGACGTGCCCTTAAATTCTATGCTTCTGTCCGTTTGGATGTTCGTGGAAGCACACAAATCAAGGGAACTGGTGACCAAAAAGACACTAACGTCGGTAAAGAAACTAAGATTAAAGTTGTGAAAAACAAGGTTGCTCCACCGTTCAAAGAAGCTCTTGTTGAAATCATGTACGGAGAAGGTATTTCTAGAACTGGTGAACTCTTGAAGATTGCTAGTGATTTGGATATCATTCAAAAAGCAGGTGCTTGGTACTCATACAAGGGTGAAAAAATCGGACAAGGATCTGAGAATGCGAAGAAATACTTGGCAGATCATCCAGAAATCTTTGATGAGATTGACCACCAAGTTCGTGTTCAATATGGTTTGATTGAAGAGGAAGAAGGCTCTAAAGCAAGTGCGGCAGCAGTTGATGCAGATTCTAACCAAGAAGTAACACTTGATTTGGGAGACGCTCTTGAAATCGAAATTGAAGAATAAAAAGAAAAGTAGCAGTAAAACTGCTACTTTTTTTATTTCATGAGAACTAATGTTCGCTAAAACGTCGGTATTTGATGCGAAAGTCGAAGTAATTCTCTTCTTGCAATTTTTGAAAGATATTACGATAGGCTTCCTCATCAAAGTGGTCGCCACGGTAGAGAATTTCAAAGCTCATACCCTCGTATTCCAAGAAGGCATTGGCTGTTTTAAAGCCATTTTGTAGGTAGAAGTCCATGCGGGCTTTTCGCTGTTCGAGGTTATCGCAGTCTTCATCCAGTCTTTCCACTTCAAGAATCATGGTCCGCTGATAAAAGTCAATCAACTTTTCAATAATTTCTTTTCCATAACCATGGCTACGCAAATGAGGCATGATAGCGAAAAAACTGATGTAGAAAGCTTTTTGATTGGAGACGGCAAAGGCAAAGCCAACAAACTCCTCCTCATTATAAAAGGCGAAAAAGTGAGCGTCATCCCTATCTTGATACAGTAAAAATTCGTCTAAGGGAACCCGCTCTTCCTCAGGGAAGGCCTCCTTGTTTAATTTTTCCACTTTCTCAAGGTTTGGGAATACATCTGTAATTAACTGACTTGTTAAGCTCATACATACCCTCCTTTTCAGTCATGATTATATCAAATTGGTTATTAGAAGGCAATCGCTTTCTTAGGAGAGATGCTGTTCTTGACCTTGTTCAAGCTCTTGAAAGCTGATATAATAGCCTTATGAATAAAAAATCAACGGTGGACTTGATTCATGGTCCCATCCTTCCTGCTCTTATTAGTTTTGCTTTTCCGATTCTTTTATCTAATATCTTTCAGCAACTCTACAATACGGCTGATATTTTGATTGTTGGGCGTTTTTTAGGACAAAATTCCTTGGCGGCAGTCGGAGCTACGACAGCCATTTTTGATTTGATTATTGGCTTTGCTCTCGGAGTCGGAAATGGGATGGGAGTTGTTATTGCTCGGTTTTATGGCGCTCGTAATTTTACAAAGATTAAAGAGGCTGTCGCAGCGACTTGGATTTTAGGTGCAATCCTGAGTGGTTTTGTGATGCTGATGGGTTTCTTCGGTCTTTATCCGCTCTTACAATATCTCGAAACACCTGCAGAAATCCTCCCCCAATCCTATGAATACATCTCTATGATTGTCAGCTGTGTGGGAGTTAGCTTTGCTTATAATCTTTTTGCAGGATTACTACGCTCGATTGGTGATAGCCTTGCGGCGCTTGCCTTTCTTATCTTTTCAGCCATTGTTAATGTCATTCTAGATTTATATTTTATTACACAACTGCAGTTGGGAGTTCAGTCTGCAGGTCTTGCAACCATCATCTCGCAAGGTTTGTCCGCTATTCTCTGTTATTTCTATATCCGAAAGAGTGTTCCAGAGCTTCTTCCAGATCTTAAACATTTCAGATGGAATAAGGATCTCTATGTTGATCTCTTGGAGCAAGGGCTAGCCATGGGGCTGATGGGTTCAATCGTCTCTGTCGGAAGTGTAATCTTACAATCCTCTGTTAATGGATTTGGAGCAGTTATTATCAGTGCCCAAACGGCAGCACGTAGAATCATGGCTTTTGCTCTATTGCCAATGACGGCAATTTCGGCTTCTATGACGACTTTTATCTCTCAAAACTTTGGGGCAAAACGTCCAGATCGTATCGTCCAAGGTCTTCGTTTAGGGAGCTATTTGAGTATGGCTTGGGCAACCTTTGCTTGTGTACTCCTATTTTTTGCAAGTCCTAGCCTAGTTTCTTTCTTAGCGAGTTCAACAGATGGTTACTTGATTGAAAATGGGACCTTGTACCTACGTATTAGTTCTGTATTCTATCCGTTTTTGAGTCTTTTATTGATTTATAGAAATAGTTTGCAGGGACTCGGTCAAAAACTCTTACCCCTCATATCTAGTTTTATCGAGTTTATCGGGAAAATTGTTTTCGTCGCTTGGATTATTCCTTGGGCAGGTTATACAGGTGTGATTCTATGTGAACCGCTACTTTGGCTTGTTATGACTGCACAGCTTTATATCTCACTCTCTCAGCACCCTTGGATAAAAGAAGGCAAGAAAATCTTGGCTGTCGGCGGACAATCCTAGCTTCATTTATAAAAGAAAAATCCGTTTCCTCTAGTGAAAATCGACTAGACTTGTGTTATAATAAGAAAGATTAAAATGTGAAAAAAGGAGATTCCTAATGGGACGTAAATGGGCCAATATCGTAGCCAAGAAAACGGCTAAAGATGGAGCTAACTCTAAAGTCTATGCAAAATTTGGTGTAGAAATCTATGTAGCAGCTAAAAAAGGTGATCCAGATCCAGAATCAAACTCAGCTTTGAAATTCGTTATCGACCGTGCTAAACAAGCGCAAGTGCCAAAACACGTTATTGATAAGGCAATCGATAAAGCAAAAGGGAATACAGACGAAACCTTTACAGAAGGACGTTACGAAGGCTTTGGACCAAATGGTTCTATGTTGATCGTGGATACCTTGACTTCAAACGTGAACCGTACAGCTGCCAATGTTCGTGCAGCCTTTGGTAAAAATGGTGGAAACATGGGAGCTTCAGGTTCTGTATCTTACCTCTTTGACAACAAAGGAGTCATCGTATTTGCTGGTGACGACGCTGATGCTATCTTTGAACTCTTGCTTGAAGCAGATGTCGATGTAGACGATGTAGAAGCAGAAGAAGGAACAATTACTGTTTATACAGCCCCAACTGACCTTCACAAGGCTATCGTTGCTTTGCGTGAATCTGGTATCGAAGAATTCCAAGTAACTGAATTGGAAATGATTCCTCAATCAGAAGTGGAGTTGTCAGGTGAAGATTTGGAAACATTTGAGAAACTATACAGCGTACTTGAAGACGACGAAGACGTACAAAAAATCTATACCAATGTTGATGGGTTCTAATTAAAAAACAGTGACCAAGAGTCACTGTTTTTTAATTGTAGCAAATTCATAAAGTTTTTCTGCGGTTAGGAGGGCCATTTTGTCCATGCTTGTTTTTCCTTTTCTAAGGTCAGAAACAGTAGTCCATGGAACTCCAGCGCCTTGCGAAATAGCAGATGTAGACATCGAACTGTCTAATAATTCTTGAATAACTTTTCTCATACTTATTTGTCCTTTTTATTTTTGAGATAAATGTATACATTAATGGCGATTATAAATATAGCTATTGCACTAACCATTGGTTCCCTCTTTTCATTTGAATAAAATAGAAGTTCGAAGGCCTTTCGCATCTACTTCTTAGCACTTCCCTTTTTCTTTTACTGAATTTGGGCTTTATTTTGCGATAGATGTTACTGTTTTAGGAATATTTTCTATCGCCTTTTCAAGTTATTTGAGCCGATCTTCTTTGTACATCTCAGCTAGCCCTTACCTTATCTTGATTATATCATATCACGGTACGCCGATAGATGCAAGAGTTTTTACGAAGTTTAAAAAATAAGGGGAAAATGTCGTAAATCACTGAAAAACTAAGCTATTTTATGTTAGATTCTGATACCAGTATCATGTTGTTTTTGAGATTCCAAGCCTAGGGCAAATTTACGGATGAGAAGAAACTGGCCGTTCTCCTGCTTTACGAAAGTGAGTACGACTGTCTTAGTGTTTGAACCGAGGGATAAATAGGTGATTCTCTTGATGTCGTAGTCACCTGAGGTTGACTCTATTTCAGAATCCGGCTGGCCATGCTTGCTGATGATATCTTTGTAGTTGGAGCCCCCTTTTCCTCTGTTTGCAGTATCACCTTCTATCAAAGCATCGAATTGCTCCTGGGTCCAAGCGAAGGAATCGGTATCTTCTTCATCATTACTCTCATCTGATCTATAATCTGGTAAGTTTCCAAATTCCTCATCCTCTGTTAAAGAGGTTAGATTTCTGTATGGGTTGCGAAAATTTCTAGCTAGGTCGGTAAAGACACCAGAAGGTAATACTTGCGTCATTAAGACAAGGAAAATAGATAGAGTACCTAGGCTCGTTCCGATAATAGCCAATATTTTACGATTTTTGAGATTACGGCCGATACCACAAACTCCTAGGACTATAGCGATAATGGCAAAGAAAAAGGCTAGTATGCTAATGATTGGTAGCCAGGATCCAAGAAGTGCCAGGGAGCCAAAGATAATGGCCAAGATTCCTAAAATTTTCTCTTCTTTTTGTTTCATTTGTGATTTTCTCATTTCTAATCAGGAAGTATTCTTATCGGTGTGAGATAGTGTTTATTATAGATAAAATGAGAACTAATGTCAATTTCTGCTTAGATAGTTCTCATTGAAACTTAAATGTTCTTATGAGAACTATTTTTACTTAGAAGGGAGAAAGAATGGATAAACCGATGTTGGTCTTTAAACGTTTTTCAATCCCCAGTCTATTGACTCGGACGACTAATGATATCACGCAGGTTCAGATGCTCTTTACCATGGGACTCCAGGTGGTCACTCGTGGTCCTATCATGGCTATTTGGGCCATTGGGAAAATCCTTGGCAAGTTAGAATACTGGATTTGGGCAGTAGTGGTGGCAATCATTGTCAACGATCCGCAATGCTGACTTGATTCTGGTCATGAAAGAAGGAAACATCATCGAGCAAGGAAATCATGAAGAACTTATGGCTCAGGGTGGTTTCTATGCCGACCTCTACAATAGTCAATTTACAGAAGACCAAGCAGAAGAATAAATCTCAGAAGGCTTGACGGTCTTCTTTTTCTGCACTATACTAGAGTAGGAGATGCTAGCGGACTCGTTCTGTCAGGCTTCTTGTGTAAAATCTAGAAACAACGAGAAAACAGATGAAAAACTATCAAGAGTGGTACGAGAAGAGGAAATCAAGTCTTCTTCGACACCCACAATTATTGCAATTGATGCGAGTTTTTAATCGCATAATGACAGTTCTGATGCCCCTGGCATACTTGACCTTGTTGGGGACAAGCTTTATGAGCAAGGGATTGGGGAAAGAATTTGCCACCTATATCTTAGCGCCAGCTTCTGGCTTTGTCCTATTGACGCTTGTTCGAAAGTGGATCAATCAACCACGTCCTTATGAAGCTTGGGAAATTATCCCGCTACTAGACAAGGACAGTTCTGGCAATTCAATGCCCAGTCGCCATGTCTTTTCGGCAACTATCATTTCCATGGCTTGCTTACATGCAAATCTGCCTGTGGGGTTGGTTTTGTTGGTCTTGTCAGCCCTTCTCGGTCTGGTGCGAGTCTTGGGTGGCGTTCATTATCCCAAGGATGTCCTGGTTGGCTATGCCTGTGGACTCCTCTGGGGAATTCTTTTCTTTATGTTGTGAGAAGCAAAGCAAGTGGGCTTGGCCTCGTAACCACTTACGGGTCAAAAGTGACCACTTGCTTTTTTGCCCTTGTAAAGTCTTTTAGGCTTTGGTATAGTAGATGCAGAAAGGAGATAGGATGAAGTTACGAATCGAGATTGATAGTGAATTAACTGAGACAGAGATTGTCATCAAGGCTGCAGCCCTGACAGATGAGATAGCTGACTTGCAACGACTTTTGCAAGAAACCAAGGCTCCTAGGTTGATCTTTTATAAGGGGACGGGTGAGTACTACTTAGACTTGGCAGAAATCCTCTTTTTTGAAACAGAAGGTAGCAAGATTTACGCCCACACCCAGAAAGAGGCCTACGAGGTTCGGCTCAAGCTCTATGAACTAGAGTCCATCCTGCCCCGCTATTTCAGTCGGGTATCCAAGTCGACCATAGCCAATCTTCGGCAGGTCTACTCGGTGGACAAGTCCTTCTCAGGGACAGGCACTATTTCCTTTTATCAGACCCACAAGGAGGTTCACGTGTCGCGGCACTACCAATCCCTCCTAAAAGAAAATCTAAGAAACATGAGGTAACAGACATGAAAAAGAAAGCATTTGGTATTGTTTTATTGGTTTTAGCAGCCTGGATCTTGCTACAAGGGAATTTTGGCATTCCTTCTTTGGATGGTAAAATATGGCCTTTGATTGGTATCGCCTTTTTTGCTTACCAATCAGTTGAAGCTTTGCTTCGTCGTCATCTAACATCAGCAGTTTTTACCGCTCTAGTAGCCTTAATGATTGCGAATCATTTTTATGACATTTTGCCAATTCCAAATCAGTCACTGTTTTGGGCTAGTATCTTAGCGGTGCTAGGTGTTGGTTATCTGACGCATTCAAGTAAGTTTTGGTATGGCAAAAAATGGTGGTACAACGGTGAACGAACAGTCGTCACGGATAAGGAAGTCGCTTTTGGTAGTGGAACCTTCTATAAACAAGATCAAGATCTTGTAGATGACCAAGTTGAAGTCGCTTTTGGAGATGCTAAAATCTACTATGATAATGCAGAGATGTTAGGAGATAGCGCAACCTTGAAGATAGAAGTCGGATTTGGGAATGCAGTTATCTATGTGCCCCAACACTGGAGAGTTGACCTGAAGGTGGAAACTTTTTGTGGTGCGGCCAAGGCAGATGCTCCTGTAGCCCCAACCAGCAAAACCTTGATTATCCGTGGAGACGTAGCTTTCGGGAAACTTGGTGTCGTCTACGTCAAATAAAAAAAGTCTTCCAATTCCCTTGCCAAAAATAAGAAAGTGTGATAACATAGTACGGTATGTGGTGCTAGCACATCCGCTATATTAGATCTAATAGGAGGAAAACACAATGGCTAAAGTATGTTACTTTACAGGTCGTAAGACTGTATCAGGAAACAACCGTTCACACGCGATGAACCAAACTAAACGTGCCGTAAAACCAAACCTTCAAAAAGTTACTGTTCTTATCGATGGTAAACCTAAAAAAGTTTGGGCTTCAGCTCGTGCTTTGAAATCAGGAAAAGTAGAACGCGTTTAATAAACATGAAAAGACCTACAGGGTCTTTTTTTTTTGCTCGAAAGCTGAAATCATTTGAAAAATCAAGCAAATATCCGCCGATACATCATTCTGCTTTTACAGTTGAGCTGAAATATGATAAAATAGAGTATCAACTATTTGAGGTAAAAAAAATGACTGTAAAAATTAATACAAAAGATGGTCAAGTCGAACTGACAGATGATGTAATCGCTACTGTCGTAGGTGGTGCAGCAACTGAAATTTTTGGTGTAGTCGGTATGGCTAGTAAAAATGCCCTCAAAGATAATTTCCAAGCCCTTCTTGGTAAGGAAAATTATTCAAAAGGTGTAGTCGTTAAAGCAGCTGAAGACGGTAGTATTGCAGTTGATGTATATACTGTATTGAGCTACGGTACAAAAATCAGTGAAGTTTCAAAAAATATCCAAGAGCGTGTTCGCTTTAGTTTAGAGAACCAACTTGGAATCACTGCGCAAACTGTGAATGTCTACATTCAAAATATCAAAGTTGTAGGAGAATAATCGTGTCAAATATTACTACAAGCTTATTTCAAGAAATGGTACAGGCTGCTTCAACTCGTTTGAACAAGCAAGCCGAATATGTCAATTCATTGAACGTCTTCCCAGTTCCAGATGGAGATACAGGAACAAACATGGGAATGACGATCGAAAATGGTGCTAAAGAAGTCGCAGACAAACCAGCTTCAACTGTTGGTGAGGCTGCAAGTATCTTGGCTAAAGGTCTTTTGATGGGTGCGCGTGGAAACTCAGGAGTTATCACTTCTCAACTTTTCCGCGGGTTCTCACAAGCTATCAAGACAAAAGAAGAGTTAACAGGGAAAGACCTAGCTCTTGCCTTCCAATCAGGTGTTGAAGTAGCCTACAAGGCTGTTATGAAGCCAGTTGAAGGAACTATCTTGACCGTATCACGTGGTGCTGCCATCGGTGCTAAGAAAAAAGCAGAACAGACAGATGACGCAGTTGAAGTGATGCGTGCAGCCTTGGAAGGAGCTAAAGCAGCCCTTGCCAAAACTCCAGAAATGCTTCCAGTATTGAAGGAAGTTGGAGTTGTGGACTCAGGTGGTCAAGGTTTGGTCTTCATCTATGAAGGATTCCTTTCAGCTCTTACTGGTGAATACAGTGCGTCTGAAGACTTTGTAGCTACCCCAGCCAATATGGGTGAGATGATTAATGCAGAACACCACAAATCTGTAGCTGGACATGTAGCAACTGAAGACATTACCTTTGGTTACTGTACTGAGATCATGGTTGCCCTTAAACAAGGTCCAACTTATGCTAAAGAGTTTGACTACGAAGAATTCCGTAACTACTTGAACAATCTTGGGGATTCTCTACTTGTTGTCAATGACGACGAAATCGTTAAAGTTCACGTCCATACAGAAGATCCAGGACTTGTTATGCAAGAAGGTCTCAAATATGGTAGCTTGGTTAAGGTTAAAGTCGATAACATGCGTAACCAACACGAAGCTCAAGTGGAAAAAGAAGCTCAAGTCAGCAAGCCAGCTGAAGAAAAAGAATATGCTCTTATCGCAGTAGTAGCTGGACAAGGATTGGCAGACATCTTCCGTGCTCAAGGTGTGGACTATGTCATCGAGGGTGGACAAACCATGAACCCTTCGACAGAAGACTTTGTCAAGGCTGTTGAGAAAGTTAATGCTCGTAACATCATCTTCTTGCCAAACAACAAAAACATCTTCATGGCAGCTCAATCTGCAGCTGAAGTATTGGAACAACCAGCTGTTGTAGTAGAAGCGCGTACAATTCCTCAAGGATTGACTAGCCTTCTAGCATTTGACCCAAGCAAGTCTATCGAAGAAAACCAAGAACGCATGACTGCAGCCCTTGGCGATGTTGTCAGCGGTAGTGTAACAACAGCCGTTCGTGACACGACTATTGATGGTCTAGAAATTCATGAAAATGACAATCTTGGTATGGTGGATGGTAAGATTCTCGTATCAAATCCTGATATGCACCAAACCTTGACTGAAACCTTGAAACACATGTTGGATGAAGACAGTGAAATCGTAACTTTCTATGTTGGCGAAGACGGAAGTGAAGAATTGGCAAATGAAATTGCTCAAGAAATCGCAGAAGAATTCGAAGATGTCGAAGTAGAAATTCACCAAGGTCAACAACCGGTTTATCCATATCTTTTCAGTGTGGAATAGGAGATTCAAATTGAAGAAGATTTTAGGATTAACACTTATTTCGGTAACTCTACTTGCGGGTTGCAGTAAGTTGTTACCTCACCGCTCAAGTGACAAGAGTAAAGCGAGTGATCCGTCTACAAGTCAAACGACAACCAATCAAGCAAAAGAAGAAAAAACAAAAGTCCTTAAAGGGAAAATGGAAGAATTTGATGTCACCATGACCTTTGTTTATACGGATGTTGTTAAAAACTTCAAGATGGATATGCTTGGGAAAATAAATGAGGAGATTCCTGCTGGAGTTACTCCAGAAGAATTCCAAACAATCTTCCGTGAAGCTATGGAAGATAGTCCAGAGTATCTTGAAATCAAGGACGAGCCTGGTGTTAATGTAGAATATTTTATCACCGAGGACAAAAAGATGAGAGTCGTTATGGAACTCGATCTTGAAAAAGCAGACTTGAATAAAGTAAAAAATACATATTTCTTTAAACCACTTGCGGATAGTATAGAAGACTTTAAAAAGCCTAATACACTAATCGCTGCATTAAAATTACACGGATTTAAAGAAGAATAAAAAGAGAGGTCGGGATTTTCCCGACCTCTTTTTGATTTTCAGAGAATTCTATTTTCATAGCGATTAGACTTTTTGTGACATTTGTCATATTTCCTCATGACAGAAGCTTCTAGTGATTCTACCTTCAAAGAATTATACTAGATGTATCAAATGGAGGAAGAAAAAATGAAAGATAAAGTAATTGTCGCAATGAGTTTAGTAGCAGCAGGAGTCATGACCTATCTCATGTTTTCTGGATTGGATGAAGATTTCTATCATTTTCCTTGGGAGTTGTTTGCAAGTTTTGGAATCATGTCTTGGTTGATCCGAGAAGGTTTGAAATTAGTCTCAGATGTGAAAAAGGAGTTTGAAAAATGAAAAAAGCGATTCTCTATCTTTTTATTGGACTATCACTAGTGGTATGGTTGGTCGAAATGTTTACAGGTTGGTTTGATCAAGCCTTCCTTCATCAATTCATCCGTGGTGCCTGGGGATTAGGATTTATGATTTTTATCGCCTTTCCGATGGGGAAGGAGTGGCTGAAAGGAGAATATCATGAACATGATTAAGGTAGAAAGCCTAAATAAAAACATCAAGGGCAAGGCTATTTTGAAGGATATATCCTTTGAGGTAGCTGAAGGTGAATGCGTCGCCTTGATTGGTCCCAATGGTGCTGGGAAGACCACACTCTTGGACTGTTTGCTTGGAGATAAACTGGTCACCAGCGGTCAAGTATCCATCCAAGGCTTGCCAGTGACGAGTTCTCAGTTAGACTATATTAGAGGCTACCTCCCTCAAGAAAATGTCATCGTTCAGAAATTAAAGGTTAAAGAGTTGATTGCTTTCTTTCAAAGCATTTACCCAAATCCCTTGAACAACCAGGAGATCGATCAACTATTGCAGTTTGACAAGCAGCAAAAAGAGCAATTGGCAGAAAAATTGTCAGGTGGGCAAAAGCGTCTCTTCTCTTTTGTCTTGGCTTTGATTGGCCGACCAAAGCTTGTCTTTTTAGATGAACCAACTGCTGCCATGGATACTTCAACCCGCCAACGCTTTTGGGAAATTGTTCAGGAGCTAAAAGCTAAGGGAGTTACCATTCTCTATTCGTCCCATTATATCGAAGAGGTAGAGCATACAGCGGACCGAATCTTGGTCTTAAATAAGGGAGAGTTGATTCGCGATACAACACCTCTAGCCATGCGCAGTGAGGAGATTGAAAAGCATTTTATCCTTCCGCTAGCTTACATGGAAGTTGTTGAGCAGTCAAACTTGGTTGAAAACTGGGTACAAAAACAAGATGCTCTGCAAGTAGTTACACGTGAAGCGGATGCTTTTTGGGAACTGTTAGTTCAAGCAGGATGTAGCATACAAGAAATCGAAGTTAATAACCGTAGTTTGCTAGATACAATCTTTGAAGAAACACAAAAGGGAGATGACTAAGATGAAACGATGGATCGCACTAAACAAGATAGAATTTCTATTGACCAAACGACAATTAGTCTATTATCTATTATCCGTAGGGATGCCGACGGCCTTCTATTTATTCTTTTCAGGCATGTACCAGGACACACCAGGTGGACCGGCTAATTTTATGCGCGACTACCTCATCTCCATGACGGCTTTTTCCATGATGTCGACAGCTATCTTTTCATTTCCAGTTGTTTTACATACCGACAAGATCAACAACTGGCAGAAAATATTACGTCATAGCCCTGTAAATATGGTAGAATATTATCTATCAAAGATAACAAGTATGATAGTTGATTATTTGGTTTCAATTCTGGTTGTTTTCTCAGTTGGGCATTTTGTAAGAGGTGTGGATATGCCTCTAGGAAGCTGGATTGGGGCTGCGCTCTTGCTGATAGTAGGAAGTGTTGCCTTTGTAGCACTTGGCTTAACCCTGACTCTCTTACCTTCTAGTCAGTTGATGTCTGTCGTAGGCAATCTTCTTTACTTTGGCTTGGCTGTGTTAGGCGGACTCTGGATGCCTGTCTCTTTATTTCCAGATTGGATGCAAGCAATCGGGAAGCGCCTACCAAGCTATCAGTTGATGGAGTTGCTCAAGACCTTCTTAAATGAGGGTGGCATCAATCTATCAGCCACAATTTATCTACTTGTTTTTTCAGCAGTTTTATTTGGTTTGACCATTTACCTTCAAGGTCATAAGGAGAATGCTTAATGCTTGAAAGACTGAAAAGCATACACTATATGTTTTGGGCCAGTTTGATTTTTATGATTTTCCCCATCCTACCTGTAGTGACTGGGTGGCTTTCTGCCTGGCATTTATTGATTGATATTCTATTTGTAGTGGCGTATTTGGGTATTTTAACAACTAAGAGCCAGCGCCTATCTTGGCTTTTCTGGGGGATCATGCTGACTTATGTAGTTGAGAATACTGCCTTTGTTGCTGTTAATTATATCTGGTTTTTCTTTTTCCTATCCAATCTCTTAAGTTATCATTTCAATGTAGGTGGTTTAAAGTCTTTACATGTCTGGACTTTTCTTCTTGCTCAAGTCCTTGTTTTGGGCCAACTTTTGATTTTTCAGAGAATCGAAGTTGAGTATCTATTCTATCTACTTGTAATTCTTGCTTTTGTCGATTTGATGACTTTTGGTTTGGTTCGGATTCGAATTGTAGAGGATTTGAAAGAGGCTCAGGCTAAGCAAAATGCCCAGATAAATCTATTGCTTGCTGAAAATGAACGCAGTCGTATCGGTCAGGATTTGCATGATAGCTTGGGACATACCTTTGCTATGCTGAGTGTCAAGACAGATCTAGCTTTGCAGTTATTTCAGATGGAGGCTTATCCACAGGTGGAAAAGGAATTAAAAGAAATTCACCAGATCAGCAAGGATTCCATGAATGAAGTGCGAACCATTGTGGAAAATCTGAAATCACGGACCCTAGCTTCAGAGCTTGAGACTGTTAAGAAGATGCTGGAAATTGCTGGGATTGAAGTTGAGGTTGATAATCAGTTGGACAAGGCTAGTTTGACCCAGGATGTAGAGTCGACAGCTGCTATGATTTTGTTAGAACTGGCGACCAATATCATCAAGCATGCCAGCGCTAAAAAAGCCTACCTAAAACTGGAACGTACAGATCAGGAATTAGTCCTGACAGTTAGAGATGACGGGAAAGGATTTGCAACTGTAAAAGGAAATGAACTTCATACAGTCCGTGACCGTGCAGCAGCCTTCTCAGGTCAAGTAGAGTTGGTCAGTTTGAAAGATCCCACAGAGGTGCGCGTGCATCTGCCTTATAAGGAGAGAAAGTAGATGAAAGTATTAGTCGCAGAAGATCAAAGTATGCTTAGAGATGCCATGTGCCAGCTCTTAAGCTTTCAACCAGATGTGGAGACCGTCTTGCAGGCGAAAAATGGAGCTGCAGCTATCGAGGTTTTGGAGAAAGAAGCAGTAGATATTGCCATCCTTGACGTCGAAATGCCAGTCAAGACGGGGCTAGAAGCTCTCGAGTGGATCAAACAAGAAGTGCCTGAAACCAAGGTGGTTATCGTTACGACCTTTAAACGCCCAGGCTATTTTGAACGAGCGGTCAAAGCAGGAGTCGACGCCTATGTCTTGAAAGAGCGAAGCATCTCCGAACTCATGCAAACCCTGCATACGGTGTTAGAGGGACGCAAGGAATATTCTCCAGAGCTGATGGAAGTCATGATGACTCATCCCAATCCCTTGACCGAGCAGGAAGTCGCTGTTCTACATGGAGTAGCCCAAGGTCTCTCCAACCAAGAAATTGCTGACAAGCTCTACCTCTCAAACGGTACCGTCCGTAATTACATGACCAATATCCTCTCCAAACTAGGCGCCAGCAACCGAACCGAAGCAGCCAAAACTGCCGAGGAAGAAGGCTGGTTGTGAGGAAATAAATAAAAACCTCCTGAATAAATCAGGAGGTTTTTCAGGAGTAGGAAAATTGTAAAATTCTAATATAAATCTTCAAGACTTCTGTATTCTATGACTTCGTTTTTTATGATACTCTTTTTGAATTCAAAATGATTCAAAGGATTATCGATTAACACTAGCTTTGGAATGTCATCTAGGTTAGTGACCAAGGATAGAATAAAATCTGATTGAAACTCTTTTGCTTTCTCAAATTCTCTGGCAGTCAAACGAATCCGTCCTTTAGGTTTTCGAATACCTTTAACTTCAGCAAGGTAAGAATGTTCTTGAACATCTACTTGGAAATCATATCCATCGCCATAAAGGCGGGCATCGGTTAATTGTCCACCTTGAAATTTTTCTTCTTTATCAAAATGGAGTATAAAGTAATTTTCTGCTTCCATTCCAGTTTCTTGTAGACGTTTAAATTTAGTTCGGACTATTGGCTTTTCAATGACTGCTATGCCTGTTTTCTTCCCTTCGCTTGCAAGTAGCATTTTAACGATTTCTGCAAAATTATGAACATCTTCATTTCCAAACATCATGTCAATTAAATCTTTTCTAAAACGGTAGACCTCAGCTTTTTGCCACCAGCCTTTTCTATTGTTATCAAAATAAGGGTCGAATAAATCCATTCTATTTTTAACTACCCCAGTTGTTTCTGCGATACCCAAAGAGACTATATAACGATAAAACTCAGATTTACTAGAGCATTGAAACTCTTTTATAAATAACTTATCAAATTTGGCAAGACCATAGCCAATTAAATTTAACAATTCATAATGAGGGTGTTTGGACATAACTTTCTCCATCAATAGATATTGATTTCATTATACCAAAAAAACACGGCTTGCCACCGTGTTTCTGTGTTTATTTCACCAACTTCTTCATCTCATCAATACGTGCTACGGTTGCGTCGTATTTGGCTTGATAGTCGGCTTGTTTGTCGCGTTCTTTTTGGACGACTTCTGGTTTGGCATTGGCTACGAAGCGTTCGTTAGAGAGCTTCTTACCGACCATATCCAGTTCTTTTTGCCATTTAGCCAGTTCCTTGTCGAGACGAGCGAGTTCTTCTTCGACATTGAGGAGGTCTGCGAGTGGCAAGTAGATTTCTGCTCCTGTGATGACGCTTGACATAGCCAGTTCAGGTGCAGGGATGTTTGATGCTATTTCCAAGTGTTCTGGATTTGTGAAGCGTTTGATGTAGTTGACATTGCTGTTAAAGAAGGCTTCCAAGTCGTTGTCGCTTGTCTTAACAAGAATCGTGATCGGCTTGCTTGGGGCTACGTTTACTTCCGCACGCGCATTACGAACAGCACGAATCAAGTCTTTGAGGCTTTCCACACCAGTGTGAGCAGCAAGGTCTTCAAAGGCTGGGTTAACAGTTGGGTATTCTGCTGTAACGATAGAGCCTTCTGAGATTTGTCCAAAGATTTCCTCTGTCACGAATGGCATGATTGGGTGGAGGAGACGAAGGATCTTGTCCAAAGTGTAAAGGAGAACAGAACGTGTAATGACTTTCTCTTCTTCGTTATCGCTATAAAGGACTTCCTTGGTCAACTCAACGTACCAGTCCGCAAACTCGTCCCAGATGAAGTTGTAGAGGATGTGTCCAGCAACACCAAACTCAAACTTGTCAAAGTTTTCAGTGACTTTTCCGATGGTTTCATTGAGGTTGTGGAGAATCCAGCGGTCAGTGACATTTCCAGCTTCCTTGTTAACAACTTTTTCGACATTGGCAGTTGCTTGCTCAAGAGTCAAGCCTTCATTGTTCATGAGGATGTAGCGAGAGATGTTCCAGATCTTGTTAATGAAGTTCCATGAAGCATCCATTTTCTCGTAAGAGAAGCGCACGTCTTGCCCTGGTGCAGAACCGTTTGAAAGGAACCAACGAAGGCTATCTGTTCCGTACTTATCAATAACATCCATTGGATCAATCCCGTTACCGAGAGATTTCGACATCTTGCGTCCTTGCTCATCACGAATGAGACCATGAATCAAGGCATTTTTGAATGGCGACTTGCCAGTAAATTCCAAACCTTGGAAGATCATCCGAGACACCCAGAACGGAATAATATCATAACCAGTCACCAAAGTTGATGTTGGATAATAACGTTTGAAGTCTTCTGAGTCGACATCCGGCCAGCCCATGGTAGAGAATGGCCAAAGGGCAGAACTGAACCACGTATCCAATACGTCCTCATCCTGAGTCCATCCGTCGCCTTCTGGAGCTTCTTCACCAACGTATATTTCTCCCTCAGCATTGTACCAAGCAGGGATTTGGTGACCCCACCAGAGCTGACGAGAGATTACCCAGTCGTGGACATTTTCCATCCATTGAAGGAAGGTATCGTTGAAACGAGGTGGGTAGAATTCTACCTTGTCGTCTGTATCTTGGTTGGCAATGGCATTCTTGGCCAATTGGTCCATCTTGACGAACCATTGCGTAGACAAGCGTGGCTCAACCACGACACCTGTACGCTCTGAGTGACCAACACTGTGGACACGTTTTTCGATTTTGACGAGGGCACCGATTTCTTCCAACTTAGCAACGACTGCCTTACGAGCTTCAAAACGGTCCATGCCTGCAAATTCGAAGGCCAAGTCGTTCATAGTTCCGTCGTCGTTCATGACGTTGACTTGTGGCAAGTTATGGCGTTGACCAACCAAGAAGTCGTTTGGATCGTGGGCAGGAGTGATTTTCACGACACCAGTACCAAACTCAGGATCCGCATGCTCATCTCCAACGATTGGGATGAGTTTATTAGCGATTGGAAGGACGACGTTTTTACCAATCAAGTCCTTGTAGCGTGGGTCTTCTGGATTGACCGCAACCGCAACGTCCCCAAACATGGTCTCAGGACGAGTGGTCGCAACCTCAAGGGCGCGTGAGCCATCTTCAAGCATGTAATTCATGTGGTAGAAGGCACCTTCGACATCCTTGTGGATAACTTCGATATCAGAAAGGGCTGTGCGAGCTGCTGGATCCCAGTTGATGATAAACTCACCACGGTAGATCCAACCTTTCTTGTAAAGGTCCACAAAGACCTTGCGAACGGCTTTAGATAAACCTTCGTCAAGAGTGAAACGCTCACGAGAGTAGTCTACAGAGAGCCCCATCTTGCCCCATTGTTCCTTGATGGTAGTGGCATATTCGTCTTTCCATTCCCAGACTTTCTCTAGGAATTTCTCTCGACCGAGATCGTAACGACTAATGCCCTCACCACGCAAGCGCTCCTCAACCTTAGCTTGAGTCGCAATCCCAGCGTGGTCCATCCCTGGAAGCCAAAGCGTATCAAAACCTTGCATGCGTTTCTGACGGATGATGATATCTTGCAAAGTCGTATCCCAAGCGTGACCAAGGTGGAGTTTCCCAGTTACGTTTGGTGGTGGAATGACGATCGAATAAGGCTTAGCCTTTTGATCGCCTGAAGGCTTGAAAACATCGGCATCAAGCCATTTTTGGTAACGACCAGCCTCAACCTCGGCTGGATTGTATTTAGGTGAAAGTTCTTTAGACATGTGTTTGTCCTTTCTAGTTATTTTCTAAGCTACTTTGATAAGCATCTAAAATATTAATAGTATCTCTTATAATAGGACTATGTATAGCTTTGTAGAGGGACTTATTCCCAATAATATAAAACTCTTCCTTAGCTCTAGTCACTGCAACGTTTAAGATATTTGGTTCAGAGACCGCCCAGCGAGCAGCTCCCTCACTCATATTATCTGCTCCAAGAACAAAATACACAATCTTATTTTCTTTTCCTTGGAAAGTGTGTACAGTCCCTACATTTACAGGTTTTCCATTTTCTCTCTTTGTAAAACCAATTTCATCCAGTTCTTTTGCTAGTTGATTTGATACATTTTTAAAAGGGGTTATTACATAAATATCATTAAATTCCTCATGTCGTTTCTTCAATTCTTCCTTCAAATAATCAGCTTGCTCAGAAACAAATTTATCCTTAGCAACCCCGATAACATCAAACCATGCGCCTACGCCTCGAGCTTCTTTCTTTCCTTGAACCATTAAGTTGTCGTAAGAAATTTTATTAGAAATACTGAACATAGGATCACTAGAACGTCGATGAACCCAAAGAGGAAGTCCTATCCATGTTCCATCTTGTTTTTTAAAGCCATATCTACTAGCAGAATCTATCAATTCCTGCGTTGATGATAGAAGATATTTAGATACTATCTTATGGTGCTGTGCTAAGAATCCTAAAATATTTTTATCTATAGTCTGTACTGGTTGTATTTGAGCAGGGTCTCCCACAGCCAAAACACGTTTACTTCTAAAAATCGCTCCCACACTAGCTTGAGGCAATGCCTGACCTGCTTCATCAATAAATACATTACCGATACTATTTTCAGGTAAACACCAGAACATGGAATTGAAACTTGCAAAAGTTGTACTAATAACTGGAATAGTGAAATTAACCCAATCCCACGCAGCTTTATATAAATCACTAGCATTGTCTCTCATTGAATAGCGTTGGGGGTTATTCCAAATCCATAATGCTTTTTCAAAATGCTTTTTATTGTCATATAGAAATTGCTTCCTAACAGCCAGTGCTTTTATAAACAAACGACTTTGCTCTTCTCGATAGTCATCATCAAACCAAAAATTTGATACTTGGAGATCTTCATACGGGGCAGAAAAATCCAATTTTTTTACAGGAGAGGCAGCAAGTTCAGATTGTAATATTAAAATTATTTCCTGATGACGAACTAATTTATCTTCTTGTTTAGATTTCCATTCATTATACAACTGTTGTCTATGACTCAGTTGAGCTAATTCATTTTCATACTTTTTAATCTCTTTTTGCAAAACGTGGCAATATCGACTTTCATCATGTACCTTCTTCATTTCCGCTTTTAGATTTTCATTCGCTTGATTCAAGCTCATAAAATAAGTATCTAATTTCGATGGTGTAAAAAGTCTCTTTAACCATAGAAAGCGTGGAGTTTGTAATTTTATCAACTCAACATCTTGCGCTGCTATCTGTTTGTTAACATTTAATATAGAAATAATATGCTCATGCTCAGACAACTCCGTCTCTTTTTCCTTTTTACTATTTTCTAATTGAGTCTGTTTATCCCGTATTTTAGATAGTTCTATACATCTCTTAGCATTATCCTGCTGAAATTCAAATTCAAGTTGCTGGTACACATTTTTCAGTTCACCATGCAATCGAATCTTATCCGCTATTTCTTGCATCTTTTTTCTTTTATCATTTAACTTCTGATATTGAATTTTGAACTCTTCATATAATGAGGGATTCGATTGAAATTTATCTGAATTCAACTCTTGTTCTATTGCTTCTACAACTTTTTGTAGGCGGTCTCTATTCTGTTTTTTTCCACCTTCTATCGAAAATAATCCCCAATATTTTGTATTGTTAGAAACATCCTCATCTGCTAGTAGTAAATCATTACTGATTTCAGCAAAATAATTAATTTTCTCCAACTCATCTAACCAATTTGAATTCTGATAGATTTCTTTTCTTTGGGGTAATTCATTAACAATATTTTTAACAGCACCATTATTAGAACTCGCAACAACAATTCCTTTATCTGCAATCTCCTTTGGCAATTTCGCAATAAGATAAGGATTGTCATGATAAACTAGATTCCCTTTTAGTTTAGGAGTCGGTAGTTCACTAATAATTCTCGCCTGTTCCGTTACCAAGTCTGCAAAAATATCTTTTAAAAGTGTCGTTTTACCAGTCCCTGGAGGACCATTGACACTTCTCATATCCTCGCCTGCATTTGAAGCTAGATTTACAGCTACTTGTTGCATCATGGAAAGAGCAAATTTAGGGTTACTAGGAAATCTTCCTAATGGATAATTTTTCGGCTCAAGAATAGTTTCTAAATCATTTGGATTAAAATTGGAAGATTCTTTATTACTATCCAAATTGATCCTTTCAGAGGCAGATCCTGATAAGTACCGATTAAGATTTTCATTATTAATTAATTTTGCTAATTTCAAATCCTTTAGAAAGAATGAATGTAAGTTTATTTCGTCATCAAAATTTTTAACAAAAAGATATCTACAATCACTTGGTGAAATTTTATACTTATTCAGAAGTTCACTTAAAACTGCGTTGAACTCTCCATCAAGAAATGCCTGCCCCAACTGTTCTCGAAGTTCATTTTCTGTCTTCCAGAAATCATTCGGTAACCCTTCATCTTTACAAATTTGGCCACCCATGGTTAAAAACAATTTATCTGGTAAGAAATTCAAATCATTATCAAAATAAAGAGCAAAAGTAAATTTATAAGAAGATCTTCCCAATTCTTCCTCAGTCGCCTTTAAATTGTATTTTCCTCTTAACAATTTAATTATTTTTTGAAAAGGGAAAATTCCACAATAAACAACAACCCCAGAATTAGATTTTAATTTTTGACGATTTAAAAACTCTTTTAATATCGATTGATAGTCATTCCCTTGAAAAATCTTATACTTAGAATCACTTTTTTCAATATCCCCTTCTGACAATTGTTCCACTGTAATCCAAGCGTCTAATATTTGAATCTGACTACTTCTCATCATTTCTCCTCTTAAGGCTTATAGAAACAAGATATATCTTACTCATTTAAAAAACTTCCCACTCACTCTTCAGCAAGCCATATCTCAAATCATCACAGCGGTTGCCTTGAACATCTTTGCGGTCTCTTATGCGAGCTTCGAGGGTAAAACCAAGTTTCTCAGCGACTCGTTGACTTTGGATATTGTAGCCAAAGCAAGACAATTCTATCTTGTGAAGAGCAAGTTCTTTAAAAGCTAGGTCAATCAAGGCCTGCGCTGCTTCAGGAACATAACCTCGGCCCCAATAGTCTGGGTGCAAGGTATAGCCAATCTCCAGCACATCGTCTTCGTGGCGATGGTTGAAGTCAACAGAGCCGATGATGGTATCAGTTCCTTTAACCACAATGCCGTAGCCTGCTGGGAGATTGTCCTTTTGATTGCGCTCGGGAAGGATATGCTCCAGATAATAAATCTCATCTTCCAAGGTCTTGACAGGTGGAAAACCTGCTGGGTAAGAAACTTCTGGGAGACTAGCGTAGGCATAAATATCCTCAGCATCCGCCACTGTACGGACTCGTAACACTAGCCGTTCGGTTTCTAATCGTTCTGGTAATTGTGCTTGCTCCATCTTCAGCCCTCACTTTCCATAAAAAAATGCCCCTGTCATCAATCTGACAGGGACGAATGTGTTTATCCGCGGTACCACCCAATTTCGGGCAAGGCCCGCAACTCTGTTTATTTCATTTTCATCCATTAGCAACTAGTTTTGACACATTTGTGGACTTCTCAGCACCGCCACTTTCTGTAAAATGTGGGACTCAAAACACCTCTAATGGCTTTATTTTAACAAGTTTTTCACGGAAATGCAAGGGACAAGAAAGATTACTTGAACTTGATGCCGTTTTCTTTTAATTTCTTGATAGTAGCTGGACCGATTCCTTTTAAGGCAAGGAGTTCTTTTTCTGTCCAGTTTTTGAAGTCAGCAGCAGACTTGATCCCTTCATCGTAGAAAGTTTTAGCACGGTCAAGTGGAAGTCCGCCTAGGTCAGCTGCGAAATCTTCAACAGAAGTTGTAAGCTTGTGGGCTTGCTCTTTAGTTGCTTCTACAGCTTTTTCTACTTGCTTAGAGACAGCTTTTCCTGCTTCACTTGCTGCTTTTTCAGCATGCTTCACAACTTTTTTTGTTTCTTCGACAACCTTGTTTACAGCATTTGAAAGTGCACCTGAGCGACGAAGGCTGTTTCTTAATTGTTTTTTACGTTGTAGTTTTTTTGACATGATAAGATCCTTTCAATAAAAAACCCCTGTGATTGAACAAGGATAAATCTTTATGTTTTATTGTATCAACTTTCTTTGGGAAATGCAAGGCTTCTTAGTTTAGAAAGATAGGAGTCCTATAGGGAATTCCGCCTTAGAATAAGAGAATATGATAGAAGAAAAGCGAAAAATATGGTATAATGAAACGATAGATTTTTGAATAGGAATACAATCATGTTTGGATTTTTAAAAAAAGATAAAGTAACAGAAACACAAACGGTAGTGCCAGCTCATATCGGAGTTATCATGGATGGGAATGGTCGTTGGGCCAAAAAACGGATGCAGCCACGTGTCTTTGGGCATAAGGCTGGGATGGATGCTCTGAGAACAGTAGCCATTGCTGCTAGTGATATGGGTGTCAAGGCTATGACAGTTTATGCCTTTTCAACTGAAAACTGGACTCGTCCAGACCAGGAAGTTAAGTTTATCATGAACCTTCCGGTTGAATTTTACGATAAGTATGTTCCTGAGTTGCACCAAAAGAACATGAAGATTCAAATGATTGGGGAAACTGATCGTTTACCTAAACAGACTTTTGAAGCTTTGAAAAAGGCAGAAGAGTTGACCAAGTTGAATACTGGTTTGATTCTCAATTTTGCCCTTAATTACGGTGGACGAGCTGAGATTACACAAGCGGTCAAATTGATTGCGCAGGATGTTTTGGATGCCAAGGTGAATCCAGGCGATATTACAGAAGAGTTGATTGGGGAATATCTCTTTACGGGACATTTGCCGAAAACCTTGCGCGATCCAGACTTAATCATCCGAACTAGTGGCGAGCTTCGTTTGAGTAATTTCTTGCCTTGGCAAGCAGCTTATAGTGAACTTTATTTCACAGATGTCTTGTGGCCTGACTTTGATGAGGAAGCCTTAAAGGAGGCTATTGCAGAGTATAATCGCCGCAACCGTCGATTTGGAGGAGTTTAGGAAAAGTTATGAAAAAGGATTTATTAAAGAGAACCATATTTGCCGCTCTGGCATTAGCAATCTTTATCCCGCTCTTGGTGATTGGTGGGCTCTGGTTACAGATTGCTATGGGACTTCTAGCCATGCTAGGGGTGCACGAATTGCTTCAGATGAAAGGGTTAAATACCATGACCCCTGAGGGCTTGCTGACCTTGTTAGCAACTTTTGCACTGACAATCCCCCTAGAAAACTATCTGACCTTTTTACCTGTAGATGGGAATGTTGTCGCATATGGTGTTGTGATTTTTATCATGTTAGGTTGCACTGTTTTTAGCAAGAATTACACCATTGAGGACGCTGTATACCCGATTGCCATGAGTTTCTATGTTGGTTTTGGCTTCAACGCTTTAGTCGATGCTCGAATCGCAGGTTTGGATAAAGCGCTCTTGGCCCTCTGTATCGTATGGGCGACAGATAGTGGGGCTTATCTCGTAGGAATGAATTTCGGTAAGAGAAGATTGGCTCCGAGAGTCTCACCTAACAAATCCATTGAGGGAGCCTTCGGTGGTATTGTAGCAGCTATGCTTGTTACACTCATCTTTATGTTAGTGGATAGTACAGTTGCCCTTCCTTATGGTATTTACAAAATGACGCTCTTTGCTATTTTCTTTAGTATTGCAGGTCAATTGGGTGACTTGATTGAAAGTGCCATGAAACGCCATTTTGGAGTCAAGGATTCAGGATTCTTTATCCCTGGACATGGTGGGGTGCTGGATCGCTTTGACTCTATGTTGGCTGTTTTCCCTATTATGCACCTATTCGGCTTATTTTAAGGAAAGGTGAACAGATATTAAATGTTAGGATTATTAACCTTTATCCTTGTTTTTGGAATTATCGTGGTGGTTCACGAGTTCGGACATTTCTACTTTGCTAAGAAGTCTGGAATTTTGGTTCGTGAATTTGCCATTGGTATGGGTCCGAAAATCTTTGCCCATATCGGGAAAGACGGGACTGCTTACACGATTCGTCTCCTACCGCTGGGTGGTTATGTCCGCATGGCAGGTTGGGGCGAGGATACCACAGAGATTAAAACAGGAACTCCTGTTAGCTTGACTTTAGCCGAAGATGGCAAGGTTAAGCGCATCAATCTCTCTGGGAAGAAGGTAGACCAAACAGCCCTTCCGATGCAGGTAACCCAATATGACTTTGAGGATAAACTTTTTATCACAGGTCTGGTCTTAGAAGAGGAAAAAACGTTCTCCGTAGACCATGATGCAACTATTGTGGAATCTGATGGAACGGAAGTTCGTATCGCTCCGCTAGACGTTCAATATCAAAATGCAACTGTCTGGGGCAAGTTGATTACCAACTTTGCAGGCCCCATGAATAACTTTATCCTAGGAGTCATCGTCTTCTGGATTTTGATTTTCATGCAAGGTGGTGTTCGTGATACACAAAGTAATAACTTTAGTATCATTCCTGATAGCGCGATAGCAAAGGTCGGTGTTGATAATACGGCCCAAATCACTAAAGTCGGTTCACACGAAATCAGTAACTGGCAAGATTTGATTCAGGCAGTGGAAGCAGAGACCAAGGATAAAACAGCACCTGTTTTAGATGTGACAGTCTCTGAAAATGGAACTGAAAAACAAGTCAGTGTGACCCCTGAGGAAAACCAAGGTCGCTATATTCTAGGTGTTCAACCGAGACTCAAATCAGATATCTGGTCTATGTTTGTAGGTGGATTTACCAGTGCGGCTGATTCAGCCTTGCGCATTCTCAACGCCTTGAAGAGCTTGATTTTCCAGCCTGACTTGAATAAATTGGGTGGACCTGTTGCTATCTTTAAGGCAAGTAGTGATGCTGCTAAAAATGGTCTTGAGAATGTTTTGTTCTTCTTGGCTATGATTTCCATCAATATCGGGATTTTCAACTTGATTCCTATCCCGGCACTTGATGGTGGAAAAATCGTGCTCAACATCATTGAAGCTATTCGCCGCAAACCGCTGAAACAAGAAATTGAAACCTACGTTACTCTAGTTGGAGTTGTGATTATGGTTGTCTTGATGATCGCCGTGACTTGGAACGACATCATGCGTACCTTCTTTTAAGAATTAGAGGAAAAATATGAAACAAAGTAAAATGCTAATCCCAACGCTTCGCGAAATGCCAAGCGATGCTCAAGTTATCAGCCACGCTCTTATGTTGCGTGCTGGTTATGTTCGTCAAGTATCAGCAGGAGTCTATTCTTACCTGCCACTTGCTAACCGTGTTATCGAAAAAGCTAAGAAAATCATGCGCCAGGAATTTGACAAAATTGGTGCGGTTGAGATGTTGGCTCCAGCCCTTCTCAGTGCGGACCTTTGGCGTGAATCTGGCCGTTATGAAACTTACGGTGAGGACTTGTACAAATTGAAAAACCGTGAGAAGTCAGACTTTATCTTGGGACCAACGCACGAAGAAACTTTCACAGCGATTGTCCGTGATTCTGTCAAGTCTTACAAGCAATTACCACTGAACTTGTACCAAATCCAACCTAAATACCGTGATGAAAAACGTCCACGTAATGGACTTCTCCGTACGCGTGAATTTATCATGAAAGATGGTTATAGCTTCCACGCTAACTACGATAGCTTGGATGTAACTTATGATGAGTACAAGGCAGCTTACGAGCGTATCTTTACTCGTAGTGGTTTGGACTTCAAAGCCATCATCGGTGACGGTGGAGCTATGGGTGGTAAGGATAGCCAAGAATTTATGGCTATCACGCCCGCTCGTACAGACCTTGACCGTTGGGTGGTTTTAGACAAGTCAGTTGCTTCATTTGACGAGATTCCTGTAGAAGTGCAAGAAGAAATCAAGGCAGAATTGCTCAAATGGATGGTTTCTGGTGAAGATACCATTGCTTACTCAAGTGAATCAAGCTATGCAGCTAACTTGGAAATGGCAACGAACGAGTACAAACCAAGCAATCGTGTTGTGACTGAAGATCAAGTGGCTCGCGTGGAAACACCAGGTGTTAAATCCATTGATGAAGTCGCAGCCTTCTTGAATGTCTCTGAAGAGCAAACCATCAAGACCTTGGTTTATATCGCAGACGAAGAGCCAGTTGTGGCTCTACTCGTTGGCAATGACCAACTCAACGAAGTTAAATTGAAAAACTATCTTGGAGCAGACTTCTTAGAACCTGCAACCGAGGCGGAAGTGAAAGAATTGTTGGGAGCGGACTTTGGTTCTCTTGGCCCAGTAAATCTTCCAGAAAATGTTAAGATTATCGCTGACCGCAAGGTACAAGATAGCCGTAATGCGGTTGCTGGTGCCAACGAAGATGGCTACCACTTGACTGGTGTAAACCCAGGTCGTGACTTCACTGCCGAGTATGTGGATATCCGTGAAGTTCGTGAAGGTGAAATTTCTCCTGACGGACAAGGTGTTCTCAACTTTGCGCGTGGTATTGAAATTGGTCACATCTTTAAACTGGGTACTCGTTACTCAGCAAGTATGGGAGCAGATGTCTTGGACGAAAATGGCCGCGCTGTGCCAATCATCATGGGATGCTACGGTATCGGTGTTAGCCGTCTCCTTTCAGCAGTTATGGAGCAACATGCTCGCCTCTTTGTTAACAAAACTCCAAAGGGTGAATACCGTTATGCTTGGGGTATCAATTTCCCTAAAGAATTGGCACCATTTGATGTGCACTTGATTCCAGTTAATGTCAAGGACGAAGACTCTCTTGCATTGACAGATCGTATCGAAGTAGCCTTGGTAAACAAAGGTTACGAAGTTTTGACGGATGACCGTAACGAACGTGTCGGTGTTAAATTCAGCGATAGCGACTTGATTGGTCTTCCAATCCGTATTACTGTTGGTAAAAAAGCAGCGGATGGTATCGTAGAAGTCAAGATTAAGGCGACAGGAGATACAATCGAAGTTCACGCAGATAACTTGCTTGAAACCCTTGAAATCCTAACAAATAAATAAAATCTATAATCAGAAGAAAAACAAGACAAAAATGTAACTGGTTTTTGCCTTGTTTTTTCTTTATAATGAGAGAAAATAAACATTAAAAGCGTAAAAAGAGGTAGTGCTATGCTAAAATTTCCAAAGGATTTTGTCTGGGGTTCCTCAACTTCTGGGCCGCAGACAGAAGGACGAGTGCCTGGTGATGGCAAGGGAGATAATCTCTGGGATTATTGGTTTCAAGTGGAACCAAATCGCTACTATAATGGGATTGGACCAGACAAAACATCGACCTTCTATGAAAATTGGGAGAAGGACATTGAACTTTTGTTAGAAACTGGCCACACAGCCTTTCGAACTTCTATCCAGTGGTCTCGTATTTTTCCACAGGGTCGTGGAGAAGTCAATCCTCAAGGTGTGGCTTTCTACCGTCAGGTATTTGAAGCCATCAAGGCCAAGGGCATTCGTCTTTTAGTCAATCTCTATCACTTTGACCTGCCTTTCGCCCTTCAAGAAGATGGGGATGGTTGGGAAAATAAAGCAACTATTAAGGCCTATGAAGACTATGCTCGTTTCTGTTTTGAAACTTATGGAGACTTGGTTGACCAGTGGATTACCTTCAATGAGCCTATCGTTCCTGTAGAGTTTGGCTATTTCTATGATGCCCATTATCCTCATAAGGTAGATGCCAAAGCAGCAGTTAAGGTTGCCTACCACACGCAACTAGCCAGCACTCTTGCGGTCAAAGCCTGCCATGAGGTTTTACCTGGTTCTAAGATTGGAATTGTCCTCAACTTGACTCCGGCTTATCCACGTAGCCAGCATCCTGCGGATGTCAAGGGTGCTCGTATTGCTGATCTCTTCCAAGCTCAATCTTTCCTAGATCCATCTGTCTTGGGAACTTATCCAGAAGAGTTAGTGGAAATTTTAGCTGAGCATGATTTGTTACCAGAATACACAGCCGAAGAGTTGGAACTCATTCGTGAGCACACAGTAGATTTCCTTGGAGTCAACTATTATCAACCTTTGCGTGTCATGGCGCCACGTTTTGCTAAGCATCCTGACAGCCCACTCTTGCCTGAGCATTTCTATGAGCCTTATGTCATGCCTGGTCGTAAGATCAATCCGCACCGTGGTTGGGAAATCTACGAGCAAGGAATTTATGACATTGCCCAAAACATCAAGGAAAACTATGGGAATATTGAGTGGATGCTGACCGAAAATGGAATGGGTGTTGAAGGTGAGGATAAATTCCGTGAAAATGGCATGATTCAGGATGACTACCGTATCGACTTTGTCAAAGGTCACCTTCGTGAACTCCATCGCGCTATTGAAGATGGTGCTAACTGTAAAGGTTACTTGATCTGGACCTTTATCGATTGCTGGTCATGGCTCAACAGCTATAAAAACCGCTATGGTTTAGTCGAGCTTGACCTTGAAACACAAGAACGCCGCCTGAAAAAATCAGGCCACTGGTTCAAAGAACTCAGTGATAATAATGGATTTTAAAAGTAAAATAACCAATTAGATTAAGAAAAAACCATTGGAAATCAATTCTTTACGAGTTTTTCCAATGGTTTTTCTTGTTTTATAATAATCCGATAAAAAGTAACAAAGCTGACAGAGCAATAAAGGCTAGGGTTGCTAGACCACGTTGGCCTGGGCTGTATATCTTTCTTTCGCCTCGAACTGGGAAGACGATAGCTAGTAATGCGCCACCGACAGCTCCACCTACGTGTCCAGCAAGGCTGATACCAGGCATTAAAACGCTACCTACTAGGTTGATGACTAAGAGGGAGAGGTAGGATTGACCAAGCTGTTGGAGATAGGGATTGCGTGAGGCATAACGGAGAACGACAATAGAGGCGAACATACCGTAGAGGGCAGTTGAAGCACCCGCGGTAATAGCATTGGGACTAAAAACTAAGACAAAGAGATTTCCCATCATACCTGACAGAAGGTAGATAAAGAAAAACTGTTTGGAGCCAAAGATTTGCTCCATCTGACGTCCCAAAAAGTAGAGGGATAGCATATTGACTAAAAAGTGCTGCAAGCCAATGTGGACAAAGGTTGCGGAGAATAAGCGCCAGATTTGTTCAGGCATGGCCTTGATTGCTGGGGGATAAACAGCTCCGAACTGGTACAAGGTAGCTGCACTTGTGTAATTGAACCCGCTAGTTAGAAACATGATGATAAAAACTAGGGTTGTCACGAGGAGAAAGAAGCTCGTGGTGGGATAGCGACGATCAAAAATTTCTTTCATAGATGAGTACCTCCTCAACAGGAATATCGTGTGGATCAGGACGGAAGTCCTGAATCTGACAAGGATAAAGTGTACTGATAGTGTTGCCTGGGAAATGCTCCAAGTAGCGGTCGTAATAGCCACCTCCATAACCAACCCGATAGCCAGAAGTATTGAAAGCTAAACCAGGAACATGAATCAAGTCAATCTGAGAGGGTTCAAGGATTGTGAAGTCTCCTTGAGGTTCAAGAAGTCCAAAAGAATTTCTCTCAAGTTGTTCTGGTTTATAGACGACAAAGTCCATTTTCCCATGTGAATAGGTTTTGGGAATGAGGATGGTCTTTTCATCTTTTTGAGCTTGTTCAATGAGTCTAGCTGTTTGAAATTCATGGGGAAAAGACAGGTAAGTAGCGATGGTTTTTGCTTCCTTATAGAATGGATGTTGAATGAGTTGCTCTGTGAGCCAATCGTTCATGCTCTGCTTTTCTTCCTTGGATAGAGACTTAAGTCCTTGCAAGACCTGCTTGCGTAAGCTTTTTTTCATAGTTTACTCCGCAGCTTTCTTTGCTAAGAAGCTTGATACAGCTTCGACACCGATAGCTAGAGCTTCTTCTTTAGGGCTCATCTTTGGATGGTGAAGGGCGTAGGGACTATCAATACCTAGCCAGAACATGACCCCAGGAACCTTGGAGAGAAGGTAACCGAAGTCTTCCCCTGTCATGGCAGGTTCGATATCGATTAGTTCAATCTCCTCTTTTTCATCAAAAAAGGTCATTAATTCCTGGGCTAATTCAGGGTTATTTTCGACAGGCAAATAACCTCCCTGCTTGAGTTCAACTTCCACTTCCATATCAAAAGCAACTGCGACACCTTCAGCGATGGCTTTGACACGTTTTTGTACCAAGAGACTCATGCTATGTGTAAGAGCTCGAATGGTTCCATGCAAGAAAGCTGTATCAGCGATGACATTATTGGTTGTTCCAGCTTGAAAGACACCGAAAGTGACGACAGCTCCCTCGATAGGATCGACATTACGACTGACAACTGACTGAACTTGAGTGACAAAATAGCTAGCTGCAACCAGAGCGTCGTTTGCTTCATGTGGAAAGGCAGCGTGACCACCTTTACCCTTGAAACGAATTTTGACTTCGCAAGTTCCTGCAAAGAGTGTATGGGTATTGGTCGCAATTTGTCCAACTTTTAAGTCTGGACGAACATGGAGTCCATAGAATTGGTCAGGCAACCAGTCGCCAAAGGCCCCATCTTCGTACATGAGCATACCACCTGCTTCGTTTTCCTCGGCAGGTTGGAAGAGAAAGAGGAGATTGTTTTTGGGTTGGTTTTCTAGAGCACGTTCGAGACTTCCAAGGGCAATGGTCATGTGAAAATCGTGTCCACAAGCATGCATGCGGTCTGGGTGTTGAGAGGCAAAAGGAAGGCCTGTTTGTTCAACGATTGGGAGTCCATCAATATCTGTTCGCCAACCAATGGTACGTTCTGGCTGACTTCCCTGCAAGTAAACTAAAATACCTGTTCGCCAGGTACGAATCTGAACAAAATCCTTACCTGCAATCAAGTCTTCTATAACTTTTAAGAGGTAGGCTTGGGTTTCATATTCTTCTAAACCAATCTCAGGAATTTGGTGAAGATCGCGTCGAGTTTGGATCAAATCTAACATATTTAATTTCTTTCTACTGATACGATAAAGAGGCTGGAAATATTTCCGCCTCTGTTACTAATTACAAGGTGCGAAGCGCATCTTCTAGCGCTGTTTTTTGTTGGGTTTGGCTATCGATTTCTTTGATAACACGAGCTGGGACACCTGCTACCACAACGTTTTCTGGAACATCTTGAGTGACGATGGCACCTGCTGCGACAACAGAACCGCTACCGATTTGAACACCTTCGATGACTACAGCGTTAGCACCGATGAGTACATTATCACCGACACGGACAGGCTCTGCACTAGCTGGTTCGATAACACCTGCAAGAACAGCTCCCGCACCGACGTGGCTATTTTTACCAACAATAGCACGTCCACCTAGAATAGCACCCATGTCAATCATAGTGCCAGCGCCGATTTCTGCACCGATATTGATAACAGCTCCCATCATGATAACAGCATTGTCGCCAATCTCAACCTGGTCACGGATGATAGCACCTGGCTCGATACGAGCATTGATATCACGTTTATCAAGGAGAGGTACAGCTGAATTGCGGGCGTCTTGCTCAACAACATAGTCCTTGTTTTCTGTAAGTCCTTCAAGAAGAGGAGCGATATCTTTCCAGTCTCCAAAAAGAACATTTCCAAGTTTGGTAACAGAAGCAGGAATATCTCCGGCAAGTTGCCCCTCAAAGGTCACTTTTACACTTGTCTTTTTCTCAGCATTTGCGATAAATTGGATAATTTCTTGTGCATTCATTTTTGTAGCAGTCATAGATGTCTCCTCACTCTTTGTAATGCTTACTATTCTACCAAAAAAGGCTTCAAAATTGAAGCCTTAAGTGTTAAAAGAAGATTCTTTCAGTTTGTCTTTTGATTCTTCGATGGATAAGAAGATCATGGGAATAATAATCAAAATCATAGCTAATAGCAGGTAGCTATCTAAGACCAGACCTAGAAATAGAACGCTTAGAATAGCAGAGGATAGAGGTTCGCTAGCACTGACGACCGATACCACCAATGGGGATACCAACGAGACAGCCTTCATGGATAGGAAAAAGGCAAAAGCTGTTCCCAGAAAGGCAATGGTCAAACAAATCAAGATGCTCACCCAATCCAGCTGAAAGCTAATTCTATAAACGGGGTAGAGAAAATTACTAAAGAGTCCAGCTAGCATCATTCCCCAGCCAACAGTTGGCACAAAACCGTATTTTCGAGCAAATGGTTGGGGTAAGATGACATTAAACATAACCCCCAGGGCACTGAGAAGTCCAGTTAGTAAGGCAATAGGAGTGATGGATAACTTGGACAAATCGCCTTTGGTAGCCATCAAAAAGACTCCAAGCATAGCAGTTAAAACATAGAAGATTGCTTTTTTAGAAGCTTTTTTCTTGTAGATGATGCGGTTGTATATGAGAATGAAGACAGGACTGATAAATTGTAGGATGGTTGCAGTTGTCGCATTAGAGTACTCTACACAAAGATAGAAGAAATACTGAACAGAGAAGATTCCTAAGATGGCATAAGCCAGAAAAGGTAGGTAGTTTTTGCGCTTTCTCCAGATATCGAATAGCTGTGAGCGGAATTTAAAGCTAGAGAAGATAAGTACGAAACCACCTGCAAGGCTTAGTCGCATGGAAGTAATCCAACCAGAGGAGACTGGATAATGTGTAAAGAAGAATTCTCCTAAAATGCCACAAATACCCCATATTAACCCAGATAGGAGGGAGTAAATGGTTCCTTTAAAAATATTCTTTTGATACTGATTCATATAGAAAGGTTAGCGTTGTAGTCTATTTGACGAAGAGTCGTTACTTCCGTTGGTAATATTATTGTTATTACCGTTATTGTTGTTGCTGTTGCTATTGCTATTATTATTGTTGTTATTATTTCGATTATTGTTATTATTGCTATTGTTGTTTGAGTTATTATTGTTGGAATTTGATGATCTTGGTAGACTTCCCAAAATAGTGTTCCAAGCATTTTGGTAATCAGAGTCACTTCCACCAATAGCGAATTTATAGGTAGTAGTTGGAGCACCAGTTTGATTAGCCCAATAGCTGGTTACAGTTTCTCCAGTTACTTCAATTTCTCTACCGTTAATAGTAACCTTACCTGGTTTCTGACCAGTCGATCTAAGGACTTGAGAAGAAGTGACACTTGAGTCAAGGCTAAATCGTTCAGAACCCCAAACAGAAGGAGAAGCTTGCTGAATAGCATTGACCAGATAAGCCATGTATTTGGCGTTGCGGTAGTGACCTGCACCCTTACCAAGAGGTCTGTTGTCATCGTGGCCAAGCCAACCGCCAAGGGTCAATCTTGGAGTTGAAAGCATAAGCCACATGTCACCATCTTCATTGGTTGTACCAGTTTTACCAATCCAGTCAGCACCCGCTAAACTTGGGTTGATAGCAGCAAGATCGCTCTGGAAGCTTGAAGTGATTCGTGACGAAATAACATCTCTCAATAAGCTCTGCATAATAGTTGCAGTCGCTTTAGAGTAGACCTGTACAGGTTCATCTTTGTGCTCATAGATAACCTCACCACTAGTTTTTTCGATTTTCGAAATCATGAATTTTTTATGATAAACACCGTTGTTGGCTAAGGTTTGGTATCCGTTTGTATGTTGAGCTACAGTAACATCGATTCCTCCACCCATAGGCAAACTTTCAATGTCGTATTCCGGGATTTCATAGCCCATTTTTTCCATGTAAGAGCGAACATTAACACCCTTTTCACGGAGTGTGCGATAAGTCCAGTAGGCTGGGATGTTCCACGAATAATTGAGGGCTTCTTTCAAGCTCATCATGGCTGTACCAGGGCTATTGACATACATGATTGGGTTTCCGTTTGAGAAGTTAGTTGGATAGTTAGATAGGACACTTGCACTTCCCATCAAACCTTGGTCAATGGCAATACTGTAGGCCAGGATTGGTTTAGTAGTTGAGGCAGGAGAACGTTTAGTATTAAAGGCGTGGTTGTTTTGGTTGCTTTGGTAATCACGACCGCCGACAAATCCTAGGATAGCACCGGTTTGGTTATCCATCAGGACATTTCCGACTTCAGGTTGACCGGTATTATCATCAACTAGATAGCCATAGTTTGCGACTGCATCTTGCATGGCAGTATGGATAGCTTTGTCGATTGTAGTTGTGATACGATAACCACCATTTTGAATCTCTTTTTCAGCTAATTCACGATAAGATTTTTGGATAGACTCGTTTTTGAGTTCTTGGGCAGAGACGTTGTCTTTTTGTACCAAGTAGTCATACATGAGATTAGTTGCTTCATCGAGAGCAGTAAAGTAGAGATAGCCCCTAGAAGTTACGTCTACACTTTCAGCTGGTAAGAAATCTTGTTTGATGTCGTATGCTTTATAGGTTTCGTAATCTTCCTGACTGAGGACCCCCGTTCTGTACATATTGTAAAGAACATCTTTGGAACGTTTGATACCAAGTGCCATATCTTCTTCACTCTTCATTTCTCCCGTAGATTCATAAGGTGAGTAAGAGATAGGACTTTGTGGCAAGCCCGCTATGAAGGCTGCTTGAGGTATCGTTAGTTGATTGGCGTCAACACCGAAAATACCCTTGGCAGCTTGTTGAGCTCCTGCGATATTTTGCCCTTTATTGTTACGACCAAATGGAGCAACGTTGAGATAGGTTGTCAAGATTTCGTCCTTGCTCATTGCTCTCTCTAAGGCTAAGGCATCCACGATTTCAGTAGCTTTACGAGCGAGTGTAGGAGCATCACCAACTACTTGTTGCTTGATGAGCTGCTGTGTTAGTGTAGAACCTCCACTAGAAGAACCAAGTCCGATAAAGTTTCCGAGACTGGCACGAATAACCGCTTTAGGAACGACTCCATTGTGTTCGGCGAAATGTTCATCCTCGGTCGCAACGATAGCTTGCTTGAGATTTTCTGAAATAGCATCTGATGCGACAGAAGTCCGAAGGAGGTCACTTTCGATAGCACCAATCATGGACCCGTCAGCATAGCGAATCTCAGAAATGGATGGAATATCGTTCACTTGTTTGACTAAATCTTCTGTTTTAGGAACGGTCACCTTGTCAAATAGAGATACAGCATAACCGAAAACAACCCCAGTACCTAAAAGTCCACCAAGAAAGGCGATGATGAATAGGGTATTAAAGGTTGCCTTGATTCCCAGTAAGATATTGGCAAAGATAGTCCAAATATTCGTTTTGGTTTGCTTTTTCTTTTTAGAATTTTTAGGACCTTTTTTTCCTAGATGTATATTTTTTAGTTTTGTTTTAAGGGACTCCAGTAAGGCCAGTCCTTTTTCTTTCATAGATAATAATTTATTCTTCATTTCTTTCCTCACTCCTTATTATTATACCATAAAAGCAATGATTGCAAGAAATTAGGCTTGGACTAGCTTTGGAGGTGTTTAGGCAACAAAAAAACCAGGTATTTTCAACCTGGTTTAAGGGATTATTTTTCTCCTGAGAGTTCTTTCCCAAGGTTAATCAAGTAAGTTTTCAAGTCATCTTTGACTTGAGGATGTCTAAGTGCGTAGTCGATTGAAGTTTTCATAAAGCCAAACTTGTCTCCAACATCATAACGAGCACCCTTGAATTCACGAGCAAATACTCGTTGGGTTTTGTTGAGGGTATCAATAGCGTCTGTTAGCTGGATTTCATTTCCGGCACCAGGTTTTTGATTTTCAAGAATATCAAAAATCTCTGGTGTGAGGAGATAACGACCGATGATAGCTAAATCACTTGGTGCGTCTTCAGGCGCTGGTTTTTCAACGAAGGTTTCAACACTGTAAAGTCCATCTTTTCCTTCGCCTTGAGGTGCGATAACACCATAGGCAGAAACTTCTTCGTGTGGTACAGGCATTACAGCGATGGTAGAAGCATGAGTCTCTTCGTAATCATTCATGAGTTGCTTGGTCAATGGGACAGCACTGTCATCAGTGATATCCATGAGGTCATCTCCAAGCATAACCACAAATGGTTCGTTTCCGACGAAAGCTTTGGCTTGTAAAACTGCATCTCCGAGTCCGCGTGGGTGTGTTTGACGGATGAAGTGAAGGCGCATGCCGGTTGTTTCATCAACTAATCTTAGGAGATCAGTTTTTCCTTTTTCCTTGAGGTTGTACTCTAGTTCAAAGTTTGAATCAAAATGGTCTTCAATCGAACGTTTTGATTTCCCTGTTACAACGAGAATGTCCTCAATCCCAGACTTGAGAGCTTCTTCAACGATGAATTGAATAGTTGGCTTATCCACGATTGGCAACATTTCTTTGGCCAAGGCTTTGGTTGCTGGTAGGAAACGAGTTCCAAGCCCCGCGGCAGGGATAACAGCTTTTCTAACTTTTTGCTTCATGAGCTTCCTTTCTAACGGTGATTATGACCACTCGTTTTCTGCCTTGAACTCGTTACTCATGAGTTCAGAAACAGCATCCTTAATATTAACATTTTCATAAATAACTTGGTAGATAGCTTGGGTAATAGGCATATAGACTTCAAGTTCTTGCGCCAATTCGTAAGCAGCCTTGGTTGTTGAAATTCCTTCGATGACCATTCCCATGTTGGCTTCGATATCTGCCAAGGCTTCTCCACGCCCAAGAGCATCTCCAGCTCGCCAGTTACGTGAGTGGACAGAAGTCCCTGTAACAATCAAATCTCCAACTCCAGAAAGACCACTGTAGGTCAGCGGATTTGCTCCAAGTTTAACCCCCAGACGAGTGATTTCTGCAAGACCGCGCGTGATAATGGCAGCTTTAGCGTTGTCTCCAAATCCGAGTCCATGAAGGGCACCTGCACCAACAGCGATGATATTTTTAAGAGCACCAGCTGTTTCCACTCCGATCACATCTGTATTGGTATAAAGACGGAAGTAGTGGTTACTAAAGAGTGTCTGAACATACTGAGCTGTTTGTAAATCCTTGGATGCAGCCGTAATCAAGGTAATGTCGCGTACAATTGTTTCTTCTGCGTGACTAGGACCAGATACAACCACAATTTCACTGCGGAACTCTTCTGGGATTTCTTCTTCAAGAATGGTCGAAAGACGTTTGTGACTATTTGGCTCGAGACCTTTTGAAGCATGCATAATGACGACTTTATGGTCCAAAACAGCAGCTACTTGTTGAGCTACCAATCTTGTCACCTTAGTTGGAACTACGAACAAGACAGCGTCAACGCCTTTCAAGACTTCGGCCAAATCATGGTAGGCAACAATCTTTTCGTCTAAAACAGTATCCTTAAAATAGCGTTTGTTGGTATGTTGTGTATTGATTTCGTCAATTTGGTCAGGAATATTTCCCCAGATACGTACTTCGTGTCCATTGTCATTTAAAACTTGTGACAGAGCAGTACCCCAAGAACCAGGCCCTAAAACAGCGATGGTTTGTTTGTTCATTTTTCCCTCCTTCTGAGAAAGCACTTTCCTATATTCTACCATAAAAAGCCCTATCTTGCATCTATATTATTTATGAAGCATTAATTGAATGGTAAATTCTATAAATTGGAGAAACTATCAGTAAAAATGTCTAGTATTTAAAGGTTAAAACGATAAAAAACACGAAAAGAGGAACAATATTTCCCCTAAAAATGGTATAATAGGAGCATCACGAAAATTGGAGAGACAGCATGAGTTTTTACAATCACAAAGAAATCGAGTCTAAGTGGCAGAAACACTGGGCTGACTATCACACTTTTAAGACAGGAACAGATACCTCGAAACCTAAGTTTTATGCATTGGACATGTTCCCTTATCCATCTGGAGCAGGTCTTCATGTAGGACACCCAGAAGGCTATACAGCGACAGATATCCTCAGTCGTTACAAACGTGCCCAAGGCTACAATGTCCTTCACCCAATGGGATGGGATGCTTTTGGTTTGCCTGCAGAGCAATACGCTATGGATACGGGTAATGATCCAGCAGAATTCACCGCTGAAAACATTGCTAACTTCAAACGCCAAATCAATGCCCTTGGATTCTCTTACGACTGGGACCGTGAAGTCAATACTACAGATCCAAACTACTACAAGTGGACTCAGTGGATTTTTACAAAGCTTTACGAAAAAGGCTTGGCCTATGAAGCGGAAGTGCCAGTAAACTGGGTGGAAGAATTGGGAACAGCCATCGCCAACGAAGAAGTTCTTCCAGATGGAACATCTGAGCGTGGTGGCTATCCAGTTGTCCGCAAACCAATGCGCCAATGGATGCTCAAAATCACTGCCTATGCGGAGCGCTTGCTCAATGACTTGGATGATCTGGACTGGCCAGAGTCTATCAAGGACATGCAACGCAACTGGATTGGGAAATCAACTGGTGCCAATGTAACCTTCAAAGTGAAAGGGACTGACAAGGAATTCACCGTCTTTACGACACGTCCAGATACTCTTTTTGGGGCGACCTTCACTGTTTTGGCGCCTGAGCATGAACTAGTAGATGCTATCGTAAGTGCTGAACAAGCTGAAGCCGTAGCAGATTACAAACACCAAGCTAGCTTGAAATCAGACTTGGCTCGTACAGACCTTGCCAAGGAAAAAACAGGAGTTTGGACTGGTGCTTATGCTATCAACCCTGTCAATGGTAAAGAAATCCCAATCTGGATTGCCGACTACGTTCTCGCTAGCTATGGAACAGGTGCTGTTATGGCTGTGCCTGCCCACGATCAACGTGACTGGGAATTTGCTAAACAGTTTGGACTTCCAATCGTAGAAGTACTGGAAGGTGGAAACGTAGCAGAAGCTGCTTACACAGAAGATGGTCTTCACGTCAACTCTGAATTCTTGAACGGTCTCAACAAAGAAGAAGCGATTGCCAAGATTGTCGCTTGGTTGGAAGAAAAAGGCTGTGGTCAAGAAAAAGTGACCTACCGTCTCCGTGACTGGCTCTTTAGCCGTCAACGTTACTGGGGCGAACCAATCCCAATCATTCATTGGGAAGATGGAACTTCGACAGCCGTTCCAGAAAGTGAATTGCCACTTGTCTTGCCAGTCACCAAGGACATCCGCCCTTCAGGTACTGGTGAAAGCCCACTAGCTAACTTGACAGACTGGCTGGAAGTGACTCGTGAAGATGGCGTCAAAGGTCGTCGTGAGACCAATACGATGCCACAATGGGCAGGTTCAAGTTGGTACTACCTCCGCTATATCGACCCACACAACACAGAAAAATTGGCTGATAAGGACCTCCTCAAACAATGGTTGCCAGTCGATATCTACGTGGGTGGTGCAGAGCACGCCGTGCTACACTTGCTTTACGCTCGTTTCTGGCATAAATTCCTCTATGATATCGGTGTTGTTCCAACTAAAGAACCATTCCAAAAACTCTTTAACCAAGGAATGATTTTGGGCACAAGTTACCGTAACCACCGTGGTGCTCTTGTGGCAACTGATAAGGTTGAAAAACGAGACGGTTCCTTCTTCCATGTGGAAACAGGAGAAGAATTGGAGCAAGCACCAGCCAAGATGTCTAAATCCCTCAAGAACGTGGTCAACCCAGACGATGTGGTGGAACAATACGGTGCGGATACCCTTCGTGTCTATGAAATGTTCATGGGACCACTTGATGCTTCCATCGCTTGGTCTGAAGAAGGTCTGGAAGGAAGCCGTAAATTCCTTGACCGTGTGTACCGTTTGATTACAAGTAAAGAAATCATTGCGGAAAACAATGGTGCTCTAGACAAGGTTTACAACGAAACCGTTAAGGCTGTCACAGAGCAAATTGAGTCCATGAAATTCAACACAGCCATTGCCCAACTCATGGTCTTTGTCAACGCAGCGAACAAGGAAGATAAACTCTATGTGGATTACGCTAAAGGCTTTATCCAATTGATCGCCCCATTTGCCCCTCACTTGGCAGAAGAACTCTGGCAAACAGTCGCAGCAACAGGAGAGTCAATCTCTTACGTGTCTTGGCCAACATGGGACGAAAGCAAAATGGTTGAAGACGAAATCGAAATCGTCGTCCAAATCAAAGGAAAAGTCCGTGCTAAACTCATGGTCGTAAAAGACCTTTCTCGCGAAGAATTGCAAGAAGTCGCTCTAGCTGACGAAAAAGTCAAGGCAGAAATCGATGGCAAGGAAATCGTGAAAGTGATTAGTGTACCTAATAAGCTTGTAAATATCGTAACGAAATAAATTTAAAAGTCCTTCAGAGTAGAATCTGGAGGATTTTTTATCGAAAAATATAATTCTATTCCCACTATCGCACCACTTAACCTGGCATTTTAACCACTTGTCTTCGAAAGCCGTTTTTCCGACGACTTTTTTGTTAGACTAAATGTGTCAGAAGGAGGGAGAAATATGATTTTACAAGCGAAACATTTAACAAAACGGTACGGCAATTACACGGCTGTTGACGATATTCAGTTACAGTTTGAGAAAGGAAGTTTCAATGCTATTTTGGGCCCCAACGGTGCAGGAAAATCAACAACTATTTCCATGTTAATCGGTTTGAAAGAAGCAACACAAGGTCAGGTTCTATATGCACCAAATACGAAAATCGGAGTTGTTTTTCAAGCTAGTGTACTGGACGAGATGTTGACAGTTAGGGAAAATCTCACGATTCGTGCCCAACAGTATAAGGGGATTGAAGCAAATCGTGTTGAGGACTTGATCCATCAACTGGGTTTGACTGCTTTCCAGAAACAACTCTATGGAACTTTGTCAGGCGGGCAAAAGCGTCGAGTTGATATTGCGCGTGCTCTTCTTTCGCAACCAGATATCCTTTTCTTGGATGAGCCAACAACGGGACTCGATATTCAGACTCGCAAATCTATCTGGGATCTCCTGTATCGACTACAAAAGGATGAAGGGATGACCATTGTTTTAACGACGCATTATCTGGATGAAGCTGATGAAGCGGATCAGATCTATATCGTTGATCATGGAAAAGTGATTGCGCAAGGTTCTGCGACAGCTATCAAGAGTCAGTATGCATCTAATATCCTAAAAATTCGTTTTAAAGAAATGAGGGACTTAGAAAAATGGCTACAGACTGAAATGACAGTAGAAGCAGAAAATGAGTTGGAATATCTTTTTTATCCAAGGACATCACAGGAAGCCATTGAATATTTGGCAAAAGTTCGAGAAGAAATTGATTCTTTTGAGTTTCGCCCAGGTACTATGGATGATGCCTTTATCGCTCTAACAGGAAGAGAGGTTCGCTAATGTTAGCTTTATTGAAACGGAACTTTACCTTATATTTTCGTAATCGTTCAGGAGTGTTTTTCTCATTATTGGGGGCATTGATTTCCTTCCTCCTTTATATCATTTTTCTGCAGAAAAACTTGACGGATGCTTGGTCCCAACTCCCTGATAAAACGAGCCTTTTAAATAATTGGCTGATGGGTGGAACCTTGGCTGTGACTGGGATTACAACCAGTTTTACGGCTCTTACACAAATGGTGCAGGACCGTGAACATCAAGTGGATCAAGATCTATTTTTGACAGATTTAGGTAGCTGGGGCTTACAGGTCTCCTATCTAATCAGCAGTATTGTCATTTCTTTTGTGATGCAGTTATTTATGTTTGTAGTGATGAGCCTGTATTTTCAGGAGGTCCCAGTTTGGAGTCAGATAGCAGAAGTGGCTTTAATTATGTTGCTCAGTAGTGTGCTCTCTAGCTTGGTCAATGCTATTTTGATTCACCGTTTTCAATCTGTGGATAGTCTTGGAAAGCTAGCCACCATAGTGGGAACAGCTTCTGGATTTCTAGTGGGGACTTATGTCCCTCTTGGAGTGTTGCCTAACTTTGCTCAACTTCTTATGAAGTGTACACCTGCAACCTATATTGCCTCTCTCTATCGACAAGTCTTTATGAAAGAACAACTAGCAGATACCTTTGCCGGGAATAGCGATTTATTAGCAGAATTTCAAGAAAAAATGGGGATCGAGTTAAAATGGCAGGAGCTGTTGACAAAGGAGAAAACATATCTTATAGTGGTAAGTATCAGTCTCGCAGCTATCCTTCTTTGGCTTTTATTGGTTAAAGTGTCTAGCAAGAGAAAATAAAGATGTATGGGAGTAAAGATGAAGATTCATTTTGAGATGACCCCAGAATTTTCAGAAAAAGATCCTCACATTCTCATTCAGGCAGCTCAGTTAACTGATCAAGCTCGAGAAGTGATGGATTATTTAGAACAATTTTCAACTGTCAATCAGGTAGTGATTCCCATCCGAACAGATGATCAATTGGTCATGGTGAAGATTGAAGAGATTATCATGGCAGATATTGATAAAAATGTATTGACTATTTATACCGTTGATGGGTTTTATATGACTAAGGAAACCTTGATAAACTTTCAAAATCGGGTTAATCGCCGGAATTTCCTGCAGATATCCCGTCACGCTATTATCAATATTGACCATTTAGAATCCTTATCGGATAGTTTTTCAGGAAATATGATGGCTAAGTTGACACGGGGCATAAAATCTAGTGTGAGTCGGAAATATGTCAAGTCCTTAATGGATTATTTAGGTTTATAGGAGAAAATGATGAAACGCTTGATAGCTTATTTTGTAACAGGTATGCGGACAGGCTCCTTCTTTTACTTGGGGTTGGTTTTGCTAGCTCATATTTTCCCTAGCATTATCTATCCAGCCTTTAATGTTAGGAATATTTTAGCCATTTTTTTGATGAGTGGTACCATGGGGGTTTTGTCAGTCATGATTGAGGAACTAGAATTTTTAGCTTATAGCATACGCGTGGTCTTGCATTTACTAGTGACGGCTGTCATTTTAGTTTTGACCTGCCTATTTTTTGGCTGGGGAGTCGCTTTGCTCAGCCCTGTCCATTGGTTTATCTTCTTGTTGATTTATGGCCTTATCTGGCTCTATCAAATCCGGCAAGCTCACAAGCAGACCCAGAAGATTAACCAAGCTTTAAAAGATAAACGAAAGCATGTTGCAAGTTTAGAATCTTAAGCATTCCAGTAGATTGATTCTTGGTTTCAATTTTCACTAAATTGTGGTATAGTAACTCCAGAAATGAAAACAGTAAGGAGAAAGCTATGCCAGTAAATGAATATGGTCAGATGATTGGTGAACCTGTAGACGACACACCTGGAGTTTTGCCTTCACTTGTACGGATAGAAGGACAGTATACGATTATCGAAGCTCTGTCAGTAGAAAAGCATGCGGAGGATTTGCTGGCTGTTTATGGTCCAGAATCACCTCGAGAGATGTGGACCTATCTCTTTCAACCGCCAGTAGAGAATCTCGAAGAATTAGTTGTAGCTTTGAAGCAGATGCTTGAGCGCAAGGATCGCTTCTATTATGCGATTATCGATAAAGCGACTGGAAAGGCGCTGGGGACTTTTTCTCTCATGCGTATTGACCAAGCCAATCGCACCATTGAAGTTGGCGCGGTGACCTTTTCTCCGACTCTCAAACAGACAAGAATGGGGACAGAAGCCCACTATTTGCTAGCTCGTTATGTCTTTGAAGAACTCAACTATCGTCGCTATGAGTGGAAATGTGATGCGCTAAATCTCCCTTCTAGAAAATCAGCAGAACGTTTGGGTTTTATCTACGAAGGCACTTTCCGTCAAGCGGTTATCTACAAGGGAAGGACTCGAGACACGGACTGGATGTCTATGATTGATAAGGACTGGCCTCAAGTCAGAGCTCGTTTTGAAGAGTGGTTGCGTCCGGATAATTTTGATGAAAATGGGCAACAGTTGAAATCTCTTAGAGAATGTTAGAAAGGTTTGCTATGATTAAGATTACAAAAGAAACATCTGTTTCAATTGATGACGTTTTGCATCTCTACCAGGCAGTTGGTTGGACAAACTATACAAATCAGCTCCAAATGTTGGCCCAGGCCTTGTCTCATTCGCTAGCGACTTATCTTGCCCGTGATGGTGAGAAAATCGTTGGTTTAGCGCGTTTGGTTGGAGACGGTTTTTCATCCGTTTTTGTCCAGGATTTGATTGTTTTGCCTAGCTATCAGCGCCAAGGAATTGGTAGTAACTTGATGAAAGAAGCCTTGGCTGACTATAAGGATGCCTACCAAATACAACTAGCGACCGAAGAGACAGAAAAAACCTTGGGCTTTTACCGTTCTCTGGGGTTTGAAACCTTATCTACTTACGATTGTACAGGAATGATTTGGGTGGATCGAAAAAAATTAAAATAATTTTTTTATCTTAAGTTAACTTTAAGTTTACTCATGTATCATGTAATCATTAAGTAAAGACCTCCTAACTTTATTTAATAGAAATCCTAAACTTTTCTTTTTCATAATAATCTCCCTAAAGAAGCCACCAAATCAGGTGGCTTTTTTGTTTGCGGGCTGGATTTTTGCTATAATAGGAACATGAGTAGAATTTTAGATAATGAAATCATGGGTGATGAGGAGTTGGTAGAACGTACCCTCCGTCCCCAATATTTACGTGAATATATCGGGCAGGACAAGGTCAAGGATCAGCTTCAAATCTTTATCGAGGCAGCAAAAATGCGTGATGAGGCGCTGGATCATGTTCTTTTATTTGGCCCTCCAGGTCTCGGGAAAACAACCATGGCTTTTGTCATTGCCAATGAATTGGGAGTTAATCTCAAGCAAACTTCAGGTCCTGTTATCGAAAAAGCGGGTGATCTGGTAGCGATTTTGAATGACTTGGAGCCAGGAGATGTTCTTTTTATTGATGAGATTCATCGCTTGCCCATGTCGGTAGAAGAGGTGCTATACAGTGCCATGGAAGACTTCTACATTGACATCATGATTGGTGCAGGAGAAGCTAGCCGTAGTGTCCATCTAGATTTGCCACCTTTTACCTTGATTGGTGCAACGACACGAGCTGGGATGCTGTCCAATCCTCTTCGTGCCCGTTTTGGGATTACAGGTCACATGGAATATTATACCCATTCTGACTTGACAGAGATTGTCGAGCGGACGGCAGATATCTTTGAGATGGAAATCACTCATGAAGCTGCATCTGAGTTAGCTTTACGCAGTCGTGGAACTCCTCGTATCGCTAATCGTCTCCTCAAGCGCGTGCGTGACTTTGCCCAGATTATGGGCGATGGCTTGATTGATGATGTGATTACGGATAAGGCCTTGACCATGCTGGATGTAGACCATGAAGGTTTGGACTATGTAGACCAGAAAATCCTTCGCACCATGATTGAGATGTACGGTGGAGGTCCTGTCGGTCTAGGAACTCTTTCGGTTAATATCGCCGAAGAGCGTGAGACAGTAGAAGATATGTATGAACCTTACCTGATCCAGAAAGGATTTATCATGCGAACTCGTTCAGGACGGGTCGCGACAGCCAAGGCTTATGAGCATTTAGGGTATGAATACATTGAAAAATGAGACTGAAATTTTAGACTCTTTCAGAGAAAATCCTGACATGATGGCTATTTTAACCATCATCCGTGGCTTGGAGTTGAAAGATTCCTGGTTGGCTGCTGGATCGGTCCGAAATTTTATCTGGAATCTCTTGTCAGATAAACCAGCCTTTGACCGTGAAACGGATGTGGATGTGATTTTCTTTGACCCAGAGGTGAGTTATGAAGAAACGCTGGCAATAGAAAACAAGTTGAGAGAGGACTTCCCCCAGTATCAGTGGGAGTTGAAAAATCAAGCCTATATGCATCGGCATAGTCCCCATACGGAACCGTATGTGAATTCCTGTGACGCTATGAGTAAATATCCTGAACGTTGTACGGCGATAGGACTTCGCTTGCATGCTGACGCAACTTTAGAGCTCTTTGCTCCTTATGGTTTAGAGGATATTTTGAACTTTCAGGTTTCTCCAACTCCCCATTTTTTAGAAAATGACGACCGGATGAAGCTTTATCAACAGCGTTTATCTAAGAAAAACTGGCAAGTAAAATGGAAAAATCTCACATTTAAAAATACTTAAGGAAACTTTAAGATAGGAGCTGTATACTTATCTCATAAGTTAAGAAGAACTTAACTTATACTCCTAAAACTTTTTCATAATAATCTCCCTATAAAAAAATTAAGTCGCCCAATCAGGCGGCTTTTTTTGTTCTAAGTCTATGCTTTTTCATGATATAATAGCCCTATGAGATTAGATAAATTTTTAGTAGCCGGTGCTGTTGGGAGTCGGACTGAGGTCAAAAACTTTCTAAAGGCTGGGCGCGTGACGGTCAATGGCAAGAAAGAAAAATCTGCTAAGCTACAAATTGATGAAGGGACAGATGAGATTTGCTTTGATGGGGAAAAGCTAGACTACGAGGAGTTTGTCTACTATATGATGAACAAGCCCCAGGGTGTTATCTCAGCGACTGAAGATCCTAAACACAAGACAGTCTTGGATTTAATGGATGACTATGCACGTGCCAAGGAAGTTTTCCCAGTAGGGCGCTTGGATATCGATACGCATGGACTCTTGCTCTTGACTAATGATGGCAAGCTGGCTCATGCCCTTCTTTCACCTAAACGCCATGTGGATAAAACCTATCTTGCGCAGGTCAAGGGAATCATGACAGATGCAGACGTTGAGACATTTGCGCAAGGAATTCCGCTCAAGGACTTTACCTGTCAGCCTGCCAAGCTGGAGCTTGTGTCGATTGATACGGAAAAGGATCAAAGCCTGGTCCGAGTGACCATTGCAGAAGGGAAATTCCACCAGGTCAAACGGATGGTAGCCTACTGTGGCAAGGAAGTTGTGGACTTGCAACGTTTAACCATGGGAACTTTGACCTTGGATGAGGATTTGAAACGTGGAGAATGGCGTCGCTTAAGCAAGGAAGAACTAGAAGGCTTGCTTGAGAGTGTCAGCTAGTGATACCAGCACCATGAAATATTAGGAAAATGCGAGGAAAATATCCTTGCCTTTTTCAGTTTTTGGTTGCTTCCTTTGTGAAAAGAGTTATAATAGACAGTAAGAAAAAAGGAGGATTTTATGAACGCGATTCAAGAATCATTTACAGATAAATTATTTGCCAACTATGAAGCAAATGTAAAATACCAAGCTATCGAAAATGCTGCCAGCCATAATGGAATTTTTGCAGCCCTTGAGCGTCGTCAAAGTCATGTTGATAACACACCTGTTTTCTCACTTGATTTGACTAAGGACAAGGTCACTAACCAGAAGGCTTCTGGTCGTTGCTGGATGTTTGCGGCCCTCAATACTTTCCGTCACAAACTCATCTCTCAATACAAACTTGAAAACTTTGAATTGTCACAAGCCCACACCTTCTTCTGGGACAAGTATGAAAAATCTAACTGGTTCTTGGAGCAAGTCATTGCGACTGCGGACCAAGAATTGACGAGCCGTAAGGTTAGCTTCCTACTCCAAACTCCACAACAAGATGGCGGACAATGGGATATGGTAGTTTCTCTCTTTGAAAAATACGGTGTCGTACCTAAGTCTGTTTATCCAGAATCTGTCTCATCTAGCAGTAGCCGTGAGCTCAATGCAATCCTTAACAAATTGCTTCGTCAAGATGCTCAAATCTTGCGTGACCTCTTGGCTTCTGGCGCAGATCAAGCGACTGTTCAAGCTAAGAAAGAAGACCTCTTGCAAGAAATCTTTAACTTCCTTGCCATGTCATTAGGACTTCCACCACGCAAGTTTGACTTTGCTTATCGTGATAAGGATAACAACTACCAAAGCGAAAAAGGCATCACGCCACAAGAGTTTTACAAGAAATATGTCGACCTTCCACTAGAAGACTACGTTTCTGTGATCAATGCACCAACCGTTGACAAACCTTATGGTAAATCTTACACAGTTGAGATGTTGGGAAATGTCGTTGGTAGCCGTGCGGTTCGTTACATCAACGTACCGATGGAACGCTTGAAAGAATTGGCCATTGCCCAAATGCAAACAGGAGAAACTGTTTGGTTTGGTTCAGATGTCGGCCAACTCAGCAATCGTAAAGCCGGAATCCTTGCGACAGATGTTTATGATTTTGAATCAAGCATGGACATTCAACTCACTCAAGACAAGGCTGGACGTTTGGACTACAGCGAAAGCTTGATGACCCACGCTATGGTCTTGACAGGTGTTGATTTGGATGAAAATGGTAAATCAATCAAGTGGAAAGTTGAAAACTCATGGGGAGACAAAGTCGGTGCAGATGGTTACTTTGTTGCCTCAGACGCTTGGATGGACGAATACACATACCAAATCGTTGTTCGTAAAGAATTACTAACAGCAGAAGAACGAGCTGCTTATGAAGCAGAACCAATCGTTCTTGCACCATGGGATCCAATGGGTGCCTTGGCAGAATAAATGAGATATAAAAAGAATGTTTCTATAATTTTTAGGGTTGGTGGAAATTTTCCACCAACCCTATTTTAGTGTATACAAAAAGGCCAACATCCATTATATTAAAAGCGCTGAAACCTAAAACAAAAGAATGATGACCATATGAACAATATACTAGAAGCTACACTACAAATCAAAGATAAAAACATTATTTGGGATAATAATGTTCAAGAGAAGATATTAAAAAATAGAAAATCTTTATTTTATTCAGCTACATATACGCATAAACCAGAATTTTGTGCCGTTTGTGGGTGCGTTAGCCAAAATAACAATATAGTTAAAAACGGGACGAAAACTTCTCGTATCACTCTCTGTTCTGTTTCAGGCCTTCCAGCCTACTTAAATCTACGAAATCAGAGATTTCTCTGTAGAGAATGTGGTTCTTCATTTACTGCAGATACTAGTCGAATTGTAGAAAAATACTGTCATATCTCGAAACGATTAAAAAATGAAATTAAGGCAAAAATAAGTGAAACAGTATCTGAAACATATATTGCCAAAGAAACAAATGTTTCAATTCATACCGTTAGACGTATCATAGATGATACAGCACGATTATTAACGATTAAACCATTACATGATTTACCCGAGCATTTGTGTTTTGATGAATTTAAATCTGTTAAATCTTCCGATAGTAATATGAGCTTCATTATTTGTGATAGCACTACACACAAGTTGGTCGATGTTGTACGAGATAGAAAATCTTACAGTTTGAAACAATATTTTTATCGTTTTGAGCCTAAGACTAGATTAAAGGTGAAAACTATCTCCATCGATATGTACTTGCCATACATTCAATTAATAAAAGAAATGTTTCTTAACGCAAAAATTATCATTGATCCTTTTCACATTGTACAAGCCTTGAATAGAGAACTAAATCGAACTCGGGTACGTATCATGAATCAGCATCGTTATAAAAATCCTAAATTATATCGAAAGTTAAAACATTATTGGAAGTTAATTTTAAAGAACCCTAATGAACTTCAGAACTATAAATATAATCGTTATAAGCTTTTTGAAAGCTTCATAACAAGTAAAGGAATCGTAGATTATATCTTAGAAAACAATCCATCTCTAAAAAATGATTATGAGGTTGTACATTCACCTCGTGAATGTATACAGGATAGAGATTATATAGAATTCAAGGAAACGATTGAAGCAGCTACGCAATTAGACCTATCTCCTGGTTTAAAAAGAGTATTAAAGACTCTTATGACTTACTTGCCATATATTCAAAATACTTGTGAGTATCCAACTAGAACAAATGGCCCTATTGAAGGAATAAACAATAAAATAAAAGTGCTTAAAAGAAATGCCTACGGCTTTAGAAACTATTACTATTTTAGAAATAGGATTATTTTAATAACAAAAATGTTTGGCCCAAAACAAAAAGGAATTAAGCAACAATTAGTTGCTTAATCCCTTCCTAAATTTCTTCATCAACACTATTTGACAAAGAGCCCTTTTTTAGTGCTCAAAATAGCACTCAATTTTAAATGGATTTGGTGTTCAAAAAATATAATCAAATGCAACAAACTAATTTCATTTTTAATAGGCACAATTAATTTTAGAAGATAGTACGAAAAAATATTGACTGTTTTCTTTAGAATGTGTAAAATTTAGATAGATTATTTAAAGTGAGGTTTTTTTATCTTGTCTATATTAAAGAAGAAATTTAATAAGTTTAGTGTTCTATTGAATCTGGTATTAATAGCTATTATAGCTATTGGAGTCCTATTTTTCTTACCTAAGGAACATAAATCAGAAGTCAAATCGTCAATTAATATCGAAAGTATTGAAAAAGTGAATGAAGTTGTATTTTTGAATGCGGGAATTAATGAAATTATTTCTGAAACAAAAACAACTCAAGTTTTTGGGTTTGATGTGCCGTTCTCTAAAAAAGCAGCATTAGTAATTTTAAATTATAACGCTAAATTTGGAATTAAAAGTAGTGTAAAGGTTGAACAAATAAGCGAAAAAGAATATAAGGTTATTGTTCCAAAATTGGAAGTAATTGGTGTTGAACTTTCAAAAGATAATCCTTATGATTTATATGATAGTCATGGAGAGTTATTAAGTGGAACTACAGAAGATATTGATACTGGGAAATTGGTCGCTAACCAACTTTCTAGTGATAAACAAGCAGAGTATTTAGATAAATTTAAGAGTGAAATTAAAGAATCTGCAATCAATTATTATAAAACAATATTTTCTTCAATGGATTCTGAAGTAAAAGTAACTATAGAATTTACAGAATAATTTTTGAAATACAAAACCCTGGCCATCTCTGGTCAGGGTTTTGTGTGGTTCTATAATTTTTAGGGTTGATGGAAATTTTCCACCAACCCTATTTTAGTGTATACAAAAAGGCCAACATCCATTATATTAAAAGCGCTGAAACCTAAAACAAAAGAATGATGACCATATGAACAATATACTAGAAGCTACACTACAAATCAAAGATGCACACAATGAAGGTGTTACATTCCATTTCTTAGAGAATATTAAAGAAGTATTGCGTGATGAGAGTGGGAAAGTAACTGGTGTAAAGGTTATTACAATGGAACTTGGTGAATCAGATGAAAGTGGAAGAAGATCAACGCATGAAGTGGCAGGTAGTGAACATATTATTCCATGTGACCTTGTCGTTGCAGCAATTGAACAAAAGTAGACTTTAGTGTTCTAGATGAAAGGTAAAAATTTGACTTTCGGTCAACATCAGAATACAATAGAAATGAACTAATAACAGGGGATGCATATTTAGGTCCTCAATCTATCGCAACCGCAATTAAAGGCGGGTGAGAAGTTGCGACAGAAGTACATGAATCGTTTAAAGAAAACACATAAATAACTTGTGGTGCCTTTCGTTTTTTTACTGGGAAAATTAAGGAACTATAGTTATAAATCCTTAAATATATTAATATATTAACATGCGTATATTTATGGGAAGAAGGTTATGTCATCTATAGTTGTACTTCTGACGATAAGGTTGTTCGTGTACCAAAGGAAATTAAAGGTAAACCTGTTATCGCAATTGGAGAACGTGGTCTTGCGAACTTGAAACATTGTGAGGCAATCGTTTTACCAGATACAGTACGATATATTGGAAAAGGTGCGTTTACGATTGACAATAAGTTAAAGTATGTCCACTTTGGTAAGTCAATAGAAACAGTAGAAGATGATGTTTTCAACTCTGATAGTTCATTAGAATCAGTTGTATTCCCAGAAGGAACAAAGAGTATTGGAACATTAGTATTTTGGGGGATATCATCAATTAAATCTATTACAATTCCAGCAAGTGTAACAGAAATTACAGAATACTTCTATTTTGTGGATAACTGTAACCCAGATGTAGAAATCCATACACCTAAGGGATCAAAGGCAGAAGAAGTAGCTAAAGCAATGCAACTTAAAGTAGTAAATGACTAAAGGGGAATAGTATGAACAAAAAATTACTATCAGGCTTAGGGACTGACCCCAAAAAGTGAGAATTTAATAAAAACACCCTAGGGCTACCGTCTTCGGTATTCAACCGGAGACAGGTAGTCCAATTTTTGTTGGATTCTTTTTTCATTAGGTTCTTCATCAACACTATTTGACAAAGAGCCAAAAGAATCAGGTGATAAACCTGATTCTTTTTTTGTTTGTACATTCTCACCAAGATTACATGATACCGAAGAAACGAGCTGCGATACCTACTGCAAAGAGAGCAAGGATGATTGTGATTGGAGATACTTTTTTCTTAAGCAACCACATGCAAAGGAAAGTAAGGAGAAGTCCCATCAATCCTGGAATCAATGAGTTCAACTGACCTTGAAGTGTTTGTGGTTGAACGCTATCTAGGCTCATACCACTAAGCGCTTGACCAAGAATACCCTTCAATTCTCCACCAGTAACAGCACCTTCTGGGAAGTTGATGTAGGCACCTTCTGACAATTGTTTGCCTGGAAGGTTGATAGTGAAGTTGATGGATACCCAACGTTGTACAAGTACGGCAAGGATGAACATACCAAGGATAGATGCTCCCTTAGTGATGTCTTTCAAGATACCACCAGACATGTCTTTAGTGATTTCAGATCCAGCCTTGTAACCAAACTCTTGTGTGTACCATAGGAAAGACATACGGATTGCATTCCATCCAAAGAAGAAGAGAAGTGGGCCAACGATATTACCAGTTGCAGCAAGTGATGCACCAAGGGCACCAAGGATCGGACGAACTGTAAACCAGAAGACTGGGTCACCGATACCAGCAAGAGGTCCCATCATACCGATCTTAACACCTTGGATAGCAGCGTCATCGATTTCAGTACCGTTAGCGCGTTCTTCTTCAAGTGCAAGAGTAACCCCCATGATTGGAGCAGCTACGTATGGGTGAGTGTTGAAGAACTCAAGGTGACGCTCAAGAGCAGCAGCCTGGTCTTCTTTAGTAGTGTAAAGTTTCTTGATAGCTGGGATCAAAGAGTAAGCCCAACCCAAGTTTTGCATACGTTCGTAGTTCCAAGAACCTTGAAGGAATTGTGAACGCCACCAAACTTTTTGGCGATCTGATTTTGATAATTGAATTTTTTCAGCCATGATTGTTCCCCTTTCTAGTAGTCTTCTAGGATATCACCGATTGGATCGTTAGAAGTTGCAGCTCCTCCGCCACCGTTTCCACCTTGTTTAGAAAGGTTGAGGTAGATGAAGGCAAGGGCAACACCGATGACACCAAGGGCAATCAAAGTCAATTGAGAAATTGCTGCAAGAGCAAAACCGATAGCAAAGAATGGCCATACTTCACGAGTAGCCATCATGTTGATAACCAAAGCGTAACCAACGGCAACGACCATAGCACCACCGACAGCCATACCACCGTTCAACCAGTCTGGCATCAATTTAAGAGCATCTTGAACAGCAGAAGCAGGGATAGCGATAAGGAAGGCAGCAGGGATTGCAATACGTAGACCTTGAAGAACAAGAGCAAAGTAGTGAGCGCGTTCAACAGCTGCAATATTTCCTTCTTTAGCAGCAGCGTCTGCAGTGTGAACCAAACCAACTGAGATTGTACGAACGATCATAGTCAAGAAAAGTCCAGCTACGGCAAGAGGGATTGCAGTTGCAGTTGCGACTGCGATACCTTCAGTAGTAAAGTTACCACCTTTAATCATGATGATTGCAGCAGCAACAGAGGCAAGAGCAGCGTCAGGAGCTACGGCAGCTCCGATGTTAGCCCAACCAAGGGCAATCATTTGAAGTGATCCACCAAGCATAACCCCTGCTTCGAGGTTACCAGTTACAAGACCGATGAGGGTACATGCAACGATTGGTTGATGGAATTGGAATTGGTCGAGGATACCTTCAAGACCTGCGAAGAAGGCAACAACTACAACCAAGATAGCAGAAATGATTGAAATATCTGACATGGTTTTATTCCTTTTCTATTTAATGTAAATTATTGAACGTTAGCTTTGCTAATCAAGTCAAACAAATCTTTTTTCGTGTCGTTTGGTACTTTACGTACGTCAAATTCAACACCAAGGTCACGCATTTTTTCAAATGTAGCAACGTCGTCTTTGTCCATTGACAATACGTTGTTGACCATTGTTTTACCAGTTGAGTGAGCCATTGATCCAACGTTAAGAGTCTTGATTGGTACACCGCCTTCGATAGCACGGAGGGCATCTTGTGGTGTTTCAAACAAGATAAGGGCGTGTGTTTCACCAAAACGAGGATCTTTTGCAACCTCAATCAATTTTTTGATTGGTACAACGTTAGCTTTTACTCCGTTAGGGGCAGCTTGTTTGATCAACTCTTTACGAAGATCGTCGTTTGCAACGTTATCTGAAGCAACGATGATACGGTCTGCTTTTGAATCTGGTGTCCAAGCAGTTGCGACTTGTCCGTGAAGAAGACGTGTATCAAGACGTGCAAGGTTGATTTTCAATTTACCGTCTCCAATAACAGTTCCTTCTGGAATAGCAGCTTGGGCTACAGGAGCAACTGCAGCAGTTGCAACTTCCTCAGCTGGGTTTAGCTCTTCTGGAAGAGCCTTGATGCCATCTTTGGCCTCTTTAATGATGTTCGCAGCGACTTTGTCCACTCCGGCATTGGCGTCCATAAGGCGCTCAGTGTAGGCTTGGATTAACATCGGCAAGTTAAGTCCTGTGATGATGGCAAATTTACGCTCAGGATTTTCTCCCATTACGCGGCTAGCTTGGTTAAATGGAGAACCACTCCAAAGGTCAGCCAAGACTAGAACCTCATCTTCTGCGTCAAATGCAGCCACAGCATTGTTGAATTTTGCGTATAAATCGTCTGGACCTTCGTTTGGCATAAAGGTTACAACTTGAACCTTTTCTTGTTCACCAAAGATCATAGATCCTGACTGATGAATACCCGCGGCAAATTCACCGTGACTCGCAATAATGATTCCGATACTCATTATTGTCATTCCTCCTTATAAAATGTTTGACTTGAAGTTTAAGAAAACTTTAAGACTAACTAAGTATAAACCGTTTTCATAAAAAAATCAACAAATTAAACTAAATTATACAAAAATCATAGGAGTATCGATTTTTTAAAGATATTGATATATCAACATTTTAGAGGAACTTTTAAAAGCAAACATGTAAAATTTAATATAAATTCCAAATCTGCCCTTATTTTGTAAAAAGTTTGTTTTCGACAAGATTATCTCCGATTTTTGGTATAATAGAGAGTAATTTATTTTCTAGTAAGAGAATTTAGAGCGAGAGGTATGTATGTCCCCTTCAATTCAGTTATTAAAAGACCGCTATTTAAAAAATATCAAAGAAAATCCAGATCTCTACATCGGTATTGAGTTGGAATTTCCGATCGTTCATACGAAAGGCCAACCTACAGATATTGAAGTCAGCAAGGACTTGATGCGATTTTTAGTGGATGCTCTCAGTCTGGAAGTTGAAAAGGTAGACCAGGAGGGCAATCCGATTCAACTTGTAGAACCGACGAGTCAAGATCGGATTTTGTTTGAAGTTTCTTATACCACCTTGGAATTTGCCTTTGGTAGAGCCCATAAAATCCAAGAGGTTGAAGGACGTTTTCAGGCCTATATGAAGGTAATCCAAAGAAAACTAGGAGAAAAGCACCATGCTATCCAGGGATGGGGGATTCACCCGAACTGGGATATCAATGATAATAGACCTGTGGCTTATCCACGCTATCAGATGCTGATGGATTACCTACATATGGGGAGTCACCAAGAAAGTGCGCATTTACATGACTTTCCACAATATGGAGCCTTCATCTGCGGGAGTCAAGTCCAGTTGGATGTTTCGACCGCTAACTACCTACGTGTCATCAATGCTTTCACTCAGATTGAGTCAGCCAAAGCTTTCTTATTTGCCAATTCTGAGTTTTCTGGAGCAGACTGGGACACCCAGATTTCACGAGATATTTTTTGGGAAGAATCCATGCATGGGATTTATCCAGAGAATGTTGGTGTCAATACCAGACTCTTTAAAGATGAGGATGATTTCTTTGATTATTTAGACCATTCTGCTATTTTCACAGCAGAACGAGATGGAGAAACCTATTATTTTTCTCCGATTCAAGCTAGAGATTACCTAGCTACTAATGAGATTCATGCTTATACTATAAATGGGAAAGAGACTCTGCTTGCCCCTCAAGAGAAGGATTTCCAAACGCACCGTAGCTACCAGTTTCAAGACTTGACAACAAGAGGTACTGTTGAATTTCGTAGTGTTTGTACACAACCGCTAGATCGCACCTTTGCTTCAGCAGCCTTTCATCTAGGTTTGTTGGTGAATCTTGACAAGTTTGAAACTTACCTAGAAACAGCACCTTTCTTTGAGAGATTTGGTCGTGACTACAAGTCTTTGAGAAGACAGTTTTCTAAGAAGCAACTCACAGATGAAGAAACAGTTGGGATTGTCCAATTCTCCAAAGACTTGCTAGCGATAGCAGAGCAAGGACTTGAGATGAGAGGTCAGAGCGAAATGGCTTATTTAGTGCCTTTGAAAGAAGAATTGGGCCTATAATTTTCCTATAAAGGAAGAATTTTCTAAAAAATCATGTTATAATGAATAAGACTATAGATAAAGGATAGAGATTTATGACATTAGTTTATCAATCAACGCGTGATGCGAAAAATACCGTAACAGCCAGTCAGGCGATTTTGCAAGGTTTGGCAACAGATGGAGGCTTGTTCACTCCAGTAAGCTATCCAAAGGTGGATTTGGATTTTGACACATTAAAAGACGCTTCTTACCAAGAAGTAGCTAAGCTTGTCTTGTCAGCTTTCTTGGATGACTTTACAGCAGAAGAGTTGGACTACTGTATCACCAACGCCTATGACAGCAAGTTTGATACACCGGCAATTGCCCCTCTTGTCAAACTCGATGGCCAATACAACTTGGAACTTTTCCACGGTTCAACCATTGCCTTTAAAGATATGGCCTTGTCTATCTTGCCATACTTTATGACAACTGCTGCTAAGAAACACGGACTGGAAAACAAGATTGTCATCTTGACAGCGACATCTGGAGATACTGGGAAGGCTGCTATGGCAGGATTTGCAGATGTTCCTGGAACTGAAATTATCGTCTTTTATCCAAAAGACGGTGTCAGCAAGGTGCAAGAATTGCAGATGACAACTCAGACTGGTGATAATACTCATGTCATTGCCATTGATGGAAACTTTGATGATGCTCAAACCAACGTGAAACATATGTTCAATGATGTGGCCCTTCGCGAGAAATTGGCAGCAAACAAGCTCCAATTTTCATCAGCTAACTCTATGAACATTGGTCGTTTGGTACCACAGATTGTTTATTATGTTTATGCCTACGCTCAGTTGGTCAAGACTGGTGAGATTGTGGCTGGTGATAAGGTCAACTTCACAGTACCAACAGGAAACTTTGGAAATATCTTGGCTGCCTTTTATGCTAAACAAATCGGTCTGCCAGTTGGTAAATTGATCTGTGCTTCAAATGACAATAATGTTTTAACTGACTTCTTCAAGACACGTGTTTATGATAAGAAACGTGAGTTTAAAGTAACAACTAGTCCATCTATGGATATCTTGGTATCTTCAAACTTGGAGCGTTTGATTTTCCATCTTTTGGGGAATGATGCGGTTAAGACAGCTGAACTCATGAATGCCTTGAGTACACAAGGACAATATGAATTGACAGACTTTGATGCAGCGATTCTGGAACTCTTTGCAGCTGAATATGCGACTGAGGAAGAAACTGCGGCAGAAATTAAACGTGTTTATCAAACAGATGCTTACATCGAGGACCCACACACCGCGGTTGCCTCAGCTGTTTATAGAAAATACCAAGCAGCTACTGGCGATGCGACTAAGACAGTGATTGCATCAACAGCTAGTCCATACAAGTTCCCAGTGGTTGCCGTAGAAGCGGTAACAGGAAAAGCAGGCTTGACTGACTTTGAAGCCTTGGCTCAATTACATGACATTTCAGGAGTGGCAGTGCCACCAGCGGTTGATGGCCTTGAAACAGCTCCAGTTCGTCATAAAACAACAGTGGCAGCTGCTGACATGCAAGCAGCGGTTGAGACTTATCTAGGACTTTAAGACAGAGGGAGTAAACTCGGTTGGGAAACCAACTGAGTTTCTTTTCATCAGGAGGAAGGATTGTTTAAGAAAAATAAAGACATTCTTAATATTGCATTGCCAGCTATGGGTGAAAACTTTTTGCAGATGCTTATGGGCATGGTGGATAGTTACTTGGTCGCTCACTTGGGCTTAATCGCTATTTCAGGTGTTTCAGTCGCTGGCAATATTATCACCATTTACCAGGCGATTTTTATCGCTCTGGGAGCTGCTATCTCCAGTGTTATTTCAAAAAGTTTGGGGCAGAAAGATCAGTCCAAGTTGGCTTATCACGTGACAGAGGCTCTCAAGATAACTCTATTGCTGAGTGCACTTTTAGGCGCTTTATCCATCTTTGCTGGGCAAGAGATGATAGGATTTTTGGGAACTGAGCAGGAGGTGGCTGAGAGTGGTGGACTTTACCTATCTTTGGTGGGTGGATCGATTGTTCTCTTGGGCTTGATGACGAGTCTAGGTGCCTTGATTCGTGCAACGCATAATCCGCGTCTACCCCTCTATGTTAGTCTTTTATCCAATGCCTTGAATATTCTTTTTTCAAGTCTAGCTATTTTTGTCCTTGATATGGGGATAGCAGGTGTTGCTTGGGGGAGCATTCTATCTCGTTTGGTTGGGGTTGTGATTTTATGGTCGCAATTAAAACTTCCATATACGAGGCCAAGGTTTGGACTGGATAAAGACTTGCTAACCTTGGCTTTACCTGCAGCGGGAGAGCGTCTCATGATGCGGGCTGGAGATGTGGTTATTATTGCCCTAGTTGTTTCCTTTGGGACTGAGGCCGTCGCAGGAAATGCGATTGGTGAAGTTTTGACGCAGTTTAACTATATGCCCGCCTTTGGTGTCGCGACGGCAACAGTTATGCAGGTGGCACGAGCAGTAGGGGAGAATGATTGGGCAAGGGTGGACCAGCTCAGTAAGCAAACTTTTTGGCTATCTCTTTTCCTCATGTTGCCCTTGACGCTTAGTATTTATGCTCTTGGGACACCACTAAGTTACCTCTACACCAGTGATTCTGCGGCTATTGAGGCCAGCGTTTTGGTGACGCTGTTCTCACTACTGGGGACACCTATGACGACGGGGACAGTCATTTATACAGCTGTTTGGCAAGGCTTGGGAAATGCTCGGCTCCCCTTTTATGCGACAAGTATCGGAATGTGGTGTATCCGTATCGGGACAGGTTACCTGATGGGAATTGTTCTTGGTTGGGGCTTACCTGGTATCTGGGCTGGAACGCTTTTGGATAATGGTTTCCGTTGGATCTTCCTACGCTATCGTTATCAAGCTTATATGACTTCGAAAGGATAGAAAATGCAAAAAACAGCTTTTATTTGGGATTTGGATGGAACTTTGTTGGACTCCTATGAAGCGATTTTAGCAGGAATCGAGGAAACCTATCGTCAGTTTTCCATTCCTTATAATAAGGAAGAAGTTCGAACTTTTATATTGAAATATTCTGTCCAGGATTTATTGGAGCAAGTAGCAGAAGAACGAGGGCTAGACCCAGTTAAACTTAATCAAGTTCGTGCTCAGAGCTTGGCTGAAAAAAATGCTCAAGTGGTTCTGATGCCGGGGGCGCGTGAGGTTTTAGCTTGGGCGGACAAGCAAGGAATTCAACAATTTGTCTACACCCACAAAGGCGATAATGCCTTGACTATTTTACGAGATTTGGGGTTAGATGTTTATTTTACAGAAATTTTGACAAGCCAGAGCGGTTTTGCTCGTAAACCAAGTCCAGAAGCAGCTACCTACCTTATCGACAAATACCACTTAAATCCAGAACAGACCTATTATATAGGTGACAGAATCTTGGATATCGAATTTGCTCAGAATAGTAGCATTCAGAGTATCAATTTCCTTGGAACTCCGGTGGATCGCAATCATCAGATTTCTTGTTTAGCGGATATTCCTTCTCTCTCTTTTTGAAAGTTTTATAAAAGAGAATATGTCAGCTTTGTGACAAAATTCATACAAACTATTTCAATTAATGTGGTTTGTTACAGAGCTTAGACAGTTTTATTAAATAGCCCCCAAAGGGCTTTTTTTCTTTTTTCTTTATGTTATGATAGAAAGGTACTACATTTGAAAAGGAGTTTGAATAGTATGAAGAAACGAATTATTTTAGCATCAACAGTAGCTCTATCACTTGCCCCTACCTTGGCGACTCAAGCAGAAGAAATTGTATGGTCACCACGTTCAGTTGAGCAAATTCAAAACGATGTTGCTAAAAGCGACAATAAAACAAGTTACACAATTAAGTACGGAGATACCCTAAGCACGATTGCAGAGGCTTTGGGAGTAGACTTAAATGTCCTTGCAAACTTGAACAAAATCACAAATATTGACTTGATTTTCCCAGAAACTGTACTGACTACAACTGTGAACGACAATGAGGAAGTAACAGAGGTTGAAGTTTATACACCTCAAGAAGTTGGTTCTGATGTAGCAAGTGCAACAGCAGATTTAACAACGAATCAAGTAACAGTAGATGAACAAACTGTTCAAGTCGAAGATTTGACACAACCAGTTGAAGAAACTGAAGCTGTAGCAGAAACTACAGTATCGTCAGAAGCAACAACAGCAGAAGCAACTACTGAAGCTGCGGCACCTGTCGTTGAAGAAACAACTACGGTCGCTGAACCAACAACTACAGTTGAGGAAACAACTACGGTCGCTGAACCAACTACAACAGTTGAAGAAACAACGACTGCTGTTGAGGAGACAACTACAACAGTTGAAGAAACAACGACTACTGTTGAGGAGACAACTACAACAGAAGCAACAACTGAGGCTGTAACAGAAGCTCAATCAGCTCCAGCAACTTACCAAGCTGAACCAAGCCAAGGTGCATCAGCAACTTATACAGCACCAGCGGCTCCTGATTATGCAACTATTGCAGCAACAAAATCTGAAAATGCAGGTCTTCAACCACAAACAGCTGCATTTAAAGAAGAAGTAGCTAACTTGTTTGGTATCACATCATTTAGTGGTTACCGTCCAGGAGATCCAGGTGACCACGGAAAAGGTCTAGCGATTGACTTCATGGTCCCAGTAAGTTCAGCTCTCGGTGATCAAATTGCAGATTATGCTATCCAAAATATGGCTAGCCGTGGAATCAACTACATCATCTGGAAACAACGTTTCTACGCACCATACGATAGCAAATACGGACCAGCCTACACTTGGAATCCAATGCCAGATCGTGGTAGCGTCACAGAAAACCACTATGACCACGTTCACGTATCTATGAACTAATAATGAATGAGAAGTTGGGAACTGATTCAGTTTCCACTTCTTTTTTATTTTCAAATTCTTAGGTAGCAAATATAAACTCCAGACATAAAATTTGGAAATATAGTTGTCTGGGATTGAGGCTAGCAGATAAATTTAACGGATTGAGCAAAATAGTTGTGTATTTAATCTGTTTATATTACACTTGATAAGTCAATAGTTGACAAATCAAATATTAACAAGGGAATAGAAATGTCAGAAATCAATGAATTACTGTACCAGCTCCATTTAGTAGATCAGACCATTACTCAACTTTTTGAGAAACAATTGGGTATTAGTTTGACCCGCTATCAAATTCTGCAGTTTTTATTGCAAAAGTCGCCGTGTAACCAAACTGCCGTTCAAGAGAAGTTACAGATTGACCAGGCAGCTTTGACCCGTCATTTTAAGGTTTTAGAGTCAGAGGGCTATGTCAGTCGTAAGCGTAATCCAATCAATCAGCGAGAAGTCCTAGTTGAATTAACCCAAGAAACCAAGAATCAACTATTAGTTAATCCGCCTAAATATCATTTGAAAGTGAAGGAACAGATGGAGAGCATTTTATCGCCGGATGAGCAGAAAGAACTGACAACCTTACTGACAAAACTAGTCTCAGGTTTAGAAAACATAGACTTTTAAGGAGAAAACGATGTCAATCATTACTACTGTTTTAGCAACTATTGTAGCCCTCGAACATTTTTATATCTTTTATTTGGAGAGTATCGCAACCCAATCAGACGCAACCAGCCGAGTCTTTAATATGGAAAAGGAAGAGTTGACTCGACCATCTGTCACCTCACTGTTTAAAAATCAAGGGATTTATAATGCTTTGATTGGGGTGTTTCTTATTTATGGGATTTATTTCTCGCATAGCTTAGAAATCGTAACAATCTTTGTCTTATTTGTCATAGGAGCAGCGACTTATGGTGCTTTAACAGCAGATAAAAAAATCATTCTAAAGCAAGGTGGTCCAGCAATCATAACTCTTTTGAGTATCCTCTTATTAAAATAAAAACAACCAGCACTTTCTATGAAGGTGCTGGTTTTTAATAACTGTTCTTAAACTTTTCTGCGTTTGATTTCCAGTAGTCTTTGATAGAAGAAGATTTGGCTACTATAGATATAAGGGAAGATAGAGATACTTGCAATTCCAAAGCTAATCCAGATAAGGATATACCAAGGAAGTAGCTGTAAATCAAGGACGAAGCGTTGAAACTTATAGCCTTTCATGAGAAAGCGGCTGGTATGTAGCACGCGACTCGGTTTGGCAATTCCGATTGCAAGGGTGTCACATAGAAGTAGTTCAACTTGGGAATAGGCATAATATTGTGGCAGATAGAGAATGGTTCCTAAAATCACTACAAGGACACTCCCAAAAAAGTAGAGTGCAAAAGTGAGCAGGAAGTGTTCGATATCTGGATTTGTCACGTCGACAGATGGAAATTCGGGATGAAGTTCCACAAATTTACGAGCCATGGCGCTGCTATAAAAGAGCAAGTAGACTCCAAAAAGATTAGGGATGCTCCATAAAAAGAGATAGAAACGTTTGAGTAAGAGAGTTAGGAATGTCTGGGTAAAGAAGCGGTTGTCAAGCAAGGACAGGCTATCTTTAAAGGAAAGCTCTATCTCAGAAATTCTGTAAAGATTAATGGTAGTAAAGAGAGCACCAGCTAGGATAATGGAGCTTGTAAATCCAACGGCAATCGGAAAGAGAGCAGATTGGATTGTGATCCCTAGAAAACTCAAGAAGGACTGTTCAAGAATGCCCTCGTCGAGAAGGGATAAAGGTCTGATGAAGCTCGATAGGATCAAGAGAATACTTGGCAATAAAAAGACAAGCAACAGACGTGGGTGTTCAGCTTGAAATTGTCTAGCTTGCTGGCGAACTTCTTTTAAATTAATTTTTGGGTACTTCATTCTTTCATTATACCATAGTTCGTGACAGTTCCTGTTTTTTTTGATAGAATCATACAGTATGCCCTTGGGCACAAAGTAAGAACTGGGACTGTCTTTCCCAGCTTCGGAGGTAAAAAATGTCAGATTCGCCAATCAAATATCGATTGATTAAGAAAGAAAAACATACGGGAGCTCGTTTGGGTGAGATTATCACACCACATGGTACCTTCCCAACACCTATGTTTATGCCAGTAGGAACACAGGCAACGGTCAAGACTCAGTCGCCAGAAGAATTGAAAGAGATGGGTTCTGGGATTATCCTATCTAATACCTATCATCTGTGGCTTCGGCCAGGTGACGAACTGATTGCCCGTGCAGGGGGGCTGCATAAGTTCATGAACTGGGACCAACCAATCTTGACAGATAGCGGTGGCTTCCAGGTATATTCATTGGCTGATAGCCGAAATATTACTGAAGAAGGGGTGACCTTCAAGAATCACCTCAATGGTTCCAAGATGTTCCTTTCACCTGAAAAAGCTATCTCTATCCAAAACAATCTAGGGTCAGACATTATGATGTCCTTTGACGAATGTCCTCAATTTTATCAGCCTTATGATTATGTGAAGAAATCAATCGAACGTACCAGCCGTTGGGCAGAGCGTGGATTAAAAGCTCACCGTCGTCCACATGATCAAGGTTTATTTGGGATTGTACAGGGGGCAGGATTTGAAGATCTTCGCCGTCAGTCAGCTCAAGACCTTGTCAGCATGGACTTTCCAGGCTACTCTATCGGGGGCTTAGCAGTTGGAGAAACTCATGAGGAGATGAACGCTGTTTTGGATTTCACCACTCAGCTCCTTCCTGAGAATAAACCTCGTTACTTGATGGGAGTAGGAGCGCCAGATAGCTTGATTGATGGCGTTATTCGTGGGGTTGATATGTTTGACTGTGTCTTACCGACTCGTATCGCTCGTAACGGGACTTGTATGACTAGTCAAGGTCGCTTGGTTGTCAAGAATGCTCAATTTGCGGAGGACTTTACACCACTTGATCCAGAGTGTGATTGCTACACATGTAAGAACTATACCCGTGCCTACCTTCGTCACCTGCTCAAGGCTGATGAAACCTTTGGTATCCGCTTGACGAGTTACCATAACCTTTACTTCTTGCTCAACCTCATGAAGCAGGTTCGTCAGGCTATCATGGATGATAATCTTTTGGAGTTCCGTGAACATTTTGTTGAAAAATATGGTTATAACAAGTCAGGACGCAACTTCTAAATTTAGCTTAGTATCAGCTAAAAATCCTAAGTTTTATCTTAGGATTTTTCTGTTTTTTTTGATAAAATAAAGGTACTATGGATTGGAAATTAGATGGCTTTTTTTGCTAATCTAATGAATGGAGAATAAACTCGTATGCGTATTAAATGGTTTTCCTTGATTAGGATTACAGGTTTGCTTTTGGTACTTTTGTATCATTTCTTTCAGACAGTTTTCCCAGGAGGTTTCTTCGGGGTTGACGTCTTCTTTACCTTCTCAGGTTTTCTAATCACGTCACTTTTATTAGAAGAATTTGGCCAAAAAGGGAAGATTGATATCTTAGGATTTTTTAGAAGACGCTTCTATCGGATTTTTCCGCCGGTCGTTTTAATGATTCTTGTCGTCATGCCACTTACCTTCTTGGTTCGCCAAGATTATGTGGCAGGAATTGGTGGTCAGATTGCTGGTGTTCTAGGATTTATGACTAACTTCTATGAGATGTTGACAGGAGGAAGTTATGAGTCTCAGTTTATCCCTCACCTCTTTGTTCACAACTGGAGCTTAGCGGTTGAAGTTCATTATTATATCTTGTGGGAGTTGGCAGTCTGGTTCCTATCTCAGCGAGCGAAATCAAGCGGACAACTACGAGGAACAATCTTCCTACTTTCATCAGCTGCCTTTATCATCAGTTTCCTTTCGATGTTTATCGGTAGCTTTATTGTAAGTTCCTACTCAACAGTATACTTTTCAAGTTTGACTCATGTTTATCCCTTCTTCTTAGGTAGTGTACTTGCTACCGTGATAGGGGTTCGTCATACGACGCCTCTTCTCAAACGTTTGAATAAAAGCTTGGATTTGAAACAGACCTTGTTAGTCTTTGGGGCTGGACTCGGAGTTTTGCTCTTGCTGACCTTCTTTGTGAAATTTACATATCTCTTTGCTTATTTACTTGGATTTTTGTTGGCAAGCTTGGCTGCCCTTCTGATGATTGTTGCAGCACGCCTTTTGCATGAGAAGACACCGACGATCAAAGAGCCAAAGATTATCAGCTTTTTAGCGGATACCAGCTATGCTGTATATCTTTTCCACTGGCCGTTTTATATTATCTTTTCTCAATTGATGGGCAACCTGCTAGCAGTGATTTTAACGACCATCTTCTCTTATATCTTCGCAACTCTTTCTTTCTATGTCATCGAACCTTTGATAGCAGGAAAATCTACTGAACTCTTGCAAAAGGCAAAAGAAATTCCGCACATTAAACCAATCTTTGCTGGTAGTGCTGGTGTTCTTAGTTTGATTACCGTGGTCGTGATACTGACAGCTCCTCAAGTCGGTGCATTTGAAACGGATTTGATGGTCAGTGGCCTCAATCAGGCGCAAACCAATATCAACCGAACAAAAACCATGGCGGATCAAGCAGAAGCCAGTCGCTATAATATAGCTGAGGGTGTATCCATCATTGGTGACTCAGTAACCTTACGTGCTTCAGACGGGCTGAAAGAACTCTTGCCAGATGCTCAGATTGATGGTCAGATCAGTCGAAATACCAAACAGGCAAATGAATTGATGTTGAATTACAGTCAGAATAAAGCCTTGCCTAAGATTGTAGTCATTGCAACTGGTGTTAATAATCCTGAAAATTATAAGGCCGATTTGGAACTATTGATTACAAATCTACCTAAGGGACATCAGCTTGTGCTTGTAACTCCATACGAGGGGGATACAACGCAGGAAACGCAACCTTATGTTGAGCAGTATGCAAGCTATGCGCGTGAACTGGCACAAAAATATCCATATATTGCACTTGCAGATTGGAACCAAGTCGCCAAAGATCATCCAGATATTTGGAAAGGAACAGACCAGGTTCACTTTGGTAGTGATATGACCAAGCAGGAAGAAGGTGCTAAACTTTATGCAGAAACCATTAATGCTGCTGTTAAAGCTCTAGCAGACAAACCTGTCAAATCAAAATAATCAATAAAAAGTAGAGATTGTATCTCTACTTTTTTGCTTTAAACAGGATTGGGAAAAACTTGCCAAATTGTCAGAATTATGAGAAAATAGGAGCAATCAAAAAATGGAGGGAATGCAATGAGAGAAGACATCAAGATTAATGACCGCGCTCTAGCCTTAGAAGACCAAATCATTGAAGTACTCGAAAAAGTATATGATACAGATGTAGAACTAGATGTATACAATCTCGGATTGATTTATGAGATTCATTTAGATGAGGCTGGACTTTGTACGATTGTCATGACCTTCACCGATACTGCCTGTGACTGTGCAGAAAGTCTGCCAATCGAGATTGTAGCAGGTTTAAAACAAATTGATGGGATTGAGGATGTCAAGGTTGAGGTGACCTGGTCTCCTGCATGGAAAATCACACGTATTAGCCGCTATGGACGTATTGCCTTAGGGCTACCCCCGCGTTAAATAATAGAGGGATATGGGATGAATTATGAATCGGGATTAAAGACCCGATTTGTATTTTCCTTTTTTTGTTTATTTAATTTTATACAATAAACAAAAAATTTTGTTAAGAGTAGCCACTTCACTCAAAAAAATGTTATTATAGTAGAAGTGATTATAATAAAAAGAATAAGGTAGGATAGATATGAAATTATCTGTAGTCATTCCGTTTTATAACGAAGAGAATATGATTCAAAAAATGTATGATGAATTGGTTAAAGAAATCAATCAAATTACAAAAGCGGAATTTGAAATTATTTTTATTAATGACGGTAGTAAGGATCGTACTTTTGAACGTATGTTAGCCATCGCAGCTGGCGATTCACGTGTTAAATACATCAGCTTCAGTCGAAATTTCGGGAAAGAAGCTGGAACTATTGCAGGACTTGAATATGCAACAGGAGAAGCAGTTATTCTAATGGATGGAGATTTGCAGCATCCACCAGCAATGCTTCCACAAATGATTGAAGCTTATGAGCAAGGATACGATGTTGTAAGTGCTCGTCGTACACGTACAGGAGAAAAACGTCACCGTACTTTTTTAGCTAAACATTTTTATAAACTTGCCAATAAAATGATGGATATCGAGCTAATGGACGGAGTCTCTGAATTCCGATTGTTTAGCCGTAAAGTTGTAAACGCCATTATATCTATGCAAGAATACAATCGTTTTTCTAAAGGTATTTTTGCTTGGATTGGCTTTAATGAAAAAGTTATCGAATATGAAAACCAAGTTCGTACTGTAGGTGAAACAAAATACTCATTGAAGTTCTCATTGAACTATGCAATTCAAGGGATTTTATCGTTCAATGATAAACCGCTTCGTATGTGCATTAACTTTGGTTTATTCTGTTTATTAATCTCATTAGCATACGTTCTTTGGACATTTGTTCAATACTTTGTAGCGCCAGATTCACTTGTGAGTGGGTACTTTACAACGATTTTCTCTGTCGTGCTCTTTGGTGGGATTCAATTGATTTCTATTGGGGTACTCGGAGAATATATCGGTAAGATTTATTATGAAGTGAAGAAACGTCCACATTACCTTGTCGACCAAACGAACATTACTGTGAAAGGAGAGCAAAATGACGACTAAGAAAAAAGTCTATCTAGCAAGTTTTATTGCACCTATAGCCATCATGTTTGTGGCTTGGGCTATTGATGGCTTCTTTCCTTTCGGGACAAAGTCACTCATGGCGGTTGACTTTAACGCACAGTATATTGGCTTATATGCTTATTTCAAACATTTATTTTTAAATGGCGATTGGAGTAGTTTCTTCTACTCTTTCTCTAAATCCATTGGAGGTGGGATGTTAGGGATTTGGGGCTTCAACTTGTTGAGTCCATTTAACTTACTCTTTCTATTAACCTCTGAAGAAAATTTCCAATGGGTGGTTCCAATTGTTATTGCCTTACGTTATGGAGCGATGGGATTAACCATGGCACATTTCTTGGTTAAACGTTATGATGGGTTAAAGAATAAGGCCTACTTGGTTCCAATCGTCGCTACCATCTACGCATTAAATGGGTTTAATGTTAGTTATCAAATGAACCCAATTTTCTATGATGGAATGATCATGCTTCCATTAGTTTTAATTGGGGTTGAACAAGTATTAGATAACAAATCTCCGAGAGGCTACATTGGCATGCTTGCCTTATCTCTCTTTGTACAATTTTACATGGGTTATATGACCTGCATTTTTGTGGTCATTTATGCTTTGTTCTACATTATTCGTTCAGAGAACTTACGAAATAAAAAGGTTATTCTAACAAGAATAGGGAAATTAGCTGCCGCATCTATACTAGCTGTTGGAATAGTATCAGCTGTATTGCTCCCAATTCTGATTAGTTTGGTATCAACAAAAGGGGGCTTGCAAAGCACTCTGAGATTTGATTGGAAGTTACAAATCAATCCGTTTGAGATTTTAGCAAAACTCTTTTTAGGAGCTTTTGATAATACTTCTTGGCCAGCTGGACCTAACTTGCCAAATATATATGTGGCTAGCTTTGGTTTACTAGGAACACTTTATTACTTTATTTCAAGTAAGATTTCAAAATGGAGTAAAATTGCAGCAAGTTTTGTTCTCGTAGTGTTTTTGATTTCTTGTGCCCATGAATTTACAAGTAAGTTGTGGCATATGGGACAAAATCCTGCTGGATTTTTCTATCGCTTCTCATGGATTATTGCTTTCTTTTTAGTTTATTTGGCTTATCTAAGTCTACGAGAAGTGGAGAAATTTACTAAAAGAGAAGCTAGCTTCATACTGATTAGCGGTGCAGTTATCTTTTCTATTGTACAGTTACAACAACACTCTTTCTTGACAGTTTGGCAACGTCTTGCAACGATTTTGATTTTTGTGGTTTTGCTTGCAGCTTTATTCTATCCTAAAGTAAAAAGAGCTTGGATGATTATAGCTGCTTTGACTGTAGTTGAGTTAACAGCTAATGCAGCGCTTGTTCAATCAAGAGTTGGGTATACAGACGCTTATAAGTATCACGATGCAGTTTTACAATTAAAGGAAGCGATTAATCCAATTAGACCTGACCACAGTGATTTTTACAGAATTAATAAATCATTCAATTTAAGTAAGAATGATCCATTTATGGTGGATTATCCGGGTCTATCGGTTTTCAGTTCCAACCTGGAAAATAGTACACGTGATTTATTTGACCGTTTAGGAAACAACGGAATTAATGCAACGACCTACTATCAAGGAACTCCGTTCCAAGATGCGCTCTTCTCAGTAAAATATCTAGTGACTCCAAAACCAGTGCTTAAAGAGGACTATCCTGATACATCCAAACTGTATGTATTCGGAAACATGGTAACGCGTAAAGATATTACGACAAAAGCACCTGTTTATGAAGCTGCTAGAACAAAGACATTCGAGACAGGTTTGATTTTGCCAATTGCTTATGGTGTTAATGATGCAACGGTGAATGTGAAATTAGAGAACCATCAACCGATTCAAAATCAAAATAAGATTGTACAAGCTATGGGGGCAACGAGCGAAAATTATTTAGCTGTACTCGGAGCAAATGAGATGAAATTGGACAATATGGAAGTTGTAGATCCCTCTAAACCGGAAACCTATAAGCGTATTGATTCTTCAAAACCAGGAACGATTACCTATCATTTAGTACCTCAATCTGCTGAGGATTATTGGGTAGCAATTCCGCAAATATTATCTCATACAGACAAAAATAAAATTCGTGTCATGTTAAATGGCAAAAATTATGAATTCCAAGATAAATTCCAACAAATGCAATTTATTCAGATTGCACATAATTCAGTCGGTCAACCTACAGATTTGACGATTGAAATTGATTCGGATAATGAATATAATTTATCTGGATTGCGCTTGGCTCGTTCTAATGCTGCTCTAGCAAATCGTATCATTCAAGAACGTCAGCTGCAAGGAATAAAATTAACTCATTGGGATAATCGTAGTTTTAAAGGAACAGTGAATATAACTGATGACAGTACTTGGATGATGACCAGTATCCCATATGAAAAAGGTTGGACTGTTAAAGTAGATGGAAAAGTAGTTGAAACTGCTAAAGTTTGGGATAGTTTGTTAGCCTACAAGATTACACCAGGTGAACATACAATTGAAATGAGTTACTTGCCAGATGGATTTGTCGTAGGTTTTCTAATTTCAATTTTATCAACCTCTCTTTATGGATTTGCAATTTATAAAAAATGGATTTAATATAGTAGGAGTAGACTATAATGAAAATTTCAAAAATGAAATTAAAATTTAGTTCGCTATTCTTTGTTCCATTTATGGGTATGTTAGGAGTCTTCCTTTGTTTAGGGTTGACTCCCTTTTCACAAAATTCGGTGCATAGTGGAGATTTTCTTTCACAATATTTTCCGCTTTATATCGGATTACATAAACTATTTTGGAGCGGCGATTTTAGCGGTCTGTTTTGGTCCTTCTCTAAATCCCTGGGAGGAGCAATGCCAAGTGTATGGGGCTTTAATAGTTTAAGTCCTTTCACGTTTTTATACGTAATTTTTCCAATTTCGACATTTCATATTTTGAGTTATGTGATTCCACTCATTCGCTTTGGAGTAATGGGAGTGGCGTTTGGATATTTTCTTGAGAAGAAATATCAGGGTATCAGCAAAAATTATTGGCTTTCATTAGCCTTATCAACCTCTTATGCACTTAGTGGATTTATCGTTTCTCAGCATTTCAATCCCAACTTTTTAGATAATCTAGTTTATGTCCCTTTCATTCTTCTTGGTATTGAAGAAATCGTAGAAGGAAAACGATCGTTTAAATTACCGATTTTCCTTGCAGTCAGCCTGATTACGAATTTCTATACAGGGTATATGATGTGCCTTTTTGTGGCTCTCTATGCATTCTATGCTGTTTTTTCAAAGAAAGCTTCCTTGAAAGACTACCTATTGAAAATTGGTAGGGTTGCATTGTTTGCAATGATTGGAGTAGGACTTGCAATGTTTTGGTTACTACCAGTGTTTGGTGCCTTGGTAGAAAGTAAGGCAAGTGCAGGAAGTACATTTGAATGGTCTTCTAAAATCGTAAATGATCTTATAACTTATCCTCAAAAATTTATTCTAGGCTCTTTTAGTGAAAAAGAGTGGGGGGACCCAAAAGCCTTACCGCACCTTTTCATTGGAAGTTTAGGTCTCTTTGGACTGTTTGTTTTCTATGTAAAAAAAGAAATTTCTCTTCGTAGCAAATTATCTGCAACATTCGTATTATTGATTTTACTACTTTCCTTCAATATTCAAGGCTTTGATCAAATTTGGCATATGGGGCAACGTCCGGTCGGTTTCTACTTTAGAAATTCTTGGATTGCAAATGCCTTTATGTTGGTCTTAGCTTCCGAAAGTTTGATGAAGTGGAAAAATGGATTCCGATTTAATGAATTTTTGGTAGCTCTTATAGGTTTTGGGTCAATTTTATTGTTCTCAATGCTTGCTACACTTTCTTATGTAGAAACATTACAGAAAATACTGGCATTTATTATTTATAGTATCGTTTTATGTGCATTCTTTTTAACAAAGGTGGATTTATCTCGAAGACTACAAATAGCAACAGGAGTTGTTATTGTAGAGTTACTATTGGGTGCGTTTATTGGACTGAAAAGAGTACCATTTTTCGTTAGTAATTCTAGTTTAAAGACTCAAATGGAGAATGCGATTGCTTTTGATGAAGAAGGTTATAGTAAATTAAATCAATTTACACGTCTGGAGATGAATAAGGGATTGTCGCATGCCAATTTCCCGATTGCTTATAATTATAATGGAGCCTCTCACTTTACATCGAGTTTAGAGCATACATTAATTGAAGAATTTAGTCACTTAGGACTTCCTGCCTCTCAATCAGTTGTAAACTATACAGGGCGAAATATTATTTTAGATTCTATGTTTGGTTTTTCGCGGTTTATGATGGATGGCGATGAGAATAAGGTCTTTGCGGATATTCGTGGTTTATATCAGAAAGAAGGAACCTTAAAGAACTTTGCTGTTTATCAAAATCCATATGCCCTCTCCTTGGGATATTTAACAAATAAGGATCTTGCAATAAATGTAAGTTTTGAAAAGAACAAACCTGTTAATAATTTAAATCAATTGTTACAAGTTGTGGGGATTGCTGAGAAGGCAGGTCTTAAAGAAGTAAGTGTATCAGAAGCCCATGTTGAAAATTTAACGAAAAATGGTGACAAATACACAATTACTCAAGAGGGTACTCCGGTAAAAATTGAATGGAAGTTATCTCTTGAACCAAACAAGTTGTACTTTGTTGAAATTCCAGAAAGACAAGCTGGTTCAATTATTAAATCAAAAGTGTTGGTAGACGGATTAAGTTATCCTTATGAAAATCGATTCAGAGAAAATCAATTATGGGTAGTTGGAAATGGAAACTTAAACAAAACGCTTACATTTACAATTGATGAAGGAAAAGCCAAAGAATGGGATCTTCGTGGTTTTAAATTCTATTCAATCGATATACCAACTCTAACCAATACTTTGGAACGGTTTAAAAAAGCAAATGACATCACCATTGATTCTTATTCAAATTCAACAGTGAAAGCACACGTTAATGTTACAAATAGTGAACAATCCTTTGCAACTTTCACTATTCCATACCATTCAGGTTGGAGTGTAACAGTAGATGGTCAAGCTCAAGAGGTTCAAAAATCGCTTGGTTTCTTTATGGGTGTATCACTAACGGAAGGAGAACATGAGATTGTATGGAGTTATAGCCCACCAGGGTTAAACTCTGGAATAGTACTTTCAATGACTTCTCTCATCGCACTCATTTATTTGTGGAAAAAGAAAAAAGTGGAGTAGATAACATATTTTGTTGCCTATTCCAATAAAAAAGGATGAAGTTCTTATGAACTTCATCCTTTTTGCATGCTCATTATATTAGACCGTAATAAGACAATCCTTTATAGAATGATATAAAAATTTATTTTTTACCCGATTGTTCCATATTCCAGAAGTCTGTAACGGCACCACGGGATGCAGAAGATACGGTATGGGCATACTTACCGAGGACACCACGGCTATAGAGAGGTGGCAAGGTTGTTTCTGCTTTGCGTTTTTCAAGTTCTTCATCAGATACAGCCATGGAAATTTCTTTAGTATCTTGGTCGACAGTGACGATATCACCTGTACGGAGGTAGGCAATTGGTCCACCATCCTGAGCTTCAGGAGCGATATGTCCGACAACCAGTCCATAAGTACCACCAGAGAAGCGTCCGTCTGTCAAGAGGGCAACCTTGTCTCCTTGACCTTTACCAACGATCATTGATGAAAGTGAGAGCATCTCAGGCATACCAGGACCACCCTTAGGACCGACGAAACGAACAACGACAACGTCGCCATCAACGATTTCATCTGACAAGACAGCTTGGATAGCATCTTCTTCTGAGTCAAAGACCTTAGCTGGACCAACGTGACGACGAACCTTCACACCTGACACCTTGGCAACGGCACCGTCAGGAGCAAGATTACCGTTCAAGATGATAAGCGGACCGTCCGCACGTTTAGGATTTTCAAGTGGCATGATGACTTTTTGACCTGGAGTAAGATCTGCAAAGTCAGCTAAGTTTTCAGCGACAGTCTTACCAGTACATGTGATGCGGTCTCCATGAAGGAATCCATTTGCCAGCAAGTACTTCATAACCGCAGGCACACCACCAACTTCGTAAAGGTCTTGGAAGACATACTGACCAGAAGGTTTTAAATCGGCCAAGTGAGGAACACGTTCTTGGATGGTATTAAAGTCCTCAAGTGACAAGTCAACATTAGCTGCGTGGGCAATAGCAAGCAAGTGAAGAGTGGCGTTAGTAGAACCACCTAGAGCCATTGTCACTGTAATGGCATCTTCAAAGGCTTCACGAGTCAAGATATCTGAAGGTTTGATCCCAAGTTCAAGCATTTTGACAACTGCACGACCGGCTGCTTCGATGTCTTCTTTCTTATCAGCAGATTCAGCTGGGTGAGAAGAAGAACCTGGTAAACTCAACCCCAAAACTTCGATAGCAGTAGCCATAGTATTGGCAGTATACATACCACCACAACCACCAGGGCCAGGGCAGGCATTACATTCCAGACGTTTCACGTCCTCCGCAGTCATATCGCCGTGATTCCACTTACCGATTCCTTCAAATACAGAAACCAAATCAATGTCTTTGCCATCCAGTTTTCCAGGGGCGATAGTACCACCGTAAGCGAAAATAGCTGGGATATCCATATTGGCAATGGCAATCATAGAACCAGGCATGTTCTTGTCACAGCCACCGATAGCCACAAAGGCATCTACGTTGTGACCACCCATAGCAGCTTCGATGGAGTCCGCAATAATATCACGAGACGTCAAAGAGAAGCGCATACCAGGCGTTCCCATGGCAATCCCGTCTGCTACCGTAATGGTTCCAAATTGAACAGGCCAAGCACCAGCAGATTTGACACCTTCTTTTGCAAGCTTACCAAAGTCATGCAAGTGAATATTACAAGGTGTATTTTCTGCCCAAGTCGAAATGACTCCCACAATCGGTGTTTCAAAGTCTTTATCTGTCATCCCAGTCGCACGAAGCATAGCACGGTTTGGTGATTTTACCATGCTGTCATAGACACTGCTGCGGTGGCGTTTATCTAATTCTGTCATTATGTTCCCTCTCATATCAGTTTTTACCATTATAGCATAATTTTCATATGAATAACAGAAGAAAATTTTTAAATTTTCAGACAATTCAACAGTGTACGATAAAAAAATACAACTTTTTTTGTCAAGTAACTTTACTTTACAAAAAAGTTTTGATATACTATTAAAGTTGATGAAAATCAAACCTAATTGAATTTATATCTTAAAAGGAGAAAAACGAAATGGCAGTACCTGCACGTCGCACATCAAAAGCGAAGAAAAACAAACGTCGTACTCACTACAAAGTAACAGCTCCATCTGTAAACTTTGACGAAACTACTGGAGATTACTCACGTTCTCACCGCGTATCACTTAAAGGATACTACAAAGGACGTAAGATCGCTAAAGCTGCATCAGCTGAATAATAGAAGGGAGATACCATGCGCGTAAATATTACACTTGAACACAAAGAATCTGGTGAACGCTTGTACCTTACTTCTAAAAACAAACGTAACACTCCAGACCGTCTTCAATTGAAGAAATACTCACCAAAACTTCGCAAACACGTTGTGTTTACCGAGGTTAAATAGTGGGTCATTACGTTTCAGTACATGCTGAAAACATTGATTTCATGCGGTTTTTGAAATGTTGAATTTCATTACAAATCATTTGAAATCAGTTCTATGGCAACCTTTTTGGCAACCTTTTTTGAAATAAAAAAGAAAGTCAACAATCGAAGAATGTAAAGTCCTAAGAATTTTCTAGGACTTTTTTTGTTCCTAAAAATTGTTGGAATAGCGCAAACTTTTCAATAAATTTTAGGAATCCAAAAAAACCTTCCTACAATAAGTAAGAAGATTTTTTATTTTTTACTTTCTTAAGTTCTTTTTGGTATACCCTAATCCTAAACTTGCTAATAAGCTAAAACCTAATAAGCCTAGCATCGTCTCCTTTGTTCCTGTATTTGGAAGTTGCTTCTTAGATTCTGCTTTTACATTTGTGTTTTTTGTAGGAGCTTGATATGTTTTATCGTCTTTAGTTCCCACTGTAGCTACATTTACAGGTTTGTTTTGAGCCTTAGCATCTACAATGTCAACAACCTTACCTGATGCGTCAGTAACTTCCTTAGGTTGACCACCTGCTTTACGGATTTCTTCAGCTTTGCGAGATAGTTCTTCCAAGCGTTTTTGTTCAGCAAGGTATGCATCATGGTCTGCTTTAAGTTGTTGCAAGTTAGCATGGATACGAGCCTTAGCTTCAGCGATACCCTCGAGACGAGCCAACTCGTCCTTAGCAGTCTCCAACTTAGCACGGAGTACACCAAGCTTAGCATTAGCGTCAGTAAGCTCTTTGTCCAAAGCCTTAAGGACTTCATCACGCTTAGTGAGAGCAAGTTCAAGAACTGTATGAGTATCAGTAGCCTCTTTAGACGCTTCACGTTTACGAGCAAGGTCTTCACCAGCTGACTTACGAGCCAAGACTGCTACATCATGAGCCTTAGTAAGAACTTCCAACTCACCTTTGGCAGTAGTAAGTGATTGGTTAGCATTTGATTGTTCAGCCTTAGCAGTCTCAAGAGCTGATTTAGCTTCAGCAAGAGCCTTAGCTTTGTCTGTAGCGTTTGATTTAGCTAAAGCAAGCGATTCCTTAGCAGTTTGCAATGCTTTAATGTCTTCAGACAATTTAGATTGAGCATCAGCAAGAGCCTTTTCAAGAGCTGGAACGTCAATTTTGTTACCTAGCAAGTCTGACAAGTGTTTGCGAGCATTAGCAAGAGCTGTCTCTGCGTTAGTGTAGTCAGTTTGGGCTGATTGGACAGTTGATTTAGCTTCTTGAGAGGCTTTAAGTGAGTTGTCATAAGTTGATTGAGCCAAGTCTAGTTTTTCTTGGAGTTTGACAACTTTTTCAGCTGTGCTTGGAGCAGAGATTACCTTAGTTTTGTCGAACTTAGAGTTAGCAGAAACCATATTGTCTGAAATCTTAGTGTATTGGATTACAGACGTAAATGTAGCATTAGAACGGAAACCAAGACCAGTGTACTGCATGTACCCTTCGAGTTTATCCTTTGGCAATACCCCTGATAGGCTAGTAGCATGCCCCCACTGAGCATGAGCGTCATCAAACAACATAGACAAGATATCGTCATAAATACGTTTCTTAACGTCTGCTAAAGTTGTAGCAGGCTCATCACTAAATCCTGCCAACTCACCAAGAAGAACACCGTTTTCTTTACCTACTTCATTCAAAGCTTTAAAGTCATGACCATACTCTTCTGTTGACTTACGAGCAACTTCATTTGCAATGCGGATTGAATCTTCAGTTACTTTTACATCTTCAGTACCAAACTGTTTACGGACTTGGTTGATAAGGTCAGCTGCGAACAATGATAGCTCTTTGCGAGTATTATAATCAAGGTTATTGATGTTTACCTTTGTAGCTAGGTCTTTCTTAGATTCTTTAGGATAAACTAAATCATAACGATAGACTTCACCGTTTTTATCGAAAGTGATTTTACCAAACTTTTCGTACTCTTTAAAAGCAAGTGCTTTTAATTTGTTTGAAAGTTCTTGACTTGGGTTAGCAAAATACTCTTTAAGAAGAGAAACATACTCAGAACCCAAATTAATGTTGTAGATACCCTCTTTGGCATCTTTCAATTCCTCTATAGCACTGTTTAGGTTAGCTTTGGCTGTAGAAATGGCTTGGTCTTTGTTGACTTGGTCAGCTTTAGCGTTGGCAAGGGCTGTAGTGGCTTGAGTAAGATTAGCTTCAGCTTGGGATACCCCACCTTGAGCGTCCTTGATAGCTTGGTCTTTGTTAGATTGAGCTTTTTTACCATTATCAAGGTTAGTCTGAGCAGTCTCTACGGCTTTAGTGTCAGCACTAACTTGGTTAGTAAGCGTATCTACCTCTTTTTCAAGGGGAGCAACATCAGTAGTAGATGAAAGAGAATCTACTTTCTTCTGGGCGTTAGCAACCTTTTCAGCAGTTGCAGTTGCAGTTTTCTCAGCATTAGATACTACTTTTGTTTGGTCAGCAACCTTTTCAGCAGTAGTAGATACAGACTTATCAGCGTCAGCTACAGTCTTTTCAGCAGTAGCAAGCTCATTAGCTTTCTTATCAGCGTCTGCCTTAGCCTCAGCTACCTTTTCAGGTGTAACAGTCTTAGCCTCTTCTACCTTTTTAGTAGTTTCAGCGATAGTCTTTTCAGCATTAGCAATGTTTACTTCAGTAGATGCAACAACTTCTTTTTGCTTAGCTACATCCTGATTAGCTTTATCTGATTCAGCTTTAGCCTTGTCAACATCAGCTTGACTAGGAACTTTAGGGACTACCTCGTCCTTAGCAACTACCCTAGTTGCAGGTTCGTTAACGGCTACTTCAGTCTCACTAGCAGATACCACAGTAGATACCCCTAGAGCCGAGATTGCAAGCGTTGAAATAACTGCACCTGTGCGTAGTTTCTTGATGGTACCGCGACCTTGAGTGTTTGATTCTAGCATGTAAACTCCTTTATGTCTTAAAAGACTGTTTTATGAATAATATTATACCACATTTTACAGTCTTTAAAATATTATTCCTTTAAAAATTTCAGTCTTTTGACAATGATTTATTCAATGAGATAAACTTGTATGATAGTTATGAGGTACTATCATGACTGAAAAAATAAATTTAAGAGAATTTGTTGCAAAACAAATCAGACTTCTAAGACTGAAAAGCGGGATGACACAAGAATATCTAGCAGAAAAAGCTGATCTTGGATTCAACTATATTTATAGGTTAGAAAATAAACAATTAAACGTTAAACTTGAAACTATTGAAAAAATCATACAAGCACTTGAAGTTGATATGAATACTTTTTTTAATATTGAAAATCAAAACCAAAGCGGAGAATTTTCACAACTCATTGAAGATATTAGAAACCTACCAACAGAAAAAAGAGAACCTACTGTAAAAGCTCTCCGAGATATATTAAAACAAATAAATTAAGCCAAGTATTTTTGAATTTGACTTCAGATGGAAGTCTTTTTCTTTTCTCTTCTTATTGATAGATCTCGTAAATATGATGAGTGTGAAAATGCAATTTTGACTTACCCTTAGTGAAACTATATAAGACTTAATCTTCATTATCAGTTATAAAATCTATTTCAAGCGTGTTTTCCCAATTTCAATACATGTCACTATATTTCAGTTCAATCTCTACCTTTTTCTCTACCTTTTTTTGCCTCTAATTTGATTGATGTTATCAACTTGTTATTTATTTTATCAATGTACATTTCGCAGAGAAAAAAAGAATACAGGACAAACAAATTCCTGTATTCTTAAAATAACTTAGAGCAGCTTTATTTAACAAAACAGCGACTAATACGATTATAGTGCAAATTATTTTTCCGATTTTTTCATGTTGCTTGAATAATTTATCAGAGAAAAGAATCAATACAAGCGCAACACCCATCAACGCAGTGCTTAAAGTTGGAGTAGTCATGGTCCATACTCCTTTCGTTATTGTTAATCCAGCTCCTAAAATAACTTAGAACAGAAGTGATAATGAAGCGACTAAAAAGATTATAGCGGAAATTATTTTTGCGATTTTTACATGTTGTTGTTTGAACAATTTATCAGAGAAAAGAGTCAATCCAATCGCAACACAAAGCAAAGTAATTCTTAAAATAGAAATAGTCATGGCTAGTACTCCTTTTGTTATTTTGTAAATCCAATAATTGATTTAAATAGTCATTAGTTTACCTGCAAAGATGTTTATCTTCTCTATAAATCCCTTTTGTCATTAATCGGTATCTCTATCTATCTTTATTATAGTACAAACATCATTATTAAACCAATAAATGTATTTATTTTTTTACTGCTCCTATTTTTGAGAGCGCTTGAAATATGTTATAATAAAACTAGATTAATGTATAGGAGGCAAACCGTGGGAAATTTCATTGAGCTAGTCTTTCATCGTTTCTTTTTGGGGATGATTGCGACAGCTTATTTTTGGTTATTGACACTAGCAGGAGGAGTGGTCTTTGGTATAGCACCCGCTAGTGCAACTCTCATGAGTTTATATGCAGAACACGGTTATTCTTATCGTGCTTATCGTTTCAAGGAAGCATGGGCTTTGTTTAAGAGCAATTTTGTAAAAAGCAATCTCAGCTTCTACACCTTTATAGGGATTGACTTCATCTTGATTTATGGTTTGTATCTGATGATTCAATTGCCAAATCAGACTATTATTCACTTGGCAGCAACCTTTCTAAATATCTTTTTAGTAGCCTTGGTATTTTTGGCCTATACGGTATCTTTAAAGTTGCAGGTTTACTTTGAATTATCCTATAAAAACACCCTAAAGCTTGCCTTTATCGGAATTTTTATGAGCCTATCAGCTATGGCCAAGGTTCTTCTTGGTAGTGTCTTGTTGATTATTATTGGTTTCTACATGCCAGCCCTCCTTATTTTTGTAGGTATTGGAATGTGGCACTTCTTTATTAGTGATTTATTGGAGCCTGTTTATGAAAGTATTCATGAAAAATTGGCAACCAAATAAGACCAAACAATTCCGACTCCACTCACTTCTCAGAATCTATAGTCTGGTAATGATTATCATCATCTCCTGCTTTGCTCTCTTGATTTCTTATGCAGACTGGGATATGCGTGAAAGGGAAGCCAATCGTGTTGGCCAGCGTGTCCTAGCCCGTACTATCGATGAAGTTGAGTATTATTATCGAGAGTCAACCCGCCTAGCCCAGAGTTTAGTGGATAATCAAGCTCGGATTGAAGGGATTTACAAATATTTTAGCCTTAGTACGCCGGATTATTTTTACTGGCAGTTGGAACGCAAGGCGTCGCCTTATATTTCCGTTTCCATTTATGAAAATATTGATGATATATACGTGCGAAACGATTTTGTGACAGGTGTTTCGATTGTTCTACAGGATTCAACGGATGTATTTGTTTCCAAAAGAGAAAACCGAGGCGGACAGAAGATTCCAGCTGAGAACTTCAAACCAGATGCCAATAGTTTTGCGGTTCCAGTAGCTGATCCTATCTCGGACCAGCCTCTAGGGGTCATTTATATTTCCGTAGAACCAGAATTCCTCTATAAGGCGATTGACAACACCAGGGGAACAATTCCTGTAGCAGTAACTGTCATTGCACCATATGAAACAGATATGTTCTATATAGGGGCAAAAGGGACGAATGAATCTTGGTTAGTAGGAACAACAGCCCATGGTTATCAAGTTCGAGTAGCTGTACCAAAGGATTATGTTTGGAGTGGGACTTTAGCGAGTTCGGCACTTATTTTAGGTTTGAGTGCACTCTTTATCATCATTTTATATATGACCTTAAGAAGGACTTTTTCTGACTATCAAAGTCAGGTTGTGGACTTGGTGGACTCTATCCAAGCCATTACTAAGGGAGAGCAGACTAAGAGAATCGACACAGATAAGAAGGACCAGGAATTGCTACTGATTGCTGAGTCGACAAATGATATGTTGGATCGACTGGAAAGTAACATTCACGATATTTATCAACTGGAACTCAATCAAAAAGATGCCAACATGCGAGCGCTACAAGCTCAGATTAATCCGCATTTCATGTACAATACTCTGGAATTTTTGCGGATGTATGCGGTGATGGAAAATCAAAATGAACTAGCTGATATCATCTATGAGTTCAGTAGTCTCCTACGCAATAATATCTCTGACGAGCGAGAAACGACCCTCAAACAAGAAGTGGAGTTTTGTCGGAAGTACAGTTATCTCTGTATGGTTCGCTATCCAAAATCCATTGCCTATGGATTTAAAATTGATCCTGAATTGGAAGAAATGCGTATTCCAAAGTTCACCCTCCAACCTTTAGTGGAAAACTATTTTGCCCATGGAGTTGATCACAAAAGAACAGATAATGTTATCAGTATCAAGGCTTTGAAAAAAGATGGCTATGTCGAAATCTTGGTAACCGATAATGGCCGTGGGATGTCTGCTGAAAAACTAGCAGAAATTCAAGCTAAACTGGCTCAAAGAACCTTTGAACACACAGCAGATTATAAGGGGCAGCGACAGTCTATTGGGATTGTGAATATCCACGAACGCTTTGTGCTCTACTTTGGAGACCGGTATAACATTAGTGTAGAATCTACCGAAAAGATGGGTGTTCAATATAGAATCACCATTCAGGACGAAGAGAAAGGATAAACATGTATAAAGTACTATTAGTAGACGATGAGTACATGATTACAGAAGGACTCAAGCGTTTGATTCCTTTTGAAAAATGGGATATGGAAGTTGTCGCAACAGCTAATCATGCTGACGAGGCTTTGGACTATGTTCGAGAGCATCCCGTAGACATCGTCATTTCTGATGTCAACATGCCTGACAAGACAGGACTTGAAATGATTGGGGAAATGAAGGAACTCTTGCCAGAGGCGTACTATATCCTCCTCTCAGGTTATCAAGAATTTGATTATGTCAAGAAAGCCATGAACCTCAATGTTGTAGACTACCTTGTCAAACCAGTTGATAAGGTTGAACTGGAGCATTTACTTGAGAAAATCCTTGGTCAACTTCGTGAGAAAGTGCATGAACCAGAAATGTTAAGTCAAAAGTTAGACAACGAAGCATTTAAAGCACACCTATCTCAAAAAGAAAACTGGTGGATTGGCCTTTCCCAAGAAAAACAAGGGGATTTTGTCATCCCTTACTACGTTTTAGGTCAGGGCTGGCAAATTGTGATTGCAGAACAGAAATTCGACGGTCTACTCGTTCTGCCTTTTGAGGCACCTTATCAGGCCAACTTTGAAAAATGGAAGTTTGACGTTGAAAAAGCACTTTTCTATGGGACTGTAAATCTAGATCAGTCTGAAAGTCTCTTCTCATATTATGAACCCATCTATCGGGTGATTATCCAGGGAAATCTTCAGCAGATTATCGATGAGTTAAACCTACTCGAGAAGATTGTGCTAGAAAACACACCTAGAGTATCCATCACCAAGCAACTCTTTACTCAGTTTGTTATGGATGTCTTTCATCTCTTTGAGCATTTGAAAGCAGACGATATGACAGATATCGTCAAGAATATTCATGCCATCACAAACTTTGAGGACTTAGTCGCTTATACAAAAGAAACCTTGACTTCCTTCTTTGGTCAATACCGCATGAATGAAAATGTCGTCAGTGTACTCGAAGTCATTGGAAGAGACTATAAAAAAGAGCTTTCTCTCAAGGATATCAGCAAGGATCTCTTTATCAATCCTGTTTACTTAGGTCAGTTAATCAAGAAGGAAACCAATTCAACCTTTGCGGAGCTTCTCAATAAGCAACGTATCAAGGCAGCCCAGCAACTTTTACTATCTACAAATGATAGTATCGAGGATATTTGCTATACGGTTGGTTATAGTAATGTAGGCTATTTCTACAAGGTCTTTCGAAAACTATGTGGAAAATCTCCTAAGGCTTACCGCAAGCAGATTGATGTAACCCTCTAACTTTTGTTATCCATTTTAAAATATGCTATAATAAGTTTAAAAAATATGAGGAGGTTACTTTTATGAAAAAGAAACCAATCTATCTATGGGTATTACTGATTTTTTCAGCCTTACTCTCAGCAATGTCACTATTTGGGATCATCTCTCCAGTACCTACTGCAGAAAGTATGGGTAATATTGAGACATCAGGTGTAGATGCTACTTATGCTAAGGAATTGATTGCCTACACGATTAAAGCAGCTGAACATAGTCATTCAATTATCAACATTATCTTAGTTATCTTATCAGCTATTCTAGTTGTTGTTGCTTTGATTTTCCTCGTACGTAAAAATATTCAGTTGGCCAATTATACCTATATCGGCTATGTCTTTCTAGCTATCCTTGGTTCTATCTACAACTTTGTAGGAGTCCAAGATGCACTTTTACTTTTTACAGACCCTAATGTTCGTATGGGGGCTGAACTAGGTGTTAAAGGTTCTGCTATTTTTGGGATTGTACTCAATGTTATCTTCCTAGCAATCGTCTTCTATAAAATATGGCGTCAGCAAAAAGAATTAACAGAATCTCAAGAGGAAGAACTCGCCTAAGAGTTGACAAAGGATAACTATCAAGATACAATCTTGGTAGTTATTTTTTTGGATTCGAGAAAGAGGGAGGAAAAGATGAAAAAAATTTCCTTAGTTTATATCAGTCTAAGTGGCAACACGGAGAGTTTCGTAACACGTTTGAAAGCTTATTTGTTAGAGCAGTATAAGAATATTGATGTTGAGAAGGTTGACATCAAAGAGTTGGTCAAGGAAGAACGAGGATTCTATGAAATGTCAAATCCTTTTGTCACTTTTTTACCAACTTATTTAGAAGGTGGCAATGGTGTTGACAATGGAGATGTAGAAATCTTAACGACTCCTGTAGGTGATTTTATCGCCTATGGTGACAATGCTAGTAAGTGTTTTGGTGTTGTAGGATCAGGGAATCGAAACTTCAATAACCAATACTGTTTAACTGCAAAGCAATACAGTCAACGCTTTGGATTTCCTGTACTAGCTGACTTTGAAATGCGAGGAATGCTTGGAGATATCAAAAAGGTTGCTGGGATTATTGCAGAGCTTTATGAACTTGAATCCTTGTAAGAGGATAGAGTTGCTGGGCTAAATTTTTATCTCCTGGATCATAGAATTATTTCAAAAGAGAACAGTTCAAATGAGTAAATTACAGAGATCATTTTTAAAGTATATAAAACGAAAACCAAGCTTCAAGGATATTATGCTATGCAGTGCTTTGCTACTATTAGCGATTGCTCTGCTACTGTTCTCTGAGAAAATTTTTGATGAAAATGTAGCACCAGTTGGAACCATGGTATCCTTAGGGATTGTTATCCTGGTAGGAATCTTAGCTGTCAGAAATAAATAAAGAGACTCGAGAAATGTCATCTCGAGTCTTTTTGTTAGTTGCGAATTTCGTCAACGATTTCTTTTGAAATGGGAATCCCTAAACGGTAGCCTTTATTCACGTAATCAATGACATCATTGATATTTTCTATCGTTTGGATTTTTTCTTTGATAGTTGCACGAAAAGCTGGATCTTTCAATAGTTGGTCCTGAAGCAGTCTTTGAAGTTTCTCTTTTTCATATTTGTTGACAAGAAAGAGAAAAAGAAGACTGATAACAACTAGAATATAAGCGTATTGGCTCATAAAAATTCTCCCTAGGTGATAAAGAAGTAAGTGGTTAGAGAAAAACGAATATCCTTCGCCTTTCGAGTGATGATACTGTAAGCGCCTAGCCAAAGTCCAAATAGGATTTGGCGTTAGTTACTTAGCTTGCTTAGTAATAAATTAATTTAATAGATCACGACATGCATCCAAATAAGTCGATATTATTTATTTGGATGCATTAGTAAGGCGTTTAGGCAAATCGCCTGATAGCGATTGCCGTCAAGAGACTAGGAACTTTAGTTCCAGTAATTTGAAGATTACGACGTTCTATAACATAAATCGATGTTATTTATGTTATAGAACTAGTGAAGCAGTTAGCTAGTCCGCATAAAAGCGGCTAGCGTCCAACAATTAGGAACCTTTAGTTCCAATTGTTGGTACTGAATCACATCTTCTCTGGTGCCTCTACACCCAGCAAACGGAGGGCTTCTTTAAGGACAACTGCTGTTGCATAGCTGAGAGCTAGACGGCTATCACGCTCTGGACTTTCATCCAAGATACGAGTGTGGGCATAGTATTTATTAAAGGCTTGAGCCAAACTAATCGCAAATTTAGCGATGATAGAAGGCTCGTAGTTATCAGCTGCACGTTTAATGATACGTGGGAAGTCTTGGATTAGCTTGATAATTTCCCAGCTTTCGGCATCGTTCAAACTATAGTTGGCACCTGCTTCGGGTTTGAAATCAGCTTTACGCAAGATTGATTGGATACGAGCATAAGCATATTGGACATAAGGACCAGTTTCCCCTTCGAAGGATACCATAGCTTCAAGGTCGAAGTCGTAGCCATTTGTACGGTCAGTTTTAAGGTCATAGAATTTAATGGCCCCAACTCCAACAGCATGAGCGACTTGGTCTTTGTTTTCAAGTTCAGGATTTTTTGCTTCGATCTGAGCTTTTGCACGGCTGATGGCTTCTGCGACAGTTGGCTCTAGCAAGATAACATTTCCTTTACGAGTAGAAAGTTTCTTTCCTTCTTTTGTTACCAAACCAAACGGAACATGGACAATGTCTTGGCTCCAATCATAGCCCATCTCTTGTAGTACTGCCTTGAGTTGTTTGAAATGAGCAGATTGTTCTTGACCAACGACATAGATAGATTTGGCAAATTGATACTCGTTTTTACGGTAGAGGGCTGCAGCCAAGTCACGTGTGATGTAGAGAGTCGCACCGTCAGATTTCTTGATAAGAGCTGGGTGTTCAATTCCGTATTTTTCAAGATTCACAACTTGAGCACCTTCTGATTCGACCAAAAGTCCCTTTTCGGCGAGGATATCTACAACTGCATCCATTTTATCGTTGTAGAAGGCTTCTCCGTTGTAGCTGTCGAATTCAACTTGTAATTCATCGTAAAGGCGGTTAAATTCTACCAAGCTTTCATCACGGAACCATTGCCAAAGAGCAAGAGCTTCCTCATCGCCGTTTTCAAGTTTGCGGAACCATTCGCGTGCTTCTTCATCCAAACTTGGGTCGTTCTCAGCTTCAGCATTAATGCGGACATAGAGCTTAAGGAGTTCATCGATTGGATGAGCTTTGACAGCTTCTTCATTACCCCATTTTTTGTAGGCAACAATCAACATCCCAAACTGTTTGCCCCAGTCTCCCAAGTGGTTGACCTTGACAGTTTTATAGCCGATTTTTTGGAAGATATGTGACAAGCTATCTCCGATAACTGTTGAACGAAGGTGACCGATTGAAAATGGTTTAGCGATATTAGGGCTAGACATATCAATAACGACATTTTCTTGATTGCCAATCTCTTGGTCAGCGTAGTGCTCTTTTTCAGTGATAACGTTTTGTAGAACTTGACCAGAAATGGCAGCCTTATCAAGGAAAAAGTTGACGTAAGGACCTGTTGCTACAACCTTTTCAAAGGCTTGACTATTGATCTTTTCAGCGATGTCAGCAGCAATCATTTGAGGAGCTTTACGTTCGACCTTTGCCAATGAGAAGGCAGGGAAGGCGATATCTCCCATATCTGAGTTTTTAGGTGTTTCTAGTAAATTTAAAATAGCCTCTTGGTCCAGGCTATCAATGACGCTAGCCAACTCGCTAGCAATCAATTCTTTTGTATTCATTTAAGGCTCCTTTAGGGCTTTTCTACTATTTTATCATAATTTACTACATTTTTTTTGAAAGAAGAGATATTTTTTGAAATATCCAGTTTTTTTGATATAATGTTCTTACTAAAAAAATGTAAAATGTTATAAATATGCAATCGAAAGGATCTTATGAGAAAAAGAGAACGTCATCAGCTCATCAAGCGAATGATTACAGAAGAAAAATTAGGAACTCAAAAGGAAATTCAGGATCGATTGGAAGCCTGTGATGTCTTTGTGACACAGACGACCTTATCCCGTGATTTGCGAGAGCTTGGCTTAACCAAAGTTAAGAAAAACGATGTTGTCTACTATGTGCTAGCAAATGAGACAGAGAAGATTGATCTGGTCGAATTCCTTTCACATCACTTAGAGGGTGTTGCAAGAGCCGAATTCACCTTGGTGCTCCATACGAAACTTGGAGAAGCATCCGTTTTAGCCAATGTAGTAGATTCAAATAAAGATGAATGGATTTTAGGAACGGTTGCAGGAGCGAATACCTTGTTGGTCATCTGTAAGGATCAACATGCTGCTAAAGTCATGGAAGAACGCTTGCTAGAGTTAATGGAAGATAGATAAGGTCTTGAGAGCTTCTCTCAGGACTGTTTTTACAAGGAGAGAGTAAATGACTACTGAAAAATTATCACCGGGTATGCAACAGTATGTGGATATCAAAAAACAATATCCAGATGCTTTTTTGCTTTTTCGTATGGGTGATTTTTATGAGTTGTTTTATGAAGACGCAGTCAATGCTGCCCAGATACTAGAAATCTCACTAACTAGTCGTAATAAAAATGCTGAAAATCCTATTCCTATGGCTGGTGTTCCTTATCACTCTGCCCAACAGTATATAGATGTCCTCGTTGAGCGTGGCTACAAGGTTGCCATCGCTGAACAGATGGAAGACCCTAAACAGGCTGTGGGTGTCGTTAAGCGTGAGGTCGTTCAGGTCATTACACCAGGAACGGTTGTTGATAGTAGTAAGCCAGATAGCCAAAATAACTTTTTGGTAGCTATTGATCGTGATGGCTCTCAATATGGTTTGGCCTATATGGACCTAGTGACAGGTGACTTCTATGTAACGGGATTATCAGATTTTTCTCTAGTCTGTGGTGAAATCCGTAACCTCAAGGCTAGAGAAGTAGTGATAGGCTACCAATTATCTGAAGCGGAAGAGCAGATTCTCAGTCGTCAAATGAATCTAGTCCTTTCCTACGAACAGGAAGCATATGAAGACCTTCATCTGTTGGATTCAGGATTGGCGCCTGTTGAACAAGTTGCTAGCAGTAAACTACTCCAGTATGTTCATCGGACGCAGATGAGAGAGTTGAATCACTTAAAACCTGTTATTCGTTATGAAATCAAAGATTTCTTGCAGATGGATTTTGCGACCAAGGCTAGTCTGGATTTGGTTGAAAATGCTCGCTCAGGTAAGAAACAAGGCAGTCTTTTCTGGTTGCTAGATGAGACTAAAACTGCAATGGGGATGCGTCTTCTACGTTCTTGGATTCAACGTCCATTGATTGATACGGACCGTATCCTTGAACGTCAGGAAGTTGTACAAGTCTTCCTGGATTATTTCTTTGAACGCAGTGATTTAACGGAAAGCCTCAAGGGAGTTTACGATATCGAACGTCTGGCTAGTCGTGTTTCTTTTGGGAAAAGCAATCCCAAAGACCTCTTGCAATTAGCGACTACCTTGGGAAGTGTTCCACGAATCCGAGCAATTTTAGAAGGAATGGAGCAACCAGCTCTAGCCTATTTGATTGAACAGCTGGATGCTATTCCTGAGTTGGAGAGTCTTATTAGCGCAGCCATTGCTTCGGAAGCTCCTCACGTGATTACCGAAGGTGGTATTATTCGAACGGGCTTTGATGAGACCTTGGATAAATACCGTCGTGTTCTCAGGGAAGGGACCAGCTGGATTGCTGAGATTGAAGCCAAGGAAAGAGAAAACGCTGGCATCAATACTCTCAAGATTGATTACAATAAAAAAGACGGCTACTATTTCCATGTAACCAACTCGCAGCTAGGCAACGTACCAGCCCACTTTTTCCGCAAGGCTACGCTGAAAAACTCTGAGCGATTTGGGACAGAGGAATTGGCGCGTATCGAAGGAGAAATGTTAGAGGCGCGTGAGAAATCAGCAAATCTAGAGTACGAAATCTTTATGCGTATCCGTGAAGAGGTTGGTAAGTATATCCAACGTCTACAGGCTCTGGCTCAAGGAATCGCTACTGTTGATGTCTTGCAAGGCTTGGCAGTAGTTGCAGAAAATCAACACCTGATTCGACCAGAGTTTGGGCAAGAGTCGCGGATTGATATCCAGAATGGTCGTCACGCAGTTGTTGAAAAGGTCATGGGAGCTCAGACCTATATTCCCAATAGTATCCAGATGGATGAAGATACCAGTATCCAGCTGATTACAGGACCTAACATGAGCGGGAAGTCAACCTACATGCGTCAACTAGCCATTACAGCGGTTATGGCTCAGATGGGTTCTTATGTCCCTGCAGAAAGTGCTCGTTTGCCAATTTTTGATGCGATTTTTACACGTATCGGAGCGGCAGATGACTTGGTTTCAGGCCAATCTACCTTTATGGTAGAGATGATGGAAGCTAACAATGCCATTAGTCATGCGACAAAGGATTCATTGATTCTTTTTGATGAGCTTGGTCGAGGAACCGCAACTTATGATGGTATGGCTCTAGCCCAGTCTATTATCGAGTATATCCATGAGCATATTGGTGCCAAGACTCTCTTTGCAACGCACTACCATGAATTAACCAGTCTGGAAGCTAGTCTTGAACATCTAGTAAATGTACACGTGGCTACACTTGAGCAAAATGGCCAGGTTACCTTCCTTCATAAGATTGAACCAGGTCCAGCTGATAAATCATACGGTATTCACGTTGCTAAGATTGCAGGATTGCCAGCAGATTTGCTAAAAAGAGCGGATGCGATTCTAACTCAACTAGAGAGCCAAGGTCAGGAAAATCCAATTTCTATCAATCAAAGGAATGTTATCAATGAACAAATGTCACTCTTTGATGAAAAAGAAGAAAATCCTATTCTAGCAGAATTAGCAAATATAGATGTTTACAATATAACGCCTATGCAAGCCATGAATCTCTTATTAGAGCTGAAACAAAAATTATAAGTTAAAAACCCACTCCGTTTTGTGAGTGGGTTTTTAGGTCTTATTTTTTCTGAGCCAATAATTGGTTGATATGGGCAACCTTCTTTGATTCTCTTTTATAGAGAATCGCCCAAATGATGAGGTAAACGATGGCAAACTCTGGGATGAGTTGAAGGATGAAAGTCCAGTGAAGCGGGAACCAGCCTGCTAGGATTGCTAGAGGTACAAAACCTAGCAACATAAGGAAGAAGTGAGTGACAGTAGCTCGAAGGAGACTCCAGTCTTGAGCAAATAGACGGCTACCAAAACTAAAGAGGACTCCAATAGCTGACCAGATAAGCAGACAGTAAAGTAAGACGAGTGATCCATGCACCTGATGTTGGGTCATGAATTGCCCAATTAAAGAGTTGGGGTTGAGAGGTGCGTAGTTACTTGGTGAGTGGATAAAAGAAAAGATAATAGATAGGATGAGGCCGATGAGGATACCAGTTGTGGCATCGTGAAATACTTGTTTTTTCATAGTTCTAATTTCTCCTTAATAGTTTTGAGGTAACGGCGAGATGAGTAGGTGAAACTTTCGTTTTTAAGATAAATTTCAATCAAGCCGTTAGAGGTTAGTTTTAGATGACTAATTGCATCAATGTTGACAATTTCCGATTGGGAAATTTGGATAAAGGAAGCAGGTAGAATTTCACTTGCTTGGTAAAGACGAATGTCAAGTGCATAGGTTTGGCTATCCGTTTCGGCCAGAACCTTACGATTTTCAATGTATACACGCTGAATCTTGCTAATCTGAATCAAGTAGACCTGGTCTTGGAATTTTCCTTTAAGAGTTTCTTTTTGTTCAAGATTTTGTACAAAGTCCTGAACCTTTTGAACTCTAGGGGACAAGGTCGGTGCCTCTATGATGATTTGCTCTTCGGTGTATTGCTGATCAATATCAAGTCTGACTTTCATAATTTCTCCTTTATAAAGTTGTAATAGAGATCTCTTACTTACAAATCTATTAAACACCATTTTGTCGACAAATACAAGAAGCTCTGTCTATGTGGTCGGTTGAAGAGACTATCTGGTAGGCGAACGTTCTCAACTAAATTTAAGAGCAAAGAAGTCAAAAAATAAGAAGAAATATATTGACAAAAATAGAAAAAACGTGGTACAATGTTAGACGGTACTTTTTACTTTTGGTCTCTCAAAAGTGTACAGGGACGTGCTGACAAATGTTGCAAAAGTACACACAGATGGTAGCTGTCACCAAGTGTATCATCACCAAAAATAAAAAAAACACAGGAGAATGTAGATGCCTACAATTAACCAATTGGTTCGCAAACCGCGTAAATCAAAAGTAGAAAAATCTAAATCACCAGCTTTGAACGTTGGTTACAACAGTCATAAAAAAGTTCAAACAAACGTTTCTTCACCACAAAAACGTGGTGTAGCAACTCGTGTTGGAACTATGACACCTAAAAAACCTAACTCTGCCCTTCGTAAATTTGCTCGTGTACGTTTGAGCAACCTTATCGAAGTTACTGCTTACATCCCAGGTATCGGACACAACTTACAAGAGCACAGCGTGGTGCTTCTTCGTGGTGGACGTGTAAAAGACCTTCCAGGGGTACGTTACCATATCGTCCGTGGTGCACTTGATACTGCAGGTGTTAACGATCGTAAACAAGGCCGTTCTAAATACGGTACTAAACGTCCAAAAGCATAAGGAAAGGGGATAAAGAGAAATGAGTCGTAAAAATAGAGCTCCAAAACGTGACGTATTGCCAGATCCGCTTTACAATTCACAACTAGTTACTCGTCTTATCAACCGCGTTATGCTTGATGGTAAACGTGGTACAGCTGCTTCAATCGTTTACGGTGCTTTTGAGCAAATCAAAGAAGCTACTGGTAACGATGCACTTGAAGTATTTGAAACAGCTATGGAAAACATCATGCCTGTACTTGAAGTACGTGCACGTCGTGTTGGTGGATCTAACTACCAAGTCCCAGTTGAAGTTCGTCCAGAACGTCGTACAACACTTGGACTTCGTTGGTTGGTAACAATCGCTCGCCTTCGTGGTGAACACACAATGCAAGACCGTCTTGCAAAAGAAATCTTGGATGCTGCTAACAACACTGGTGCAGCAGTTAAGAAACGTGAAGACACTCACCGTATGGCTGAAGCTAACCGTGCCTTCGCACACTTCCGTTGGTAAAATCATGATGCTAGGAACGGCAAGGATGCAAAGTGAAAATAGGAAACTGACGCAGTATTCGACGAATACAAGGAAGTTTATCTTTTTCACACAGCATCCCGTTCCGGCTCAAATCGGCTAACTAACTTTAGCCCGAGTTCAATTCAACTTCCCATCTCACAAGTTGAAACCAACTAAACAAGATAAACACTGAGAACGGGTGGGTCCTGCCTATCCGTTTTTATTGAAATCGTGTTATAATAGAATAGAAATAAAAAATATAGGAGAAACAAACCTCATGGCACGCGAATTTTCACTTGAAAAAACTCGTAATATCGGTATCATGGCTCACGTCGATGCCGGTAAAACAACTACAACTGAGCGTATTCTTTACTACACTGGTAAAATCCACAAAATCGGTGAAACTCACGAAGGTGCGTCACAAATGGACTGGATGGAGCAAGAGCAAGAACGTGGTATCACTATCACATCTGCTGCGACAACAGCTCAATGGAACAACCACCGCGTAAACATCATCGACACACCAGGACACGTGGACTTCACAATCGAAGTACAACGTTCTCTTCGTGTATTGGACGGTGCGGTTACAGTTCTTGACTCACAATCAGGTGTTGAGCCTCAAACTGAAACAGTTTGGCGTCAAGCAACTGAGTACGGAGTTCCACGTATCGTATTTGCCAACAAAATGGACAAAATTGGTGCTGACTTCCTTTACTCAGTAAGCACACTTCACGATCGTCTTCAAGCTAATGCACACCCAATTCAATTGCCAATCGGTTCTGAAGATGACTTCCGTGGAATCATCGACTTGATCAAGATGAAAGCTGAAATCTATACTAACGACCTTGGTACAGATATCCTTGAAGAAGATATTCCAGCTGAATACCTTGACCAAGCTCAAGAATACCGTGAAAAATTGGTTGAAGCAGTTGCTGAAACTGATGAAGAATTGATGATGAAATACCTTGAAGGTGAAGAAATCACTAACGAAGAATTGAAAGCTGCTATCCGTAAAGCAACTATCAACGTTGAATTCTTCCCAGTATTGTGTGGTTCTGCCTTCAAGAATAAGGGTGTTCAATTGATGCTTGATGCGGTTATCGACTACCTTCCAAGCCCACTTGATATCCCAGCGATCAAAGGTATCAACCCAGATACAGATGAAGAAGAAACTCGTCCAGCATCTGACGAAGAGCCATTTGCAGCTCTTGCCTTCAAGATCATGACTGACCCATTCGTAGGTCGTTTGACATTCTTCCGTGTTTACTCAGGTGTTCTTCAATCAGGTTCTTACGTATTGAACACTTCTAAAGGTAAACGTGAACGTATCGGACGTATCCTTCAAATGCACGCTAACAGCCGTCAAGAAATCGACACTGTTTACTCAGGTGATATCGCTGCTGCCGTTGGTTTGAAAGATACTACAACTGGTGACTCATTGACAGATGAAAAAGCGAAAATCATCCTTGAGTCAATCAACGTTCCAGAACCAGTTATCCAATTGATGGTTGAGCCAAAATCTAAAGCTGACCAAGACAAGATGGGTATCGCCCTTCAAAAATTGGCTGAAGAAGATCCAACATTCCGCGTTGAAACTAACGTTGAAACTGGTGAAACAGTTATCTCTGGTATGGGTGAGCTTCACCTTGACGTCCTTGTTGACCGTATGCGTCGTGAGTTCAAAGTTGAAGCGAACGTAGGTGCTCCTCAAGTATCTTACCGTGAAACATTCCGCGCTTCTACTCAAGCACGTGGATTCTTCAAACGTCAGTCTGGTGGTAAAGGTCAATTCGGTGATGTATGGATTGAATTTACTCCAAACGAAGAAGGTAAAGGATTCGAATTCGAAAACGCAATCGTCGGTGGTGTGGTTCCTCGTGAATTTATCCCAGCGGTTGAAAAAGGTTTGGTAGAATCTATGGCTAACGGTGTTCTTGCTGGTTACCCAATGGTTGACGTTAAAGCTAAGCTTTACGATGGTTCATACCACGATGTCGACTCATCTGAAACTGCCTTCAAGATCGCGGCTTCACTTGCCCTTAAAGAAGCTGCTAAGACTGCACAACCAGCTATCCTTGAGCCAATGATGCTTGTAACAATCACTGTTCCAGAAGAAAACCTTGGTGATGTTATGGGTCACGTAACTGCTCGTCGTGGACGTGTAGATGGTATGGAAGCACACGGTAACAGCCAAATCGTTCGTGCTTACGTTCCACTTGCTGAAATGTTCGGTTACGCAACAGTTCTTCGTTCTGCATCTCAAGGACGTGGTACATTCATGATGGTATTCGACCACTACGAAGATGTACCTAAGTCAGTACAAGAAGAAATCATTAAGAAAAACAAAGGTGAAGAATAATTCACCGTCACTTTAAAAGAAGTCACTTTGTGGCTTCTTTTTCTGTTTGGTAGAAATAGCTAAAATGGCCTCAAATATGGTAAAATAGAAGGAGTATATTGTGAGGAAAATGGATGTCAACCACTTTTGAAATTTTAATGAATCAGTTGGGAATCCCCGCTGAGATAAGAAATCATGAAGCCTTCTCCGAGGCAGAGATTGAACAAGTTATTGTACACAAACAAAGTAAAATTTGGGAGTTTCGTTTTGTCTTTGAGAATATCCTCCCCTTTGAACTCTTTTTAGCGTTGAAGAAGGGTCTGAAAGAAGAGTTTTCAAAAACAGGAAATCAAGCAACCTTTGAGATAAAAACTCGCCATCAAGACTTTACAAAAGAGCTTTTACAAGCCTACTATCAAGAGGCTTTTTCAGATGGGCCTTGTTCTAGCCAAGGATTTCGGACCATGTATCAGGACTTTCAAGTCCGATTTGAAAATGATCAGTTGATTATTGAAGCTTCTGAAGCAGCAGATACAGAGCATTTCAGAAAAAATCACCTCCCTAATCTTAGCAAACAACTTGAGCTCTTTGGTTTTCCTAAGTTTTCATGCCATTTAGAGAAAAATGAAGATTTGACCAAGGAAGAGCAAGAAGCTTTCCATTCAGAAAATCAAATGATTGTTCAGGCCGCTAATGATGAGACCCTTCGTGCTATGGAGCAGTTGGAACAGATGGCACCACCTCCTCCAGTTGAGGACAAACCTGTCTTTGATTTCCAAGCCAAGAAGGCAGCTGCTAAGCCTAAACTTGACAAGGCAGAGATAACTCCTATGATCGAGGTCAATACTGAGGAAAACCGTCTGGTTTTTGAAGGTGTTGTCTTTGATGTTGAGCAAAAGGTGACTAGAACGGGTCGTATCTTGATTAATTTCAAGATGACGGATTATACATCTAGCTTCTCCATGCAAAAATGGGTTAAAAATGAAGAAGAAGCTCAGAAATTTGACATGATCAAGAAAAACTCTTGGCTTCGTGTTCGAGGAAATGTCGAGGTCAATAATTTTACACGAGATTTGACCATGAATGTTCAGGACGTGCAGGAAGTTGTTCACTATGAACGTAAGGACTTGATGCCAGAAGGTGAACGTCGCGTTGAGTTTCATGCCCATACCAACATGTCGACTATGGATGCTCTGCCTGAGGTCGAAGAAATCGTTGGAACAGCAGCCAAATGGGGTCATAAGGCAGTAGCAATCACGGACCACGGTAATGTTCAATCCTTCCCTCATGGTTATAAGGCGGCCAAGAAAGCTGGTATCCAGTTGATCTATGGGATGGAGGCCAATATCGTTGAAGACCGTGTTCCTATCGTCTATAACGAAGTGGAGATGGACCTTTCTGAAGCTACCTATGTAGTCTTTGACGTGGAAACTACAGGTCTATCTGCTATCTATAATGACTTGATTCAGGTGGCGGCTTCCAAGATGTATAAGGGCAATATCATTGCTGAGTTTGATGAATTTATCAATCCTGGGCACCCCTTATCAGCCTTTACGACAGAATTGACGGGAATTACGGATGACCATGTAAAAAATGCAAAACCCTTGGTCCAAGTTCTGAAAGAATTCCAAGAATTCTGTAAAGATACCGTTCTTGTAGCTCACAATGCAACCTTTGACGTTGGCTTTATGAACGCCAACTACGAGCGTCATGGTCTTCCAAAAATTACTCAACCTGTCATCGATACGCTAGAGTTCGCTAGAAATCTCTATCCAGAGTACAAGCGACATGGTTTGGGACCCTTGACCAAACGTTTTGGTGTAGCTCTAGAACACCACCATATGGCCAACTATGATGCGGAAGCAACTGGCCGTCTGCTCTTTATCTTTATCAAAGAAGTAGCAGAAAAACACGGTGTGACGGACTTAGCACGATTAAACCTTGATTTAATCAGTCCGGATTCTTATAAGAAAGCTCGTGTCAAGCATGCGACAATCTATGTGAAAAATCAAGTGGGCTTGAAAAATATTTTTAAGCTGGTTTCTCTCTCAAATACCCAGTATTTTGAAGGAGTTCCACGGATTCCACGTACGGTTCTAGATGCCCATCGAGAAGGTTTGATCTTAGGTTCAGCCTGTACGGAAGGGGAAGTCTTTGATGCAGTCGTATCACAAGGTGTAGATGCGGCAGTCGAAGTAGCTAAATACTATGATTTTATCGAGGTGATGCCTCCGGCTATCTATGAACCTCTGATTGCCAAAGAGCAGGTCAAAGATATGGAGGAGCTTCAGACTATTATCAAGAGCTTGATTGAGGTCGGAGACCGTCTCGGTAAGCCCGTTCTTGCGACAGGAAATGTCCACTATATCGAACCTGAGGATGAAATTTATCGCGAGATTATCGTGAGAAGTCTAGGTCAGGGTGCCATGATTAACCGGACGATCGGTCATGGAGAAGCTGCTCAACCAGCTCCGCTACCAAAGGCACACTTTAGAACAACTAATGAAATGTTGGATGAATTTGCCTTTCTAGGGGAAGACTTGGCTCGCAAGATTGTCATTGAGAATACCAATGCCTTGGCAGAAATCTTTGAGCCTGTTGAGGTCGTTAAAGGCGACTTGTATACACCTTTCATTGAACAAGCCGAGGAAACGGTCGCCGAGTTAACCTATAAAAAAGCTTTTGAAATCTATGGAAATCCACTCCCAGATATCGTTGATTTGCGGATTGAAAAGGAATTGACTTCTATTCTGGGGAATGGATTCGCCGTGATTTATCTGGCTTCGCAAATGCTAGTGCACCGTTCCAACGAACGAGGTTACCTGGTTGGTTCTCGTGGATCTGTCGGATCTAGTTTCGTTGCGACCATGATTGGGATTACAGAGGTTAATCCCCTATCCCCTCACTATGTCTGCAGCCAGTGTAAATACAGTGAGTTTATCACAGATGGTTCTTATGGTTCAGGCTTCGATATGCCTAATAAGGACTGTCCAAACTGTGGCCACAAGCTCAGCAAGAATGGACAGGACATTCCTTTCGAGACCTTCCTTGGTTTTGATGGGGATAAGGTACCCGATATCGATTTGAACTTTTCAGGTGAAGACCAACCGAGCGCCCACTTGGATGTTCGTGATATCTTTGGTGAAGAGTATGCCTTCCGTGCAGGAACGGTTGGTACGGTGGCTGCTAAAACAGCCTATGGATTTGTTAAAGGTTACGAGCGTGACTATGGCAAATTCTACCGAGAAGCCGAAGTTGAGCGTCTAGCCCAAGGAGCTGCTGGTGTTAAACGGACGACCGGTCAGCACCCAGGAGGAATCGTTGTTATCCCTAACTATATGGATGTCTATGACTTTACTCCAGTGCAGTATCCTGCAGATGATGTCACTGCTGAATGGCAGACCACTCACTTTAATTTTCACGATATCGATGAGAACGTCCTCAAGCTCGATGTCCTTGGTCATGATGATCCTACTATGATTCGCAAGCTCCAGGACTTGTCAGGCATTGATCCAAATGATATTCCTATGGATGATCCTGATGTCATGGCTCTCTTTTCGGGAACCGATATTCTGGGAGTGACGCCTGAACAAATTGGGACTTCGACTGGTATGCTTGGTATTCCAGAGTTTGGAACTAACTTTGTTCGAGGCATGGTGGATGAAACCCATCCGACGACCTTTGCGGAGTTGCTCCAGCTTTCAGGTCTGTCTCACGGGACAGACGTGTGGTTGGGAAATGCCCAGGATTTGATTAAGACTGGAATTGCGGACCTATCAACCGTTATCGGATGTCGGGATGACATCATGGTTTACCTCATGCACGCGGGTCTAGAACCAAAGATGGCCTTTACCATCATGGAGCGAGTGCGTAAGGGATTGTGGCTTAAAATCTCAGAAGAAGAGCGCAATGGTTATATAGAAGCCATGAAGGCCAATAATGTGCCTGAGTGGTATATCGAATCTTGTGGAAAAATCAAGTACATGTTCCCTAAAGCCCATGCGGCAGCCTACGTTATGATGGCCCTTCGCGTGGCCTACTTCAAGGTTCACCATCCGATTTATTATTATTGTGCTTACTTCTCCATCCGTGCTAAGGCCTTTGATATTAAAACCATGGGTGCAGGCTTGGATGCTATCAAACGTAAGATGCAAGAAATTGCTGAAAAGCGTAAGAACAATGAAGCTTCCAACGTAGAAATTGACCTCTATACAACTCTTGAGATTGTTAATGAGATGTGGGAACGTGGCTTTAAGTTCGGTAAATTGGACCTCTATCGCAGTGATGCAACTGAATTCATCATCGATGGAGACACCCTTATCCCACCGTTTGTCGCTATGGATGGTCTGGGAGAGAACGTTGCCAAACAATTGGTTCGTGCCCGTCAAGAGGGAGAATTCCTCTCTAAAACTGAATTGCGCAAGCGTGGAGGACTCTCATCAACCTTGGTTGAAAAGATGGATGAAATGGGAATTCTCGGCAATATGCCAGAGGATAACCAGTTGAGCTTGTTTGATGATTTGTTTTAAGATCTTGGAGGATATTTCATGAAACTAAGAATTTTCGCGGAAGACAAGCCGGCTGAGAAGATGTTTGAGTATCAATTGGAACTTGCTGATCAGACAATTCTTCTATCGACAGCTCTTTTGTCTTGCGCCATTGCTTTAGCAGGATTATTGTCTGCTTTGAAAGAAAAATAAAAATAGAAAAGAGAAACAAGATGGTTTTACCAAATTTTAAAGAAAATCTAGAAAAATACGCTAAGCTTTTGGTTGCAAACGGAGTGAACGTGCAACCTGGTCATACCTTGGCTCTCTCTATCGATGTGGAGCAACGCGAGTTGGCTCACTTAATCGTAAAAGAAGCCTATGCACTTGGAGCGCACGAAGTTATCGTTCAATGGGCAGATGACTTTGTAAACCGTGAGAAATTCCTTCACGCGCCGATGGAGCGTTTGGACAATGTGCCAGAATACAAGATCGCTGAGATGAACTACCTTCTTGAAAACAAAGCAAGTCGTCTCGGTGTTCGTTCTTCTGATCCAGGTGCCTTGAACGGAGTAGATGCTGAAAAGCTCTCAGCTTCTGCCAAAGCTATGGGAATTGCCATGAAGCCAATGCGTATCGCAACTCAATCTAACAAGGTTAGCTGGACTGTAGCAGCAGCAGCTGGACTTGAGTGGGCTAAGAAGGTCTTTCCAAATGCTGCAAGCGACGAAGAAGCAGTGGACCTCCTTTGGGACCAAATCTTTAAGACTTGCCGTATCTACGAAGAAGATCCAGTTAAGGCTTGGGAAGAACATGCAGCAATCTTGAAGAGCAAGGCACAAATGCTCAACAAAGAGCAATTCTCAGCTCTTCACTACACTGCTCCTGGAACAGACTTGACACTTGGCTTGCCGAAGAACCACGTTTGGGAATCAGCTGGTGCTATCAATGCTCAAGGCGAAGGTTTCTTGCCAAATATGCCAACAGAAGAGGTCTTTACAGCCCCTGATTTCCGTCGCGCAGATGGTTATGTAACGTCTACAAAACCTCTTAGCTACAATGGAAATATCATCGAAGGCATCAAGGTGACCTTTGAAAATGGTCAAATCGTTGATATCACAGCTGAAAAGGGTGATCAAGTAATGAAGGACCTCGTCTTTAAGAATGCTGGTGCGCGTGCCTTGGGTGAATGTGCCTTGGTACCAGATCCAAGCCCAATTTCTCAGTCAGGGATTACCTTCTTTAACACACTTTTCGATGAAAATGCTTCTAACCACTTGGCTATTGGTGCCGCGTACGCAACTAGCGTTGTTGGTGGAGCAGAGATGAGCGAAGAAGAGCTGGAAGCTGCAGGACTTAATCGTTCAGATGTTCATGTTGACTTTATGATTGGTTCGAACCAAATGAATATCGATGGTATCCGTGAGGATGGGACACGCGTACCACTCTTCCGCAATGGAGATTGGGCAATTTAAGGAGAAACTATGATTGGAAGTATGTTTGTCGGTCTTTTGATCGGACTATTAGCAGGAGCTATCACCAATCGTGGAGAACGGATGGGATGCTTCGGGAAAATGTTCCTGGGTTGGATTGGTGCTTTCCTGGGTCAAATGCTTTTTGGAACTTGGGGGCCTATCTTAGCTGATACGGCTATTATCCCATCAGTTTTAGGAGCCATGATTTTATTAGCCATCTTTTGGAAAAAAGACAGCTAGTTTTAACTTGCTAGAACAGATAAAGAGGTTGGAAATCATCCAACCTCTTTTTTATGAGCCGCAAAAAAAGACTGATATGCGGCTAGCTTGGCTTTCAGTGACTGTTCCTTTTTATATTGCCTCAAGTATGGTACAATAAAAACATGAGAATTCAACAATTACACTATATTATCAAAATCGTAGAAACTGGTTCGATGAATGAGGCTGCCAAGCAACTTTTCATTACACAACCGAGTCTATCAAATGCCGTTCGTGATCTAGAAAATGAGATGGGAATTGAGATTTTTATCCGAAATCCTAAGGGAATTACCCTTACACGTGATGGGATGGAGTTTCTATCCTATGCCCGTCAGGTTGTCGAGCAAACGCAACTTCTAGAAGAACGTTATAAGAATCCAATCGCTCATCGCGAGCTTTTTAGTGTGTCTTCGCAGCACTATGCCTTTGTAGTTAATGCCTTTGTTTCCTTGCTTAAGAAAAGCGATATGGAAAAGTACGAGCTTTTTTTGCGTGAAACCAGAACTTGGGAAATCATCGACGACGTCAAAAACTTCCGAAGTGAAGTAGGGGTCCTCTTTTTAAATAGCTATAACCGGGACGTTCTTTCGAAGATGTTGGATGACAACCATCTGGTTGCCCACCATCTCTTTACAGCTCAACCCCATATCTTTGTCAGCAAGACCAACCCTCTTGCTAAAAGAGACAAGGTGGAGTTGGCAGATCTAGAAGACTTCCCATACTTGAGCTATGACCAAGGGACCCATAATTCCTTCTACTTTTCAGAAGAGATTTTGTCTCAGGAACACCACAAGAAATCCATCGTTGTTAGTGACCGTGCGACCTTGTTTAATCTCTTGATAGGTTTGGACGGCTATACCATCGCGACTGGTATCCTTAATAGTAATCTTAATGGAGACAATATCGTTTCTATTCCACTTGATATTGATGATCCCATTGAACTGGTTTATATCCAGCATGAAAAGACAAGCTTGTCTAAGATGGGTGAACGTTTCATCGAGTACCTACTTGAGGAAGTTCGCTTTGATAAGTAATTTGAGTAAATGAGAAGAGAAAAGAAGAATGACGACATTAAATACAAATGATTTTGATTTTCACTTGCCGGAGGAATTGATTGCTCAGACACCTTTGGAAAAGCGCGATGCCTCTAAACTCTTGATGGTCAATCGCAAAACAGGTGAATTTCAAGATCGCCACTTTCACTCCATTATTGAAATGCTAGAGCCAGGTGATGCCCTGGTTATGAATGATACCCGCGTTTTGCCAGCTCGACTTCATGGTCAAAAAGAAGAAACAGGGGGCCATGTTGAACTCTTGCTTTTGAAAAATACAGCAGGAGACGAATGGGAAGTCTTGGCAAAACCTGCCAAACGTCTCAAGGTCGGCACCCGTGTTATTTTTGGTGATGGTCGACTTAGCGCAGTCGTGACTGAGGAATTAACCCATGGCGGTCGTATTGTCCGTTTTGAGTATGAAGGAATTTTCCTAGAAGTACTTGAAAGTCTTGGAGAAATGCCTTTGCCTCCTTATATTCACGAAAAATTGGATGACCGTGAACGTTACCAGACAGTCTATGCCAAGGAGAGTGGATCAGCAGCAGCTCCAACTGCAGGTTTGCATTTTACCAAGGAATTACTGGAAGAAATCCAGCAAAAAGGCGTTCACCTAGTCTACCTGACCTTGCACGTTGGGCTTGGAACCTTTAGACCTGTTTCAGTAGATAATCTGGATGAGCACGAGATGCACTCAGAGTTTTATCAATTGTCTGAGGAAGCCGCAGCGACCTTGCGTCAGGTCAAAGAAAATGGTGGCCGTGTCATTGCTGTAGGAACAACCTCTATCCGTACACTAGAGACTATCGGAAGCAAGTTTGACGGCCAAATCCAGGCCGATTCTGGCTGGACCAATATCTTTATCAAGCCAGGCTATGACTGGAAGGTTGTAGATGCTTTTTCTACTAATTTCCATTTGCCGAAGTCTACCTTGGTCATGCTTGTCTCAGCTTTTGCAGGCCGTGAATTGGTCCTCCAAGCCTACCAACATGCTATCGATGAAAAATACCGTTTCTTTAGCTTTGGCGATGCCATGTTTATCTACTAAAAAACGAGCAAATCAAAACTAGAAATAAAAGGGCTAATTCCTACTTGGATGAGCCTTTTTTCTATGTAGGGTAGCTATTGAATAAAAACGAAATAAATGATAAACTGAAAGCAATGAGTTAGCCATCAAAATTATATGTAAAACTAGGCTAGCCACTTTAAACGACATATGTCAAAGGAGATTTTTATGACTAACAAAACATTGCGCTATACAAGTCTATCATTACTAACCTTGTTAGCTGCTATTACATTAGCTGCTTGTGGTGGAAAGGCTGACAAGAATACTTCAGCTTCAAATCAAAAGGAAACAACAACTCAAGTAACGACGGCTTCAGCAAGTAAAACAGAAGCAGGCCAAAAAGAGGGGCAGAAGTCTGAGGCAAGTAGTGGGTCAGATGCTAAAACGACGCAAGCAGAACAAAAGGAAGATAAGCAAAAGTCACAAGAAGCTTACGCTAAATTTGTGGGAACTTGGGAAAATTATGCAGGGACAACTGCAACAGTTACATCTGATGGAATTGTAACAATCCAAAGTTCAAAAGGAACCTTTAATTATGAGATGGGTCGAGTAGAGGAAAAAAATGGTTATTACTCAGCAGGAATCCAACTTGTTGATGGTGGAGAAGGTGCTCGCCTTATCTACACTCCAGCGGGAGTCCAAAATGAATTGACAGGTACAGATGGTAGCCAAGAAGTCTTGTCTATCGGCCAATCACCAAGTGACAAGGATAGTCATTTTTACCGTAACTAAGAATACCAGTAAGAAGTAAGGATGTAGAAACGCCCTTGCTTTTTAAACAGTTTTAAAAGGAGTATAAAATGATAATGCCTTTTGTTTTTTTCTTTATCATCTTTATGTTATTCATCTTTGTTATAGCAGGGATTGTTTATTGGGCCATTAGCTACGCCAATAAACACAACAAAGAATACCAAGCATTTGCAACTGCGCATGGCTATCAATTTGACCAAGCTCAAGGTAGAGACAACTATAGGGATTACTCAAGCGGAACGATGTCTAGTACGCTTACTATAACTCCTACACAAAGTCCCTATGTAGAAAAATATGCTAATTTTAGCCATTTTCCTTTTGGGTGTGGTCATGAGAGAAAAGTTGTCTATGTCATCTCTGGTAACTACAATGGGAAGCAATTCCGGGCTTTCACTTATCATTTTAGAGGCAATGCAATCGAGGGTACAGGAACAGCTGTTGTCTTTAATGTTGTTATGATTGAGTGCCCAAATACACCAAAAGGTCAATTGTCAGATAAGATGTTCTATGAAAATGGATTTCTTTGCGAATACCAACATGGAAATCTAAACGTGGAAACCATTCATGATCGAGTGAACCAACTAGGAAAAATTGCTCAAGGTTTATAATTCTTTCATTTTTTATCTCTCTTTGGGAAAAAATCTATCAATTGTGTCATAAAATTGGAGGAATAAATGAAGAAAAAATCTCTTTTTCAGGGAAGTTTTAAGAAAAACAGTTGGTTAGAGGAGAAAGACAAGCATGCTTTTTAGGAAAGTGATTTATATAGGGGAGAGCGAAGGTCAGGCTATTTATGTCCATGTCGATGAGCCACGAAATCCTCTAGCAGCTCCTAAGAGTAAACTCTTAAATACAGATGTGGCGCGTGGGAATCGAAAACATATCATCTTGTCGATTTGTACTCTTTTAGCGGTTAGTAGCATCATGCAGTTTTTTCCCGCAACACGCTTTTTTACGGGTGTCTATAGCTATGGAACTCTGATTTATTTTCTGCTAATTTGGTTGCTGGAAGCCATTTTACTATTGGTGATCGTGGAGCGAGCACTCTACAAAAATGTTGCATTAGCGCAACTTACCAGCAAGGAAAACTTCAGAAGAGCCGTCAATAGCAATCTCTTTTGGAATAATTTTTCAGATAAGAAGGTTACCCTTGGCAAGAAGCTATTTGCCTGGATTTTCACAGTCCTTATAGCTGTCATGGGCTTGGTGGGTCCGATTTCTGTCCTTTCCATGCTCGTTTTGAAGATGATGGGAACACAAATCGGCAGTGAGCTATTCCCTTTAAGCCTGATGGGGATTTTGCCGGCTGTCGCAGCTCTATTGCTGTGGCAAAATAATATGATTCGATGGCTGAAGGCAGTTGAACGGTACAGAAATAGTCGAGTTAAGAAGGAAATATAACAAAGGAAATAGAAAGAGGTATGTATGTTTTTTCTGAGACGCCGTCGTGTCTTTATCGGTGAATGTGATGGACAGGCTGTTTATTATGACCGAAAGACAGGAGAGGCTCTAGCTGCTCCAAAGAGTAGGTTGCTCAATACTGAAAAAGCTGGTGACACGAATGCCTTTATTCCTGACTTGGTAATTCTCTTACTAGCAGGTGGTCCTGCAATTTCGGGCTTCTTTTCCCTCAAGTTTATTGGTGTTTATAACTGGTTTAGTCAAGCTTGTATTTTTCTATTTTGGTTGATGCAGTTTTTCTCGTTGGTTGCTTTACTTGAACGAGCACTTTATAAAAATGTTCGCAAAGCACAGCCGACGACAGAGAAAGTCTTTTACTATGCTGCATCTCATAATTTGCTTGTGAAAAACCAGTTTGATCCCAGACAACTGTCTGCTTTACCTTATCGATTTGCTCGCTTTGTAGTAAATATAGTGTCTATCTATTATTTTTTGTATTTCTTGACTCTTCCTCTAAAATTTGGTCAACCGATTGATGAAGGCTATGGTTTGTGGTTTGCGGGCTTGTTATTCTTTGCAGTATTTCTTTTGTACAACCAAAACAATCCAGTTCGCTTTGTGAAGATTATGAGATTATACAGCCAAGGAAAAGTACGATTTAAGGAAGAAGTGGAACATTGGGAAACTGTCTTTGGTGGTGTATCCTAAATACTTAGATAAACAAAAAAGCCTTAAAATCAAGGCTTTTTCCTGTTGTTTAGATGCCCCCTGCAGGCTCTTTGAAAGAAACTTAGAAAAATCTAAAATGAAATTATTTCAAAATGGGGTAAAAGCAAAATTTCCCTCCCTACTTTCTCAATTATTCCTAATTTTAGTTCCAAAAAGCTTCAATTCATAATCTAATTATAATATGGGTAATGGGTACTATCTTATTACATTCAGATTTTTGTTCTCTTCAAAGAGTTATGTAGGCTTTATGGTTTTAAATAGGTAAAAAGTTGAACCATAGGGAATATTGTGTCATAATAGGTAATAGATGAATAATTAATAGATTGGAAATAATGCTTTCTTACCTTAACAAGTTGAATTGGTTATACATTTTTTCGTCGCAATTGTGTCTATCTCTCGAGTTTAGCTAGTTTTTATAAGCTCTGGCTTCTAATCAATATAACAAATTTTAGAAGTGCATAAGACAAGATGGTGACATTACTACAGTCATTTCTAGTCACCATATGTTGCTGGCACAGGCTGTTTGTAGTGTTGGCTATTTACTAGTCAGTTTAATCGGAGTGTTTAATTTTTATTGTTGAAAGGTTTTTATATGGCGAAAATTCTATCTTTAGGTCTGACAGGTAAGAAATTACTTGCTCAGGGGTTCTTGTTTGTTCTGCTAGGTCTCATCTTGATGGTCACGGGGACTTGGTTGCCAGTAAAGGTTATTCGACTGGTTCTGTTTTTAGCTTGGATAGCAACGGTCTTAGATTTAGTATTACGTATTTTCAAAAAAAGTCAGTCAACGGACACCTTGGGAGTTGCACTGGTTAAATTGTTAGTGCTGGGATATTTGCTTGGCTCCAATCTTGCGACGGATGTGCCGATTTATATTTTGGCTCTTGTGATTGGAGTTTATCAGATTTTTCATGCTAGTATTAACCTTGTCACCTATGTTCTCTACCGCAAAAACAAAATTCGACCTCGTTTTCGTCTCTTACTAGATGGACTCGTACTAGTTTTTCTTGGTGGGACTAGTCTTTTGTCCTCTACAGGAAATTCTGTCTTTCAACTCTTTGTATTAGGGGCTTATTTTTTCCTTTATGGTGTGTCCAATATCCGTGATGGTTTCTTGTTTGAGGAGGAAATTGGGAAAAACCATCTCAAACGTCGCATTAGAATTAGCTTACCTATTGTCCTAGCCGCTCTCATCCCTGCAAGAACTTTAGCAAAAATCAACAAATTCATGCAGGAAAATGCTGATGAGAGAGAGGATATCCATCTTGGAATGGTGAAGTCTGGTAAGACAGCGGAGCTTGAAATTTTTGTTCATACAGCTGAGACCTCTCTGTTTTCGGCAATTGGTCATGTGGATATCTGCTATCAAGGCCGTGTTATTTCTTATGGCAACTATGATCCGTCTTCTGAGACCTTATTTGGCATGGTAGGAGATGGTGTCTTATATTTCTGTGATCGTGACAAGTACATTGACCTATGTAAACGTGAGAGTCAAAAAACGCTTTTTGGTTATGGGATAGATTTGACGCCTGAAATGGAAAAAGCAGTTCAGAAAAAGTTGGCTGAATTGAAACAACTGACGATTCCATGGGAGCCAAGTGCAGATAAAATCATGACAGGTGATGGTAAGGAAGACTACACCTACGCTTATAAAATCAGACATGAGACGGATGGGGAACTTTATAAATTTATCAAATCTAAGTTTAAATCCTACTTTGTCTTATCTACAAACTGTGTGCTCTTGGCTGATACCATAGTCGGTCAGGCTGGCACCGATATCCTCTCACCCAAAGGATTTATCGCTCCAGGAACTTACCAAGCCTACCTTAATCGAGAGTTTGAAAAACCAAATAGTATAGTCGTATCTAAACATGTTTATTAAGGAGAATTTATGAACTTAGTAAAAAAATACACCCCGTTAATACTTTTTATAGGGCTGGTTGCTCTTGTAATTCTGAATGCATCGAGCTTTATATCAGGAGCAATCTCTCTCTTTGATGTAATATCAACCTTGATTTATGGTGCTGTTATTGCTTTTGTGCTCAATGTTCCCATGAAAAAAATTGAACAGTACTTAGTTAAATTGAAGGTAAAGGCAGAGTTGCGTCGTCCGATTGCCATGGTACTTGTTTTCCTAGCTCTTATCTTAATCGTGATTGCTCTTTTGGTTTTGGTGCTGCCAACCCTAGCCCAGACTATTAGTCAGCTGGGAACAGTCCTTTCAACAGTCCTTACTCAACTTGGGAAATTGCTAGGCAGCTCGGAATTTGTAACCAAAGACATGTTGTCAACTATCGTATCAGGAATTCAGGGACAGTCTAGCTCTATTAGCCAAGCTTTGATAGGTTTTTTATCAGGTCTGACTAGTAATATCGGCAATATTTTTTCAAGTTTGATGAATGCCTTTTTGATTATAGTCTTCACCTTTTTATTTTTATCCAGTAAGGAACATTTGGCAGCGATGACGAGTCGACTTCTAAAAGTTTTTCTTCCAGAGAAGGTGGTGATAAAGTTGACTTACATTGGACAAGTAGCACTAGAGACTTATGACCAATTTTTGATGAGTCAGCTGATTGAAGCAGTCATCATAGGAGTTATGGTAGCGGTTGGCTATAGCCTATTTGGACTACCTTATGGGGTAATGACAGGTATCTTTGCAGGAGTGCTGTCTTTCATTCCTTATGTTGGTCCTATGATTGCTTGTGTGCTAGGAGCGATTTTTATCTTTACAGTCAGTCCAAGTCAAGCTTTACTGTCTATCCTTCTTTATCAAATTATACAGCTGATTGAGGGAAACCTTATCTATCCCAAAGTTGTGGGTCAATCTATCGGCTTACCAGCTCTCTTCACACTTGCAGCAGCTAGTATTGGAGGAAATCTATTTGGCTTACTTGGAATGATATTCTTTACACCCATATTTGCTGTTATCTATCGATTGGTTAAAGAATTTGTCGTTGCAAAGGAAAATCAGGTAGATTGAGAAAGACTGAATTTAATAAGATATACTAAGAAGAGAGTGAAAGATTCTCTTCTCTTTTATTTCTAAATGACTTGCTCTTGTTCTGTTGCGAAAATTTATGAATTCATAATAGCCCATTTTAATCTCTATGCGGATTGGCCATGTAATATGGGCACAAATTAGTATAGTTTAGTTAATTATAGACTAGCTCTGTACTGTAAAAAACAGTTGGTCTTATCAAATATTGCTAGCAATTGATTGAGAATAAATGATAAGTTTGATAAGGTTGGAAAACCTTTATAATGATTTGCTACAAAAAGTTATTTGACATCAAAAAAGCCTTGAAATCAAGGCTTTTTCCTGTTGATTTAGATGCCCCCTGCATGGATTTGTAAGAACTTTTCATATTGAAAATAAACAAAAGTGTTGAAATATAGCTGATTTTAGGGAAATACTTTTAGGTGTTTTCACTGTCAGGCTTTAAAAACGTGGCAAAAGTGGGGCAAAAACGAATGACTCACATTTGGTTTGAAAATCTATAATACCTAATGATTATGCCATACTAGATATATAGTGTTGTTATAAATAAATGTCAGTGCGAGTTCAAATCGGAGGATAAAATGGAAAAACAAATTAATGAAAAAAAAGCCTTGGTTCCCAAAGCTTTTTTATGTTATAAACTCATTAAAAGAACCCCCAGTTAGATTTGGAATATTTTTTATTCTGTGTCATATAAAAATAAATAAAATGAGTGGCTATAGCTAGAGCTAAAATGGTTGTTATACTCACTACTATTATAGGATTAGAAGCAAAGATTAAAGAGAGAATCAAGGCAGCCAGATAGAGTGTCGCTTGGACACAGTAGTAACTTTTCGAATAGCGAAGATAGTTTTTGTTATAGGGCCCATTTACTAGGACAGCAGCTTGAAAGAGGCCAAATCCGATATAAGAGAAGCTGGTTGCAAAGAGACGATTAGCTTCAGGATTCAGAAGAAAACTCATCGATACAGTCATCATCATAAGCCCAATGAAAATAGGATAGTGACTGTAAATTAGAAATAGTCCCTTTTGATTAGATTTTTGATCAATAGCATGGTCGAATTGACCAAAATAAAACAAGAACAGAGAAATCATAATTATGAAATAAAGAACCGAATAAATCGAGAAATTCTCGATTGTAAAGAAGTTAGCTAGCCCCATAATCATCTCTCCAAACGTAATAATGACAAGAAGGGAGATGCGCTCGATTAAATGGGGGAGATTTACCTGGTAATGCTTATCTTTACTAAGCAAGATAATTGGCATAATAAATGTTAGCAGAATACTAGCAAATAAGATAGAGACCCCAACGTAAATAGGAAGAAGAGCTGCTAGATAGACTCCTAAACTTCCTAGACCTGTTATCCATAGAAAACCTTTGATACTTTCCCGATTAGCATTATCGGTTGATTTTCTAAAAAATTCAACCAAATATTGTAAAAATAAGGTAAAGGTTAATGTACCAATAGCCCAACAGAGATAATGAAAATATTGTTGCCAATCAGGTCCCATCATATTGGCTATAAAGAGTAAAATTCCCATTTTGATAAACATGATTACCATGTTAAATAAAGAGTTCTTTCCATAGCGATTGGTATAAAGGGTTTGAATCATCCAGGAATCGGTGAGAACCAAGACAGCTATGAAAAAATCAAGGAAAGAATTCCAAGTCAAAATACCGTTATGAAGATGCTCAATTAAAGTAGTTACTTTTGAAATTGCAAAAACAAAAACTAGGTCATAAAAAAGTTCTGAAAATTCTACACGTTTATGCTTAATAAGAGTTGTCATATTAATACCTTTCTATTTTAGAAATACAATACATTATAACAGAAAGTGGTAATGAAAGAAAAGGATATGCTTAAATAATTTCATGTGGCGCGAATTGTCAAAACCTTGACTTCTTTTGTCATTTACTTGAAAAAGCAACCCTGACGAGTTGCTTAAAATCCTATTAAAAATTAACTGTGTCAGGATCATTCTGAGTTTTGATGCCTTGAATCTTATCCAAGACTGCCATATCTTCCTCTGATAAGTCGAAGTCGAAGATATCCAAGTTGGCTTCAATATTTTTAGGTGTCACAGACTTAGGTAGTGGCAAGAAACCTTTTTGAAGGCTCCAACGCAGAGCAACTTGTGCTACAGATTTACCGTTACGTTCAGCCACTGCTTCAACATCTTCATTTCCAAAAATGCTACCTGTACCTAGTGGACTATAGGCTTCAAGAAGGATATCGCGCTCTTGGCAATAGGCAACTAAGTCTTTTTGGTCACAACCTGGAGCCAAGAGGATTTGATTGACATGTGGCACAATTTCAGCCGTTTCAAGAAGAGCTTCTAGGTGATGTTGCATAAAGTTAGACACACCGATAGCACGCACCTTACCTTCTTTGTAGGCTTCTTCCATTGCCTTCCAAGCGCCTGCATTACCAGACTTCCAAGCATCATTCTCACGAAGCGCCTTTGGATTAGGCCAATGGATAAGCAAAAGATCCAAATAATCCACACCTAATCTTTCGAGAGATTCATCGATAGAAGTCTTAGCCAAATCGTAATCGTGCTTATCATTCCAAAGTTTGGTAGTTAGGAAAATATCCTCAGGTGCCAAATTACTATCAGCAATCGCCTTACCTACAGAAACCTCGTTACCGTAAATTTGTGCGGTATCAATATGTGTGTAACCCGCCTTAAGTGCGAAGCTAACGCTGTTATAGGCTTCTTCGCCTTCAGCAATTTGCCAAGTTCCAAAACCAATTTTAGGAATAGCAACCCCATTTGCAAGTGTATATGTTTCCATGATTTTCACCTTTTCTTTTTTTAATAGTACTATCTTAAAAAAGATAAGACAAAAATGCAAAGATTTGCTACGGCTATTATTATGAATAGTTCCTTACTTCTTTTTCCGCTGTTCGTAACAGCTTTTGGAGATATTATTACTTGGGAAGAGAATGAATTTGTTGGTATTGTAAAATACAATCTTCAAAACTGCGACATTATTATCAAGAGCTTGAAATATTTTCTTCAGTATTTAGATAACTCATATGTGACTGATAACTTTGAACTGGATTTATATAGACAGGCTGTGTTAAAACATGGTCCCTTGTCTTATAACCAATGTTTCGGTTTTGTTCCTTTACTAGCCTTGGGAGGCGTAAAAGATGTGGATCATATGGATAAGGTAAAAACCTTGGAACACATTTACCTCATGTACCAACTCACAGGCGGAGTGTTTGACGATTGATAAAAAAGAACCACCCTCGCGGTGGTTTTTTCGATGAAAACGAGATGTTAGATAAATAGCGAGTCTTTGGATGAGACTCTCTAATTTGGTGAATATAAATTATTTGGTACAAAATTTGGTACAAAAAACAAAATGACAAGCAAAAAAGCCTTATAAATCAAGGCTTTTTCCTGTTGATTTAGATACCCCTGCATGGATTTGGGAGGAATTCTCATATTGAAAATAAATAAAATAGTTGAAATATAAGTGATTTTCGGAAGATAATTAAAGAGAATTTAAATGTAATTATTTCAAAATGGGGCAAAAGTGGGGCAAAAATTATTTTATCAGTAACCTAGGCCCGATTAATTGCTTACATCATCTCAATGTTTCTTATTCCAGACGAATCCCGTATATACAAGTGCGGACATTAACATGATCCAAAGTAACAATGTTAAAATTTGTATATTATAAAGACTGAAGGCAGAGATATCGTTAAAATATAGATTATGCGCTCCTAATAGAGAAAAATCTGTTAATAATTTAGCAAATTTATTTATGCTCGAAAACATAGGGAGAGTCATAATGACAAGATAGAATATTAGACTTACAGCAGAGGCTTGTGTTTGATTCTTACAAAACAAAGCTATTGCAAAGTTGACCAATATAAAACAAAGTATCGTAAGGCAGGTTACTAATGAATATAGAGCAAGATTAGGTATTGAGATGCCAAAAGTAATAGGCATCACCCAAACACCTATAATTGAAAATAGAAATGGAAATAAGATTGTAGAAAAAATATATTCTGGAATTTTGACTCCTGTTAAAATCAACGTTCTTAAATTCTTTTTATCTTTTTCTTCGCTGATGATTAGTGTAGTAAAAGTTCCAGCAGTCAGACTATAGATGGTAATAATTGCCATACTCATTAAAAAGACCGAACCACGAACGTCTGGTACAAAGTTTAAAAGTGAGAAGTCGACTATTGGTGTGAATACACATACAAATAGAATTATTTTGTTATGAAGAAGGTATCTATACCGTAACCATAACAAACTAAAAAATCGATTAAGCATATTATAATTTGTCTCCTGTTAATTGAATAAAGATACTCTCAAGGCTTGTTTCTAGAGTATTGATTGTTTTAGTATTCTCTCCTAGATATTTATAAGCCTCCTCTTTAGGAACAATAATCTCTCTTCCATCAAAATAGCTTATTTTCACCTTATCAGTCTGACTGTACTTATCGATAATCTCCCGAGGCGAACCTTGCTCGACGATTTTTCCTTCATGAAGTAAAGCTATTGAATCACATAATTTGGTCGCCTCATCCATGTTATGAGTTGTTAAAAAAATAGTTGTCCCGGAGTTTTTAATTTCTAGTAGTAGTTCATGAACGATTTGAGATAGGGTTGGATCCATTCCAGAAGTTGGTTCATCTAAAAAAATTACTTTTGGTGAATGTAGAATTGACCGAATTAACAACATTCGTTGTTTCATTCCAGTTGATAACTTCTCTGCTTTATTAAATCGATCATCATATAACTTCAATCGCTTTAATAAATGATCTAGATATGATATTTCTACATTGTGGAATTTAGCAAAAAATAAAAGATTATCGTACAGAGATAGTCTATCATAGAAGCCTACATTATCACTCATAATTCCTAATTCTAAAAAATCGTCAGAGGTTAATTGGGTGCAATCTTTTCCTAAGATTTTAACCTTTCCTTAATCAGGTGGTAACTGACCGGTTAAAATATTGATTGTCGTAGTTTTGCCAGCACCAGATGGTCCTAAAAAACCAAATATTTTTCCACTACTTATTGAGAGACTGATTTCCTTGAGTGCTGTTTTGTCTTTAAATTTTTTGGTAAGATTTGAAATTAAGATACTATCGTTCATTTTATATCTTTCTTTTAGAAAATTATTACGTGACTTGTTAGCATCACGATAAATTGGAATACAGGAACTTTACTTAATCTAATAGGTCCTTATTTTCAATTAAGAGTTCTATTGGGGATCTATCTCTTGCTACAACAAGACCTGGCTCATATTGAGTGTATAAGGTTTGGCTGTTAGAGGTAGGATCAATATATAATGCTTCACCATCATCGGTATAGAGTTGTTTTCCTTTTGTAAGATAGAGTATCTCTTCTAGCTGTTGTCCATCAGTATGTAGGAAATGTTCGATGTATTTGACAGCTTTTAAAATTTCACTTACTTTATCAGAGTATTCATTCGATTCAAGAACACTCTTTTCTAATTCAATCTCTTTACTTGTTCCAAAAAGTTGAGTTGGAGTTGCATTAAAATATTCTGCTATCTTATCTAAATTTGCAAAGGTAGGATAGCTTTTTTGTTTTTCATAATCAGAGATGGACTGTTTACCAATTCCTAAGTCTTCAGCTAGTTGAGTTTGACTTACTCCTTTTTCTATGCGTAGTCGTGCCAAATTGGGTCCAAAATTTTGAATAATAAAGGTCATTGGAAACTCCTGTTTTTATTTTAAACTTATTCTATCACCTATAAACTTACAAATCAAGTTTTTAGTTGACTATCCCAAAAAATTTTTATAAAATATATTTATAACTTATAAATAAGTTATAAATGATACAAAATAGCTCATATGTTTAGGAATAGTGAGTGAGGAGGAAGTTGAAGACGAGACTATGACTTATGACTATTCGAAGCCTTGGAGCTAGAAATTGTGTGGACAAGGACAAGGGACGAGCCTGACGGGAAGTCAGGCGAAGTCCTGCAGACTGCCGTCCAGACAATTTCTAGCCAAGCAAAAACTGGCTATTCTAACAGCCAGCAAAAAGGGACACTTAGGACAACGTCCAAAGAACGACGGAACGAGCAAACGTTGATTTGACGGTGCTTCTGAGGCCTAAAAAATCTAAAAGAAGGGGGGACAATTTTGTTGGTTTCTATACAAGATTTAAGAAGCATTCAAGAACGATGTGATGTAGGAGAATTAGTACAGAGGTTAGATGTCAGTATCGATAGACTAACGGTTATCTGGGATACAGATACTGGTTCTCTAAGACGGATTTTCAAAAATCTGAAACAGGCAATAAGTACAAGAGTTGATTCATTTGAAATATATGATAATGTTCGAGATGATGTCTTTACTTTAGCTAAAGTTTTTAATGAGTATGATTCGATCAATATTATATTTTTTCAATTATCCATTTATGGAGGTGAACAATTGATTCGGATTGATTTCAATCCTAACACTTTAAAAGAATTTGATGGAATGAAAGTATGGAGGCAATTAATGTACTTTGCTAGATTGAATTCATTGACGGTACGTTTGTCTCGTTTTGATTTGGCATTTGACATTTTCAACAGGCCTGAGATCGTTAATTTGCAACATATTAAAGGTGGTGTTACCCATAAGGTCTTCTATGGTCGAGGGGGTGAATTAGAGACGAAATATTGGGGTTCTAGCGGTAGTAATGTACAAGTTAGGTTATATGATAAGAACAAAGAAATCATTGCTCATAAGCGCGAAGAGAAGCTAGATTTGGCTGTAAATCCGTTTTGGTGGAGACTGGAGTTCCAACTTAGAACCAAAGCGATTGGTGAGGAGATGGTCCAAGATATTATGAATCGACTTGATAATTTCGGATTTTATAAGCTAGAACATATTCGAGTGGAGCAAAGAGCATTTACAATTATCTTTCTCAACAATCCTGAACTGTTATCATTGGCTTTTCCAAATTTAAAATCAGACAGCATCAAAAAGAAAAAAACAAGAGTCCGCAAACTATTGAGAGAAGAAACAAACCAATTTGCGGAAGAATTAAAAGAAGTATTAATACAGAATCTCCCTAAATTAAATAAAGAATTAGAATTACTTGTAGGTGAGTTTCTGAATTTAGAAAATCAATAAGGAGGATAACTATGGATAATAATTTAATTAGTAACAAAGAATTAATTGAAATGGGCTATCGCCCTCATACAGCGAATGATATCATTCATCAGGCAAGAGAATTACTTGTATCACGAGGCTATACATTTTATAATCGCAAACGTTTGATGGTTGTTCCAAAAAGTGTTGTAAATGAGATTCTAGGAACAGAGGTGGCGTAATATGGCAAGTGTTCGTTACCGAAAGCGAGGAGATAGTAATTTATGGACCTATGAAATTCGTAACGAAGGAAAAACTGTTGTTCATAATAGCGGTTTTAAAACAAAAAAACTTGCAGAGTCAGAAGCTGAACCGATTCTGCAAGAACTTCGTTTAGGAAAAAGAATTTCTAGAGATATTTCTCTTGTCGATCTATATCAAGAATGGCTTGAACTAAAAATTCTACCGAGTAGTAGGTCGGAAGAGACAAAGAAAAAATATCTTCTCCGTAAAAACACAATTGAAAGATTATTTGGAAATAAAAAAGTCACTCAAATTCGTGCGAGTGAATACCAAAGAATTATGAATAAGTATGGACAAACAGTTGGTAGAAATTTTCTTGGTAGATTGAATACTGGGATTCATCAGAGCATCCAAATGGCAATTGCAGACAAAGTTCTAATAGATGATTTTACACAACATGTCGAGTTATTTTCATCCAAAGAACAACAGATGACAGAAGAGAAATATTTACATACAGAAAAGGACTATCTGGATTTACTTTTAGCAGTAAAGAGAAAATTTGATTACCAACGTTCAATTGTTCCTTATATTGTCTATTTTCTATTAAAAACAGGCATGAGGTTTGGAGAGTTAATAGCGTTAACTTGGAATGAAGTTGACTTTGACAGAGGACTGCTAAAAACATATAGGAGGTTTAATACCCTTTCTCATAAATTTGTCCCTCCAAAAAATAAAACGTCTATTCGGATGGTACCGATAGACGAAGAATGTATTAAGATATTACAAGTCCTAAAAATTGAACAGGAGAAGGCTAATAAAGAGCTAGGAATCAAGAATAGGTATAAAATGATTTTTCAGCATTATGGATATATTCACTTGGTACCAGATATTGCAAGTGTCAATAAAGCTTTGAGTGTTCTTTTAAATGAATTAGATATTTATCCAATTATCACGACAAAAGGAGCACGTCATACCTATGGAAGCTACCTCTGGCACAAAGGATTTGACCTTGGAGTTATTGCAAAAATTCTAGGGCATAGAGATATTTCAATGTTAGTAGAAGTATATGGACACACTTTAGAAGAGAAAATTTTTGAAGAATTTAATCAAATTAGAGATGTTTGGAAAGATTGCTCATAAAAAAATGTGGGGCAAATGATGGGGCAAATCAGTTATAGACAAGCAAAAAAGCCTTATAAATCAAGGCTTTTTCCTGTTGATTTAGATGCCCCCTACAGGGCTCGAACCTGTGACCCATAGATTAAGAGTCTACTGCTCTACCAACTGAGCTAAGGAGGCAAATAAAAAGCTGTATTGGTGCCGAAACTTCACGGTTTGTATTGAACCCGCGCAATTAAGCAGGTGGGCAACTCGCTCTAACTGAAGCTGTTTCCGTGTGAGACGGCCTACATGCTGTTAGAAGACTTTTGTTTCCCTAATAATACAAAAAATAGTCGGTCAACACTTAAATGTGAAGTCGTACACCACAGCGTTTCTATGATTATATGATACCACTTTTTCAAAAAAAATCAAGGGAAAATTAAAATTTTTGAAAAGGATTTCACAATTTTTTATGTTTATCAATGGTTTCCTTACGTTGAGCCAGGGCCCGTTCGTATTTTCCACTATCTTCTGGAGAAAAGTACTGATGGTCACGGATTTTTTCTGGTAGGTATTCTTGCTTGACCCAGTGACCAGGATAATTATGTGGATAGAGATAATTTTGGGCGTTACCTAGTTCCTTGCTACCGCTATAATGTCCATCTCGCAAGTGACGCGGAATCGGCAGATGCCCCGATGTTTTAAGGTCAGCCAAGGCCTTATCTATAGCCACGTAGGCTGAGTTAGACTTAGGCGAAAGAGCCAGATCAATGACGACATTGGCAATGAGGATGCGGGCTTCTGGAAAGCCGATTCTTTGCGCAGCATCCAAAGCAGTTACGGTATGAATCTGAGCTTCGGGATTGGCTAAGCCAATATCTTCATAAGCAATCACAGTCAAACGACGAGCTAGGCTAGGAAGGTCACCAGCTTCTATCAAGCGAGCAGCATAGTGGAGACTAGCGTCCACATCTGATCCGCGGATAGACTTTTGAAGGGCAGAAAGGACATCATAGTGTCCGTCTCCATCCTTGTCCATAGTAATGTAGCTTCTCTGAAGACTATTTTCCATGATGTCAAGCGTGATATGACGGATACCGTCATCATTTTCTGGAGTGGAGAGAACTGCCAAATCCAGCGAGTTAAAGGCAGAACGGAGGTCTCCATTGGTCGATGTTGCGATAAAATCAAGGGCATCATCATCTAACTCAACAGGGAAATCAAAACCTCGTTCAGGGTCAGTTATGGCTATTTGAATGGCTTCTTTGACATCTTGGTTAGACAAGGGTTCCAACTCAAAAATCTGAACACGACTGCGGATGGCTGGGGTGACAGAAAAGAAAGGATTTTCTGTCGTAGCCCCAATCATGATGACCAGTCCACTTTCTAAGAGAGGCAAGAGAAAGTCTTGCTTGGTCTTGTCAAGACGGTGGATCTCGTCTAGTAGCAGTACAAGGCCACCTGAGAATTTAGCTTCTTCAGCAATCTCTTGTAGACGTTTTTTACTATCAACAGTGGCATTGAAGGTTCGAAAGGCATATTTGGTCGTTCCAGCGATGGCTGAAGCGATACTGGTTTTTCCGATACCCGGAGGTCCATAGAGAATCATGGAGGACAAGCGGTTAGCCTCCACCATACGGCGGATGATTTTTCCTGGGCCTACCAGATGCTCTTGACCGATAACCTGGTCGATGGTTTTGGGGCGCATACGAAGCGCGAGATTGTCTGGCATAGCAGTCCTTTCTAACATGGATTTTCTGATACTAATGTGGTAATATGGTAGTATCTATTTTAGCATATTTCCGAGTATTCGGGGCGATTAAAGAGTCGTATAGAAAGAGGACAAAATGGCAACATATGGATTTTTAGATGTTTTACAAGAAGAGTTGGATAAAAACTTTCCTTTTGATTATGAGATTAGCTGGGACAAGCGCAATCATGCGGTTGAAGTGAGCTTCTTGCTAGAGGCACAAAATACTGCAGGAGTGGAGATGCTGGATGAGGACGGGGAGGTGTCATCAGACGATATCCTCTTTGAAGAAGCAGTGCTCTTTTACAATCCTGCCAAGTCAACTGTTAATGAGGAAGACTATTTGACAGTCATCCCTTACCTGCCAAAGAAAGGTTTTTCTCGTGAATTCTTAGCTTATTTTGCACTATTTCTCAAAGATACTGCAGAGGTTGGGCTAGATGCTCTCATGGACTTTTTGGAAGACCCAGAAGCAGAAGAATTCGTCATGGAATGGAACCAAGAAGTCTTTGAAGAAGGAAAAGTCGGCTTGGAAGAGGGAGAATTTTACCCTTATCCGAGATACTAGGAGCTTGTAGTGGATATAGACATTTCAGATTTTACTGGCTGCAAGATTGCTCTCTTTTGTGGAGATAAGCTACTGACCATCTTGCGTGATGACAAGGAAAATATCCCTTGGCCCAATATGTGGGAGTTGCCAGGAGGTGGTCGCGAAGGGGATGAAAGTCCTTTCGAGTGCGCAGCGCGTGAAGTTTATGAAGAACTAGGAATTCATCTGACTGAGGATTGCCTGCTCTGGAGCAAGGTCTATCCCAGCATGCTCTTTGAAGGTCGTCAGTCTGTCTTTATGGTCGGGCAGTTAAGTCAGGATCAATTTGACAGTATCACCTTTGGGGATGAAGGACAGGCCTATAAACTGATGCCTATTGAGGAGTTTTTGAAGTCTAAACAGGCAGTGCCTCAGCTACAGGGGAGATTGAGGGATTATTTGGAGGAAGTAAAATGATTTTTGCGATTGCAACAACGACGTTAAACAAGGAAGTTAAACGCAAACTAAAAACTGGACAATACTCTAGGGAAGAACCTGTATTTATTTATATGGAATATTTAAAGCTAAAGAAGCAGAGAGAAAGTGGTACGAAAGTAGCTGGGATCTCTATGGCTGTTATTTGGGGATTAATGCTTGTTTTACCCTTACTGAGTGGTAGAGGTCTCGTACTGCCTCTTTCAGTACATTTTTTATTTTTGCTACTGCTTGCAGGAATTGTTCTATTTGTTTATTATCTTATGTTTGGTATTTTTAAACAGCAGATTCATAGCGCAATGAAAGAACACTATACAGATGTGATTGAAGAATTTAAGAAGAATAAGGAAAATACAAAATGGAAACATGGCAAGAGTTAAAAGTTACAGTCAAGCGTGAGGGAGAGGAGTTAGTCTCTAATCTCTTGATTGAGCTGGGTGCCCAAGGGGTAGCAATCGAAGACAGCATGGACTATGTTGGAAATGTGGACCGCTTCGGTGAGATTTTCCCTGAGGTCGAACAACAAGAAGAAATTGTGGTGACAGCTTACTATCCCGAAACGGTTGATGTGGTAGCGGTTGAAGCGGATTTGCAGGCTCGTTTAGCAGAATTGACAGACTTTATGGATTTGGGAGAAGTCAAGATGGGGACGACTGCCTTGGCTGAGGAAGACTGGGCGGACAACTGGAAGAAATACTATGAACCAGCTCGCATCACTCATGACTTGACCATTGTGCCATCATGGACGGACTATGAGGCGACGGCGGGAGAAAAGATTATCAAGCTGGACCCTGGCATGGCCTTTGGAACAGGAACCCACCCGACGACCAAGATGAGTCTTTTTGCCTTGGAGCAGGTTCTTCGTGGTGGCGAAACAGTGCTAGATGTAGGGACTGGTTCAGGGGTTCTTTCTATTGCTAGCTCTCTTCTAGGTGCTAAGGAAATCTTCGCCTATGATCTGGATGATGTAGCGGTTCGAGTCGCTCAGGAAAATATTGAGCTCAATCCTGGCATGGAAAATATCCATGTGGCGCCAGGTGATTTGCTCAAGGGCGTGGAGATTGAGGCAGATGTCATCGTGGCTAATATCTTGGCGGATATCCTCATTCATCTGACGGATGATGCTTATCGCTTGGTCAAGGATGAAGGCTATCTCATCATGAGTGGCATTATTAAGGATAAGTGGGACATGGTGCGTGAGTCAGCAGAAACGGCTGGGTTTTTCCTTGAAACCCACATGATCCAAGGGGAGTGGAATGCCTGTGTCTTCAAAAAAACTAAGGATATCTCTGGTGTGATTGGAGGCTAGCATGCAACAGTATTTTGTAAAAGGTTTGGCTAGCTCCCCAGTCACGATTGAGGATAAGGAAACCAGCAAGCACATGTTTCAGGTCATGCGCTTGAAAGAAGATGACCAGGTGACCCTAGTCTTTGATGATGGGATCAAGCGTTTGGCGCGCGTGGTTAATGTGGAGGCGCGTCAGTTGGAGTTGATTGAAGAATTAGCTGACAATGTAGAACTACCAGTCCAAGTGACCATTGCATCAGGCTTTCCCAAGGGAGATAAACTGGAGTTCATCACTCAAAAGGTGACGGAGCTAGGTGCTAGTCAGATTTGGGCCTTTCCTGCAGACTGGTCAGTCGCCAAATGGGACGGCAAGAAATTGGGCAAAAAGGCCGAGAAACTAGAAAAAATCGCCCTTGGAGCGGCAGAACAAAGCAAGCGGAATCTTGTCCCAAGCATTACCCTTTTTGAGAAAAAGGCAGACTTTCTAGCCCAACTTGACCAGTTTGATCGCATCGTAGTGGCCTATGAAGAGTCGGCCAAAGAAGGCGAATCAGCAGCGCTCATACAAGCAGTATCGGGTCTTGAAAAAGGAGCTAAACTGCTCTTTATCTTTGGTCCAGAAGGAGGTCTATCACCTGCAGAAATCGAATCTTTTGTAGCTAAAGGAGCGATTCTCGCAGGATTTGGGCCTCGCATCCTACGAGCTGAAACAGCACCACTTTATGCCTTATCAGCCATCAGTGTTTTGCTAGAATTAAAGAAATAAGAGGAAGAAAATGGAACAAAAACACCGTTCAGAATTTCCCGAAAAGGAACTTTGGGACTTGACAGCCTTATATCAAGACCGTGAGGATTTCTTGCGTGCGATTGAGAAAACACGCGAAGATATTAACCAATTTAGCCGTGACTACAAGGGCAATCTTCACACTTTTGAGGATTTTGAGAAGGCTTTTGCGGAATTGGAACAAATCTATATTCAGATGAGTCATATCGGGAATTACTCCTTTATGCCTCAGACGACGGACTATAGCAACGAGGATTTTGCCAATATCGCCCAAGCAGGAATGGATTTTGAGACAGATGCCAGTGTAGCCTTAACCTTCTTTGACGATGCCTTGGTAGCAGCAGACGAAGAAGTCTTGGATCGTTTGGGTGACTTGCCACATTTGACTGCAGCTATTCGTCAAGCAAAAATAAAAAAAGCTCACTATCTTGGGGCTGATGTGGAGAAGGCCTTGACCAATCTGGGTGAGGTTTTCTATAGTCCGCAGGATATCTATACTAAAATGCGAGCTGGGGACTTTGAAATGGCTGACTTTGAAGCCCATGGAAAAACCTACAAAAATAGCTTTGTAACCTATGAGAATTTCTACCAAAACCACGAGGATGCTGAGGTTCGTGAGAAATCTTTCCGCTCCTTTTCAGAGGGACTTCGTAAGCACCAAAATACAGCTGCGGCAGCCTATTTAGCCCAAGTCAAGTCTGAAAAACTATTGGCAGATATGAAGGGCTACGACTCCGTCTTTGATTGTCTTCTGGCTGAGCAAGAAGTAGACCGTGCCATGTTTGATCGTCAGATTGACCTCATCATGAAGGACTTTGCGCCAGTTGCTCAGCGATATCTCAAGCATGTTGCCAAGGTTAATGGTCTTGAGAAGATGACCTTTGCTGATTGGAAGTTGGACTTGGATAGTGCTCTGAATCCAGAGGTTAGCATTGATGATGCCTACGATTTGGTCATGAAGTCTGTCGCACCACTAGGGCAAGAATATTGTCAGGAAGTTGCTCGCTATCAAGAAGAACGCTGGGTGGACTTTGCTGCCAATAGTGGCAAGGATTCTGGTGGCTATGCAGCTGATCCATACCGTGTGCACCCTTATGTACTCATGAGCTGGACAGGCCGTTTGAGTGATGTTTATACCTTGATTCATGAAATCGGGCATTCTGGTCAATTCATCTTTTCAGACAATCACCAAAGCTATTTTAACGCCCACATGTCGACCTACTATGTCGAAGCACCATCAACCTTCAATGAATTGCTTCTCAGCGATTACTTGGAACACCAATCTGACGATCCGCGTCAAAAACGCTTCGCTCTTGCTCACCGCTTGACAGATACCTACTTCCATAATTTCATCACCCACCTCTTGGAAGCAGCTTTCCAGCGTAAAGTTTATACATTGATTGAAGAAGGGGAAACCTTTGGGGCAAGCAAACTTAACAACATTATGAAGGAAGTCTTGACAGACTTCTGGGGAGATGCCATTGAGATTGACGACGATGCGGCTTTGACTTGGATGCGCCAAGCTCATTATTACATGGGCTTGTATAGCTACACCTACTCTGCCGGTCTTGTAATTTCAACTGCTGGCTATCTCCATCTGAAACGTTCAGAAACTGGAGCTGAAGACTGGCTCAATCTTCTCAAGTCAGGAGGTAGCAAAACACCACTTGAGTCAGCTATGATTATTGGAGCTGATATCTCAACGGATAAACCACTCCGTGACACGATTCAATTCTTGTCTGACACAGTTGACCAAATTATCAACTACAGTGCGGAGTTGGGGGAATAAAATCATAAAAGTGCAACAATAGAATTATATTGTTGAGATTTTAGAATGATATTTATTTTTGGTGGTGATTAAAAAAAATTGAAGCAGGAATAGTATTGGTATTCTCTTTACTTTTATTTATACTATATAATAAGATCGTCCTAAAAATAGCTGAAGTCTGTACTCCTAAATAGACTCCTGAGAAGGAGTTATGTAGAGAGTACAGATGAAGAGTTACTCGTTTTATTTTGAAATATAAGTAAATATGTTAAAATTAATAATGTAAACGTTTTTAAAGAAAGGTTAATTTTATGAAAAAGGAACAAGTGCTGATTGGTTTGGGAGTTGCAACTGCAATAGTAACTGCTTTTAATGGTCATGCCCAAGCAGATGAGGTTACAAATAAACAATCGAATAAAACTACTGTCAGTCAATCAGAGACCAAAAAGGATGTTGAAGTTTCAGAATCAGATGTAAAAAATGCAGAAGTAAAACTGAATCAAACAATTGAGGAAGAAAAGAATGCTCAGAAGATTGTTGATAAAACGCAACAAGAGTATGCATCTGCTGTAACAAATAAGAACAAAGCAGATGACGCTTTGAAACAAGCTCAAGAATTTGCTAAGCAAGCTACACCTGAGAAAATTAAAAATGCAGAAAAGGATCTTGCCGCAAAACAAGTAACTGTCAAGAAAGCCGAAGAAAATTTGGCTGGAGTAAAACAAGGTGAGAAACAAGCTCAGACAAGTGTCGAGAACCAACAAACAGTTGTTAATAAGGCAAAAACTCAGGTTGATCAAAGAGCAGCAGATGTAAAAAAGGCACAAGACAAAGTAAGGGTAGCAGAGAAAGCTTTTGATTGGAATACATTACGTGAGGTCCAACAAACTGCTGGGAAATTGGATGCGAAGGTGAAAGCTGACCAAGCTAAAGTGAGTTCTTTAACTAGTGAGTTCTCAAAAGCACAACAAGAAAGAAAAGCACTTGTAGAAAGAGGAAATAAGAACCGTTCTACTCTTGAAAAGAATTTAAAATCAGCTGGGAATGAGTTTTTAACAGTTACGGTTCCTCACGAGATTCAATCAAATTCTGTTAGCGAGAGTGATTCCAAGACTCCTCCACTTAAGGAAAAAACTTTTGTAGGAAGAGATGGAAAGACCCTTTATGTTGCTGCGAACGAAGATGTGAATTTTAGCGGAGAAAGAACAGAAACTATCGTTGTCTCATCTAAAGATTATGTCAACGTTCCTCATGTGGTCGATTATAAAAAAGTTTCTGAAGAAGTTCGTAAATACTTAATTGAATTGCGTAGAATCAATGGTATTGATATTCCAGTGCCAGCTGTGACTGACAAGGCTTTGAGATATGGAAAAGCAAGAGCGGATGAAATGGTGGCAAAAAATGAATTGTCACACGATACAAAATTAAAAAATCAAGATTTTGGTTTTAAGGATGCGACTGAAAATGCAACAGCTGGTTCGGTTCCAGAAAAGAGTGTATTAAGTGAAAAAGAACTTGCTTATAAAGAGGTTCTATCTTACTTTAATGATTATAGTAATGCCTCGTTATATGGCTCATCAACTCCGAAAGAAGCAAATACATTTAACTATGGTCATAGAATTCCATTGCTAGCAGCTTCTGGGACAGGGATGGCTGTCGGAGCATCCTCTAGCGAAAAAACAAGCTATGGAAATTATGGAGTATTAACATTTATTAGTGAAAATAAAGATGTTTATAGTACCCTACCTTCTGTGATTAGTCCATCTGAAAGAAGAAGTTATGTTTATAATGGTGAGACATATTATTATGATCCAAGCGATTCATATTCTCTAGCAAGAGCAGAAAATAAAGATAGTAATCCAGATTATAGCGAATTTTACTTTAATGGGAAACGAGTAAAATTCTTACCTAAAATAACCTTCCGTTATGTTTGGAATGAAATCACACATCCTAAAAATCCAGTTTATACTAAAGCTAAAGAGGCTCTGGATAATTTTAACAGAAAACAAAGGAATGAAGAGACCATAGTAAATGGAAAAATATCGTCTTTCAACAATAATCTTACTGTTGTTAAAACAACTTTAAATAAAGATCAAAAAGAACTAGACAAAAATAAAAAGCGTCTTGCAGATTTAACAAAACAAAATCAATCTAAGTTAAACGTTTTAAAATTTGCTAAATCTGAGTTGAGTAAACAACAAACTCTGCTAAATGCTGCTAAATCTGAACTTTCGAAGCAAGAATCTCAATTAAATCGATTGAAAGCAATCAAGAATGATAAATCTCATGCTAGTAAGAATGCGGAACAGTCATTAGCTAATGCTAAAAAGGATTTGACAAAGGCGCAACAAGGTGTCATTGACCTCAAAAATGCTCCAAGAAAACTCGACGATGCTAAAAAACAATTGATTAGAGCTAAACAAAAGGTTGAGGAATCTAAAAAAGCACTTGAAAATGCAAATATTAAACTAAAAAATGCAAAAGCTAAAAAAGATGCTGTTAAGAAAGAATACACGAAAGTATCTGAAGCATATAAACAATATTTATTGTTAAAACAAAAAGCGGCTTCGAAAGGAAGTTGGATTCAATCCTCTGGTCGTTGGTGGTACAGACACAACAATGGTTCTTATACAACTAATGGTTGGGAACTAATCGACAGTACATGGTATTATTTTGACAGTTCAGGATGGATGCAAACAGGCTGGGTAAAAACAGGCGGTTCATGGTATTATCTTAATTCTTCAGGTGCAATGAAAACAGGCTGGGTAAAAACAGGTGGATTATGGTATTACCTCAATTCTTCGGGAGCAATGCAAACAGGTTGGTTTAGTGTCTCAGGGAAATGGTACTATGCATATGGTTCAGGTGCCTTAGCAATCAGTACAACTACACCAGATGGTTATAAAGTGAATTATAACGGGGAATGGATCAGATAGACAAATAAAAAGCTATATAATGTTACTTAGTATATATTATTTAAGGTATTTGTAAAGAATTACACATGAATATAGGTTACCAACTATAACAGATTTTGAGAACAATTTTAAAACAAGAATAATAGTCAACACCTTTTTAGAATGTATAGGTCGAATAGTTCACAATTTAAGGAAAAATTGAAATTAATTTTTCAATCATATTTTTTAAGCACATTTCTTGAAACCCTTTCCTCCTTCTGATAGACTAATACATAGTTTTTGAAAAAAGGAGACTTAACATGAAAAAATTTGTTGCTGAATTAATCGGTACTTTTATGCTTGTGTTCATCGGAACAGGAGCTGTTGTTTTTGGAAATGGTGTTGAAGGACTTGGACACCTTGGAATTGCTCTTGCTTTTGGTTTAGCAATCGTAGTCGCAGCCTTCTCAATCGGAACTGTTTCAGGTGCTCACTTGAACCCAGCTGTTTCTATCGCTATGTTTGTTAACAAACGTTTGTCATCTTCAGAACTTGTAAACTACATCCTTGGACAAGTAGTTGGTGCTTTCCTTGCATCTGGATCTGTCTTCTTCCTCTTGGCAAATTCAGGTATGTCAACTGCAAGCCTTGGTGAAAATGCCTTGGCAAATGGTGTAACTGTCTTTGGTGGTTTCTTGTTTGAAACAATCGCAACATTCTTATTTGTTTTGGTCATCATGACTGTAACTTCAGCAAGTAAAGGTAATGGCGCAATTGCTGGTTTGGTCATCGGTTTGTCATTGACAGCTTTGATTCTAGCTGGCTTGAACATTACTGGACTTTCAGTAAACCCAGCTCGTAGCTTGGCTCCAGCTGTCTTGGTAGGTGGCGCAGCTCTTCAACAAGTTTGGATTTTCATCCTTGCACCAATCGTTGGTGGAGTTCTTGCAGCTCTTGTTGCTAAAAACTTCCTTGGAACTGAAGAATAATTGAAACTCAAAAAACCTACTCTTCACATTGGAGAGTAGGATTTTTTATATATTAAAATCCCCCACATGAGAAGTGGGGGATTTGTGATTAACTCAATTCAGCAACGATAGCTTTGATTTGTTCAGCAGTGTGGACACCTGCCACTTGTTTAACAACTTGTCCATCTTTCTTGAAGAGAAGAGTAGGGATAGACATAATGCCGAATGCACGAGCTGTATTCGGATTTTCGTCAACGTCCATTTTAACGATCTTCAAGACATCTTCTGAAAGTTCTTCAGACAATTTGTCCAAGATTGGACCTTGCATACGACATGGACCACACCAAGTAGCCCAGAAGTCTACCAAGACCAATCCGTCTTTAGTTTCTTGTTCGAATGTTGCATCTGTAATTGCTTTTGCCATAGTATTTCTCCTTTTTAATTATATTGGCTTAAATCTTGTTTCATGAGATAGAAGAAAACATCTCCATAAGTCCCATGGTAGTCCAAATCATGTTCCTTGTAGGTTACTTTTTGGACAGGGTAGTAGTCTGCGACACCAATCAGGCAGGCATGTTGAGAACGTTCAAATTCTTCGTATGACTCGAAGGTTATGGTTCTCTCTTGCTTGCTGGCATCAAGATAAGTGATTTCAATCATAGGATTCTCCTTTGCTAAATCATGTTTTCATTTTACTCCTCAGAAAAAGGAATGTCAAGAAAATTGATTGCGCACGCAAGTTTTTTTGTAAAAATTTTAGGAAAGCCAACTTGCTTTTGTTTCAAGGCTTTCTTCTACAGACTTTTGTAGATAGGCAAGAGTTGTCTGACCTTCCTTAGTGAGGCAGATAAAACTAGCTCGCTTATCCTGGTCACAACATCTCCGACTAAGTAAAGCACAGTTTTTGGCTTCTAGGCGTGCTACCATCCGTGAGACAGCACTTGGGCTCAGATGGAGTTTGTCAGGCAGGTCAATCTGTCTCAAAGATTTTTCTTGAGCCTGATGTAAAAAGTGCAAGAGATAGAATTCTTTGAGCGTTAGATTTTGGTCGCTCTGATCAGCGATCGTTTGCTCTAAAATAGCTTCTAGCTCTACTTGTCGGCGGTTGAAGTCGAACCATTTTTCTAAGTAAGTCATGTTAATCTCCTTTCCTCTATAATAGTTATAAATAGCTTTATATATCTAAGATGCTTGCGCACGCAATTAGTATACAACTTTTTCCATGAGATAGCAAGAAGGATGTTTCTTGTGTATTTCCTTGAAATTTTCTGAAAAAGGAGTAAACTGGTATGCAGAAAGTCTATTTTTGGAGTATTCGATGAAGTTATATGTTCAGTTAATGATTCTCTTTGTGATTTCTCTAATCGGTGAAGGAATCTCCAGTTTTTTTCATTTGCCCATACCAGGAAGTATTATCGGTTTGATTATTTTATTTTTAGCCTTGCAGTTCAAGTGGTTGCGGGTACGGCATGTCAACATGGTTGGGAATTTTCTCCTAGCTAATATGACTATTCTATTTTTGCCTCCTGCAGTTGGGATTATGGAGAAATTTGATGTGATTGCTCCCTATTTATTGCCCATTGTCTTGATTGTCTTTTTTGCAGCAGTCATCAATATTATCTTGATTGCGCTGGTCGTTCAATTTATCAAAAAGCGTTATGAAGGTGATTATGAAAAAGGAGGTGCCAAATGAGCGAATTTGTATCCAATCCACTTTTTGGGATAGCCTTGTCAATCCTAGCTTATCTAGGAGGGATGATTATCTTTAGACGCTACCCTCATCCTCTGACAACTCCTTTACTGCTAGCAACCTTGTTTATCATAGCATTTCTGAAATTTACGGGTATTTCTTACGCTGCCTATTATCAAGGTGGGGTATACCTCAATAACTTGATTGTTCCCTCAACAGTAGCTTTAGGAATTCCTCTTTATAAGAGTTTTCACCTCATGAAACACCATGTTAGAAGTATTCTACTCAGTAGTTTCCTTGCTGTTGTTGTAAATACAGTTTTTACAGCTTTAGTTGCAAAATTTTTCGGTATGGATTTCTTCTTGGCGATTTCGCTTTTCCCAAAGTCTGTAACGACGGCCATGGCAGTTGGAATTACGGATAAGCTACAAGGGATAGCGACGATCACTTTGGTAGTTGTGGTAGCAACTGGCATTTTGACTAGCGTTATTGGACCAACACTTTTAAAATGGCTAAAAATAGACGACCCAGTAGCTGTTGGTCTTGCTCTTGGAGGAACTGGTCACGCAGTTGGGACTGGGACAGCTTTTCGCTATGGAGCTGTTGCGGGGGCTATGGGTGGCCTGGCTATCGGTGTCACCGGTATTCTCTACGTATTTGTCAGTCCCATCGTAGCAGGTTTGATATTGAGTTAAAAAATAATAATGTTATATTTCTTTGTGTAAAAAGAAGCCCCTAGCTTTATTTGCTAGGGGCTTCATTCATTATTGTAAGTTTACTTTGTTCTTTAAAATATAGTAGGTTCCGAGATAGAAGCCGACGCTAAGGATTAAGTCTTTGAAAATTTCAAAGGATAATACCCAATTGTAGTCGAAATCGATGCGAAGATTTAGGGTGATAAAACCAAGGACTATTTGGATAGCGATGTAGGCGACAACCGCAAGAGCTGTACGGTATTCATTAAAGAGTTGACCGATAGAGATAGAAAAGTAGATACAAAGGATACTTGCAAGAGTGTTAACGATATAGGAAATCAAGGCTAACCAGAAATCATCTCGATAATTTTTGAGAATAAACTCGGCAACGTTGGATATTAAGACGTCTGGTTGAATCATGGACATGATGATGTAAAGACTAAAAAGGAAAACCACTGTACTTGCCAAAGACCAAACAAAGGCTCCAAGAAGTTTAGCGGAGAGGATCTGGTGTTCAGATACTGGCAGGGTTAGGGTTAGATAGCCATGACGATCATAAACGCTTCCCTTAAACCGTTGAATAATCAAAATCAGGGTTGAGATACTCAAAGTAATAACCAGACCCCCAAAAACCAGAGATAGAAATACTAACATGACAACGCCCTTGTCTTGATAATAGGTGCTTGTAAGGGTGCTGCCCTGAATTCCTATGATGACAGATAGGGATAGTACAGCAGCATAGAGGGCTAAAAACCATTTGTTGACATTTTTAAATTCATAACGAACTAAATTCCAAAACATAAGAATCTCCTTTAACTAGGCTTTGAATTCGTGACGGAAGAGCTGGTCGATAGACTCTCCTGATTCGTAGCGAATATCATCTACATTTCCTTGACGGACAACTTTTCCATCCTTGAGGAAGACAATCTCATCCAAGATTGGTTCGATATCTGAAATCAAGTGAGTTGAAATCAAGACAGTCGAAGTTGGAGAGTAGTTGTTGATGATGGTGTTCAAGATATAGTCACGAGCCGCAGGATCGACACCACCGATTGGTTCATCAAGGACGTATAGACGAGCATCACGACTCATGACCAGAATCAACTGAACTTTTTCTTTGTTCCCTTTTGAGAGTTTCTTGAAACGGCTATTCTCATCGATACCAAGGTCACGAAGAAGACCTTGAGCACGCTCCAGATTGAAATCTTTATAGAAGGTCTTGAAAAAGGTAAGAGCTTCTTTGACCTTCATCTGTTCGTTGAGATAGGTCGTATCAGGTAGATAAGAAACGATAGCCTTAGTTGCTGGGCTTGGTTCCATGCCATTGATGAGGATACGCCCTTGCTCTGGTTGGAGTAAACCGTTGATTAGTTTAATCAGGGTTGTTTTTCCGGAACCATTTGGACCAAGGAGTCCAACAATCTTTCCTGCTGGGATTTCAAGGGAAACATTTGCAAGAGCAGGGCTTGCTCCATAGAATTTTGAAACATTTTCAAACGTTAACAAGGTCATAGTCTAAACTCCTTCAATATAATCTCTCAAAACAGTTGGTAGTTCTTCTTTTTCATAGCCAAATTCTACCATGCCTGTTACAAATTGCTGCATTTGTTCTTCTGATAGTTGCTTCCGGGATTGGAGGATTAGGTCCAAGTCCTCGGTGACAAAACGACCTGCAGTCCGCTTGGTGTATACAAAGCCTTCTCTTTCTAGATCTGATAGGGCACGTTGGATGGTATTAGGATTGACGCCAGCCTCGTTAGCCAGTTCTCTGACAGTTGGCAGTTGTTGGTTGGGTTCTAGTTTATGGGAAACGATTTGCAGTTTGATCTTATCCATTATCTGCAAATAAATGGGTTTGTTGTTATCAAATGTCCAGGACATCACGGTCTCCTTTCTACAACTTCTTTTTGTATCACTTAAATAATACAACTAAACAAAAAACTTGTCAAGCCAAAAGGAGAATTATTTTGGGAATTGCTCAAAAAATGGTATAATGAAAAGAAAACGACAAGGAGGGGAAGGCATGCGTTGTCCAAAATGTGGCGCTACTAAATCAAGTGTTATTGATAGCCGTCAGGCTGAAGAAGGAAATACGATTAGAAGAAGACGTGAGTGTGAAGAATGTCAGCATCGTTTTACGACCTATGAACGTGTAGAAGAGAGAACGCTGGTTGTGGTCAAAAAGGATGGCACACGGGAGCAGTTCTCCAGGGATAAAATCTTTAACGGAATTATTCGTTCGGCTCAAAAACGTCCGGTGTCTAGTGATGAGATTGGTATGGTTGTCAATCGTATCGAACAAAAACTCCTCAGTCGCAATGATAATGAAATTCAAAGTGAAGATATTGGTTCTCTCGTCATGGAAGAGCTAGCTGAACTCGACGAAATCACATACGTTCGTTTTGCTAGTGTCTATCGTAGCTTTAAGGACGTGAGTGAGCTCGAAAATCTTCTCAAACAAATTACGCAATCTTCAAAGAAGAAAAAGGAAAAATAAATGAAGCCTAATGATCGTTTTTCTTTTCTAAAGAATAATCGGGTGTCGCAAGATCCCACAACTTTGGTGCAGTGCTACCTCCCGATTATCGGTCAGGATGCGCTGAGTCTTTACCTTTATACCTTAGCTTTTTGGGATGATGGACAAAAGGAACACCTGTTTGCAGCTATCCTCAATCATCTCAATTTTGGGATGGACAGGCTGTTAAAGGCTTTTAAAATCTTATCAGCCTTCAATTTGCTTACCCTCTATCAAAAGGGTGACAGCTATGAACTTGCTATTCATCCAACGCTTTCTAGCTCAGATTTCTTGCGTCATACGGTTTATCGTACCTTATTGGAGAAAAAAATCGGTGAGCCAGCAGTTTCTGATTTGCGCCAAGAGCAGGCAGGCGGAGAGCCTTTGACTGTTCCTTTGAGTCAGGCCTTTCCAGAGATAGAAGAATTGGCTAGTCATGATGAGACACCAGTAACAGCTGATTTTAAAAATGATTTTGATTTGGAGCATTTTCGTCAGCTCATGGCGAGAGATAATCTCCGTTTCCAAGATGAACAGTCAGATGTCTTGGAGTTATTTAAAATTGCTGATGAGAAAAAATGGACCTGGTTTGAAACCTATCAACTAGCTAAAGGAACAGCTGTTTCACAAGTTATTTCTGTCAAACGTATGCGTGAAAAATTAGCACAAGAGTCTGTTTCATCGGACTTTAGTCCCCAAGAAGCGGCCATTATCCGAGAAGCTAAAAGCAAAACTGCCTTGCAATTTTTAGCGGGGATCAAACAAACCCGAAATGCTGGAATTATCCAAGCCGAACGTGATTTGCTAAAACAGATGGCGGACTTGGGCTTGCTTGATGAAGTCATCAATGTCGTTATACTCTTGACCTTCAATAAGGTTGATTCGGCCAATCTCAATGAAAAATATGCCATGAAAGTGGCCAATGATTACTCTTATAACAAGATTCGTTCTGCTGAGGAAGCTGTGCTTCGAATCAGAGAGAAGAATCAAAAGGGGCAAGAACAAAAACCAGCGAAGCCAAGCCAAGCCAAAAGCAATGTCCCAAAATGGAGTAATCCAGAATATAAAAATGAAACCAGCGAAGAAACTCGCTTGGAGTTAGAACGTAAGAAAAAAGAAATGTTAGACCGATTAGGAAAAGGAGGAGACTAGATGGAAAGTGTAGGAGATGTGCTTAAAGGTCATCCCAGCCGTTTTCAATACCAGGACCTGGTTCAGCAAATTGTAAAAGACCCTGATGTTGCGGCTTTTATCCAGAAGGAATCTCTCAGTCAAGAGGAATTGAATCGTAGTATCTCTAAGTTTAACCAATACATCACCGAGCGAGATAAGTTTCTTCGTGGAGATATCGACTATATCGCGCGTGGTTATAAGCCAATTCTAGTTATGAATCATGGTTACGCAGATGTATCCTATGAGGAAACTCCGGAACTGATTGCGGCTGAGAAAGAAGCGGCTATCAAGAACCGTCTCAGACTGATTAATCTTCCAGCCAGTCTTAAAAAAGCTAGTTTGGCTCAAGTTGATTTGGATGATTTGGGACGTTTGCCAGTTTTTGAAAAGCTCTTTACCTTTGTTGAGCAATATCCAGAAGTCCGTAAAGGTCTTTATCTCTATGGAGACTTTGGAGTTGGAAAGAGCTTTATGGTGGCTGCCCTAGCCCATGATTTGTCAGAAAAACGTGGGGTTTCATCAACCCTTCTTCACTATCCTAGCTTTGTTATTGATGTCAAAAATGCTATTGGAGATGGGAGTGTTAAGAATTTGGTGGATGAAATCAAGCAAGCAGAAGTCTTGATTTTGGATGATATTGGCGCCGAGCAATCAACGCCTTGGATTCGTGATGAAGTCTTGCAAGTCGTTCTCCAATATCGTATGCAGGAAGATTTGCCAACCTTCTTTACCTCAAATTTCAATTTTGAAGATTTGGAAAAACATTTTGCTAAAGGCAAGAACGGAAACGATGAAACATGGGAAGCTAGACGCGTTATGGAGCGTATCCGTTATTTAGCAGAAGAAACACAACTAGAAGGAGAAAATCGCCGATGAGTGAAACAATCACCTTAATGAAATCTCATACCTCGGTTCGCAGATTTAAAGAAGAAGCGATCCCTCAAGAGGACTTGAATGAGATTTTATCAGCTGCCCAAATGGCTTCTTCTTGGAAAAATTTCCAATCTTATTCTGTGATTCTAGTCAGAAGTCAAGAAAAGAAAGATGCTCTTTTTGAGCTGGTTCCTCAGGAAGCGATTCGTCAGTCTGCCGCCTTCCTCCTCTTTGTAGGAGATTTAAACCGTGCAGAAAAAGGGGCTCGTCTCCATACCGATACTTTCCAACCTAAAGGGGTGGAAGGACTCCTCATTACTTCAGTAGATGCAGCCTTGGCTGGACAGAATACCTTGCTTGCGGCAGAAAGCCTTGGCTATGGTGGAGTAATCATCGGTTTGGTGCGTTACAAATCTGTTGAGTTAGCAGAATTGTTCAACCTTCCTGACTATACCTACCCAGTTTTTGGGATTGCACTCGGTGTGCCGAACCAAAAACATGATGTAAAACCAAGATTGCCACTAGAGAATGTTGTTTTTGAGGAAGAATATCAAGAACAAACAGCTGAGGCTATTGAAGCCTATGACCGTGTGCAGACCGAATATGCAGGAGCTCGTGCGACTACCACTTGGAGTCAACGTCTTGCAGAGCAATTCGGTCAGCCTGAACCAAGCTCAACTAGAGAAAATCTTGAACAAAAGAACTTATTGTAGAAAGTGAGAAAACATGGCCTTACCAACTGTTGCCATCGTAGGACGTCCCAATGTTGGGAAATCAACTCTGTTTAACCGTATTGCAGGGGAACGCATCTCAATCGTAGAAGATGTCGAAGGAGTGACACGGGACCGTATCTATGCTACTGGTGAATGGCTTAACCGTTCTTTCAGTATGATTGATACTGGAGGGATTGATGATGTTGATGCTCCGTTTATGGAACAAATCAAGCACCAGGCAGAGATTGCCATGGAAGAAGCTGATGTCATCGTTTTTGTAGTTTCCGGAAAAGAAGGCATCACAGATGCTGACGAATACGTAGCACGTAAACTCTATAAAACTCATAAACCTGTTATCCTCGCTGTCAACAAGGTTGATAATCCAGAGATGCGAAATGATATCTATGATTTCTATGCTCTTGGATTGGGAGAACCATTGCCAATTTCATCTGTGCACGGGATTGGTACAGGGGATGTATTAGATGCCATCGTCGAAAATCTTCCACATGAAGTCGAAGATGAAAATCCAGATGTCATTAAATTCAGCTTGATTGGTCGCCCGAATGTCGGGAAGTCTAGCTTGATCAATGCCATTTTGGGAGAAGACCGCGTGATTGCCAGTCCTGTTGCTGGTACAACTCGTGATGCTATTGATACCCATTTTAAAGATGCGGATGGCCAAGAGTTTACCATGATTGATACGGCTGGTATGCGTAAGTCTGGTAAAGTCTATGAGAACACAGAGAAATACTCTGTCATGCGTGCCATGCGTGCTATTGACCGTTCAGATGTAGTCTTGATGGTCCTCAATGCTGAAGAAGGTATCCGTGAGTACGACAAACGTATCGCTGGATTTGCTCACGAGGCTGGTAAAGGGATGATTATCGTGGTCAATAAGTGGGATACGCTGGATAAGGACAACCACACCATGAAAAACTGGGAAGAGGATATCCGTGAGCAGTTCCAATACTTGCCTTACGCACCGATTATCTTTGTTTCAGCTCTTACCAAACAACGTCTTCACAAATTACCAGAGATGATTAAGCAAATCAGCGAGAGTCAAAATACTCGTATCCCATCAGCAGTCTTGAATGATGTGATTATGGATGCTATTGCCATCAACCCGACACCGACAGACAAAGGGAAACGCCTCAAAATCTTCTATGCGACTCAAGTTGCAACCAAACCACCGACCTTTGTGATTTTTGTAAACGAAGAAGAACTGATGCACTTCTCTTACTTGCGTTTCTTGGAAAATCAAATCCGCAAGGCCTTCGTCTTTGAAGGAACGCCAATACACCTCATCGCAAGAAAACGGAAATAAAATGATAAAAAGAAGAAGGTTCTCATGCCTTCTTTTTTGTAGAGGATACCAAGAGCGTAGAACTAAATTTGTCATCAAATTAACATCATTTTCCTGGTCCTTGTCACGGTTTTGTAATGGAAACGTACTTTCTTTGTAAGATTCAAAATGCTATAATGCTCTAAACAATTTTCCTTGCATAAGGAGGTTATTATGAAAAAAAATAGATTGTTAAAGAATCCATTCTTGGTGCGTTTACTTGGATTGCTGATGGCATTTTTCTTCCTATCAGCATTCACTGCACCTGAAAAACCAGACTACGGTATTTATGACCCCAATCATTATTTGACAGAGGAAGTAGTTACTCAGATTCGTGATTTGAATGAAGCCAATAGTCAAAAGGGAGAAAAGCTTCAAATAGGTATCTATATCGTAGACAGTCTGGAAGGTGAAAGCATTGAAACGGTAGCAAATGAAACCGCTAGGGCTTGGAAGATTGGCTATTCAGGCGATAATTTTGGAAGCCTCATTGTAGTAGCTGTCCAAGACCGTAAATCAAGAATTGAAACCAGCAATAACACCGCCATTAGAATAACGGACTATCAAACCAAGCAGATCTTGGCAGCCAGTCGTACAGATTTTAAAACTGGTGACTATAGTAAGGGAATTCTAGCGATTGCCAAAGGCTTGGACAATCAGTTTTATAGAGGAAGTGGAACATTTCCATCTGATGAATCCTCTGAAATCAAACGTTATTCTGATAGCATCAGTGGGAAAAAATCGAGTCGCAATAGTAGCTCGTCCAGTCGTCGTAAGAACAGTGACCCTATGGACAATGTGTTCGGAGTCGGGATAATCATTTATTTCATTATCGTATTTATAGCCATTATTAGAGGCGGTGGAGGTGGCGGCGGTGACTCATCTGGCGGAGGCTGGTGGTATAGTGACTCATCTGATTCAGGATCTTCCTGGTCAAGCTCAGACTCGTCTAGTGGCTGGGACGGCGGAGGCTTCGATGGCGGTGGCTCATCCGATGATTGGTAATGTTCGTGTGTGAATTAAAGAAATAAGTAGGTTTAGATATGAAAAATAAAGGAATCATTTATGTTTTGAGCATTTTACTAGCAATTATCTTGCTGGGAGGTTGCTCGGTCGTAGGTACTTATAACGGTCTTGTCTCCGAACAGACCAAGGTAGAACAAGCTCAAGCAAATGTAGCGACAGCCCTTCAACGTCGTTCAGACTTGATTGGAAATTTGGTAGAGTCTGTAAAAGGTCAGATGAACCATGAGACAGAAGTCTTTACCCAAATTGCAGAAGCTCGTGCTAAAATTGGGAATGGCTCCGTGACTTCAAAAGAAAATCAAGAGGCTCAAGGAGAGCTGAGTTCCGCTATTTCACGATTGATTTCGCTAACAGAAAATTATCCAGAGCTCAAGAGCAATCAAAATGTGGAACAACTGATGACGGAGTTGGCTGGGAGTGAAAATCGTATCTTTGTAGCCCGCAAGGATTACAACAAAGCGGCAACAGAATACAATCAAAAATTAAGAAGCTTTCCAACAGTTCTTTTCGCTAACATGATGAACTTTAAAGAGGCAGAAACCTTTAAAGAAAGCGAAGAAGCCAAGACAGCTCCAAAGGTTGATTTTAGTACTTCTACAACTAAAGAATAGGCTTGAAATTTCTAAAAGAAAATCAATGATTAGCAATAGTTTGAACATTTACAACAAAAGGCTCTAAATGAGCCTTTTTTAGCTTGTATAAACACGGATTCTTTCTTGAAAAAATTTGGCGAATATGCTACAATAAAAAGAACATTCTAAAATATTCAGAATTTAAAGTAAGGAAAAAAATGGCAAATTTATTAAAAACAATCATCGAAAATGATAAAGGGGAACTTCGCCGCTTAGAAAAAATGGCTGATAAAGTCCTCAAATACGAAGATGAAATGGCTGCTTTGACAGACGAGCAGTTGCAAGCTAAGACAGAAGAATTTAAGCAACGTTATCAAAATGGTGAAACGCTTGATCAACTCTTGTACGAAGCCTTTGCGGTTGTACGTGAGGGAGCTAAGCGTATTCTTGGACTTTTCCCATACAAGGTTCAGGTTATGGGTGGTATCGTTCTTCACCATGGTGACGTTCCAGAAATGCGTACCGGTGAAGGGAAGACCTTGACAGCGACAATGCCGGTATACCTTAATGCCCTTGCAGGCAAAGGGGTTCACGTAGTTACCGTCAACGAATACCTTACAGAACGTGACGCGACTGAGATGGGTGAGTTGTACTCATGGCTTGGTTTGTCAGTAGGGATCAACTTGGCAGCTAAATCTCCAATGGAGAAAAAAGAGGCTTACCTTTGCGATATTACATACTCAACCAACTCAGAGATTGGTTTCGACTATCTTCGTGATAACATGGTGGTTCGTGCGGAGAACATGGTTCAACGCCCACTTAACTATGCCTTGGTCGATGAGGTTGACTCTATCTTGATCGACGAGGCTCGTACACCATTGATTGTTTCAGGAGCGAATGCTGTTGAAACAAGCCAGCTCTACCATATGGCTGACCACTTTGTGAAGTCTTTGGATAAAGATGACTATATCATTGATATTCAGTCTAAGACAATCGGTTTGTCTGATTCTGGTATTGACAAGGCTGAAAGCTTCTTCAAACTAGAAAATCTTTATGATATCGAAAATGTGGCTTTGACTCACTTTATCGACAACGCCCTTCGTGCCAACTACATCATGATTCTTGATATTGACTATGTGGTCAGCGAAGAACAAGAAATCTTGATTGTCGACCAATTTACAGGTCGTACAATGGAAGGTCGTCGTTACTCTGATGGTTTGCACCAAGCGATTGAAGCTAAAGAAGGTGTGCCAATCCAAGATGAAACCAAGACATCAGCATCGATTACCTACCAAAACCTTTTCCGTATGTATAAAAAATTGGCAGGTATGACTGGTACTGGTAAAACAGAAGAAGAGGAATTCCGCGAAATCTACAACATCCGTGTTATTCCAATTCCTACTAACCGTCCGATCCAACGTATCGACCATTCAGACCTTCTCTACGCTAGCCTCGATGCAAAATTCAAGGCTGTAGTAGAAGATGTTAAGGCGCGTTACCAAAAAGGTCAACCAGTCTTGGTAGGTACTGTTGCCGTTGAAACCAGTGATTTTCTTTCTAAGAAATTGGTTGAAGCAGGCGTGCCTCACGAAGTATTGAATGCTAAAAACCACTACAGAGAAGCACAAATCATTATGAATGCTGGTCAACGTGGTGCGGTGACTATCGCAACCAACATGGCCGGTCGTGGTACCGATATTAAGCTTGGTGAAGGTGTTCGTGAGCTTGGTGGACTTTGTGTCATCGGTACAGAGCGTCACGAGAGTCGTCGTATCGATAACCAGCTTCGTGGACGTTCAGGTCGTCAAGGTGACCCAGGTGAATCACAATTCTACTTGTCACTTGAAGACGATTTGATGAAACGTTTTGGTTCAGAACGTTTGAAAGGTGTCTTTGAACGTCTTAATATGTCTGACGAAGCCATCGAATCTCGTATGTTGACACGTCAGGTCGAAGCAGCGCAAAAACGTGTTGAAGGAAATAACTACGATACTCGTAAACAAGTCCTCCAATATGATGACGTTATGCGTGAACAACGTGAGATCATCTACGCACAACGCTATGATGTTATCACTGCAGAACGTGACTTGGCTCCTGAAATTCACGCCATGATTCGCCGTACGATTGGACGAATTGTCGATGGACATGCTCGTTCTAAACAAGATGAAAAACTTGAAGCAATCTTGAACTTTGCCAAGTACAACTTGCTTCCAGAAGATTCAATTTCACTTTCAGACCTAGAAGGTTTGTCAGACCAAGCTATCAAGGATGAACTATACCAACGTGCGTTGAAAGTCTACGATAGTCAAGTTGCTAAACTTCGTGATGAAGAAGCCGTTAAAGAATTCCAAAAAGTATTGATTCTACGTGTAGTTGACAACAAATGGACAGACCATATTGATGCCCTTGATCAGTTGAGAAATGCTGTTGGTCTTCGTGGTTATGCCCAAAACAACCCTGTCGTGGAATATCAAGCAGAAGGCTTCCGTATGTTTAACGATATGATCGGTTCTATTGAGTTTGATGTGACTCGCTTGATGATGAAAGCGCAAATCCATGAACAAGAACGACCACAAACCGAACATCATATCAGTACAACAGCAACTCGAAATATTGCTGCGCAACAAACACGTCTTCCAGCTGATTTGGACCTAAGTCAAGTAAAACGCAATGACTTGTGCCCATGTGGTTCTGGTAAAAAATTTAAAAACTGTCACGGTAAACGACGTTAATATTGACTAATTTTCAGGCGGATGCCTAGTGAAAACTGAATTTTCGCTTGGCGTCCGTTTGCTTTATAAGGAGATGAATGATGGTATTTACAGCAAAAAGCCCTAAAATTAATATTGAAGAAGTTCGTAGTTTGTCTAAACTAGAAGGACAAGTACTTACAAACAAACTCCAACGTGATCAAGAGCTTGAAGCAATTATTCGTGGGGAAGACCAACGTATTTTGTTGGTAATCGGTCCTTGTTCATCTGACAATGAAGAAGCAGTTCTCGAATATGCTAAGCGTTTGGCAAAACTTCAGGAAGAAGTCAAAGACCGTGTCTTTATGGTCATGCGTGTCTATACTGCTAAACCACGTACTAATGGTGACGGCTATAAGGGCTTGATTCACCAACCAAATGCCAAAGAAGCACCTAGCCTCATCAATGGGATCAAGGCAGTTCGTCATTTGCACTACCGTGTTATTTCTGAATCAGGAATGACAACAGCTGATGAGATGTTGTACCCAGAGAACCTTCCTTTGGTAGATGATTTGATTTCTTACATGGCAGTTGGAGCCCGTTCAGTTGAAGATCAACAACACCGTTTTGTAGCTAGTGGAGCAGATTTTGCAACAGGTTTTAAAAATCCAACCTCTGGAAATCTCAATGTTATGTTCAACGGTATTTATGCAGCTCAAAACAAGCAGAGTTTTCTTTTCCTAGGGAAAGAAGTCGAGACTACTGGAAATCCTCTATCGCACGCTATTCTCCGTGGAGCTCTTAACGAGTACGGGAAAAACATTCCTAACTACTACTACGATAATTTGATGGATACTATTGCTCAGTATGAAAAGATGGGACTTGAGAATCCATTCATTATTATTGATACCAACCATGATAACTCAGGTAAACAGTATATGGAGCAGATTCGTATCGTTCGCCAGACTCTGATTAACCGCGACTGGAATGAAAAGATTAAAAAATATGTCCGTGGTTTCATGATTGAGTCTTATCTAGAAGATGGTCGTCAAAACGAACCTGAGGTATTTGGTAAATCTATCACGGATCCATGTCTAGGATGGGAAAATACGGAAGCTCTTGTTCGCGAAATCTACCAAAGACTAGGAGAATAGTATGGCATTTATTGAGAAAGGTCAAGAAATCGATATTGAAGCGATTAAGGCGGCAACACGGCTATCAGCAGAAACCTTGCAACATAAGGAAAATCGTGATCAAGAATTAGCAGATATCCTTTCAGGTAAGGATGATCGTATCCTTTTGGTCATTGGGCCTTGTTCGTCTGATAATGAAGAAGCGGTCCTAGAGTATGCTCGCCGTTTGGCAGACTTGCAGAAAAAAGTGGCGGACAAGATTTTCATGGTCATGCGTGTATATACTGCGAAGCCACGTACCAATGGTGATGGATATAAGGGTTTGGTTCATCAGCCAGATACTTCTAAAGCTCCAAGCTTAATCAATGGTTTGCAGGCTGTTCGTCAGCTTCATTATCGGGTCATTACAGAAACAGGATTGACTACAGCAGATGAAATGCTGTATCCAGCCAATCTAGTCTTGGTTGATGACTTGGTTAGCTACCATGCCGTGGGTGCGCGTTCAGTAGAAGATCAGGAACACCGTTTTGTAGCTTCAGGGATTGATGCACCAGTAGGGATGAAAAACCCAACCTCTGGGAATCTATCTGTGATGTTTAATGCCGTTTATGCAGCACAAAACAAACAAACCTTTCTCTTTCATGGCCAAGAGGTTGAAACCTCAGGAAATCCCTTGGCTCACGTCATCCTTCGCGGTGCTTTGAATGAATACGGGAAAAATGAACCTAACTTCTACTACGAAACTCTTCTAGATGCTATTGGACGTTACGAGTCAATGGGGCTCGAAAACCCCTTTATCATGATTGATACCAACCATGATAATTCAGGGAAACAGTATATGGAGCAAGTTCGAATTGTTCGCCAAACTCTTCTCAACCGTGACTGGAATGAGAAGATTAAAAAGGTAGCTCGAGGCTTCATGATTGAATCCTACTTAGCAGATGGTCGTCAAAACCAGCCAGAAATCTTTGGACGTTCCATTACAGACCCATGTTTGGGCTGGGAAAACACAGTAGCTCTAGTAGAAGAAATCTATTCTACCTTAACAAAATAAGTGAAAAGGATGGAGTTGGGGGAACCTCAACTCCTTTTGACGAAAATGATAGTTGGACACGGAATCGATATCGAAGAATTAGCATCAATACAAAATGCAGTTGAAAAAAGGGAAGGTTTTGCCCAGCGTGTCTTGACAGACAAGGAAATGGAGCGCTTTTCCAGTCTCAAAGGTCGCAGACAGGTCGAGTATTTGGCTGGTCGTTGGTCAGCTAAAGAGGCTTTCTCAAAGGCTATGGGAACGGGAATTGGGAAGTTGGGCTTTCAAGACTTGGAAATCCTGAACAATGAAAGAGGAGCTCCCTACTTCAGCAAATCCCCGTTTTCAGGAAATGTTTGGCTATCAATAAGCCATACAGATCAGTTTGTGACAGCTAGTGTTATTTTGGAGGAAAATCATGAAAACTAGTCCACATAGACCAACCAAGGCCCTCATTGACCTAGGTGCTATTCGCTACAATATCCAACAGATGGAAACACACATTCCCAAAGATACTCTCAAATGGGCAGTAGTGAAAGCCAATGCTTATGGACATGGAGCGATAGCTGTTGCTAAGGCTATCCAGGATGATGTCGATGGCTTTTGCGTTTCGAATATTGATGAAGCCATCGAACTTCGTCAGGCAGGAATTTCTAAGAAGATTCTTATTCTAGGAGTATCTGAGGTTGAATCTCTTTCATTGGCTAAGGACTTTGATATAACCTTGACAGTGGCTGGGTTGGAATGGATCCAGAGACTCATAGCCACAGATCCAGACTTATCAGGTTTAACTGTTCACCTTAAAATTGACTCTGGTATGGGACGAATTGGTTTTAGAAGTACAAGCGAGGCAGAACAAGCTCAAACTTTACTCAAGGAACATGGGGCTAATGTTGAAGGGATCTTTACCCATTTTGCAACTGCAGATGAAGAGTCAGACAGCTACTTTAAGCAACAGTTGGACTGTTTCAAGGGAATAATCGCAGGCTTGCAAGAAGTCCCTGAACTAGTCCATGCGAGTAACTCAGCAACTACTTTATGGCATGCGGAAACGATTTTCAATGCTGTTCGCATGGGGGATTCTATGTATGGTCTCAATCCAAGTGGACAAGTTTTAGAATTGCCTTATGAACTAAAACCAGCCTTGACCTTAGAAACAGCTATTGTACATATCAAAACAGTAGAGGCTGGGGCTTGCATGGGATATGGAGCGACCTATCAGGCAGACAGTGAGCAAGTCATTGCTACTTTGCCAATCGGTTATGCGGATGGTTGGACACGAGATATGCAGAATTTCTCAGTTCTGGTGGATGGACAATTGTGCCCTATTGTAGGGCGGGTATCTATGGACCAGATCACGGTTCGTTTGCCTAAGCTTTACCCATTGGGGACCAAGGTAACTTTGATTGGCTCAGACGGTGACAAGGAGATTACTGCAACAGATATAGCAGTCTACCGAGGAACGATCAATTATGAGGTGGTTTGTCTCCTCAGTGATCGAGTTCCGAGAGAATATTATTAAGAAACAAAAGGAAAGGAGAGGAGCATGAATTTACATCAACCCTTGCATGTCTTGCCTGGCGTGGGACCAAAATCTGCAGAGAAATATACCAAACTAGGAATTGAAAACCTGCAAGATCTCTTGCTCTACTTTCCTTTCCGTTATGAAGATTTTAAGACCAAGCAGGTGCTAGAGCTAGAAGATGGTGAAAAGGCTGTTTTATCTGGTCAGGTAGTGACACCAGCCAGTGTTCAGTATTATGGTTTTAAGCGTAATCGCCTACGTTTTAGCCTCAAGCAGGGAGAGGTTGTGTTTGCGGTGAACTTCTTTAACCAACCCTACCTGGCTGATAAGATTGAACTAGGAGCAACCTTGGCTGTCTTTGGCAAGTGGGATCGTGCCAAGGCTAGTCTCACAGGAATGAAGGTTTTAGCCCAAGTAGAGGACGACCTCCAACCTGTTTATCGTCTCGCACAAGGTATCAGTCAAGCAGGACTTGTTAAGGTCATCAAGACCGCCTTTGATCAAGGACTGGATCTCTTGATAGAGGAAAATCTCCCTCAGTCCTTGTTAGACAAATATAAACTCATGCCTCGCAGTCAGGCTGTGCGAGCCATGCATTTTCCTAAGGATTTGGCAGAATACAAACAGGCCCTTCGTCGAATCAAGTTTGAGGAACTCTTTTATTTCCAAATGCAATTACAGACCCTCAAGTCTGAAAATAAGGTTGATGGAAGTGGTCTGGTCTTGAACTGGTCTCAGAAAAAATTAACTGCAGTGAAAGAGAAATTGCCTTTTGCCTTGACCCAAGCCCAAGAAAAAAGCCTGCAAGAAATTCTAACAGATATGAAGTCGGACCATCACATGAATCGACTCTTACAAGGGGATGTAGGAAGTGGGAAGACAGTGGTTGCAGGTCTTGCTATGTATGCAGCTGTAACGGCAGGGTATCAGGCTGCCCTCATGGTTCCAACAGAGATTCTTGCAGAGCAGCATTTTGAAAGTCTAGAGAGTCTCTTTCCTGATTTTAAATTAGCTCTCCTAACAGGGTCACTGAAAGCTGCAGAAAAACGCAAGGTCTTGGAAACCATTGCCAAAGGGGAAGCCGATGTGATTATCGGAACCCATGCTCTTATACAAGACGGCGTGGACTATGCCCGACTCGGCTTGATTATCATCGATGAGCAACATCGCTTTGGTGTAGGGCAAAGGCGTATTTTACGTGAAAAAGGAGAAAATCCAGATGTCCTCATGATGACGGCAACTCCCATACCACGGACCTTAGCCATCACTGCCTTTGGAGATATGGATGTTTCTATTATTGACCAGATGCCAGCAGGGCGTAAACCCATCGTAACGCGCTGGATTAAACATGAACAGTTGCCCCAGGTCTTGACTTGGTTGGAAGGAGAAATTCAGAAAGGTTCTCAAGCCTATGTCATTTCGCCCTTGATTGAAGAGTCTGAAGCTCTTGATCTGAAAAACGCTATTGCTTTATCGGAAGAGTTGACGGCTCATTTTTCTGGAAAAGCAAAAGTTGCCCTCTTACACGGGAAGATGAAGAGTGATGAAAAAGACCAGATTATGCAGGAATTCAAAGAGAGAAAGACAGATATCTTGGTTTCTACAACGGTTATCGAGGTCGGGGTCAATGTGCCAAATGCAACAGTCATGATTATCATGGATGCTGATCGCTTTGGTCTTAGTCAACTTCATCAGCTTAGAGGTCGTGTCGGTCGTGGAGATAAGCAGTCCTATGCAGTTCTAGTGGCCAATCCAAAAACTGACTCTGGCAAAGACCGCATGCGTATCATGACAGAAACGACCAATGGTTTTGTTCTTGCAGAAGAAGATTTGAAAATGCGCGGTTCGGGTGAGATTTTTGGGACCAAACAGTCAGGTCTACCAGAGTTTCATGTAGCTGATATCATCGAAGACTTCCCAATCCTTGAAGAAGCCAGAAAGGTAGCTAGCTATATCAGCTCCCTTCCTAACTGGCAAGAGGATCCAGAATGGCACATGATTGCCTTGCATCTGGAAAAGAAAGAATATCTGGATTAAGCTTTTTCTAAGAAAATGTTAAGTTTGCTTTTAGGGTGAGTATCTATACTAGAGTCATCAAAAAGAAACGAGGACTCTCTCATGACTATTAAAGTAAATTACCCAAAGACATTTCAAAAAGAAATTCAACCTTCTCCTAAATACTAAGAAAAGAGCGAAATCGCTCTTTTTTATTTTTTTAAAACTACTTTCAGAGAGATTCTTGCAGGGGTCGGACAGTAAATCCACTTTCCGTTTCCCTTTCTTTCTTGCATTGCTTTCCCATATGTGCTACAGTTATGATAACGTTTACAAAGCAAAGGAGGGTTTTATGAGAAATCCAGCATTAGTAGAAGAAATGAAAACATATAGAGGAAGAGATGAAGTTCCTCAAGATTTTGATGCTTTTTGGGATGGTGAGATTGACAAGGTTTCGGTCTTGCCAGACTATCAACTAGAGGAACGTGATTTTCATATTCCTAATGTGAAGTGCTATGAGTTAACCTTTAAAGGTACACGTGATGGCCTTGTTTATGCGCGTGTAGTCTTACCAAAATCAGAAGAGAAAGTACCCGTCATTTTCCACTTCCATGGTTATATGGGACGTTGCTGGGATTGGACAGATATGCTAGCCTTTACCGTCGCTGGTTATGGGGTTGTATCGATGGATGTTCGTGGGCAATCTGGTTACTCACAAGATGGCTTACGTTCGCCTCTCGGAAATACAGTTAAGGGCCAAATCATACGTGGTGCAGTAGAAGGAAAAGAGCAACTCTTCTACAAAGATGTCTATCTAGATATTTATCAATTGGTTGAAATTGTCGCTAGTTTCCCGCAAGTGGATGAAGAGCAGTTGGCTAGTTATGGAGCTTCGCAAGGAGGAGCGCTGGCTTTAGTGGCTGCAGGGCTCAATCCACGTATCAAGCGAACAGTGACTATCTATCCATTCTTGTCAGACTTTAGACGAGTATTAGAAATTGGGAATACCAGTGAAGCCTATGATGAACTCTTCCGTTATTTTAAGTTTCATGATCCATTCCATGAAACAGAAGAACAAATCATGGAGACGCTTGGTTATATCGATGTGAAAAACCTTGCTCATCGCATCGAAGGTGAGGTGAGAATGATTACAGGGCTTGATGATGATGTCTGCTACCCAATCACCCAGTTTGCCATTTACAATCGTTTGACTTGTGAAAAGAGCTATCGTCTCATGCCAGAATATGCCCACGAGGCTATGAATGTTCATGTCAATGACCAGGTTTACAACTGGTTGTGTGGTAGTGAGATTCCCTTTACCTATCTTGGTCGTTAGAAATATGTAAAAAGAGTCCTGTCAAAATCAGGACTTTATTTTTGGAAGATTAAAGAAAGTAGTTTCAAAAAGTTTGAATCATAGAAATATATCTGAAAGTAAATTCTATTATAGATTACTAAGGCTATTATTTAGAATATTTATTATATAATAGGTATAACATCAAGTCGAAAGGAGTAAAATTGTTGCTTGCTTTAGGATATAAAGTAGAAAAACGCAACAGAAATTCAGATGAAAAGAATGGGAGAAACCCATCAACAATACAGTTTCTTTCTTGCTCAAAGCCCTAAGGGCTAAAATTTTTAAGCAAAAAAGAAAGCGCTTTATTTTTGTGAAAAATGGAAGGAAATATATGACACAGAGAGATTTTGAACGGAAAGAACGCTATGGAATTCGAAAATTTACAGTAGGAGCTGCATCAGTAGTCATTGGAGCAGTTGTTTTTGGTGCTTCACCAGTTTTAGCCCAAGAAGCTCCGGCAAACCCAGGTGAAACAGCTGGACAAGCTTTGCCAGAATTGCCAAAAGAAGTAGAATCAGGAAATCTAGCTAACATAGATAAGGAACTTGCGGATAAGTTGGCAGCAGCGACAGATAAAGGAACTGAAGTAAACCGTGAAGAGTTGAAAGCAAACCCAGGTTCTGAAAAACCAACAGAAACTGAAACTCCAGCAGAGACTCCAGCAGCTAAAACTGAGAATGAGGAAGTCGGTAGCGTCCCGCGTGACTTCTACGCAAGAGAATTAGAAAATGCCAATGTTGTCGTTGAAAAAGAGGATGTTGAAACCAATCCTTCAAATGGTCAAATAGTTGACATGAAAGACGAGCTGGACAAGGTTAAAAAACTTCAGAATGCGACTATTCATATGGAGTTCAAACCAGATGCATCTGCACCAAATTTATACAGTCTTTTCTCAGTTTCAAGCGATACCAAAGTAGATGAATACTTCACCATGGCAATCCTTAACAACACAGCTATCGTTGAAGGTCGTGATGCCAATGGGAAACATTTCTATGGTGATTATAAAACTGCTCCTTTGAAGATTAAGCCAGGTCAGTGGAACTCTGTAACCTTTACAGTTGAAAGACCAAATGCAGACCAACCAAATGGTCAAGTTCGCGTCTATGTAAATGGTGTCTTGTCTCGAACAAGTCCTCAGTCTGGTCGTTTCATCCAAGACATGCCAGATGTCAATCGTATGCAAATTGGTACATTGAAACGTAAAGGCAAAAACCATTGGGGCGCTAATCTTAAGGTCCGTAATTTAACGATTTATGATCGTACTCTTTCTCCAGAAGAAGTGAAAAAACGTAGTCAGTTTTTTGAAAGAGGCGACTTGGAGAAAAAACTTCCTGAAGGTGCAAAAGTTACTGAAAAGCTAGATGTATTTGAAGGCGGTGTAAACCGCAAACCAAATAAAGATGGTATTGCAAGTTACCGTATTCCAGCCCTTCTTAAAACTGATAAAGGAACCTTGATTGCTGGAACGGATGAAAGACGCTTGCATCACTCTGACTGGGGTGATATTGGTATGGTTGTTCGTCGTAGTGATGACAATGGGAAGACATGGGGAGATAGAATTACCATCTCTAATCCTCGTGACAATGAAAAAGCTAAAAATCCAGAATGGCCATCTCCAGTTAATATTGACATGGCTTTAGTCCAAGATCCGAAAACCAAGAGAATTTTCTCAATTTATGATATGTTCCTTGAAGGGAAAGCAGTGTTCTCTCTTCCTGGGAAAGCTCCACAAGCCTATGAGCAAATTGGAGACAAGGTTTATCAAGTCTTGTACAAACAAGGTGATGCGGGACGTTATACTATCCGTGAAAATGGTGAAGTTTTTGACCCTGAAAATAGAAAAACAGAATACCGTGTTGTAGTTGATCCTAAACAACCAGCTTATAGCGATAAGGGTGATCTATACAAGGGTGAAGAACTGATTGGTAATGTCTATTTCGAATACAGTGACAAGAATATTTTTAGAGTTTCAAATACCAACTATCTCTGGATGTCTTACAGTGATGACGATGGAAAAACTTGGTCTGCACCAAAAGATATTACATACGGTATTCGTAAGGACTGGATGCACTTTTTAGGAACAGGGCCTGGTACAGGTATTGCCTTGCATTCAGGACCACACAAAGGTCGCCTAGTTATCCCAGTCTATACTACAAATAACGTATCTTACTTGAGTGGTTCTCAGTCTTCACGCGTCATTTACTCTGATGACCATGGTGAAACTTGGCAAGCAGGTGAAGCAGTCAATGATAACCGTCCAGTAGGTAACCAAACAATTCACTCTTCAACTATGAATAATCCAGGTGCTCAAAATACTGAATCAACTGTTGTTCAGTTGAACAACGGAGACCTCAAACTCTTCATGCGTGGATTGACAGGAGATCTGCAGGTTGCAACAAGTAAAGATGGTGGAGCGACTTGGGAAAAAGATGTGAAGCGCTATTCAGATGTCAAAGATGTCTATGTTCAAATGTCAGCTATTCATACAGTGCAAGACGGTAAGGAATATATCATCCTCAGTAACGCAGGTGGACCAGGACGCTACAATGGTTTGGTACACTTGGCACGTGTGGAAGCTAACGGAGAATTAACTTGGCTTAAACATAATCCAATTCAAAGTGGTAAATTTGCCTATAACTCATTGCAAGATCTTGGGAATGGTGAATTTGGCTTACTTTATGAACATGCAGATGCCAATCAAAATGAATATACTTTGTCTTATAAGAAATTCAACTGGGATTTCTTGAGTAAAGATATGGTTGCACCAACTAAAGCAAAAATAAAAAGTGCAGTAGATATGGGTAACAATATTGTTGCACTAGAATTTGATTCAGAAGTCTTGGTAAACCAAGCTCCTGTTCTTAAATTAGCGAATGGAAACCTAGCAACCTTCTTAACTCAGTACGATACAAAAACACTGCTATTTGTTGTCAAAAAAGAAGATATTGGCCAAGAAGTTACAGAGATAGTTGATGGTGCGATTGAGAGCATGCATAATTTGCCAGTTAGCCTTGAAGATGCAGGAATCCCTGGTGGAATTAATGGTAAAGAACCTGCCATTCATGAAGTTCCAGAGTTCACTGGAGGCGTCAATGGTGACGAAGTGGCAGTACATGAAGTTCCAGAATATAATCCAGTGGAGACCTCAAAAGGGGAACCGGCAGTTCATGAAGTCCCAGAATTTGAAGGTGGCGTAAATGGCGAAGAAGCAGCTGTAACAGAGGCACCTGAGTATACAGAAGCTATTGGAACAGTGGGCGACGAACCGGCAATCCATGAAGTCCCAGAATTTACAGGTGGTGTCAATGGTGACGAAGCAGCTGTAACAGAACTTCCTGAGTACACTGAAGCTATTGGAACTGCAGGTAATGAAGCAGCACCAACAGTAGAAATCCCAGAATTCGAAGGTGGCGTCAATGGCGACGAAGCAGCTGTGGCTGAGCTCCCTGAGTATACTGAACCTAGTGCAACAGTCGGTGATGAAGCAGCACCAACAGTAGAAGTCCCAGAATTCGAAGGTGGTGTCAATGACGACGAAGCGGTTGTAACAGAGCTCCCTGAGTACTCTGCTCCTAGCGCAACAGTAGGCGACGAAGCAGTTCCAACGGTGGAAATCCCAGAATTCGAAGGTGGTGTTAATTCAGTCGAAGCTGCAGTTTATGAGCTTCCAGAATTTGCAGGTGGAGCAAATGCAGTTCAAGCCCTTAAGCATGAACTTCCAGAATTCACAGGCGGAGTAAATGCAGTCGAGGCAGCCAAAAACGAACTTCCGGAATATAAGGTTGAAGAAAAACCGCTTGTCACTTTAGTAGCACAGCAAGACAAGACATATCAAGCTCCAGCAGCTCAACCACAACAACCAACCCTCCCTGCAACAGGAAGTGAGGTTTCAACTCCTCTAGTATCTGTAGGAATGGTTGGAATGCTCCTCGGCTTATTTGGAATGGTTAAGAAAAAAGAAGATTAATGGCAACATTGAATCTAAAAAGTCTCTATAAAAAGGTTTAGACTCATATTAGAAGGGTCTGTAACGTTCATTCGTTACAGGCTTTTTATTTGCAGAAAGCGAAGATTCTAGTAGGAATAAGTGGATGGAAGGCGATTCAAACTCGGGTATTTCTCCCTGAAACTACTTTCAGGAGATTCTGTTTCATAAAATTGTTTTGAAACTTTAATCTATTCTAGTACAAGTTATTGAAAGCGCTTTAAAAATGATATATAATAGGCTCATAAGAAAAAAGAAAAGGAGGAAAGTAGATGCCACAGATCAGTAAAGAAGCTTTGATTGAGCAGATTAAAGATGGAATCATCGTTTCTTGTCAGGCACTTCCTCACGAACCGCTTTATACAGAAGCGGGAGGTATAATGCCCTTGCTAGTCAAAGCGGCTGAGCAAGGTGGAGCAGTCGGTATCCGAGCAAATAGTGTTCGAGATATCAAGGAAATAAAAGAGGTCACAAACCTTCCGATTATCGGGATTATCAAACGTGATTATCCGCCACAGGAACCATTCATCACAGCCACTATGAAAGAGGTTGATGAATTAGCGGCTCTAGACATTGAGGTAATCGCTCTAGATTGTACCAAGAGAGAACGCCATGATGGCTTAGAGATTCAAGAATTCATTCGTCAAATCAAAGAAAAATATCCAAATCAACTCTTGATGGCTGACACAAGTACCTTTGAAGAAGGGCTTACAGCAGTTGAAGCAGGAATTGATTTTGTTGGAACAACCTTGTCAGGCTACACATCTTATAGCCCGAAAGTAGACGGTCCAGACTTTGAATTGATTAAGAAACTTTGTGATGCAGGAGTAGACGTCATCGCAGAAGGTAAGATTCACACACCAGAACAGGCTAAGCAAATCCTAGGTTACGGAGTGCGAGGCATCGTAGTTGGTGGCGCTATTACTAGACCAAAAGAGATCACGGAACGATTTGTTGCGGGTCTCAAATAAGACAATTAAAACACGAGGAGAGTGGTTGATTCGTAAAATAAAATGTAAACGTATACAAAGTTGTCAATACTCATTATCCGTTTCGGATACGCTTATCATCATTTAGGAGAATACTAATGAAATTTAGAAAACTAGCTTGTACAGTACTTGCGGGTGCTGCTGTCCTATCTCTTGCTGCTTGTGGCAAATCAGACGCTAAAAAAGACGCTGCAAGTGATGCAGGAAAAACTGAAATCACTTGGTGGGCTTTCCCAGTCTTCACTCAAGAAAAATCTGGTGACGGTGTAGGAACTTATGAAAAATCTATCATCGAAGCTTTCGAAAAAGCAAACCCAGATATCAAAGTTAAACTAGAAACAATCGACTTCAAATCTGGTCCAGAAAAAATCACGACAGCTATTGAAGCTGGAACTGCTCCAGATGTACTTTTCGATGCACCAGGTCGTATCATTAATTACGGTAAAAATGGTAAATTGGCTGAGTTGAATGACCTCTTTACAGATGAATTTGTTAAAGATGTTAACAATGAAAACATCATTCAAGCAAGTAAAGCTGGTGATAAAGCTTACATGTATCCAATCAGTTCTGCACCATTCTACATGGCTATGAACAAGAAAATGTTGGAAGATGCTGGTGTAGCTAACCTTGTTAAAGAAGGTTGGACAACAGATGATTTTGAAAAAGTCTTGAAAGCACTTAAAGACAAAGGATACACTCCAGGTTCATTGTTCAGTTCTGGTCAAGGGGGAGACCAAGGAACACGTGCCTTCATCGCTAACCTTTACGGCGGTTCTGTAACAGACAAAGAAGTTACTAAATACACAACTGATGATCCTAAGTTCGTCAAAGGTCTTGAAAAAGCAACTAGCTGGATCAAAGATGGTTTGTTGAACAACGGTTCACAATTTGACGGTGGAGCAGACATCCAAAACTTTGCAAACGGTCAAACATCATACACAATCCTTTGGGCACCAGCTCAAAACGGTATCCAAGCTAAATTGTTGGAAGCAAGTAAAGTTGAAGTGGTAGAAGTTCCATTCCCATCTGATTCAGGCAAACCAGCTCTTGAATACCTTGTAAACGGATTTGCAGTATTTAACAACAAAGATGAAAAGAAAGTTGCTGCAGCTAAGAAATTCATCCAATTCATCGCTGATGATAAAGAGTGGGGTCCTAAAGACGTAGTTCGTACAGGTGCCTTCCCAGTTCGTACTTCATTTGGAAAACTTTATGATGATAAACGTATGGAAACTATCAGTGGTTGGACTAAATACTACTCTCCATACTACAACACAATCGACGGATTTGCTGAAATGAGAACTCTATGGTTCCCAATGTTGCAAGCAGTATCTAATGGTGACCAAGAACCTGCTGCAGCTTTGAAGACATTCACTGAAAAAGCGAATGAAACAATCAAAAAAGCAGCTAAACAATAAGCCCTAAATAAAAAGTAAAATCCCCCCTTTTCCCTGTGCACATTTGTGTACGAAAAGGGGGAGTTTTGTTTAAAAAATGTAAGAAACTGACAGGTCAAAATTAAAATGAAGTTCTTACATAGGCTTTTCTTGGAAAAAATTTCATTTTGATTTTACATCAATGTCAGACAACAATTAAAAAAACAAAAACTATTTGAAAGTGAGGTGCCGACTGTGAAAGTCAATAAAATTCGTATGCGGGAAACAGTTATTTCCTACGCATTCTTAGCACCAGTATTAATCTTCTTTACCGTCTTTGTCCTAGCTCCAATGATCATGGGATTCATCACTAGTTTCTTTAACTACTCGATGACTAGCTTTGAGTTTGTGGGACTTGACAACTACATCCGCATGTTTAAAGACCCTGTCTTTACAAAATCTTTGATTAATACCGTAATCTTAGTTATCGGATCTGTACCAGTCGTTGTACTCTTCTCACTATTTGTGGCATCACAAACTTACCAACAAAATGCAGTTGCTAGATCCTTCTATCGTTTCGTATTCTTCCTTCCTGTTGTAACAGGTAGTGTTGCTGTAACGGTTGTATGGAAATGGATTTATGATCCTCTATCAGGTATTTTGAATTTCGTGCTTAAGTCAAGCCATATCATTAGCCAAAACATTTCTTGGTTGGGTGATAAAAACTGGGCTTTGATGGCGATTATGATTATTCTTTTGACAACATCAGTTGGTCAGCCAATCATCCTTTACATCGCTGCAATGGGTAATATTGATAACTCACTTGTAGAAGCGGCGCGTGTCGACGGAGCAACTGAGTTACAAGTTTTCTGGAAGATTAAATGGCCAAGCCTCCTTCCAACAACTCTTTATATCGCAATCATTACAACCATCAACTCATTCCAGTGTTTTGCTTTGATTCAGCTTTTGACTTCCGGTGGTCCAAACTACTCAACAAGTACACTTATGTACTACCTATACGAAAAAGCTTTCCAATTGACTGAGTATGGCTATGCCAATACTATTGGTGTATTCTTAGCAGTTATGATTGCCATCGTCAGCTTTGTTCAATTTAAAGTACTTGGAAACGACGTAGAATACTAATAGAAAGGAGACAGCTATGCAATCTACACAAAAGAAACCTTTAACAGCCTTCACTGTTATTTCAACCATCTTCTTGCTTTTATTGACTGTACTGTTTATCTTTCCATTCTACTGGATCTTAACAGGTGCATTCAAATCACAACCAGATACCATTATGATTCCACCACAATGGTTCCCTAAAGCTCCAACTATGGAGAACTTCCAACAATTGATGGTGCAAAACCCAGCCTTGCAATGGATGTGGAACTCAGTCTTCATTTCTTTAGTAACGATGTTCTTGGTTTGTGCAACGTCTTCACTAGCAGGTTATGTATTGGCTAAGAAACGTTTCTATGGACAACGCATTCTCTTCGCTATCTTTATCGCTGCCATGGCTCTTCCAAAACAAGTTGTTCTTGTGCCATTGGTACGTATCGTCAACTTCATGGGAATCCATGACACTCTTTGGGCAGTTATCTTGCCTTTGATCGGATGGCCATTTGGGGTCTTCCTCATGAAACAATTTAGTGAAAACATTCCTACAGAATTGCTCGAATCTGCTAAAATCGATGGATGTGGTGAGATTCGTACCTTCTGGAGCGTAGCCTTCCCTATTGTGAAACCAGGATTTGCAGCTCTTGCAATCTTTACCTTCATCAATACATGGAATGACTACTTCATGCAATTGGTAATGTTGACTTCACGTCAAAACTTGACCATCTCACTCGGGGTTGCGACTATGCAGGCCGAGATGGCAACCAACTATGGTTTAATTATGGCAGGGGCTGCTCTTGCAGCTGTGCCAATCGTAACAGTCTTCCTTGTCTTCCAAAAATCCTTCACTCAAGGTATTACTATGGGAGCTGTCAAAGGATAATACTCTGCGAATATTGAATATCGTACAATCTGTTTATCAGTATACAGAAGTATAGTTGATAGACTAAGAGAATACAGGATATATAAGTGTCTACAAAATGGAGAGGAGTTGCTTGCTTCACGAAGTTTTGTTAGACACTTATAAACTTACTGGCTAGACATCTTATGTCTGAAGGTATTAATCAGGTAAAGGAAATTACTATGATTTTTGATGATTTAAAAAACATTAGCTTTTACAAAGGAATTCACCCAAATCTGGACAAGGCTATCGATTATCTCTATGAGCATCGTAAGGATAGTTTTGAATTAGGTAAATACGAGATTGATGGGGATAAAGTTTTCCTAGTTGTACAAGAAAATGTTCTTAATAAAGAAGAAAATGATCGCTTTGAATACCATAAAAACTATGCAGACTTGCATTTGTTGGTTGAAGGGCATGAATACTCAAGTTACGGTTCTCGTGTTAAGGACGAGGCAGTAGCATTTGATGAAGCTAGTGACATCGGCTTTGTTCACTGTCACGAACAATACCCACTTTTGTTGGGTTATCACAATTTTGCAGTCTTCTTCCCAGGGGAGCCTCATCAGCCTAACGGTTATGCAGGTATGGAAGATAAAGTTCGCAAATATTTATTTAAAATTTTAATCGATTAGTCAGTTAGGAGGAGCAAACAATGGCACATAAAGGATCTGGATTGATAAAAGCGGCATTCGATACGGATAACTTTCTTATGCGTTTTTGCGAGAAAGTGTTAGATATCGTGACGGTTAACCTACTCTTTGTTGTGTCTTGTTTGCCTATTGTGACTATTGGGGTAGCTAAAATCAGTCTCTATGAGACAATCTTTGAAGTGAAGCGCAGCCGTCGTATTCCTGTTTTCAAAATTTATATTAGAGCCTTTAAGCAAAATTTGAAATTAGGTTTTCAGTTAGGTTTGCTGGAATTAGGAATCTTTTTGATCAGTGTGGTTGACTTATCACTATTTTGGAGTCAAACTGGAGTTGCCTTTCAACTCATTAAAGCTATTTGTTTGGGAATTCTGATATTTTTAACACTAGTTATGTTGGCTAGCTATCCAATTGCTGCACGCTATCAATTAACTTGGAAAGAAGTGCTCCAAAAGGGATTACTTTTGGTAAGTTTTAACTTCGTATGGTTCTTCTTGATGCTTGCGATTATTTTGTTAATCATTATGCTTCTCTATCTATCAGGCTTTACTCTAGTGCTTGGTGGTTCAGCATTTCTACTCTTTGGCTTTGGTCTTCTTGCCTTTTGCCAAGCTGGATTAATGGAAAAATTGTTTGCTAAATATCAAGCAGATTGAAAATGATATGAAACTACTTTCAAACATGAAAAGCTATGGAAAATGAATAGAAATTAAAATCTAAGTGGCTGAGATATATTGAAAGCGCTTTTTACAAGGTGTATACTAAAATAGTAAAAAATCATCTGCTCAAAGCAGAAAAAAGAAATCTTAGGAGAAATCTATGTCAGATTTAAAAAAATATGAAGGTGTCATTCCTGCCTTCTACGCATGTTATGATGATGCGGGTGAAGTTAGCCCAGAACGTACTCGTGCCTTGGTACAATACTTTATTGATAAAGGTGTTCAAGGGCTTTATGTCAACGGTTCTTCAGGTGAATGTATCTACCAAAGCGTAGAAGACCGCAAATTGATCTTGGAAGAAGTCATGGCAGTTGCTAAAGGCAAGTTGACTATCATTGCTCACGTGGCTTGCAACAATACTAAAGACAGTATCGAACTTGCTCGTCATGCAGAAAGCTTGGGAGTAGATGCTATTGCAACAATCCCACCAATTTACTTCCGCTTACCTGAATACTCAGTTGCAAAATACTGGAACGACATCAGTGCTGCTGCACCAAATACAGACTATGTCATCTATAACATTCCTCAATTGGCGGGTGTTGCATTGACTCCAAGTCTTTACACAGAAATGTTGAAGAACCCACGTGTTATCGGTGTTAAAAACTCTTCAATGCCAGTTCAAGATATTCAAACATTCGTTAGCCTTGGTGGCGAAGATCATATCGTCTTTAATGGTCCAGATGAACAATTCCTCGGTGGACGTCTCATGGGTGCAAAAGCTGGTATCGGTGGTACTTATGGTGCTATGCCAGAACTCTTCTTGAAACTCAACCAATTGATTGCAGATAAAGACCTAGAAACAGCGCGTGAATTGCAATATGCTATCAACGCTATCATCGGTAAATTAACTGCAGCTCATGGTAATATGTACTGTGTGATTAAAGAAGTCTTGAAAATCAATGAAGGGCTTAATATCGGATCAGTTCGTTCTCCACTTACACCAGTGACCGAAGAAGATCGTCCAGTTGTAGAAGCAGCTGCTCAATTGATTCGTGAAACTAAGGAGCGTTTCCTCTAATCAACAGGAGGCTTTATGACTAATTACGTTGCAATTGATATTGGTGGAACTAATATCAAATACGGTTTAATTGACCAAGATGGACAACTTGTAGAGTCTAACGAAGTAGCGACTGAGGCGCACAAGGGTGGTCCACACATCTTACAGAAAACAAAAGATATCGTAGCTAGCTATCTAGAAAAAGGACCAGTGTCAGGTGTAGCCATTTCCTCAGCGGGAATGGTTGATCCTGATAAGGGTGAAATTTTCTATGCTGGTCCACAGATACCAAACTATGCAGGAACTCAATTTAAAAAGGAAATTGAAGAAAGCTTTAACATTCCTTGTGAAATTGAAAATGATGTTAACTGTGCAGGCCTTGCTGAAGCTGTCTCTGGTTCAGGAAAGGGTGCAAGTATTACCCTTTGTTTGACAATTGGAACAGGTATCGGTGGTTGTTTAATCATTGATGGCCAAGTTTTCCATGGCTTTAGTAATTCTGCCTGTGAAGTTGGTTATCTGCACATGCAGGATGGAGCCTTCCAGGATTTAGCGTCTACGACAGCTCTTGTTAAGTATGTAGCAGATGCACATGGAGATGAAGTGGAACAGTGGAACGGTCGCAGAATTTTCAAAGAAGCTACCGAAGGCAATAAACTCTGTATGGAGGGGATTGACCGTATGGTGGATTACCTTGGCAAGGGTCTCGCAAATATTTGTTATGTTGCCAATCCAGAAGTTGTCATCCTTGGTGGTGGTATCATGGGGCAAGAAGCAATTTTGAAACCAAAAATCCGTAAGGCTTTGAAAGATTCGCTTGTTCCAAGCTTGGCAGACAAGACTCGACTTGAATTTGCCCACCATCAGAATACTGCTGGCATGCTCGGTGCATATTATCATTTTAGAACCAAACAGTCCTAAATTGGCTTTGCCAATTTAGGTTTTTTTGGCAGGAAAAAAGTTAGGTAAAACTTTAATAAAACTTTGGAAGCCCTTGCATTTCTTGGAATAATATAGTATATTTATTGTACTGAGAAATCTCGAAAAAGCATTTGTAAAATCAAGTCATTTTTTTATTCAGAAAAAATGTAAGCGATTTCTAAAAATGAATTTAACAGAAGATAAGAGTGGGAGGAAGAAGAGTTTTATAGTAGGTACGGAGAAATAAAATTGTCACCAGCAGAAACTGGGCTCTTGCAGTAGCTGACTGCTTTTGTTCATTAGGAGAATTTGATGAAACAGTATTTTTTTGAAAGAAGTCGTATATTCAGTATTCGTAAACTAACGGTTGGTGTAGCCTCTGTGGCAGTTGGACTGGCTTTTTTTGCATCTGGAAATGTTGCCGCTAACGAAGTTGTGACAGATCCAAAACTGGAAGTAGAAGGTCAAGCCAAAGAAGTAATCGATGTCCATAAAGAAAAAGCGGAAGCAGTTAAGGAAACTAAAGAAGTAGTGAGTCCTGTTAAAGAAGAAGTTGCTAAACAAGCAGCTCCTGCTTCAGAAAAAGTAACAGAAGAAACTAAAACTACTGAAGAGGCTGGAGATTTACTTCCAGCAGAAATTCCTGACCGTGCTTATCCTGATACACCAGTGAAAAAACTGGATACTTCAGCCATTGTATCAGAAAAAGATAGCCCAAAAGTTGAAACTAAAAGTATTTTAAAAGCTGAAGAAGCAAGTACAACTGAAGGTGAAAAAGAAAATAGAGCCATTATCAATGGTGGTCAGGATCTCAAGCATATTGACTATGAAGGTCAACCAGCTACCTCTGCGACTATGGTTTATAGCATTTTTAGCTCTCCACTTGCAAATGGTGGGAAACAGGATTATCTCAATTCAGGCTCTGGTATCTTTGTTGCGCCAAATATTATCTTGACAGTAGCACACAACTTCTTAGTCAAGGATGCGGATACCAATGCGGGTTCTATCCGTGGTGGTGATACTGCTAAGTTCTACTACAATGTCGGTTCAAATAGTCCCAAGGTCAGATCTCTACCAAATTCAGGGAAGACGGTTATTTTCAAGGAAAAGGATATCCATTTCTGGAATAAAGAAAAGTTTGGTGAAGGTTACAAGAATGACCTAGCCTTGGTTGTCGCTCCAATTCCACTTCAAATCGCTAGTCCAAATAAGGCAGCAACCTTTACTCCGTTAGCAGATCATCGGGAATACAAAGCTGGAGAACCTGTCAGTACGATTGGTTATCCTACAGATTCAAGCTCACCAGAATTGAAGGAGCCGATTGTGCCAGGTCAGTTGTATAAGGCTGACGGTGTTGTTAAAGGCACTGAAAAATATGATGATAAGGGAACAGTAGGTGTTACCTATCGTTTGACTTCTGTATCAGGTCTTTCTGGTGGCGGTATTATCAACGGTGATGGCAAAGTCATCGGAATTCACCAACGTGGGACTGTTGATAATGCGAACATCGCTGAACAAGACCGCTTTGGAGGAGGATTAGTCCTATCGCCTGAACAATTGGCATGGGTCAAAGAAGTCATTGACAAGTACGGTGTCAAAGAAGGCTGGTACCAAGGTGATAACGATAATCGCTATTACTTTGATGCAAAGGGACAATTACTCAGAAATACCACAGCTGTCATTGGTGGAAACAAGTATGCCTTTGACAATAGCGGTCTTGCTACCCTAGTTGAAGGCGTTGACTATGGCCGTGTAGTTATCGAACATGTGGACCAAAATGATAACCCAGTCAAAGAAAACGATACTTTTGTAGACAGGGCAGAAGTTGGCGCTCAATTCAATTATAACTACAAATCGGAAATTGAAAAAACAGATTTCTACAAGAAGAATAAAGAAAAATATGAGATTGTTTCAATTGGTGATTCTCCAGTCAATAAACAATTGAAAGATGCTTGGGATGAGGATCATAGTGTTGTGAGCAAGGCTCCCGCAGGAACTCGTGTTATTAAGATTGTCTACAAAGTCAATAAAGGTTCCTTTGAGGTTCACTATCGCTTGAAAGACTCTGATAAAGAGTTGACAACTGCAGATGTGGACAATAACGAAGGTAAAGAATACGATGTTTCCTTTGTTCATAAATTCCAAGCTAAAGAAATTGCAGGTTATCGTGCAGTCAATGCAAGCCAAGAAGCAACTATCAAGCATAAAGGGGTGAATGAAGTTATTTTTGAATACGAAAAGATTGAAGATCCAAAACCAGCAACTCCTGTAACTCCAGTGGTTGATCCAAAAGATGAAGAAACAGAAATTGCTGCTTACGGTCCACTTCCAAGCAAGGCTCAATTGGATTACCACAAGGAAGAATTGGCTGCCTTCATCCACTATGGTATGAATACCTATACCAACTCTGAATGGGGGAACGGCAGAGAAAATCCTCAAAACTTTAACCCGACTAACCTTGATACAGATCAGTGGATTAAGACTTTGAAGGATGCTGGATTCAAACGAACTATCATGGTTGTAAAACACCATGACGGATTTGTGATTTATCCATCTAAATATACAGACCATACGGTGGCTGCAAGTCCGTGGAAAGATGGTAAGGGAGACCTTCTCGAAGAGATCTCTAAATCAGCGACTAAGTATGACATGAATATGGGTGTTTACTTATCACCATGGGATGCCAACCATCCTAAATATCATGTTGCAACTGAGAAAGAGTACAACGAATACTATCTCAACCAACTCAAGGAAATCCTTGGTAATCCTAAATACGGAAATAATGGTAAGTTTATCGAAGTATGGATGGATGGTGCGCGTGGTAGCGGAGCTCAAAAAGTAACTTATACCTTTGATGAGTGGTTCAAGTACATTAAGAAAGCCGAAGGAGATATCGCTATCTTCTCTGCTCAACCGACAAGTGTCCGTTGGATTGGTAATGAACGTGGTATCGCCGGAGATCCAGTTTGGCATAAGGTCAAGAAAGCTAAAATCACTGACGATGTGAAGAATGAGTATCTCAATCATGGAGATCCAGAAGGAGATATGTACTCAGTTGGTGAAGCAGACGTTTCTATCCGTTCAGGTTGGTTTTACCATGACAATCAACAACCAAAATCAATCAAAGATTTGATGGATATCTACTTCAAGTCTGTTGGTCGTGGAACGCCACTTCTCCTCAATATTCCACCTAATAAAGAAGGTAAATTCGCAGAAGCAGATGTCGCTCGCTTGCAAGAATTCCGAGCAACCTTGGATCAAATGTATGCAACTGACTTTGCTAAGGGTGCAACTGTAACTGCAAGCTCTACTCGTAAGAATCACTTGTATCAAGCAAGTCATTTGACAGATGGTAAGGATGATACGAGCTGGGCACTAGCAAATGATGCTAAGACAGGTGAATTTACTGTCGATCTTGGACAAAAGAGACGTTTTGACGTAGTCGAACTAAAAGAAGACATCGCTAAAGGTCAGCGTATCTCTGGCTTCAAGGTTGAAGTTGAACTCAATGGTCGTTGGGTTCCATACGGTGAAGGCTCAACTGTTGGTTATCGTCGTCTTATCCAAGGTCAACCAGTAGAGGCACAAAAGATTCGTGTAACCATTACTGGTGCACAAGCGACTCCAATTTTGACAAACTTCTCTGTTTATAAGACACCAAGCAGTATCGAGAAGACAGATGGTTACCCTCTAGGACTAGATTACCATTCAAATACAACTGCTGATAAAGAGAATACAACTTGGTATGATGAATCTGAAGGCGTCCGCGGAACATCTATGTGGACTAACCAAAAAGATGCTAGCGTAACCTACCGTTTCACTGGAACAAAAGCATATGTAGTGTCTACAGTTGATCCAAACCACGGTGAAATGTCCGTTTACGTGGATGGTCAAAAGGTTGCAGATGTCCAAACCAATAATGCAGCTCGTAAACGTAGCCAGTTGGTTTATGAAACTGAAGACTTGGCTCCAGGTGAACATACCATAAAACTCATCAACAAAACTGGTAAAGCTATTGCAACGGAAGGTATCTACACGCTCAACAATGCCGGCAAGGGTATGTTTGAGATGAAAGAAACGACCTATGAAGTTCAAAAAGGTCAACCGGTTACTGTAACCATTAAACGTGTTGGTGGTAGCAAAGGAACAGCAACAGTCCATGTTGTAACAGAACCAGGAACAGGGGTTCATGGTAAAGTGTACAAGGACACAACTGCTGACTTGACTTTCCAAGATGGTGAAACTGAGAAAACAATCACGATTCCAACTATCGACTTTACAGAGCAAGCTGATTCAATCTTTGACTTCAAAGTGAAAATGACTAGCGTTTCTGACAATGCCCTTCTTGGTTTTGCTTCAGAAGCTACTATTCGAGTAATGAAGGCAGAATTGCTCCTAAAAGACCAAACAAGCTATGACGATCAGGCAACTCAGCTTGACTATAGTCCAGGTTGGAACCATGAAACGAACTCAGCGGATAAATACCAAAATACAGAATCATGGGCGTCATTTGGACGTTTGACAGAAGAGCAGAAGAAAAATGCCAGCGTAACAGCCTACTTCTACGGAACAGGTCTTGAGATCAAAGGATATGTAGATCCAGGACATGGTATCTACAAAGTAACGTTAGACGGTAGAAAAGTCGAGTATCAAGATGGCCTAGGTAATGCTTCTGAGTACAACGGTAAGAAGTACTTCAGTGGTACAGCCACTACTCGTCAAGGTGGTCAGACTCTTGTTCGTTTGACTGGACTCGAAGAAGGTTGGCATGCTGTAACCTTGCAATTGGATCCAAAACGTAATGATACTACGAGAAATATTGGTATCCAAGTTGACCAGTTCATCACTCATGGTGAAGGTAGTGCTCTTTATACCAAAGCAGAGTTAATCCAAGCCATGAAGAACTGGAAGGATGAGTTGGTTAAGTTTGACCAGACAAGCTTGAAGAATACTCCAGAGGCACGTCAAGCCTTCAAATCAAACTTGGATAAATTATCTGAGCAACTTTCAGCAAGTGAAGCCAATGCACAAGAAGTTCTGAAGACAGTAGCAGCTTTGCAAACGATCCTTGATAAGGAAGAAAATTATGGCACAGATGACGCACCAACGCCAGATCAGCCAGAAGAGCCAAACTATGACAAGGCTATGGCAAGTCTGACCGAAGCCATCCAAAGAAAAACAGCTGAGCTCGGTGATGATAAGGAAGCTAAGAAGAAGTTAGTAGAATTAACAGAGCAAGCCTTGACAGCTATCCAAGAAGCCAAGACTCAGGATGCAGTAGATAAAGCCTTGCAAGCAGCTTTGGCATCTATCAACAGTCTTCAGGCGACTCCGAAAGAGGAGCCGGCTCCAGAAGAACCAGCGCAACCAGAAGAGCCAAACTATGACAAGGCTATGGCAAGTCTGACTGAAGCGATTGAAAGAAAAACAGCTGAGCTCGGTGATGACAAGGAAGCTAAGAAGAAGCTAGTTGCATTAACAGAGCAAGCCTTGACAGCTATCCAAGAAGCTAAGACTCAGGATGCAGTAGATAAAGCCTTGCAAGCAGCTTTGGCATCTATCAATCAGCTTCAAGCGACTCCAAAAGAGGAGCCAGCACCAGAAGAACCAACACAGCCAGAGGTACCAAGCAAACCAGTAGAGCCTAAGCTTGACTACGATAAAGCTATGGCAAGCTTGTCCGAAGCCATTAAAAGTAAAACAGCTGAGTTGGGTGATGACAAGGAAGCTAAGAAGAAACTAGTTGAACTAGCAGAACAAGCCTTAGCTGCTATTGAAGAAGCCAAAACTCAGGATGCAGTAGATAAGGCCTTGCAAGACGCTTTGACATCTATCAACAATCTTCAGGCGACACCAAAAGAGGAACCAGCTCCAGAAGAGCCTGCAAGACCAGAAGAGCCTGCGAGACCAGAGGAGCCAAGTAAGCCAGAAGAGCCTGCGAGACCAGAGGAGCCAAGTAAGCCAGAAGAGCCTGCAAGACCAGAAGAGCCAAGTAAGCCAGAAGAGCCAAGTAAGCCAGAAGAGCCAAGTAAGCCAGAAGAGCCAAGTAAGCCAGAAGAGGAAGTGAAACATTCAAATCTTCCAACTGAAGGTGTTAAAGAATTGAGTGTAACTCAACCAAGCCTTGAAGTAACGACAGAGCCAATCGCCTTTAAGACAATTCGTCGTGAAAATCCTCTTCTTCCTAAAGGTAAGGAACAAGTTGTTTCTGAAGGAAAAGACGGACAAGTAACGACCTATGTAGAAGTTGACGGAAGCGATCGTAAGGTTGTTAAGGTTGAACGTGAGGAAGCTCAAGACCGCATCGTTGAAGTAGGTACTCAAGAAGGAACTGCTATGCCGACAGAAGGCGTTATGAATTTGGACTTTAATCTACCAAATTTAAAAGTAGAGAAAGAACCAATCGCCTTCAAGACTGTTCGCCGTGAGAATGCTGATTTAGCTAAAGGTAAGGAACAAGTCATTTCTGAAGGAAAAGACGGACAAGTAACGACTTATGTAGAAGTCGATGGTGACAACCGTAAGGTTCTTAAGGTTGAACGTGAGGAAGCCCAAGACCGCATCGTCGAAGTTGGAACCAAGGAAGAAAGTCCATCAACTGATAGCACATTGAAGGTCTTGAAAGATTCATCAACAAACTTGAAACTGATTGCTCGAGAAGGGGACCTCAATGGTGGTTCTGTTCTAGAGGTCGATAAGGTTGCTAACCAAGTCTTGGAAGGTCGCCGTTTCGATGCTTATCAAATTCAATTGAAGAATGAGAAAGGCGAACTTGTTCAATTGAAAGGTGCAGCCCTTGTTCAAGTCGCTGTGGCGTCTGATGTAGCCAATGTCTATGCTATGAATGCAAATCAAGAATTGCAAGAAGTGAAGTTTGAACAGAAAGGTTCAGCACTCGAATTTGTAGCTCCACACCTAGGTGTCTATGCGGTAGTCTACAAGGATGCAGTTCAACCAAGTGCACCAGCAAATGTAGAAACTCCTGCTCCACAACCTATGGGAGAAGATAAGCCTTTAGCAGAGGCTAAGGGTACTGTAGCAGACTCTACAAGCAAACAGTTACCAGCAACAGGAGAAGAAGTAAGTTCAGCTCTCTTGCCTGCCCTTACTCTTGTTTCAGGAATGATGCTATTCTTCTTCAAAAAAGATATGAAGGACTAGAATAGAGAACGTCAAAGGCAGTATCTTGAAATACTAAAAAGGAGTCCATTGTGGACTCCTTTTTGTGGGGAAAAATATTTTAAACAGAAAACCCTGAATGGTTTCCAATTTCAGGGTTTTCTGTTTCTTGTGTTTCTGCGATAACCATTTAATCGATTATTTTCCCAGTAGCTATTAAAGATTTTTTCTTTACTTTCGCGATCAATTTCTAGGAAATAAGCATAGAGTAAATCAATGATAATCAGCATTGGAAGCTGAGCAGAGATTCGTTGGATATATGAGGCTTGGCTTTGGCTTGCGACTAATACTGTTTCTGTAAATGCTTGGGTATCCTTATTCGGTGCACTTGTAAATAGAACTGTCTTAGCTCCCATATCCTGGGCATCTAATAGGCTATCGATGATAGATGGTGTTGTTCCTGAGAGGGAAAAACCAAAGACCAAACATTTTTCATCAATAATGCTAGTCGTCCAGGCAAAACCGTCTGGATCTGTTAAGGCTTCACAGACGACACCTAGTCTCATAAAACGAAGCTTCATCTCACGTGCCACCAAACCAGAACTCCCTGTTCCGAAAAAGTATACACGTTCTGACTGGTCGATCATCTGAGCCACACGTTCCAGCTGCTCATCGTCAATCAATCCTTGAGAAATTTCTCGAAGATTTGCATAACTTCTAAGGACTCTCTGAGTTAAAGGATTCATATCCTGTTGAGGAGCAGAAAGAGTATCTTTTTGTTGCTGATATTTGAAGATGAATTCTCGATAGCCTTTAAAACCACACTTCTTGGCAAAACGAGTGAGTGCTGCCTGGGAAATATGAAGTTTTTGCGTGACTTGTTGAGAGGATAAGTCATCATTTATGGTATCTGCCTGCAGAAAATAGCGGGCAATTTCTTGCTCTAAATCGGTCATCTCTTCAAAGTGAAGGTCGATAATCGTAGAGATATCTTGCTTATTCATGGAACTCCTTTTATAGCTATTTGCCAAAATTACTTTGGCAAATCTAACAAATAAAATAGCGCTTACCTCCATTATATCATAGAAAATAATTTTTGGACCAAAAAGGAAAAGTCTTTTCTTTTTCCATAATTTTCGGATTAAATTATGGTACAATGAAGAGTGTGATTTTGATTAGAAATGAGATTGATGTGTATGAGAAAATTCAATAGCCACTCGATACCGATACGGCTTAATTTGTTATTTGCAATCGTCATTTTGCTCTTTTTAGCAATTATTGGCCGTTTGCTTTATATGCAAGTTCTTCATAAGGATTTTTATGAAAACAAACTCGCTTCTGCTAGCCAAACTCGAGTAACCATGGGTTCCGCTCGTGGAGAAATTTATGATGCAACAGGAAAACCTTTAGTCCAAAACACCGTTAAACAAGTTGTTTCCTTTACACGAAGCAACAAGATGACTGCGGCTGATTTGAAGGATATTTCTAAAAAATTGTTGACCTATGTCACAGTCACCTCTCCAGAATTGACGGACCGTCAAATGGCTGATTATTACTTGGCTGATGCTGAAGTTTATAAGAAGACAGTTGAAGCTCTTCCAAAAGATAAACGATATGATTCAGATGGTAATCAACTTTCCGAATCTGAACTATATAATAACGCTGCTGAGAGTGTTACTTCCAGTCAATTAGACTACTCAGAAGATGAAAAGAAGGCAATCTATATCTTTAGTCAGCTCAATGCAGTAGAGAATTTTGCAACAGGAAATATTCAAACTGATCCTTTGAGCGATACACAGGTAGCTGTGATTGCTTCTGCATCTAAGGAATTGCCAGGTATTTCCATCTCTACTTCATGGGACCGAAAAGTCTTAGAAACTTCTCTTTCATCTATAGTTGGAAGTGTTTCGAGTGAAAAATCAGGTCTTCCTGCAGAAGAAGTAGATGCGTATTTGAAAAAAGGATATTCGCTCAATGACCGCGTCGGTACTTCCTATCTTGAAAAACAATACGAAGAAGTCTTGCAAGGGAAGCGGACCGTCAAGGAAATCCATTTGGACAAGCACGGAGACATGGAAAGTGTAGAGAATATCGAAGAAGGTAGCAAGGGGAAAAATATCAAATTAACCATTGATTTGGCCTTCCAAGATAGTGTAGACAGTCTCTTGAAGAGTTATTTCAACTCAGAACTTGCCAATGGAGGAGCCAGATATTCTGAAGGTGTCTATGCAGTAGCCCTCAATCCTAAGACAGGTGCTGTATTAGCCATGTCAGGAATGAAGCACAATGTAGAGACTGGAGAACTGACCACAGACTCACTCGGAACTGTCACCAATGTCTTTGTTCCAGGATCTGTCGTTAAGGCTGCAACTATCAGTTCAGGTTGGGAAAATGGGGTCTTGTCAGGCAACCAAACCTTGACAGATCAACCAATCGTCTTCCAAGGTTCTGCCCCTATCAATTCCTGGTATACCCCTTATTATGGTTCTTTCCCAATTACAGCCGTTGAGGCCTTAGAATATTCATCCAATACCTACATGGTTCAAACTGCCCTCGGGATTATGGGACAAACTTATCAGCCTAATATGACAGTTGGGACCAATAATCTTGAGTCTGCTATGGGCAAACTACGTTCAACATTTGGTGAGTATGGTTTGGGAGTTTCTACAGGAATTGACCTACCAGATGAGTCAACAGGATTTATCCCTAAAGACTATGATTTGGCCAACTATCTAAATAATGCCTTCGGGCAGTTCGATAACTACACACCAATGCAGTTAGCTCAGTATGTTGCAACTATTGCCAATAATGGTGTCCGCTTAGCTCCTCATATCGTGGAAGGAGTCTACGACAACAACGAACAAGGTGGTCTAGGAGAACTCATTAAGCAAAATGACAGCACAGAAATGAATAAAATCAATATTTCTGAGTCTGACATGTCTATCTTGCAACAAGGCTTTTACCAAGTATCGCACGGAACAAGTGCTCTTACGACAGGTCGTGCCTTTTCAAATGGGGCAGCAGTATCTATCAGCGGAAAAACCGGTACAGCCGAAAGTTATGTCAATGGCGGACAAAAAGCCAACAATACCAACGCCGTAGCCTATGCGCCAACCGATAATCCGCAGATTGCAGTCGCAGTTGTTTTCCCTCATAATACGAATCTAACTAATGGTGTCGGACCTTCGATTGCTCGCGACATTATCAATCTTTACAACCAACACCATCCAATGAACTAGAAAGGAAGCCATGCTTTACCCAACACCTATAGCTAAGCTGATTGACAGTTATTCTAAACTTCCGGGTATCGGGATTAAGACAGCAACCCGACTGGCCTTTTATACCATTGGGATGTCGGATGATGACGTCAATGAATTTGCAAAAAATCTCCTTGCAGCCAAGCGAGAATTGACCTATTGCTCTATTTGTGGACGCTTGACAGATGATGATCCTTGTTCTATCTGTACAGATCCTAGCCGTGACCAGTCTACGATTCTGGTTCTAGAGGATAGCCGAGATGTCGCTGCTATGGAAAACATCCAAGAATACCACGGACTCTATCATGTCTTGCATGGACTCATTTCTCCTATGAATGGCATCAGCCCAGACGATATCAATCTCAAGAGCCTCATGACCCGTCTCATGGATAGTGAGGTTTCAGAGGTGATCGTGGCAACCAATGCGACAGCAGATGGAGAAGCGACATCTATGTATCTCTCTCGTTTGCTCAAACCAGCTGGTATCAAGGTGACTCGCCTAGCACGAGGACTAGCCGTGGGAGCAGATATCGAGTATGCGGACGAAGTCACACTCTTACGAGCCATTGAAAATCGGACAGAGTTGTAAGTTTGGACAAGTTTACGAATTCAATTCATTTAGTTAAAAAGCAAGGAGACCGAATTTGATGTTAACGGTCTCTTTTTATCTCTCTTAAATTCTAGTACCATGTTCAAGTTTAAAAAAAGAAGCAAATATGATATACTAAAGAACGAGTATTCTATTAGAATTAGGACAAGCAATATGAAACAAACGATTATTCTTTTATACGGTGGACGAAGTGCAGAGCGTGAAGTCTCTGTCCTTTCAGCTGAGAGTGTGATGCGTGCGGTCAACTACGATCGTTTCACAGTCAAGACTTTCTTTATCAGTCAGTCAGGTGACTTTATCAAAACGCAAGAATTTAGCCAAACTCCAGTTCAAGAGGATCGTCTTATGACCAATGCGACCATTGACTGGGGCAAGAAAATCGCGCCAAGTGCTATCTACGAAGAAGACGCTGTGGTTTTTCCAGTTTTGCATGGTCCGATGGGAGAAGACGGCTCTGTCCAAGGATTTTTAGAAGTTTTAAAAATGCCTTATGTCGGTTGCAATATCTTGTCATCCAGTCTTGCCATGGATAAAATCACGACCAAGCGTGTTTTAGAATCTGTCGGGATTGCCCAAGTTCCTTATGTAGCCATTGTCGAAGGGGATGATGCGACTTCTAAAATTGCCGAAGTTGAGGAAAAGTTGACTTACCCAGTCTTCACGAAGCCGTCAAACATGGGTTCCAGTGTCGGTATTTCTAAGTCTGAAAATCAAGAGGAGCTCCGCCAAGCTTTGGAACTTGCCTTCCAATATGACAGCCGTGTCTTGGTAGAACAAGGGGTGAATGCGCGTGAAATTGAGGTTGGTCTCTTAGGTAACTATGATGTTAAGAGCACTTTGCCAGGTGAAGTGGTCAAGGATGTTGCCTTCTATGACTACGATGCCAAGTATATCGACAACAAGATTACCATGGACATCCCGGCTAAAATCAGTGATGATGTGGTAGCTATCATGCGTCAAAATGCAGAAGCTGCCTTCCGTGCTATTGGCGGGCTTGGTCTCTCACGTTGTGACTTCTTCTATACAGATAAGGGAGAAGTTTTCCTAAATGAGCTCAATACCATGCCAGGATTTACCCAGTGGTCTATGTATCCATTGCTTTGGGACAATATGGGGATTAGCTATCCAGAACTAATCGAGCGATTAGTTGAGCTTGCTAAAGAAAGCTTTAACAAGCGTGAAGCGCACCTATTGTAAAGATAGCTATAAGGGCGGGGCAAGACTCCCTGCCCCTTTTTAAAGGAGTAAACATGAAACTTACGATTCACGAAGTTGCACGTGTTGTCAGTGCAAAAAATGATGTGACAAGCTATGCGGACAGCCCACTAGTCAAGGCAGAGTTTGATAGTCGTTTGATTGGGCCTGGTGATCTATTTGTGCCACTCAAGGGGGCGCGTGATGGTCATGACTTTATCGAGACGGCTTTTGAAAACGGCGCTGCTGTAACCCTGTCAGAAAAGGAAGTAGCGGGTCATCCTTACATTTTAGTAGAGGATGTTTTGGCAGCCTTTCAAGCTCTTGCAGCCTATTACCTTCAAAAGACAGGAGTAGATGTCTTTGCTGTTACAGGTTCAAATGGGAAGACAACGACCAAGGATATGTTGGCTCATTTGCTTTCTACAAGCTATAAAACCTACAAAACGCAAGGAAATTACAATAACGAGATTGGACTACCTTATACAGTTCTTCATATGCCGGATGACACTGAGAAGTTGGTCTTGGAAATGGGACAGGATCACTTGGGAGATATTCATCTTTTGTCTGAACTGGCTCATCCGAAAACAGCTATTGTGACTCTGGTCGGAGAGGCACATTTGGCCTTCTTCAAGGATCGTTCTGAGATTGCCAAAGGTAAATTACAGATTGCTGATGGAATGGAGAAAGGTAGCTTGCTCTTGGCGCCATCTGATCCCATTGTAGAGGATTACCTACCTGCTGACCAAAAAGTAGTTCGTTTTGGTCCAGGTGCCGAACTCGAAATTACTGAATTAACTGAGCGTAAGGATAGCTTGAGTTTCAAGGCTAATTTCTTGGAGAAATCCCTTGATTTACCAGTAACTGGTAAGTACAATGCGACCAATGCTATGATTGCTTCTTACGTTGCCTTGCAAGAAGGAGTGACTGAGGAGCAGATTGGTCAAGCCTTCCAGGATCTTGAATTGACCCGCAATCGTACCGAGTGGAAAAAGGCTGCCAACGGTGCAGACATCTTATCAGATGTCTACAATGCCAACCCAACAGCCATGAAGTTGATTTTAGAAACTTTCTCTGCTATTTCCGCTAATGAAGGTGGCAAGAAAATCGCAGTTTTGGCGGATATGAAAGAACTTGGAGGCCAGTCTGTTCAACTTCATAATCAAATGATTTTGAGCCTATCACCTGATGTACTTGATACCGTTATTTTCTACGGTGAAGACATTGCGGAATTGGCCCAACTAGCCAGTCAAATGTTCCCAATCGGTCATGTTTATTACTTTAAGAAAACAGCTGATGAAGACCAGTTTGAAGCCATGGTCAAACAAGTCAAGGAGAGTCTTGGTGCAAATGACCAAATTCTACTTAAAGGTTCCAACTCTATGAACCTAGCTAAGCTAGTAGAAAGTTTGCAAGAAGACTAATGGTCTTCTATTAAGAAAAAATTTTTAAGAGTTAATTTGTCTCGAAGGATCAGCTTCTTTGGGACACAAAAATATAAGAAATAAATGTAAGCTATGATCTATAGAGATAAGTAAGAAAATGGCTTATATGAAAATGAGGAAAATTATATGAATGTTTGGGATGCTTTATTTACCACCCATCCGACGGAGCCACCCCAATTTGGATTTACTTGGTACGCAAGCACATTTGCCTTACTGTTTTTGACAATTTATCTTGCTTATCGCTATCGTGATAATAAGGTTTGTCAACGATTCTTCCAGATTATACAGGCAATACAGTTAATCTCGCTTTACAGCTGGTATTGGATCAATCAGTTCCCGCTGTCAGAAAGCTTGCCTTTTTATCATTGCCGATTAGCCATGTTTGTAGTTCTCTTGCTTCCAGGTATTTCAAAAACCAAACAATATTTTGCTTTGCTTGGAACCTTCGGGACGATTGCAGCCTTTGTTTATCCAATCCCAGACGCTTACTCTTTCCCGCACATCGTTATTTTGTCCTTTATTTTCGGACATCTAGCCCTTCTTGGAAATTCCTTGATTTATCTTTTAAACAACTACGATGCACGTCTCTTGGATTTCAAAGGTATTCTTATACTGACTTCTTTACTTAATGGTTTGATTTTTATAGTCAATTTATTGACGGGTGGAGATTACGGTTTTATGACAAAACCACCATTGGTGGGAGACCATGGTCTTGTGGTTAATTACATCATTGTCACTCTATTTTTGACTTGTGCTATTTTCCTCTTCTCTAAAGGTTTTCAAGTCATCACTCAGGAGAAGGCAGTAAGAAGATTTAAAATCTGGCAGAAATAAAAAATATTTTCCCAACCGCTTGACTTTTATCTGAGAATTTTGATACAATAGTAGGCGGTATTGTTTACCCCATTTGTAAGGCCCCGGAACCTTTCAAATACCCTGCGGACCGGAACATCCGCCCTGTAAACAAAAACGACATTCATATAGGAGAAATCATGAACAAAACTACATTCATGGCTAAACCAGGCCAAGTAGAACGCAAATGGTACGTTGTTGACGCAACTGATGTACCTCTTGGACGCCTTTCAGCAGTTGTTGCTAGCGTACTTCGCGGAAAAAACAAACCAACATTCACACCACACACTGATACAGGTGACTTCGTAATCGTTATCAATGCTGAAAAAGTTAAATTGACTGGTAAAAAAGCAACTGATAAGATCTACTACACTCACTCAAACCACCCAGGTGGATTGAAATCAATCTCTGCTGGTGAACTTCGTTCTAAAAATGCAGTTCGTTTGATCGAGAAATCAGTTAAAGGTATGCTTCCACACAATACTCTTGGCCGCGCTCAAGGTATGAAATTGAAAGTATTCGTTGGAGCTGAGCACACTCACGCTGCACAACAACCAGAAGTTCTTGATATTTCAGGACTTATCTAAGGAAAGGAACAATAAAGTATGTCACAAGCACAATATGCAGGTACTGGACGTCGTAAAAACGCTGTTGCACGCGTTCGCCTTGTTCCAGGAACTGGTAAAATCACTGTTAACAAAAAAGATGTTGAAGAGTACATCCCACACGCTGACCTTCGTTTGGTCATCAACCAACCATTCGCAGTTACTTCAACTGTAGGTTCATACGACGTTTTCGTTAACGTTGTAGGTGGTGGATACGCTGGTCAAGCAGGAGCTATCCGTCACGGTATCGCTCGTGCCCTTCTTCAAGTAGACCCAGACTTCCGCGATTCATTGAAACGCGCAGGACTTCTTACACGTGACTCACGTAAAGTTGAGCGTAAGAAGCCAGGTTTGAAAAAAGCTCGTAAAGCATCACAATTTAGTAAACGTTAATTCGAAAGAATTACTATACTTACAAAGAGCACCTTTTGGGGTGTTCTTTTTTATGCTCCCATACTAAATTGGTGCAATTGGCACAGTTGTTGCGACTTTAGGCGCTTACAAATGTGGCTGCAAACTGACGAAGTCAGTTGCCTCAAAACGTTAATCAATACGATACTATCAACGTTTTAAAGCACTCACAGGTTTGCCCTAGGGGGTGTTTTTTTTGATGAATTTTAGGAAAGACATACAACTTTACTTGAAAGAATGCTATAATAGCTTAGAATAAGAGATTCTCTGTTGAAATAAATTTATGGGGGATTGCGATGAAACTTTCCTTAAAGGTTGGCTTGATCTATTAGACAATTGGATTTTGAATTCTTTTTTTCAATTGTTTTTATACATCTTGAAAATTCAAATTGGGGTAGTTGTTATCCAATCCTTATGAACGAGTTGTATCAGGGGAGAATTTCAGTATATTATTTAAAGAATTGTCTACTCGGACTACAGAGTATTCGCATAGAGTTTAGCAAATTATCGTCTTATGATAATATTTTGGGCTTTGAACATGCAATTTCTATGGGGAAAAGTGTTGAGATCTCTACTTGGTAGGTTTCCTTGATTGCTTCATCATGCGAGGAAGCTTGATTTTAAGTGACTATTGAAGTTTGAGAATTTGGATGTTTATATCTATGGTGGTTTTAAAGTGAAAAAAATTTTAAGACTTATAAGTATTTTTTACGATAGGATTCAGATTAAACTGAAATCAATCAGAACACCAAAGGTCAAAGATTAGAGTACGACTTTGATAGGGCAAAAAACTGTTGCATATCCTTGGTAGCGATGACATAATCGAAATGGTAGTTGTTACTGTAATAAGCGAAGGAAATTGACATGAGAGAATTTGAAATAAGGGAAAAACAAGATAAGATAAATCAGACGGAATATTGGGATGGTCGGATTCTAGATTTACAAATATTATATTTTGGTGATGAAGTTCATCTATATGTAGAAAGTTATCATGAGAATAAAGTAGATTTAGAGGAATGTTGGAAAGTCAGTTTCCTTGCTTGTGCAGCACTGAATTATGAGACGGATGCACAAAATCGCAAAAAATTTAAAGTAAAAGATTTTACACAAAATCACTTGTATACCTGTCAAGAGATATCTATTGAATATTACGATGGCAGTTTTTTTCAAACCAGGATAGTTTTAGAAGGATTAGTCAAGTTCAATATCATTTCTAGGGATGTTACTGTGGAAAGAATCAAACGATCAGAACATGATTTTTTCTGGAGGAATAAGTCATAAATGTATTCAATTAATAGTGTGGTTGAAAGTAGTACCAAAAAGATAAGGAATTCCTCTAGCAGTCACTTGTGGTGAATGGATACAATGAAGAAATCAATTTAGTAATAATGGAACGAGATGAAGATATGTCATATGAGTTTTTTAAGAAATGATTATCCTATGGGGAAAAGTTTGTTCTATATTATCAAGATAGAAAGTTTTATATCAGTTAAAGAAAAGACTTAGGGGAGTTATATTTTACGGTTTCTGAGTAAGACTATCACATTTTTTATAGCCCAAAGAAACTTTTATCAGCACCATTAATCGATGGTGAGACCTTATTAGAAAGATGGTATGATCTTGCAGTTTATTAAGTCTAGATAAGGGTGCTATCCCAAAAGTTAATCATCTTATTCAAGTTATGACAAAAAATCAGCAGAGGTGGGAAATGAGAGTCGTTTTATTGCCGATTTATTATAAGGATGAGAATAGAACAGAAACTTGTCAGATTTTTATTAGAGATAGCGAAGAATTATGTATTCTTGATATTGATAGAGATTCGGGTCTTAAACGCTATGAAGCCGACTCTTTCTTTGAGGCGCTTATGAACTATCGTCTGGATTTGGAGAAAGAAGGCGGGATTCTACAATGTAATGGAGCTGACAAGTGTGTATTTCCATCTCCGATGCAGATGAATTTTGGAGGAGAAAAAGCCTATTTCTTAGAAATGGGAAAACAAGCCAGTTTAGACAATGTTTATGAGATTTTTGACCAAGATAAACCAAACTTAAACTGTGTCAGTGTCGCAGAACAGAAACAATTTTATGATGATTGGTTTACTAGCCTAGTAGGTGGGAGCCATTAAACCTTCAGCTTTAAAGGAACGATTAGAAAAAATATTAGTAACCTATGTCTTAGTCCTTGTGACAGATGAAAGCATTGTAGATAGACATTATCACAGAAGATTTGGAGAATAATAGTTGAAAATAAGTGGACAATTATCAAAGGATAATCAAAAGTTGCCTTTTTTTGAGATTCTTTCCCAAATACCATCTAATAGTGAAGATTGGTATATCTTTGAATGTGATGCTGTAGGAAAAGCTCCAAATAATCTGCCTATGTCGGAATTTGAAGATTTAGTCTTAAATTCAAAATATGGCTATCAGATGAGTTGGGACGGACTTTTAAAATTTTCAAAGGGAATAGAGGATATAAATAATTTAATAGTTGTTTCCTCTACAAGTTCTATTGAATTTGAAACGATAGAAAAAGGGACAGAAGCATTGCAAGTAAGAGTGGGAATATACGATAGTAGTGCTTGGGAAATTGAATTTTATGGATGACCTTTTAAAGTTGACTGTTCCTATTTGAGTATACTTGATACATAGAAATAGGAGCAGACATTCTCTTACTGGATAATTCAATCACTGAATCAGTTGAAATGAAACGAAAGACTTACTTAGTCCATTATCTAAAGAAAGATGATTTTGATTGGATAGATAGTAGGGGAATTAGGGGAATTGGATGTTGTATTATAAAACAATTTGGAATCATACGAATGATGATTTTCCAATAATCATGTACTCAGAAATAGATGCAGAACGATTTGAAACAAAACGATTAGATATATTTCCTGATGGACACGTAGCTTACTTTGATACTCGGACCCCCTTGGAGTTGGGAGAAGCTCCATACCCAAGTGATTTTGATGCAATAAATGCTACAGGAGAATTTGATGTATCTGAAATATCAGCGATAGATTTTGAGAACATCCTAAAAATGTACGACACAGAGGCCTTAATCGAAGATTATTGTATCAAATTAGCTAGATGGACTGAAAGGTAACAAGTATTTGCTATTTTTCAATAGTAACAAGGGGGACATTCATGTCGGATATTACATTTAAGCATTCTTTCTTTTCCTATCCACAATCATTAAAGTATTTAGTTTCCGAAGGTAGGGTTGATTTTGGTGTAAAGACTTTATTTACACAGGAAGGTGGAATTCCAGAATTATTTAAGAAATTTATCTTATGACAGGAACAATCTTCATTTGTCAAAGAGAGAATTTTGATAACTTGAATCTTCATCCTATGCGATAAGGAAGTTCAACATACCCATAATAAAAATAGAAAGACTAGATAAAGCATGACAGATAAGCAAGCACTATTTTTCCAAGAACTAAAAATCATCCAGGAGCAAGTTGTAAATATGAATATCCATCAGAGTGATTTAACTAAAGAAGAACTGCTCTTTAATGTTAGTTATGATACTTTGGTTTTGATGATGGAATTATTGGATGGCTATCGTAATATGAATTTAGAGTTATCTGATAAAGAGAGTAAGGAAGTTTTAAATAAGAATATACAATTACATGATGGGGTTACTGATTTTTTGAAGTCATTTTAATTTAGCTAAGATGTGACATGTGCTCTAATCTCCATAAAATAGGGAGTGAATAGGAGGAGAGGAAATGGTTGGAGATCTTTTGAAAATCGATAGGATTAAGACGCTATTGCTCGAGAATGGGATTTCTTTGGAACCAGGTCTAAGTGATGAAGAAATACAAAAAGTCGAGACAATCTATGGAATTGAATTTCCTGAGCAGTGGTTGGCAGTCTATCAACAATTATTGCCTATTTCAGAAGGTTTTTATAACTGGAGAGATTTCTCAGCTGAAAATATAGAACATATAAAATGGAACCTAGCTGCTCCCTATGATGGAATTTTGGAGAGTTTGGATGAACTAGTGTGGGATGCCTCTTGGGGGAACGAGCCAACTGCACTCTTGGACAGAAATGTACAAATCAGGAAAATGTTAGAATCAGCGCCTCGCTTAATCCCCTTATATGGGCATCGTTTTCTCCCTAGTTATAAGAATCAGGAGATGCCGATTTTATCAGTAGTGGATTTAGATATTATTTATTATGGCAAAGACTTATACGATTATTTTGAGATTGAATTTGGAAATAGAGAACTTTCTCTGTCTTTAAAAGACTATAAGCCAGTACCCTTCTGGACGAGTGATTTTTATTAAATGTTTTTACAAAGCTAACTGGTCGCACCCTTGAAAACTTCATCTTACTTTGAAATTTGCTAAACCCACGATTGGAATTTCTAGTGGGTGTTCTTTTTTAATCCTCAATAAGAGAGTTCACCCCCAAAAATCACACCACTAGTCTTTGTCTTATACAATTTCTTCCTAGTATCAGTTTAGTATGATATAATTAAATACGAATAATTTAAAGGAGTTATAAATGAAAATAGGAAAAGGTATCAATTGGATTTTGATTCTATTAAGTTGCTTAATTGCTATAGTACTGATAAGTTTTATGTTCTTCTTTAATCATAAGAAGCAAGATGCAGAAGCAGTAAATGCTCCCACAACTGAACAGAGTTCTACTACTAGTACGGCTACGACTAGTTCAACAACCACTAGTTCAACGACTACTCAAGATAGTGTTACGACTACTGAGGAAAAACTCTCGACACAAGAAGAGCAAACGAATGCTAGATCACAAAAAATAGATGAGCAAGCCATTCTAAATGGAGATTTCTCGACTCTAGTTGGAACTTGGAGAAATGGACGTGGACAAGAGTTTACATTTGATAAAAATGGACTAGTAAACAGTGGAAATATTGAAAAAGTGCGCATGGGTAGCCATGGAACGATTGAATTCAGCATTAGAGATGGTATCTCAGGCTATGGAATGAGTATTTACCCTGCTGGACTTATTATGGATGGGTTAGATACTGATTTAACTCAAAATAGGCTGATTGCTGGTCAAGCTGCTCCAACCAGATCAGAACAAGTTTTTTATAAAGTAGATTAAATGATTAACCATCTCATCAAATTTGAGATGGTTTTCTTCTTTATTTGTAAGTCATGATCATTTTATGAAAAATAAAATTTATAGATGGAGTGGTATAATAGTGATGAATAATAATCAGCAGAAATTAGAATTCTTTGAAAGCGTGTTGATCATATGAAAAAAATTATAAAAATTGCTCCTATTGTCAGTTGTTTATTAGGGATCTGTTTATTGTTTGGAATTCTTGCTACTTTTTATGGGAATGTTATATATGATTTATTTGCATTTCATTCAAAACCATTTTATTGTTGGCACTATTTTAGTGGTACATTTATGCATGGAAGTAAGGAAGCGCCAGTATGGTTTATATGGGTTCACTTAGTTTTGAACGCTTTAATGCTAATTCCTTTTGGTGGGCTGTTAGAATGGAAGAGAGGATCTAAATATGTATTTTTTGTTTTTATTACTTCTATGGTGATATCTTCAATTGTATTCCATGTATTAACACAAGACCGAGATATTCAGGCATCGGGTGTTTCCGCTGTTGGATATGCTTTTGTAACAGGTGGAGTGCTGAACATGTTTGATATATGGAAGAATTTCAGCGTAATAACCAAAATCTCCTACATTCTTTTACTTCTTTTATCCATTATTATGCTTCTACCAAATATTACAGGTTGGCTTTCGACTTTTCTTCATATATCAGGTATTGTCAGCTACCTTATTGTTTCTGTAGTAAGCAACTATCATAAGAAAATTGGATAGTATCGTAATTTTGTAGAGATTAATGAAGCATGCTTTAAACCTCAACATTCCCAGTAGACATTTGTCTACTTTTTTTATATAATAAAACTAAACCAAAATGGTTGAATTTTAAAAAAACAAAGTCAACCTACGATGAAAACATCACACTAGGAGGTAAAACATGTACCAACCAGAAAAACTCAAGGCTCGGAGAAAAGAGTTAAAGCTAACACAGAAAGAGATTGCAGAGCAGCTTGGGATTAGTTTTCAGGCTTATTCAGCTTGGGAGCGTGGAGTCAAGGAACCTTCCGAAGAAAAGGTTGCTCAGCTAGAAGAGATTTTAAAAGTAGCAAAAGGTTATTTCACCCAAATTGAGATTGTTCGTATCTATAATAGCCTCTCTAGCCAAGGGAAAGAAAAGGTGGTAGTCTATGCTCGCAACTTGGCTCAAGAAGAACAAGCAAAGAAGGTGACTGCTATTTCAGAAAAACTCTACGAGTATCATGTCTATGAACGCATGTCGGCTGGTATCGGAGCTTCGGTTTATGATGATCGAAACTTTGATACGGTTTATTTCAATGAAGAGCTAGCTCACGATTTTGCTTCATGGGTCTCTGGAGATTCTATGGAACCCAAATATCAAAATGGTTCAGTGGCTCTGATTCGGGAGACCGGATTTGATTACGACGGTGCTGTCTATGCAGTGGTTTGCAATAACCAGACCTATATCAAGCGGGTCTATCGAGAAGAAGATGGCTTACGTTTGGTCTCCATCAATCCTAAATACAAGGATATTCACATTTCTTATGAGGAAGATCCGCGGATTGTGGGCATTATCGTGGGCAACTTTGTACCGATGGAGGGATAGCCTATGGGCTACTTTGATTATTCCAGAGAGCCCAAAAGTGATATTGCCTTTGTCGATATGAAGTCCTTTTATGCCAGTGTTGAGTGTGTGGAAAGAGGACTCCATCCCCTCAAAACTTCCCTTTGTGTCATGAGTCGGGCGGATAATTCTGTTGGGCTGATTCTTGCCTCCTCGCCTATGTTTAAAAAGGTTTTTGGAAAGGCGAATGTTGGTCGTGCCTATGACCTCCCCTTTGATATCAAGACGCGTAAATTTTCCTACTACAATGCCAAGAAACAAGGTTTACGGACAGACCCAGATTATGTGAAATTTATCGAAGATTGGGCTCGAGTGACCGTCATTGTCCCTCCTCGGATGGATAAGTATATCGCGGTCAATATGGAAATTCAGCGCATTTTCCAGAACTATGGCAGTCCAGATGATATTTATCCCTACTCTATTGACGAAGGCTTTATTGATTTGACTAGTTCGCTCAATTATTTTGTCCCAGACCAGCAGATTTCTCGCAAAGATAAGCTGGACATGCTTTCGGCTCGTATCCAGAGAGATATCTGGCGACAGACGGGGATTTACTCGACGGTCGGCATGTCGAATGCCAATCCTCTGCTTGCTAAGTTGGCCTTGGATAATGAAGCCAAGCACACACCAACCATGCGGGCTAACTGGTCTTACCAGGATGTGGAAGAAAAGGTCTGGAATATTTCTAAGATGACTGACTTCTGGGGGATTGGACATCGGATGGAGAAGCGCTTGAATAGCTTGGAAATCTATTCGATTAAGGAATTAGCCAATAGCAATCCTGATGTCCTGAAGAAAGAACTTGGCCAAGCTGGACTTCGCTTGTGGTTTCATGCCAATGGAATAGACGAGAGTAATGTTCACAAGCCCTATAAAGCCAAATCTCACGGCTTGGGCAATTCGCAAATTTTACCGAGAGACTATGTCAAGTGGCGAGATATCGAAATTATCCTCCGAGAGATGGCTGAACAAGTGGCTATCAGACTTAGAAGGGCCGGAAAGAAGACGACAGTGGTGTCTATCCATCTTGGATTTTCTAAGCAGGAGCAAAAACGTTCCATCCATACCCAGATGAAGGTTGAACCGACCAACAGTACGAGTCTTTTAGTCAGCTATGTATTGAAATTATTCCATAGCAAATACACTTCTGGGGCCGTCAGGAGTGTTGCTATCAGTTATTCAGGATTTGTGGACGAATCCTTTGGTTTGATTTCCCTTTTTGATGATGTTGGTAAAGTAGAAAAAGAAGAAAGGCTCCAGACTGCTATTGATTCCATTCGAGAGCAATTCGGATTTACTTCCCTTTTGAAGGCGACTGCCTTAGAGGATGCATCGAGAAGTATTGCCAGAAGTAAGCTGATCGGAGGGCATTCTGCTGGAGGGTTAGATGGACTAAAATGATTGATCGTTCTTATTTGCCCTTCCAATCCGCAAGGGACTACCAGGATCCAGGGATGCAGAAGTGGATGGGCTTTTTCCTATCAGAACATACGACTTCACTCAGTGCAGAAAAAAATCGTGTGGATTTATCGACAGATTTGAATCCAGTCGAGAAGTTGTTGCTACTTTCCCAGCTCTACGTCGGACGCCTAAGAGGCTCTTTTATGATCAAGGAGAAAAATCGTAAAAGCACGATAATCGGTGAAGTAAGAGAATTATCTCCTCAAGAAATCTCTGTTGAAACTGATGAGGGCTATAGACTGCTAAGGGTCCAAGACATTCTCGCAATCCAACTTTGTCAGGAGGAAGTTTATGACTAGAAAAGAGCTATATGAAAACAAGCTACAGATGGATTACTTCTCAGATGATTATATCCGCTTTGAAGAAGATTTCCAAAAATACTCTGCCATGAATGTTCCCCTGACTTTCTTGATTGACGACATTTTGCGAACCATGGCCATTAACCAAAAGAACTATTTTGTCTTGAATAAGGAAAATGCCAAGGACGGTAGGGAGCATCGGTTTTATTTTAGGGTGAAGATGTCCGAAAATAAAGCAGTTAGAGGTTTTAGCTATACTTTTTGTATCTAGAAAACGAAAAATCTTCATCTTTTACTGAAGATTTTTTATATTATATAATATTGAATAATATATATGATATAATAGGTTTGTAAAATTATACAAATTGACAAAAATGTCAGCTAATATGGAGGATTATTATGTTTGAACAAAATATAAAAAAATTAATCATTGTTTGTAATGATAATACAGTTGGGTATGCTAATTATTTGCGCCAACTTGTAAGCGCTAACGACGACGAGGATGATGTAATTGTGGGAACTAAAGATGATGCGATTAAAGTGAGTGTCTGGTTAGAACAAAACTATTTAGATAATATGTCTACAATTTCTTCTAATGAACATGTGCTTTTTATTGGTGAAAATCAGGCAAGTAAGAATGAAATATCCAGTATGCATGTAAAATTTGACAAATATGGAATGAAATATGGTTGGTTAGGAAAACGTGGGATGATGATTATTTCAAAAACTATAGATAATCCGGAAGACTATAATGAATTTATTGAGCTTTGTCGAAATTATAAAACAGAATTTGAACTTATCGAATTTAAAAAATCTCTACCAGAACAAGCTATAGATGCTGCGGTAGGCGCTATGGGGGATATTCCAAATGTTATTTCGAATGTGGGAAATACCCTATTTTCTTTCCTAGTAGGTTCTGCCCCAGCTATTGCAGCGGATGCAGTCAATGCGATTGCAGAAGCTACAAAATGGATTACAACAACAGAGGAGCAGAGAAAAATTACTGACCAACAATTCCGAGCTTTGACTTTAATATTATACATGGATGGATTATCAGAGTTCTTGGAGGGGTGATGAATGGATGGTTTTAGAGAGGGATATGAATTCTTTGAAAAGAACGTAGGTAATTTTATAGGACATACTTCCGGAGTACATTATGTAAACGCTGTAGAATCAGAGATAAAGAAGCTGGTGAATAATCTAGATGAATTCAAAGCAAGTGGTGCACTTGTAAATACATTAAAGGGAGATGTTGCTGAATTTTGGCATGCTGGATCGTATAACATTAATGCAGCTATTAATTCCTCAAAAAACAGAGTACAAGTCGATCGTAGCCATGATTTTGGTTCCGCTGACATTACGGGAGTAAACTTCGATGCTAAATTTGGCTTAAAATATTATAAGGATGGGGCATCTAGTGCCATCCAGCAATCAAAAAGTATTTTTAATCGTTTCAGTGAATATAAATCTCAGGGTGGCAAAGATGGCTTAGAATTATATTTAGAAAAGCGAGGATATTCAGCAGATACAGTTTTGAGTGATCCGATTTACTCAGGGCAGTACAGAGTAATTCCATCAGACCAGTTAAAAGAAGCGACTTTATTTTTAGAACGAAAAATAAGAGAAGAAGCTGCAAAACGACCAGAGCAAGTTCATCGCTATGAAGAGACTCTCAAATTACTGAATGATAAAGTTACAGACAATATGGGGAATGAATCGATTGCTTTGTCGGAACAGGAAGCACGAGAACTTGCAAGATTGTCTAAAGAGGGTGGAGTAAATCCTGAGAACTTACATTTAACTACTGAAGAGTTGATTAAGTATGCCGATATATTGAAACAGGCATATAAAGCTGGCTTAACTGCAGCAACAATATCAATGGCATTGAGAGTTGCTCCTGAAATATGGAATGCAGTAGCTTACCTAATTAAAAATGGAGAAGTTGAAGAAGGTCAATTCAAAAAGATAGGATTTGCAGCGATTACAGGTGCAGGCGAAGGATTTGTAAGAGGTACAGTGTCAGCATCAATTACAGCAAGTTGTAAGGCAGGATTATGTGGTAGTGCAATGAAATCTATTGATCCGTCAATTGTTGGAGCAGTGACTGTATTAGTGATGAATTCCATGAAAAATTCGTATCAAGTCACTACTGGAAACATGAGCAGAGCTGAGATGGTTAATGAATTAATCAAAGAAATGTTTGTAACAACATGTGCTTTATCTATGGGAGCTGCAAGTCAATCACTAATTGAAATTCCTGTGTTAGGATACATGATTGGTAGTTTTGTAGGATCGATAGCTGGATCTGTAATTTACTCTTCAATATACAATCCAGTACTATCATTTTGTGTCGATTCAGGCTTTACTCTATTTGGTTTAGTAGATCAAGATTACGAGTTGCCAGAAGAAGTATTAAAAGAAATAGGAATTGAAATTTTCGAATATGAAAAGTTTGAATACGAACCGTTTGAATACGAGAAGTTTGAATATGAGAAATTTGAATATGAACAATTTGAATATGAGAAGCTTCATACGATATTCCTAAGACGAGGAGTGATTGGTGTAAATTGTATTGGTTATATGTAACTATTTAACGTGATAGAAATCTTTAGAAAAACTTCTAGGAGGTAGCTTATGCTAGGAGCAGTTATTGGAGATATTATTGGTTCTCGATTTGAGTCGGACAATCATAAGAGTAAAGAGTTTGAGTTATTCACCCAGGATTCTTGTCCGACCGACGATAGTATCATGACATTGGCGATTGCCAAAGCTTTATTGGCTAGTAGGGAAGACTGGAGCCAACTCTCGAAAAATGCAGTGAAATACATGCAAGAGATAGGGAGACAATATCCAAATTGTGGCTATGGCGGTCATTTTTTCTACTGGATTTTTTCAGATGATCCTCAACCCTATGGGAGTTATGGGAATGGCTCTGCCATGAGAATCAGCCCTGTTGGTTTTGCGGCAGATAGCATAGAGCAGGCAAAGGCTTTGTCCCAAGCAGTGACAGAAGTGAGTCATGACCATCCTGAGGGACTAAAAGGTGCAGAAGCAGTTGCAGTAGCTATCTTCTTGGCTAGAAATGGCTCTAGTCGCTATGAAATCAAAGATTACATCGATAAACATTACTATCCGATGGACTTTACCCTAGACCAAATCCGTGAAGACTATAGCTTTGATGTAACTTGTCAAGGTTCAGTTCCTCAGGCTTTCCAAGCCTTTTTCGAGTCACAAGATTTTGAAGATGCTATCAGAAATGCTATTTCCATCGGAGGAGATAGCGACACCATCGCTGCTATCTGTGGAGGTCTTGCAGAGGCCTATTATGGAATTCCTACTCCAATCAGAAACCAAGCTATGACCTATTTGGATGATCATTTAGTAGAGATAGTGGATACTTTTGAAAGCACCTATTCCTTCCGACCTAATAAATAATAGGCTGCGTGGAGTGAGAACAGATAAACTGTAATGTCTAGTGTTAGATAGGGTATAGACATAAGTTGATTAGCTATATTTCTAAGCCATTCGAGAGCTATTTCTTGAATGGTTTTTTGTTTGTATCTTAAAAGTAATTGAACTATACCAATTTTTATTCTTGACAAGCGAGAGAAACAAGTATATACTGTTTTTGCTGATTCTGCAAAGTGAGAATTAGACTATACCAATTTAAGGAGAAAGCACAGCTTGTCTGTGTCGTATATACTATGTGTGGAATTGTTGGTGTTGTTGGAAACACAAATGCAACTGATATTTTGATTCAAGGGCTTGAAAAGCTCGAATACCGTGGTTATGATTCTGCGGGAATTTTTGTCCTAGGTGGTGCAGAAAATCATTTAGTTAAGGCTGTTGGTCGTATTGCAGAATTATCTGCTAAAACGGCTGGTGTTGAGGGAACAACTGGTATTGGACATACGCGTTGGGCGACTCACGGGAAACCAACGGAAGACAATGCTCACCCACACCGCTCTGAGACAGGACGTTTTGTCTTGGTGCACAATGGGGTGATTGAAAACTATCTTGAAATCAAAGAAGAATACCTTTCAGGTCACCACTTCAAGGGACAAACAGATACTGAAATCGCCGTTCACTTGATTGGGAAATTTGCGGAAGAAGACGGCTTGTCAGTACTTGAAGCCTTCAAAAAAGCCCTTCACATCATCCGTGGTTCTTATGCCTTTGCCTTGATCGACTCTGAAAATCCAGATGTTATTTATGTGGCGAAAAACAAATCACCACTTTTGATTGGTCTTGGTGATGGCTACAACATGGTCTGCTCAGATGCCATGGCTATGATTCGTGAAACCAACCAATACATGGAAATCCATGACCAAGAGTTGGTAATCGTGAAAGCTGATAGCGTTGAAGTTCAAGACTATGATGGCAATCGTCGTGAGCGTACTAGCTACACTGCTGAACTTGACTTGTCAGATATCGGTAAGGGAACTTATCCTTACTATATGCTCAAGGAAATCGATGAGCAACCAACGGTGATGCGTAAGTTGATCCAAGCCTATACAGATGAGGCTGGTCAAGTAGTGGTGGATCCAGCTATCATCAAGGCTGTTCAAGATGCAGACCGTATCTACATCCTTGCAGCTGGAACATCTTACCATGCAGGATTTGCTTCTAAGAAGATGCTAGAAGAATTGACAGATACGCCAGTTGAACTTGGAATCTCTTCTGAGTGGGGTTACGGTATGCCACTTCTCAGCAAGAAACCACTCTTCATCTTTATCAGTCAGTCTGGTGAAACAGCTGATAGCCGTCAGGTTTTGGTCAAGGCCAATGAAATGGGAATCCCAAGCTTGACAGTGACAAACGTGCCTGGTTCAACTCTGTCACGTGAGGCCAACCATACCATGCTGCTTCATGCAGGCCCTGAAATTGCCGTAGCATCAACCAAGGCATATACTGCGCAAATCGCAGCCCTTGCCTTCCTTGCAAAAGCAGTCGGTGAAGCAAATGGCAACGAAAAAGCCAAAGCCTTTGACCTGGTTCACGAGTTGTCTATCGTGGCCCAGTCTATCGAATCAACACTTTCAGAAAAAGAATTGATTGATAGCAAGGTGCGTGATCTTCTTGAAACAACACGTAATGCCTTTTACATCGGACGTGGTCAAGATTACTATGTAGCCATGGAAGCTAGTCTCAAGCTCAAAGAGATTTCTTACATCCAATGTGAAGGTTTTGCGGCTGGAGAGCTCAAGCACGGAACCATTGCCTTGATTGAAGATGGAACACCTGTTTTGGCCCTCTTGTCAGACCCAGTCCTTGCCAACCACACTCGTGGGAATATACAAGAAGTGGCAGCACGTGGCGCTAAGGTCCTTACTATCGCAGAAGAAAATGTTGCCAAAGATACAGACGATATCGTTCTTACGACCGTACACCCTTACCTCTCACCAATCTCAATGGTCGTACCAACGCAATTAGTCGCTTACTTTGCAACACTCCACCGTGGACTCGATGTGGACAAACCACGTAACCTTGCTAAGTCTGTAACGGTAGAATAAGGAAATCCTGTTGTTAAATTCCAACTTTTCTTGTCATCCTATAAAAATCTTGTTATACTATCAGAAGGTAGTTATTATTGAAGTATGAGGAGATTAAAGCGGGAATGAAAAAAGGGAAAATTTCAACGATTATAGGACTCTTGTTTGCGAGTTCGTTTTTGATTCGAACTGTCATTATTCATCAAATGAGAGCTTCAAAGAAGCAAGAGAGTGAAAAGATTGCTGCAGTTCAGGAATTTATCAAATCCCAGGAACAGGCAGAGTCAGAAAAACAAAAGGATAAATTTAAAAGTATCCTTGGGAATGCATCAAGAACTTCTGAACCAAGACCTAGCTACGACAAAACCATATTTGTGAATCAACAATACGATATTGGTGTTCGAGACGGAGCTTATTATCTACTGACACTCAGTAGCAACAAAGAAGTCTTGCTAGAGGGGGTCGACGATGCCTATGCCTTGTCTGTTAAGAATGAAGATAAAAACAAACAAGAAGTTGCTATGGTTGTTCATAAAGATGGAGCTTGGCATATTATAAACGAAGAAGGGGAAATTACAACAACCCTTGACCGACAATACATCACAGCCCATACCAAGCTTGTGATTAAGAATCAGACCGTTGATTTTGAATAATGTAACTGTTGTATGATTTTTAGAAATAAATAGATTTCAAAAACCTCCTAGATTCTTTCTAGGAGGTTTTTAAAGTTATAAATCTTGCATAGAAATCTTATTGAGTTCGTTGACAACTTGCAGAATAGATAGTCGACTGATATTGATGACGAGCATGTCTTCCAGGCCTTTGATATCAAAATTAGTGATAATAGCATCGTAGTCACTATCCATGATTTCTTCGATGTTAAGGGTTTCTTTATCCCAAGTTTCATACTGGATGTTATTTGAAGTATGGAATTCGTAGAGGGAAATCAAGAATTGTGGGTGAGCAAAGTCATACTCACTCAGAACTAAGACCTTGACTTTCTTTTTATGTTCAAATAATTGATCTGTAAGCCCTTCAGCGTGAGTAAAGAGGGTGTAGATCAGGTGAGAAAGGGCAGGTGTCTTCTCCTTTTGTCCCATAATGCTCTTGTAACGCATCATTTCAAAGACGGTTGCTTCATAAAATTTAGGGAAGAATTTCTTAATTTTTCCAAGCGTATAATCCTTGTTTTGTGAAATGATCGATTCGGAGTTGATTTCTCTTCTCTCAAGCAAGGCAGTATTGTGTAAGTTCCAAATCAAGGTATCCGTATTTGAAAATTGAACACCAAATCTTCGAGTCAAGTTGTCTAGAATGTCTCGTGCAGCATGATAGGAACGATCGACTTGTTCGTAAGATTGACGGGCAGCTAGGAAATCTTCAACTGTAAAGAAGAGAGCAGGTTCTGCAAAAGGGCTAAAAATCTGATTGAGGTTCTCTGGTGTAATTTCAACATTGAGGCCTTGGGCCAATTCTTGCAGTTGCTGTTGGAAATCATCAAGCTGGTCGTAGATTGGGCTCAACCAAGAAGTACTTTGTTTTGGCAAACGAACAAAATAGCCTCTCTTCATTCGGTGCAAATCGACTGTAGCCTGTGTTCTGATTTGGTAAAGATTTTGATATTTTGCAGGGAATTTCGCCAAATTGATAAAGAAAGAAACAAAATTATCAATGTCTGCTTCTTTGATTTCTGTGAAGGGCCATTCTAAAAAGCTATAGGCCTCGTGGAAATATTGGGAGAAGAAAAATCGAATATCTTTTTCATCGCCAATGATAGAGATAGGGGTTACCTTGAGCTTAAAGCGATAGGTTCCATCAAGAATCTTATTGATATCCGCAACCTTCTTACGCAAAGATGGAAGAGAAATATCCAAAGATTCGGCAAGATGTTCATAGGTAAAAGGTCTGTCCAAGAGGAAGAAAGCTTTTAAAATTTGGAAATAATCAGATGTCTGTAAAAAATATTGATAGATTCGCTCGATACCATTATTTTGTACATTCACCATCATAATCCCTGCAGTTGAATGTCTGATATCAAAGTCAGGGAAGACTTCGCGTAAATCCTTGATATCACTCTTGATGATACGAGCGTTGTAGCCAATAATCTTAGATAAATCATCTAGGTAAATCCAGTCAGGATTTTCAAACAAATATTCTAAAATCTTTAATTGTCTCTGCTCTTTTTGGCTGAGTAATTCTCTCATTATAAATAAACTCCCGAAGTAATGTTAGAATAATTAGAAAAGAAGATAACCGGAGATTGTCAGAATTCTTGCATAAAAGAAAGCCACCCCTTAAGAGAGAGTCGAAATCTATCGAAGAAGGGTGATACTTGATAAGAAGTTCTACGAGTCTTCAATCTATTTACGATATAAACGATCGTATTGGTAGTATGGATCAAAGGTTACGTTAATTCCCAATTTACGGAGAACATTCTTATCTTCGTCCGTTAAGATGACAGTAGAATGAGCTTCGCTTCCTTTGAGATTTCCGAGTTCTTTCATAGCACGGTCTGCATCCGGATTCTGCATAGCTGTGATTGCAAGAGCGATGAGAATCTCATTGGAATGAAGACGTGGATTGCGACTACCTAAGTGATTGATTTTCAAACCTTGGATTGGTTTCACCACTTCTGGTTCAATTAACTTGGTTTCAGCATCGATATTCGCTGACTTTTTGATAGCATTGATCAAGGCAGCAGCTGTTGGACCAAAGAGTTCCGAGTTTTTACCAGTGACAATTTCACCAGAAGGTAACTCAAGTGCTAGAGCAGGTCCGTTTGTTTCTTCGGCTTTTTGTCGAGCAGCAACAGCGACCTTGCGGTCGGCTGGTGTGATGCCGAGATCATTCATGAGAAGTTCGATTTTCTTGACAGCAGACTCAGTAACTTTTTCAGCTTTAAAGTCGAGAACGGTTTGGTAGTAGCGACGGATAATCTCTTGTTTTGATGCTTCAATTGCCGCATCGTTATCAGTAATTGCAAAACCAACCATATTTACACCCATATCGGTTGGAGATGCATAAGGAGACTCGCCCAAGATACGTTCAAGCATACGTTTGAGAACAGGGAAAATCTCAATATCACGGTTGTAGTTAACTGTTGTTTTTTCGTAAGTTTGGAGATGGAAAGGGTCAATCATGTTAACGTCATCCAGGTCTGCTGTAGCAGCCTCATAAGCCAGGTTAACTGGATGATGGAGAGGTAGATTCCAAACTGGGAAGGTTTCAAACTTAGCATAACCAGATTTGATACCATTCAGTTGGTCGTGGTACATGTTAGACATACAAGTTGCTAACTTACCTGATCCAGGTCCAGGAGCAGTCACGACAATTAAATTGCGACTCGTTTTGATATAGTCGTTTTTCCCCATACCTTCAGGAGAGATGATATGATCCATATCTGTCGGATAACCCTTGATTGGGTAATGGAGATAAGAGTCGATCCCATTTTTAGCTAATTGATTACGGAAGGTATCTGCAGCAGGTTGACCGGCGTATTGTGTGATAACGACAGAGCCAACAAAGATACCAAGTTCGTTAAATTTATCAATCAAACGAAGCACTTCTTGGTCGTAAGAAATACCCAAGTCACCACGAGCCTTTGAGTGCTCGATATTGCTAGCGTTAATGGCAATAACAACCTCGACTTGTTCTTTCAACTCTTGTAAGAGTTTGATTTTGTTATCCGGCTCATATCCAGGAAGGACACGGGCAGCGTGGAAGTCCTCCAACATCTTGCCTCCAAACTCCAAGTATAGCTTGCCGTCAAACTGGTTAATACGCTCCAAAATATGGTCGCGTTGTAAATTTAGATATTTTTCAGAACTAAAAGCTTGTTTTTTCATTTTTTTACCTCTATTTTCTATTATATAAAAAAAATAGAAGATAAGAAACTACAGAGTCACAAAAGTAAGAAAAAAGATAAAGCAAACGCTTGCACAAATAGGGAAAAAAGTCTATGATGGAGTAAAGTGAATTTAAAAGAGGTGAAAAGATGCAAGAAATATGGTGGCACAATGCAGTTGTTTATCAAGTTTATCCAAAAAGCTTCAAGGATAGTAATGGAGATGGGATTGGTGATTTACCTGGAATTACGAGCAAGTTAGATTATCTAGCTAAGCTTGGGATTACAGCAATTTGGCTTTCTCCAGTTTATGACAGTCCAATGGATGACAATGGTTACGATATTGCCAATTATCAAGACATCGCTTCTATCTTTGGAACCATGGAAGACATGGACCAGCTAATCGCCGAAGCCAAAAAACGAGATATTCGAATCATCATGGATTTGGTTGTCAATCATACATCCGATGAGCATGCTTGGTTTGTTGAAGCGCGTGAAAATCCCCAAAGTCCCGAACGTGACTACTATATTTGGCGAGATAAACCCAATGATTTAACCTCTACTTTTAGTGGTTCTGCATGGGAATACGATGAAAAGTCTGGTCAATATTATCTGCACTTTTTCAGTAAGAAACAACCAGACCTCAATTGGGAAAACGAAGAGCTCCGTCATAAAATCTATGAGATGATGAATTTCTGGATTGATAAAGGGATTGGTGGATTCCGTATGGACGTTATTGACATGATTGGGAAGATACCTGACCAGAAGATTGTCAACAATGGTCCCATGCTTCATCCCTATCTCAAGGAGATGAATAAGGCCACCTTCGGCGACAAGGATTTGTTGACAGTAGGGGAGACTTGGGGGGCAAATCCAGAAGAGGCCAAGAAATATTCGAATCCAGAAGGTCAAGAGTTGTCTATGGTCTTCCAATTTGAACATATCTGTCTTCAGTATCAGGAAGGACAACCTAAATGGCATTACCAAAAAGAGTTAAATGTAGGGAAATTAAAAGAGATTTTCAACAAGTGGCAAACAGAGCTCGGAGTGGAAGATGGTTGGAACTCCCTATTCTGGAACAACCATGATCTTCCACGCATTGTTTCCATTTGGGGGGATGAGGAGCAATACCGTGAGAAATCAGCTAAAGCTTTTGCGATTTTACTTCATTTGATGAGGGGGACGCCTTATATCTATCAAGGTGAAGAAATCGGTATGACCAATTTCCCATTTGAAAGTTTGGAGCAAGTAGAAGATATTGAATCTATCAACTATGCCAAAGAGGCGCTAGAACAAGGTGTACCGCTAGAGCAAATTATGGATAGTATTCGTGTGATTGGACGTGACAATGCTCGTACGCCAATGCAGTGGGATGCTACAGATTATGCTGGCTTTTCAAGCACGAAGCCATGGTTAGGAGTCACTCCAAACTATGATGCTATCAATGTTGAGTCTGCTTTAGATGATCCAAACTCTATCTTCTATACCTACCAAAAATTAGTCCAGCTTCGCAAGGAAAATAGCTGGCTGGTTCAAGCTGACTTTGAATTATTAGAAACGGCTGAGAAAGTCTTTGCCTATATTCGCAAGGACGGGGAACGCCGTTTCCTAGTAGTAGCTAACCTCTCAAATCAAGAACAAGAATTTCACTTTAATGGGGTTCTCAAATCAATCTTAGTTGCTAACACCGAGATTCAAGAAAATCTCGAGCAACTAGCACTGGCTTCTTGGGATGCATTCTGTGTCGAATTGACCAATTAAACCTAAAAAACTCAAGTATCCAAGATGCTTGAGTTTTTTCTAAAATAAGTGTAGAAATTTCTTAAAAAAATATTATTTTGAATTTTCTAAAAAATACCCTTAAAACCCTTGCTTTTATAAAAAAATAGGGTATAATGGTGAAAAATAGTATTTTAAAGGAGAATACCGATGAAATCGAAAAAGTTGCTCGCAGTAGCAGGGATAACGATGAGTGCAGCTCTTCTTTTAGCGGCTTGTGGAAAGACAGAGAAAAAAGCAGACGCTCCAACAACATTTTCATACGTATATGCCATCGATCCATCAACATTGGATTATAGCGTTACAAGTAAAAGTTCAACATCAGACGTCATCGCTAACTTGGTCGACGGACTCTTGGAAAATGACAAATACGGAAACTTGATTCCATCTCTTGCTGAAGACTGGTCGGTTTCGCAAGACGGTTTGACCTACACTTACAAGCTACGTAAAGGTGTCAAATGGTATACTTCTGAAGGTGAAGAGTACGCTGAGGTCAAGGCTCAAGACTTTGTGACTGGTTTGAAGCATGCTGCTGATGGTAAGTCAGATGGTCTAACTCTTATCCAAGATTCTATCAAAGGCTTGGCAGAATACGTTAGTGGTGAAAGCAATGACTTCTCAACAGTTGGAGTTAAAGCAATTGACGACTACACTGTTCAATACACCTTGAACAAACCAGAAAGCTTCTGGAATTCCAAGGTAACAACAGCGACTATGCTCCCAGTTAATGAAGAATTCCTGAATTCTCAAGGTAAAGATTATGGTGCAGCAACACCTTCAGGTATTCTCTATAATGGACCATATATTTTGAAGAACTTCACTTCAAAATCAGTGATCGAGTACGAAAAGAACCCTAATTATTGGGATAAAGACAATGTTAAGATTGACCACGTCAAACTTACTTTCTACGATGGTTCTGACCAAGAATCGTTGATTCGTAGTTTCTCATCAGGAGCCTATACAACAGCTCGTCTCTTCCCAACAAGTTCAAACTTTGACTCAACTAAGCAAGAATACGGGGATAAGATTGTCTATAGCCCGCAAGAAGCAACTAGCTATTACTTTACTTTCAACGTGAATCGCCAGTCTTACAATAAAACAGCTAAGACAGATGAAGCGCAAAAGACTTCTACAAAAGAAGCGCTTCTTAATAAAAACTTCCGCCAAGCAATCAACTTTGCTCTTGACCGTCATTCTTACTCTGCTCAGATGAATGGTGAAGAAGGAGCGGACAAGATTATCCGTACTAGCCTTGTTCCTTATGACTATGTTCAAGTTGGTGAAAAGACCTTTGGTGAATTGGCTCAAGAACAATTGGTAACATATGGAGACCAGTGGAAAGATGTAGCTTTGACAGATGGTAAAGACACTATTTACAATCCAACAAAAGCAAAAGCTGCCTTTGAAAAAGCCAAGTCAGAATTACAAGCCAAGGGCGTAACCTTCCCAATTCATTTGGATATTCCAGTTGAACAAACAGATGTCATTGCTGTTCAACAAACCAACTCCCTCAAACAATCTGTCGAAGCAGCACTTGGAACTGAAAATGTTGTTATCGATGTACTTCAAATGACTGACAATGAGAAAATGAGTATTACTTCTCAAGCCAAGGTTCCTTCACAGAAAGACTATGACTTGAATGGAACTGGTTGGGGACCAGACTATCAAGACCCAGCTACCTATCTAAATATCCTGGATGCTAAGAAGGGTTCTGCCCTTAAACACTTGGGTATTACAAAAGGTAAAGATACAGAAGTCATGGCTCAAGTTGGTCTTGATGAGTACAAGAAACTCTTGGATGATGCAGCGTCAGAAACAACCGATCTTAACAAACGCTATGAAAAATATGCCAAAGCACAGGCTTGGGTATCTGATAGCTCACTCCTCATCCCTGTAGCGTCTTCAGGAGGTTCTCCTACAGTTAGTCGTACAGTACCATTCTCGAAAGCCTACTCTCAAGTTGGTATCAAGGGAGATCCGTTTGTATTCAAAGGTTTAGAGTTGCAAAATGATATTGTGACTACTAAAGAATACGAAGAAGCTCTCAAGAAATGGCAAAAAGAAAAACTTGAAACAAATGCTAAATACCAAAAAGAGTTAGCGAACCACGTTAAATAATTTTAAACAACGGTGAAAGAAATCCTGATTTTATGCGGGGTTTCTTTCTTTTTTCATATACTGACGAGAGGGCAAATAATTAAATAACTTTACTTTTGGGGCGAAATTTGGTAGAATAGCTATATGTCATAAAACCTAACATAAAAGGAGAAGATGAATCATGAAACTCAAAAAACGACTGATTGGAGCGGGGTTGACGCTTGCCGCGGCGGTCTTATTGACGGCATGTGGTAAAACAGCGACAGATGCTAAAACATACTCGTCTACCTTTGGTGCCGACCCGACAACCTTCAACTACCTGTTGGACTACTCTGGTGATAATACTGCTGTTGTAACCAACTTGGTAGATGGTTTGCTTGAAAATGACAATTATGGAAATCTCATTCCTGCTCTTGCAGAAGATTGGAGTGTTTCAAAGGATGGTTTGACTTACACTTATAAGCTTCGTCAGGATGCTAAATGGTTCACTGCTGATGGGGAAGAATATGCTTCAATTAAAGCGCAGGATTTCGTCACAGGTATCAAGTATGCAGCTGATAACAAGAGTCAAGCTCTCGATTTGATTCAGAACTCAATCAAGGGATTAGATGATTATGTGACAGGCGCAAATACTGACTTTTCAAATGTTGGTGTCAAAGCCTTGGATGACTATACTGTCCAATATACCTTGACACGACCAGAACCATTCTGGAACTCTAAGACAACTAACAGTATCTTGTTCCCTGTAAACGAAGAATTCCTTGCTTCTAAAGGTAAAGACTTCGGAACCCTGAAACCAGATAGCATTCTTTATAGCGGACCATATTTGTTAAAAGATTTTACATCTAAGTCTTCTATCGAATATGTGAAAAACCCACATTACTATGACCAAGAAAAAGTAACGATTGAAAAGGTAAAATTGGCCTACTTTGATGGTTCAGACCAAGACTTGACAATTCGTAACTTTGAAAGTGGTGCTTACTCATCTGCAGGTGTTTATCCAAATAGCTCAAACTTCGCTAAGACAAAGGAAAAATACAAGGACAACATCGTCTATAGCTTGCAGGATGCGACTTCTTGGTACTATAATTTTAACGTTAATCGCCAAACATATAATCATACAGCTAAGACTAGCGATGAGCAAAAACAAGCTACCCAAGCTGCGATTTTAAATAAAAATTTCCGTCAAGCGATCAACTTTGCCATTGACCGTACAGCTTATTCGGCTCAGTCTAATGGAGAAGAAGCAGCTAAAAACACTCTTCGTAACTCGCTTGTACCACCAACTTTCGTGCAAGTAGGTGACAAGACTTTTGGTGAGACAGTTTCATCTAAGTTGGTAAACTATGGTACACAATGGTCAAATATGAATCTTGAAGATGCTCAAGACGGTTATTTCAATAAAGAAAAAGCACAAGCGAAGTTTGCAGAAGCTAAAAAAGAATTGGAAGCACAAGGTGTGAGCTTCCCAATTCATTTGGACTTGCCTGTAGACCAGGTTAACAAGACCTTGCTTTCTGGAACAAACTCAATCAAACAATCAATCGAATCAACGCTCGGTTCTGAAAATGTAGTGGTTGATGTTATCCAATTGTCAACAGATGATTATACAAATGCAACAGTTCAAGCACCAACTCCTGCAGATCATGACTATGATTTGAACTTGGATGGATGGTCAGCTGACTACCAAGATCCTTCAACTTACCTCAATCCTTTCAATGCTGAGGATGGATTCTATCTCAAGATTTTAGGACTTGATCCAAGTAAGGACACAGCTAAGATTACTAGTCTAGGATTGGACCAATATACTCAAAAATTGAAAGCAGCAGATGCAGAAAACACAGACGTAGCTAAACGCTATGAAAACTACGCAGAGGCACAAGCTTGGTTGATTGATAGTTCTCTTCTAATCCCAGTTGTGTCAAACGGTGGTGGAGCTTCAGTAACACGTGTGACACCATTTACACGAGCTTACTCACTTGTCGGAATCAAAGGTACTGGAAGTAACTATAAGTACATGAAATTGCAAACCGAAGTCGTAACAACTGCTCAATTTGACGAAGCTAAAGCCAAATGGGAACAAGAACGTAAAAACTCAGTCGAAAAGAGTCAAAAAGAATTCGAAAGTCACGTTAAATAATAAAAAAATAGAGCTTTTTAAGAGCTCTATTTTTTTATTTTAGCTGTTTTTTGAAAACATAAAATGTAGTAATAGCGCTAATAAATATACACTAACTAAATACATTTTCAAAATAAAACGTTTCCTTGACTAATGTAGATAGCCTTTAGAGGTACTTTGTGATATAATTGAATTAAAATGTTTTGAAGAGGTGTTCCATGAAAAGTAGACGCATAAAAAAAAGTAAATCTAGTAAATTTCAGCAGAGCTTAAACATAGGTTTGTTGCTAATCTATGCTATTCTAGCTTCTTTTTTATTGTTTTTGATTTTTAAATATCAGATTTTAGCGGTCAGCTATTTTAATATTATCCTGGCAGTAGTTTTAGTGCTCATAGCATTATTATCCCTCTTGTTGATAGTTAAACGCAAAGCCAAGGTGTTCACCTTGATAGTCCTAATGCTCTCGATTTTATTTAGCTCTGTAGCTTTAGTAGCTGTAAATCGATTTGTAGGACTTGCCAATCAATTTAACGCAACTTCAAATTATTCAAGCTACTCTATAAGTGTGGCGGTGTTAGCAGACAGTGAGATTAATAACGTTTCTCAACTTTCTAGTGTAGCTGCTCCAACAGGATCAGATGCTGAGAATATTCAAAAATTGATAGATGACATTAAAACAACTCAAAACAAGGAATTGACAGTAGAAGAAGCGTCTTCTTACCTAGCGGCCTATAAGAGCTTGTTAGATGGAGAAACCAAAGCAATCGTCTTAAACAGTGTTTTTGAAAATCTGATTGAGCAGGAATATCCTGACCACGCTAAGAAGATCAAGAAAATCTACACCAAGGATTTGACCAAGAAAGTGGAAGCGCCTAAGGTGGCTACAGGAAATTCTTTCAATGTCTACATCAGTGGGATTGACACCTATGGTCCTATTAGTTCAGTTTCGCGCTCAGATGTCAATATCATCATGACAGTGAATCAAGATACTAAGAAGATTCTTTTGACGACAACTCCTCGAGATGCCTATGTCCCTATTGCAGATGGTGGAAACAACCAAAACGATAAATTGACGCATGCGGGGATTTACGGTGTAGATGCTTCTATCCATACCTTAGAAAATCTTTATGGTATCGACTTGAACTACTATGCCCGCCTTAATTTTACTTCGTTCTTGAAATTGATTGACCTTCTTGGAGGCGTTGACGTCTATAATGACCAAGAATTTACATCGCGTCATGGGCAATACCACTTCCCGGTCGGCAATGTCCATCTGGATTCTGAACAAGCTTTAGGATTTGTACGTGAGCGTTATTCGCTTGCGGATGGTGATGGGGATCGCGGTCGTAACCAACAAAAAGTCATTGCGGCCATTATCCAGAAATTAACCTCGGCAGAATCCCTAAAAAACTATGATAGTATTATTCAGAGCTTGCAGGATTCAATTCAGACCAATATGCCACCAGAAACAATGGTCAGTCTTGTCAATACTCAGTTGGCAAGCGGAGGAAAATATACCGTTACCAATCAAGATTTGAAAGGGACTGGTCATATGGGTCTTCCTTCTTACGCCATGCCTGATAGCAATCTTTACATGTTAGAAATCGACCCAACAAGCTTGGAAACTGTTAAAGCAGCCATTAAAGATACCATGGAAGGAAAATAAGATGATTGATATTCATTCACATATTGTTTTCGATGTCGACGATGGACCTAAAAATAGAGCTGAGAGTAAGGCTCTCCTAGAGGAAGCTTACGCACAAGGTGTTCGAACCATTGTTTCAACCTCTCATCGAAGAAAAGGGATGTTTGAAACACCAGAGGATAAAATTGCAGCTAATTTTAGCGAAGTCAAACAGTTGGCTCGAGAGGTTGCTCCAGACTTGAATGTAGTATACGGAGCTGAGATTTATTTTTCAAGTGACGTTATAGAAAAACTTGAACAAAATATCATCCCAAAACTCAATGGTACTCGTTATGCCTTGATCGAGTTTAGCATGAATACACCCTACAGAGATATTCATAGCGCCTTGACAAAAGTTCTCATGTTGGGGATTACACCTGTGGTTGCTCATATTGAGCGCTATCACACCTTAGAAAATGATGAGAAAAAAGTAAGGGAGCTCATCAATATGGGTTGCTATATGCAGATTAATAGTTCGAGTGTATTAAAACCACGACTATTTGGTGACACCTACAAATTTATGAAAAAGCGTGCTAGGTACTTCTTGGACAAGGACTTAGTACATGTAGTGGCTAGCGATATGCACAATTTGGATAATCGACCGCCTTATATGAGTGAAGCTTATGATCTCATTGCTAAAAAATACGGAGCAGAGAAAGCTCGTGAACTTTTTGAAACAAACCCATCAAAAATAATAAATGATCAACTAATTTAGGAGAAATGATGAAAGAACAAGATAAATTTGAAATTGATGTATTTCAATTGGTAAAAGTGCTATGGAAACGAAAATTCCTCATCGTCTTAGCTGCGCTAGTAGCGGGTCTAGGAGCTTTCGCTTATAGCTCGTTTGTGATTAAACCTCAGTACGCTAGTACCACCCGTATCTACGTTGTCAATCGTAACCAAGCAGATAAGCCAGGTTTGACGAACCAAGACTTACAGGCAGGGGCTTACTTGGTAAAAGACTACCGTGAAATCATCCTCTCTCAGGATGTTCTTGAAAAAGTAGTGGCCGACCAAAAATTAACTATGGATGCAAAAACTCTTGGAAGAAAAGTTTCAGTAGCAGTTCCGGCAGAAACTCGCATTGTATCTATCTCGGTTCGAGATGGCAATCCTGAGGAAGCAAGTCGTATTGCCAATGCACTCAGAGAAGTAGCCGCTCAGAAAATTATTTCTGTAACACGGGTGTCAGATGTAACGACACTTGAAGAAGCAAGGCCTGCAACATCACCATCTTCTCCAAATATTCGTCGAAACACAATGATGGCTACTATAGCAGGTGTAGGATTTATTGTAGTTATTGTACTTTTGGTTGAATTGTTGGATGATCGAGTGAAGCGTCCAGAAGATATCGAAGAAGTTATGCACCTCTCGCTTCTAGGTGTTATTCCAAATCTTGAGAAATTAAAGTAAAGAGGGAAATATGGCAAAGTTAGAATTATCAGAACAACGATTACACTCTGTAAAAAAAGCTGAAGAGTATTATAACGCACTACGGACCAATATCCAGTTGAGTGGAGATGGTCTCAAAGTGATTGCCCTTTCTTCAGTTCGACCTGGAGAAGGGAAATCTACAACTTCAACCAATATTGCCTGGGCCTTCGCGCGTGCGGGCTATAAAACTCTCCTTATCGATGCCGATATTCGTAATTCGGTCATGTCAGGTGTCTTTAAATCTAGAGAAAAAATTACCGGTTTAACAGATTACTTATCAGGGACTAAAGACTTATCGCATGGTTTGTGTGAAACAAACGTAGAAAACTTGTTTGTCATTCAATCAGGAGCTGTTTCGCCAAACCCAACTGCCCTCCTTCAAAGTGAAAAATTTGAAGCAATGATTGAGACCTTGCGTAAATATTTTGACTATATCATTGTGGATACTGCTCCTATCGGGGTTGTAATTGATGCGGCCATTATCGTACAAAAATGTGACGCCTCAATATTGGTGGCTGAAGCTTCTGCAACAAAACGTAGAGAAGTTCAAAAAGCTAAAGATCAGCTAGAGCAAACAGGAACACCATTCTTAGGAGTTATTCTGAATAAATTTAATATTCAGCTTGAAAAATATGGTTCATATGGTTCATACGGGAACTACGGTTCCTACGGGAAGAAATAAGTAAGAAAAAAAGGGAGTAAAAAATGGAAGGAAGGGGTTTCTACAACGTAACTCTAGCGTTTTTGCAGAGTATACTGGTCAGTATATTGGCTTATATACTAATCTCTGTATCTGAAACAGAAATTGTTGCAAAAACGGTTTTTGTTCTGTATTTTCTTCATTTTGCAGCCTTCTATATCAGTGGCTACGGAAAGAATTTTTTCAAACGCAGTCAATCCGTCGAATTGATAGAGATAGTAAAATACATCATCTTTTTTGCATTGCTGATTAGTTTTTCTAGTTTTTTTCTGAAAGATCAATTTGTAATTTCTAGACGGGGTATGATTTACTTCCTATCTTTGTACGGAGTGTTTAATTATTTCCTGAGTTTTGTTATCAAAAAATATTGGGTCCATTTTAATCATAATTTAAAGGGGAGTCGTAAAATCATTTTGATCACTGCGACATCCCGAATTGAGAAGGTTATAGACCGTTTGTTAAATGCAACTGATGTCGGTGGGAAACTTGTCGCTGTGAGTGTACTAGATAAACCGGATTTTAAACATGATAAAGTGACGGTTATTCCTCGAGAAAACCTCATTAATTATGCAACTCATGAGGTAGTAGATGAAGTGTTTGTAAATCTACCAAGTGAGGATTATGATATTGGTAGCATTATTTCTCAATTTGAAACGATGGGGATTGATGTTACAGTTAATCTAAATGCTTTTGATAAAAATTTAGGTAGAAATAAACAAATTCATGAAATGGCTGGTTTAAATGTAGTAACTTTTTCTACAAATTTATATAAACCTAGTCATATCATTGCAAAGCGAATCATTGATATTTTAGGGGCAATTGTTGGGCTAATTATCTTTGGACTAGTAAGTATAGTCCTTGTTCCGATGATTCGAAAAGATGGTGGACCAGCAATCTTTTCTCAAACTCGAATAGGGAAAAATGGTCGTCATTTCACTTTTTATAAATTCCGGTCTATGCGAGTAGATGCGGAAGAAATCAAGCAGCAATTGATGGATCAAAATACCATGCAGGGTGGTATGTTTAAGATGGACAATGACCCTCGTGTTACCAAAATTGGACACTTTATTCGAAAGACAAGTTTGGATGAACTGCCCCAATTTTGGAATGTGTTGATTGGTGATATGAGCCTAGTAGGAACTCGACCTCCAACAGTGGACGAATACGAAAAATACACACCTGAACAAAAACGTCGTTTGAGTTTCAAACCAGGAATTACTGGCTTGTGGCAAATTAGTGGTCGTAGTGAAATTACCAACTTTGATGATGTTGTCAAACTAGATGTGGCTTATATCGATGATTGGACAATTTGGAAAGATTTTGAAATTTTATTAAAAACAATAAAAGTAGTGCTGATGAGAGATGGAGCAAAATGATTCTATGAATAAAGTGAGAGAAATTCAATTAGGAGAGTTAACTCTTTTAGAAAGTTATATCGATCTTTGTAAAAGACATGATTTGCGTTATTACGCCTTGGGTGGGACATTACTCGGTGCCATTCGTCATAAAGGATTTATCCCATGGGATGACGATATGGATTTAGGGATGCCTAGAAAAGATTATGAAAAATTCTTGTCAATTTGTGAGAAAGAGCTTCCTGAAAGTGTTATTTTAAGACTTCACGACGATAATCTTGGTAATACTTCGATTATGGATACTTCAATTCAAATTCAATTTGGTAATGAATGGTGTAGTCCTTTTATTGATATCTTTCCTTTAGATGGTTATCCAGAAGATGGGATCCATTACTGGTTGCATACGAATAAAATAAAATTGTATCGTGCCTTGTCTAAAATTTCTGTCATCGATCGCATACATGAGAGAGATAGAGGTTCGTTCGAAAATGCGATTGTAAAAGTTTCAAAAACTTTGAAATTAAATAAACTTTTAAACACTTCAAAAATTAATAAAAAATTACAAAATATCATCAAACAATATGATTACGAGACTAGTACTATGGTCGGAAATGTCTTAGGTTCTTACCGCGAGCGAGAACTCGCAAGAAAAGAAGTGTTCGGGGAACCACAATTACTAGAATTTGAAAATTTACAAATAAGTTGTCATGCAAATCCCGATGAATATTTGACAAAAATATACGGTGATTACATGCAACTGCCAAAAGAAGCTGAGCGTAAGGGTCATTTTGAGTCTACGTGGGGAGATTAAATTGAATAGTTTTGATTTAATGGGGGTCAGAATTGACCCCTTAACAATGGACGCAACTGTCCAAGCTGTTGAAAAATTTGTTCTTGAGCAACGGCCACTCCATCTAATGGGGGTGAACGCAGACAAGATTAATCAATGTCAAACAGATGAATCGATTAAAAAGATAGTGAACGATTCTGAAATCATTAATGCTGATGGAGCTTCAGTCGTTCTAGCTTCCCGTTTTTTGGGATATCAAGTTCCTGAGAGAGTCGCTGGAATTGATTTGATGCAAAAATTGCTTCATTTAGCTAATGAAAAATCTTATTCGGTTTATTTTTTTGGTGCCAAAGAAGAAGTTTTAGTAGATATGTTGGAAATCTTTAAGAAAGATTATCCAAATTTACGAGTCCTTGGGCATCGCAATGGTTATTTTTCTGAAGAAGATGAAAATGGCATTCAAGAAGACATTCGTGAGAAAAATCCTGATTTTGTTTTTGTTGGGATCACCTCTCCTAAGAAAGAATATATCATTCAAAAATTTATGGACCAAGGTGTTAATTCTGTCTTTATGGGAGTTGGAGGTAGTTTTGACGTTTTATCTGGCCATATTAAACGAGCTCCTCTCTGGATGCAAAATGCACATCTTGAGTGGCTGTTCCGAGTGGCAAATGAACCTAAACGTCTCTTTAAACGTTATTTCGTAGGAAATGTCACGTTTATTAAGCGAGTATTAGATGAAAAACGAAAATCAAAAAAATAATATTTTACATATTTCACGTACCATGGATATTGGTGGTGCAGAGAGAATTGTCTACCAATTGAGCTCAGATTTGAAAGATGAGTTTGATAGTGTCCATGTGGCGTCTACTGGTGGGCTTTGGGAGAGCGAACTGGCTGCTCAAGGGATTCAACATCATAAAATTTTAGATATTGATAGTAAAAATCCCGTGACGGTATTAAAGCTTCTATATTCTATTCGCCAGATTATCAAAAATAATGAGATTACTATAGTTCATACTCATCATCGAATGGCTGCTTTTTATATTCGATTATTAAAATTTGTTTGTCCAAAATTGACACATGTTTATACAGCTCACAATGTCTTTAAAGATAAATTGCCCTTATATAGATTTGCTTTAGGAAATGCTAAAAGTGTAGCAGTAGGAGAAGCAGTAAATAAAAACCTAAAAGAAGACGTAGGAATTACTGATAGTAAGGTTATCTACAATGGAGTTATCTTAAAGAAAACGGATAATCAAGTCGATGATATTGTCGGTTATGATGGGACTAAGCTTGGCTGTATAGCTAGATTGTCTGAACAAAAAGGTTTGACTTATCTTATTGAAGCTATGTCTTTACTTACAACGAAGGATATTCGGTTGTTTATCGTTGGTGATGGTGAGCTTAGAAATGAACTTGAGAATAAGGTTGAAGAGCTACATCTTCAAGATTCGGTAACATTTTTAGGATATCGCCAGGATATAGTAGAATGTATCAATAGTTTTGATTTTCTGGTTTCATCGTCTTTATTTGAAGGTCTAGCTCTAAACATCATTGAAGCTTTTATGAATGGGAAAACGATGGTTGCTACGGATATTCCAGGCATAAATGAAGTAGTTAATGATGAAAATGGAATTCTTGTTCCTGCCAAAAATCCAGGTGCATTAGCTGGTGCCATAGACAAATTAGCAACAGATGTACTGCTAAGAAATCGTCTTGCTTTTCATGCCCAAAAAACTTATGAAGAAAAATATAGTTATCCAATGTTTTTGGAAAACTATCGAGCATTGTATAGAGAAATACAGGGAGAACCAAAATGAAAAAAGTAATGCTAGTATTTGGGACGCGCCCAGAAGCAATCAAAATGTGTCCTCTAGTAAATGAATTGAAGAGTAATGATTCAATCAAGACCATCGTCTGCGTGACTGGACAACATAAGGAGATGCTTGAGCAAGTTTTGGATGTCTTTAAGGTCGTTCCAGATTATGATTTGGGGATTATGAAGGCCAATCAAACTCTCTTTACAATTACGACTAGTATTCTAGATAAGATTCAAGCTGTGCTTGAACAAGAAAATCCTGATATTGTTTTGGTCCATGGGGATACAAGTACGACATTTGCTACAGCTTTAGCTGCCTTTTATATGGGCATCAAAGTTGGGCATGTGGAAGCAGGTTTAAGAACCTACAATCTTCAAAGTCCATTCCCTGAGGAGTTCAACCGTCAGACTACTTCTATTATTGCAGATTATCATTTTGCGCCAACAGAAGTGGCTAAAGACAATCTTCTAAAAGAGGGAAGAGAGAATATTTTTGTAACAGGTAATACGGTTATTGATGCTTTAAAGACAACTGTTCAGGATGATTACAATCACCCAATTTTAGAGTGGGCTAAGGATAGTAAGTTGATTATGTTGACAGCTCACAGACGTGAAAATCTTGGGGAACCAATGGAAAATATGTTTAATGCTGTTAATCGTATTTTAAATGAATTTGAAGATGTAAAAGTTGTTTACCCAATTCATAAAAACCCTAAAGTTCGTGAATTGGCAAGTAAAGTCTTTGGGGATAATGAACGCATGAAAATCATTGAACCTTTAGAAGTTATTGATTTCCATAATTTCATGAATCAAAGCTACATGATTTTAACAGATTCTGGTGGAGTTCAAGAAGAAGCTCCATCGTTAGGGAAGCCTGTTTTAGTCATGCGTGATACAACAGAGCGTCCAGAGGGGATTGCGGCTGGAACATTAAAATTAGTGGGTACGGAAGAAGAAAATATTTACTCTAATTTTAAGCTTCTTTTAGAAAACCAAATAGAATATAACAAGATGAGTAAGGCTAGCAACCCTTATGGAGATGGAAAAGCTTGTGAAAGAATCGTCAATATCATTTTGGAAGGATAGGGATAATGGATAAGGTTTCTATTATTGTACCAGTATACAATGTCGAAGATTGCTTAAGCTATTGTGTAGACAGTCTAAGACAACAGACCTATAAAAATATAGAAATTATACTGGTAGACGATGGTTCTACAGATTCTTCAGGAGAAATTTGTGACCAATATGCTCAAGAAGATGACAGAATAAAAGTTCTGCATATTGAAAATGGGGGATTATCCAATGCCCGCAATACTGGGGTAAAAGAATCTTCAACAGATTGGATTGTTTTCATTGATTCAGATGATTATTATGACCATAGAGCCATTGAATATTTAGTAGAACTTAGAGATAAGTATAGAGTTGATCTTGTAGCAACTCCAGTGATTGAAGTTAGAAACTATGAAAATAGCGATTTCCTAGGAGATTTCAGAGAGAAATATTCTGGAAAATTAGATCGTCGAACAGCTTTAGAACAAATGTTTTATGGAAATTATGTTGGGACACATTCAGGTGGTAAACTATATAAGAAAGAAATTTTATTAAGGTTTCCATATCCTAATGGGATGTTGTATGAAGATTTAGCTCTTGCTTATGAGCATATTGCTTCCTGTGAAAATATTGCTGTTAGTGATCTTAATCTTTATAAATACTATCGAAGACCAGGAAGTATTGTAAATTCTAAGTATAGTGATCGTCTCTTAGATTTTTACAAGGCAATGGAATGGAATATAAGTTATGTTGAACGAGACTATTCAGGTGATAGGGATATGAGAAGAGCCTTGAATGTTCGCTATGTTTTTAATGGTCTGCATATTGTACATGCTATGCTTAGTTCAGATATGTATGCTGAAGTTAATAAAATTAGAAAAGAATACATTCAATATTTCAAAGATGTTATTCTGAATTCAAATGTTACAAGGAAAAATAAAGTGAAATACTTGATACTTTTGGTTTCTCCAAAACTGTATGAAAAAATTAGAGAGAAGATGAGTTAGGTAAGAATGAAGGTTTTAAAAAATTATGCATATAATCTCTCTTACCAGCTACTAGTGATAATTCTTCCTATTATAACAACACCTTATGTAACTAGGGTATTTAGTTCAACTGATTTAGGTACTTATGGTTATTTCAATTCAATTGTTACCTACTTTATTTTATTGGCGACATTGGGCGTGGCCAATTATGGTACAAAAGAAATTTCAGGCCATCGTAAAGATATCAGAAAAAACTTTTGGGGCATATACACCTTACAGTTTGGTGCGACCATTCTGTCGATATGCTTATACATTCTCTTATGTCTGTCCTTGTCATTTATGCAAAATCCCGTTGCATATATTTTGGGCTTGAGTCTGGTATCTAAAGGGATGGATATCTCCTGGTTGTTTCAAGGGTTAGAGGATTTTCGCAAGATAACAGTTAGAAATATTACTGTTAAACTGGTCGGTGTCATTTCAATCTTCTTATTTGTAAAATCAGCAAATGATTTATATCTTTATGTGTTTTTGCTAACAATATTTGAATTATTGGGGCAGTTTAGTATGTGGTTGCCAGCTAGAGAATTTATCGGAAAACCACATTTTGATTGGTCCTATGCTAAACAACACTTGAAACCAGTTGTTCTCTTGTTTTTGCCACAAATAGCTATTTCGCTATATGTTACTTTGGATCGTACTATGCTAGGGGCATTATCCTCAACTAAAGACGTCGGAATTTATGACCAAGCCTTAAAATTGGTCAATATTTTGCTTACACTAGTGACTTCGTTAGGAAGCGTAATGCTTCCTCGTGTTGCCAATCTCCTATCAACTGGAGATCACAAGGCTGTAAACAAAATGCATCAGATGTCTTTCTTAATATACAATTTAGTCATTTTTCCTATAATAGCAGGAATGTTAATTGTTAATGATGATTTCGTGCAATTTTTCTTAGGACAGGATTTCCAAGATGCTAAATATGCGATAGCAATTATGATTTTTAGAATGTTCTTTATTGGCTGGACAAATATTATGGGTATTCAAATCTTGATTCCACATAATAAAAATAAAGAATTTATGATTTCGACAACTATTCCAGCTGTTGTGAGTGTCGGTTTAAATTTATTATTACTACCTAAATTAGGTTATATCGGAGCAGCCATTGTTTCTGTATTAACAGAAGCCTTAGTATGGGCTATTCAACTGTATTTTACAAGAAACTATTTAAAGGAAGTGCCTCTTCTAGCTTCGACAGTTAAAATTATAGGAGCATCAGCTCTCATGTACGGTGTACTATTCCTTGTAAAAATTACAGTGAATTTTACGCCTGTTATAAATGTTATGGTATTTGCTACAATAGGAGCGATACTTTACATTTTTCAAATACTATTCTTAAAGGTAATTAGTCCAAAAGAGTTGAAACAGCAGTTATTGAATAAGTGAAATTGAATGGAATAAATAGAAATTTCAGTAGCTTATAGTCTTATTGTAAAATGAACTCTTGTATAGATTAAATTCGCTTTGGTTGATTAAATAGTTAGGAAAGGGAGGATAGAAGAGTATAAGTGAACTAGAAGATTAAAGAAATATTATTTTTTCTCATTCAATTCCATATTTCTTTTTCTTATAAATCACTCTGTATGATTCTTTTTCAAAAAATATGATAAAAATTAAATTTGAAAACCTACTAGTCAGCATTGTTGTATCTGTAGTGGTATTTTTTAATACCATATCAACTACGATGCTGGATAGGACTTTTTTTCAAGTCAAAGTAAATTTCCTATTTTTTGTTGTATTGCTTTTAGGTCTTCGTTTTTTGTATAAAATGCGGGTCTCATACAAATATCTAATACTTTCTATTCTATTGTTGCTTTCGGGGGTTTTAGTGTATTTTCAAACGAATAGGCTTAATTTTCTAGTCTATTCGATGCTACTAATCCTCTTGGTTAATGTAGATATGAAAGTAGTTTTGAGGAACTATGTAATTGTAGCTGGCATCCTCGTCGTCGGAGTTTTTCTTCTATCACTTGTTGGTATGGTTCCTAATCTACAATATAATCGTGCGGGTGTTATTCGAAATTCGTTTGGGTTTATTTATCCTACGGACTTTGCATCACATTGCTTTTATCTATTTTTAGCAATTTCCTATCTTCTAAAAGATAAATTTATATGGACCAGATCCCTGTTTGGTGTCTTGCTATCAGCTTTCATTATAAAATACTGTGATGCACGTTTAAATGCTTTGTCAATCTTGTTAGCGACAGTTATTTTCATTTATTTTTATTACAGTAAAGAGAAAAAACTAAAGATATTTGCCTTGTTCCCATATTCGGCTGTTGTATTCGCATCAATTGTTACCTATTTGTCATACAAGTTTTCTTGGTCTAATCCATTTTTGGTATCGGTAAACAAATTAATCACGGGAAGGCTAGCTCTAGGTAGGAATGCATTTGATACATTTGGAGTTCATCTATTTGGGACGAGAAATGTTCAATTTATAGGATCAGGTGGGAAAACAGAATCTGTAATAGGGTATAACTATGTAGATTCCTCTTATGTGCAGATGTTATTTACATATGGAATAGTGCCTGTAGTTCTATTGATAATAATTTATGTTGTCGCCTCAAGGAAACAGTATAAGGATGGTCAATATTTATTAGTTGCGATTTTATCATTGATTGCTTTTAACTGTATGATTGAAGCATTTTGGTTTGTTCCTACATATAATATATTCATGTTTTTACTATTTACAACAAATACTTTTAGTAAAAAAGAATCGAATGATATTACTAAATTAAATGCGACCTAGTTCTAGTACTAGACTTTAGGAGGCTCTAATAGATGCTAAGAATCCTTTATAAAAAAGAAAAAATAACGTTTGCTGGCCCAGAGTCAGCATGAATAAGAAATTGTAGAGTTCATTAACGGAGTTTTAATATGTATGACTATTTAATTGTTGGTGCAGGTTTGTCTGGGGCAATCTTCGCACACGAAGCAACGAAACGCGGTAAAAAAGTAAAAGTGATTGACAAACGTGATCACATCGGTGGAAATATCTACTGTGAAAATGTTGAAGACATCAATGTCCACAAGTATGGTGCCCACATTTTCCATACCTCAAACAAAAAGGTTTGGGACTATGTTAACCAGTTTGCTGAATTCAATAACTATATCAACTCACCAGTGGCTAACTACAAGGGCAGCCTATACAATCTTCCTTTCAACATGAATACCTTCTACGCTATGTGGGGAACTAAGACACCACAAGAAGTCAAGGATAAGATTGCCGAGCAAACGGCTGACATGAAGGATGTTGAGCCTAAGAACTTGGAAGAACAAGCTATCAAGTTGATTGGCCCAGATATCTATGAAAAGTTGATTAAGGGCTATACCGAAAAACAATGGGGCCGTTCTGCTACAGATCTTCCACCATTTATCATCAAACGTCTACCAGTTCGTTTGACCTTTGATAACAACTACTTTAATGACCGTTACCAAGGAATTCCAATCGGTGGATACAACGTCATCATTGAAAATATGCTTGGTGATGTGGAAGTAGAGCTTGGCGTTGATTTCTTTGCTAATCGTGAAGAGCTTGAAGCATCAGCTGATAAAGTTGTCTTTACAGGGATGATTGACCAGTACTTTGACTACAAACACGGTGAGTTGGAGTATCGCAGTCTTCGTTTTGAACACGAAGTCTTGGATGAGGAAAATCATCAAGGAAATGCCGTGGTCAACTACACCGAGCGTGAGATTCCTTATACTCGTATCATTGAGCATAAGCACTTCGAATATGGTACACAACCTAAGACAGTTATCACACGTGAATACCCAGCTGATTGGAAACGTGGAGATGAACCATATTACCCAATCAACGATGAAAAGAACAACGCTATGTTTGCTAAGTACCAAGAAGAAGCAACCAAAAATGATAAGGTTATCTTCTGTGGACGTTTGGCAGACTATAAATACTACGACATGCACGTGGTTATTGAGCGTGCTTTGGAAGTCGTAGCAAATGAATTTGATTGAAAGAAATAGTGATTCATGAAGTATTTTCTAAAAGAAGAGTTTTTAAAAGATTCTGGTGCTCGAAACGCTGGAAATAAGGCCAGAAATGATGTCGAGGAAATTGTCAAACGAGAAGGCTATCAACCCTTGTTGTTAACAGTTGAGGATTGGTATCAAATGGGAACCGTTAAAGCCCAACGACACAAGGCAAAAGCTCTAGCTCAAGCTTTTTCTCAGTTGAAATCAGGGGATCAATTATTGATTCAATTCCCCATGCTCCATCATAGTTTTTTCACCACTCGCTTGGTAAGAAAAATCCAGCGAAGAGGGGTACAAGTCTATTTTATTATCCATGATTTGGAAGCTTTGCGCTATGCCAATCTGGATACAGTACCTTTGAAGCATAAGATTCGAGTCCACCTTCAAGAATCGAGTCTATTGAAGGTGGCTGATGGAGTGATTGCTCATAATCCGATTATGAAATCAGTATTGGTGGAGAAGGGGCTCCCAGAGTACAAACTAGTTAGTTTAGAAATTTTTGACTACCTCATTCCGAATTACCAAGAGAAAGATGGTCTATCAAAGGATCAACCAATCATTGTAGCAGGGAATTTAGCCCAAGAAAAAGCAGGTTACCTTTATCAATTGCCTGCTAGACCGGCCTACAATCTCTATGGTGTCGGTTTTGATGAGAGTAGAGCTTTAGAGAATGAGGCTTACTTTGGTTCTTTCTTGCCAGACGAACTTCCTGCAGCCCTTGAGGGTGGTTTTGGGCTTGTATGGGATGGTGATAGTGCTGAAACATGTAGTGGTGTTTTCGGAGAGTACCTCCGTTATAACAATTCTCACAAGGCATCCCTTTATTTGGCATCTGGATTCCCGCTTGTAGTGTGGAAACAGTCTGCCTTGTCTCACTTTGTGCTTGAGAAGAACTGTGGTGTTGCAGTGGAGTCTCTTCATGATTTAAAAAACACGATTGAAAATCTATCAGATGCCGATTATCAAGAATTGGTTGCAAATGCAAAAAATATTGGTAAAAAAATACGAGATGGTTTTTATCTAACCAGTGCTCTTAAAAAATTAACAAAATAAGAAGTCTTTTTGGACTTCTTATTTTTGTTACAAAATTGGTCATACTAGTGTATTAGTTTGAAAAGGAGTGATTGATCTTTAGTGACTATTTAAGTATTTCATTCCAACGAAAAATTGAAATGAACTTGGCATGAAAATATTTGGAAAAATATAATGAATTACATCGCATTTTTCAGTTTTTCCGACTCTTTTACACCAATTTTCGGAAAAAAAGATAAAAACAATCACTTGTAATAGAATATTAAAATAAATTTAATGAAAAACCTTCGATAAAATCACAAAAAATTAGGCACGAATCGGATTTTTGTGATATAATATTCTGTGAATAGCTATGCCTTCTTATAGCTGTTAAAAAATCAAAGTGTGAAACTTGGAAGATAGAGAGGACGCAATGTAATGACTAGAAATGGTTTTTTTACAGGCTTAGATATTGGAACAAGCTCAATTAAAGTGTTAGTTGCTGAGCTTGTAGATGGTGAAGTAAATGTAATCGGTGTTAGCAACGCCAAAAGTAAAGGTGTCAAAGATGGGATTATCGTTGATATCGAAGCCGCAGCAACGGCTATCAAATCTGCTATTTCTCAAGCAGAAGAAAAAGCAGGGATTTCAATCAAATCAGTAAACGTTGGGCTTCCAGCAAACTTGTTGCAAGTGGAACCAACTCAGGGAATGATTCCTGTAACATCAGATACAAAAGAAATTACAGATCAAGATGTTGAGAATGTTGTCAAATCAGCTTTGACTAAGAGCATGACGCCAGATCGCGAAGTAATCACTTTTGTACCAGAAGAATTTGTGGTTGACGGTTTCCAAGGTATTCGTGACCCTCGTGGTATGATGGGTGTTCGTTTGGAAATGCGTGGACTTCTCTACACAGGCCCAAGAACAATTCTTCACAATCTTCGTAAAACTGTAGAACGTGTTGGAGTTCAAGTCGATAACGTGATTATTTCACCGCTTGCAATTGTAAACTCTGTTCTTAACGAAGGAGAACGTGAGTTTGGAGCGACTGTTATCGATATGGGTGGTGGTCAAACAAGTGTTGCTACTATCCGTAACCAAGAGCTACAATACACAAATGTTTATCAAGAAGGTGGCGATTACGTCACTAAAGACATTTCAAAAGTTCTTAAAACTTCCAAGAAGATTGCAGAAGGTTTGAAGCTTAACTACGGTGAAGCTTATCCACAACTTGCAAGCAAAGAAACTTTCCAAGTTGAAGTTATCGGTGAAGTAGAACCTGTAGAAGTTACAGAAGAATACTTGGCTCAAATTATTTCAGCTCGATTGAAACACATCTTTGAACAAATCAAACAAGATTTGGAAAGAAGACATTTGTTGGACTTGCCAGGTGGTATTGCTCTGATTGGTGGAAATGCTATTCTACCAGGTATCGTTGAGCTTGCCCAAGAAGTACTTGGAGTTCGTGTGAAACTTTACGTTCCAAACCAAGTAGGTATCCGCAATCCTGCATTTGCTCATGTGATTAGTTTGTCAGAATTTGCTGGAAGTCTTACAGAAGTGAATGTTTTGGCTCAAAGAGCTATCAGAGGAGATCAAGTTCTACGTCAACAACCAATTGACTTCAGAACTTCAAGTCAGGAAAAACCTGCAACTTCTCAACGTCCAGTGTTTGGTACAACTTCAACTGAATCAGCAGAACCAACTTATACAGTTGACTCAGCAACTTCAAATCAATCAGAAGAAAAACCAAAATTGACTGAACGATTCCGTAGCTTAATCGGAAGCATGTTTGATGAATAGGATAGAGGAATAAAATATGACATTTTCATTTGATACAGCAGCAACACAAGGTGCAGTAATTAAAGTAATTGGTGTCGGTGGTGGCGGTGGAAACGCCATTAACCGCATGGTTGACGAAGGTGTTTCAGGTGTTGAGTTTATCGCAGCTAACACAGATGTACAAGCCTTGAGCAGTACAAAAGCTGAAACAGTTATCCAACTTGGTCCAAAATTAACTCGTGGACTTGGTGCTGGAGGACAGCCTGAAGTTGGTCGTAAGGCTGCTGAGGAAAGCGAAGAAGTTCTAACTGAAGCTATCAGTGGAGCAGATATGGTCTTCATCACTGCTGGTATGGGTGGTGGATCTGGTACAGGTGCTGCACCAGTTATCGCTCGTATCGCTAAAGGTTTAGGTGCTTTGACTGTCGGTGTTGTAACACGTCCATTTGGTTTCGAAGGAAGCAAACGTGGTCAATTCGCAGTTGAAGGGATCAATGAACTTCGTGAACACGTTGATACTCTCTTGATTATCTCAAACAACAACTTATTAGAAATTGTTGACAAGAAAACTCCTCTACTTGAAGCTTTGTCTGAAGCAGATAACGTTCTTCGCCAAGGTGTTCAAGGGATTACAGATTTGATTACAAATCCTGGTTTGATCAACTTGGACTTCGCAGACGTGAAGACTGTAATGGCAAACAAAGGAAATGCCCTCATGGGTATTGGTATCGGTAGCGGGGAAGAACGCGTTATTGAAGCGGCTCGTAAAGCTATCTACTCACCACTTCTTGAAACAACAATCGATGGAGCAGAAGATGTTATCGTGAACGTAACTGGTGGTTTGGATATGACCTTGATTGAAGCGGAAGAAGCTTCTGAAATCGTCAATCAAGCTGCTGGTCATGGTGTAAACATCTGGCTCGGTACTTCTATTGATGAATCTATTAAAGATGAAATCCGTGTAACTGTTGTTGCAACTGGAGTTCGTCAAGATGCAGTCGAAAAAGTTGTAGCGCCACAACCAAGACAAGCGGCATTCCGTGAACCAGTAAAAACTGGTCACACTCACACTTATGATCGTCATTTTGATTTGGCTGAAACAGCTGAACTTCCAACTCCTTCTCAACGCCATACTGAAGCACCTAAAGCATCAGTATTTGGTGATTGGGACTTGAGACGTGATTCAATTGTTCGTCAAGGTGAATCAGTCGTATCACCAGTTGAGCGTTTTGAAGTACCATCTTCTGACGAAGATGAGTTGGAAACACCACCATTCTTTAAAAACCGTTAATAGAGATGGATTTAAAAGAAAATACAAAACAGGTATTTCAACAGGTTACAAAAGCAATTCAAGAAACCGGCCGTGAAGACGGTTCGGTTTCTGTAATTGCCGTAACAAAATATGTTGATATTGCAACTGTAGCGAATTTGATCGACCAAGGAGTCAAGCACATTGGTGAAAACCGTGTCGACAAATTTCTTGAGAAGTATCATGCTTTAAGTGATAAAGATGTTACTTGGCACTTGATTGGTAGCTTACAAAGAAGAAAAGTCAAGGATATCATTCCTTTTGTTGATTATTTTCACGCTTTAGATTCTTTGAAATTAGCTCAAGAAATTCAAAAACGTACCAATCGTACTGTTAAATGTTTTTTGCAGGTCAATATTTCTGGAGAGGAAAGCAAGCATGGTTTTTCAAAAGAAGAACTATTGACAGTCTTGCCAGACTTGTCTAGCTTGGATAAAATCGAGTATGTTGGTCTTATGACCATGGCTCCCTTTGAAGCCCAAACAGAAGAGTTGCAAAAAATCTTTAAAGAAACGCAAGAGTTGCAACGATACATTCGTGAACAACAACTCCCCAATATGCCAATGACAGAACTAAGTATGGGAATGAGCCGTGACTATAAAGAAGCGATTCAGTGTGGCTCAACTTTCGTTCGAATTGGTACAGCATTTTTTAAATAGGAAATAATCATGTCATTAAAAGATAAATTTGATAAATTTATAGATTACTTTACAGAAGATGGAGATGAAGTTGCTTCAGAAGTTGTCGCTGCACAACCTGAACGTTCACTAGCTTCGGTTCCTCAAAAAAGAGAATTGCCACAGCAAGCTGCTGCTCAAGAATCTTCTCCAGTTGAAGCAAAAGAGAAAAATATTACAAAACTTCATGCCCGTCAGCAGCAACTAGCGATTGAAAGCCATCGCTCTACTGAAAAAGTAACCATCGATGTTCGTTACCCACGCCGTTACGAAGATGCTACAGATATTGTTGATTTGTTGGCTGGAAACGAAAGTATCTTGATTGACTTCCAATATATGACAGAAGTTCAAGCTCGTCGTTGTTTGGATTACTTGGATGGAGCACGTCATGTCCTTGCTGGTGAGTTAAGAAAAGTTGCGAACACAATGTATCTTTTGACACCAGTAGGTGTTGTGGTAAACATTGAGGATATTCGTTTGCCGGAAGAAGCTCAAAGCGAAGAGTACGACTTTGACATGAAGAGAAATAGAGTACGTTAATGTTTCTAATAATTCGTTTTATCCAAAATGCTACAGATATCTATTCGATGATACTTGTAGCTTTTGCTCTATTATCATGGTTTCCAGATGCCTACAACACTCAGTTGGGAAAATTTTTGGAGACCTTGTGTAAACCAATTCTTGAGCCCCTGAAACGTCTACCGCTGCAAATTGCAGGGTTGGACTTCTCAGTTTGGATAGCTCTAATTCTTTTACGCATGATAAGTCGCTATCTCATCAATTTGCTGGTTGTCTTATGAGTAAAGAACTTTACCAACATTTCGCAACTGAGGATATTCCCTTTATCGATAAGGGTTTGGAATGGTTGAGACAGGTAGAAGAAGATTACGCACCGATTTTATCTCCTTTTATAAACCCTCACCAAGTTTTTATCTTGGAAACATTGGGAAATAATAGAGAAGTAAAGACTTTTGCTAGTACTAGTTTTGTACCTTCGGAGTATGCTAGGGTCATTCTAGCGACGGATTATTTCACGCCAAGTTTGGAAGATTTTGAAATGACCTTGCTTGAGATTGAGTATCCTAGCAAGTTTCAACAATTAACCCATTCAAAAATTCTGGGAACAGTTCTCAATCGACTAGGTATTGACCGAAAGTTATTCGGAGACATTCTGGTGACAGAAGAGAAAGCTCAAATTGTTGTCGATCAAAGGTTTACTACTCTTTTCCAGGATGGAATTCAAAAGATTTCCAAGTTGCCTGTAAGTTTAGTAGAACGTCCTTTTTCAGATAGGATAGAATCTAAAGACGAGTATCAAGAAAGAGAAGTCTTGGTTTCAAGCCTTCGACTAGATACCTTCTTATCTAGTATATTGAGATTATCACGTTCGCAAACGACAGCTCTGGTTGAAAAGAAGTTGGTTCAGGTCAATTATCATATAGTTGAAAAATCCGACTATCAGGTAAAAATTGGTGATTTAATTAGCGTCAGACGCTTTGGAAGAATTATCTTACTCAAAGAAAATGGCCAAACCAAAAAAGATAAGAAAAAACTAACAGTCCAACTACTATTAAGTAAGTGAGAAAAAATATGTCGATTACACCACAAGATATTGTTGATAAAGTTTTTTCAACAAAATTCCGAGGCTACGATAAGGAAGAAGTTGACGAATTTTTAGATAAGATTTATATTGACTACGAGGAGTTAGTCCGTTGCAAGGATGAGACAGAACGCTATATCAAAAAACTAGAAGAACGTCTTTCCTATTATACGACTGATATTCCTAAGAGAACAGTAACAAACGAGCAAGAACCAGAAGCAATTAATGATTCTATTTTTTATTAAATAAGTGAGGAAAAATATGCCAATTACATCGTTAGAAATTAAGGATAAAACCTTTGGTGTTCAGTTTAGAGGTTTTAATCGTGAAGAAGTTGATGAATTTTTAGATATTGTTGTTCGTGACTATGAAGATTTAGTTCGTAGCAATCATGAAAAAGATCAACACATTAAAAATTTAGAAGACCGTCTATCTTATTTTGATGAAATCAAAGATTCATTGAGCCAGTCAGTATTGATTGCCCAAGATACAGCTGAACGCGTGAAACAAGCTGCAAATGATCGTTCTCACAATATCATTCAACAAGCTGAGCAAGATGCACAACGCTTGCTTGATGAAGCAAAATACAAAGCCAATGAAATTTTGCGACAAGCAACAGATAATGCTAAAAAAGTTGCCGTTGAAACTGAAGAGTTGAAGAATAAGAGCCGTGTCTTCCACCAACGTTTGAAATCAACAATTGAAAGTCAATTAGCTATTGTTGATTCATCAGATTGGGAAGAAATTCTGCGTCCGACTGCAACTTATCTTCAAACGAGTGATGAAGCATTCAAGGAAGTTGTCCAAGAGGTTCTAGGTGAAGATGTATCGTCATACCATGATGAAGAACCAATTGACATGACTCGTCAATTTTCTCCAGAAGAAGTTGCAGAACTTCAAGCACGTATTGAAGCGGCTAACAAGGAATTGTTAGAAGCAGAACAAGCTGCTGAAGAGTCAACTGAAACTGACGTTGAAGTTCAACCAGTTGCTGAAACTCCTGTTGAATCAGTGCATGAGGAAGGACCTCAAGACGATCCTAACACTCAACAAGAGTCAGTTCTAATTTTATAAGAATCTCATTAGAGAACAAGAATTTATCAAACACATTTCTAGCGAGTAGGAGATGGTGGAAGTCCTACAATCCCTGTTGGTAAATTTATCCTCTCTTAGTATCAAATCTGAAAATAGTAAGATTTGACGTTGCCCACGTTACGGGAAAAGAGGGAAAGAGACTAGGTCTTTTTCCGAACAAAGGTGGTACCACGATTTTCGTCCTTTTTGCGAGTCGTGGTTTTTATATTGTCAATTTACATTAAAGGAGTACTAATGAAACTTAAAGAAACCCTCAATCTTGGGAAAACAGAATTTCCAATGCGTGCCGGTCTTCCAACCAAAGAGCCAGTTTGGCAAAAAGAGTGGGAAGAAGCAAAATTGTATCAACGTCGTCAAGAGTTAAATGAAGGAAAACCTCACTTTACTCTTCACGATGGTCCTCCGTATGCAAACGGAAATATCCACGTTGGACATGCTATGAACAAGATTTCGAAAGATATCATTGTTCGTTCTAAGTCTATGTCAGGATTTTACGCACCATATATCCCAGGTTGGGATACACACGGTCTGCCAATCGAGCAAGTCTTGGCTAAACAAGGTGTTAAACGCAAAGAAATGGACTTGGTTGAGTACTTGAAACTTTGCCGTGAATACGCTCTTTCTCAAGTAGATAAACAACGCGAAGACTTCAAGCGCTTGGGTGTTTCTGGTGACTGGGAAAATCCATATGTAACATTGACGCCAGACTATGAAGCAGCGCAAATCCGTGTCTTCGGTGAAATGGCTAACAAGGGCTACATCTACCGTGGAGCTAAGCCAGTTTACTGGTCATGGTCATCTGAGTCAGCTCTTGCTGAAGCGGAGATTGAATACCATGACTTGGTTTCAACTTCACTTTACTATGCTAATAAGGTCAAAGATGGCAAAGGTGTTCTAGACACTGATACTTATATCGTCGTTTGGACAACAACTCCATTTACCATCACAGCTTCTCGTGGTTTGACTGTTGGAGCAGATATTGACTATGTAGTCGTACAACCTGCTGGTGAAACTCGTAAGTTTGTAGTTGCTGCTGAATTGTTGAACAGCTTATCTGAAAAATTCGGTTGGGCTGATGTTCAAGTTTTGGCGACTTACCGTGGTCAAGAATTGAACCACATCGTGACAGAGCACCCATGGGATACTGCAGTAGATGAACTTGTTATCCTTGGTGACCACGTTACAACAGACTCCGGTACTGGTATCGTCCATACAGCGCCAGGTTTTGGTGAGGATGATTACAATGTTGGTGTTGCCAATGGTCTCGAAGTTGCTGTAACTGTCAACGAACGCGGAATCATGATGGCCAATGCAGGTGCAGAGTTCGAAGGTCAATTTTATGACAAGGTTGTGCCAACAGTTATTGAAAAACTTGGTGATTTGCTTCTTGCTCAAGAAGAAATCTCTCACTCCTACCCATTTGACTGGCGTACGAAAAAACCAATCATCTGGCGTGCAGTTCCACAATGGTTTGCTTCAGTATCAAAATTCCGTCAAGATATCTTGGATGAAATCGAAAAAGTGAAATTCCACTCAGAATGGGGTAAAGTACGTCTTTACAATATGATCCGTGACCGTGGCGACTGGGTTATCTCTCGTCAACGTGCCTGGGGAGTTCCTCTTCCAATCTTCTATGCAGAAGACGGAACGCCAATCATGACATCTGAAACAATTGAACATGTAGCTCAACTCTTTGAAGAGCATGGTTCAATCATCTGGTGGGAACGTGATGCTAAAGACCTCTTGCCAGAAGGATTTACGCATCCAGGTTCACCAAATGGGGAATTCAAGAAAGAAACTGACATCATGGACGTTTGGTTTGACTCAGGCTCATCATGGAACGGAGTAGTGGTTAACCGTCCAGAACTTAAATACCCAGCTGATCTTTACCTAGAAGGTTCAGACCAGTACCGTGGTTGGTTCAACTCATCACTTATCACCTCTGTAGCTAACCATGGTGTGGCACCATACAAGCAAATCTTGTCACAAGGTTTTGCTTTGGATGGCAAAGGAGAGAAGATGTCTAAATCTCTTGGGAACACCATTGCTCCAAGCGATGTTGAAAAACAATTCGGTGCGGAAATCTTGCGTCTCTGGGTAACCAGTGTAGACTCAAGCAATGACGTACGTATCTCTATGGATATCTTAAGTCAAGTTTCTGAGACTTACCGTAAGATCCGTAACACGCTTCGTTTCTTGATTGCTAACACATCTGACTTTAACCCATCTGAGGATGCTGTCGCTTACGAAGAACTTCGTTCTGTTGATAAGTACATGACTATTCGCTTTAACCAACTTGTTAAGACGATTCGTGATGCTTATGCCAACTTTGAATTCTTGACAATCTATAAAGCTTTAGTGAACTTTATCAATGTTGATTTGTCTGCCTTTTACCTTGATTTTGCCAAAGATGTTGTTTATATCGAAGGAGCGAAATCGCTAGAACGCCGTCAAATGCAAACAGTTTTCTATGATATTTTGGTGAAAATCACTAAGCTTTTGACACCAATCCTTCCTCACACAGCCGAAGAAATCTGGTCTTATCTTGAGTTTGAGGCAGAAGACTTCGTTCAATTGTCAGAATTACCAGAAGCTCAGACTTTTGCCAACCAAGAAGAAATCTTGGATACCTGGTCAGCCTTCATGGAATTCCGTGGACAAGCTCAAAAAGCCTTGGAAGAAGCGCGTAATGAAAAAGTGATTGGTAAATCACTTGAAGCTCACTTGACAGTTTATCCAAACGAAGTCGTGAAAACACTTCTTGGAGCTGTTGATAGCAATGTTGCTCAACTCTTGATTGTTTCAGAATTGACCATCGCAGAAGGACCAGCTCCAGAGAGTGCAGTAAGCTTTGAAGATGTAGCCTTTACAGTTGAACGGGCAGCTGGTGAAGTTTGTGACCGTTGCCGTCGTATCGATCCAAGTACTGCAGAACGTAGCTACAACGCGTTTATCTGTGATCACTGTGCAAGTGTCGTGGAAGAAAACTTTGCGGATGCAGTAGCAGAAGGCTTTGAAGCTAAATAATCTAACAAAAATACAGGAGAAATTCCTGTATTTTTTTTAAAATAAAAACTTTATTAAAAATATGATATAATATACCTTATTAAAATAAAAGGAGATATTTATGAAGACAAAAACACTAGCACAAGTAGATGGCTTTATTGGGACTATCGCAGGAACGCTCTTGGCAATTTTGCCTGTCGTTATATTAATGATTGCATCTATTTTTGAAAATGAAGATTTTGCAGGAGTACTTTTGGCGATCATTTTCATTGTTTTCTCTTTAGTGAAAATTGCAACCCTCATTCTTGGAATTCTCTCACTTGTCTATTATAAAGATGACAATCGTATCTCATTGGCACCATCGATTCTATTTATCGTAGGATCTGTAGTTGCCTTGATTCCTTTCCTTGGGTGGATTGGTGGAATCGTCCTTGTCATTGGTGGAGCTTTGTACCTAGCAAGCTTGAAACAATTTAGAATTGAAGAATAAATTATTTTTTAGGGAAGAGTCCATGAGCTCTTCTCTTTTTCGTTGATTTTAACTAGCTTTTTTGTGAAAAATTGTGTAAAATAGAATAGATAAACGAGGGCAACCTCGAAAAATAAAAGGAGAATCCAACTAATGGTAAAATTGGTTTTCGCTCGCCACGGTGAGTCTGAATGGAACAAAGCTAACCTTTTCACAGGATGGGCTGACGTAGATCTTTCTGAAAAAGGTACTCAACAAGCTATCGATGCTGGTAAATTGATCAAAGAAGCTGGTATTGAATTTGACCAAGCTTACACTTCAGTATTGAAACGTGCAATCAAAACAACTAACCTTGCACTTGAAGCATCTGACCAATTGTGGGTTCCAGTTGAAAAATCATGGCGCTTGAACGAACGTCACTACGGTGGTTTGACTGGTAAAAACAAAGCTGAAGCTGCTGAACAATTTGGTGATGAGCAAGTTCACATCTGGCGTCGTTCATACGATGTATTGCCTCCAGCAATGCCTCGTGATGATGAGTACTCAGCTCACACAGATCGTCGTTACGCTTCACTTGATGACTCAGTAATTCCAGATGCTGAAAACTTGAAAGTGACTTTGGAACGCGCTCTTCCATTCTGGGAAGATAAAATCGCTCCAGCACTTAAAGATGGTAAAAACGTATTCGTAGGCGCACACGGAAACTCAATCCGCGCCCTTGTAAAACACATCAAACAATTGTCAGACGACGAAATCATGGATGTGGAAATCCCTAACTTCCCACCATTGGTATTCGAATTTGACGAAAAATTGAACGTAGTTTCTGAATACTATCTTGGTAAATAATGTAAAATAGAGTCTAGGATTATTCCTAGGCTTTTTTATTTTAAAAATAGGAAAATGCAGAGTGCAATTTAACTTGTCAAAGACAAGGATTCTTGTTATAATAGATAGGATGGAGGCGCTATGGCACTTAAAAAAGCAAGTTTAGCCTGTGCGGTTTGTGGTTCAAGAAACTACTCAATTAAAATTAGTGGGAATCCAAAACCGACTCGCTTAGAAGTAAATAAATTTTGTAAACATTGTGGTAAATACACAACACATCGAGAAACGAGATAGGAGATAAGAATGGGTTTTATTAAGGATATCTTTACACTTCTTAAAGATACAACTTGGCCAACTCGAAAACAAAGTTGGGTAGATTTCAAATCTATCATGGAATACACTGCCTTCTTTGTTGTCATCATTTATATTTTTGACCAGTTAATCGTTAGCGGATTGATCCGATTCATTAACATTTTTTAAGATAGTATAAATAGGCTGAAAGAAGTTTACCATTAAGAAAGGAAAAAAGATGGATAGTTTTGATAAAGGATGGTTTGTCCTACAAACATATTCTGGTTATGAAAATAAAGTAAAAGAAAATCTCTTGCAACGTGCACAAACATACAATATGTTGGATAATATCCTACGTGTGGAAATTCCAACTCAAACTGTGCAAGTTGAAAAAAATGGGAAGAAAAAAGAAGTTGAAGAAAATCGCTTCCCAGGATATGTCCTTGTAGAAATGGTTATGACTGATGAAGCTTGGTTTGTGGTTCGTAATACACCAAACGTTACGGGATTTGTCGGCTCACACGGGAACAGATCTAAACCAACTCCACTTTTGGAACAAGAAATCAGAGATATCTTGGTATCAATGGGACAAACGGTTCAAGAATTCGATATCAATGTTGAAGTTGGTCAAACAGTTCGAATCATTGATGGTGCCTTTGCTGATTACACAGGAAAAATTACTGAAATTGATAACAACAAAGTGAAAATGATTATTTCAATGTTTGGTAATGATACAGTAGCAGAAGTAAACTTGAATCAAATTGCTGAATTGTAATCTCAGTTACTCACCTACTTGTGAATCTAGAATTCTGTCAACTAATTTTTAAAAAAACTAGTTGACAAGATTCAAAAAGTGGGTATAATAGAAAGAGTTGAAAAAGCTCAGGGTCCGTTGGTCAAGGGGTTAAGACACCGCCTTTTCACGGCGGTA
>JAQDDS010000004.1 GCA_027665725.1 Streptococcaceae bacterium AF77-01CM03A
AGCTTGTCAACTCTTTCTATTATACCGACTTTTTTTGCCTTGTCAAGATATTGGGTTTATTTTTCTGAAATTTTTTTACTGTTTTTCATAGATTAGTTTTTATAATCAGAAAGAGAGGATATAATAGTATCCTCTCTTGTATCTTGTCTACTAATATTTTAGTTTTCTTCAGCCATTTTTGATTTGACTTCATCATATGATAGGGCACGTGATTCCTCTTCTATTGATTCAGGCATTTTCCCTGTTTCGTAAAGAGATTTAATTTGTGTACTATCCAATGTTTCATATTTCAATAAGGCTTCTGCAATTAATTTATGTGTTTCACGATTTGATTGAATAATTTCAGCTGCTTTATTACGTGCTTCATTTAACAATGCTCGAACTTCTTCGTCAATTTCATAAGCTGTACGCTCTGAAATAGATTTTTGTGGAGTTTGAGCACCAAACATTGCATGATTTCCTTCGTATTGAACAGGTCCAAGTTTTTCACTCATACCATACTCGGTAACCATTGCACGCGCCATTTGTGTAGCTTGTTCAAAGTCGTTTGATGCACCTGTAGTTTGGACATTAAAGATAATCTCTTCAGCTACACGACCACCCATTAAACCTGCCAATTGCTCTTTCATGTCTTCTTTAGATAGAAGCATTTGATCCTCTTTAGGAAGTGCAATCATGTAACCACCTGCACGTCCACGTGGTACAATGGTAACTTTGTGAACAACACGGGCATTTGACAAGACTAAACCAACAATGGTATGTCCAGCCTCGTGATAAGCAACCAATTCACGTTCTCTTTGTGATACTGTTTTATCTTTCTTAGATGGTCCAGCAATCACTCTATCTTCTGCCTCATCAATATCTGAAGCATCAATGACTGACTTGTTGCGACGGGCTGCAACCAAGGCTGCCTCATTTAGAACATTTTCCAAGTCAGCTCCCACAAAACCTGGAGTTTGTTGTGCTACTAACTTCAAATCTACATCTTCTGCTAGAGGTTTATTTCTAGCATGGACTTTCAAAATCGCTTCGCGTCCCTTAACATCTGGACGACCAACCAATACTTTTCTATCAAAACGACCTGGACGAAGAAGGGCTGGATCTAGAACATCTGAACGGTTCGTTGCTGCAATAACAATGATTCCTTCATTTCCTTCAAAACCATCCATTTCAATCAAGAGTTGGTTCAAGGTTTGTTCACGTTCGTCATTACCTCCACCAAGACCGACACCACGTTGTCGACCAACGGCATCAATTTCATCAATGAAGATAATAGCTGGTGCTGCTTTTTTAGCGTCCTCAAAAAGTGAACGTACACGGCTGGCACCGACACCGACAAACATTTCTACGAAGTCAGAACCTGAAATACTAAAGAATGGTACTCCAGCTTCTCCTGCTACTGCTTTAGCAAGTAATGTTTTACCAGTTCCCGGAGGTCCTTCTAAGAGAACACCAGCTGGGATACGAGCACCTAATTTTGTAAAGCGTTTTGGATCTTTCAAGAATTCAACAACTTCAACAAGTTCTTGTTTTTCTTCTTCAGCTCCTGCTACATCTGAAAAGCGTACTTTGATATCTTCCTTATTAGCAGCCTTAGCTTTACTGCGTCCAAAGCTCATCGGATTGCGTCCGCTATTTCCTCCCATATTTCCCATCATAGAAAATAGGAAGAAGAATAAAATAGCAAATGGCACTACCGAAACTAGGATGTTAATCCACATACCACTAGAGCTTTCGTGCTTGACTTCAACTTGTGTTTGGTGTTCACCAGCTAGTTTTTGCAATTCCGCTACAGTAGTATCCGATGGAAGAATAATACTTGTAAATTTTTCTACTCTTGTTGCAGAAGGTGTGAAAAACTGAATACCTGTTTCCGGTTTTTCTGTTTTAGCAGTTTTATAGACACCAGACACTTCAATAACACTACCACTTGGTTGATAGGTTATTTCTTTTACATTGTCGTTAGTGATTTCCTGCACCAATTCTGAGTATTTAATTTGTTGACTGTGCCCGGCGGCTCTTCCAGCGAAAAAGTACTGGAATCCTGTTACTAGCAAGAAAATCATCAACAAATAAAGAAATGGATTTTTTATAAAACCATTATTTTGTTTTTGCATTCAACAACTTACCCTTCTATTTTGAGTAAACTTCCTCTTTCAATACGCCTACATAAGGAAGGTTACGATAATTTTCATTATAGTCTAAACCATAGCCTACAACGAATTCATTTGGAATTGTAAAACATGTATAATCTGCTTCAATTTCTACAGTACGTCCTTCTGGTTTATCCAGCATAGTAACAATCTTAACAGACGCTGCTTCTCTAGCAGTAAACATATCTCTCAAGCTTTTTAATGTTTGTCCAGTATCAATAATATCTTCTACAAAGACAATGTGTCTACCTTTAACATCTTGAGTGACATCTTGTTTGATATTAATGACACCACTACTTACAGTTCCACCATGATAACTAGAAACCATCATAAAATCCATTTCAAGATGAGTGTCGATATATTTGACTAATTCTGCCATAAAAGGAATAGATCCTTTTAAAATTCCAACTAAAATCGGATTTTTCCCTTCATAATCTTTTGTTAATTGAGCACCTAATTTTTTAGCAGCTTCTGTAATTTCTTCTTGTGAAATCAAAATCTTCTTGATATCTTGTTCTAACATGATTTTACCTATCTATTTTTTCTATATAAAGTATAGTGTTCATTATATCATTTTTCATTTTTATACTCAAATCACTGAGTTCAATTCCTAAAATTGAACAAATCTTTCCGAATTGCTCAACAATAATCGCATTTTTTCGTTTTTCTGCAGGAATTTTTAAATCAATAAAAAGTCGCCTTACTTTTTTTCGATGACCATTTATTATCAAATAATCACCTGGCTGTCGATGCCTCAAAATCAATGATGTTTCACGGGAAACATTTATTTGTTGAACATTTTCGCCTTTTAGAGGAATTCCAAATGAAAATAGAAAACCTTCATAATAAACTTGATTTTGATAGTTTAACACACACTCACTACTTTTTTCATCAGACTTTGGTCTGATTTTACCAATTTGAAAGTGCTGGTATTCTTTTATAAGTTCATAACCATTTTTTATACTATGGCGATATTGATTCTTAGTTTTTAAAATATGATGAATTTCTTGAAATTGTTCTCTTGTTACATTTAAATCAGCAAAACGACTAAGGTATTGTTGTAGTAAAACTCGTTGCGTTGCTTCACTAAAAGATAAAAACTGAGTTAAATCTTCCACATCAACCGCTTGAGATAATTCAGCCAGAGCAATTTGATAATCAGAAACTTCTTTTCCAAACTCTAAAATTGCTTTTTTTACCTGAACATTTTCTTTTTCTAACTGTGGCAGATAGAGGTTGCGAATACGATTGCGAAGATAGTGATTTTCTTTATTCGTTGGATCTTCAAAATGCTCAATTTTAGGAAAATCCTTCTTATAAAAAGACAACAAAGGACGAATCAACTCTCCCTTATTAAACGTTTGTCTTTCTTTAATAGCTGATAAATGGTGTAGTCTAACACCTCTAATCAATCGCATAAAGATTGTCTCAACTTGATCATCTGCATGATGAGCTGTTACAAGAGCTGTAGATGAAGTTTTCTCCATCACTTCTCTAAAAAAATTATAGCGAAATTGACGAGCATTCGTTTCTGAAAATTCTCCAGTAAAACAAGCTACATAAATTGGAACTCCAGCTTGTTCAGCTAATTTTCTTAATTCATTTTCTTCCTGATCTGACTCTGGTCGTTGTTTATGATTTACATGAGCTAAAAACAATTCAATACCAAGTTCTTTTTGATAAGTTGAAAGAAGACGAAAGAGAAACATCGAATCCAATCCACCAGACAAAGCTAGCACAACTCTTGAATGATCTTTGAAATAATCCTTTTCTAGAAGATGATTTAAAAAATCGCGGTCTCTCATTTTAGGACCTCATATACATCCTTAGCAATTTTAGAAATGGTATCGTAATCAGAATTTTTGGTAAAGATTGAAATAATGAAAGGAGAATCTGTGTAGACTATTCCCACATCGTGTTTAAATTCATCTGCATCCCCAATTTTATGGGCTACCTTAGCAGAAATATTCTTAGCAATCCTCTGATTATCAAAAGCTGTTTGTGATAGGGATTCTAAAACAAAACCATTCTGATTATAAATAGATTCCATAACTTGACCAGCCATTTTAGCTGAAGCCAACTTATCTGTCACATCCCACTCTTCACCTGCGATAGTAGCCATCTCTTTTTTAAAGGCTTCATCTGATTTATTCGTAATATAATAACCAAGAATATTATGGGCTACATTGTCAGATTCTTTCGCTGTCTTTGTAATTAAATCTTTGATAGTGTATTCTTTATTGTCCGCTGTTTTAGGGAGACTTCCGCTTCCTTCCGGTTTATAAGAACCAGGGAAATCATTAACTTCGGAAACATACTTCAATTTCGTGTCAAGTTGATAATCACCTTGATTGATTCTTTCCTGAACAGAATAAAGATAAGGTAATTTCATAACACTAGCAGCGTACATTTTCTGATCTTCGTTAATCCCAGCTTCCTTACCTGTACTCAATTGTTTCACATAAATAGAAAACTGTTCATTTTGATAATTTGCAGATAGCAACTCTTGTACTTTCTGAATACGATTATCATCATCGGAAATATAATCCGTCGAAATCCAGCCCGTTTGCTTGATATGTAAGAATTCACGACCTTCAGCAAAAATAGACATATCTGCTTCAACCTCTTGATAAGCTGCTAAAGTAGACTTTAATTCTTGTTGATCATAAGGACTATTATAAACGACAAATCCTGGTTCTAGCCATACTTGTTTAGAAAAATCGTTTACGATGGAACTATCGTATAAAAGTCGTTTATCAGCCATCACAAATTGATTATTTGACAATTTAAACACAGGCTGTCCTTGTTTATTTAATCGCCATTCTAAAACAGATAATTTTGTTTCTGCATTGACTTTTCCTGATTCTTTAATCAGGTCTTCTGTAGAATAAACTGGCGTCTCACCATAAAATTTTGGAGATTCTATAATATCTTGATAATAAAAATGATATGGAGTATGAGTTAAAGAATAAACTTCTTGTTTTGGAATGATAACTGGATTCTCAGTGCTTACTACTTGAACGCTTTTTAGGAAAATAGGAAGTAGTAATATCACTAAAAATTTACGCATTCTTTTTCCCCTCTTCTTCTTGTAGTCGTAACAGATGATTCTTTTGAGCTAACTCATCTAATTTTTCATCTGACTGACTTAAAAATTTTTCGACAATATCTAATAAATTTTCCATTTCACATTACCTAGGAAGTAAGTCCGGAATTGTATAAACTTCCTCCCATGTTTTTGAATAATAATATTTTGCACGAGAATATTTAGCCGCATAGGATTCGTCTTTTAGCTTAGTTGCTAAACTAGCTTCTTTATCCTTTTCATCGCTCAAGTCCTGATATTGTTTTTTCAAATCAGCTAGTTGCTGGCGACGTGTTAGTAATTGTTGGTAACTTTGTGCTAAATTGTAAGTTGGTAAGATGAATAGCAACATAATCAAAATCAAAACCCAACCCATAAAACGATTACGTTTTTGACGTTCTTTCATCATGTATTTACGTCGTTGGTGTTCATTTTGAATAAATGAATTATTCATTTGGACTATTTTTTTATACATCGTCTTCTACCCTTGTTTCACTGATAATTTCATACATTCCAGCTGCATCTTCTTTTTTTGTGCTATCTTTCATTTCCAGCACCTTTACAAGTAACAACTTATTTCCAAAGCGAATTTCAACCTGATCATTGATTTTTAAATCTGTTGAACTTTTAGCAAGGATTCCATTTACCTTGATTCGTCCTTTGTCTGCAACTTCCTTCGCTACCGTACGGCGTTTAATAATTCGTGATACTTTTAAATATTTATCTAATCTCATCTTATAATACCTCAAATTATTATTGTACCATTTTTATCCCTTTTATAGAAGAAAAAAGGTAATCCCTAATGTGACTCTTTTAAGTCTTTTATCTTCGCTAACGATTCTCCAAAGGTTAAGAGTCCTTCTAAAATCTCATAGTCTTTTTTATTTCGAATATCAAAAACAACTTCGATTAAACCTTGATTTTCAGAAATATTAGCCTTCAAACTTGTCTGAGAAAGAGCCTGGAAATAATCTTGAGTTAAAAATAGTTGTTGCGATATTTTTTCAAATTGAATGACAAGCTTATTATTTCTTCTTTCAACACGATTGACAAAGACTTTATCAAGATAAGCTTTAGCTAATCCAATTTCTAAGAGATAGGCAACTACATCTGGATACTCTCCGAATCGGTCTATCAACTCATCTTGCAATTCTTCATAGTTGATACGATTATCAATTTGACGAATTCTCTTGTAAATCTCAATTTTATGTCTCTCGTCCGAAATATACTCATCTGGAAGATAAGCATCAATTTGTAGAATTAACTCAGCATTCCCTTTTTCACGTTTCTTGTCAGTTCCATTTTTCTTAGCAATTGCTTCCTCAAGTAACTGAGAATACAATTCAAAACCAACTGAATCAATAAAACCAGACTGCGAACTTCCTAAAAGATTACCTGCCCCACGGATGGACAAATCACGCATGGCAATTTTAAAACCAGAACCCAATTCAGTGAAACCTTTAATTGCCTCCAATCTCTTCTCAGAAACTTCTGTCAATGATTTATCTGGTCGATACATGAGATAGGCATAAGCAATACGATTACTACGACCAACCCGACCTCTTAATTGATACAAGGTAGACAGACCCATGTGATCCGCATTTTCGATAAACAAGGTATTGGCATTTGGAATGTCTACTCCTGTTTCAATGATTGTTGTTGTTACTAAAATATCATATTCACCTTCAATAAAGTCAAGTAGTGTATTCTCCAAACGAATTTCACTCATTTGACCATGAACAAAACCAATAGAAGCTTCTGGAATCAGTTCTTGTAACTCTGAAACCTTCTTTTCAATCGTGTCAACTTTATTGTAAAGATAGTAAACCTGACCACCACGATCAATTTCTCTCAATACAGCATCTCGAATGACACGATCATTCTGTTCAAGGACATAGGTTTGTACAGGATATCGATTGGTTGGGGGAGTTTCGATGACAGATAAATCTCGAATACCTAGCATAGACATATGTAGAGTTCGCGGAATTGGTGTAGCTGTCAAGGTTAAAACATCAACCTTCTTTTTTAATTCCTTGAGTGCTTCTTTATGTTTGACACCAAAACGTTGTTCCTCGTCGATGATAATCAAGCCTAAATCTGCAAATTCAACATCTTTAGACAAAACTCGATGGGTTCCTATCAGTATATCAACTTGGCCTTTTTTCAATTTCTCAAGTGTTTCAGTCTGTTCTTTTTTACTTCTAAAACGACTCAAAACATCTACATTGACAGCAAACTGCTCAAATCTTTCCTTGAAATTACTATAATGTTGCTGAGCAAGAACTGTAGTTGGTACTAAAACAACAACCTGTTTATGATTATTGACAGCCTTAAAAGAAGCCCTCATAGCAACTTCTGTCTTACCAAAACCAACATCTCCAACTAAAAGTCTATCCATTGGTTGAGAATTTTGCATATCCCTTTTAATTTCATCTATACTTCGAAGTTGGTCCTCAGTTTCAACATAAGGGAAAGCCTCATCAAAAGCAACTTGATCTTCATCATCTTTTGAAAATGCAAAACCTTCAAGTTGACTCCTCTCTGCATATAACTTAATTAAGTCATCTGCAATGTCTTCAACTTGATTTTTAACTTTTTGCTTAGCTTTTTTAAACCGTCCATCGTTTAACTTGTTTAACTTTGGAGCCTTACCGTCACTTGAAACATACTTAGAAAGAGTCTGTATCTGCTCAACAGGGATAGAAATTCGATCTCCATTTTGGTATTGGACACTTACATAATCTCGGTGAATCCCTTTGAGTTCAATCGTTTCGATTCCTAAATATTGGCCAATACCATGAATTTGGTGAACAACATAGTCTCCTTTTTGGAGTTCATTATAGTCCTTTAATCGCTCAGCATTACTGATATTCTGTCTTCTATATTTACGTTTAATCTTCTTTTTGAAAATTTCATATTCAGTGATGAATACAAGATTCTCATCTACAAAATGAAAGCCGTGACGAAGATTTCCTTCAATAAGGTTGACAGCTCCTTTACAGACTTTATTCTCACTAATATTATCAACTTTTATGTCATATTCTTCTAAAATACTTGACAATTTTTTTAGTTCATTCTCGCTACTTGACTGAAGAACAATCGTATACTTTAATTTTTTATAACGCTCAATTTCTTCTTTCAGAAAAGAAAACTGATTGAAGAACTCTTGCATTGGATATTGATTAAATTGATAAAGATGATCAAATTTTAGATTTCCAAGTCCTTTTTGAAAATTAGAAAAGAAGCTAGCAGGTAAATATTTTTTAAATTGACTTTCTACATCAGCAAAATATTGTAAACTTGATACAGCTTTACTATTATGTAAATCCTCTGTAAAGTAGCTAGCTGTTTCCTTATCAAAAACATCATATTGATTCATGATTTTTTGAAAATCATCAAAGATAATAGGCGCTTGGTTCAAGTAGTCAATCAAGGTCCACTGTTTTTTATACAAAACAGATAAAAACTTTCGAATATCTGCATGAAAAACTTGCTCTTTCGTGCAACTAAAAACTTCTTCTAGGTAAGACTTTACAGTTGGTGACAATGTCTTGTCAATCTCTTTTTCTAAAAATTCATGACCACGATGATAATCTTCAGCAGTTAGTAAAATATCACTAGCGGGATATATAGAAATTTCAGGGCGACCTTCCTTTGATAATTGTGTCTCTGCATCAAATTCTCTAATTCCATCTATTTCATCACCGAAAAATTCAATTCGGTAAGGAGATATTTGTGAGGTTTCAAAGATATCTAAAATATCCCCTCGAAGACTAAATTCACCTTGACTCTGAACTTGTGTAACTTTCTTATAACCAAGGGCAGTTAACTTATTTTTTAATTCTCTTTGTTCACACTCTTGTCCGACTTGCAGTTTTAAAACACTATCATCGAAAATCTTAGGATCAGGCAAGAATATACGACTAGCTGCCATGTTGCAAACTAATATTCCTTTTTGAGATTTATCTCTTAGAAAACGTAAGGCTTCAACGCGAGAAAAAATCTTTTCTTGTGACGATACTAAAAATTCTACCATCGGTGAATCATCTACTAAAAATGGATAAACCATATCAGTACCCAGGATAGAAATTAAATCATTTACTAGACGCTCAGCCTCTCCATAAGTAGATGTCATCACTAAAATCTTGCTATGATTTTTAACACTACTTGCAATTGCTAAAGACTTTGCTGAACCAGAAAGACCTAGTAGTAATTGTCTCTGCTTGAAAGATAAATGCTCATTCCATGATTGTATCTGCTTGTTCTCTAAAAAGAATTCGATTAATGACATTCCCTTACCCATTATATTTCTGCATCGTTTTTTCAAAGTTTTTCTCTTGTAAATAATAATTTACAGCATCGTCAACCTTGTCAATAGACTGTAAAATACCGATATAGTCATCCTTGTCAAATTTACTCAAAACGTGGTGAACAACGGACATTCCTTTTTTAGGTCTACCAATACCAATCTTTACACGATTGAATACCTGTGTACCAATATGTTGGATAATCGACTTGATACCATTATGACCACCAGCTGATCCTTTAGCACGAAGTCGAATTTTTCCTACTTCCATGTCAAGATCATCGTAAATAATCAGTAAATCTTCGATATCTAAACCATAGTAGGTTAATAAAGCATGAACTGCCTTCCCACTTTCATTCATAAAAGTTGTTGGTTTCACTAGATAAATTTTTTCACCATTAAGGAAAAATGAAGCTAATTCAGCTTGGAATATTTTATCGTGTGTAAAGGATACATTCTGTTTTTTTGCTAGTTGGTCAATCAACATAAAACCAACATTATGCTTTGTCTCAAAATATTTATCCCCTGGATTTCCCAATCCTACAAGTAATTTTGTCATTAAAATTTCCTTTCAAAAGCCAAAAGGGTTGGAATTTTTTTCCAACCTAATTGACACTATTAAAAATGTTGATTATACGTTAAAGCGGAATTCCATGATATCGCCATCTTGAACGACATAGTCTTTTCCTTCTTCACGCAAACGTCCAGCTTCTTTTACAGCCTTTTCAGATCCGTATTTAATCAAATCATCATAAGACATAGTTACTGCACGAATAAAACCTTTTTCGAAGTCAGAGTGGATGATACCAGCTGCTTGAGGAGCTTTCATACCACGTTTAAAGGTCCAAGCACGAACCTCTTTTTCACCAGCTGTGAAGTAAGTTCCAAGTCCAAGTAGATGGTAAGCAACACGCGTCAACTTATCCACACCTGATTCTGTCAAACCAATAGCTTCAAGAAACTCTTTTTTATCTTCATCGTCTAATTCAGAAATTTCTTCTTCAGCACGCGCAGAAATCACCACTACCTCTGCATTTTCTGTTTCTGCGAATTCACGAATTTGCTTCACATAATCGATCGATTCTGGGTCTCCAACAACATCCTCATCCACATTCGCTACATAAAGAACTGGTTTCGTAGTCAAGAGGAAAAGACCTTTGACAACCTTTTGCTCTTCATCTGTAAATTCAATAGTACGAGCTGATTTACCGTCTTCAAGGACAGGTTTAATCTTTTGAAGAACATTAAATTCTGCAACTGATTCTTTATCTTTTTGCGTACGCGCCATCTTTTCCACACGTGCATAGCGTTTATTAACAGATTCTAAGTCAGCAAGAATCAATTCTAGGTTAATGGTATCAATATCTGCTAATGGATCTACAAAAGCATCTTCACGTCCTTGCTCACGCATGACATTTTCATCATCAAAGGCACGAACCACATGGACAATAGCATCAACTTCACGGATATTGGCCAAGAATTTATTCCCAAGACCCTCTCCTTTTGACGCACCTTTTACAATCCCTGCAATATCTGTAAATTCAAAGGTTGTTGGAACTGTCTTCTTAGGAGTAATCATTTCAGTTAATTTTTGTAGGCGTTCATCTGGAACTTCTACCATCCCGACGTTTGGGTCGATGGTTGCAAATGGATAGTTTGCAGCCTCTGCTCCTGCTTTGGTAATTGCATTAAATAGGGTTGATTTACCAACATTTGGTAAGCCAACGATACCTGCTGTTAAAGCCATAGTTTCTCATTCTCCGTTCACATTTCAATCTTCAATATTATAACACAAAAAGGGAAAACTTGCTAACCCTCTAATTCAGTGTTACTAATCTATGATTTTACTCATTTTTCTTTCAAAATCATAACGACTCATCATGACTACATGGTCACAGTTACTGCATTTTATTTTGATATCTGCACCTAGACGTGTAATTTCCCAACGATTAGCTTTTTTGCCTGTAGATTTGATTGTACAAGCATGTGGTTTTTTCATTTCAACATAATTTCCAACTTGATACATACTACTCTCCTTTTCATATTTCTGATTATATCATAAAAGAGGTGAGCTAGGCTCAACCTCTTTAACTTAATTTGTACGAACTGGTGTAATCAACTGCATAAAATCTTCATCTGTATCAGCTGGTACCAAGGTAAAGGGACGAACTGCTGAAATAAAGCTTATTGTTACCTTTTCACTATTCAAGGCTTTTAGTGCTTCAATCAAGTAGGTTGGGTTAAAGCTAATAGTCAAGTCTTCGCCGGATACAGCAATTGTATCAATTTCTTCGTCTACTTTACCAACTTCTGGAGAATTTACATGGGCTGTAACCACTCCTTGTTTGATTTCTAATTTTACAGTACCATTTTGAGTAGCACTTGATAAGAGACGTGCACGTTCCATAGATTGACGTAGATTCACAACATCAAACGTTACTGTCGTATTAAAATCTGTAGGAATTAAGCGATCTGTATCAGGATAATTACCTTCTAAGAGACGTGTGTAGAAGCTAATATTTTCGCTTCTAAAAAGAATTTGGTTGTTTGCGAAGAAAATCTCTACTGTTTCAATATCGTCCGTAAAAACAGCTGAAAATTCGCGTAGAGAGCGACTTGGGATAACAACATCAAAATTATCACTATTTTTTTCAAGAGTTAATTTTTTCTGGCTGAGACGATGTGAGTCTGTTGCTACTGTTTTTAATTCTTGATGATTACTCAAAACAAAGTGAACACCAGTCAAGATTGGACGACTTTCTTGTAAACTAGCAGCAAAAGCAGTTTCATTGATAATTTTCTTAAGAAGTTTTGTTTCAAGAACTAGAGGATTACTTGCTGAAATTTCCTGAATACGTGGATACTGTTCGCTGTCTTTTCCTTTCAGAGTAATTTCTGATTTTCCACTTGTTAATACAATCTGATGCTGCTCAATCTCTTTGAAATCAAGAGTCACATCTGGAAGACTAGAAACAACATTGATAAAGAAAGAAGCTTCTAAAAGAATTGATCCTAAAGAGTTAATCAAAAGACCTGCATTTTCATCTTTTTGAGAAATGAAATTCTCAATTGAAATTTGACCATTTGATCCAATTAAGGTAATTCCTTCGTTAGTCACATCAATTTTAATAGTTGATAAAACAGGAATAGCATTTTTTGAACTAATAGCACGTTTAGTAATATTTAATGATTGCAGGAATAAATTTTTATTAATAGAAAAATGAATCATGGAATCTCCTTTATTTATTTTTATTATTAGAAGGTTAATAGTAATAGTAGGCTGTGTGAAATCTGTGGAAAACCAAGTTTAGTTTAGAAAAATCAAGAAGTTATACTTGTTTAAAATTTGTGTATAAATCAGTAAAATTTTAAACACTTATCCACAAGTTATTTGATTTTCTTTTTGATGGTTTCGATTTCTATACGTAATTTATCATCAGTTTCAATCATAGATTTGATTTTTGCATGAGCATGAATGACGGTTGTATGATCTTTACCACCAAATTCTTTCCCGATTTTTGGAAGACTATTATCAGTTAATTCTCTAGCTAGGTACATAGCAACTTGGCGAGCTAGAACAATATTCTGAACACGTCTAGTTCCCTTCATCTCCTTAACGCTCACATCATAAAATTTTCCGACTTCTTCTTGGATTTTTTCAATCGGAATGACAATCATGGTGCTGACGCTTTGTTTTCGAGCACGTATAGCTTCAGATGCAATATCAACAGTTATAGTGTTGATTTGTTTAACTTTAGCCATAAGACTAATGTCTTTGAGGGCACCTTCTAATTCACGTACATTTGAATCAAACTGGCCAGCCAAATATTCGATTGTGTCAGGTTGAAAATGATAATCTAAATCCTCTGTTTTACTGTTTAAGATAGCGATACGAGTTTCGAAATCAGGTGGAGTAATATCCGTTGTTAATCCCCATGAGAAGCGCGTGACAAGTCGTTCAGGTAGGTTTTCTAGTTGTTCTGGCCTACGGTCACTCGTTAAAACAATCTGTTTATTATTACTGTGAAGTTTGTTAAATGTATTGAAAAATTCATCCTGAGTTTGTACTTTATTTCCACTAAGAGATTGAATGTCATCAATAAGAAGGAGATCTAGACTTCGATAGGTTTTTTTAAAATTATCCATATCATTGAGTCTTAAATGATCTAAAAATTCATTAATAAAACTTTCAGCAGGAATATATTTTACACGCGCATTAGGATTTTTTTTGAGAATTTCATTACCCAAAGCATTGAGCAAGTGAGTTTTCCCTAGACCAGGTCCTCCATATATAAACAGAGGATTATAAGTTAGTCCAGGGTCTTCCGAGACGGCTAAAGCAGCAGACTTAGCCCAAATATTTCCATCACCTTGGATAAAATTATCAAAAGTATAGATGTCTCTTAATCCTGTTTCTGAATAGGGTATAGATTTTTTAATTTCTTCCTGTTGATGATTACTGTTTTCAATATTGCTTGCTATATCGGAGGTATTAGAATCTTCTTTAGTCAATACATATTGAGCTTTTATTTCAGTGTCATAGATTTGAAAACCGACAGCTACAATAATATCATTGAGTTTTGTACTCCAAACCATTTCCATTTCAGATCTTGGCAAAAATATGGTAGCTACATTTCCCTCAACCTTTATTAATTCAGCAGGTGTTGCGTAGAAATCAAACATTGATCGTGTCAATCTCTCTTTAGCTAATTCTAAAATCTGATTCCAAAATTGTTTTTCTTTCAACAACAAACCCCTCCTTTTCTAAATGGTGTAATCTTAAACACTATTTTATCACATAGCAAGCAATTTTTCCACAACTTGTGAAAAACAATCCACAATGTTTAAAAGATTTATCCACAACTTGTGGATAAATTATCTTATTTTTGATTTAATAGACTTTTTCTATGATAATCCAGTGGATAAGTATGTGAGTTGAGAAAAATAAAATAACAGCCTTATCTCAGGCTGTTAATAAAACGTTGGTATTCTTCTTGATTATGAAAAGAGATAGTTATTTTTCCTGCCTCTTTTTTTTGAAGGAAGATTTGGACATCTAATCCCAACAATTTTTTCAAATTTTCTTCTTCTTCTTTGATAAAGTGATCTTTTTCTTTGCTTTTCTTCTTCTTATTTTTTTCTTCTTTAAGTAGATATTCCACCTGCCGAACCGATAAATCCTCTGTCTGAATACGATGGAGTAAATTTTTTTGTTCTTTCACAGGTAGTTGGATTAGCAGTCTAGCATGTGCTTGAGACAATTTTCCAGTTTCTACTTCTGTTAAAATAAAATCGGGAAGTGCTAGCAAGCGAACAAGATTAGTAATATAAGGGCGTGATTTCCCCATTTTTGTAGCAATATCTGCGTGAGTATATCCTTTATCAATTAAAGATTGATAAGCTTTTGCTTCTTCAATCGGATTTAAGTCTTCTCGTTGTAAATTTTCAATGATTGAGTGAACCATCATATCCTGATCAGAAAGTTTTTTGATAATTACAGGTACTTCTGAAAGTCCAGCTGCTATCGATGCCCGATACCGTCTTTCTCCAGCTAGGATTTCATATCCGATAACTGGAGATTGACGAACGATAATGGGTTGAATTAAACCATTTTCTTTAATAGATTGGGCAAGTTCTTCTATTTTTTCTTTTGAAAATTCTTTACGAGGTTGATAGGGATTTTTTTGAATATCACTGATACGAATTAATTTGAATTCTTCCATATTTCTACAGTATCACATCTTTGATATTCTGTAAAGTAGGTTTACAAATCTGTAAACTATTGATTTAAATCACTTGTACTCTTATCTAGTTTGATTGTAGTTTTTTCTTCTTTACCATTACGGTAATAAGTGACAGTTATTTCATCTCCAATAGAGTGGCTATACAGAGCATTTTGCAATTCAGTAGTAGATGAAATCTTGGTATCATCTACTTTTGTGATGACATCATACTGTTGTAAATGTCCATTTGCAGGCATGTTCTTTTGAACAGAACGAACAGCTACACCAGAAGTAACGTTGTCAGGAAGTTTTAATTTTTGAAGGTCAGCTGTGCTAAGGTTTGTCAAATTAACCATGTGGATACCAAGAGCTGGTCGAGTTACTTTTCCATCTTTTTCCAACTGTTTGATAATATTCTTAACATCATTTGCAGGAATAGCAAAACCAAGACCTTCTACGGATGTTCCACCATTAGAGGCGATTTTACTTGATGTAATACCGATAACTTGTCCCTGGATATTAATCAAAGGACCTCCAGAGTTACCAGGGTTAATAGCTGTGTCTGTTTGGATGGCATTTGTTGAAATAGCTTGACCATCTTCAGATTTCAAAGAAACGTGTCTGTTCAAGCTTGATACAATACCTTGTGTAACTGTATTTGCATATTCTGAACCCAAAGGACTACCGATTGCGATAGCTGTTTCCCCAACAGATAATTGACTTGAGTCACCAAACTCAGCTACTGTAGAGACCTTTTCTGAAGATATTTTTACTACTGCAATATCAGAATAGGTATCAGAACCAACAATTTCACCTGGTACTTTTGTTCCGTCAGCTAAACGAATGTCAAGTTTTTTAGCTCCATTAATAACGTGAGTATTGGTCACGAGGTAGGCATTATTATCATCTTTTTTATAGATAACCCCAGAACCTTCACTATTAACTTGTTCAGTATTCGAATCTGTATCAGTATCATCAGATCCAACAAAATTACTTTGAGAGTTTCCTGAATAAGTGATAATCGATACAACTGCATCTTTAACTTTATCTACAGCCTGTGTGGTAGAATTTTCATTTTTCGAAGCAGTCTGAGTGACCGCTGCACTATTTTGTTCTCCACTTCCTTGCTTTTGGTTGAATTGAAGAACAGCCAAACTTCCTAATAGACCACTAAAAAAGCTAATAAGAATAACTAGTAAAAGTTGTCCAATTGTTTTTGAAAACTTGTTTAAGTTTTTCATAGAATCCTCCAAATTTGATTTATTAGTGAAAGTATAAAATTATTAACTTAATCCTAGCTTAAAAAAGTTTAAGTTTTTAACAATCTGTGGATAACTGATTAAAACTTGTGAATTTATTGTGTTTTTTACCTTTTTCATTTGTGAATAAGATGTGAATAGAATGCGATTATGATAAAATAGAAGCATGAAAATAAAAATTGTAACAGTTGGAAAACTAAAAGAAAAGTATCTCAAAGATGGAATCACGGAATATTCTAAGAGAATATCTCGATTTGCTGCCGTAGAAATGATTGAATTAGCTGATGAAAAGACACCAGATCGTGCCAGCGATTCAGAAAATGAAAAAATCTTGAATTTAGAGGGAAATCGAATTCTTTCCAAAATTGGGGATAGAGAATTTGTTGTTGTTTTAGCCATTGAAGGGAAAACCCTCTCTTCTGAAGAATTCAGTAAACAGTTAGAACAAGCATCTATTAATGGTTTTTCAACCTTAACCTTTGTTATCGGTGGAAGTTTAGGATTATCCAATGAAGTGAAAAAAAGAGCTAACCTATCAGTAAGTTTTGGCCGTTTAACTCTTCCACATCAATTAATGCGTCTAGTTCTTGTAGAACAGATATACCGAGCCTTTACCATCCAACAAGGTTCTCCCTATCATAAATAGGATTGACTATTCTCAATTATTTTGATAAGATAAACTAGTTAGGTCTCATAGCTCAGCTGGATAGAGCATTCGCCTTCTAAGCGAACGGTCGCAGGTTCGAATCCTGCTGGGATCATATACTAGATTTAACGCTGGGGAAACCCAGCGTTTTTTGTAAAAATTGACAGTTCAGGTAAAAAAATGTGCAGTTGAGAATGAAATGTTTTAAAACAGACTCCGTTTTGTATAATAGGCTTGTAAGTTAATTTACAAGAAAAAAACAATAAAGGAGAATTTAATATGGAAAAAACAGTTAAATTAGAGCAGTTCAAAAAACTTACAGAAAAAGAATTACAGGAAATCCAAGGCGGGGATAAAAGATTAACTTACTTTATTACTAATCTTTTTCCTAAAAGGAAAAAATAGAAAACATTATAGGGAGACATGATGGATTTATTAAAAATATTCATAGTTATTCTTAATATTTTTATTCTAACAAATAGCTACAAACTAATTTGTAGAGCAACAAAAAAAGAAAGTTTTCTATTCATAAGTTGGATTTTTATACTGCAGTCCGTAGTTGAAATTTTCTTTTATTTTGTTTTTTTACATGGGTTAGGTTTAGAAAAACTCATGTTTCCCTTTATTATATATGTTTTTCTAAAAGGGATAAAAAAGTATAATAAGTACAAGGCTATTTTTATCAGTCTGCTATTTTCTTTATTATATCATAGCACTCATACTTTTTTATCCGTAATCATATCCTCTATTACAGGTGATTCTTTTGTAACAAAATATGAAGATTTGTTTTTTGTAGTAGTTTTATTGCTGACTTATTTTGTAATAAAAAAAATTATTTTTTATTTTCACTTGGAGCTCAATTATTTTGATAAAGATTACCTCTATTCATTTTTAAAAAAAGTTATACTTGGTCTCTTTGTTTTACATATTCTATTATTCATTTCAGATATGGTAAGTACTCATGCGCATTTTAATAGTTTTGGTAGTATTTTAGCAACAATTGTCTTTATTTGTTTATTACTAATTTTCTTTGCAATGAATGCCAATAAGGTTCAAGTTGAAAAAGAAATTGCCCTAAAACAGAAGAAATTTGAACAAGAACATTTACAGACCTATACAGATGAAATTGTTGGTTTGTACAATGAAATCCGTGGTTTTCGTCATGATTATGCAGGTATGCTTGTCAGTATGCAAATGGCTATTGACAGTAAAGATTTACAGGAAATTGACAGAATTTACAATGAAGTCTTAGTAAAAGCTAATCAAAAATTACGTTCAGATAAGTATACATACTTTGATTTAAACAATATAGAAGACTCAGCTTTACGAAGTTTGATTGCTCAGTCTATTGTATATGCCAGAAATAATGACGTAGAGTTTACACTAGAGTAAAGGATATTATCACAAGGTTGTCAATTGATTTACTTGATCTTGTGCGTATTATGAGTGTATTATTGAACAATGCTGTTGAAGGTGCTGCAGAAAGTTACTCGAAACAAATGGAGGTTGCAGTGATTAAGATGGATTTAGAAACAGTTATCGTGATTCAAAATTCATGTAAAATTACCATGATACCTTCAGAAGATTTGTTTGAACTAGGTTTTTCTACTAAAGGTAGAAATAGAGGAATTGGACTTAATAATGTCAAAGAGATTTTGGATAAGTATGAAAATATCATTTTAGAAACAGAGATGGAAGATAGTACGTTTAGACAGATTATTAGATTTAAGAGAGAGTTTGAATGAAAGTATTAATTTTAGAAGATGTTATTCAACATCAGGTCAGACTAGAAAGAACCCTAGATGAAATTTCAAAGGAATTAAATATTCCTATTTCTTATAAAACAACAGGTAAAGAACGAGAATTTAAGGAATACATCGAAAATGATGAAGTAAACCAGCTTTATTTCCTAGATATTGATATTCATGGAGTTGAGAAAAAAGGATTTGAGGTAGCACAGTTTATTCGTCGCCATAATCCTTATGCAATTATCGTATTTATCACTAGTAGATCAGAATTTGCTACCTTAACTTACAAATATCAAGTATCCGCCTTGGATTTTGTTGATAAAGATATCAATGATGAATTATTTAAGAAACGTATCGAACAGAGTATCTTATATACCAAGAGTATGCTGCTTGAAAATAAAGATGTTGTGGATTATTTTGACTATAACTACAAGGGAAATGATTTGAAAATTCCCTACCATGATATTTTATATATTGAAACAACAGGAGTATCTCATAAGTTAAGGATTATTGGTAAGAATTTTGCCAAAGAATTTTATGGTACTATGGCGGATATTCAAGAAAAAGATAAAGATACTCAAAGATTTTATTCTGCTCATAAATCATTTCTTGTTAATGTAGGAAATATTAGGGAAATTGATCGAAAAAATTTAGAAGTGGTTTTTTATGAGGAACATCGCTGTCCGATTACCCGTCTTAAGGTTCGGAAATTAAGAGATATTCTGGAGAAAAAATCTAAAAAGTGATTGACAATTAGTAAGAAATTGATATAATGGTTATATCTGCTACAGATAGATGGTCCGTTGGTCAAGGGGTTAAGACACCGCCTTTTCACGGCGGTAACACGGGTTCGAATCCCGTACGGACTATATTATCCGCCATAGCTCAGTTGGTAGTAGCGCATGACTGTTAATCATGATGTCGTAGGTTCGAGTCCTACTGGCGGAGTCAAACAAAAAAGAACACCATTGGTGTTCTTTTTTTGTTTCTAATTTGAATCTCCTAACATTTTCATAAGAAAGTCTGTCATTTCTTGCGGACTTTCTTTTTTTCCATGAGCAATCCAGGTTTGGCATACACCAAATAGTGCGTTTGTTAGATAAATACTGCTATACTCTAACTCAATATTGTTTAAATTTAATTGCATAAAGCGTTTTTGGAGGTCAGTGCTAAGCATAATGTGAAGTTTATTTCTCAGGAAGTTTTGTATCTCTTTTGTACCATTTTCAGATAGAAGAGCAGCTAGTAAAGGTTCAGACTCTAAGTATTCAAACACTTCTAGAATAGCATCTCTTTTATGATTTGCGTGTTTTTGAAAAATGTACTCAAAAGTATGAAATAGCTTACTTTGGTAGTGTTCAATCATGTCATACTTATCTTTGTAATGAGTATAAAAACTAGAACGACTAATTCCGGCTTTTTCTGCCAGTTTAATGGTGCTAATTTGATCAAATGGTTGTTCCATTAATAATTGAACCATGGCGTTCTCGATAGTACGTTTGGTTTTTAAGCGTTTGTTGCTCTCTTTCATAGTTCCTCCTTTTGAACAAAAATAGACGTAGTGTCTAAATATGATAATTTTGACTTGTAAATAAGAATTTTTAATGTATAATCTATTATATCAAAATTTTAGACATTATGTGTAAAAAAGGAGACAATATGTTTAAAGAATGGAAAGCAATTTTTAAAAAACCAACCTTTATCATTGTAATGATAGGGATTTCTCTTATTCCTGCTTTATACAACATCATATTTTTATCATCCATGTGGGATCCGTATGGGAAATTATCAGAGTTACCTGTAGCAGTGGTAAATAATGATAAGGAAGCATCATATAATGGGAATACAATGGCTATCGGAAAAGACATGGTGTCTAATTTAGAAAACAATAAATCCTTGGATTTTCATTTTGTAAATGAGGAAGAAGGAAAAAAAGGACTAGAGAATGGCGATTACTATATGGTAGTAACTTTGCCAAGTGATTTGTCTGAAAAGGCTGCTTCTATTCTGTCAGATCACCCAGAACAAATGAATATTCACTATCAAACTTCTAGCGGGCATAGCTTCATTGCAAGTAAGATGAGTGATTCTGCCATGACACAGTTAAAACAGAATGTTTCTGCTAATGTAACCGAAACCTATACGAAAGCTTTATTTCAAAAGATGGGTGATTTAAAATCCGGTTTAACCAAAGCTGCAGATGGAAGTGAACAATTAGCCAACGGAGCTGGTCAATTGGCTGTAGGAAGTCAAACATTGTCTTCAAATCTTGATACTTTAGCTAACTCAAGTTTAACTTTTTCTGATGGAAGTGAACAATTTACAAGAGGGTTGACAACATATGTCACTGGAGTAAAGCAACTAAATACTGGCTTAGGAACATTTAATGATGGTTTACAGAACTATACAAGTGCGGTTTCACAGGTCGACACAGGACTTAATCAATTATCTTCGAAAACTCCAGAATTAGTTGCAGGTGTCAACCAGTTAAATACAGGGATGAAGTCATATGCTGGTGGAGTTTCACAACTCAATTCAGGTCTCAGTCAATTTTCGGTTGGTGTCAATGCCTATACAAGCGGAGTTGACAAATTATCTGTTGGTACAAACCAACTATCAAGTCAATCAGATACATTGAGAGACGGTATTACTCAATTAAATAAAGGAATCAAAGAAATATCCACACAATTAAATGCTACATCTCAACAGAAAGAGGATATAACACAGTTAGCAAGCAGTTTAGATGAGTTGAATAAGGCTCTCCAATCAGTTACAGTTTCAGATAATACTGATCTTAAAAATACAATATCTAATGACTTAACAAATATAACGACTCTTGCTCAAACTATTGTGACTAATAGTCAAGCAGAACAAGAGAAAAGTCTTACAAATCTTCAAGCAACAGCAACTTATCAATCTCTCACTGAAACTCAGAAAAAAGAATTGACTGAAGCTGTTTCAAATAATTCTAATTCTACGATAGAGTCAGCAAAAGCAATTTTAACAACGGCAGGAGATTTAAAAGAAAATTTGGGAAGTATAAACCAACCAGTCTCTAATCTTTCTACTTTACAGACTAAAGCAAATCAAATATTACCTGTTGCGTCTAGTTCCTTGACATCTATGTCAAGTGGATTTACACAGTTGCAAAATGCTGTAGACAATCAGTTAGTTCCTGGAAGTCAATCAATTGAAAATGGAGTTAATGCGTATACTAAAGGATTGGATACTATTTCTTTAGGTGTAAATCAACTAAGTGAAAAGAATACAACTTTAACAACAAGTTTGGATCAATTGGTTTCTGGCTCAACCAAGTTGACAGAAAACTCTTCAAAATTGACAACTGGTTTGGATACTCTAGCTGGGAAAACACCAGAATTAGTAACAGGTATTGAAAAACTATCATCTGGTTCTAACCAATTAAATAGCAAGAGTCCGGAATTAATTGCAGGAATTGATAAAATACAGCTTGGTTCAAGTCAATTAACAGATAAATCAGGTCAGTTGCTTTCAGCTAGTACTCAGTTAGGAAATGGAGCAGTGAAAATTGCAGATGGCGCTGGAAAATTAGCAGAAGGTGGAGCAACGTTAACTGCTGGTATTGAAAGTTTACAAATAGGAACTACTGACCTAGGACAAGGATTGAGTAACGCAAGCAATCAATTAAAATCAGCATCAACAGAGTCAAAAAATGCAGAAACATTAGCGGAACCCTTAAGTCTTTCAAAGACAGATAATGATCAGGTTCCTGTAAATGGGATTGCAATGGCTCCTTACATGATATCAGTTGCACTTTTTGTTGCAGCATTATCAACAAATATGATTTTTGCTAAGTTACCTTCAGGTCGTCATCCTGAAAGTCGCTGGGCGTGGTTTAAGTCTCGCTTCGAGATAAATGGAGTTATTGCTGTTTTAGCAGCTGTCTTAGTCTATGGTGGAGTTCATCTTATTGGTTTAACTGCAAATCATGAAATGAGAACTTTATTCTTAATTATTATCGCAAGTTTAACATTTATGTCTATGGTGACGGCATTAACAACATGGAATAGTCGATTAGGTGCTTTCTTCTCACTTATTTTGCTATTATTACAATTAGCATCAAGTGCAGGAACTTATCCACTTGCTTTGACAAATGATTTCTTTAAAGCTGTTAATCCTTGGTTGCCAATGAGTTATTCAGTTTCAGGATTGAGACAAACCATTTCTATGACAGGAAATATTCATCATCAGGTAATTTTCCTTCTCGTAACTTTGGTTTTATTCATAGGATTAGGTATGCTAGCTTATCAACCTAAAAAAATGGATGAAGATTAAAAAAAGTTTCACGTGAAACAATGAATGAATTTACAAGTAACAAATAAAAAAACTCAGTTGGTTTAACCAACTGAGTTTTTTAAAGTTATACTTAATCTTTCCAAAGTTCTTTGACTTTTGCTTGAACTTCTTCGTTTTCAAGGAATTCGTCGTAGGTTTCATCGATACGGTCGATTACACCGTTTTTAGATAAGACAATGATGTGGTTAGACAAAGTTTGAATAAACTCATGGTCATGACTGGCAAAGATGATAGATTCTTTGAAGTTTTTCAATCCATCGTTCAAGCTTGAAATAGATTCCAAATCCAAGTGATTTGTAGGATCATCAAGAACAAGTACGTTTGATTTTAAAAGCATGAGTTTTGAGAGCATCACGCGCACCTTTTCTCCCCCTGACAAGACGTTTACAGGCTTGTTAACCTCGTCTCCAGAAAAGAGCATACGACCCAAGAATCCACGAAGGAAGGTGTTGTCATCTTCTTCTTTACTTGCAAATTGACGAAGCCAGTCAAGGATTGACTCGTCTCCTGCAAAGTCAGCTGAATTATCTTTTGGCAAGTAAGAGCGACTAGTTGTAACTCCCCACTTGACAGTTCCTTCATAGTCAATTTCACCCATAATAGCACGAATCAAGGCAGTTGTTTGGATGTCGTTTTGTCCGATAAGAGCTGTCTTGTCACCTGGACGCAAGATGAAGCTGATGCTGTCAAGAATAGTTTCGCCGTCAATCTTTACAGATAGATTTTCTACTGTCAAGAGGTCGTTTCCAATTTCACGTTCAGCTTTAAAGCTGATGAATGGGTATTTACGACTAGAAGGGACAATTTCCTCTAGCTCAATCTTATCAAGCATTTTTTTACGTGAAGTTGCTTGTCTTGATTTAGAAGCATTAGCAGAGAAACGAGCAACGAATTCTTGAAGTTGTTTAATTTTTTCTTCTGCTTTAGCATTTCGGTCTGCTAGCAATTTAGCAGCAAGCTCAGAAGACTCCTTCCAGAAGTCGTAGTTTCCGACATAGAGTTTGATTTTTCCAAAGTCAAGGTCGGCCATGTGTGTACATACTTTGTTCAAGAAGTGACGGTCATGGGATACGACAATAACTGTGTTGTCAAAATCAATCAAGAAATCTTCTAACCAGGTAATAGATTGAATATCAAGACCGTTGGTAGGCTCGTCTAAAAGAAGGACATCCGGTTTACCAAATAGAGCTTTAGCAAGGAGTACTTTCACTTTGTCTCCATTTGCAAGTTCGCTCATATTTTGGTAATGAAGTTCTTCAGGAATATTCAAATTTTGTAAGAGTTGTGAAGCTTCACTTTCAGCTTCCCAACCACCTAGTTCAGCAAATTCTCCTTCAAGTTCAGCAGCGCGGACACCATCTTCGTCTGAAAAATCTTCCTTCATATAAATGGCGTCTTTTTCTTTCATAATGTTGTAAAGTTTTTCGTTTCCCATGATGACAACATCAATAACACGTTCGTCCTCATAGTCAAAGTGATTCTGACGAAGTACTGAAAGACGTTCGTCTGGTCCAAGAGAGATATGGCCAGTTGTCGGTTCAATATCCCCAGCTAAGATTTTTAAAAAGGTTGATTTTCCAGCACCATTGGCCCCAATCAAACCATAGGTATTTCCTTCTGTAAATTTGATGTTTACATCATCAAAAAGTTTACGATCACTAAAACGTAGTGAAACATCAGATACTGTTAGCAAAGTTTTTCTCCTATTATATGTAATACTCTAATTCTACTAGAAAATCACCAATTATTCAAATTTTTATTTGTCAATTTTTTGTAAATAAAGTTGACAACCCCTTTACGATTGAAAGGGGTAACATATCTGTTGTTTCAATAAAAAAATTATCTGTCTTTTTATTAAAAAAATGCTATAATTGAAAGGACCATATCAAAGGAGAATAAGATGAGTAAACCCATTATTTTAACAGGAGATCGTCCAACGGGGAAATTACATATTGGGCACTACGTTGGTAGTTTGAAAAATCGTGTCTTACTACAAGAAGAAAATAAATATGACATGTTTGTTTTTTTAGCTGACCAGCAAGCACTAACAGACCATGCAAAAGATCCACAAACTATTGTAGAGTCTATTGGGAATGTTGCTTTGGACTATCTTGCAGTGGGATTAGATCCTAATAAAGCAACGATTTTCATTCAAAGTCAGATTCCAGAATTGGCAGAGCTCTCTATGTATTATATGAACCTAGTTTCATTAGCTCGCTTAGAACGAAATCCAACCGTAAAGACTGAAATTGCTCAAAAAGGCTTTGGAGAAAGTATTCCAACTGGATTTTTAGTTTATCCAGTTGCGCAAGCAGCAGATATTACAGCATTTAAGGCTAACTTGGTTCCAGTAGGGAATGATCAAAAGCCGATGATTGAACAAACACGTGAAATTGTGCGTTCTTTCAACTATGCCTATAACTGTGATGTTTTAGTAGAACCAGAAGGAATTTATCCTGAGCACGAAGGTGCGGGACGTTTACCAGGTCTTGATGGTAATGCCAAAATGTCGAAATCACTTAATAATGGAATTTACCTAGCTGATGATGCAGATACTTTGCGTAAAAAAGTAATGAGTATGTATACAGATCCAGACCATATTCGTGTTGAGGATCCAGGTAAGATTGAAGGAAATATGGTTTTCCATTACTTGGATGTATTCGGTCGACCAGAGGATGCTCAAGAAATTGCTGAAATGAAGGAACATTATCAACGTGGAGGCCTTGGTGATGTTAAGACTAAACGTTACCTACTTGAAATTCTAGAACGTGAACTTGGTCCAATCCGTGAACGTCGCCTAGAATATGCTAAAGATATGGGTGAGGTTTATAATATGCTCCAAAAAGGTAGTGAAAAAGCTCGAGAAGTTGCTGGCCAAACACTATCAGAAGTAAAAGCAGCAATGGGGTTAAATTACTTTCATTAATGGATAAAATATGAACTATAAAACTATTTCTTCTTTAAAATAAGAGGGATAGTTTTTTATTTATTCTCTCATAAATTTAATTGACAAATTTTCATAGAATGGTATGATAGATACAATACAAAAAGCGTTTAGCTCAATAAAGAAAGAAAAGAGGAAACTTCAATGTCTAATTGGGACACTAAATTTTTGAAAAAAGGTTTTACCTTTGATGATGTATTGCTAATTCCAGCAGAGAGTCATGTGTTGCCTAATGATGCGGATTTAACTACAAAATTGGCAGATAATTTGACTTTAAATATCCCAATTATTACCGCTGCGATGGACACTGTAACAGAGAGTCAAATGGCCATTGCTATTGCGCGTGCAGGTGGACTTGGAGTTATCCATAAAAATATGTCTATTGAGCAACAGGCAGATGAAGTTCGTAAGGTAAAACGTTCTGAAAATGGTGTTATCATTGATCCATTCTTCTTGACTCCAGAACATACCATTGCTGAAGCAGATGAACTCATGGGTCGTTACCGTATCAGTGGTGTTCCAGTAGTTGAAACACTTGAAAATCGTAAATTGGTTGGTATTTTAACAAACCGAGACCTTCGTTTTATTTCAGATTACAATCAACCAATTTCAAAACACATGACTAGTGAAAACCTAGTTACTGCTCCTGTGGGTACAGACTTAAAAACTGCAGAGAGTATTCTTCAAGAACACCGTATTGAGAAATTACCTCTAGTTGATGAGGAAGGACGTCTATCAGGTTTAATCACCATTAAAGATATTGAAAAAGTGATTGAGTTCCCAAATGCGGCAAAAGATGAATTTGGTCGTCTTCTAGTCGCTGGTGCGGTAGGTGTTACTTCTGACACATTTGAACGTGCAGAAGCACTTTTTGAAGCAGGTGCAGATGCCATTGTTATCGATACTGCTCACGGTCACTCAGCAGGTGTTCTTCGCAAAATCGCTGAGATTCGAGCTCACTTCCCTGATCGTACACTAATTGCTGGAAATATTGCGACGGCTGAAGGTGCACGTGCCCTTTATGACGCGGGTGTTGACGTTGTTAAAGTTGGTATTGGACCAGGTTCAATCTGTACAACTCGTGTGATTGCTGGTGTTGGAGTTCCTCAAGTTACAGCTATTTACGATGCTGCAGCAGTGGCGCGTGAATATGGCAAAACAATCATTGCTGATGGTGGAATCAAGTATTCTGGAGATATTGTTAAAGCTCTTGCTGCTGGTGGAAATGCAGTAATGCTTGGATCAATGTTTGCAGGAACAGATGAAGCTCCAGGTGAAACTGAAATCTTCCAAGGACGTAAGTTCAAGACATACCGCGGTATGGGTTCAATTGCTGCTATGAAGAAAGGTTCAAGTGACCGTTACTTCCAAGGTTCTGTCAATGAAGCAAACAAACTGGTTCCAGAAGGAATCGAAGGTCGTGTTGCTTATAAAGGTGCAGCAGCCGATATCGTCTTCCAAATGATTGGTGGTATCCGTTCTGGTATGGGTTACTGTGGTGCTGCTAATCTAAAAGAATTACATGACAATGCTCAGTTTATCGAAATGTCAGGTGCTGGTCTAAAAGAAAGCCATCCACACGATGTGCAAATCACTAATGAAGCACCAAACTATTCAATGTAATAAAAAAATCTCCTGTTAAACGGGAGATTTTTTTATTTTACAAAGATGTAAATTTTAATTTACAGTTAATTGACCATTATCTACTGTAAAGACGCTCAGATTATCAGGTAAGTTTTGAAGATGGTCTAAACTAGTAGTTGTAATAAAAGTTTGAATATTATGAGAAATAGTTTCCAATAGTTTAAGTTGACGAGTGTTGTCAAGTTCACTCATGACATCGTCAAGCAAAAGAATGGGAGATTCTTTGGTAATGCTCTCCATCAATTCGATTTCAGCAAGTTTTATAGAAAGTACCAAGCTACGATGTTGCCCTTGACTTCCGAAACTTGCTTCCATTCCATTAATCATGAAAATCATATCATCTCGATGAGGACCAACTCCAGTATTCTTTTTAAATAAATCTCTGGATCTACTTTTTTGAAGAGCTACATAGAAAGATTCAGCCAAATGTTCCTTGTCAATAAAGTTTACAGAAGGTTGATAGTGGATTGACAGTTCTTCTAACTGATCTGAGATGTCAAAATGTTTTTTCTTGCCAAAGACTTCCATTTTCTGGATAAAGTCAGCTCGATGAATCATTACACGACATCCATACTCTACTAGTTGGTCATCAAGAACAGATAGGAAAGTCTCGTCTATGTTTTGTGTAGATTTGAGATAGGTATTTCTCTGTTTAAGGACGTGGTTATAACTTGACAGGTTTGACAAGTAAATTGGTTTAATTTGCCCTAATTCTATGTCAATGAATTTACGACGAATGGCCGGAGCGCCTTTGACAAGTTGTAAATCTTCTGGAGCAAATAAGACAACATTCATATGACCAATATAGTCTGATAGGCGAGCTTGCTTTAAGTGATTTACTTTAGTAATTCGCCCTTTTTGTGTTAGGTCAATTTCGAGTGGAATGCTTGCTGTTTTCTTTTGCAAGGTTCCAGAAACTTGCAGTTGTTCTTCTTCAAATTGAATTAAATTTTTATCAGTCTTTGTTCGATGACTTCTCGTTAAGGCTAAAAAATAAATACTTTCAAGAAGATTGGTTTTTCCTTGAGCGTTTCGGCCAACAAATACATTTAATTTTGGATTAAAATTAACTTCAACATCTCGATAGTTACGAAATTGTTTAATGGATAGATTTTTCAGCCACATATTTATCTACCTGGGAAACGTGGTGCAGGTTTTGTTTTTGTTGGTTGAGCTTTTTTTGCTGGTTTTTTTTGTACCTTATTATTCATTTCCTTGACAAGTTTAGCTACACGTTCTTTCTCAAGTTTTTCTAGACGAAACTCCTCTAGTTCTTCTGATGTTGGTTTAACTAGAATAATTTGAGTTTTTAAATCAGGGATTTCAATAGAATCCCCGATTCTAATTTTCTTGCCTCGACGATTTTCTAATTCTCCATTAAAATATACAAGATGGTCAGATTCAGATAAAAAAGATTTAATAGCACCGCCACTTTGGATGATTCCAAGATCTTTCAAAAGAGCTTGGAGAGTAATAAATTCTTCAAATAATTTGTATTCCATAGTTCACCTCAATCTTTGGTATTATACCATATTTTTGCTCAAAATAGTTGAGAAGAAACTACTGATATGAAAACGATTTTAATTTCAAAAGAGTCAAAGAGAACAGGAAAAATTTTCGTTTTCATGGTATAATAGAACTCTATGTAAAAGGAGGTAAAAGATGGAGTTATTCCCTGGAATTGCAGTGCATTTTATCCAATCTAAAAAGTTTAAGACAAATAAAATAACCATGCGTTTCACAGCTCCATTATCTCTGGATTTAATTTCTGGTCGCATGCTAAGTGCCAGTATGCTTGAAACTGCTAATAAAGGCTATCCAACTGCTCAGGTTCTTAGAAAACATCTGGCAGCATTGTATGGAGCAGATTTGTCAACTCATGCTTATAGAAGGGGGCAAAGTCACTTAGTAGACGTGAGTTTGACTTATGTTCGAGATGAATTTTTAAGTAAGAAAAACGTCTTAACTGCTCAGATTTTAGAATTATTGTATCAAGTCATATTTAATCCATTGTCAAATGAAGATGAATTTGAGAACAATGCCTTTGAAATTGAAAAAAAACAATTGTTGGCGAGACTAGAATCAGAATTAGAGGATCCTTTCTTCTTTGCCCATAAAGAATTGGATCAGTTGTTTTTCCAAGAAGAATCAATGCAGTTAGTTCCTAGAGATTTAATTACCAGAATTTCCGAAGAGACTTCTAAATCTTGCTATTCAAGTTTTCAAAAAATGCTGAAGGAAGATAGAATTGATTTATTCTTTTTAGGTGATTTTAATGAAATTGAAGTCTTAGAAAACTTGAAGAAATTTAACTTGACAGGTCGTAAAGAAACTGTAAACATTCAATATCAGCAAGGTTATTCAAATGTTCTTAGAGAAGGAATTGCTAGGAAAAACCTAGGTCAGTCTATTCTAGAAATGGGTTATCATAGCACAATTGGTTATGGAGATGATCAAAAGATGGCCTTGCTTCTCGTGAATGGTTTGCTTGGAGCTTTCCCGCACTCTAAATTGTTTACCCAAGTTAGGGAAAAGGAAGGGTTGGCCTACACTGTTTCTAGTCACTTAGATCTCTTTAGTGGATTTTTAAGATTGTTTGCTGGGATAAATCGTCAAAACCGAAACAAGGCAAGAAAATTGATGAATGATCAATTGTTAGCTATCAAAAATGGTAGATTTACAGATTCTGAAGTTAATCAAACTAAGGAAATGATTCGTAGGACGATGTTGTTGAGTCAGGATAATCAAGATTCGATTATAGATAGAGAATACTTAAGCCTCTTTTTTGATAAATCGGTTTTAGACCTGGATACTTTGATAGAGAGACTAGAACAAGTTGACAAGGATGAAATCTGTAGGGCAGCATCTAGTTTGAAATTGCAGGCTATCTATTTTATGGAAGGAGCAGAATGACTAGAGTTACTTTTCAAGAGAAATATTATCCTGCTGTAAAGGAAACTCTTTATCAAGCAAAATTAGAAAATGGATTGACAGTTTCTTTACTTCCTAAAAATGATTTTAACGAAGTTTATGGTGTAGTAACTGTCTATGTTGGTTCAGTTGACACTGAGTTTACAGCTAGAGATAGTAAAAAGAAAACATATCCTAAGGGAATCGCTCATTTTTTAGAACATAAACTTTTTGAAAGAGAAAATTCTGAAGATATCATGGCTGCATTTACCAAATTAGGTGCAGATAGTAACGCCTTTACAAGCTTTACAAATACAAGTTATCTTTTTTCAACCTCTGACAATGTCGCTGAGTGTTTGGACTTGCTTGACGAGCTTGTTACTAGCTTTAACATTACTGAAGAATCTGTTGAACGAGAAAAGGATATTATTCAACAAGAACGCGAAATGTATCAGGATGATCCTGATTCTTGCTTGTTCTTTAAAACACTTGCAAATCTATATCCGGCAACTCCACTAGCTTCAGATATTGTTGGGACTGAAGATTCGATAGAAGATATTAGTTTAGAAGATCTACGGGACAATTTTGATGAATTTTACACTCCTGCCAATAGCCATATTTTCCTCGTTGGAAATTTTGATTTAGAGTTGATACAGAATTATTTTTCGCAAAAGGATGTTGGAGATCGTATAGTTCAAAATCCAAGAGAACCAATCGCTTTACACCCTGTAAAGAAGGTTGAGAGCATTCGTATGGATGTTGCATCACCTAAATTAGCAATTGGTGTTCGAACGAATTCTGATATGAGTCACCAGGATTGTTATCGATATAGCGTCTTACTAAGAGCTTTATTTACGATGATGTTTGGTTGGACTTCTAAAAGATTTCAGAGTTTGTATGAAACTGGGAAATTAGATTCTTCATTATCTTTAGAAGTTGAGATCAATCGACGTTTTAACTTTTTGATGCTGACAATGGATACAAAGGAACCTGTTGCTATTTCGCATCAATTTCGGAAGGCAATTCAGAACTTTGCTACCGATTCAGATGTATCAGAGGAACATCTTGATTTAATCAAAAGTGAAATTTATGGAGAATTTATCCATAATATGAACTCTTTAGAATTTATTGCGACGCAATATCAGTCACATTCTGACGAAACAACCCTGTTTGATTTGCCAAAGATTATACAGGAAATGACCTTGGATGATGTTCTTGAGGTAGGACATCATTTTATCGACAATAGTGAAATAGTTGAATTTACAATTTTTCCACTATAGCCATTGAAATATAAAATAAAATAGACTAGAAAGAAGGCATGGTAAGTATGAGAAAAAAAACAATTGGTGAAGTGTTACGTTTAGCAAGAATCAATCAAGGTTTGAGTTTAGAGGAATTGCAGCGCAAGACAGACATTCAACTGAATTTGCTTGAGGCTTTAGAATCAGATGATTTCGACCAATTGCCAAGCCCTTTTTATACACGTTCTTTTTTGAGGAAGTATGCTTGGGCAGTTGAGTTGGATGAAAGCCTTGTTTTAGACGCATATGATTCAGGGAGCATGATTACCTATGAGGAAGTTGATGTTGATGAGATAGAACTATCAGGTCGTAGACGTTCCAATCGTAAGAAACGTTCTTTGCTTCCGCTGTTTTACTTCATTCTCTTCTCCTTGTCTATTATAATTTTTGTTTCTTATTATGTTTGGAATTACATTCAAACACAACCGACAGCAACAACTTCAGCCAACTATAATGTTGTGACGACAACAACAAGTGCAACAAGCAGTGAAACAACAACTAGCAATCAAACCACTAGCCCATCAAGTTCGAGCGATGCATCAACTGTGACGGTTTCTGGCCAGGGAGATGTTATATCGGTAGAATATAAAACTGCTAAAGATACTGCCGAACTTCAACTATCTGTGACGGATGCAACAAGCTGGATTAGTGTTTCAGATACTGACTTGGCTGGAGGGACTACTCTTGAGCCAAATAATAAAACAGCCAAAACAACAGTTTCTAAAGGCTCTCCAGTAACTATCACATTAGGCGTTGTCAAAGGCGTGAAAATCAAGATCGATAATCAGGAAATTGATACTTCGAAATTAACTGGTCAAACTGGCTGGATTACACTGAAATTAGGTTCAAATTAAGGAAGGATAACATGAAAAAAGAGAATATTCCTAACATACTGACGCTTGGTAGAATTTTATTTATTCCGATTTTTGTTCTCCTTCTATCATTTGGACAATCTCCTGTGTTACATAAAATAGCAGCAATTATTTTTGCCATTGCCAGTATCACTGACTATCTAGATGGCTATTTAGCTAGAAAATGGCAAGTAGTTAGCAATTTTGGGAAATTCGCGGATCCGATGGCTGATAAGCTGTTGGTTATGTCAGCCTTTATCATGCTAGTAGGTTTAAATATGGCTCCTGCTTGGGTAGTAGCGGTAATCATTTGCCGAGAACTTGCAGTTACTGGGTTGCGCCTGCTTTTAGTTGAAACTGGTGGAACTGTTTTAGCTGCAGCAATGCCAGGAAAAATCAAGACATTTAGCCAGATGTTCGCGATTATCTTCTTGTTATTCCATTGGAATTTACTTGGTCAGATAACTCTTTATATTGCCTTGTTCTTCACAGTTTATTCTGGTTATGATTACTTCAAGGGAAGCGCGTATTTGTTTAAAGGAACCTTTCGCTAGATATGGAATCGATTATTGAAATTAAGAATCTGTCATTTCGATACCAGGCAGATCAAGAACACTATGATGTTCATAACATTTCGTTTCACGTGAAACGTGGAGAATGGTTGTCTATCGTTGGTCATAATGGTAGTGGAAAATCAACAACTGTTCGCTTGATTGACGGTTTGCTAGAAGCGGAATCTGGAGAAATTTGGATAGACGGTGATTGCCTAACTCCGGAAAACGTCTGGGAAAAAAGACGTAAGATTGGTATGGTATTTCAAAATCCTGATAACCAATTCGTGGGAGCAACCGTAGAAGATGATGTTGCTTTTGGACTAGAAAACCAAGGGATTCCACTTGAAGAGATGAAGAAACGAGTTTCTGAAGCTCTGTCATTAGTTGGGATGGCTGAATTTACTAAAAAAGAACCAGCTCGCTTGTCAGGTGGTCAAAAACAGAGAGTGGCTATCGCAGGAGTTGTAGCTCTGCGACCAGATATTTTAATCTTGGATGAGGCTACAAGTATGTTGGACCCAGAAGGACGACTAGAGTTGATTAAGATAGTTCAGAAGATTCGCCAAGATCACCAGATGACAGTCATATCCATTACACATGACTTAGATGAGGTTGCTATGAGTGACCGTGTTTTGGTAATGAAAAAAGGAGAGGTCGAGTCAACAAGCACTCCTAGGGAATTATTCTCTAGGTCAGATTTAGATCAAATTGGATTAGATCAACCCTTTGTCAACCAATTAAAAGAATCGCTACGTACTAGTGGCTTGAAATTACCAGAGCACTACCTGACCGAAGAGGAGCTCGAGGAGGCTTTATGGGAATTATTCTAGACAATGTTAGTTATACGTATCAAGAAGGAACGCCCTTTGCCTCAGCTGCCTTGTCTGATGTCAGTTTGACAATAGAGGATGGATCTTATACAGCAATTATTGGGCATACAGGAAGTGGGAAATCAACAATTCTACAACTTTTGAATGGTTTGCTCGTTCCTACAGAGGGAAGTGTTCGTGTTTTTGATACATTGATTACATCAACATCAGTCAATAAGCAAATTCGTCAAATTCGCAAACAAGTAGGCTTGGTCTTTCAGTTTGCTGAAAATCAAATTTTTGAGGAAACTGTCTTAAAAGATGTGGCTTTTGGACCTCAAAATTTTGGAGTTTCTGTAGAAGAGGCAGAAGCTATTGCGCGTGAAAAACTAGCTTTAGTAGGAATTGACGAGTCACTCTTTGAGCGCAGCCCGTTTGAACTTTCAGGAGGTCAGATGAGAAGGGTTGCGATTGCTGGAATTTTAGCAATGGAGCCTAGTATCTTAGTTTTAGATGAACCTACAGCAGGACTAGATCCAATTGGTCGGAAAGAGTTGATGACTTTGTTTAAAAAGCTTCATCAAGATGGCATCACGATTGTTTTGGTGACTCACCTTATGGATGACGTGGCCGAATTTGCTGACCAAGTTTATGTGATAGAAAAAGGAAAGTTGGTCAAGAATGGGAAGCCAAGTCTTGTTTTTCAAAATGTCGAATTCATGGAAAAAATCCAATTAGGTGTTCCAAAAATCACAAGATTTGCTCAAAGGCTAGCTGAACGAGGAGTTTCTTTTAAACAATTGCCGATAACGATAGAGGAGTTTAAGGAGTTCATCAATGGATAACATGATTTTAGGTCGTTACATACCAGGAAATTCGATTGTTCATCGTTTGGATCCTCGTAGTAAGTTAGTGGCAATGATTTTATTAATTATTATCGTTTTTTGGGCTAACAATCCAATAACTAATGTGATCCTTTTCGTTGCAACAGGCATATTTGTCATTTTATCAGAAGTTCCCTTATCTTTTTTTATAAAAGGTTTGCGGTCTATGTTTTTTCTGATTGCTTTTACAACCCTTTTTCAACTGTTCTTTATCTCTGGTGGTCACGTCTTGTTCGAGATGGGGTTTATAAAAATCACAAGCTATGGTATTGAGCAGGCAGGAATTATTTTTTGTCGTTTTGTGTTGATTATCTTTTTCTCAACCTTGCTAACCTTGACGACCATGCCACTTAGTTTGGCAACAGCAGTTGAATCCTTGCTTGGACCTTTAAAAAGATTTAAGGTTCCAGTTCATGAGATTGGGCTCATGTTGTCTATGAGTTTGCGATTTGTACCAACCTTAATGGATGATACGATTCGAATTATGAACGCTCAAAAGGCGCGTGGTGTTGATTTTGGAGAAGGAAATATCATCCAAAAAGTTAAGGCTATGATTCCTATTTTGATTCCTTTATTCGCTACGAGTTTGAAACGAGCGGATTCTCTTGCTACAGCCATGGAAGCTAGAGGATATCAAGGTGGGAATGGACGCAGTCAGTACCGGCAGTTGAATTGGATGAATAAAGATAGTGTGGCCTTACTCCTTGTGTGTGTGTTGGGTTTGATTCTATTTTTGTTGAAGTCCTAAAGTGAAGTATAGAATGAGATAGGGTAGAGGTATGAATCGTTTTAAAAAATCAAAATATATCATTGTTCTATTTGTCGTCGTATTGATAGTTTCAGTTTTTTTAGTGACGACACAATCAAGTACAGTTGTGACAAAAGCTGGAGATGGCATTTCTCTGATAGATAGAATTGTGCAAAAACCATTTCAATGGTTAGAATCTACAAAGTCAGATTTAGGAAATTTGACGAGAGCTTATAATGAGAATGAAGCTCTTAAAAAAGAATTCTATCAAATGGAAAAGGAAAAGAATGAAGCAGATCGCTTAAAAGAAGAAAATGAACAACTGCGCCAATTGCTAGATATGAAGTCAAAATTGAATGCGACTAAGCTAATTGCTGCGGATGTTATCATGAGAACTCCGGCGACTTGGAAACAAGAATTAACAGTTAATGTTGGTTCGCAACAAGGTGTAACAACTAGTATGCTTGTTGTTTCTGGTGGAGGATTGGTTGGAAGCGTTGAAAACGTAGAAGACAACTCAACTGTGGTCAATTTATTAACGAATGCTGAAAATACAGAGAAGATTTCTGTTAAAATCCAGCATGGGTCTAATAGTATTTATGGTATTATCGTTGGCTATGACAAGGAAAAGGAACTGTTGAAAATTAGTCAGCTAAATAATAGTGGAGATATTAGTCAAGGTGATAAAGTGGTAACTGGAGGTTTGGGGAACTTCAATACTACAGACATTCCTGTAGGAGAAGTCGTATCTGTGACCCCTACTAATGATTATCTGACAAGAGAAGTTATGGTCAAAATGCATGCTGATTCAATGAATCTTAAAGTCGTAGAGTTAGTGGGGAATCCATCATGAGACTTTTTAAGCAAATAGGGATGTTTTTGCTCTTGCCCGTAATCATTTTAATAGATAGCCACTTAGGACAATTTGTAAATAGCTTTTTCCCACATTTTCAAATTGTAAGCCACTTCATCTTCATCTTCTTATTATTCGAGACAATCGAAGTATCAGAATATCTGTTTTTGGCCTATTGCTTAGTTCTAGGACTTATATACGACATCTATTTCTTCCATCTGATAGGGATAGCCAGTCTTCTTTTTGTGATTATTGGAGCAATCGTATATAAAAGCAACTCTGTTATTTTGTTAAATAGATGGACAAGATTATTAGCTATTTTAATGATGACTTTTACATTTGAATTTGGTAGCTTTATTCTAGCACATGTGGTAGGATTGACTGCAGAAAATCTACCTGTTTTTATAGTTTATAGTCTGGGTCCTACTATGATATTGAATTTTATATGGATGTTAGTTTTCCAATATATTTTTGAAAAAATATATCTATAAGAAAGAAACAAAACTGTAATAAAGGCGTAATATTTATTAGGCCTTTTTTTGATATACTAGTATTGTCTTTTTAAAGAAGGAGTATTTACACTTATGAAGAAAAAAATTCTAGCATCACTTTTGTTAAGTACAGTATTGGTTTCACAAGGAGCTGTTCTGTCAAGTGTTAAAGCTAACACAACAGATGAAAAAATTGCAGCTCAAGATAGCAAAATTAGTGAGTTGACAACACAACAAAAGGAAGCTCAAAAACAAGTTGATGAGATTCAAACTCAAGTTACAGCTATTCAAACAGAACAAGAAAAGTTGCAAACTGAAAATGAAAAACTTCAAGAAGAATCTAAAAAACTTGAAGGTGAAATCACAGAGCTTTCAAAAAATATCGTAGCTCGTAATGAATCGCTTGAAAACCAAGCTCGTAGTGCACAAACTAACGGAACTGCTACAAGCTACATTAATACAATTATTAACTCTAACTCAATCACAGAAGCTATTTCTCGTGTAGCAGCAATGAGTGAAATTGTATCAGCTAACAACAAAATGTTGCAACAACAAAAAGAAGATAAAAAAGCTATTGCTGAGAAACAAGTTGCTAATAATGAAGCAATCAACACAGTTATTGCTAACCAACAAACACTTGCAGATGACGCCCAAGCTTTGACAACAAAACAAGCTGAATTGAAAGTGGCTGAGTTGAATCTTGCAGCAGAAAAAGCTACTGCAGAAGGTGAAAAAGCTACCTTGCTAGAGCAAAAGGCGACAGCTGAGGCAGAAGCGAAAGCAGCGGCAGAAGCAGAAGCGGCTTACAAAGCTCAACAAACAAGTCAACAACAAACAGTTGCAGCTTCAGCAAACACAACATTTGCAGCACAAGTACAAGCAGCTTCAAGTTCTTCATCTTCATCTTCATCAGATGATGACTCGAGTTACACACCTGCACCAACTCCTGTAAGCCAACGTCCTACATATAGTACAAACGCTTCAAGTTATCCAACAGGTGAATGTACATGGGGAGCTAAAACATTGGCACCTTGGGCCGGAGATTACTGGGGTAACGGAGCGCAGTGGGCAACAAGTGCAGCTGCAGCAGGTTTCCGTACTGGTTCTCAACCACAAGTTGGTGCGATTGCATGTTGGAATGATGGTGGCTATGGACACGTAGCAGTTGTTACAGCTGTTTCATCTACAACAAGTATCCAAGTATCAGAATCTAACTACGGTGGAAACCGTACGATCGGTAACAAACGTGGATGGTTCAACCCAACTACAACTTCTGAAGGTTATGTTACTTACATCTATCCAAACTAATGAAAAAATTGGGACTCTTTCCGAGTCTCTTTTCTTGTCTTTAAATTGCGAAGTTCTGCTAAAAAACTATCAAAATAGCTTGATAATATTGAGAAATTATGGTAGAATCAAACTTGTCGTGTGAACGATAATACTCATTCTTGATGAATTGTGAAACTGTTGCCTTTGGGTTGTTTTGCAAGCTGAAATCGAGAAGAGGAAAAAACAAAAAAGGAGAAATACTCATGGCAGTAATTTCAATGAAACAACTTCTTGAGGCTGGTGTACACTTTGGTCACCAAACTCGTCGCTGGAACCCTAAGATGGCTAAGTACATCTTCACTGAACGTAACGGAATCCACGTTATCGACTTGCAACAAACTGTAAAATACGCTGACCAAGCATACGACTTTATGCGTGATGCAGCAGCTAACGATGCAGTTGTATTGTTTGTTGGTACTAAGAAACAAGCTGCTGACGCTGTTAAAGAAGAAGCAGAACGTTCAGGTCAATACTTCATCAACCACCGTTGGTTGGGTGGTACCCTTACTAACTGGGGAACAATCCAAAAACGTATCGCTCGTTTGAAAGAAATCAAACGCATGGAAGAAGAAGGAATCTTCGATGTTCTTCCTAAGAAAGAAGTTGCACTTCTTAACAAACAACGTGCTCGTCTTGAAAAATTCTTGGGTGGTATCGAAGACATGCCTCGCATCCCAGATGTAATGTACGTAGTTGACCCACATAAAGAGCAAATCGCTGTTAAAGAAGCTAAAAAATTGGGAATCCCAGTTGTAGCGATGGTTGACACAAACACTGATCCAGATGATATCGATGTAATCATCCCAGCTAACGATGACGCTATCCGCGCAGTTAAGTTGATCACAGCTAAATTGGCAGACGCTATCATCGAAGGTCGCCAAGGTGAAGATGCTGTAGCAGCAGTTGAAGCAGAATTTGTAGCTTCAGAAGCTCAAGCAGACTCAATCGAAGAAATCGTTGAAGTTGTTGAAGGCGACAACGCTTAATTCGTATAAATAGTAATTACCTAGGAGGGCGGGGCTTAGCCCGGCTCTCCTATTTTTAAAAAATATAGGAGAATCAAAATGGCAGAAATTACAGCTAAACTTGTTAAAGAGTTGCGTGAAAAATCTGGTGCTGGTGTTATGGACGCTAAGAAAGCATTGGTTGAAGTTGAAGGTGATATCGAAAAAGCAATCGAATTGCTTCGCGAAAAAGGTATGGCTAAGGCAGCTAAGAAAGCTGACCGTGTTGCAGCTGAAGGTTTGACTGGTGTATTTGTTAACGGTAACGTTGCAGCAGTAGTTGAAGTAAATGCTGAAACTGACTTCGTTGCGAAAAACGCTCAATTCGTTGAATTGGTAAATGCTACAGCTAAAGTAATCGCTGAAGGTAAACCAGCTAACAACGAAGAAGCGCTTGCTTTGACAATGCCTTCAGGTGAAACTCTTGAAGCAGCTTATGTATCTGCAACAGCAACAATCGGAGAAAAAATCTCATTCCGTCGCTTTGCTTTGATTGAAAAAACAGATGCACAACACTTTGGAGCTTACCAACACAACGGTGGACGTATCGGTGTTATCTCTGTAATCGAGGGTGGAGATGAAGCACTTGCTAAACAAATCTCAATGCATATTGCTGCGATGAAACCAACAGTTCTTTCATACAAAGAATTGGATGAGCAATTTGTTAAAGATGAGTTGGCACAATTGAACCACGTTATCGACCAAGATAATGAAAGCCGTGCTATGGTTGGTAAACCAGCTCTTCCACACTTGAAATATGGATCAAAAGCTCAATTGACTGATGAAGTGATTGCTCAAGCTGAGGCTGATATTAAAGCTGAGTTGGCTGCAGAAGGCAAACCAGAAAAAATCTGGGATAAAATCATCCCAGGTAAAATGGATCGTTTCTTGCTTGACAACACTAAAGTTGACCAAGCATACACACTTCTTGCACAAGTCTACATCATGGATGACAGCAAGACAGTTGAAGCATACCTTGAATCAGTTAACGCTTCAGTAGTTGAGTTCGCTCGCTTTGAAGTTGGTGAAGGTATCGAGAAAGCTGCAAATGACTTTGAAGCTGAAGTTGCAGCTACAATGGCAGCAGCTTTGAATAACTAATAATAAAAAGAGGAAGCAGATTTGCTTCCTTTTTCTTTTAGAAAAAATTAAAAAGCCCTTTAACAAGAGCTTTGTGTATTTAGGAGACTACACTTCAAATTCATAGAGTGCTGTAGATAGGTAACGTTCTCCGTTATCTGGTGCAAGCGCAAGGACTTTTTTACCTGCCCCAAGTTTTTTAGCAACTTCGATTGCTGCATAGATAGCTGCAGCAGAAGAAATACCTACCAAGAAACCTTCTTTTCCACCGATTTCACGGCCAAGTGCAAGAGCATTGTCTGATGTCACGCGAACGATACCATCATAAGCTTCTGTATCAAGTGTTTCTGGGATGAATCCTGCAGAGATACCTTGAATTTTGTGAGGTCCTGGTTTTTCACCTGATAAGATTGCTGACTCGTCTGCCTCAACTGCAAAAACTTGAATATTTGAATTAGCCAATTTAAGAGCGTGAGAGACACCAGAAATAGTTCCACCAGTACCAACTCCAGCAACAAAGGCATCTAAACCATCAGCTCCGAAATCAGCTAGAATTTCAGCTCCTGTTGTTCTTTCGTGAACTTCTGGGTTAGCTTGGTTATTAAACTGTAAGGGTAGGAAACCATCACGCTCAGCAGCAATTTCCTGCGCTTTTGCAATCGCACCTTTCATTCCTTCGCTACCAGGAGTGAGGACTAGTTCAGCACCATAAGCTTGGATGATCTTGCGGCGTTCAACACTCATTGTTTCAGGCATAACGATGACAACTTTATAACCTTTAGCAGCGCCAACCCATGAAAGACCGATACCAGTGTTACCACTTGTTGCTTCTACAATAGTAGAACCTGGTTTCAGTTTACCTTCTTGCTCTGCTTTTTCAATCATACTAAGAGCGATGCGGTCTTTAACGGATGAACCTGGGTTAAAAGCTTCTAATTTTACGTAAACATCTGCTGCACCTTCTGGTACAATGTTATTCAATTTAACAATCGGTGTTTTTCCGATAAGTTCTGTGATATTGTTATAAATAGCCATGTTAGCACCTCTTTATATAAGATGCTTCTAGTATAACGCTAACTTTGACTTTTGTAAAATATAGAAATCCTATCGAGGCGATAGGATTTTTTTATAACAATCAGAAAAAATAGTCAGTGTAAATCTAAAAATTGAGGGGATATAAAAAATAATTTACACAAGGTTTACAGGAACTTCAACTTCTCGTAAACCTTGATCCGTTAGGATAACTTTCCCATTAAAAAATTCTATGAGGGCAGCGTTGGTATCCTCTTTATCTTCTTTATCAACAAAGATAATTGTGTCAACTTGATCTGTAAAGTTGGTTTCGAGTTCCATAAGATTATGTTCTTTAAGAAAATTCCCATACTCTTGATATTGAGCATAGCTCATTTGAATTTGAATCCCTGCTTGTTCTTTAATTTCAACAATTCCAATTTCTTTGACAGCTAAGGCAACACTACCTGCATAAGCGCGAATAAGACCACCTGCTCCCAGCTTGATACCACCAAAATATCTGGTAACAACTACACAGATATTGGTTAAATTGTGATTTTCCAAAACTCCTAGCATTGGTACACCAGCAGTACCACTTGGCTCTCCATCGTCACTAGTTCGTTTTATTTCACTACGTTCACCTATGATAAAAGCAGAGCAGTTGTGGGTAGCCTTGTAGTGCTCTTTCTTGATTGCGTTGATGAAGGCGCGGGCTTCTTCTTCACTATAGACACGTTTTGCATGACAAATAAATCGTGATTTTTTGATTTCTTCTTGGACTTGTCCGTCCTCTTTTATCGTTCTAAATTCCATAATTTTATTGTACTAAAAAATAGTCTAAAGTTCTAGATTTTACGAATAAAGAAGTATGAAAATAAATCCAAATTATCTTGGTCGACTTTTTACAGAACAAGAATTAAGCCCAGAAGAACAACAGCTGGCGGAGAAGCTACCAAGCATGAGAATAGAGAAGGGGAAACTCTTCTGTCAACGATGTGATAGTATGATTCAAGATGAATGGTCTCTACCTATTAATGCTCATTACTGCCGAGAATGTTTGTTGATGAAGCGAGTTAGGAGTGATCAGGCCTTATATTATTTCCCTCAAGAAGATTTTCCAAAACAAGATGTTCTTAAATGGCAGGGACAATTGACTCCATTTCAAGAGAAAGTATCAGAGGGATTACTTCAAGCGGTAGAAAGTCAGCAGCCAACTTTAGTTCATGCAGTGACTGGCGCTGGGAAGACAGAGATGATTTATCAAGTTGTTGCGAAAGTTATTAATGATGGTGGCGCAGTTTGTCTAGCCAGTCCCCGTATAGATGTTTGTTTGGAATTGTATAAGCGATTGCAGAATGATTTTACTTGTGAGATAGCCTTGCTGCATGGAGAGTCCAAACCATATTTTCGAACCCCTCTGGTTGTTGCGACGACTCATCAATTATTAAAGTTTTACCATGCTTTTGATTTGCTAATAGTAGATGAAGTAGATGCTTTTCCTTATGTTGACAACAAGATGCTTTACAAAGCTGTAAAGAATTGTGTAAAGGATGATGGACTTAGAATTTTCCTCACCGCTACTTCTACAGACGAGTTGGATAAGAAAGTTCGATTAGGGGAACTAAAACGACTAAGCCTACCAAGGCGGTTCCATGGGAATCCTTTAATTATTCCAAAACCCGTCTGGCTATCTGATCTGGATAAATGTTTGGATAAGTTTCGCCTACCATTAAAGTTAAAAAGATATGTTGAAAACCAGAGAAGAACTGGCTACCCCTTACTAATATTTGCATCAGAAATTACAAAGGGAGAGAAGTTGAAGGAAATCTTGCAGCTAGAGTTTCCGAATGAGAAAATTGGTTTCGTATCCTCAGTTACTGAAGATAGATTAGAGCAAGTTCAAGCTTTTAGGGATAGGGAATTGACCATATTGATAAGCACAACAATATTGGAGCGCGGAGTTACCTTCCCTTGTGTTGATGTCTGTGTCGTAGAAGCAAACCATCGTCTTTTTACAAAATCAAGCCTCATTCAAATTGGAGGACGTGTAGGTCGTAGCATGGATAGGCCAACAGGAGATTTAATTTTCTTTCATAATGGATTAAACCGTTCGATTAAGAATGCTATAAAGGAAATCAAGCTGATGAACAAGGAGGCAGGCTTATGATTTGTTTACTTTGTGGTCAACATTTAAAGAAAAATCTAACCTTTGGAGAGCTTCTTTTTTTGAAAAAGGAGGAGGGCTCACTTTGTTTAGCTTGTTACTCAAATTTTGAAATGATTGGGGAAGAACATTGCCCAAATTGTTATAAAAAAGGGGTGTCAAGTTCGTGTCAAGATTGTCAACTTTGGTGTAAAGAAGGGCTTGAGGTAAGTCATGAAGCGATTTTTACTTATAATCAACCAATGAAAGACTTTTTTAATCGTTACAAATTTGATGGCGATTATATTCTCCGAAAAGTTTTTTCAATGATTTTAAATGAGAATTTAAAAAAATACAAGGATTACCATTTTATTTTAATACCGTTAAGCCCTGAGAGGTATGCAAAAAGAGGTTTTAATCAGGTTGTAGGCTTAATAGAGGCTGCAGGACTTTCCCATCTGGACGTATTAGGGAAAAGAGAAGAAAAAGCAAGTTCTTCTAAAAATCGTTCAGAGCGTTTGGCCACGGAACTTCCATTTTTTATTAAAGAAGACAGTAGGGTTCCAAAGAAAATTCTATTGATTGATGATATTTATACGACGGGAGCGACTGTTAACCGTGTCAAGAGTATGCTAGAAAATGCAGGAGCAGAAGAGGTTAGAACATTTTCCCTCGTAAGATGAGGAAAAAGATTGCAATAATTTTTTGAAAGCGTTATAATAAATATAGAAAAACAAATATGTTTAGAAAGAAGGTACTTATATGATTAAATATAGTATCCGTGGTGAAAACCTAGAAGTAACAGAAGCAATTCGTGATTATGTAGTTTCTAAACTCGAAAAGATCGAAAAATACTTCCAAGCAGATCAAGAACTAGATGCACGTGTAAATTTGAAAGTGTATCGTGAAAAGACTGCTAAGGTAGAAGTAACAATTCCACTTGGATCTATTACTCTTCGTGCAGAAGATGTTTCTCAAGATATGTATGGATCTATTGATTTGGTGACAGATAAGATTGAACGTCAAATCCGTAAAAATAAAACTAAAATTGAACGCAAGAACAGAAATAAAGTTTCTACTAGCCAATTATTTACAGATGCTTTGGTTGAAGAGACAGAGGGAGCTCAACCTAAAGTTGTTCGTTCAAAACAAATTGATTTAAAACCAATGGACCTTGAAGAAGCACTTCTTCAGATGGACTTATTGGGCCATGATTTCTTCATTTATATCGATGTTGAAGATGAAACTACAAATGTCATTTATCGACGCGAAGATGGAGATATTGGTCTTCTTGAAGTGAAAGAATCATAATACTTAATATGCTTAGATTAAAAAGGTGGTTTACACTAGTGTAAACCACCTTTTTTATTCATGAATACTACATTTGAGCACAAGTGCTATTCCTTCTTTAAAGGTCGCTTTTTCAGTGCAAATATGGTATAATATTGCGCAAGAGGTTTGTAATGAAAAAAAATGAAATGAATCCCTTTTTTATATACTTATTTGTTGGGATTGCCTTTATAATCATGACTGTATTGGTTATTTTTCTTCAAAATAACCTAGTCACAATAGCATGCTTATTTTTCTTAATGGTGGCATTTCTTCTGCTATTTTATTTTCAGAAGAAATCTTATCAAAAAACAGAAATTGAACAAATCCAGTACGTAAACCATCAGGCGGAAGATAGTTTAAGTTCACTCTTAGAACAGATGCCGGTTGGAGTTGTCAAACTAAACATGGAAAGTAGTGAGATTGAGTGGTTCAATCCCTACGCAGAGTTAATGCTGACAACGGAAGATGGAGAAATTGACCTTCCTCAAGTTCAAGAAATTATAAAAACATCCATATCTTCTCCTGGAATTTATGCAAATGTGGGAGAAAAACGTTATGCGGTACATCTAGATAGAAATTCTGGTGTGCTCTACTTTTTTGACGTTTCTGGAGAGTACGAAGCCACAGTGGAATTGGTTACAAGTCGCCCTGTTATTGGTATTATTTCGGTAGATAATTACGATGATTTAGAGAACGAAACATCTGAATCTGACATCAGTCACATTAATAGTTTTGTTGCTAATTTTGTCGCAGAGTTTACCGGAAAACATCAGATGTTTTCTCGTAGAGTGACAATGGATCGTTTCTACTTATTTACCGACTATACGGTATTGGAGCAATTGATGCAGGATAAATTTTCTGTAATTGATACCTTCCGTGAGGAAGCTAAGCAGAGAGATTTAGCCCTAACCATGAGTATGGGCTTGTCATACGGTGATGGCGATCATGAGGGTATTGGTAAAGTTGCTTTGTCAAATCTCAACCTTGCAGAAGTTCGAGGTGGAGACCAAGTTGTCGTAAAAGAAAATGACGAAACGAAAAATCCAATTTATTTTGGTGGTGGCTCTGCAGCTTCTATTAAGCGAACAAGAACACGTACAAGAGCAATGATGACGGCAATCTCTGAAAAGTTGAGAAGTGTTGACCATGTCTTCGTGGTTGGTCATAAAAACTTAGACATGGATGCTTTAGGTTCTGCTGTTGGTATGCAATTGTTCTCGAGTAACGTCTTGGATGAAAGTTATGTGGTCTATGATGCAGAACAAATGTCTCCGGACATTCATCGTGCCATTCAATTCTTAGAGAATGAGGGAGTAACAAAACTCATCCCTCTAACTCAAGCTATGGGAATGGTCACTAATCGTTCCTTGCTAGTGATGGTCGACCACTCTAAGACAGCTTTAACCTTGTCAAAAGAGTTTTATGATTTGTTTACACAAACCATCATTATTGACCACCATAGACGAGATCAGGATTTCCCGGAAAATGCTGTTATCACCTATATCGAGAGTGGAGCAAGTAGCGCGAGCGAGCTTGTAACAGAGTTGATTCAATTCCAAAACTCTAAGAAAGCACGCTTAAGTCGTATTCAAGCTAGTGTTCTCATGGGCGGTATGATGCTGGATACTAAGAATTTCACCTCTCGTGTTACTAGCCGAACCTTTGACGTGGCAAGTTATCTAAGAACACGTGGTAGTGATAGTATTGTAATTCAAGAACTTGCGGCAACTGACTTTGAAGAGTATCGATTGGTTAATGAGCTAATCTTACAAGGACAGGCCGTACAACCTTCAATTCTTGTCGCTCAAGCCAAGGATACTAAGGAGTATGATACGGTAGTGATTAGTAAAGCAGCTGATACTATGTTAGCCATGTCTGGCATTGAAGCTAGCTTTGTCATTGCAAAAAACAGCCAGGGGGATATTTCCATTTCTGCAAGAAGTCGAAGTAAGATCAATGTGCAACGGATTATGGAAGAATTGGGTGGTGGAGGCCACTTCAACTTGGCAGCTGCTCGACTTACAGATATGAGTCTGCAAGAAGCAGGTGATAAACTAAAAACCGTGATTTCTAATGAAATTAGAGAAAAGGAGACAGAAGAATGAAAGTAATCTTTTTAGCAGATGTAAAAGGTAAAGGGAAAAAAGGCGAAATCAAGGAAGTGCCAACAGGTTATGCACAAAACTTTTTGATTAAGAAAAACCTTGCTAAAGAAGCGACTTCTCAAGCAATTGGTGAGTTGCGTGGCAAGCAAAAATCTGAAGAAAAAGCACATGCTCAACTTCTTGCAGAAGCACAAGAAATCAAGGCGAAGCTTGAAGCTGAAGAAACAATTGTTGAGTTTGTTGAAAAAGTTGGTCCAGATGGAAGAACTTTTGGTTCAATTACTAGCAAGAAAATTGCGGAAGAGCTCCAAAAACAATTTGGAATTAAAATTGATAAACGTCATATTCAAGTTCAATCTCCAATTCGAGCAGTTGGCTTGATTGATGTTCCAGTAAAAATTTATCAAGATGTAACTAGCGTCATCAATCTTCGTGTAAAAGAAGGCTAAGCTAGATTTGAGTAATGATTTTGTAAAAGGAAGGGAAATCTGATGGCAGAAGTAGAGGAACTACGAGTTCAGCCCCAGGATATCTTGGCAGAACAATCTGTATTGGGAGCTATATTTATCGATGAGAGTAAACTCGTGTTTGTTCGAGAATATATAGACTCTCGAGACTTCTTTAAGTATGCTCACCGTTTGATTTTTCAGGCCATGGTTGACTTGTCAGATCGTGGCGAAGCCATTGATGCAACGACTGTTCGCACGATCTTAGATGATCAAGGTGATTTGCAAAATATTGGCGGTTTGTCCTACCTTGTTGAGATTATCAACTCTGTACCAACCTCTGCAAACGCTGAATACTATGCAAAAATTGTAGCAGAGAAAGCCACTCTTCGTCGTCTGATTGCTAAGTTGACGGAGTCTGTAAACCAAGCTTATGAAGCCTCTAGTCCTGCAGATGAAATCATTGCTCAAGCAGAAAAAGGCTTGATAGATGTCAGCGAGAATGCAAATCGTAGTGGTTTTAGAAATATTCGTGACATTCTAAATCTTAACTTTGGAAACCTGGAAGTTCGATCGCAACAAACGTCGGATATTACGGGGATTGCAACTGGTTATCAAGATTTGGATCATATGACAACTGGTTTGCACGAGGAGGAGTTGATTATTCTTGCTGCTCGACCTGCGGTTGGTAAAACTGCTTTTGCCTTGAATATTGCTCAAAATATTGGAACCAAACTAGACAAGACCGTTGCAATTTTCTCTCTCGAGATGGGGGCAGAGAGTTTGGTCGACCGTATGTTGGCTGCCGAAGGACTAGTAGAGTCTCATTCTATCCGTACAGGACAACTGACTGAAGAAGAATGGCGCAAATATACGATTGCTCAGGGGAATCTTGCTAAAGCAAGTATCTATATTGACGATACACCTGGAATCCGAATTACAGAGATTCGATCACGCGCCAGAAAATTGTCTCAGGAAACAGGCAATCTTGGATTGATTTTGATTGACTACCTGCAGCTAATTACAGGGACTGGTCGTGAGAACCGTCAGCAAGAGGTGTCAGAGATTTCACGTCAGTTGAAAATTCTAGCCAAGGAATTGAAGGTGCCTGTAATTGCGCTAAGTCAGCTGTCGCGTAGTGTTGAGCAACGTCAAGATAAAAGACCGGTGCTATCAGATATTCGTGAGTCGGGATCTATCGAGCAAGATGCGGATATCGTAGCCTTTCTTTATCGTGACGACTATTATGAGCGTGGTGGCGAAGAAGAGGAAGGCCTTCCGAATAACAAGGTAGAAGTGATTATCGAGAAAAACCGTAGTGGGGCACGTGGAACGGTAGAATTGATTTTTCAAAAAGAGTATAACAAGTTTTCAAGTATTTCGAAGAGAGAGGAACAAAGATGACAGATGCATTTACAGATGTAGCCAAGATGAAAAAAATCAAAGAAGAAATCAAGGCGCATGAAGGACAAGTAGTGGAAATGACCTTAGAAAATGGTCGTAAACGCCAAAAGAATCGATTAGGAAGGCTTATCGAAGTTTATCCATCACTCTTTATCGTTGAATTTGGAAATGTTGAAGGAGACAAACAAGCAAATGTCTATGTTGAATCCTTCACGTATTCTGATATTTTAACAGAAAAGAATTTGATTCACTATTTGGATTAAGGTTGAAAGTGGGAGTTTTCTCACTTTTTTCTTTTTCTTTCGAATGATATAAATGAGGTCAACCTCAAAAATTTATCTATTCGAAGGAGAATGAATGACATATAGTAAAAAGGGAACTTTTCTAAAGAAAACGACGGTGGGCACAGCTTCACTATTGCTTGCGGGTGCTTTTTTGTTTGGTGGAGGAGCTGTTCATGCTAATCAGGTAAATAGTGGTTCACTGGCACGAGGAGATGATTATCCCTATTATTATAAAAATGGAAGTCAAGAAATTGATAAATGGCGTCTATACTCCAGACAGTGTACATCTTTCGCTGCCTTTCGTTTAAGTAGTGTCAATGGTTTTGAGTTGCCTGCTGCGTACGGGAATGCTAAGGATTGGGGTTATCGTGCTAAACGAGAAGGCTATCGTGTAGACAGAACTCCGACTGTTGGTTCGATTGCCTGGGACGGAAGCGGAGACTATGGCCACGTTGCATGGGTTTCTAATGTTTTTGGTGATATGATTGAAATCGAGGAGTACAATTATGGCGTTAGAGAGAAGTACAATCGTCGAATTGTGAAGGCAAGCTCTATGTCTGGTTTCATTCACTTTAAAGATGTAGGACATGCTGGCTCAGGGAATCCTCAGTCGACGTCACTATCTAGTGGAACCCATGTTTTTACAGAAAAAGCTGCTATTATGAATCAGCCATCACAAGCTGCTGAGATTATTGACTATTACTACCCTGGAGAAAGTGTTCATTACGATCAAACGTTTGAGAAGGATGGCTACAAATGGATTAGTTATCTATCCCGAACTGGGAATCGCAGATATGTCCAGCTAGCTAAAACAGCAAGTTCTAAGAATGGATGGGAAAAACAGGGGATAACATGGTACTACTATGAAAATGGGAAAGTCACTCTTGGTTGGAAAAAGATAAACGGCAGTTGGTACTATTTCCAAACTAATGGTTCAATGAGAACAGGTTGGTTAAAAGACGGTTCCAAGTGGTACTACTTGAAATCATCTGGAGAAATGCAGACGGGATGGTTAAAGGATAAGGGCATTTGGTATTACCTCGAAAGCTCAGGCGCTATGAAAACAAGTCAGTGGTTCCAGGTTTCAGGGAAATATTATTACGTAAACGCATCTGGAGAATTGGCAGTAGATACGACTATCGATGGGTTCCAAGTTGACAGTAATGGTGCGCGAGTAGAAAATCCAGCATCATAAGTGTTATTCAGCATTCGGGCTCTTCCTAATGGTATTTTTCCCTGCTTTCCTTTATAATGGGTGTATGGACAAGAAAAAATTATTACTAATTGACGGTTCTTCAGTTGCCTTTCGAGCATTTTTTGCACTTTACCAGCAACTAGATCGTTTTAAAAATGACAATGGACTTCATACTAATGCAATCTACGGATTTCATCTGATGCTAAATCACCTACTGGAGCGTGTTCAACCGAGTCATATCTTGGTTGCTTTTGATGCGGGGAAGACGACTTTCCGTACAGAGATGTATGCAGATTATAAGGGTGGTCGTGCCAAGACTCCGGATGAGTTTCGTGAGCAATTTCCTTTTATTCGTGAGTTGCTAGATCATCTTGGAATTCGTCATTATGAGTTAGCCCAGTATGAGGCTGATGATATCATTGGTACCTTGGGACGCTTGGCTGAAAAGGAATCTTTTGATGTAACTATAGTCAGTGGAGACAAGGACTTGATCCAGTTGACAGATGAGCATACCGTGGTTGAAATTTCCAAAAAAGGTGTGGCTGAATTTGAGGCCTTTACACCAGAATACCTCATGGAAAAGATGGGCATCACACCAGCTCAATTTATTGATCTTAAGGCTCTCATGGGGGATAAGTCAGATAATATACCTGGTGTCACCAAGATTGGTGAAAAGACTGGTATTAAGCTCTTGTTAGAACATGGGTCTCTTGAAGGTATTTATGAAAATATTGACAGCATGAAGGCTTCAAAGATGAAGGAAAATCTCGTCAATGATAAGGAACAAGCCTTCCTGTCTAAAACACTGGCGACGATTGATACGAAAGCACCGATTGAAATTGGCCTAGATGATTTGGTTTATAGCGGTCCAGATGTGGAAAACCTCGGGAAATTCTACGATGAGATGGGCTTTAAGCAGCTCAAGCAAGCCTTGAATGCTTCTCAGACTAACCAAGTTGAGATTTTGAATTTCACTATAGTGGATAAAGTGAGTCAAGATATGCTGAGTGAAGACTCCATCTTCCACTTTGAACTTTTTGGAGAAAACTATCATATAGATGATTTAGTTGGCTTTGCCTGGTCTTGTGGAGACAAACTCTACGTTACAGATAAGCTGGAACTTCTGCAGGATCCGATTCTTAAGGATTTTCTAGAAAAAACACCTCTGAAAGTGTATGATTTTAAGAAAGTAAAAGTCCTCTTAAATCGCTTTGGTTTGGACTTGCAGGCTCCTGCTTTTGACAGTCGTTTGGCCAAATACCTTCTCTCTACTGTCGAGAATAATGAAATTTCAACTATTGCTAGTCTCTATGGTCAAACTTACCTAGTCGATGATGAAACCTTCTACGGTAAAGGTGTCAAAAAAGCTATCCCAGAGCGAGAGAAACTCTTGGAACACTTGGCTCGTAAGGTTGCTGTATTGGTTGAGACAGAGCCTGTCTTACTTGAAAAATTAAGCGAAAATGGGCAATTAGATCTCCTTTATGACATGGAGCAGCCTCTGGCTTTTGTCCTTGCTAAGATGGAAATTGCTGGGATCAAGGTCAAAAAAGAAACATTGCTCGAGATGCAAGCTGAAAATGAGCTTGTCATTGAAAAGCTGACGCAAGAGATTTATGAGTTGGCTGGTGAGGAGTTTAATATCAACTCGCCTAAACAACTTGGCGAATTGCTTTTTGAAAAGCTAGGTCTCCCTCTCGAATACACCAAGAAAACTAAGACAGGTTACTCGACGGCAGTAGATGTCTTGGAGCGTCTAGCTCCTATTGCACCAATCGTCAAGAAAATTCTCGACTACCGTCAGATTGCTAAGATTCAATCCACTTATGTGATTGGCTTACAGGACTGGATTTTAGCGGATGGTAAGATTCATACGCGCTATGTGCAAGATTTGACTCAGACAGGTCGTCTGTCTAGTGTGGATCCAAACTTGCAAAATATCCCTGTTCGTTTGGAACAAGGGCGCCTCATTCGTAAGGCTTTTGTACCAGAGTGGGAGGATAGTGTCCTTCTCAGCTCGGATTACTCACAGATTGAATTGCGCGTTTTGGCGCATATCTCTAAGGATGAGCACTTAATCAAGGCCTTCCAAGAGGGAGCTGATATCCATACCTCGACAGCCATGCGTGTCTTTGGGATTGAACGTCCTGAGGATGTGACGCCAAACGACCGTCGCAATGCCAAGGCTGTCAACTTTGGAGTGGTTTACGGAATTTCAGACTTTGGTTTATCCAATAACCTAGGTATCAGCCGTAAAGAGGCTAAGGCTTACATCGACACCTACTTTGAACGCTTCCCAGGAATCAAAAACTACATGGATGAAGTCGTTCGTGAGGCGCGTGATAAGGGTTATGTAGAGACTCTCTTCAAACGCCGTCGTGAGTTGCCGGATATCAATTCGCGTAACTTTAACATTCGTGGTTTTGCGGAACGTACAGCTATCAACTCCCCTATCCAAGGTTCGGCTGCAGATATTCTCAAAATCGCTATGATTCAACTAGATAAAGCCTTGGTTGCAGGTGGTTATCAGACTAAGATGCTGTTACAAGTACATGATGAAATTGTTCTTGAAGTGCCTAAGTCGGAATTAGCTGCTATTAAAAAACTCGTCAAACAAACCATGGAAGAAGCCATTCAACTCAGTGTGCCATTGATTGCTGATGAAAATGAAGGTGTGACTTGGTACGAAGCTAAGTAGAAATAGCCTATCAAACAAAACGAAATCCCCTTGAACATTATGGTTCAAAGGGATTTTTCTTTCAGGAAAAGACAAAAGTGAAACTATCTAGCTAATAGTAGGATTTATTTGATTTGTTTCTTTTGTTCTTTTTTGGCAAGTACTGGTAGAATCACACCTAATCCAATCAGAATAATTGGTGTTAAGATATTTGTAAGAAGAGAGAATTGCCAAGCAGTTGGATTTTCAGCATAGCTAATTTTTGGAACCATACCAAGGATACAAGCAAAAGCAGTGAAGAGGAAGCACCAAGTACCGATCACAAAGCCAAGCTTAGGATTATTCACAAACTTGTATTCGGCATTTTTGTATGTTTTCCAAGCACGGTTGAGCATCATATAGGCAAGGAATACCCAGAGATAACGCATCGGCATTACGATAGAATTAAGGTTGGTCATCCATTTTACAAGTCCGTCAATTTCCTGAATACCAAAAATTGGAAGGATGATGATAAGGCTAACGAGGACACCTGTAAGAAGGTAGCCGTTAATGAGGACACCTTTCTCAGTACGTTTTCGAAGCCAGCTTGGGATGTAGTTTTCATCAGCGTTATTGAGAAGGATTTGCAAGGGTGCGTCAATAGAGAAGGCAAGTGCCGCGATTTGTCCGACCATATTTGTAAGAGCGTAAATCACAACGAAGAGGTTTCCAACTCCCCAAGAATTTCCTAACATCTGGAAGGCTTGATAAGCACCATTACGCATGAGGTCTTCAGGGATATTATTGCCATCAAATAGCATTCCCATGGCAACTGAACCAAGGATAGCAGAGAGACCTACCATGATGGCCATGACAATCATACCTTTTGGAAATTCTTTTGCAGGGTTGCGAGTTTGATTCACATAAGGGGAAATTTTTTCACAACCACCAACTGCAAAGACCAGTAGTGAGATGGTTGTAAAATAAGAAAAATCAAAGTTTGGAATGTAGGTACTCAGTTGATCCATGTGTGGTGTCGCAAACTGGATGTCTGGTTTGATGAAAGGCAGACCGACAGCCAAAAGCACAAAGAGTAAAGACATAATCAACATGGCACTTCCTGCCAAGCTACCGATGACTTTCAGTGTTGTCAATCCTTTTGTAGAAAGGTAGAGGAAAAGTCCAAAGATTAGCAAGCAGAGAATAACAATCCAGTGGAAGTCAATTTGTTTTAGAAATTGTCCATTACCCTGCAAGGCCCATCCAAGCGGAATTAGAATTCCTTGAGGCTTTTGTGCGAGGTAAGGAATGTGAACAACCCAGTAGGTCCAAGCAGCGAAGTAGGCGAGGCGTTTGGTTGATGTTTTTTCAACCCATTCACTAACACCGCTTCCGCTTTCCTTGAAGGTAGAACCTAGTTGTCCGACGATGAGTGAATATGGGATAAAGTAGAGTGCGAGGATTAAAACCCAAGATACGACTACTGAAATCCCCTGTTGAGAATAGTTGTTGACGACGTTTCCGAGCCCCCAAACCATGTTGAAAGCAATCAGAGAAACCATCAGCCAATTAAGTTGGTGTTGATCTTTTTTCATAATGTCTCCTTTTCTGATAATTTTAGTATATCATGTTTTTTTGAAAGCGCCTAACAAAATTTGAAAATTACTATAAAAAAAGTAAAAGCTAGCTAACAGATAGGGAATAAGGCTTGTTGGTTTAGAAAAAGATTATCCACAACTTGTGGATAAGTTGAGGTGAAAACAACAACTGTCTCTTTATAATTTTAATAGGAAAAAGAGGGACGAAATTTATAGAATAGGAAACAAATCAATCTTTTATGAACCTTATTAGGACAAGGTTTATAGACTTTTTTCTATTGTAAATCCTATGAACTTGGATTGGAAAGATATTTTGGAAAAACTTGAAAATCTTTTCCGAAAAAAAGTTGAAGGTTATTCACAATCTGTGGATAACTTTATATGGATAAGAAGACCCCTTTGTGCTTGACAAAGGGATTTGATCTATTAGTGCTTGGGTAACCAGCTGAGTGTAAAATCAAGAGTCTTTGCATTGAGCAATTCCTGATGACTGATGGTTTGTTTTTCTTTCCCGTCCAATCGACAGTCTTGTACAAAGTGGAAGTGTTCATGATTTTGATGAGTACGAATATCCAACCACTGTTCTTTTTCTGCAAGATAGACACGAAGGTGGTCAAAGAGTGGAATTCCAAGATCATAGCTTGCTTTCCCTGGGCAGGTTGGGTAAAGTCCGAGAGCAGACCAGACATACCAAGCCGATAGACTACCATTATCCTCATCTCCTGGATAAGCATCCCAGCCATCTCGAAAGGCTTTTTGACGGAGAGTCTTGACCAAGAGACTGGTATATTGGGGATAACTACTGTAGCGGAACAGATAAGGGATGTGGAAGCTTGGTTGGTTGGAAATGGCTAGTTGACCAAATGGCGCTGTTGCCATCTCGCTCATCTCATGAATTTCATATCCATAGCCCGTCGTTTCAAAAAGTGGGAGACTTTGACAAGCTTTCAAAAGATAGTTGCTAAAGGCTTCTTTTCCACCCATTAGTTGGCTAAGTCCAGAAATATCATGTAAAACACCAAGACTGGCCTGAATAGCTGAACACTCAGCGTAATCACGGCCCCAACTATAAGGAGAAAAATCAGGACGGAAGTTGCCATCTACATCACGCGCCCTCATATATCCTGTCTCAGGGTCAAAGAGGTTTTGATAGTTTTTAGAATATTGAGCATAGGTTTGAGCTAGCTCTTCTTGGTCTAATTTTGCTGCACAAGTATAGATACAAAAATCGCTGTAGGCATAATCTAGCGTATGACTGACACTTTCGTGGTGATCAGTGGATAAATAGCCCAGTTTTTGGTATTGAGAAAGGCCATGGCGCCCGTTGATGGCTTTTGGATCTGCCTTAGTAGCAGTTTCAAGCATAGCTTTGAGAAATTCCTCCTCAAGTTCAGGCGCCATGCCTTTACAAGCACTATCCGCAATAAGACCATCAATCAAAGTACCAGGCATCATTCCTCGTTCGTCAGGAGCCAGCCACTTAGGGAGATACCCAGTATCTCTATAGCTATTGAGGAAACCTTCAAGAAACTGACGATAGTGCTCTGGAATAATCAAGGCAAAGAGTGGGAATGAAGTGCGGAAGGTATCCCAAAAACCATTGTTGGTAAAGAATAGCCCTGGTTTGATAGTCCCTGAAGCAAGGTCTATATGAATACTCTCGCCTTGCTCATTTACCTCATAGAAGGTTTGTGGGAAAAGAAAGAGTCTGTATAGACAATGATCAAAAAATGTTCGGTCTACAGGGCCGGTTTCCACGACATCAAAACGGCCTAGAAGGTTTTCCCAACTTGCTTTAGCCTCTGATTTCGTTTCTTCAAAGTCTTTTCTAGGCAGATTAAAGAGGGCCTGTTCTTTAGAAATAAAAGAAGTAGCTAGTTGAACTAGAGCTTCTGCTCCAGCCAAGTCGATACGCCAGTCTTGCCCTACTTGATTGATAGATAAGATTTCTACAGAAAATGCAAGAGCAGTAAACATGACGAGGGGACTTTTGTTGGTTTCGGTTTCACCTTCTTGCCTCAGGGCCAGATTCCACTTATCGACTTGTTCTACTGTCAGTTCATCTACTGCGTGAAGATAGAGGGATAGAGCTTTTCCCTGCTTTTGCTCTATACGAATAGAAGCTCCATAGCAAGTCGGTGTGAGCTGGGTTTCAATCTGATAGCGCAAAGAGAAAATCTTTAGAAAATGAGGATTAAAAATAGCACGATCAAGGTTATAGGAGGACTGACGGTGGAAGAGGGTGCCGCCGCTGATTTCTCCTGTAATTGGTGTCAGTAAGAGCCAGGAGTAATCACCAATCCAAGGGCTAGGTTGGTGGGTTAGTCGAATACCCTGAAAGATAGGAAGATGAGGGTCAAAAAACCAAGATCCTTCCTGGTCACTAGTTTGTGGAACAAAGTAATTCATCCCAAAAGGCACTCCAGTGTATGGTAGTGTATTGCCTCGTGAAAATGCATGTTTACTGGCTGTTCCAAAACGCGTATCAATGGTTTTAAGTATCGGTTTCATAGTGGTTTCCTTCAGTAGTTTTCTACATTATATCAGAAAATTTAGCCTTTAGAAAAGAAGTTTCAAATATAACAATTTTGTAGAATAATGACTAACATTTGTGTATATATTTTCTGGGCTAAAAGCTATATACTGAAAATGAAAATCTGTTTGAAAGAGGCAAAATAGTTTATGGTTTATTCAAAAGAAATTGTCAGAGAGTGGCTAGATGAGGTAGCGGAGCGTGCCAAGGATCATCCGGAATGGGTGGATGTCTTTGAACGTTGCTACACAGATACTTTAGACAATACAGTTGAAATCTTAGAAGACGGCTCAACTTTTGTACTAACAGGGGATATCCCAGCCATGTGGCTCCGTGATTCAACTGCTCAGCTTAGACCATACCTTCATGTGGCAAAAAGAGACCCTCGTTTGCGCCAGACCATTGCTGGCTTGGTTAAACGTCAGATGACCTTGATCCTCAAGGATCCCTATGCCAACTCTTTCAATATTGAGGAGAACTGGAAGGGGCATCACGAGACTGATCACACAGACCTCAATGGCTGGATTTGGGAGCGCAAGTATGAAGTTGATTCGCTTTGCTATCCCTTGCAGTTGGCTTACCTCCTTTGGAAGGAAACTGGTGAGACTAGCCAATTTGATGAAACCTTTGTCACTGCGACTAAGGAAATTCTTTATCTCTGGACCGTTGAGCAAGACCACAAGAACTCTCCTTATCGCTTTGTTCGTGATACTGACCGTAAGGAAGACACTTTGGTAAATGACGGCTTTGGTCCTGACTTTGCCGTGACAGGGATGACCTGGTCAGCCTTCCGTCCAAGCGATGACTGCTGCCAGTATAGCTATTTGATTCCTTCAAATATGTTTGCAGTGGTTGTTTTAGGTTATGTCCAAGAAATCTTTGCAGAGTTGAATCTAGCCGATAGCGAGAGTATCATTGCAGATGCAAAACGCCTGCAAGCTGAGATTCAAGAAGGTATCGAAAATTACGCCTACACTACAAACAGCAAGGGTGAAAAAATTTATGCCTTTGAGGTAGATGGTTTGGGAAATGCTAGCATCATGGACGACCCTAACGTACCAAGTTTGTTGGCTGCTCCATATCTTGGTTACTGTGATGTCAATGACGAAGTGTATCAAGCCACACGTCGCACTATTCTGAGCCCTGAAAATCCTTACTTCTACCAAGGAGAGTACGCAAGTGGACTCGGAAGTTCTCATACCTTCTACCGCTATATCTGGCCGATTGCCCTTTCTATCCAAGGATTGACAACGACGGATAAGGCAGAGAAGAAATTCTTGCTAGATCAGTTGGTTGCCTGCGATGGTGGAACAGGTGTCATGCACGAAAGTTTCCACGTAGACGATCCGACACTCTACTCACGCGAATGGTTCTCATGGGCCAACATGATGTTCTGCGAATTAGTCTTGGATTACTTGGATATTCGCTAATGAGCTTTCGCTCGACAGATTCTTGTAAAGAATCACACATATATTTTTAAATTTAAGTTAGAATGAGGTTTTACTCATGGAAAATGTTGTTGTACATATCATCTCTCACAGTCACTGGGATCGTGAGTGGTATCTACCTTTTGAAAGTCACCGGATGCAGTTGGTGGAACTTTTTGACAATCTGTTTGATCTTTTTGAAAATGACCCTGAATTCAAGAGCTTCCACTTGGATGGACAAACCATTGTCCTCGATGACTATTTAGAAATTCGTCCTGAAAACCGTGACAAGGTGCAGCGTTATATTGACGAAGGCAAGCTCAAGATTGGTCCTTTCTATATCTTGCAGGATGATTACTTGATCTCCAGTGAAGCCAATGTCCGTAATACCTTGATTGGTCAAGCTGAATGTGCTAAATGGGGCAAATCTACGCAGATTGGTTACTTCCCTGATACATTTGGGAATATGGGGCAAGCTCCTCAAATTCTTCAAAAATCAGGTATTCACGTAGCGGCCTTTGGGCGTGGTGTGAAGCCAATCGGATTTGACAACCAAGTCCTCGAAGATGAGCAGTTTACCTCTCAATTTTCTGAGATGTACTGGCAGGGTGCTGATGGTAGCCGTGTACTTGGTATTCTCTTTGCTAACTGGTACAGTAACGGGAATGAAATTCCAGTGGATAAAGATGAAGCTTTGGCTTTCTGGAAACAAAAATTGGCAGACGTTCGTGACTATGCTTCGACCAACCAATGGTTGATGATGAATGGCTGTGACCACCAACCAGTTCAACGAAACTTGAGTGAAGCCATTCGTGTGGCAAACGAACTTTTCCCTGATGTGACCTTTGTTCACAGCTCTTTTGACGAATACGTTCAAGCTGTCGAAAGTGCACTTCCTGAACACCTATCAACAGTTACAGGTGAGTTGACTAGCCAAGAAACTGATGGCTGGTACACGCTTGCCAATACCTCTTCTTCACGCGTTTACCTCAAACAAGCCTTCCAAGAGAATAGCAACTTGTTAGAGCAGGTCGTGGAACCATTAACCATTATCACTGGTGGACACAACCACAAGGATCAATTGACCTATGCTTGGAAAGTACTTCTGCAAAATGCACCGCACGATAGTATCTGTGGCTGTAGTATTGACGAAGTTCACCGTGAAATGGAAACTCGTTTTGCAAAGGTCAACCAAGTCGGAAACTTTGTCAAGACTAACCTTCTCAATGAGTGGAAACATAAAATAGCAACTCAGGAAGCGCAAAGCGATCACCTCTTTACCGTTGTCAACACAGCTTTACATGACAAGGTTGATACAGTTAGTGTTGTAGTGGATGTTGTGACTTGTGATTTCAAAGAATTGCATCCGACTGAAGGTTACAAGAAGATGGCAGCCGTGACCTTGCCAGATTACCATGTTGAAGATTTGGATGGCCATGTCCTTGAAGCCAAGATTGAAGACTTGGGAGCAAGTTTTGGCTATACTTTGCCTAAGGATAAATTCCGCCAACCATATATTGCACGCCAAGTGCGCGTGACAATCCCAGTCCACCTTGCTCCGCTTTCTTGGGCAAGCTTCCAATTGGTCGAAGGTCAAGTAGATTACCGTGATGGTATTTACCAAAATGGAGTCATTGATACACCATTCGTAACAGTGAGTGTAGATGAAGGAATCACAGTCTATGACAAGACTACAAACGAAGCCTACGAAGATTTCATCCAATTCGAGGACCGTGGAGATATTGGTAACGAGTACATTTACTTCCAACCAAAAGGAACTGATCCAATCTATGCTCAATTGAAGGGATACGATGTCCTAGAAAACAATGCTCGCTATGCTAAGGTATTGCTCAAACATGACTTGACTATTCCAGTTAGCGCAGATGAAAAATTGGATGCAGAACAAAGAGGTATCATCGAGTTCATGAAACGAGATGCAGGTCGTTCAGAAGAGTTGACAACCATTCCTCTTGAAACTGAGATGACTGTCTTTGTGGACAATCCACAGATTCGCTTCAAGACTCGATTTACTAATACAGCCAAAGACCACCGCATTCGTCTCTTGGTAAAAACTCATAACACTCGTCCAAGCAATGATTCTGAAAGTATCTATGAAGTTGTGACAAGACCAAATAAACCGGCAGCTTCTTGGGAAAATCCTGAAAATCCACAACACCAACAAGCCTTTGTCAGCTTGTATGATGATGTAAAAGGAGTGACCGTATCCAATAAAGGATTGCATGAATACGAAATCCTTGGAGACGACACCATGGCTGTAACCCTTCTTCGTGCTTCAGGCGAACTCGGTGACTGGGGTTACTTCCCAACGCCGGAAGCTCAGTGCTTGCGTGATATCGAAGTTGAATTTGCAGTAGAATGTCACCAAGCAGGGGAACGCTTCTCAGCTTTCCGTCGTGCCAAAGCCTTCCAGGTGCCATTTACAACCCTTCAAGTTGCAAAACAAGAGGGTAGCGTTGCAGCAACGGGTAGCCTCTTTAACCATCCGGCACTGAACTTGCCACAAGTCTGCCCAACAGCCTTTAAGGTGGCTGAGAATGAAGAAGGTTATGTCCTTCGTTACTACAACATGAGTCAAGAAAATATCCGTGTGTCTGAGAAACAACAAACCATTCTTGACTTGTTGGAACGCCCATACCCAGTCCATTCAGGACTATTGGCACCACAGGAAATTCGTACAGAACTCATTCAAAAAGAAGAAATTTAATTTCAAAAAGTAAACATAAAAAGAAAGGAGGAGCGAAAAAGTAAGAACCAACTGCTGATTCGCTCCTTTTTGCAGGTGAAAGCAATGACCATTGCAACAATTGATATCGGAGGGACTGGCATTAAGTTTGCTAGTCTAACTCCTGATGGAAAGATTTTAGATAAGACCAGCACCCCAACTCCAGAAACTCTAGAAGATTTATTGGCTTGGTTGGACCAACGCTTGTCAGAACAGGACTATCGTGGGATTGCCATGAGTGTGCCAGGTGCAGTCAATCAAGAAACAGGAGTGATCGAGGGAATTAGTGCCATTCCTTACATCCATGGTTTTTCTTGGTATGAGGCGCTAGCTCATCACCAGCTACCTGTCCATCTAGAAAATGATGCCAACTGTGTTGGACTTAGTGAACTGCTAGCTCATCCTGAGATTGAAAATGCAGCCTGTGTTGTCATTGGCACAGGGATTGGCGGGGCTATGATTATCAATGGCAAAATTCACCGTGGTCGCCATGGCTTGGGTGGAGAGTTTGGTTACATGACAACTATCGAACCAGCAGAAAAACTCAACAACTGGTCACTATTAGCTTCTACAGGAAACATGGTTCGCTATGTCATCGAAAAATCTGGTCAAACCGACTGGGATGGCCGAAAGGTTTACCAAGAGGCTGCAGCAGGTAATGCCCTTTGCCAAGAAGCCATTGAGCGCATGAATCGTAACCTAGCTCAAGGATTACTCAATATCCAGTATTTAATCGACCCAGATGTTATTAGCCTAGGTGGCTCTATTAGCCAAAATCCTGAGTTTATCAAAGGAGTGCAAAAAGCGGTAGACGTCTTTGTGGAAAGATATGAAGAGTATACAATTGCGCCAGTTATCCAAGCTTGCACCTATCAGGCAGATGCCAATCTCTACGGTGCCCTTGTCAACTGGTTACAGGAGGAAAACCAATGGTAAATTTTACCGGAATTAGCAGTAAACAACAGCAAGCTATAGACTTACTTCAAAAGCACATTTCTCTACCAGATGTAGAAGTGGCTGTCGCTCAGTCTGACCAAGTCTCTATCTCTATCAAGGGTAAGGGCGGAAGCTATCAATTGACTTATCGCAAACCTCACCAACTCTATCGCGCCTTGTCTGTTCTAGCAACAGCTTTAGAAGAAGGTGATAAGGTGGAGATTGAAGAACAAGCGGCCTATGAAGATTTAGCCTACATGGCGGACTGTTCGCGCAATGCCGTGCTCAATGTCGAATCTGCCAAACATATGATTGAAGTCTTGGCTCTCATGGGTTATTCAACCTTTGAGCTCTACATGGAAGACACTTATCAAATCGAGGGGCAGCCTTACTTTGGTTATTTCCGTGGAGCATACTCAGCTGAAGAGTTACAGGAAATCGAAAGCTACGCCCAGCAGTTTGACATGACCTTTGTGCCATGTATCCAAACTTTGGCTCACTTATCAGCCTTTGTCAAATGGGGCGTCAAAGAAGTGCAAGAACTCCGCGATGTAGAGGATATTCTCCTCATCGGTGAAGAAAAAGTCTACGACCTGATTGACGGTATGTTTGCGACATTATCTAAATTACAAACTCGCAAGGTCAATATCGGTATGGATGAAGCTCACCTAGTTGGTTTGGGTCGTTATCTTATCTTGAACGGTATTGTGGACCGTAGTCTCCTTATGTGCCAACATTTGGAGCGCGTGCTGGATATTGCAGACAAGTATGGTTTCCACTGCCAGATGTGGAGCGATATGTTCTTCAAACTCATGTCAGCAGATGGCCAGTACGACCGTGATGTCGAAATTCCAGAAGAAACACGAGTTTATCTAGACCGTCTCAAAGACCGTGTCACCTCGGTTTACTGGGATTATTACCAAGATAGCGAAGAAAAATACAACCGTAACTTTAATAATCACCACAAGATCAGCCAGGATATCGCCTTTGCTGGTGGTGCTTGGAAGTGGATTGGTTTTACGCCTCACAACCACTTCAGCCGTCTCATTGCGGTCGAAGCCAACAAAGCTTGCCGTGCTAATCAGATCAAAGAAGTCATTGTGACTGGCTGGGGGGATAATGGTGGTGAAACAGCCCAGTTCTCGATTCTGCCAAGCTTGCAAATTTGGGCTGAACTCAGCTACCGCAATGATTTAGAACGTCTATCAGCTCATTTCAAGACCAATACAGGCTTATCCGTTGAGGACTTTATGCAACTTGATTTGGCAAACCTCTTGCCTGACCTGCCAGACAATCTCAGTGGAATTAACCCCAACCGCTATGTCTTTTATCAGGATGTTCTCTGCCCAATTCTTGACAAGCACATGACACCTGAACAGGACAAACCACACTTTGCCCAAGCAGCTGAGACTCTTGCTACTATTAAAGAAAAAGCAGGCGTCTACACTTATCTCTTTGAAACGCAGGCTCAGTTGAATGCTATTTTAAGTAACAAGGTTGATGTGGGACGACGCATTCGTCAAGCCTATCAAAAAGGTGATAAAGAGAGCTTGCAACAAATTGCTAGGGAAGAATTGCCAAAACTTAGAAGCCAGATTGAAACCTTCCACAAGCTCTTTAGCCACCAATGGTTGAAGGAAAACAAGGTCTTTGGCTTGGATACCGTGGATATCCGAATGGGTGGACTCTTACAACGTATCAAGCGAGCAGAAAGTCGTATTGAAGACTATCTAGTTGGTTCTATCTCACGTATCGATGAGTTAGAAGTCGAGATTCTGCCATTTACTGACTTCTACGCAGATAAGGACTTCGCAGCAACGACAGCCAACCAGTGGCATACTATTGCGACAGCTTCAACTATTTATACAACCTAGGAAATTCTATCCCAGAAGAAAGTTTCCCGTGAAACCTATTCTTATATAAAAAAGTTCTCCACATAAAATAATTTGTGGAGTTTTTTCTATAATTTGTAGTTTAAACTGTCCTAAAAATAAGAGTATACTATTTTTGTAAACGTTATCAAGTCTAAAAAATGTGAGATTATGAAGTTTTAGAAAAATAAAAAGGGAGGAAATTATGAAGAAGTTTTCAAAAACGTTGAGAGATAATTGGATTTTTCTCTTAATGGTTCTACCAGGAACAATTTGGTTGATTTTATTCTTCTACATCCCAGTATTTGGAAATGTGGTTGCCTTCAAAGACTACCATATGACTGGTGAAGGATTCGTCCACAGTATTATAAATAGTAGATGGGTCGGACTAGATAACTTTAAATTCTTGTTTAGTTCCAAGGATGCCTTTGTCATCACTCGAAACACTGTCCTTTACAACCTTGGATTTATCTTTATCGGTTTGGTTGTGTCAGTTGGTATCGCCATTATCCTTAGTGAACTTCGCTCTAAGCAAATGGTTAAAATCTACCAAACATCTATGTTGTTCCCTTACTTCCTATCTTGGGTTATTATCAGTTTCTTTACAGATGCTTTCCTAAACATCGATAAAGGGCTTATCAACCACACCTTAGAAGCTCTTGGAATGAAGGGTATTAACTTCTACGCTGATGTAAGCATCTGGCCTTACCTCCTCCTCTTCCTAGGTATCTGGAAAGGCTTTGGATATAGTAGTGTGATGTACTACGCAACTATCATGGGTATTGACCCAACTTACTACGAAGCAGCGACAGTGGACGGTGCTAGCAAATGGCAACGGATTCGTAACGTAACCATCCCTCAGTTGACACCGCTTGTGACAGTATTGACCATCCTTGCAGTCGGAAACATCTTCCGCGCAGACTTCGGTCTTTTCTACCAAATCCCTCACAACGCTGGTCAGCTTTATAGTGTAACAAACGTATTGGACGTTTATGTCTTTAACGGATTGACCCAAACAGCAGATATCGGTATGGCATCAGCAGCCGGTCTCTATCAGTCAGTCGTCGGTTTGATTCTCGTTATCCTATCAAACTTACTTGCAAGACGTGTTGATCCTAACTCAGCACTATTCTAGAAAGGAGGAGCATATGGCAAAAAAAATTCAAAAAGAAAAAATTGATAATGTTGGCATACACTCCTTCAGCAAAAAAGCAGATATCTTCTTTAGTATTATATCTGGTTTGCTGGCCTTCTCTTGTATCTTGCCTTTCATCTTTGTAATTATTATCTCAATTACAGATGAGAAGAGTATCGTTCAATATGGATATAGCTTCTTCCCATCACAATTTGGTTTAGATGGTTTTGAGTTTTTGGCTCAGTTCAAAGATAAGATTTTACAAGCGCTCTTTATCTCAACCTTTGTGACAGTTGTTGGTACATTAACAAACGTATTCATCACCACAACCTACGCTTATGCCATCTCACGTTCAACGTTTAAGTATCGCAAATTCTTTACAGTTTTCGCTCTTCTTAGTATGTTGTTCAATGCTGGTTTGGTACCAGGTTATATCGTGGTAACTCAATTGCTTCACTTAGGAGATACTATTTGGGCCTTAATTGTTCCAATGCTTCTATCACCATTCAACATCATGTTGATGCGTTCCTTCTTCAAGAAGACCATCCCAGAAGCAATCCTCGAATCAGCTCGTATCGACGGGGCTAGTGAGGCTCGGATCTTCTTCCAAATCTGTTTACCACTTTCTCTTCCAGGAATTGCGACTATCACACTTTTGACAGCACTTGGATTCTGGAACGACTGGTTCAATGCTCTACTTTACATCAAGAGTGATAACTTGTATCCATTGCAATATTTGCTGATGCAAATTCAAAACAACATGGATTACATTGCTAAGTCAGTTGGTATGTCAGGACAACTTGCTGTTGCCTTACCAAAAGAAACAGGTCGTATGGCCATGGTCGTTGTTGCGACTGTTCCGATTGCGATTCTCTATCCATTCTTCCAACGCTACTTTGTAAAAGGTTTAACTATCGGTGGTGTTAAAGAATAAGAGACACTGAGAAACAAGTTTTCTCTACCCTATCTAACTTTTCTTAGTTGAAAAGTAGGTCACTAAAATTGTTTTAAATTTAAAAATAAAAAAAGGAGTTTTTATCATGAAAAACTGGAAAAAATATGCTTTTACTTCAGCTAGCCTTCTAGCTTTGGCTGCTGGACTTGCAGCTTGTGGTAACCTTAAAGGAAACAACCAAAAAGCTGCTGAATCATCATCATCGTCATCAGGTGATAAGACTGTTATCAAAATGTACCAAATCGGTGACAAACCAGATAACTTGGATGAATTGCTAGAAAATGCAAACAAAATCATCGGAGAAAAAGTTGGTGCTAAATTGGATATCCAATACCTTGGTTGGGGTGACTACGGCAAGAAAATGTCAGTTATCACTTCATCAGGTGAAAACTATGATATCGCATTTGCAGATAACTACGTCGTAAATGCTCAAAAAGGTGCTTATGCTGACTTGACAGAATTGTACAAGAAAGAAGGAGCTGACCTTTACAAAGCACTTGACCCAGCTTACATCAAAGGTAACACAATAAACGGTAAAATTTATGCAGTTCCAGTTGCAGCCAACGTTGCATCTTCACAAAACTTTGCTTTCAATGGCCCACTTCTTGAAAAATATGGAATCGATATCTCAGGTGTAACTTCATACGAAACACTTGAACCAGTATTGAAACAAATCAAAGAAAAAGCTCCAGATGTAATGCCTTTCGCTGTTGGTAAAAACTTTATCCCATCAGAAAACTTTGACTATCCAGTTGCAAATGGTCTTCCATTTGTCATCGACCTTGAAGGCGACACTACTAAGATCGTAAACCGTTACGAAGTTCCTCGTTTCGTAGAACACTTGAAGACTCTTCACAAATTCTATGAAGCAGGATACATTCCAAAAGACGTAGCAACAAGCGATACTTCATATGACCTTACTCAAGATACTTGGTTTGTTCGCGAAGAAACAGTAGGACCAGCTGACTACGGTAGCAGCTTGCTTTCTCGTGTTGCTAACAGAGATATCCAAATCAAACCATTTACTAACTTCATCAAGAAAAACCAAACAACTCAAGTTGCTAACTTTGTAATCTCAAACAACTCTAAGAACAAAGAAAAAGCAATGGAAGTGTTGAACCTCTTGAACACTAACCCAGAACTCTTGAACGGACTTGTTTATGGACCAGAAGGCAAGAACTGGGAAAAAGTTGCAGGTAAAGAAAACCGTGTTAAAGTCCTTGATGGATACAAAGGAAACACTCATATGTCAGGATGGAACACTGGTAACAACTGGATCCTTTACATCAACGAAAACGTTACAGATGAACAAATTGCACAATCTAAGAAAGATTTGGAAACTGCAAAAGAATCTCCAGCGCTTGGATTCATCTTCAACACTGACAACGTGAAATCTGAAATCTCAGCTATCACTAACACTATGCAACAATTCGATACAGCTATCAACACTGGTACTGTAGACCCAGAAAAAGCTATTCCAGAATTGATGGAAAAACTTAAATCTGAAGGTGCTTACCAAAAAGTATTGGATGAAATGCAAAAACAATACGACGAATTCTTGAAAAACAAAAAATCTTAAGATAGATTGATTTCGTGTATTCATTCCTAAAAGATGCGATCACTGCCTTGTCTGGATTTTTCCAGACGGGGTGGTGATTCTTTTTAGAGTAAATACATATAATTATCTGTATTTGAACCCAGGCATTTGCCTTACAAGCATCGTTGGTAATAAGTATATGAAAAAATACCATCTTATTTTCAAAACTAGTGCAATCTTATCCTACTTATTTTTCGTATATGGACTTTCTCAGCTAACACTTATAATCCAAAACTACTGGCAATTTTCTTCTCAAATTGGCAATTTTTTCTGGATTCGAAATCTTGTCAGTCTAGTCTTCATCGGACTGATGGTATGGATATTAGTCAAGACAGGTCATGGATATCTTTTTGTTATTCCTAAGAAAAAATGGCTGTGGTTTACAGTGCTGACAATTCTCGTAGCTGTGCTTCATATAACGTTTAATTTCCAAACGGCTAGACATGTTCAGTCTACCTATGAAGGTTGGGCTGTGTTGATCGGTTATAGTGAGACAAATTTTGCCGAGTTGGGGCTCTACCTATCCTTATTTTTTCTAGGGCCTCTGATGGAAGAGTTGATTTATAGAGGATTGCTCCAACATGCCTTCTTTAAAGATTCGAAATTTGGGCTTGACCTGATTCTTCCTTCGGTTTTATTTGCTCTTCCTCACTTTACAAGTTTTCCCAGCGTACTAGATATTCTTGTTTTTGCGACGTTTGGAATCTTTTATGCGGGTCTAACTCGCTATACCAAGAGTATCTATCCTGGTTATATCGTTCATGTTATCAATAATATTGTCGCAACCTTACCATTTTTGTTAACATTTCTTCATCGAATATTCAGTTAAAACAAGACCTGTTTTCAAGTCTTGTTTTTAATTTTCGGTCAAATAAATTGCATTCGCTTTCTTGAGGGAGTATACTGGTATAGTTGAATGAAAAATTCTGATAATTTAATCTTAGAAAAGAGAATCTTATGGCAAAACCTATTCGTGTTTTACTTTACTATAAATATGTTCCAATCGAAAACGCAGAACAATTTGCGGCTGATCACTTGGCTTTCTGTAAGTCTATTGGCCTCAAGGGCCGTATCCTAGTGGCTGACGAAGGGATCAACGGAACTGTTTCTGGTGACTACGAAACAACGCAAAAATACATGGACTACGTTCACAGCCTTCCAGGTATGGAAGACCTCTGGTTCAAGATTGATGAGGAAGAAGAGCAAGCTTTCAAGAAGATGTTTGTTCGCTACAAAAAGGAAATCGTCCACCTTGGTTTAGAGGATGATAACTTTGATAACGACATCAATCCTCTCGAAACAACAGGTGCTTACTTGTCTCCAAAAGAATTTAAAGAAGCTCTTCTAGACGAGGATACAGTTGTCCTTGATACTCGTAATGACTATGAGTACGACCTTGGACACTTCCGTGGCGCTATTCGTCCAGATATTCGCAATTTCCGTGAGTTGCCACAGTGGGTCCGTGATAACAAGGAAAAATTCATGGACAAGCGTGTCGTAGTTTACTGTACAGGTGGAGTCCGCTGTGAGAAATTCTCGGGTTGGATGGTCCGTGAAGGCTATAAAGATGTCGGTCAATTACACGGAGGAATTGCGACTTACGGGAAAGATCCAGAAGTTCAAGGGGAACTTTGGGATGGAAAAATGTATGTCTTTGACGAACGTATTGCAGTCGATGTCAACCATGTCAATCCAACCATTGTAGGGAAAGATTGGTTTGATGGAACACCATGTGAACGCTATGTCAACTGTGGAAATCCATTCTGTAACCGCCGTATCTTGGCATCAGAAGAAAATGAAGACAAGTACCTCCGTGGCTGCTCCCATGAGTGCCGTGTTCATCCACGTAATCGCTATGTTTTGGAACATGAATTGACACAAGATCAAGTCATCGAGCGTTTAGCAGCGATTGGTGAGAACTTGGATCATTCTGAAGTTGTATAAAAGTAAGACAGTCCTTAGTGGCTGTTTTTCTATGCTTTTGACTAAAAAATCTTAAATTTGTTTCTGCATCTTTCAGGAAAATGGTGTATACTATATGTAAACGATTTCAAAGGAGACCATTATGGTGAAGACATTTTTTATTCCAAATAAACAAAGTATTTTAGGACAACAGGAGATTCTTACAGCTAAGTCAGTCTTGGCCCTAGTAGATGGCTTAGAGTCACATAGTTATGATGCTGTCTATCTTCGTCAACCCCTCAACCGTCTTGAGTATATCGAGTGTGGAATCGTAGGAAAGTCTCAATTTCTCTTTAAAGTTCGTTATGTAGATACTCAAAAAGGCTATCAAGTAATCATTCCTGACTTGATTACAAGAGCGGATTGGGAAATTGTCGAGTCTCTCTTGCAAGCCTTATCTAGTAAGGTTGGTGAAGCAGTTGAAGGATTGGCAGACTTTGATTTGGAAAATTATTTCCACGATACTGTCAAAAACTATTTGGCGGATAAGGGTGCTCGTTTGGGCTTCTGCCAAGGAATTTTATCCCCTATTTATTTTGATAAGAAGGATTTGGAAAACTTCTCAGAAGAAGGTGGTTTGGCGCGTTTCGAAGCATTAGTCAAAAAGGTTCAAGGGTCAGATGCCTATCCTGCAAGTGCTAAATTCTATCCGGATAGTGAAGGTAAGGTTCATGGTATCTATCATCTGGCTCAGGGGGTGAAAACTATTTTGCCAAAAGAACCAGTGATTCCAGCGCCTTATGTTGAGCAGTTGGTAGGAAAAGAGCTTGTCTGGGAAATTGATCTAGTAAAAATATCAGGAGACGGCTCAAAACCAGAACACTATGAAGCGGTGGCTAGACTGGATTACCAAGCCTTTTTAGGAGCTTTACCAGAAGAACTCTACCAGGATCTAGATGCCAACCAAGTAGAAGTAGGCCCTGTTTCAGGCGAGGATTTTGAAGCTTTAGCACATGCGAAAAAATAGGTAAAAGCCATAGTCTAAGTTTTCACAGAATATCTTAGAATGAGACCTCATTTTATTGATAGAGTAGCTTAGTGATATTTCGTAATACGAGATTTTAAACATTGCTTATCTTAACAAAAAACAGTATAATATAACAAGATATAGATGCTATTGTTTGTCAAAGGACTATCAGGAGATTGATCATATGGATATCAAGAAGGAAGTAGGTAAAAGAATCCGAATGTTACGTGAGATGAAACATCTCACTCGTGAAGCTATTTGTGATGATGAAAGCGAGATAACAGTACGTCAATTAGCACGGATTGAATCAGGTCAATCTTCTCCAAGTTTACCCAAGGTAGAGTATATAGCTTATAAACTAGGTTGTCCAATTTCACATATAGTAGACATGGATTATATAATCTTACCTTCAGATTACTTGATCTTAAAGGATAAACTCATTAAGTTTCAAACTTATGGAGATGATGACAGAATTCATATTAAAGAAGAGTTGTTTGACAGAGTTTACGAACACTATTATGACAGCTTACCTGAGGATGAGCAGATTGCAGTTAGTGCCCTACAAGCTAGTTTTGATGTTTTTGTAAGTGAAGATGCAGGGTTTGGCGATGCTTTGCTTGATGAGCATTTTGAGCAAGTAAGGATAAGGAAAAACTATTCGGTGAATGATTTGCTTCTCATAAAATTGTACTTTGTTTCATGTATAGCAAGACCGACTGAGTATAATCATGAACTATTTTGGGAACTTTCTAAAAAACTTCTGAGAGAAACGAATTCATCCGATTTAGAGACAGCTTATATGTTAAAGAAAACGGTGCTTGATTCTTTAGCTGTTCAATGGATGGAAAAGTCCTACTCTACTTTTGAGCCTTATGTTAAGGCAATGAATAGATTGATGATTTTATCCCAGGACTTTCAAAAGAAACCAATCGTAGATATGCTAGAAGCTATGTGTACCTTATTTCATAAACGGGATAAGGAAAAAGCTATCCAATTATATGACAGAGCCATTATCTGCGCTCAAGCATTTGGAGACCAAGTATTAGAAGCGCGCATCTCTGGAGAGAAAGAAAGAGATTTAAAAACTTTTGAGGAAATGAAGAGCTAACATGACATTTTTGTCATGTTTTTTTGTTTTTGAAAGCGGTAAACTAGAGATGTAATGAAGGGTTAATTGAGTTATTTAGAGTAGGAGGAAGAGATGGAGAATCTTAGTATCTCGCTAGAGACTTTTACACAGACTCGCCACAGTTTGGTGTTTCGAAATAACACGACTGAGCAAAAGTTGGTAGAGATAGTGATAAATAACGAAGTCTTTCGCCTAGCTATTTTAGATGCAGGTGAAGAGCGAGTTTTAATTCTGCCTGAAGAAGTTACAGATGTTAGGAATTTTGGGATTTCAGAGGTGGAGGATAATTCATGAAGCCAAAAGATATAACGAACGGAGAGAAACTATGAATCGTGTGATTTTAAGTCTTAAAAATATCGCTAAAACATATGGGAAAGAACAGGTTCTTCATAATGTTTCCTTTGATATTGAGCAAGGAGAAATATGTGGTCTTATTGGTGAAAATGGTGCTGGCAAGACAACATTAATGAGAATTCTCCTAGGACTAATTCGAGCTGATAAGGGAGAAATAGAGAGTGTTTCTCAGCATAAGATTGGCAGTATTATCGAATCACCTGCCCTCTATCCAAACCTGACTGGACGCCAACACTTGCAATATTACAAGACAAGATTTGGTTTAAAGACAGATATCGTAAAAATGTTGGAATTGGTTCACTTGTCTGAACTATCATGGGATCGAAAGGTAAAAAACTATTCTCTTGGCATGAAACAAAGATTATCGATAGCAATTGCCCTTTTGGATAATCCAGAGCTCATCATCCTAGATGAACCAGTGAATGGTTTAGATCCTCAAGGGATTTCAGATTTAAGAAAAATGATTTTGAATTTAAGGGATCAGTTGGGAGTTACTTTTTTAATTTCAAGTCATATCCTATCAGAGTTGGAGTTTATAACAGATAAGTATATCATCATGAAACAAGGAAAGATTCTAAATGTGATGAGTTCACAAATGCTAGCGAACGATCTATCTGAAAAAATTTTCCTAAAGACAAGTGATAATCAGATTCTAAAAATGTTTTTAGAAAAAGAGGGCGTTGTTCATTTTGAACAGGATGACTATCTGGTTGTGGCAGAGAAGGAAAAATTAATGGCTATTTTGCAATATTGTGTTACTTCAAATCTAGTGATACAGGATATTTATATTAAGAAGGAACGCTTTGAGGACTACTATTTGCGTAATATTATCTGATGATTTAAGAAAGGAGGAGAGTCATGAATTCTCTTAAAGCAGATATGTATAAATTTTACTGGGAAAAAAGAGGAGTACTTCCTAGTTTGTTGATAGGGTTATTAGTTTTGTTATTCTCCTTATTTTTTAAGTCATCGAATGAAGATGAACCAGCATTTCGAGTATTAATTTCCAATGTGAGTGGTTTTATTCCTTTGCTCTTTATCTCAGCTAATTTATTTTTCTGGGGAGAAGATTATAGTTTCCGTACGATCAATATTCTGCTCACAAAAGAAAAACAACGTTGGAAGTTATTTTTATATAAAACTCTGGGAACCATTTGTTTGTCTTTCCTGTATGTGACTATTTTTTATAGCTTAACAGCTCTTGTCTATTTGGAGGGAGACTTGGTGTTGATTGTTTCGACATTTTTACACCAGCTACCTTACTATTTGGTTATTATCAGTATCTCCTTATTGATTTTTCAAATATTTGATAAGGTTTATGAATCATGTATGATTTACACACTCTACATTTTACTGTTTGATAACCTATTGGTTTATGTTCTCCCAAATTACGGTGAGAGTGTGAAGGACTATTTGTTCATGACATTAAATTTGAAAGCATCAGCAGATATCAGTCATTTTACCCTTATAAACGTATGCTATCCTATAGTGGTAAGTCTAGCAGTAATTGTCCTTGCCTTGGCTGTATTTAGCAAAAAAGAATTTAAATAGGAGGACTAGTGATGAAAAAAATAGGAATCGTAATTGGGCTGTTGTTATTGATTGTAGTAGCTGGAATTTTGTTAACCTTAAAACGAGGAGAGACGACAGTCAGTGTAAAACAATCATGGACTCTTTCTTCTAAAAGTATTAAAACGTTAGAGTTTTATGGCTCAAAGCAAGCAATTGATCTTAAAGTTGTTAAGAGTGACTCCGATGAAACAACTGTTCAAATAGAAGGAAAAGTTTCCGAAGAATCAGTGAATAACATATCTAAAAATGTTAAAATGAGTTCAGATAGTCTATATATCCCGTTTTCGCAACATGGATTTAATTTGGCACTGAGTTCACAAGGGAAAGACAAGTTAGATGTAACCATTTCCTTAGGAAAAAATACTACTTTCGAAAAAATATTTATAGATACTCTTGTTGGTGATGTATCTATTACAGTTCCTGAAGACTTTGATGGAATCTATACTTTGCATACAAACAATACAGGAGAAATTTTAAAGGTTCCTACTACAAATCAAACTTCGAATAGCATCATTGAAGTTGATGGCTATAGTAAGATAAGTGTTGAAAAAGGAGAAAATGATGGTTAGTCACTATAAACAAGCAACTTTGCTGGACAGTGGAATGGCTTGTGTAAAGACAATCATTTCTTACTATTTCCCAAAGCTAATCATGTAGATAATTTAAAACATTCAGTTTTTGTAGCGAAACTAGTATTTTCAAAATTAGAAAAATCCTGTCATTTTGACAGGATTTTTTCTTATATAAAGGCTAGGATTCGAAGATAATCGAAAACCAGTGCCATTTCTGCTAGGAAAAAGAGAAATAGGATGCTTCCGTTAACTAGAAAGGCCAAGAGAAGGCGATAGAAGGAGTCTGTTTGACTTTCCTTACTCGGCTTCGAGATAGTATAGAGGTTGGCAAGAAGTACCAGCCCAATGCTAATCAAGCAAAGCAATACTGCAAAACGTAGACTATTAAAGAAGGCAAAGAAACTCGCAATACCCGTGAGCAGGATAGGAAGGGCGAAGAGTCTGCTATACTCTTGCAAGGCTTTTTCCAGTGTCCAGTTACGGTCTTGGTCGACAAAGCGTTTGACTACAAATCCACCCATGAGGATTGAAAAGAAGAAGAGACTTGTCGCTACCAAGATGGAGAAGATAGAAAAGAGATTTAGTGAAGGGAAATGCTGGAGAGCTTTAGAGTCGATGGCTGCCATATGGCCGTAGTAGGCTTGCTTGGCGTGATAAACTGTAAAGAGGAAACTCGTGGCAGAAAAGATAGTTAGGAGCGCAAAGGCATTATAACTATGTTTTTTATCTGTATCAATGCTTGCTGTTGGCTCTTTGAGAGCACCTTGTAACCAGACCCAAAAATCAGCCAATTCTTCTTTGAAGATTGCAGTTTTTGTAGGGACAGGATCTGGGACAAATGGACTTTCCAAAGATTTGCTAGGCTGAGATGCTTCCTTAACTGGTTCTTCTGCTTGGTCTGTCTTTGTTGCCAGTTCTTCTTGTTCTTCAGTCTCTACAGGTTCTTCTGACTTGTCTATCTTTTCTGTATTTTCCACGATTTCTTCGTGTTCGTCACTCTCTACTTTCTCTAGGTCAGCTTCTTGTTCTTCAGGAATGACTTGAAGATTTTCTTCAACCACTGGCAACTCTTCTTTTTCTTTTAACTCTTCTTGGGGAATGACTAGGTCAGATGGATGTTCTTTTTTCTCATTATTGGCTGTTTTTTCGAAATCAGCACTTTCAAACCATTCTTGAGTCATAATGAGACCTCCTTTTTTTGATTAATTTTTGAGTAGTAATGATTAACTATTATTAATGATCTCTCGAATTGGGTGAGCGATCCGGTTCGTCTGGAATGTTGATATCTTGACCTGCCTTTGCGACGAGGAGATCTTGCGTATCTTTTTTCTCTACTTTGTAAGGATTGGAGAATTCTTCGTCCCTATTTACATCATTTCCCCGGACAGGATTCACTCCTTCTCGAGTTCGATGATAGATAGCCCCGTATTCTGATGAGAGATTGAGATTGATTCGTTCAAGCTCTTTTCGGGACAACATGAGTATGATGTCATTTTCTGCCTCGAATTCTACCTTACCGTGCACTTGGATGTCGTCAGCAGAGATATGTGCATGTTCTGCTTGGATACGGCTATCTGTTAGACTTGTTCCAAATACATTGACAATTCCAGTTGTGGTCAGTTGGCTATTTTTTATTTCGCTATTAGTGATCCGAAGAAGATAGCCATTTGACTGGATTTTGGCATTGCTGAGTTTTGCTTTAGCAATCGAAAGGACACCATGGTCGACCTGGGCTGTTAGATTTTTTAACTCTCTTCCTTTCGGTAGTGATAGAACGACTTCATCATTACGTCTAGAGACTCCGCTTGCGATAAATAGGATTCCCTCAATACTAGAACCTACAGAACGACGTGTAGTTGGCTTGGTGTCGGAAATCTCAAGAGTTTTTTCTTTGCTAGAATGTTGAAGATTCTCTTTTTCAGAGACAGTTGGATGATACTGGATGTGGATCTTATCATCGTTTGACTCCGTAATAACTAGAGAATGTTGTGTTAGTGAGATGTTAAGATTTTCGATATCTTGATCAAATGTGAGCTCTTCCATTCGGCTCTCAAAGACTGGATTTTGAGACATTGCAAGGAGGCTTCTGACACCATTGGTTTGGATGCCGATGATCATCATGGTAAAACCGATGATACTAGTAACAACACCAAAGATAAGAAATCCTTTTGTTAATTTACGCATGACTTTCACCTCTCTTTCCTCTATTAAGAATCCACTGAATGAGTCGAAGGATTAGTATTCCAAAGAAACGGGTCACATAGGAAGTTGCTAGCAAAACTAGGGACGAAGCTCCGATTGCCAGTAAACCTCCACCAAAAATCAGCATAAAGGCAGATGTAGATTCAGCCAGAACGTAGAAGCTTTCAAATAGAAGAACGCCTCCTAGGATTAGTCCAGCTACTGATACAGCAAAGAAGGCTATAAGTACGCTGACAGCAGCGATAAAAATCCCGATGATAGCCATGAGAAGAGCAATCCCGACTGGAATCCCAATAGGTGCAGCCAGAAGTGCGAGGATTGCGATTTGTAAAACCTGACGGTTGTTCTTATTGGAATTTTCTTCGTTGATTTTTTTATCAAGAAGTGTAGTCAGGATGTCATGGGCAGCCTCTTTTGGACTACCGAGGCTAGCTATGAGTTCTTCCTCACCTTCTGGACCAGCATCATCAAAGAGTTCTTTGAAGTAGTCCATGGCTTCGATACGATCAGCTTGAGGAAGCTTCATCAGATAGGCTTCAAGCTGATTCAAATATTCAGTTCTTGTCATGGCGGACGCTCCCTTCTATGATGCCGTTGATAGTGTCAGTGTAGAGTGTCCACTCTTCTCTGAGTATAAATAGTTGCTCCTCCCCAATCTCTGTTAGGGAGTAGTATTTCCGCATCCGACCTTGGTATTCGCGAGAGTATGTAGTCAGGTAGCGGTTGGTATCCAGTTTTTTCAAGATGGGGTAGAGGGTAGATTCCTTGATTTTGGCAATGAGTTTAATGGTTTGACTAATTTCATAACCATAGGAATCCCCTTGTTCTAGGATGGCCAAGATGAGAAATTCAATCAAGGCCGCTGATGTTGGAAAATACATGGGGCACCTCCTTTATAGTATATAAAAATTTTATATATAATTATTCTACACATACATCATACATCTAAATGTAAGCCCTGTCAAGTAATATGTGTAAAATTTTTATATATAAAAAATCTTCTAGCAAAAACTAGAAGATTAGAGGATTTTATTTGCTTTATCTACCATAAAGAGGGCGATTGTCATGATGATATCAATTACTAGAAGAGTCATTACTGCTGGAACCCAAGACTGGAAGATGTTAAAACTGTAACCAAAGAGAGTTGGTCCAAAGGCCGCTAGAATGTAACCACCGGTCTGGGAAAGTCCAGACAATTGAGCTGTCTTTTCAGGCGAGCTTGTTTTGATGGAGAAGCAAACCATGAGATAAGGGAAAAGAGCGCTACAGGCAGTACCAATCAAGAGATGCGCTACTAACCAGTATAAGAAACTGTTGCTTGGGTATAAAAGCATGGCGATTCCTAACATACCAGCCAGAGAGATGACTGTTAACATGATTTGACGGTGATGATTTGATAAACGAGTCGTCAGACTTGGAATTGTCATGGAGAAGGGGATACTAATCAGTGAAAAGATAGAAGCCAAAAGACCAGCATCTGTATGAGATAGTCCGGCACTAATTGCCATGGTTGGTAACCAGGTCATGCAGGTATAGAAGAGTAAAGACTGAAGCCCGCCAAATACAATAATAGCCCAAACTTGCTTGTTTTTTAAGATATTCTCTTTCTCTTGTTTTTTCTCACTTCCTTTTAGAAAATGATTGTGATGATGATTGGGGAACCAGGCAACTAAAGTTAGTAGGCAGACCAAGGATAAGCAGAGAATCAAACCTTTCCATGATGTTGCCTGAGTAATGGGGACCGAAAGATAGGAAGCAAGAGCAGTGGCAATCCCCATAGTCGTCACATAAATCGTTGTCAGGAAGCTAATCTTTTGTGGGTAGTTTGCCTGAATGACACTAGGAAGAAGCACGTTGAAAATAGCGATACTTGCTCCGATAAGTAAGGTTCCCAGATAGAGCAGAGGGAGATTGAAGATACGAATCACTGAACCGACGGTCAAGACGATAAGACTATAGGTGAAAAGATGCTCAAGTCCAATTTTTTGAGCTAAGCGGCTTGCAAAAGAGGAGAAGAGGGCAAACATCAAGAGAGGAAGACTCGTCAAAACCCCAAGTGAGCTGACCTCAACTCCTAAACCTTGGGCGATATCTCCTAAAATAGTTGGTAAGGCAGTAAAAGGAGTTCTTAAGACTGCTCCAATTAAGATGATTCCTAGAATAAAAAAGAGTGATCGTTTTTTCATGTGAACCTCAACAAACTGATTTTGATAACAGCTTATTTTAAGGCTTTTTCCTATAGATGTCAAGATGGCGTGAGGGAATCCGTCTGTTAGCTGCGAAAAATCATTGAAAAAAGTTTGATAGATTTACTAGTTTTTTTCTTGTATTCAAATAAAAATAGGAAAGTCTGGGAATTTGTGATAAAATAGTGAAAGAAAATATTTAGGAGACTGTAAGTGATTCAACAAATCGATAATTTAATCGTCTCTATTGTGATTAGTGCTTATAATGAAGAGAAGTACTTACCGGGCTTAATCGAAGATTTAAAAAAACAGACATACAATAAAGGAAATATTGAAATTCTATTTATTAACGCAATGTCTACAGATAAGACAGCCGATATTATTCAGCGATTTATTGCTGAGAATACTGAATTTAGGTCAATTAGATTGTATGATAACCCTAAAAAGAATCAAGCAAGTGGCTTTAATTTAGGGATTAAGAATTCTAATGGAGACCTTATTTTGAAGATTGATGCGCACTCCAAAGTCACAGAGAATTTTGTGAGGAATAATGTTGAGTTAATCAATCAGGGAGAATATATCTGTGGTGGCCCTAGACCGACGATTGTTGAAGGCAAAGGGAAATGGTCAGAAGCTTTACATATCGTTGAAGAAAATATGTTTGGAAGTAGCATCGCAGATTATCGAAATAGCTCTCAAGACAGATATGTTTCTTCAATTTTTCATGGTATGTACCGTCGAGAAGTTTTTGAGAAAGCTGGTTTAGTCGATGAACAACTTGGAAGAACAGAAGACAATGAACTTCATTATCGTATCAGAAATCATGGATATAAAATAAGATTTAGTCCCAATGTTTTATCTTATCAATATATTCGACCAACATTTAAAAAGATGCTCCACCAAAAGTATTCAAACGGGCTATGGATTGGATTGACAACTCATGTTAAACCAAAATGTCTATCTATTTTTCATTATGTTCCCTTTGCGTTTGTGTTAAGCATTTTTGTAAGTACTATGCTACTACCTTTTTCTCCATTGTTTTTAATGTTTCTAGTAGCAGTTTATAGCCTATTTGTAATTTCATTGACTATACTTACCTTATTGAAACATAAGAATGTAGCATTGCTCTTAATGCCATTTATGCTGTTTTCAATCCATTTTGCCTACGGCATAGGCACAATAGTTGGGTTGATTAAAGGTTTTAAATGGAGAACAAGTTATAAATCTGAAATTCAGTATTTAAATTAAGACTCCTTATCTCATGCTCAATTAAACATTTTCTCTGTATAGGAGGATACCATTCACATGAATAAAAAAATAACAGATTACGTAATTGATCTGGTTGAAGTATTAAATAAACAACAGAAACAAATTTTTTGGGGATTTTTTGATATTGCCAGTATGGTCTTATCAATTATTGTTTCCTATATTCTATTTTATGGCTTGATTAATCCAGCCCCGGTTGACTATGTCATTTACACAGCTCTAACCTTCCTTTTTTACCAGCTTATGATTGGATTCTGGGGGCTTAATGCTAGTATTAGTCGTTATAGCAAAATCACAGATTTTATGAAGATTTTCTTCGGAGTGACTATCAGTAGTATCTTGTCTTATGTGATCTGCTATGCTTTCTTGCCGCTCTTTTCTGTCCGCTTTATCGTACTCTTTATCCTATTAACAACTTTCTTGATTCTACTTCCTCGTATCACTTGGCAGTTGATTTACTCAAGACGTAAAAAGGGAAATGGAGATGGAGAACACCGTCGTACCTTCTTGATTGGTGCTGGTGACGGTGGCGCGCTTTTTATGAACAGCTACCAGCATCCTACTAGTGACCTCGAATTGGTCGGGATTCTGGATAATGATGAAAAGAAAAAAGGACAAAAGCTTGGGAAAATCCCAGTTTTGGGTTCTTATGATGATCTGCCAGAATTGGCTAAACGTTACAGAGTTGAAAAAGTTATCGTTGCGATTCCGTCTTTAGATCCATCTGAGTATGAACGAATCCTGCAAATGTGTAACCGTATCGGTGTAAAATGCTTCAAGATGCCGATGATTGAGTCAGTTGTGCAAGGGATTCAACCTCAAGCAGGTGGTTTCCAGAAAATTGATATCACGGACCTTTTGGGACGTAAAGAGATTCAGCTTGATGAATCTCGTCTGGGTTCTGAAATCACTAGCAAAACGATCTTAGTGACTGGTGCCGGAGGTTCAATTGGATCAGAAATCTGCCGTCAAGTTAGTCGATTCAATCCTGAACGTGTCATTTTGCTAGGACATGGGGAAAATTCTATTTACCTGATTTACCATGAATTGATTCGTAAATTCCAGGAAATTGACTTTGTTCCTGTCATTGCCGATATTCAAGATTATGACCGTTTGCTTCAAGTTTTTGAACAGTACGAACCAGCGATTGTTTACCATGCTGCAGCTCATAAACATGTTCCGATGATGGAGCGTAATCCAAAAGAAGCCTTCAAGAATAACATTCTTGGAACTTATAATGTTGCTAGAGCGGTTGACGCTGCTCGAGTTCCAAAAATGGTCATGATTTCGACAGATAAGGCCGTTAATCCACCAAACGTAATGGGAGCAACTAAACGTGTAGCTGAGTTAATTGTTACAGGCTTTAACCAACGTAGCCAATCAACCTACTGTGCGGTTCGTTTCGGTAATGTACTCGGTAGTCGTGGTAGTGTGATTCCTGTCTTTGAACGTCAGATTGCTGAAGGGGGGCCTGTGACGGTGACAGACTTCCGCATGACTCGTTACTTCATGACCATTCCAGAGGCTAGTCGTTTGGTAATTCATGCAGGAGCTTATGCAAGAGACGGCGAAGTCTTTATCCTTGATATGGGCAAACCAGTACGCATTTACGATTTGGCTAAGAAAATGGTTTTACTCAGTGGCCATACTGAAAATGAAATTCCAATCGTAGAAGTAGGAATTCGCCCAGGTGAAAAACTTTACGAAGAGTTGCTTGTATCAACAGAATTAGTTGACAATCAAGTAATGGACAAAATCTTTGTTGGTAAAGTAAATGTAATGCCTCTTGAAATGATCGATCAGAAGATTGAAGAGTTCCGTACTATGCAGGGTTCTGAGTTGAAGAGAGCTATTATCAGCTTTGCTAACGAAACAACTCATGTTGACTGAAACAGATGAGATATTATCCGCGACTTCTTTTAGGTAGGGAGCGGATAGTATCTTTTTTGTCAGCCCTCATGACTCGTGCGCTTACTTGTCAGCTATCAACACTTATGATAAAATATAGTCATCAAAGTAAATAGGAGTATTTTATGATTAACGCAATTAAAAACTTCTTTAAGGGTTATGTAGATTTCTCTGGACGTTCAACACGTCCTGATTACTGGTGGATTGGGTTGGCAAACATTATCTTTGCTATTCCTTTTTACATAGTCTACGGTAGTGCAATAGCAAATCCAGATAGCGAAGCTGCTGTTATGACTTTGGGTCTTTTCATATTTATTTATTTCATTTTTGGTCTGGCACTTTTCTTGCCTCAACTTGCATTGACAGTTCGTCGTCTGCGTGATGCTGGTTTCCATTGGGCACTCATTTTCGTTGCATTTGTTCCATTTGTTGGAAGTATCGCTCTTTTGGTGCTTCTAGCTATGCCATCAAAGGACTAACGATAAGTTCAACTTTCTGAAGAATGCTACAAGAACGAAGAAGTTTCAATCTTGACTCGGGTTTCTTGAGTCTTGTTGGACAATTTACCAATACTCCCAAGTCTCTAGTTGAATTTGGGAGTGTTCTATAATTGTAGGCTTGAGTATCTGCTAGTAAAATAAAAATTGGGAGAATCATATGATTAACGCATATAAGAATTTTTTTAAGAATTATGCAGAGTTCACTGGACGCTCAACGCGTCCAGATTACTGGTGGGTTTGGCTAGGAAACTTTATCCTTTCGATTCCTTTCTGGATTATCTATTTCTACACTGTATTTCTTAGTACCGTGATGGATTCAGTGAGCGATTCAGCCAGCGAAGCTACTTTCATGTTTTTTGGTTTAGTTGCCATTATTTATGCAGTTTTCTACCTAGCCATCTTGGTGCCAACAATAGCTTTGTCAGTTCGCCGTTTGCGTGATGCTGGATTCCACTGGGCCTTTATCTTCCTTCACTTTGTTCCAATAGTCGGACGTTTTGCTCTATTAGTTCTGCTAGCGATGCCAAGTAAGGAAGTAGAAATAGTAACAATCAATAGACCTAAAGAAGTTGAAAGCGAAGAAGCTACCCCCTTTGAATAATTGGATGAGTACAGGGAATGTTATTCTCCACATTAAGATCAGACAAAAAGCTCCCAAACCTAACTTTTAGGCTGGGAGTCTTTTGTTTTAGAGTTTTAATTGTAGATGATGTAAAATGTCTCTTGGTTGATGTGCAACCCAGTCAGGTTGATAGGTCATGAGGTCCTTCTCGTCACCAAATCCCCAAGTAACCGCTAGTTTTTTAATGCCAGTTTCTTGGGCGCCAATCATATCAAATTTTGTATCTCCGATAAGGACAACTCTATCTGGGGCTAGGTTATGAGTTTGCAGAGCTTGGCAAATGACATCCGCCTTGTGTAAAGCCTGAGGACTTGAACCATAGATGCCGTCAAAGAAGTGATCGATTTCAAAATTAGCTGTCATATGGACTGCTGTCGGAGTATTTTTTGTTGTCGTGATATAGAGAGGATAATGTTGGGATAGTTCAGTGAGTAGTTCCTTGATTTGTGGAAATAGTTGGGCTTCGTAAACTCCTTTTTCCTTATAGTAGGAACGATAAAGCTGGATAGCTAGCTCAATCTGCTCAGTTGGTAAGCAACTAGCGAAACTAGTTTCCAAAGGAGGTCCCATAAAACCACGTATGGTTTTTGCGTCTGGACTAGGGACTCCCAATTGTTCAAAAGTATAGGTGAAGCCATTGTGAATACCGATCGAGCTGTCCACAAGGGTTCCATCTAAGTCGAAAAAGATGGCTGATAGGGATGACATTGATTCTCCTAGTAATCTTGAAATTATTCGCCGAAGATTTCTTTTTGAAGGCGACGGCCTGTCGGTGTGGCTGCGAGACCACCTTCGGCAGTTTCACGAAAGGTAGTTGGGAGGCTAGAGCCTACTTGGTACATGGCATCAATGACTTCGTCAACTGGGATTTTTGATTCGATACCAGCTAAAGCCATATCAGCTGCGATGAAGGCGAAGCTTGCTCCCATGGCATTACGCTTAACACATGGAACCTCAACCAAACCTGCAACTGGATCGCAGATAAGACCGAGCATGTTTTTGATAACGAAGGCGATAGCCTGACTCGCTTGATAAGGAGTTCCACCTGCAGCTAGAGTTAGGGCAGCAGCGCTCATGGCAGAGGCAGATCCAACTTCGGCTTGACAGCCTCCTTCAGCTCCCGAGATAGAAGCGTTATTAGCAATGACGAGCCCAAAAGCACCAGCAGCAAAGAGAAAATTTAGTTGTTGTTCATGCGTTAAATTTAACTTTTGAATAGCAGATGTGAGAACTGCAGGAAGACAACCTGCGCTACCTGCGGTTGGTGTCGCACACACAAGGCCCATCTTGGCATTGTGTTCATTAACGGCAATGGCGTTACGGGCGGCAGACAAGACAGTGAAGTCTGATAAGGTCTTTCCTCTTTTGATGTAGTGGTCGAGCTTAGCTGCATCACCACCAGTCAAACCGCTACGAGATTTCTTTTCGCTGAGACCAAGCTCGACGGAAGCTTTCATGACTTCAAGATTGCGTTCCATGAGGAGGAGAACTTCTTCTCGCTCGCGACCAGTTAGCTCATATTCAGTAGTAATCATGAGCTCAGCAACATTACCTTGAAAATCTAGTTCGGCTTGTTCGACTAATTCTTTGATAGAGTAAAACATATTTTCTCCTATTGAAAGAAATTGACATTGTGCAAATGAGGAATTTTACGAATTTCTTCGATAGATTCTTCACAGTTGCGACTATCAACTTCTATAATCATGATGGCTTTCTCCCCGGCCTTTTCTCGGGTCACATTCATTTGGGCGATGTTAATGTCAAAGCGAGACAGGGCCTCTGTCACATGAGCAATCATACCCGGGACATCCTGATGAACGATGATAATAGTAGGGGTGTTCATGTTGAGAGATACGGCAAAACCATTTAATTCTGTCACCTGGATATTTCCACCGCCGATTGAAATTCCTGTTACGCTGATAGTCTTACGATCGTTCTTAACAGTGATTTTCGTAGTATTTGGGTGGGGAGCATTACTGTCCTTTTGGATGGTCCACACGATTTTAATGCCACGCTTGTGGGCGATTTCTAAACTATTTGGAATTTCAGGGTCATCCGTATCCATTCCCAAAATACCAGCTACAAGGGCAAGGTCTGTCCCGTGTCCACGATAGGTTTTTGCAAAAGAGTTAAAAAGCTGGAATTCAACCTCAGTTGGAGTATCATCAAAGATAGATGACACGATTTTACCGATACGAACAGCTCCTGCCGTGTGACTACTAGATGGCCCAATCATGACTGGTCCAATGATATCAAAGACAGATTGAAAACGAAGTGATTGCATCTGTTTCCCCTTAAAAAGATTCTTACTTCTATTATAGCAAAGATTAGATGTAAGTGCTTAATTACTTTCTGAAATATACAAAAAGATTAAAATGCTTTTATAACAAGGGTTTTGTAACAAAAAGTGGCTTTTTTAAGTAAATAAATCACAGTTCTGTAACATTTCTACACAAATTCGTTAACAAATAGTAACATTAGAAAGGTATCATGGTAGTATAAGAAAAAAGGAGAACTTTTTTAAATGAAATTAAACATTAAATCTAAACTTGCAGGATTTGCAGTTGTACTTGCTTTCCTTGCACCATCACTTACTTTTGCACAAGAAACAAAAACTTATACAGTTAAACCTGGAGACACTCTTTCAGAAATTGCTGAGACTTACAACACAACAGTTGAAAAATTAGCTAAATTGAACAACATTAAAAATGTTGACCTTATCTTTATTGACCAAGTATTGGTTATTGATGGGGCAGCTCCAGTTGCTGAAACTAAAACAACAGAAGCTCCTGTAGCAGAAGTTGAAGAAACTCCAGCAGTTGCTGAAACTGTTGTAGAAGAAACTACATATGAAGCTACTTACGAAGCTCCAGCTTCAGCACCTGCAGCAGCAGAAAGCTACTCAGCTCCAGCTGCAACTGTAAGCGGATCTGAAGCAGAAGCTAAAGAATGGATCGCTCAAAAAGAATCAGGCGGTAGCTACACAGCGACAAACGGACGTTACATCGGACGTTACCAATTGACAGATTCTTACTTGAACGGTGACTACTCAGTTGAAAACCAAGAACGTGTAGCAGACGCTTATGTTGCAGGACGTTACGGTTCATGGACAGCTGCTAAGAACTTCTGGCTTAACAACGGTTGGTATTAAGAAGATATAGAAAAGGAAGTCTCAATGACTTTCTTTTTTGTTTACAAAGATATCAACTTCTCGCTCTAGTTCTGTTAGTAAGTGTTCATCTTCTACTAGCTTAGCTAAGGAGAGTCCATTTTGTATCAACTGAGCATCATTAGTACAAATGCCTATACGAATATAGGAAAAAGCAAGTGTGTCATACTGTTTGCTTGCTTTTGCTTCCTCCAAGAGAGTGTAGCAAAGCTGTTTGCAAAGCAACTTATCACCATTGTAAAGATAAAGAGTTGAGAGATTCAAAAGCAACATCATATTTTGTCATTTTTATTATATCTAAGCATGTCTACTAGTCCAATTGTTGGACTAGTGATTGGACATACTAAAATAAATCTAATAAATTCTATTATTATTATTATGGCTCTTGGTATGATACTGGCATTAATTTTGGTATTATCAAGAGTGTATAGAAAATATTTTTATAGAGACGAAGATGACTAAAGTTTTTATCAATAATTGACTCCATAATATCTATAGGGAATTTACCTACTACAAATATCATAGAGCCATAAAAAAGAGCCGTTTAAGGCTCTTTTTGTGTGTTTACATTTGATGAGAGATCATTATAAACATTGGTGTTGAGGGCTTACAAGTTTATGGATTTTCTACACCTGAATTAGTAGGTTGATGACTATTTGTATTGCTATCTTCAGCATGATTACTATTGGTGTTAGCCTCTGTTTGACCTCCTGTATTAGCACTATTATCTCCTCCACTTCTAGCACTATCAGTTGAGTATTGGTCCGTTGCAGGTGCTTGAGAATTAGATATGCTTCCATTTGTTTCTGGATAGCTTTGAATATAGCTACTATCTTCTGAACGGCTGGCTTCTAGTCCGGCATCTCTAGTAGTCGTTTCTGTTTGGGTAGTTTTTTCTTCTTCTTTTTTGGTCAAGGCTTCAACTTGTTTTTGGAATTTAGAGATGAGTTCTTGAATTGGTTTTATCTTTTCTTCAAGAGCAGTTTGGTCGCTGGCAGAATTAATGTTTTTAATGATGTCTATTATTTTTTGCAAGGAAGTGATGGCTGTCTCAAGTGTTTGTTTATCTTGAAACTGGCTATCAGAATCCTTTATATCTAATTTCAAAACTTTTTCACTATAGTGACTTGTGATTTTATCGGCTGTAGCAGTAAGAAAGTTTGCTAGTGTCTTTTTGCCTTCATCAGTAGTTGGTTTTAATTCTTGAATTTTTTTCCAATCTTCTATAATGGTTTCAGAATCAATATTGAAGTCTTTAATGGCGTTTTTTACTTGTTCGACATCTTGTTGATTCTTTTGTTGTTTGATGAGAGCAACGTTCCCTCTCTCTGCTTGGATTTTTTCTTGATGGAGGACTAAGCCTGTCAAAAGTCCAATACCTGCAATAAGTGTAATAATAAAAATAGTATTTTTTGATTTTAGAATATCTTTGAAGTTGTTCACATTAGTCCTACGCACATGGATGATGGGGTATGTATGGAATCATGTGCGCATTCCTCCTTATTACAGTATATCATTTTTAGTTGATTTTAAAAAATAAGTTTATAAAGAGAATAGAGATTTAGGTATGAATTGATTTCTTTTGTATTCTTATCTTCATGTATTTACAGAAGAGGGTGATAGATTGTCAGCCTCTTTCTTGTCTTCTCTAACCAAGCGTGTTATAATGAATACTGCTCAAGCGACCTTCAATCGTTAAGCACACACGACCTTCAATCGTGAACTAGTCATTTCGTTTATCTTTTATTACGTCGTTAACTCGTCTTACCTAACTCGAGTTATGCCTGCGACTCGTTGCCTATCATATTTTCATTTTAAGATGATAGGCTAAAATGGTCTCCCAGACCATTTTACTCCTAAAAGCAAACGAAAAGACTATACTCGAAGAAATTCTATTGAAAGTCTTAGTAAATAGAATTTTGAAGGGTATGAATAAACGAATAGATGGGAGACTTACCATGAGTGATAACTCTAAAACACGTGTTGTCGTGGGGATGAGTGGTGGTGTTGATTCGTCGGTGACGGCTCTCTTGCTCAAGGAGCAGGGCTACGATGTGATCGGTATCTTCATGAAGAACTGGGATGACACAGATGAAAACGGCGTCTGTACGGCGACCGAAGATTACAAGGATGTGGCTGCGGTGGCAGACCAGATCGGCATTCCTTACTACTCTGTCAATTTTGAAAAAGAGTACTGGGACCGCGTCTTTGAGTATTTCCTAGCGGAATACCGTGCAGGACGCACGCCAAATCCAGACGTTATGTGCAACAAGGAAATCAAGTTTAAGGCCTTTCTGGACTATGCCATGACCTTGGGGGCAGACTATGTAGCGACGGGGCACTATGCCCGAATAGCGCGTGATGAGGATGGCGTCGTTCACATGCTTCGTGGCGTGGACAATGGCAAGGATCAGACCTATTTCCTCAGTCAACTTTCGCAAGAACAACTCCAAAAAACCATGTTCCCCTTGGGACATTTGGAAAAGCCTGAAGTTCGCAGACTCGCAGAAGAAGCAGGACTTGCGACTGCTAAGAAGAAAGACTCGACAGGGATTTGCTTTATCGGAGAAAAGAACTTTAAAAACTTTCTCAGCAACTATCTGCCAGCTCAGCCTGGTCGCATGATGACTGTGGATGGTCGCGATATGGGTGAGCATGCAGGTCTGATGTATTATACAATCGGTCAGCGTGGCGGACTTGGTATCGGTGGGCAACACGGCGGTGACAATGCCCCTTGGTTCGTTGTCGGAAAAGACCTGAGCAAGAATATCCTCTATGTCGGCCAAGGTTTCTACCATGATTCGCTTATGTCAACCAGCCTAGAAGCCAGTCAAGTCCACTTTACTCGTGACATGCCAGAGGAATTTACGCTTGAATGTACGGCTAAATTCCGCTACCGTCAGCCTGATTCTAAGGTGACAGTACATGTCAAAGGAGATAAGGCAGAAGTTATCTTTGTGGAACCGCAACGCGCCATTACACCAGGACAGGCAGTTGTCTTTTATGATGGCGAAGAATGTCTCGGTGGTGGTTTGATTGACAATGCCTACCGTGATGGCAAGGTTTGTCAGTACATTTAGATTGACAAATGTTCTCAATTTGCTACAATAATAAAAGCAATAGAAATGATGGTCAAAGCTCATGGATGTTGCAGGCTTTTTTGTCCTGCACTTCTTTGGAGTTTTGACTGTTTTTGTGTCGTTTAAGGGAAAGGACAAGAATGACTCAGCAAGACTTTCGGACAAAAGTGGGAAATACGGTTTTTGGCGTTCGGGCGACAGCCTTGATTCTTCAAAACCGCAAGCTCCTAGTCACCAAAGATAAGGACCAGTATTACACCATTGGTGGCGCGATCCAAGTAAATGAAAGTACGGAAGATGCGGTAGTCCGCGAAGTGAGGGAAGAACTGGGTGTTAAAGCTCAAGCTGGACAACTAGCTTTCGTGGTTGAAAATCGTTTTGAACAGGACGGTGTTTCCTATCACAACATTGAGTTTCATTATCTGGTGGACTTGCTTGAGGACGCCCCATTGACCATGCAGGAAGATGAGAAAAGGCAGCCCTGTGAGTGGATTGATTTGGATAAACTCCAGAATATCCAGCTAGTTCCAGCCTTTTTAAAAACAGCCCTACCAGATTGGGACGAGCAACTAAGACACATTCATTTTTAGGAATAGGAGAGAAAATGACTTATAATTTTACGGAAGAATACGATATTATTGTAATCGGTGCGGGACATGCGGGGGTTGAAGCTTCCCTAGCTGCGAGCCGTATGGGCTGTAAGGTCTTGCTTGCGACTATTAACATAGAAATGTTGGCTTTCATGCCTTGTAATCCTTCTATCGGTGGTTCTGCCAAGGGGATTGTCGTGCGTGAAGTAGATGCCCTTGGTGGCGAAATGGCTAAGACCATTGACAAGACTTACATCCAGATGAAGATGCTCAACACTGGGAAGGGGCCAGCTGTCCGTGCCCTTCGTGCGCAAGCTGATAAGGAACTTTACTCTAAGGAAATGCGCAAGACGGTTGAAAACCAAGACAACCTCACCCTTCGTCAAACCATGATTGATGAGATTTTGGTGGAAGATAGCAAGGTTGTCGGTGTTCGTACAGCTACCCATCAAGAGTATGCTGCCAAGGCTGTTATCGTGACCACAGGGACTGCCCTCCGTGGGGAAATCATCATCGGAGATCTCAAGTACTCATCAGGGCCAAACCACAGCCTAGCTTCTATTAACCTAGCTGATAATCTCAAGGAACTTGGACTCGAAATCGGTCGTTTCAAGACAGGAACGCCTCCACGTGTCAAGGCTTCCTCTATCAACTACGATGTGACAGAGATTCAGCCAGGAGATGAAGCACCAAATCACTTCTCTTACACTTCACGTGATGAAGATTATGTCAAAGATCAAGTGCCGTGCTGGTTGACCTATACCAATGGTACCAGTCATGAGATTATCCAAAACAACCTCCATCGTGCGCCTATGTTTACAGGTGTAGTTAAGGGAGTGGGGCCTCGTTACTGTCCGTCGATTGAGGACAAGATTGTGCGCTTTGCGGACAAGGAGCGCCATCAACTCTTCCTTGAGCCAGAAGGACGCAATACAGAAGAAGTATATGTTCAAGGGCTTTCAACCAGTCTGCCTGAGGATGTCCAACGTGACTTGGTACATTCCATCAAAGGTTTGGAAAATGCAGAGATGATGCGAACTGGTTATGCTATCGAGTACGACATGGTCTTGCCTCATCAATTGCGTGCAACTCTGGAAACCAAGAAAATCTCAGGACTTTTCACAGCTGGTCAGACAAATGGTACATCAGGATATGAAGAAGCTGCTGGTCAAGGGATTATTGCTGGTATCAATGCGGCTCTGAAAATCCAAGGTAAGCCTGAGTTGATTTTGAAACGAAGTGACGGTTATATCGGGGTGATGATTGACGACTTGGTGACAAAAGGAACCATTGAACCCTACCGTCTCTTGACCAGTCGTGCCGAATACCGCCTCATCCTCCGTCATGACAATGCCGATATGCGTTTGACTGAGATGGGGCGCGAGATTGGGCTTGTTGACGATGAACGTTGGGCTCGTTTTGAAATCAAGAAAAATCAATTTGAAAATGAAATGAAGCGTTTAGACAGTATCAAACTCAAGCCAGTCAAGGAAACGAACGCTAAGGTTGAAGCGATGGGATTCAAGCCATTGACTGATGCAGTAACAGCCAAGGAATTTCTCCGTCGCCCAGAAGTCTCTTACCAAGATGTGGTGGCCTTTATCGGACCTGCTGCTGAAGAGTTAGATGACAAGATTATCGAATTGATTGAAACAGAAATCAAGTACGAAGGCTATATCTCAAAAGCCATGGATCAGGTTGCCAAGATGAAACGCATGGAAGAAAAACGAATTCCAGCTAACATCGACTGGGATGACATTGATTCCATTGCAACAGAAGCGCGCCAGAAGTTCAAACTCATCAATCCAGAAACCATTGGTCAAGCCAGCCGTATCTCTGGAGTAAATCCAGCAGATATTTCTATTTTGATGGTGTATCTAGAAGGTAAAAATCGAAGCATTTCAAAAAATTTAGAAAAGAAAGCTGATTAGAAACAAAGCGCTGAATTCTCTTTTTGGGAATTCAGCTTTTTTAGATTTTTCTTCTTTTTTCGAATAAAAAAGAAAAGGAGAAACGATAATGCTCACAGTAGAAGAAAAAACTTTTTTAGCTCACTATAAAAAAGCTTTATATCACCGTTTTTATGAGGTCGAACGCTTTGCTTCCTTGTCTGAAAAGTTGTGCAAACGTCCGCCACAGGCTGACAAGAACTAGACTTTTTGATATACTAGAACAAATTAAGATATAGGAGAGAATGTATGAGTGTATATGGTAGATTAGAAGACGAACCAACTCCAACTTGGATGGGAATTCAGGATGATTCAGTAGAGAATGAGGAGCAACTCGAGGTTGAGACTCGTCAACCTGCCCGCTTACCATTTTTTAATATTCTCATTTTGAGTACTCTAGTGGTGCTTGTGTCCGTAATCCTCCCCTTCTTCTTAGGATTGATAAGTCTTGAGCAGTCTCAGGATTTTTATATTGGATGGGCTATGCACCAAAGCGGAGACGTCTACACAGATTATTTTGGAACTAGTGGTCTCCTCTATTACTTTTTACAGTATGTAACCCAGGGAAGTATTTTGTTTGCCGTCTTTAATTGGTTGGCTTTAGTAGGTGCCGGATTCTTTCTTTTTCGTTCGGCTTACAATCTAACAGGACAAAATAAGCAATCACAACAAGTGTTGACAGTCTTTTATATCCTGGCTAGTGCTCTTAGCTTTGGTGGCGGCTATGCAACTATTCTTGCTCTCCCATTCCTGTTCTATGCTCTAAGTTTAGTGACTGATTATTTTGAAGAACCAGATCAAGATAGGGGTTTCTTGCGTATTGGAGCTAGCTTGGCTCTAGCATTTTTCTTTGCCCCTTTGGTTACAACTTTGTATGCATTCGTCTTGTTTTTTGCTGTCACAGCTTTTAACGTTGGGCGCAACAAATTGACTCATGGTCTTTATCAATTTTTTGCTGCGGGCCTTGGTTTTTCAATTCTCTTTTATCCAATTGGCTATTACACGGTTTATAAAGGTAGTTTTGGAAATGCGATTAGTCAAATACTCTACCCAGTAGATAGTTTAAACTTTACGTCTAACCCGGGATTGCTAGACAACATCCTTTTCTATGGATTGTTAGCAATTGCTCTTGGAGCGTTGACGATGGCATTTACAGGCCTCTTCCAATCTAAACCATTGAAACAGTCAGTCTTATCAATCTTTGCTGCAATAGCTGTCGTTTTGGTATTCGTTTTAGAAATTTTTTCTACAGACCAAATCCATGGCAGTCGTATGGTGGAGTTACTTCCTTTCTTGTCCCTTCTTTTACTGACTGGAATTCGTACAGAGAAGCCAGAAGGAGCCAATCGTCGTAGACGAACTAGAGAAGAAACTTCGGTATGGGGAGCTTTTGTAAAAGGAAATGCCTATCTGCCAATTTTAGCACTTGCTTACCTATTTTTAGCACCTCTAGTATCACGATATTTGCTCCATACGACACAATATCAAGAACGTACTAGTATTGAAGCTAAGGTCAAAGGGGAAACGCAGGCTACAGATCGTATCTATGTTTGGGATAATCAGACAAGTAGTTATAAGGCTAGCGAACGCTTGGCAGCTAGTCAGTTGTTATCACCTAGATTGCATACAGGACTTGATGCAAATCGTACGAAGCTTGTAAATGATCTACGAGATAATCACCCAAAGATGATTGTAGTGAATACAAAAACAAGTCTATGGACAGAAGTTGAGCAGCTCTTAGCTGAAAATTATCAAGCGGTCCAAAGTGAATTCAAAGACTTTAAACTCTACAAATTAAAATAAAAACTATCAATATCTTGTGTAATTTTAAAAAAATTTTATTTTTTAACACAAGATATTGATTTTTATTTTTTTAGTGATATAATACTTTTTAGAATCAATATTATATTTAAGAAAAGGGTATGGATATGATTGTATTGGAAGAGAAGGCTGTCCCTGATCCGACTTTATTTGTTGAAAAGCGTGACGGCAGACGTGTAATTTTTGATGTAGACAAGATTGACAAAGCGCTTCATAAGGCTGCTGAAAAGGTTATGGATGTAACCCCTTTGGTTGAAAAGCGACTTAGTACCCTCGTTGAACGTATCGTTGACGAGATTCATAGCCGTTTCCCACAAGGTGTAAAAATCTATGAAATTCAAAATATTGTAGAACATGAATTGCTGGAAGCCAAAGAATACGCCTTGGCTGAGGAGTATATCACTTATCGGACTCAAAGAGATTTTGAGCGCTCAAAAGCGACAGATATCAACTTTAGTATTCATAAACTTCTCAATAAAGATCAAGCGGTTGTTAATGAAAATGCCAATAAAGATAGCGATGTCTTCAACACCCAGCGTGATTTGACGGCCGGGATTGTTGGAAAATCAATCGGACTTCAGATGCTTCCTAAGCATGTGGCGAATGCCCATCAAAAAGGGGATATCCACTATCACGATTTGGACTACAGCCCCTACACTCCTATGACCAACTGCTGTTTGATTGATTTCAAGGGCATGTTGGAAAATGGTTTTAAGATTGGGAATGCTGAGGTAGAGAGTCCGAAATCTATCCAAACTGCGACGGCGCAAATTTCACAAATCATCGCCAACGTCGCATCTAGTCAGTATGGGGGATGTTCAGCAGACCGTATTGATGAAGTTTTGGCTCCTTATGCAGAGAAAAATTACCAAAAACACCTCAAAGATGCAGAGGAATGGGTACTACCTGACAAGCGTGAGGAGTACGCCTGGAAGAAAACCCAAAAAGACATCTATGATGCTATGCAATCTCTTGAGTACGAGATTAATACCCTCTTTACATCAAATGGGCAAACGCCATTTACCTCTCTTGGTTTCGGTTTAGGGACCAGTCGTTTTGAACGTGAAATCCAAAAGGCAATCTTGAACATTCGTATCAAGGGGCTTGGGTCAGAACACCGAACAGCCATCTTCCCTAAACTCATTTTTACTCTTAAAAGAGGGCTTAACTTGGAGGAAGGTTCGCCTAACTACGATATCAAGCAGTTGGCTCTTGAGTGTGCAACTAAGCGCATGTATCCAGATGTTTTGTCTTACGATAAGATTATCGAGTTGACAGGTTCTTTCAAGGTACCGATGGGCTGTCGTTCTTTCCTTCAAGGATGGAAGGATGAAAATGGAGTAGAAGTCAATTCTGGTCGGATGAACCTAGGTGTAGTGACGGTCAACCTTCCTCGTATCGCTCTTGAGTCCGAAGGAGACATGAACAAGTTCTGGGAAATCTTCAATGAGCGTATGAATATCGCGGAAGATGCCTTGGTTTACCGTGTGGAAAGAACCAAGGAAGCCACTCCAGCTAATGCACCAATTCTTTATCAATACGGAGCCTTCGGACGCCGTCTTGGAAAAGACGAAAGTGTTGATCAACTCTTTAAGAATCGTCGTGCAACTATTTCTCTGGGCTATATTGGCTTGTATGAAGTGGCGACTGTCTTCTTTGGTAATAATTGGGAAAATAATCCAGAAGCCAAGGAATTCACACTGGATATTATTCGAGATATGAAACGTCGTGTAGAAGAGTGGTCTGACCAATATGGTTATCACTTCTCTATCTACTCTACACCGTCTGAAAGTTTGACGGACCGTTTTTGTCGCTTGGATACAGAGAAATTTGGCTCTATTCCAGACATTACAGATAAAGAGTACTACACAAATTCCTTCCATTATGATGTCCGTAAGAATCCAACACCGTTTGAAAAGTTGGACTTCGAGAAAGTTTATCCAGAAGCAGGTGCATCAGGAGGCTTTATCCACTACTGTGAGTACCCAGTTCTTCAACAAAATCCAAAGGCCTTGGAAGCTGTTTGGGATTATGCTTATGATCGTGTAGGTTATCTAGGGACTAATACTCCGATTGATCGTTGCTACAAGTGTGATTTCGAAGGAGACTTTGATCCAACTGAGAGAGGATTTGCGTGTCCTAACTGTGGCAATAGTGACCCTAAAACAGTCGATGTTGTTAAACGGACCTGTGGCTATCTTGGAAATCCGCAAGCGCGTCCGATGGTGAATGGTCGTCACAAGGAAATTGCTGCGCGTGTCAAACACATGAATGGCTCTACTATTAAAACAGCAGGGCATGAAGTAACAAATTAGAAAGAGATAGCATGGGAAAATATCAATTAGACGATAAGGGTAAGGCCTTGATTCAACGATTCCACGAAAAGCATTCAAAGGGTGGAGTCAATAAAAAAGATCGAGTAGCCAGCCTTAGAGAACAATTTTTAAATAAGAACAAGAAAAAGTGAGAGTCCGCTCTCGCTTTTCTCTTAGTTGGAGGTAAAGATGATACTACGCAGACCAACATTGGCAGATAAGGAAGCTGTTGTAGATATGATAGAGGAGTTTGAAGAGACCCAATCGACCCACAATGGCGGATTTTGGGATATTGAGAATTTCTCTTACGAGGATTGGCTAGAAACTGGCCGAAATAAAGAAATGGGAATAGGATTGCTGGAAAATCGCGTCCCATCAATTCAGTTCGTTTTGTTTGATGAATCAGGCCGTGCTTTAGGTTTTTTGAATCTACGGCTGAGACTAAATGAGGGCTTGCTGAATCATGCTGGCCATATTGGCTACTCCATCCGTCCCTCTGAAAGGGGCAAAGGCTACGCCAAAGAGTCCCTCCGGCAAGGTCTACAAATTGCCAAGGAAAAGAATATCAAACGAGCGCTTGTGACTTGTAGCACAGAAAATCCTGCCAGCCGAGCTATTATCTTAGCCAATGGAGGCCAATTGGAGGATGTTCGAAATGGAACGGAGCGTTATTGGATAGAGTTGGAGTAAAAGTATGACATGGAATACACCAAAACCAGGCGAGTGGAAGAGTGAGGAGCTTAGTCAGGGACGTATTATTGACTACAAGGCTTTTAACTTTGTGGATGGCGAAGGGGTGCGCAATTCGCTTTATGTGGCAGGATGTATGTTTCACTGTGAAGGTTGCTACAATGTAGCGACCTGGTCATTTAATACGGGGATTCCTTATACACCAGAATTAGAAGAACAAATCATGGCAGACTTGGCCCAGCCTTATGTTCAAGGTTTGACTCTACTCGGTGGAGAGCCATTCCTCAATACAGGTATTCTCTTGCCCCTAGTCAAACGCATTCGGAAAGAATTGCCAGAAAAAGACATATGGTCTTGGACAGGCTACACTTGGGAAGAAATGATGTTGGAGACGCCTGACAAATTGGAGCTTTTATCACTGATTGATATCTTGGTTGATGGACGGTATGATAAAAGCAAGCGTAATCTCATGCTTCAATTCCGTGGCTCTTCTAATCAGCGGATTATCGATGTTCAAAAATCTCTTAAAAGCGGGGAAGTCATTATTTGGGAAAAGCTTAACGATGGGAAAGAAAGCTATGAACAGGTGAAGAGAGAGTGAAGAAAAGAGAGTTAATAGAGCAACTGGTCTCAGAAATAGACTCAGGAAGAATTAGGACGCTAGGTATCTACGGCCATGGAGCTTCAGGGAAATCAACTTTTGCTCAAGAATTATACCAAGAACTTGATTCCCAAAAGGTAAATTTACTAGAGACAGATCCCTACATTACTTCGGGACGACATTTAGTGGTACCTAAAGAGACACCAGACCAAAAGGTAACAGCATGTTTACCAGTAGCGCATGAGCTGGCAAGTTTGCAAAGAGATATTCTTGCTCTGCAAGCGGGTATGGACATCTTAACAATTGAGGAACCCTGGAAGGCTAGTGAGGTCTTATCGGGAGCAAAACCAATTCTGATAGTCGAAGGGATGTCTGTGGGTTTTCTACCCAAGGAACTCTTTGACAAAACCATTTGTTTCTACACGGATGAGGAGACAGAATTAAAGAGGCGTCTAGCTCGAGATACGGCTGTGAGAAATGGCGATGCATCCTTTATATTGGCTAGTCAGCAAATGAGACGAGAGCAGTATCTGCAATATTATAAAGAAACCGAGTCAAAAGCGGATATCTTGATAAATCAATCGAATGATACATTTCAGATCAAAACAAATATTATAAATATTATAAATATTATATAGAAGAAAAAATAAAAATTTGCTCTTCATTTATGCTTTTTGAGGTAAGGAGCAATAAGAAAACAGTTTCATCAAAAAATTTTAAAAAATCCTGTCAAATCCCTTGCAATCGCAGGGGCTTTGTGTTATTCTATTATGGTGCTGTAAATTACAGCCTTAGCTTTGATGCAAGAGGTTGCGACACGCTCGGTTGCATTGCCACGCAACGCGCGTCGGTTTTCTTGTGGAGCTAGCCTATTATCTTAAATAGACGAAAAGGAGAAAAAGATGGCAAACAAAAAAATCCGTATCCGTTTGAAAGCTTACGAACACCGTACGCTTGACACAGCGGCTGCAAAAATCGTAGAATCAGCTACTCGTACAGGTGCACAAGTTGCGGGTCCAATCCCACTTCCAACTGAGCGTAGCCTCTACACAATCATTCGTGCGACTCACAAATATAAAGATTCTCGCGAACAATTCGAAATGCGTACACACAAACGTTTGATCGACATCATCAACCCAACTCAAAAAACAGTTGATGCTTTGATGAAATTGGATCTTCCAAGTGGTGTAAACGTAGAAATCAAACTTTAATCTAAAGTTTGAAACCTTGAGCATAAAAAACGCTCGTTAAAAACTTTTTGAATAAAAATATAGAAAAGGAACTATTTTCTCATGACAAAAGGAATCTTAGGGAAAAAAGTGGGAATGACTCAAATCTTCACTGAAGCTGGCGAATTGATCCCTGTAACAGTTATCGAAGCAACTCCAAACGTTGTTCTTCAAGTTAAAACTGTTGAAACAGATGGTTACAACGCTATCCAAGTTGGTTTCGATGACAAACGCGAAGTATTGAGCAACAAACCTGCTAAAGGACATGTAGCAAAAGCTAACACGGCTCCTAAGCGCTTCATTCGTGAATTCAAAAACGTTGAAGGCTTGGAAGTTGGTGCTGAAATCACAGTTGAAACTTTCGCAGCTGGAGACATTGTTGATGTAACTGGTACATCTAAAGGTAAAGGTTTCCAAGGTGTTATCAAACGCCACGGACAATCACGTGGACCTATGGCTCACGGTTCTCGTTACCACCGTCGTCCAGGTTCTATGGGACCTGTTGCACCTAACCGCGTATTCAAAGGTAAAAACCTTGCAGGACGTATGGGTGGCGACCGTGTAACAATTCAAAACCTTGAAGTTGTACAAGTTGTTCCAGAAAAGAACGTTATCCTTATCAAAGGTAACGTACCAGGTGCTAAGAAATCTCTTATCACTATCAAGTCAGCAGTTAAAGCTGGTAAATAATAAGGAAAGGGGAATACAGTCAAAATGGCAAATGTAACATTATTCGACCAAACTGGTAAACAAGCGGGCGAAGTTGTTCTTAACGATGCAATCTTTGGTATCGAACCAAACCAATCTGTTGTGTTTGATGTGATCATCAGCCAACGTGCTAGCCTTCGTCAAGGAACTCACGCAGTTAAAAACCGCTCAGCTGTTTCAGGTGGCGGACGCAAACCATGGCGTCAAAAAGGAACTGGACGTGCTCGTCAAGGTTCTATCCGCTCTCCACAATGGCGTGGTGGTGGAATCGTCTTCGGACCAACTCCACGTAGCTATGCGTACAAACTTCCTCAAAAAGTTCGTCGCCTTGCGCTTAAATCTGTTTACTCAGAAAAAGTTGCTGAAAACAAATTTGTAGCCGTTGATTCTCTTGAATTTACAGCTCCAAAAACTGCTGAATTTGCAAAAGTTCTTGCAGCTTTGAGCATCGATTCTAAAGTCCTTGTTATTCTTGAAGAAGGAAACGAATTCGCAGCTCTTTCAGCTCGTAACCTTCCAAACGTGAAAGTTGCGACTGCTACAACTGCAAGTGTTCTTGACATCGCAAATAGTGACAAACTTCTTGTTACTCAAGCAGCTATCTCTAAAATCGAGGAGGTTCTTGCATAATGAATTTGTATGATGTTATCAAAAAACCTGTTATCACTGAAAGTTCAATGGCTCAACTTGAAGCAGGGAAATATGTATTTGAAGTTGACACTCGTGCACACAAACTTTTGATCAAGCAAGCTGTTGAAGCTGCTTTCGAAGGTGTTAAAGTTGCAAATGTTAACACAATCAACGTAAAACCTAAAGCTAAACGTGTTGGACGTTACACTGGTTTTACTAACAAAACTAAAAAAGCTATCATCACTCTTACAGCTGATTCAAAAGCAATCGAGTTGTTTGCAGCTGAAGCTGAATAATCTAAGGAGGAAATATCGTGGGAATTCGTGTTTATAAACCAACAACAAACGGTCGCCGTAATATGACTTCTTTGGATTTCGCTGAAATCACAACAAGCACTCCTGAAAAATCATTGCTTGTTGCATTGAAGAGCAAGGCTGGTCGTAACAACAACGGTCGTATCACAGTTCGTCACCAAGGTGGTGGACACAAACGTTTCTACCGTTTGGTTGACTTTAAACGTAACAAAGACAACGTTGAAGCAGTTGTTAAAACTATCGAGTACGATCCAAACCGTTCTGCAAACATCGCTCTTGTACACTACACTGACGGTGTGAAAGCATACATCATCGCTCCAAAAGGTCTTGAAGTAGGTCAACGTATCGTTTCAGGTCCAGAAGCAGATATCAAAGTCGGAAACGCTCTTCCACTTGCTAACATCCCAGTTGGTACTTTAATCCACAACATCGAATTGAAACCAGGTCGTGGTGGAGAATTGGTACGTGCTGCTGGAGCTTCTGCTCAAGTATTGGGTCAAGAAGGTAAATACGTACTTGTTCGTCTTCAATCAGGTGAAGTTCGTATGATTCTTGGAACTTGTCGTGCTACAGTTGGTGTTGTCGGAAACGAACAACATGGACTTGTAAACCTTGGTAAAGCAGGACGTAGCCGTTGGAAAGGTATCCGCCCAACAGTTCGTGGTTCTGTAATGAACCCTAACGATCACCCACACGGTGGTGGTGAAGGTAAAGCACCAGTTGGTCGTAAAGCACCATCAACTCCATGGGGTAAACCTGCTCTTGGTCTTAAAACTCGTAACAAGAAAGCGAAATCTGACAAACTTATCGTTCGTCGTCGCAACGAGAAATAATTTAAAACTAGTCGCTTAAGTGCTAGATAATCCGCCAGCTCGGTAGCGCTCGTTGAGAGCGCAAGCCGCTGTGGTACTATATTTAAAGGAGAAAATATAAAAATGGGACGCAGTCTTAAAAAAGGACCTTTCGTCGATGAGCATTTGATGAAAAAAGTTGAAGCTCAAGCTAACGACGAAAAGAAAAAAGTTATCAAAACTTGGTCACGTCGTTCAACGATCTTCCCAAGTTTCATTGGTTACACTATCGCAGTTTATGATGGACGTAAACACGTACCTGTTTACATCCAAGAAGACATGGTAGGTCACAAGCTTGGTGAATTTGCACCAACTCGTACTTACAAAGGTCACGCCGCAGACGACAAGAAGACACGTAGAAAATAAGGAGAACATAAATGGCAGAAATTACTTCAGCTAAAGCAATGGCTCGCACAGTACGTGTTTCACCTCGTAAATCACGTCTTGTTCTTGACAACATCCGTGGTAAAAGCGTAGCCGATGCAATCGCAATTTTGACATTCACTCCAAACAAAGCTGCTGAAATCATCTTGAAAGTTTTGAACTCAGCTGTAGCTAACGCTGAAAACAACTTTGGTTTGGATAAAGCTAACTTGGTAGTATCTGAAGCGTTCGCAAACGAAGGACCAACTATGAAACGTTTCCGTCCACGTGCGAAAGGTTCAGCTTCACCAATCAACAAACGTACAGCTCACATCACTGTAGCTGTTGCAGAAAAATAAGGAGGTAAAATCGTGGGTCAAAAAGTACATCCAATTGGTATGCGTGTCGGCATCATCCGTGATTGGGATGCCAAATGGTATGCTGAAAAAGAATACGCGGATTACCTTCATGAAGATCTTGCAATCCGTAAATTCGTTCAAAAAGAACTTGCTGACGCAGCAGTTTCAACTATTGAAATTGAACGCGCAGTAAACAAAGTTAACGTTTCGCTTCACACTGCTAAACCAGGTATGGTTATCGGTAAAGGTGGTGCTAACGTTGATGCACTCCGTGCAAAACTTAACAAATTGACTGGAAAACAAGTACACATCAACATCATCGAAATCAAACAACCTGATTTGGATGCTCACCTTGTTGGTGAAGGAATTGCTCGTCAATTGGAGCAACGTGTTGCTTTCCGTCGTGCACAAAAACAAGCAATCCAACGTGCAATGCGTGCTGGAGCTAAAGGAATCAAAACTCAAGTATCAGGTCGTTTGAACGGTGCAGATATTGCCCGTGCTGAAGGATACTCTGAAGGAACAGTTCCACTTCACACACTTCGCGCAGATATCGATTACGCTTGGGAAGAAGCAGATACTACATACGGTAAACTTGGTGTTAAAGTATGGATCTACCGTGGTGAAGTTCTTCCAGCTCGTAAAAACACTAAAGGAGGTAAATAACCAATGTTAGTACCTAAACGTGTTAAACACCGTCGTGAATTCCGTGGTAAAATGCGCGGTGAAGCTAAAGGTGGAAAAGAAGTAGCATTCGGTGAATACGGTCTTCAAGCTACAACTAGCCACTGGATCACTAACCGCCAAATCGAGGCTGCTCGTATCGCCATGACTCGTTACATGAAACGTGGTGGTAAAGTTTGGATTAAAATCTTCCCACACAAATCATACACAGCTAAAGCTATCGGGGTTCGTATGGGATCTGGTAAAGGGGCACCTGAAGGTTGGGTAGCACCAGTTAAACGTGGTAAAGTAATGTTTGAAGTTGCTGGTGTATCTGAAGAGATCGCTCGCGAAGCTCTTCGTCTTGCAAGCCACAAATTGCCAGTTAAATGTAAATTCGTAAAACGTGAAGCAGAATAAGGAGAAGGCATGAAACTTAATGAAGTAAAAGAATTTGTTAAAGAACTTCGTGGTCTTTCTCAAGAAGAACTCGCGAAGCGCGAAAACGAATTGAAAAAAGAATTGTTTGAACTTCGCTTCCAAGCTGCTACTGGTCAATTAGAACAAACAGCTCGCTTGAAAGAAGTTAAAAAACAAATCGCTCGTATCAAAACAGTTCAATCTGAAGCGAAATAATAGACTAGGGAAGGAGAAATTTCAATGGAACGCAATAATCGTAAAGTTCTTGTTGGACGTGTTGTATCTGACAAAATGGACAAGACAATCACAGTTGTAGTTGAAACAAAACGTAACCACCCAGTCTATGGTAAACGTATTAACTACTCTAAAAAATACAAAGCACATGATGAAAACAATGTTGCCAAAGAAGGCGATATCGTACGTATCATGGAAACTCGCCCGCTTTCAGCTACAAAACGTTTCCGTCTTGTAGAAGTTGTTGAAGAAGCGGTTATCATCTAATCAAGCCTGAAAGGAGAAAACTGAAATGATTCAAACAGAAACTCGTTTGAAAGTCGCAGACAACAGCGGTGCACGCGAAATCTTGACTATCAAAGTTCTTGGTGGTTCTAAACGTAAATTTGCGAACATCGGTGATGTTATTGTGGCATCTGTAAAACAAGCTACTCCTGGTGGTGCGGTTAAAAAAGGTGACGTTGTTAAAGCAGTTATCGTTCGTACTAAATCAGGTGCTCGTCGTGCTGATGGTTCATACATCAAATTTGACGAAAACGCAGCAGTTATCATCCGTGACGACAAAACTCCTCGCGGAACACGTATCTTTGGCCCAGTTGCACGTGAATTGCGTGAAGGTGGCTTCATGAAGATCGTGTCACTTGCTCCAGAAGTACTTTAATCAATAAAAAACAAACACAGTCCCCTGGCCTAGCCAGGGTGCCCATTGGGCGTAAGAATAAAAGGAGAAAAAAATGTTTGTAAAAAAAGGCGACAAAGTTCGCGTAATCGCTGGTAAAGATAAGGGAACAGAAGCTGTTGTCCTTACTGCCCTTCCAAAAGTAAACAAAGTTATCGTTGAAGGTGTTAACATCGTTAAGAAACACCAACGTCCAACTAACGAACTTCCTCAAGGTGGTATCATCGAGAAGGAAGCAGCTATCCACGTATCAAACGTTCAAGTTTTGGACAAAAATGGTGTAGCTGGTCGTGTTGGTTACAAATTTGTAGACGGTAAAAAAGTTCGCTACAACAAAAAATCAGGCGAAGTGCTTGATTAATCACGAAGGAAAGGAGAAGTATAATGGCAAATCGTTTAAAAGAAAAATATCTTAATGAAGTAGTTCCTGCTTTGACAGAACAATTTAACTACTCATCAGTGATGGCTGTTCCTAAAGTGGATAAGATCGTTTTGAACATGGGTGTTGGTGAAGCTGTATCAAACGCTAAAAGCCTTGAAAAAGCTGCTGAAGAATTAGCACTTATCTCAGGTCAAAAACCACTTATCACTAAAGCTAAAAAATCTATCGCCGGCTTCCGTCTTCGTGAAGGTGTTGCGATCGGTGCAAAAGTTACCCTTCGTGGTGAACGTATGTACGAATTCTTGGATAAATTGGTTTCAGTATCACTTCCACGTGTACGTGACTTCCACGGTGTTCCAACAAAATCATTTGACGGACGCGGAAACTACACACTTGGTGTGAAAGAGCAATTGATCTTCCCAGAAATCAACTTTGATGACGTTGACAAAACTCGTGGTCTTGACATCGTTATCGTAACTACTGCTAACACTGACGAAGAGTCACGTGCATTGCTTACAGGCCTTGGAATGCCTTTTGCAAAATAATATAGGAGGTATAACTAATGGCTAAAAAATCTATGATTGCTAAGAACAAACGCCCAGCGAAGTTCTCTACTCAAGCATACACTCGCTGTGAACGTTGTGGACGTCCACACTCAGTTTACCGCAAGTTTAAACTTTGCCGTGTTTGCTTCCGTGAATTGGCATATAAAGGTCAAATCCCTGGTGTAACAAAAGCATCTTGGTAATAACATGATACAAAGAGCGTAACAACCCCAGCAAAAATAGGAGAATTGGTGCAGGAGCAATGCTCCAAGACAAATCTATCTTTTTTGCCCAGGTTGTAGCTCGTGTTCAAATGAGATTATCTTGTTTGAATGTGTCAATACTATCTGAGCACAGCTCAATCATTAACTAGCAAGTGCAACTTGCAAACTACTAGTAAGAGGAGAAAAATAAATGGTTATGACTGACCCAATCGCAGACTTCCTAACTCGTATTCGTAACGCTAACCAAGCAAAACACGAAGTACTTGAAGTACCTGCATCAAACATCAAAAAAGGGATTGCTGAAATCCTTAAACGCGAAGGTTTTGTTAAGAACGTAGAAATCATCGAAGATGACAAACAAGGCATCATCCGTGTATTCCTTAAATACGGAGCAAACGGTGAACGAGTTATCACTAACTTGAAACGTGTTTCTAAACCAGGACTTCGTGTCTACAAAAAACGTGAAGATCTTCCAAAAGTACTTAACGGTCTTGGAATTGCTATCCTTTCAACTTCAGAAGGTTTGCTTACTGATAAAGAAGCTCGCCAAAAGAATGTTGGTGGTGAGATTATCGCTTACGTTTGGTAAAATCAAGATACAAAGAGCGTCATGGGCAATGTGAAAATAGGAAATCTGACAAAGAGTGTTAACACTCTAGGAAGATTTGTCTTTTTCACACAGACCATAGCTCGTGTTCAATTTAGCTGATTTACTGATCAGCTAAATAGAGAGTAAATTAGTTTAGGAGAAAAAGATGAAAGCTACTGAATTGAATGAAAAACTTATTGTTGCAGAAGACGCTTTGGCTGAATTGTCAAAAGATGACCTTGTATCTCTTTTATGTGAAATTGGTTATAGTCCTGCGGCTATTGATGTATTGACAGAATATCAGAAGTTTGTCAAAGCTTTTCGAAAGAAACTAGGTTTGCTCTAATCCGAATGCCCCCGTGAAAACTGGCCGTCATGGCCTGACAATTTAACAGGAGAATAAAAACATGTCACGTATTGGTAATAAAGTTATCGTGTTGCCTGCTGGTGTTGAACTCACTAACAATGACAACGTTGTAACTGTAAAAGGACCTAAAGGAGAACTTACTCGTGAGTTCTCAAAAGATATTGAAATCCGTGTGGAAGGTACTGAAGTAACTCTTCACCGTCCAAACGATTCAAAAGAAATGAAAACTATCCACGGAACTACTCGTGCCCTTTTGAACAACATGGTTGTTGGTGTTTCAGAAGGATTCAAGAAAGAACTTGAAATGCGTGGGGTTGGTTACCGTGCTCAACTCCAAGGAAACAAACTTGTTTTGGCTGTTGGTAAATCACATCCAGACGAAGTTGAAGCTCCAGCAGGAATTACTTTTGAACTTCCAAACCCAACGACTATCGTTATCAGCGGAATTTCAAAAGAAGTAGTTGGTCAAACAGCTGCTTACGTACGTAGCCTTCGTTCACCAGAACCATACAAAGGTAAAGGTATCCGTTACGTTGGCGAATATGTTCGTCTTAAAGAAGGTAAAACTGGTAAATAATGTTGAGTGTTTGATTTTCAACCACCAACCTCATTACCAACTTTGTGCATAGCACACGATTTAAAATTAAAGAGGTGAAAACTGTGATTTCTAAACCAGATAAAAACAAACTCCGCCAAAAACGCCACCGTCGCGTTCGCGGAAAACTCTCTGGAACTGCTGATCGCCCACGTTTGAACGTATTCCGTTCTAATACAGGCATCTACGCTCAAGTGATTGATGACGTAGCGGGTGTAACGCTCGCAAGTGCTTCAACTCTTGACAAAGAAGTTTCAAAAGGAACTAAAACTGAACAAGCCGTTGCTGTCGGTAAACTCGTTGCAGAACGTGCAAGTGCTAAAGGTATTTCAGAAGTGGTGTTCGACCGCGGTGGATATCTATATCACGGACGTGTGAAAGCTTTGGCTGATGCAGCTCGTGAAAACGGATTGAAATTCTAATAGGAGGACACTAGAAAATGGCATTTAAAGACAATGCAGTAGAACTTGAAGAACGCGTAGTTGCTGTTAACCGTGTTACAAAAGTTGTTAAAGGTGGACGTCGTCTTCGTTTCGCAGCTCTTGTAGTTGTCGGTGACCGCAATGGTCGTGTAGGATTTGGTACTGGTAAAGCTCAAGAAGTTCCAGAAGCAATCCGCAAAGCAGTAGAAGATGCTAAGAAAAACTTGATCGAAGTTCCTATGGTTGGAACAACAATCCCACATGAAGTTCTTTCAGAATTCGGTGGAGCTAAAGTATTGTTGAAACCAGCTGTAGAAGGTTCTGGAGTTGCCGCAGGTGGTGCAGTTCGTGCCGTTGTGGAATTGGCAGGTGTGGCAGATATTACATCTAAATCACTTGGATCTAACACTCCAATCAACATTGTTCGCGCAACTGTTGAAGGTTTGAAACAATTGAAACGCGCTGAAGAAGTTGCTGCCCTTCGTGGTATTTCAGTTTCTGATTTGGCATAAGAAAGGGGATAAAATGGCTCAAATTAAAATTACTTTGACTAAGTCTCCAATCGGACGCATTCCATCACAACGTAAAACTGTTGTAGCACTTGGACTTGGCAAATTGAACAGCTCTGTTATTAAAGAAGATAACGCTGCTATCCGTGGTATGATCACTGCAGTATCTCACTTGGTAACAGTTGAAGAAGTAAACTAATAAAATTTTAGGGGATGTGCATAAGACCATCCCCTAAAACTAGATATAGTCATCTAAGATGACTCAGTATAGGCGAGTTGATAAAGGAGACAACCTTTTCTTCTTTATCGGCGCTAGCATTTTACAAAAGAGGAGAAAATATATAATGAAACTTCATGAATTGAAACCTGCAGAAGGTTCTCGTAAAACTCGTAACCGTGTTGGTCGTGGTACTTCATCAGGTAACGGTAAAACATCTGGTCGTGGTCAAAAAGGTCAAAAAGCTCGTAGCGGTGGCGGAGTACGCCTTGGTTTTGAAGGTGGACAAACTCCATTGTTCCGTCGTCTTCCAAAACGTGGATTCACTAACATCAACGCTAAAGAATACGCAATTGTTAACCTTGACCAATTGAACATCTTTGAAGATGGTGCAGAAGTAACTCCAGTTGTTCTTATCGAAGCAGGAATTGTTAAAGCTGAAAAATCAGGTATCAAGATTCTTGGTAACGGTGAGTTGACTAAGAAATTGACTGTTAAAGCAGCTAAATTCTCTAAATCAGCTGAAGAAGCTATCACTGCTAAAGGTGGTTCAGTTGAAGTCATCTAAGTGAGGTGACCTATGTTTTTTAAATTATTGAGAGAAGCACTCAAAGTTAAGCAGGTTCGATCAAAGATTTTATTCACAATTTTTATCGTATTTGTTTTTCGTATCGGTACTAGTATCACTGTACCGTGGGTAAATGCAAATAGCTTGAACGCTTTGAGTGGACTATCCTTCTTGAACATGTTGAGCTTGGTGTCAGGGAATGCCATGAAAAACTTCTCAGTTTTTGCGCTTGGGGTTAGCCCTTACATCACAGCATCAATCGTCGTCCAACTCTTGCAAATGGATTTATTACCAAAGTTTGTAGAGTGGGGCAAACAAGGGGAAGTTGGTCGTAGAAAGTTAAACCAAGCAACTCGATACATTGCGCTTGTGCTTGCATTTGTTCAATCAGTCGGGATTACTGCTGGTTTTAACGCTCTGTCTGGAGCTAAACTTTTGACTGTACCACTTACACCACAAGTTTTCCTTGTGATTGGAGGAATCTTAACAGCAGGTAGCATGATTGTAACCTGGTTGGGAGAGCAAATCACAGATAAGGGATATGGTAATGGTGTTTCAATGATCATCTTTGCCGGAATTGTTGCTTCAATTCCTGATATGGTTAAGGGCATCTATGTGGACTACTTTGTCAATGTGCCAAGTAGTCGATTGACATCGTCTCTCATTTTCGTTGCCATCTTAATCATTGCTGTTTTGTTAATTGTTTACTTTACAACTTACGTTGAACAAGCTAAATACAAGATTCCAATTCAGTATACAAAGGTAGCTCAAGGTGCGCCGTCAAGCTCCTATCTTCCATTGAAGATTAACCCTGCTGGGGTTATCCCGGTTATCTTTGCTAGCTCTATTACAGCAGCACCGGCAGCAATTTTACAATTCGTAAGTGCGTCTGGTCTTAATTGGGAATGGGTAAAAACAGCTCAAGAGTTGGTATCTACTTCAACCCCAACAGGTGTTGCATTGTATGCTCTGTTGATTATTCTCTTTACATTCTTCTATACATTTGTACAGATCAACCCAGAGAAAGCAGCAGAGAATTTACAAAAGAGTGGAGCTTATATCCATGGTGTCCGTCCTGGTAAAGGGACAGAAGAATATATGTCAAAACTTCTTCGTCGTCTCGCAACAGTCGGATCAATCTTCCTAGGTGTGATTTCTATCCTACCTATTGTAGCTAAAGATTTATTTGGTCTTTCAGAAGTTGTCGCTTTTGGGGGAACAAGTTTGCTAATCATTATCTCTACAGGTATCGAAGGAATTAAACAATTGGAAGGTTATCTATTGAAACGTAAGTATGTTGGTTTCTTAGATACAACAGAATAATTGTAATAGAAAATAAAATTCACTATTGCTCAGAGAGTGGAGTGTAAAAATCAAAGACATTGTCAGATTTTTATCTCCTCTCTTCTATTTTGTTTTTAAATAGGAGTTGAAATGAATTTTTGCTTCTATTTAAATACAAAAAAGGAGTTTGAATCATGAATCTTTTGATTATGGGTTTACCTGGTGCAGGTAAAGGGACACAAGCAGCGAAAATTGTTGAACAGTTTCACGTTGCCCACATCTCAACAGGTGACATGTTCCGTGCAGCAATGGCTAACCAAACTGAAATGGGTGTATTAGCTAAGTCTTATATCGATAAAGGCGAATTGGTTCCAGATGAAGTTACAAATGGAATTGTTAAAGAACGTCTTTCTCAAGATGATATTAAAGAAACTGGTTTTTTGTTGGATGGATACCCACGTACAATTGAGCAAGCTCATGCCTTAGATAAAACATTGGCTGAACTTGGAATTAAACTTGAAGGTGTTATCAACATCGAAGTAGATCCATCGTGCCTACTTGAACGTTTGAGTGGTCGTATCATTCACCGTGAAACTGGCGAAACTTTCCATAAAGTATTCAACCCACCAGTTGACTACAAAGAGGAAGATTACTACCAACGTGAGGATGATAAACCTGAGACAGTAAAACGTCGTTTGGATGTCAATATTGCTCAAGGTGAACCAATCATTGCTCACTATCGTGCTAAAGGTCTAGTACATGATATCGAAGGCAACCAAGATATCAATGATGTCTTTAAAGATATCGAAAAGGTATTGACAAATTTGAAATAAAAGCGTTTTTCAGGCTTGCAAAATGTCTTGACAAATGTTATACTGAGTTAGTCTGACTTATAATTGTTGTCTCTGTGTCTAGAGGCATCAAATCGAAATTTAGGGAGGTACTTTTGCGTGGCAAAAGACGATGTGATTGAAGTTGAAGGCAAAGTAGTCGATACGATGCCGAATGCAATGTTTACGGTTGAACTTGAAAATGGACATCAGATTTTAGCAACAGTTTCTGGTAAAATTCGTAAAAACTATATTCGTATTTTAGCGGGAGATCGTGTTACTGTTGAAATGAGTCCATATGACTTGACACGTGGACGTATCACTTACCGCTTTAAATAATCGAAAAACTTGGAGGGATAAGAAATGAAAGTAAGACCATCGGTCAAACCAATTTGCGAATACTGTAAAGTAATTCGTCGTAATGGTCGTGTTATGGTAATTTGCCCAGCAAATCCAAAACACAAACAACGTCAAGGATAAGATAGAAAGGAGAAAACATGGCTCGTATTGCTGGAGTTGATATTCCAAATGACAAACGCGTAGTTATCTCATTGACTTATGTCTATGGTATCGGACTTGCAACATCTCAAAAGATTTTGGCAGCTGCTGGAGTTTCAGAAGATATTCGTGTTCGTGACCTTACATCAGATCAAGAAGATGCTATCCGTCGTGAAGTGGATGCAATTAAAGTTGAAGGTGACCTTCGTCGTGAAGTGAACTTGAACATCAAACGTTTGATGGAAATCGGTTCATACCGTGGTATCCGTCACCGTCGTGGACTTCCTGTCCGTGGACAAAACACTAAAAACAACGCTCGCACTCGTAAAGGTAAAGCTGTTGCGATTGCTGGTAAGAAAAAATAATATAGGAGGTAAAAGTCTTGGCTAAACCAACACGTAAACGTCGTGTGAAAAAGAATATCGAATCTGGTATTGCTCATATTCACGCTACATTTAATAACACTATTGTTATGATTACTGATGTGCATGGTAATGCAATCGCTTGGTCATCAGCTGGTGCTCTTGGTTTCAAAGGTTCTCGTAAATCTACACCATTTGCTGCTCAAATGGCTTCAGAAGCTGCTGCTAAATCTGCACAAGAACACGGTCTTAAATCAGTTGAAGTTACTGTAAAAGGTCCAGGTTCTGGTCGTGAGTCAGCTATTCGTGCTCTTGCTGCCGCTGGTCTTGAAGTAACAGCAATTCGTGATGTGACTCCAGTGCCACACAATGGTGCTCGTCCTCCAAAACGTCGCCGTGTATAATCATTACCTTTACACTGCTTTTCGTTTAAGAGGGAGTAACTAAATGATCGAGTTTGAAAAACCAAATATAACAAAAATTGATGAAAATAAAGATTATGGCAAGTTTGTAATCGAACCACTAGAACGTGGATACGGTACAACACTTGGTAACTCTCTTCGTCGTGTACTTCTTGCTTCTCTTCCAGGAGCAGCTGTTACATCTATCGATATCGATGGAGTATTACATGAATTTGATACAATTCCTGGTGTTCGCGAAGACGTGATGCAAATCATTCTGAACATTAAAGGTATTGCAGTTAAATCATATGTAAAAGACGAAAAGACCATTGAACTTGATGTTGAAGGTCCTGCTGAAGTGACAGCCGGAGATATTTTAACTGATAGTGATATTGAAATCGTAAATCCAGATCATTATCTTTTCACAATCGGAGAAGGTGCTTCATTTAAAGCAACTATGACTGTAAACACTGGTCGTGGTTATGTACCTGCAGATGAAAATAAAAAAGATAATGCCCCAGTTGGAACACTTGCTGTAGATTCTATTTATACACCAGTTACAAAAGTTAACTATCAAGTTGAACCTGCTCGTGTAGGAAGCAATGATGGTTTCGACAAATTAACCCTTGAAATCTTGACAAATGGAACTATTATTCCAGAAGATGCTTTAGGGCTTTCAGCACGTATTTTGACAGAACATCTTGATTTGTTTACAAATCTTACAGAGATTGCTAAATCTGCAGAAGTGATGAAAGAAGCTGATACTGAATCGGACGACCGTATTTTGGAACGTACGATTGAGGAACTTGACTTGTCTGTACGCTCATATAACTGTTTGAAACGTGCTGGTATCAATACTGTGCATGATTTGACAGAAAAATCTGAAGCAGAGATGATGAAAGTAAGAAATCTTGGACGCAAGAGTTTGGAAGAAGTGAAACTCAAACTCATTGATTTGGGTCTTGGATTAAAAGATAAATAAAGGAGGAATACATGGCTTACCGTAAACTAGGACGCACTAGCTCACAACGTAAAGCAATGCTTCGCGATTTGACAACTGACCTTTTGATCAATGAATCAATCGTGACAACTGAAGCTCGTGCTAAAGAAATCCGTAAAACTGTTGAAAAAATGATTACTCTAGGTAAACGTGGTGATTTACATGCACGTCGTCAAGCTGCTGCTTTCGTACGTAATGAAATCGCATCTGAAAACTATGATGAAGCAACTGATAAGTACACTTCTACTACAGCACTTCAAAAATTGTTCTCAGAAATCGCACCTCGTTACGCAGAACGTAACGGTGGATACACTCGTATCCTTAAAACTGAACCACGTCGTGGTGATGCAGCGCCAATGGCGATCATCGAATTAGTATAAAATCATCAATTTTGTTGAGTGTTATGATGATGGAGCCCTGTGCTCTTAGTCTAGCTCTGGTCTACCGCTAGGACTTTTGTCCTAGCGGGAACACTCATCATAAGATGGTAGGGTAGACGCTTGTTTACGAAATTGTTTTTCTTTTAAGAACAATTTCGTAAGCAGGCGTTTTTTAGTTTTTTTGAAGTAAATGTGTTATACTGAGAAAAAAGAAAAATCGAGATATGGTTATTTTTCTATGATTTCAAAGATGGAGGACTAATATGAAAGCTATTATAACTGTTGTTGGAAAAGATAAGGGTGGTATTGTTGCAGGTGTTGCGACTAAGATTGCTGAATTAGGATTAAATATTGATGATATTTCACAAACTGTCTTGGATGAGTTCTTTACCATGATGGCTGTAGTATCCAGTGATGAAAAACAAGATTTTACTCAACTAAGAAATGAGTTTGAAGCTTTTGGACAGACCTTGAATGTCAAAATCAATATTCAGAGCGCGGCTATTTTCGATGCTATGTACAATATCTAGGAGGTGCTTATGGATATTAGACAAGTCACCGAAACTATTGCAATGATTGAAGAGCAGAATTTTGATATTCGCACCATTACCATGGGGATTTCGCTTTTGGATTGTATCGATCCGGATATTAATAGAGCTGCAGATAAAATATATGAAAAAGTTACGACTAAGGCAGCAAATTTAGTCGCTGTTGGTGATGAAATTGCTGCTGAGTTAGGTATACCTATTGTCAATAAACGTGTATCAGTAACACCGATTTCTCTAATTGGTGCTGCTACAGATGCAAGGGACTATGTACCATTAGCCAAAGCTTTAGATAGAGCAGCAAAAGAAATTGGCGTAGATTTTATTGGTGGTTTTTCTGCCTTAGTTCAGAAAGGCTACCAAAAAGGAGACGAAATACTCATCAACTCGATTCCACGTGCTTTAGCTGAAACTGATAAAGTTTGCTCTTCAGTAAATATTGGTTCAACCAAGTCAGGAATTAACATGACTGCTGTAGCTGATATGGGTCGAATTATCAAGGAGACAGCTGAGCTTTCAGATATGGGGGCTGCAAAACTTGTCGTTTTTGCCAATGCAGTTGAGGACAATCCTTTTATGGCCGGAGCCTTTCATGGTGTTGGTGAAGCTGATGTTATTATCAATGTAGGTGTTTCAGGGCCTGGTGTTGTCAAACGTGCTTTAGAAAAAGTTCGCGGCCAAAGCTTTGATGTAGTTGCTGAAACTGTTAAAAAGACAGCCTTCAAGATTACTCGGATTGGTCAATTAGTTGGCCAGATGGCTAGTGAAAGGCTAGGTGTTGATTTTGGGATTGTTGATTTGAGTTTAGCACCTACTCCTGCAGTGGGGGATTCTGTAGCTCGGGTTCTGGAAGAAATGGGACTGGAAACAGTTGGGACTCATGGGACGACTGCCGCTTTAGCTCTTTTAAATGACCAAGTAAAAAAAGGCGGAGTAATGGCTTGCAACCAAGTCGGTGGTCTGTCAGGTGCTTTCATCCCAGTTTCAGAAGATGAGGGTATGATAGCAGCAGTGCAAAATGGTTCCCTAAATCTTGAGAAATTGGAAGCCATGACTGCTATCTGTTCAGTTGGATTGGATATGATTGCTATTCCAGAAGATACTCCGGCAGAAACGATTGCGGCTATGATTGCGGATGAGGCAGCAATTGGTGTTATTAATATGAAAACCACAGCTGTCCGTATCATTCCAAAGGGTAAAGAAGGCGATATGATTGAGTTTGGTGGCTTGCTAGGAACTGCCCCAGTTATGAAAGTCAATGGAGCTTCTTCAGCTGATTTCATTGCTCGTGGAGGACAGATTCCAGCTCCAATTCATAGTTTTAAAAATTAATAAAAAAATAAAATGATTTAAGTTCAATTTAAGGATAGGTGTGTATACTCTAATCATTAAATAAAGACCTCCTAACTTTATTTAATAGAAATCCTAAACTTTTTCATAATAATCTCCTACAAAAGTCGCTCGTAAGAGTGGCTTTTGTTTTGTATTCTTTAAAAAACTAGTAAAATTTCATTGATTCTGGTCAAATTTTTTAAGAATGGCTACTTTTTTCGAAGTCAAACCAGCCTAAAACCTTGCCATGATTGGCTTTTTGAAAAATTATGGTATAATAGTAGTAGTTTTATTAGATGGAGTAGAATTTTTGAGAAAAAGCTTTCGTGTAAAAAAAGAGAAAGATTTCGACGCCATATTTAAAAAGGGAGCAAGTGTAGCTAATCGAAAATTTGTTATTTATCGATTAGAAAACAATGAAACACATTTTCGAGTAGGTTTATCAGTCAGTAAAAAATTAGGAAATGCTGTGACAAGAAACCAAATCAAGAGAAGAATCCGGCATGTTCTCATTCAAAATAGTAATCAACTTATTGATAATGTCGATTTTGTTGTGATTGCTCGAAAAGGCGTTGAACTATTAGAATATGCAGAAATTGAAAAAAACTTACTTCATGTTTTGAGATTAGCAAAGATTTACCAGGAAGGAAATAAGAGTGAAGAAGAAATTACAATTGACTAGTTTGTTAGGTTTGTCCTTGTTGGTAATGACTGCTTGTGCAACTAGTGAAGTATCTGCAGATTCTGCAGACTTTTGGAGTAAACTTGTTTATTTTTTTGCTGAAATTATTCGATTTTTGTCATTTGATGTCAGCATTGGTTTAGGGATTATTCTGTTCACAGTCTTGATTAGAACAATACTGTTGCCAGTCTTTCAAACACAAATGGTGGCTTCCAGAAAAATGCAAGAGGCGCAACCTCTTATCAAAGAATTGCGCGAACGTTATCCAGGTCGCGACATGGAAAGTCGTACTAAGCTAGATCAGGAAACACGTAAATTATTTAAAGAATTAGGCATTAAGCAATCTGCATCCTTCTGGCCACTTTTGATTCAAATGCCAATTCTATTGGCTCTTTTCCAAGCTTTATCAAACGTAGATTTTTTGAAGACAGGCCACTTCTTATGGTTCAATCTAGGTGGAGCTGATACCACTTTCGTACTACCTATTTTAGCTGCCCTATTCACCTTCCTCAGTAGCTGGCTTTCAAATAAAGCTTTGCCTGAGAAAAATGGTGCAATGACAGGTATGATGTATGGGATGCCTGTTATAATCTTCTTTTTTGCAATATCTGCTCCAAGTGGTGTCGCACTTTACTGGGCGGTTTCAAATGCTTATCAAGTATTGCAAACTTACCTTTTGAACAACCCCTTCAAAATCATTGCAGAGCGTGAAGCAGATGTGCAAGCTAAGAAGGTTTTAGAAGTTAAGAAAAGAAAAGCTCTAAAGAAAGCACAGAAAAAGAAAAAGTAAGGAGAAATCTGATAATGGTATTATTTACAGGTTCAACAGTTGAAGAAGCAATCCAAAAGGGATTGAATGAATTAAATATTCCGAGAATGAAAGCTCATATCAAAGTTGTTTCGAGAGAGAAAAAGGGATTTTTTGGACTTTTTGGTACAAAACCAGCTCAAGTTGATATCGAAGCAATCAGTGAAACAACTGTTGTAAAAGCAAATCAGCAGGCGATCAAAGGTGTTCCAAAAGAAATTAATGATCAAAATGATCCAGTTAAAACAGTCAGCGAAGCAACCGTTGATTTGGGACATGTAGTTGCAGCTATCAAGAAAATTGAAGAAGAAGGCCAAGAAATTTCTGAAGAAGTTAAGGCTGAAATTCTTAAAAATGATAAAGAAGCCAGCACGATTTTAGAAGAAACAGGCCATATTGAAGTTTTAAAAGAATTGCAACCTGAAGAAACTCAAGATGATGTTGAGCCTGAAAAAGGCAACGACTTAGAAAATCTTGGTTTGAAAGTCGAGCCAACATATGACACAGAAAAGGTTGTTGAAGAAGTCACTAGCTACGTCCAGGCGATTATTGATGACATGGATGTTGAGGGAACTATTTCTAGCACCTCTAACCGTCGCTCTATCAACATGCAAATTGATACAAATGAGCCAGGCCGTATCATTGGTTACCATGGTAAGGTTTTGAAATCTCTTCAACTTTTGGCACAAAATTACCTCTACAATCGTTATTCAAAAACCTTCTACATTACTATCAACGTTAATGATTATGTAGAACATCGTGCAGAAGTCTTGCAGAGTTATGCTCAAAAATTAGCGACACGTGTTTTGGAAGAAGGCCGTAGTCAGATGACAGATCCAATGTCAAGCAGCGAGCGTAAAATTATCCATCGCATCATCTCACGAATGGAAGGTGTAACCAGTTACTCTGAAGGTGACGAACCAAATCGTTACGTTGTGGTTGACACAGAATAAAAATGAAAAATCAGGGAAAACCTGATTTTTTCTAACTAAAGAAGGAATCAAATGAAAGAATTCAAGGACTATCTTGCTTTTCAAGGAGAACAGTACCGGAATCCTGACAAAGCAGGAGCTGAAAAGGATAAAATGCTAGACCTGCGTCAAAAAGGGCAGGAAGCGCGAAAGGCATTTACTCACCTAGCGGAATGTTTTCAAGCTAGGCATTCCGATTGGAATTTACACCCAACCAGTCAATGGATGAATCAAGCGCAGAGATTACGACCACATTTCTGGGTTTATTTACAGAGAGAGGGACATGTAACAGAGCCCATGATGGCTCTTCGTTTGTATGGAAATCAGAATAATTGGGGAATCTCTATAGAAATCAGCTTTGTAGAGAGAAAGAAAGATGAAAAGACCTTATCAAAACAGACTAAAATCTTGGATATCCCAGTGGTTGATGGAATCTATTATTGGGTTCAGAAAAACGATGAAAGCTATAGAGTACAAGCTACTGAAGAGAACAGGAAACTTTTAAGACAAGAATTATCCAATCAGGAGATTCGTAAGGTTTTAGTAAAAGTTGATATTCCAATAGCCGATGAAGATACCCTAGATAAGGTTCTAGATGGACTTGATAGAGGTTTTGAAAAATTATTACCTTACTATCAAGCGACTAGGAATTAGTATAATCGGCTGAGTCATTTTATAGTAAATTGTTTTATTGCTATTCTAGGTATTTTTTCATATAATAGTAAAATAGGATGCGTGGTATACTTATCACCTCAAAGAGAAAGGAAATTCTATGTCAAATCTATCTGTTAATGCGATTCGTTTTCTAGGTATTGACGCTATTAATAAAGCGAACTCAGGTCACCCAGGGGTGGTTATGGGAGCTGCACCGATGGCTTACAGCCTTTTCACTAAAGAACTTCGTATCAATCCAGCTCAACCAAACTGGATTAACCGCGACCGCTTTATTCTTTCAGCAGGTCATGGATCAATGCTTCTCTATGCCCTTCTTCACCTTTCTGGGTTTGAAGATGTAAGCATGGATGAGGTGAAAAGCTTCCGTCAATGGGGTTCTAAAACTCCAGGTCACCCAGAATTTGGTCATACAGCAGGGGTTGATGCGACTACAGGTCCTCTAGGACAAGGGATTGCGACTGCGACTGGTTTTGCACAAGCAGAACGTTTCCTTGCAGCTAAGTATAACCGTGAAGGTTATAACATCTTTGACCACTACACATATGTTATCTGTGGAGATGGCGACTTGATGGAGGGTGTCTCAAGCGAAGCTGCTTCTTATGCAGGTTTGCAGAAACTTGACAAATTGGTTGTTCTCTATGATTCAAATGATATCAACTTGGATGGTGAGACAAAAGATTCATTCACAGAGAATGTTCGCGATCGTTACAATGCCTACGGTTGGCATACAGCCTTGGTTGAAGATGGGACAGACTTAGAAGCTATTCAAGCAGCTATTGAAGAAGCTAAGGCTTCTGGCAAACCATCTTTGATTGAAGTGAAAACTGTTATTGGTTATGGTTCTCCAAACAAACAAGGAACTAATGCCGTACACGGTGCCCCTCTTGGAGCAGACGAAACTGCAGCAACTCGCCAAGCACTTGGTTGGGACTACGAACCATTTGAAATCCCAGCAGAAGTTTATGCGGATTTCAAAGAAAATGTTGCAGACCGTGGTGCGTCAGCATATGAAGCATGGACAAAACTAGTTGCAGATTATAAAGAAGCTCATCCAGAACTCGCAACAGAAGTGGAAGCAATTATTGACGGACGAGATCCAGTTGAATTGACTCCAGAAGACTTCCCAGCTTTAGAAAATGGCTTCTCTCAAGCAACTCGTAACTCAAGTCAGGATGCTTTGAATGTAGTAGCTGCTAAATTGCCAACCTTCCTTGGTGGATCAGCTGACCTTGCACATTCAAATATGACTTACATCAAAACTGACGGACTACAGGACGATGCAAATCGCTTGAACCGTAATATCCAATTTGGTGTTCGCGAATTTGCAATGGGTACAGTTTTGAACGGAATGGCTCTTCACGGTGGACTTCGAGTTTATGGTGGAACCTTCTTCGTATTCTCAGACTACCTTAAAGCAGCAGTTCGTTTGTCAGCTCTACAAGGTCTTCCTGTAACCTATGTCTTTACCCACGATTCAATCGCAGTTGGTGAAGATGGACCAACTCATGAACCGATTGAGCACTTGGCAGGTCTTCGCGCGATTCCAAACCTCAATGTTTTCCGTCCAGCAGATGCGCGTGAAACTCAAGCAGCTTGGTACCTTGCAGTGAATAGTGAGAAAACACCAACTGCCCTCGTCTTGACTCGTCAAAACTTGACTGTTGAGGAAGGAACAGACTTTGAGAAGGTTGCCAAAGGTGCTTACGTGGTATATGAAAATGCAGCAGATTTTGACACTATCTTGATTGCAACAGGTTCAGAAGTGAATCTGGCTGTTGCGGCTGCTAAAGAATTGGCAAGTCAAGGTGGAAAAGTTCGCGTAGTCAGCATGCCATCTACGGATGTCTTTGATGCACAAGATGCAGCCTATAAAGAAGAAATCTTACCAAATGCAGTTCGTCGCCGTGTAGCAGTCGAAATGGGAGCAACTCAAAACTGGTATAAATACGTCGGTCTTGATGGAGCAGTTCTTGGTATTGATACCTTTGGAGCATCTGCCCCAGCTTCAAAAGTTTTAGCAGAATATGGATTTACAGTTGAAAACTTAGTAGAACTTGTAAACAACTTGAAATAAGAAAAATCAGGGCATTTGCTCTGGTTTTTTATTGTCCCAAAACCAGGGTATAATCTTGTAAAAACAAGTGAAATTTGATATAGTAGTTTTATCTGAATTACAAAGGAGTAAATACTATGGGAAATATTAGTCCAAATTTAACATTTGTGATTATGCTTGTAGGGATGTTTGCCTTGATGTTCTTTATGCAACGTTCTCAAAAGAAACAAGCTGAAAAACGCATGGAGAGTCTCAATAAACTTCAAAAAGGTTATGAAGTCATTACTATCGGTGGTTTATACGGTACAGTAGATGAAGTTGATACTGAAAACAAAACGATTGTACTTGATGTAGACGGAGTATACTTGACTTTCGAACTTGGAGCTATCAAATCTGTCTTGCCACTTAAAGAGGCTGTTACATCAGAAGGTACAGTTGTCGATGGTGAAAGCGCGATTGAAGAATAAAACGGGGTGGATCTCATACCCCTTTTTCTATGAAGATGAGGAACAATAATGAAGAAAGTTGTTTTTGTATGTCTTGGTAATATTTGCCGTAGTCCTATGGCAGAATTTGTTATGAAATCTTTAACCGATGAATATGAGATTGAGAGTAGAGCAACTTCTTCTTGGGAACACGGCAATCCAATTCACAAAGGGACTCAGAAAATTTTTAAAGCTCACGAGATTCCTTACGATTCATCAAAAACATCACAGCAAATTTCTAAGGATGATTTTGAATATTTTGATTATGTCATTGGAATGGACGAGTCCAATCTTCTAGATTTGACTCGGATGTGTCCTCAAGACCAACAACACAAGCTAGAGGCATTTGCTTCTGAGGATGTTCCTGATCCATGGTATACAGGTGATTTTGATGAAACTTATGATCGAGTTTTAACTGGTTGCCAAGCTTGGCTAACACGTTTAGAAAATGAGGCAAAAAATGGATAATTTAAAGAAATTCTATGATAAATACAGTGTCTATATAACGCGTCCTCGTTTGGAAATTGCAACGGTAGTAGTCATAGCTCTTTGTGCTATATTTGTATTTGTAGGGAATATGCCTAAGCAAGGAGTTTTAAAACTGGATGGCGATTCACTTGTATATGAGGGAAGCATTGTTCGCGGAAAGATGAATGGCAAAGGTACAATGACCTTCTCAAATGGCGACACTTATACTGGTGAATTTAAAAATGGAGCATTTAACGGTAAAGGAACCTACCAAGCTAAAGAAGGCTGGGTTTATGAAGGTGACTTTGTTAATGGCCAAGCTGAAGGAAAAGGAAAACTGACTACAGAGCAAGAAGTTGTCTATGAAGGTGATTTTAAACAAGGGCTCTTCCAACAAGCACAATAACCTCCTCTTAGAGGGGGTTATATACCGCACCTATAGAAAGCGCTTACATGGAAATTGAGACGCCTTTCAATACCTTTTTACAATGAAGTTTGTGAAAAATAAAAGTTTTATAGGATTATTCACAAAGCATAAGCTAAAAAGTGTATGGGTAGGGCTGTGCGAAATTGTTTTCACAAGCAAATAAAAAAAGTTTGTGAAATTTCTATGAAACTGTTTACAAATCTTAAAAAAAGAGTTATAATTAGATTGTGAAAAATTTAACAAAGGACTTGCAATCCTTGAAAGCTATGGAGGAAAATATGGCTGATAAAAAAACTGTAACACCAGAGGAAAAGAAACTCGTTGCTGAAAAGCATGTCGATGGTTTGGTGCAAAAAGCTTTGGTTGCCCTTGAAGAAATGCGTAAACTTGACCAAGATCAAGTCGATTATATCGTAGCAAAAGCTTCAGTTGCAGCACTTGATGCCCACGGAGAATTGGCTCTACACGCCTTTGAAGAAACAGGACGTGGTGTCTTTGAAGACAAAGCGACTAAGAACTTGTTTGCCTGTGAGCACGTAGTAAACAACATGCGCCACACTAAAACAGTTGGTGTAATCGAAGAAGATGATGTGACAGGATTGACTCTTATTGCTGAACCGGTTGGTGTTGTTTGTGGGATTACTCCAACAACTAACCCTACTTCAACAGCAATCTTTAAAGCTTTGATTTCATTGAAGACTCGTAATCCTATTGTCTTTGCGTTCCACCCTTCAGCTCAAGAATCATCAGCTCACGCTGCTCAAATCGTGCGTGATGCAGCGATTAAAGCAGGAGCTCCTGAAAACTGTGTACAGTGGATTACTGAACCATCTATGGAAGCAACTAGTGCATTGATGAACCACGAAGGCGTTGCAACAATCCTTGCAACAGGTGGTAATGCCATGGTTAAAGCTGCATACTCATGTGGAAAACCAGCTCTTGGGGTAGGCGCCGGAAACGTTCCAGCTTATGTTGAAAAATCAGCTAATATCCGCCAAGCTGCTCACGATATCGTCATGTCTAAATCATTTGATAACGGTATGGTCTGTGCATCTGAACAAGCGGTTATCATTGATAAAGAAATTTACGATGAATTTGTCAAAGAATTCAAATCTTACCACACTTACTTTGTAAACAAAAAAGAAAAAGCTCTTCTTGAAGAGTTCTGCTTCGGCGTGAAAGCAAACAGCAAAAACTGTGCTGGTGCAAAATTGAACGCTGATATCGTTGGTAAACCGGCAACTTGGATCGCAGAACAAGCAGGATTTACTGTTCCAGAAGGAACAAACATTCTTGCTGCAGAATGTAAAGAAGTTGGCGAAAAAGAGCCGTTGACTCGTGAAAAATTATCACCAGTTATCGCAGTTTTGAAATCTGAAAGCCGCGAAGACGGTATTGCAAAAGCTCGTCAAATGGTTGAATTTAACGGTCTTGGGCACTCAGCAGCGATCCATACAGCTGATGAAGAATTGACTAAAGAATTTGGTAAAGCTGTTAAAGCTATTCGTGTTATCTGTAACTCACCTTCTACTTTCGGTGGTATCGGAGACGTTTATAATGCCTTCTTGCCATCATTGACACTCGGATGTGGTTCTTACGGACGTAACTCAGTTGGGGATAACGTTAGCGCCATTAACCTCTTGAATATCAAAAAAGTCGGAAGACGGAGAAATAACATGCAATGGATGAAACTTCCTTCAAAAACATACTTTGAACGTGATTCAATTCAATACCTTCAAAAATGTCGTGACGTTGAGCGTGTCATGATCGTTACTGACCACGCTATGGTAGAGCTTGGTTTCCTTGATCGTATCATCGAGCAACTTGACCTTCGTCGCAATAAGGTTGTTTACCAAATCTTTGCAGATGTAGAACCAGATCCAGATATCACTACAGTTGAACGTGGTACTGAGATTATGCGTGCCTTCAAACCAGATACAATCATCGCTCTTGGTGGTGGATCACCAATGGATGCTGCTAAAGTAATGTGGCTCTTCTACGAGCAACCAGAAGTGGACTTCCGTGACCTTGTACAAAAATTCATGGATATCCGTAAACGTGCCTTCAAATTCCCATTGCTTGGTAAGAAGACTAAATTCATCGCCATCCCAACTACATCTGGTACAGGATCTGAAGTAACTCCATTTGCCGTTATCTCTGATAAAGCAAACAACCGTAAATACCCAATCGCTGACTACTCATTGACACCAACTGTGGCAATCGTAGACCCTGCCTTGGTGTTGACAGTTCCTGGATTTGTTGCTGCTGATACTGGTATGGACGTATTGACTCACGCGACTGAAGCTTACGTATCACAAATGGCTAGCGACTACACTGATGGTCTTGCTCTTCAAGCTATCAAACTTGTATTCGAAAACCTTGAAAGCTCAGTGAAGAATGCAGATTTCCACTCACGTGAGAAAATGCATAACGCTTCAACAATTGCTGGTATGGCCTTTGCGAATGCCTTCCTAGGTATTTCTCACTCAATGGCTCACAAGATTGGTGCACAATTCCACACAGTTCACGGACGTACAAATGCAATCTTGCTTCCATACGTTATCCGTTACAACGGTACACGCCCTGCTAAAACAGCTACATGGCCTAAGTACAACTACTACCGTGCAGATGAGAAATATCAAGATATCGCTCGTATGCTTGGACTTCCAGCTTCTACACCAGAAGAAGGGGTTGCATCTTATGCTAAAGCTGTTTACGAACTCGGTGAGCGCGTAGGTATCGAAATGAACTTCAAAGCACAAGGTATTGACGAGAAAGAATGGAAAGAACATTCACGTGAATTGGCCTTCCTTGCTTATGAAGATCAATGTTCACCTGCAAACCCACGTCTTCCAATGGTTGATCATATGCAAGAAATCATCGAAGATGCTTACTATGGTTACAAAGAAAGACCAGGACGTCTTAAATAATTGATTATCAGTCAGAGGCAGGAGTAATCCTGTCTCTTTTTTGTATTTCTTTTTTGGAAATGGTATAATAATCGCATCTATTTGTTTGAAAATCAAAGCTTTGATAATCGTGCGAGGGAGAAATGTAAGAGATGAATGATCTAGGGGAAAAGGTAAGACTTCTTAGAGAGGAGAAAGGTCTTAGTCGTCCAGTTTTTTGTGGGGATGAGTCAGAGTTGTCCGTTCGTCAGTTGGTCCGCATCGAAAAAGGAGAATTTCGTCCTACGATAAAAACACTTGAATATATTGCGGATAGGCTAGGTATTCCATCGTATGTCTTGATGCCAGACTATAAGGAATTACCCAAGCGTTACCAAGAATTAAAATACTTTCTTCTTCATCATCCTGACTATGGAGACAAAGAGTTACTGGAACAGAAGGAAGAATATTTTGATGAGATTTTTGAATGTTTTTATGATGATTTGCCAAGTGATGAGAAAGTACTAGTGGATTGTCTTCAAGCTATAGATGAAGTGAGAGCGACTAGTAATTCCTTATACGGAAGCAGTGTGATTGAGGGCGGTCTTCAAGACTTACTATCCAGAGATGTATATAAAGTTGAGGACCTTTTGAAATTGAGACTGTATTTCAACTGTCAGTTAATGGATGGTTTAAATGTGGGTGAGATAAAAGAATCTGAGCATGAAACCATTCTTTGTTTTCATGACAAACTAAGTTCTCAGGTTGATAAGATAGAGTTCGATTGTTTGGACTTGCTTAGAGATTCCTTGTTAGCTTCTTTAGCTTGTATAGAAATTATGGGACTGTTTCATTATTTTAAGAGGGCAGTTGAAACGTTATATAAAATAGGACAGAAAACACGAGATTTTCAAAAACAACCGATTGTCTTGATGGTGGAGTGGAAATATTATATTCAGACGGATTATGATACAGCCAAACAAAAGTATGAAGAAGCAAAAATGATGGCGAGAATGTTTGGCAATGAGAAGTTAATCGTTAGTTTAGATAATGAATGGGCCGAGGACCTTGAAAGATATCGTTAAATGGTTTATAGGAGTGACATTTCTGTCATTGGGGAAATGTCGCTTTTTTGTTACAATGAATTCGTAAAAAAGAGAGAGGAATTCTTTGATTCCTTTTGAATCTGATTGATAAATATAGTTTGTATCGATACACGATATCACAAGTGATTTAAAGGAGATGTCCATGTCTATTTTATCCATTAAAAATATTTCAAAATTTTACGCTTTGGACGGTAAAAATAGAGAACAAGCTTTAAGGAATATTAACTTGCAGATTGCAGAAGGGAAAATCACTGCGATTTATGGTCCGTCAGGCTGTGGAAAAACTAGTCTACTGAATATCATCAGTGGCCTAGATAGAGAGTATGAGGGAATTTTAGCTTTTAAAGGAGAACCTCTCAGGGATTTATCGGAGATTGAATTAACTCAATTCCGTAAAGATAATATTGGATTTGTCTTTCAAAACTTCAATCTCATTCCTCACCAGTCTGTTCTGGATAATGTCAAGTTGCCTCTCTATGTCAAAGATTTATCGGATAAAGAAATGACAAGGATCGCTCAGGAGCAACTTCTTAGTCTAGGCATGGAACCTTTTATGGCTAAAAATGTCAAGCAACTTTCTGGGGGTCAAAAGCAACGTGTAGCGATTGCGCGTGCTCTGGTCAATCAACCGGATATGATTGTAGCTGATGAACCAACTGGATCGCTCGATTCGCAATCTCAGGAGATGGTTTTGGAAGTGTTCAAAAGTTTGGCCAAATCTGGGAAAACAGTACTGATTGTGACTCATAACCCAGAAGTAGCTGAATATGCAGATGTGATTATCAAAATGAAGGATGGTGAAGTCGTTGAAGAAGTCAAAAAATAAAGGATTATCCTTTAAAAATAAATTCAAACTTTCTTTGAGTAACTTTATGGAAAGAAAGTGGCGAAACTTGTTGATTGCAGTAGCAACCTCGATCGGTTTTGTAGGCGTGTTGATTTCTTTTGGTCTAGGGAATGCCTTGATTTCGATGATTGATGAAAATACCAACGGAGGTAAGCTCCCTTCCCAAGTTCAGATTGCACTGAATTCAAGCGTTGCTGGAAGAGGTTTTCTAAACCAAGAAGATAAGAACTATATCACAGATACAATTGGGAAAGAAAATATTAAATATCTAGAGAGTCCCTTTGGTATGACCATGTCAAAGATGAGTATAGACGGACACGAAGTGGATTTTAGCCAAGCCCTGCCTTCTTATGCTCAAGTTGTGAGTTTATATGAGGATACAAGTATCTCCGTTAGCAGTAATGAGAAAGAAAAAGTATTGGCCGGACCTTTATACACTGATGCAAAAGAGCAGGGATTGACGATTCCGATGAGTTTACTGAAAAATTGGAATGAACAAACAGGGAAAAATCTTACAGCTAGTGATGTTATAGGCAAAAAAGTATTAGCAAGCATTGTAGAAAATGGTGCTGAAGGTAGCAAGACTTCTCAATTTCAAACTCATATTGTACGTGTGATCAATGATGAAGATGACATGGAGGACAGTAACAGTTTTATGCCAGCCTATCAAATGGAAACGATTTTGAAAGAAGCTGGATTCACAAAGACTGTATCTTATTTTATTTTGGAACTCAAAGACCCATCTCGTACGAAAACAGTAACAGAAGAATTGCAGAAAAATAAGAAGTATACAGTTCTTTCTCAACAGGCTGTTCTTGATATTGTGATTACCTTTATTCGTGTCATCCAGGGATTACTGATTGTGCTTTCTTCACAAGCGATTGTGGTGGCAGCAGTTATGATAGGCATCATCATTTATATCAATATCATGCAACGTTCCAAGGAAATCGGTGTCATGAAGGCCGTTGGCTATCAAAATAGAGATGTGAAAGGAATTTTTATCTACGAAGCTCTTTGGATTGTAGGAATCGCCTTGTTTATAGCTTTCATCATTGCTCAAGGGATAGGCAGTCTAGCGAATGTTATTGTTCACCATTTCTATCCATCTATCTCTAAAGTTTTTGAATTGAATCTTCTCTCAATTTTTGGAACTCTAATTTTTGCTTTACTACTTGGGTATATTTCAGCCTACTTCCCAGCTCGTAAAATTAGCAAAATGGATCCAGTGGAATCCTTACGCTACGAGTAGGGAAATAAAATACAGTTGCTTCCTATCAAAAAGAAATTGACATAGAAAATCAAGGTCAGCACTTGCAATTAAGCTCAAATAGTTATATAATAGGTTCGTTGAAAGGTGATTTGTAGTGATTCAAGTTACTCTTTTCACAATAAAAATTTCATGATTTTCATAAGGAGGAAATCACTAATGGTAGTTAAAGTTGGTATTAACGGTTTCGGACGTATCGGTCGTCTTGCTTTCCGCCGTATCCAAAACGTAGAAGGTGTTGAAGTTACTCGCATCAACGACCTTACAGATCCAGTTATGCTTGCACACTTGTTGAAATACGACACAACTCAAGGTCGTTTCGATGGTACTGTAGAAGTTAAAGAAGGTGGATTCGAAGTTAACGGTAAATTCGTTAAAGTTTCTGCTGAACGTGATCCAGAACAAATCGACTGGGCTACTGACGGTGTAGAAATCGTTCTTGAAGCAACTGGTTTCTTTGCTAAGAAAGATGCAGCTGAAAAACACCTTAAAGGTGGAGCTAAGAAAGTTGTTATCACTGCTCCTGGTGGAAACGACGTTAAAACAGTTGTATTTAACACTAACCACGATGTTCTTGATGGAACTGAAACAGTTATTTCAGGTGCTTCATGTACTACAAACTGCTTGGCTCCAATGGCTAAAGCTCTTCAAGATAACTTCGGTGTTGTAGAAGGATTGATGACTACTATCCACGCTTACACTGGTGACCAAATGATCCTTGACGGACCACACCGTGGTGGTGACCTTCGTCGTGCTCGCGCTGGTGCTGCAAACATCGTTCCTAACTCAACTGGTGCTGCTAAAGCTATCGGTCTTGTAATCCCAGAATTGAACGGTAAACTTGACGGATCTGCACAACGCGTTCCAACTCCAACTGGATCAGTTACTGAATTGGTAGCTGTTCTTGAAAAGAACGTTACTGTTGATGAAGTGAACGCAGCTATGAAAGCAGCTTCAAACGAATCATACGGTTACACAGAAGATCCAATCGTATCTTCAGATATCGTAGGTATGTCATACGGTTCATTGTTTGACGCAACTCAAACTAAAGTTCTTGACGTTGACGGTAAACAATTGGTTAAAGTTGTATCATGGTACGACAACGAAATGTCTTACACTGCACAACTTGTACGTACTCTTGAATACTTCGCAAAAATTGCTAAATAATTTCTGAGTCGAAAAAGCAAGACCAATCGGTCTTGCTTTTTGTATCTATAAAAATGGATGATTTTATCATCCATTTTGTTTTAATTCTCTTTCAAATGTATCTGAGAGTGCAGTAAAGCTTAATTGTTTTAAAGTCAGAGGGTGGATGAAGGATAGTTTAAATGCGTGAAGCATTAGTCTCTTGTTTTTTGAGTGTGGGTTGTAGAGAGGGTCTCCGAGGATTGGATGTCCGTGGTGAGATAGGTGAACTCGGATCTGATGGGTTCGTCCAGTTTTTAATTTGCAACGAACGAGACTAGTTTTGTTTTGAAATTGTTTTAACCGAGTTACGTGGGTTTCGGCGTATTGACCGTTTTTTTGATCCACAACTCTTTTTCTACGATCGTGGCGATTGCGACCGATTTTATCACGGAAAATCAAGTCCTTAGCCTCTAATCTTCCATCAACCAGAGCCCAGTATTCTCGAGAAATCTCTTTCTTTTCTAATAAGCGATTAAGGATAGGAAGAATGAATGGATTCTTAGCAAACAATATGAGACCACTTGTTTCCATATCTAGTCTATGAACAACATAGCAGGTTTGGCCGGCATAGGCACTGACATGATTGAGAAGAGCTATCTCGTCTGGCTGGTTTCCATGTGTCTTCATACCCTCAGGTTTATTGACGATAATTAAATGTTGGTCTTGATAGACTTCTTCGACAAGTTTGGGATTTCCCCATAGAATTTTTTTTGTAGGATAATCTTCCTCGTCGAAAATCAATTGGCACTCATCTCCAGCCTTGACCGTTTGATGCCAGTGGACTTCTTCTTGATTAATGAGGATGTGTTTCTTGATTCTCAAAAAGTGCCTTATTTTTCTAGGTATTAACAGCTGTTCTTCTAGAAAATGTTTGACAGTCATTTCGGGTAGAGAGTTGGGGATCGTAAAGGTAAATTTCATACTGATATTGTAACAAAAATCAATTTTTTTGGACAGGGGAACTAGCAAAATTCTTGTCTTCCTATGGGGAAGATGATAAAATATACGCATGAAATTAGATACCTTATTTGAAAAATTTCTTTCCTTATTTAAGAAAGAAGAATCTGAAATTGAAGAAACAGAAATGAATGAAGTCGAACAAGAAGAAAATGTGTCGAGCAACTTACGCCGTTCAAGAGCAGGGCGAAAGAAATCTGGGGCAGTTGGTCCTATTCGAAAATTTTGGCGTCGCTACCATTTGACAAAAATCTTTTTGATTCTTGGGCTCAGTGCTAGCTTGTTTGTTGGAGTCTATTTGTTTGCTCTAGCAAAATCGACAAATGTTACCGACTTACAAAACGCTTTAAAAACTCGCACTCTGATTTTTGACAGAGAGGAAAAAGAAGCAGGCGCCCTGTCAGGTCAAAAAGGCACCTATGTCGAACTTTCGGACATCAGTGAAGATTTACAAAATGCTGTCATTGCTACCGAGGATAGAAGTTTCTATAAGAACGATGGTATTAACTATGCTCGTTTTTTCCTAGCGATAGTGACGGCTGGACGCTCAGGTGGTGGTTCTACAATTACTCAGCAGTTGGCGAAAAATGCCTATCTTTCTCAGGACCAAACTGTTCAGAGAAAGGCAAAAGAATTCTTTCTAGCTTTAGAGCTGACTAAAAAGTATAGCAAGAAAGAGATTCTGGCTATGTACTTGAACAATGCCTACTTCGGAAATGGGGTTTGGGGTGTTGAAGATGCAAGTAAAAAATACTTTGGGGTTTCAGCTTCTCAACTGACGCTTGATGAAGCTGCAACTTTAGCCGGAATGCTCAAAGGGCCAGAATTGTATAACCCTTTGAATTCTATTGAAGATTCTACTGATCGTAGAGACACCGTCCTACAAAACATGGTCGCTGCTGGTTATATTGATAAGGACAAAGAAGCGGAAGCTTCGGGTGTTGATATGGCCTCTCAACTGCAAGATGCTTATGAAGGTAAAGTTTCAGACTACCGATATCCATCCTATTTTGATGCTGTTGTTAATGAAGCAATTGAAAAGTATAATTTAACTGAAGAAGAAATTGTGAACAACGGCTATCGTATATATACGGAATTAGATCAGAATTACCAGGCTAATATGCAGGTCATTTATGAAAACACAGATCTCTTTCCAACCGCAGAAGATGGAACTCATGCTGAGTCAGGCAGTGTTGCTCTAGAGCCGAAAACAGGAGGAGTTCGAGGAGTTGTTGGTCGTGTAGCAGGAGATGATAAAGCTGGTTTCCGAAACTTCAACTATGCGACTCAATCAAAAAGAAGCCCAGGTTCAACTATTAAGCCCTTAGTTGTCTATACCCCAGCAGTCGAAGCTGGTTGGGCTCTAAATAAAGAGTTGGATAATCATACTATGGAGTATGGTGATTACAAGGTAGATAACTATGCAGGAATCAAAACGTCTCCTGAAGTTCCAATGTACCAAGCTTTAGCTGAGTCCCTAAACCTCCCTGCCGTAGCAACAGTTAAACAACTTGGCATCGACAAGGCATTTGAATCAGGTGAAAGATTTGGACTTGATTTAACGAATGTGGATCGTGTGTTGGGTGTGGCCCTAGGTGGTGGTGTGGAAACTAGTCCACTACAAATGGCACAAGCTTATGCAGCATTTGCAAATGAAGGTTTGATGCCTGAAGCGCATTTTATTACACGTATTGAAAATGCAAGTGGTCAAGTCATTGCTACACATAAGAATTCTCAAAAACGAGTGATAGACAAGTCAGTAGCGGATAAAATGACTAGCATGATGTTAGGGACCTTCACAAATGGTACAGGAATCAGTTCATCCCCAGATGATTATGTTATGGCTGGGAAAACAGGTACAACAGAAGCAGCCTTTAATCCAGTGTATACAAGTGACCAGTGGGTTATTGGTTATACACCTGATGTGGTGATCAGTCACTGGCTCGGTTTCCCGACAACCGATGAAAATCATTATCTAGCAGGTTCAACATCAAATGGTGCCGCTCATATTTTTAGAAGTATGGCAGAAACAATTCTTCCTTATACACCAGGAAGTACATTTACAGTTGAAAATGCCTATAAGATAAATGGAATTGCTCCTGAAAATGTTACGAATCAGTCTACTGACAATGCTAGAGGGCAGTCAAATAACTCTATAAGTGATATTCAAAGTCGAGCCCAGAACCTTATTGATGAAGCAGAAAAAGCTATTTCAGATGCAAAAATTAAAGAAAAGGCAAAAACCGTCTGGGATACAATTGTAGATTTGTTCCAATAAATTTTTAAAAGACAAGAGCATAACTCTTGTCTTTTTTATATCCTAAAAAGTCCCAAAAAACTTCCCAATGAAATATTAAACATTCAAAAAAAATAATCAGGTAAGATAAGTAACAAAATAGAAGTAATGTCATAATTCGTCTCAACCTCTGTTATACTAATGGCAGAAAAGGAGAATAATTATGTTAGACATGAATTACCAAGAAGTGAAAGCTATTGTGCATAAATGTAGAAAAGAATACTACCTTCATTTATGGGAAAAAGAAGATTGGGATCAAGAGGGAATGATTTGCCTACATGAATTATTAGAAAATTATCCTAGTTTTAAGGAAAACAAGAATAAGGAATTTTATACCTACTTCAAAACGAAGTTTCGAAATCGAATTTTGGATGCAGTTAGGAAACAAGAAAGTTATAAAAGAAGATTGGATCGACAAGCTTATGAAGAAGTGAGCGAAATTAGCCATCGATTAGGAGAAGGGGGGCTGTTGATAGATGAGTCTTACGCATTACAAGAAGTGCTTAAAGAGTATCGAGCAGGATTAGGAAAAGAAAGATTGGAGTTATTTGAACGATTGTTAGCTGATGAGCGATTCAAAGGAAGAAAAGCAATGTTAAAAGAACTAAAGCATGTGCTAAGAGATTTTTCTCCAAAAAGATAAAAAAATAAACGCAATATCTTGACAAGGCAAAAAAAGTCGGTATAATAGAAA
>JAQDDS010000005.1:0-75288 GCA_027665725.1 Streptococcaceae bacterium AF77-01CM03A
GCTTCAGTTGTTGTTGGAGCTTCAGTTGTTGTTGGAGCTTCAGTTGTTGTAGTAGTTGTGGTTGTTGTAGTGGTTGTTGTAGTGGTTGTTGTAGTGGTTGTCGTTGTAGTCTTATCACCGCTACCTTCACCTGAACCAGTCTCTAAACGAGTAAGTTTAGTGATTGAACGTTCTTTAGGGAAGTTAGTTGCTTTCCACTTCAATGTGTTAGCTACTTTAGTTTTTGCAGGAAGGTCTTCTGTAAGTTCTGTTGTGTACTCGATCCAAATTGGCCAGTTGTAGTTGTCACCAAAGTTAAATGTAAATCCTGTGATTTGACCTGCTGCATTTCTTGTAAATTGAGCTTTCTTAGTGAAGTTGTCAGTTGGATTCAACTTGAACAATTCATTTTCATTTTGGATTTTGTTTGGTTGAGTTGCGTAACGAACAGCACGCAATGAACCCTCTACAAGAACTTGACCCTTATCGCTGAAGTCATCTTCGATAACCAAGTTGTTCAATTTATCTTGAACAGCGTTCAAAAGGATACGCCATTTGATACGTTTAGGGTTTTCCTTGTCTTGGTAACCGTATTTGTACTCATAGTCATCTGGAACACCTACGTATTGCTCATAGGTTACATTGTAAGTTTCTTCACCAAACTTAAATGTGTACTTACCAGATTCTTTCAAATTCGTTGCGTTCGGACGAACTGAGTATTTCAAAGACATGACTTTGTCTTTGTAGTTTTTTGAGAAGTAGTCCGTGAAAGTAATTTTCACTTTCCCTGTAGCCGGGTCAGTTACGGCATCACCAACCTTTTCACCGTTGGCGTGAAGGATTGGGAACTCAAGTTTAGTAACAAGTTCCAATTCTTTTGGAAGGTCCAAAGTCAAGGTATCCCCAGCGTTAATCGCTTGTGAATCTGGGAAAGTAAGGCTATTTGTTGCCTCCAAGACACGACCAGTCGTAATCTTTTTGTCCGCAGTTATAGGTTGACCATCAACCTTAACTTCTGTGTTCATAGTATATTGAGTTACTTCAGTAGCGAAAACTGTCGTCAGTGTCGCCAATGAAAGAACCAAGATACTTAACATCGCTAAAATGCGCGTAGCGCTAAGCTGTGAATTCTTCATCACAATAAACTCCTTTAATTTAATCTGATATATCATAGCATTTTTTAGTTTCTTTTACAAGTCTTTTAAAGGGTTTTTTAAAAGATTTTTATTTTTCTGCTAGAAATATTATTATTTTTGTTTTATATTGTCTCTTTTCGACAAATTTCATCTTCTATGGTCATCTTTTTTATCGCGAATACCGACCAAAGTTAAGAACATCATCAAGATTCCAAGCAGGCTGATCCACCAGTTTGATTGCTCTCCAGTCTCTGGTAAGAGCTGGTCTTGGACAACTGGTGCTTCAACTGTTTGAGGTTTTTGAGCTGAAACTGCCAATGGCTTCATCTCCTCCAGTTTAGGAGATGGAACTGGTGCTGATGGTTCTTGTTTTGATTGTTCAACCAGGGTCCCTATTTCAATAATCTCTGCTTGTGGTTCTTCTAGGATTTCTGAGCGAATCAATTCTTTCTTAATCACAACTCCATTCTGCAAAGTCAAACGATACATATATTGACGTTTTCCTGGTTTTCCTTTTTGTAGAAGAATTTGTGTACCTTTAGCAAACTTAGGATTTTCAACTATTTGTTTTTCAAAGTCAATCTCTTCTACTTGGATGTTTTCTTCTATAATTATAGAAGAAACTTGCTTGGTTCCGATCTCAGTGATCTCTGCTTGTGGTTCTTCTAGGATTTCTGAGCGAATCAATTCTTTCTTGATCACAACTCCGTCCTCAAGAGTCAAGCGATACACATCTTGTCGTCTACCTGCCTTGCCTTCTTGTAAAACATTCACAGTTCCTTTTGCTAGCTCTGCATTTTCAACTGTTTGTTTCTCAAAGGCTACTTCTTCTACTTGGATGAGTTCCTCTGTTGTAATAGTAGGAATTCGTTTTGTTCCAACTAAGATTACACGAGCCACTGCTTTTCTGATGACCGTGGTATCTACCAATGTAGAAGAACGCTCTTCATCATTGAAGTAGTATTTCTCAAACGTTCTGTGAATTAGTCCATCTTGACCTTCTTGGAAGACTCTAGTTTCACCTTCTGGCAAGCTATCATCATTGCGATATTCTGTTTGATGACTAATGACTTCATCCTCAGTCACCAAGACAGTACGCTCAACTCCAGCACCCACCACAAGAACTTGGTTGATAGGTTGAGTCGTGATAACAGTTCTTAGATACTCACGTTGAGTTTCTTTACCATTGACATAGGTTACTTTATAGTAGTCTGTTTGAGTTCCTTCTTGGCCTTCTACTTCGACCAGACGGTAGCTAACAGGCTTAGTCTTGTCCTCACGAACGATGGTGTTGTAAGGAATCGCACTGGTTAAGCTGATCTCTTTGGTTTCAGTAACTTGAGAACCGATATGGATAATCTGCTCAAGGGCTGGACGCAACTCTTTGACGCTAATCAAGTCCGTCTTGACTAAGATGCCATCTTTATAAGTAAGCTGATAAATTTTTTCTACTAAACCAGCACGACCTTCTTGAACAAGCTTACGTTCACCCTTTGGAATATTTTCATCAATAACGGTAACTGTTCTAAAGTTAGTCTCTTCAGTTCGCGTTTCCTGCTTCACTTTAACATTTGGAACATGTTTTGTCCCAACTAAAATGATGGTCGGAATTGCTTCTCTGACAACTTTACTTTCGATTAGTTTTGAAGAACGTTCTTCATCATTGAAGTACTGTTTCTCAATTGTCTTATGGATGAGTCCATCTTGACCTTCTTGAAGAACCTTTGTTTCACCTTCTGGCAGAGTATCGTCGTTACGATATTCAGTTGAACTTGTGATTCTTTCTTCTTGAATTTCGAAGATTGTACGCTCAATTCCAGAACCTTCAACTAGGACTTTATTGACAGGTTTAGTTGTAATGACAGTTCTGATGTGCTCACGCTTGGTTTCCTTACCATTGACGTAAGTTACTTGATAGTAGTCTGTTTGAGTTCCCTCTTGGCCCTCTACTTCAACAAGGCTGTAACCAACTGGCTTGGTCTTATCCTTACGAATAATAACATTGTACGGAATTGGACTTGTTGTGTTGATTTCCTTGGTCTCAGTAACTTGCGTACCGATATGGATAATCTCATCTTGAACTTTTTGAACTTCCTTGCTACTAATCAAGTCTGTCTTAATCAAGACTCCGTCTTTGTAGGTTAGTTGGTAAACTTTCTCAATGCGACCATTTCGTCCTACTTGAACTACCTTAGTTTCACCTTTTGGTAGGTTTGGATCTTCGATTTTTTGAGTCTTGTAGGCAATCTTCTCAGTTTGAGTATCCTGTTCTACCTTGATGGTTGGTACATGTTTTGTACCTACCAAGATGATCGTTGGAGTTGCTTCTTTGATTAGTTTGCTGTCTATTAATTTCGTAGAACGCAATTCGTCATTGAAGTATCGTTTTTCGATCGTCTTACGAAGGAGGCCTTCTTCTCCAACTTGAGAAATCTTAGTTTCACCTTCTGGAAGAGTGTCATCATTTCGATACTCAGTTGAGCTTGTAATCTTATCTTCTTGAATTTCAAAGAGAGCACGTTCTATTCCAGCACCTTCGACAATCACCTTGTTAATAGCTTCTCTAACGACTGTTGTCTTCAAATGTTCCCGTTTGGTTTCGGTACCACTGATGTAAGTTACTTTATAGAGGTCTGACTTCTCACCGTCTTGACCTTCTACCTCAGTCACTCGGTAGCCGATTGGCTTCGTGGTGTCTTTACGAACCTTAATAGTAAATGGAATTGGACTTGTCTCGGTTGCTTCTCTAATTTCTTTGATACGAGTTCCAACTTGGATGATCTCATCTACTGGATCTGTAGTAATGTTAGATTCTACAAATGTACGAGATGTCTCTTCTCCATTCACTTTCGTTACAGAGTAACGATTTGTTTTCTGGCCTTTCTTACCTGCCTGGATAACCTTAGTTGTCCCTGCAGGAAGCTGATCTGAAAATTCTTTGAGAGTATTGTAATCGATTGATTCTGTCTCATCTACAAGTTCAGTGGTTTCAACAATAGGTGTCGCATTTCCGACACGAACGACACGGTTGACTGCATCTGTAATCTTATGTTCAGAAACGATGGTACGACCGATTTCTTTACCATTTCGATAGCTTACCAAGAAAGTACGGATAATTTGTCCTGGAGTTCCTTCTTCATCGACAACACTTTCTCCTGCTGGAAGTGTATTGTCTGAGACATAAATCGTCTTGAATGGAACGTCAACCTGTTCATCCAATGTACGTTCTGTCATCTTAGAAGTACCGATTACTGTGATTTCGTCTACAGCTTTTGGATCCTCAACTTTTGAGATTTCTTTACGAGCAACTTCTACATCGTCTTCATAGGTCACTTCATAAGTTGTTGTGATGGTACCAGGAGATCCGACTTGAGTAATCTTGCTGTAGCCTTCTGGTTGGGTTTCATCTTTTTCGATAACCTTGTTGAAGTCTTTTTCTTCGACAACAACTACGGATCTGATTGATACAACCACACCTAGACCTTTAACAACAATCTTGTTCTTCTTCTCTTTTAGGGTGTTTTCATTGACTAAGCTACGGTCAACAAGTTCATCATTGAGGTAGGTAAGTTTGTATTGATTTTCAATGCGACCTTTCTCACCGTCTTGACGGACTTCTTCGTAACCTTTTGGTTTCGTATAGTCATATTCAACCACAGTTTCAAAGTCTACATCTTTGATTTCAGTAGTGTATTCTACTTTTTCTACTGCACTACCAACTGTGATAATGCGTTTGACTGGTTGGTCAATCACTGTTTCAGACGTCAAAGTCTTACCGACTTCCTTACCATTCAGTTTTCTGATTTGATAAGTCTTTTCAACAGAACCATTCTTACCAGCTTGATTTTCAAATTGATACGTTTTTGGTTTTGTTGGGTCAGTTCTAATTTCTGTTTCGTATGCAACCGTTTCTTTCTCAGTAACAGTCTCAAATGTTTCTGTCGCTGTACCAATCAAGACGATTTCTCTCGTAGGCTCTTGAATTATTTCCTCAGATTCAATCTGACGACCTACAATTGTATCACCAACTTTGGTAATCTTATAAACATTAACTTTCTTACCAGGTACACCTTTTTGTACAGTTTCTTTAAATCCGATAGGAAGTTCATCTGTCTCACGAGTTTCGATGATGTACTCTGTCGTTGTTGTTGTACGAAGTGTTTCAACCGTTTTATCACCAACGATATCTACTGGAGCTAGTGGCTTCCCATCTAGAGTATTACGTCCAAGGAAGACATTATTACTCTTAGCATTTAAGTTCACCCAATCACCATTGTATAGTCTAAAGAAACCATTCTTGTTTGGTGTGTCGGCGATGAATTTATTGTCTGTAGCTGTTACTTTAACAGTGTCGTTTAGACGGTTGATACCAAAGAAAGCTTGCATTATGTCTTTGATAACTCTACCGTCCGTTTTACGGGTAACATCATAACGTTGCCACGGCTCATTGTCTTTATACTTAAAGGTATTGCTATTGACATCAATAGAAGCTGCGTTTGTACTTTCAATCGCAACCGCATTTTTCCATCTAGACTTAATCTTAGAAACGGTCAACTCATTGTTGTCAATATTGATACTTCCTCTAGTCTTAGTAAATGGTACTTTTGTAACCTTGTTGACACGTTTTCCAGTAGTACGGTCAATAACACTTGCTACATAAGTTGTATCATCATTAATGTAAATCGGTAACTGCTTGATGTCATCTACTTCAATCTTATTTCTTGAAATAGTGATATCACCTGAACCACCACCTTCAACACCTCTAGATGCTTGAGCAGTATTGTTGTTGACAGAGATGATATAGTCTGTCGAATCACCAGTGATGGTGTTTCCTTCAATGTTTAGACTATAATCATTTGAACTTTCGTTGTTTCTAAAGAGAATACCAAATGTTCCTAGTTGTCCATCTTCAAATGGTTTTGTCAAACCTTCAATGGTGTTATTTGAAATAACGTAACGACCTTTATCAAGAGGTTTGGTCCATTTATGGTTTTTCTCATTTGTTAGGATAGAGATGGCTGTGTAACCACGGTAACGCGCTGGATCATCATCATCATTTTCCAACTTAGAGTTTGGATCTTGAGTTACCTTGTTGTTACGAATAATGACATCTGTCATCGGATTGGCACGGTTATAAACCTCGATACCATTCAAACGGTCTCCGAGTGAAACGTTGTTTTCGATGAGAATCTTATTCCCGTCGTGGATATCCAAGCCTTTACGGTAGTTGTAGTTTGTATAGTTTCCAGTATAGGTAATACCATCATTGTAAGAACCAGCCATTGAGGCTGCACCATATCCAGTACCACCGTCCAACACATGACCGTTGTATGACAAGATATTATTGTCTACCACAAAATTACGTTGGTAACCGAACATAACACCAGCAACACGGTTGTTATGAAGGAAAGAGTTGGTTACCTTGTTACCGTCCATGATAGGAACATCTGGATCTCCGATAGACTTGACTTCATTTGAAACCTTCTCAGAGATACTACTATAACGGATTGGTCTACCGCTAGCATCATACTCTTGAGCTGTCGCCTTACTTGAACTAAAGAAGACACCGGCTCTGTTGAATTTCATTGCACGAACATCATTGATCGTAACATTTGAAGAATCGTTTACGTAGATACCGTTTGAACGTCCAAAGTAAGATTTTCCTTTACGGTAAAACTCATTATCCTTAGTGTAGTCTGATGAATCATAGGCATGCTCAACAGTTAAGCGGCCTACAGTAAAGTTATTCTGATTTTGAATGAGGACCGCAGACTCGTAACGGTTATCCGTCAAGTTTGTTTCAGGATCGTGCTCTCCATCTTGCTTTTTGTTAAACACGATTTTTGTATTGTTACGACTTGGACCACTACCAATCAAACCTTTTACATTGGCATAGTTCTCATCGATAACCAAGGTTTTCTTCAAGAGGACATTCCCTGAAACCATTACGGCAGCTCCACCCTCAACCTCATTGGCTGCTTTCAGAGCTTTTTGAAGAGCATCACTTGCTTCAACCTTACCAGTTGTATCTAATCCGAAATCTGTAGCTTTTACATACTTACCGTATGTTGCATCTTCATATACGTTTGTATTGCTAGCTGCTCTTCTACGACGAGCTCTAGGAGCTGCTGATTCATCTTTAGGAGCTTTCGGTTCCTCTTTAGGAGTCGTTACCCCCTCTTGAGGTGTCTCTGACAAATTTTTCAGTTCTTCTTCAGGTGTTATTTCAGCTGCTGGTTTTTCTACCTTAGGCTGTTCTGCTTTTGGCTGCTCACTTGTTGGTTGCTCTTGGACAGATTGTTCCGCTTTTGGTTGTTCTGCTACTGTTTTTTCTTCAGCAACTTCCCTCTCAGCAGGAGACTTGTCTGCTTCCTTTTCTGCCACTTCCGTTGTAGAAGTAGTGTTTTCCGGCGTTAAAGCTGCAGGCTTTCCCTTATTAGCAACCGGCTCTTTCTTATCATTAGCAGTGGCTTCACTCTTTTGATTGGTGTTCTTATTTAATGAAGTTGCTTTTTCATCCTGGTTTTGCACAACTGTGTTATTTGAGAAATCAGTTGTATCAGCTTTAACATGCATTTGACCTAATTGGAAAGTGGTTAAAATCCCAATTGTCAATAGTGAATATTTTGTTGATTTCCTAATATTCATTTTCTTTTTCTCCAAACTCTCATCTAGCCATCATCTCTTTATAAGATTTGAATTATGCATAAATATCCTTAGACTCCCTGTTTTAGGGCGCAAAATATTTATTCTATACTATTCAATAATACAGTGATAGAGGGCGAAAGTCAATAAATTTTAACCAAAATTTTTATTTATCCAACTAAAACTTTTCATTTACTATTTTTTCTAAAATTTGTGTCTTTTTGGTACTTTTTATTCAAAAAAGCTAGGAATTTTTCCTAGCTTTTTTGGGTTCTTTTATACCAATTTTTCAAAGACTTCTGAGAAATTTTTGCTAATAGTTTCAAGCGAAACTTCTACTTCTTCTCGAGTTTGGTTGTTCTTAATCTTAACTTGTCCACTTTCAATTTCACTCTCTCCTAGGGTGATTAGGGTCTTAGCCTCAAAGACGTCAGCTGACTTAAACTGCGCTTTGAGTTTACGGTTGAGATAATCACGCTCTGCTTTGAAGCCTTGTTGGCGCAATGCTTGTACCAACTCCAAGGCTTTCAGATTTGCTCCTTCACCAAGAACAGCAATATAAACGTCTAGAGCGTTTTCGATAGGCAGTGCCACCCCTTGTTTTTCAAGGACCAGAAGGAGACGCTCCACACCAAGCCCAAAGCCAAATCCAGCAGTTTCAGGACCGCCAAAGTAGGCAACCAAGCCATCGTAGCGACCACCTGCACAGACTGTCAAGTCATTGCCCTCAATTTCTGTGATAAACTCAAAGATGGTGTGGTTGTAGTAGTCCAGTCCACGTACCATATTGGTATCAATGATGTAGTCTACTCCGAGGTTTTCCAGCATCTGACGAACAGCATCAAAGTGAGCTTGGCTTTCTTCGTCAAGGTAATCCAAGATAGAAGGTGCATTCTCCACTGCTACCTTGTCTTCCTTTTCCTTAGAGTCCAAGACACGGAGAGGATTTTCCTCCAAACGACGTTGGCTATCCTTGGACAAGGTCTCCTTAAGTGGCGTCAAATAGTCAATCAAAGCTTGACGATAGGCCGAACGGCTCTCAGGATTTCCAAGAGTGTTAAGGTGCAATTTAACACCTTGAATGCCGATTTCTTTCAAGAAATGAGCTGCCATAGCGATTGTTTCCACATCAGTAGCTGGATTGCTAGAACCAAAGCACTCCACACCAATCTGGTGGAATTGACGCAAACGGCCTGCTTGTGGACGCTCATAGCGGAACATAGGGCCCATGTAGTAGAACTTACTTGGCTTTTGAACTTCTGGTGCGAAGAGTTTGTTTTCCACATAAGAACGAACGACTGGAGCCGTTCCTTCTGGACGTAGCGTAATATGACGGTCACCCTTGTCGTAAAAATCGTACATTTCCTTGGTTACGATATCAGTTGTGTCTCCAACAGAACGACTGATGACTTCATAATGCTCGAAAATAGGGGTACGTACTTCTGCGTAGTTGTAGCGTTTGAAGATTTCACGCGCAAAGCCTTCAACGTACTGCCACTTGGCAGACTCAGCAGGTAAAATATCCTGCGTTCCTTTTGGTTTTTGTAATTTCATAGGGAATCCTCTTTAAACTTAATAGTCTTATTTTACCATAAATAAAGGGATTAAAACAGTGAGAAAAAAATTAGGATTTAGATATCATTTTTGAGATTAAGAATTGTCAAAAAAATAGCTAGCAAGGAAAGACCAACAAATAGCATCCAAGTTAACTGTATATTCCATACGGCTACAAGTGAAAAACAGGCCGTTCCCACAGGTATGGATAGGGTAAACAATAAACCTAAAAAATTACTGGTACGAGCTAGAACCTCTGGAGCTAGATTTTTCATGAGCATGGCACTAATCTTTGGTGAAACTTTACCAGACACATACAGAGTTAAAAAGAGAAATAGCAAACCAAGCACGACTTGATTGAATACATTAGCTAAACCAACTAGACTGAGTCCTACGGTCGCCCACATCATCAATCTAGGCAAGGACTGTTTCCCAACATAATCATTTCCCGTAAGGCTACTGATGATGATTGCTAACAAAGCACAGAATTGACTGATAAATAGTGCCTCTGTGTAAGAAAAATTTAAGAGAGAATGGCTCAAAAAGAAGATATTATAAATTCCACCCAAGGCACCACCCAAAGCATTGATAAGCAAGATAGCAAAGAGCATAAACCCAAAGTTTTTCTGTCCACTTTTAAGAAAAACGAGACGTAAGTTTCGGTAAATCGTTAAAAACTGATCTTTGATAGAAAGCTTCTCACTTTTCAGTGATTTACTGTCAACAAGTGGAGTTGATAAGCTTAATTCAGCCCTTCCTAAAAAGAGAATGAGAGCTGACACTAGGAAAAATATGGCATTGATTCCTGCTACGAGCGAAAAGTTCTGCGTCGATACCCCTAATAGCCAAACACCGAAAGCTTGGCCGCCAATAGCAGAAATATAGGTAATAAACTGAGAAAAGGAATAGGCCTCCATCAGATCTGACTCTGCTACTTTTTCTTTAACGAGAGGCATTCGCAAGCCCCCAGCAAAATCACTGGCTACATCACTAATGACATTGATGAGACAAAGGGTCGAAAAGGCAAAGAAACTAGCTTGCTGAACAACTAGGGCTGCTAGAAAAAATAAAATTGCCTGAAATAAACCGACATAGGTCATCCATTTTACCTTGTCCCTCGTATAATCTGCCCGAATCCCCACAAAAACTGTAAAAAGAGTTGGAAGCATCATCACAACATTCGCAATGGCAACGGCAACAGAAGCCTCTGGCAAAGTCGAGGCATAGACCACAAATACTAAATTATAAATGGAAGCTCCAAAAGCATTGAAAAATCGTGATAAGCTCAAAACTCTATATGCTTGATTTCTTAGTAATAGTTTCATATAATTTCCTTTCTTGCTAACATACTACTTTTATGGTAGTTCTAGTATAGCATCAAGAATCCCTCGAGAATAATTTTTTGAATATATGCAACAGGATAAAGCCCTAACGAAAACGATAGAACTTGCTAATACTAATAAGTATCTTTACAGTCCTATCGTTTCAATTTAATTTATCCAGTTGCAAATACTCAACACTCTATGGCGCTTCTATAATAATCTGCAGATTTGCTACAACCAATCATCTCGAAAATACGGACAGCATCCTCCATTTTTCTCTGCCCATCCTTCACTCTTCCTTGTTTACTATCAAGCAAACCTTCTGCCCATAGGTAGACTATTCGAAAATAGGTTTCATTTTCTTCAAAGAAGTTCTTTTCAATTTGTTTTTTAAAATAGAGGGCATTGGTAAAATCATCAATTTCAATACAGGCCATAAAAGCATTGAGGAGCAAGGTGTGCATCATATTTCGATTTTTCCCAACTCCTTGCAAGAAATCTGACTTCCGCAACATTTCTCGAGTATACTTTGTCAAAAGCTGGACTGATAAAAGAGGAGAGCAGGAAGAAAAGAACGAAAGTTCATAGAGCCCCCAAATTTCAACAGAAAATAGATAATCATGTAGGACTCTTTCTTCCTCAGAGGTCAATGTAACTGTCTCATCAATGGCTTTCATATAGGATTTTATCAGAATAGCATTGAGAATATGTTCTTGTTTATCCTTTGAAAAAGGGATTTTTTGGTATTCTCTCTGATAGAGGGTATGCAAAGATGTTAAATCTTTTGGGTTTACAGCTTTAAACAGTTGATTTCTGAATTCAGAATTAGCATCGTGGTGAAAGTCTCTCGCTAAAAATAAGAGTTCTTCTACGTTAGCATGGATATTCTCTAAAGCAGCAAATAACTTTTGAGCAGATATTTCACTCTGACCATTTTCAAAACGCGACAATAAGGATGCTGAAAAGCGTCCACCTGTTGCTTTTCTCAAGGAAATTTTTCTTGATTCTCGTAGCTCTTTAAAAACTTTTCCTAAATTCTTCATCCTCTTACCACTCATCTTTTATTTTTTCCTATTTTACCACATTTCCTAATAAATACTAGTTCCAAACTAGCATTTACAATCTGCCACAGGCATGATACAATGAAAACCATCAGATATACGAAGGAGAACTTATGAAAAAGAATATCTTGACAACCCTTGTTGCTGCCCTTGTCTACTTTCTCTGTATCGGAGTCGGAGTTCTACTAGGAAATCTTGTCGACCACACTGGAAATATGTTTTATGCCCCTGCCTTTTCTGCTCTTGTGGGTGGTAGCGTCTATATGATCCTTTTAGCAAAGGTTCCTCGCTTTGGAGCGATTACAACGATTGGGCTCGTTATCTCTCTCTTTTTCCTCGGGAGCAAGCATGGTGCTGGAGCCTTTCTCCCAGGAATCATCTGTGGACTTGCGGCGGATGGCATCGCCCATCTTGGTCATTACAAGGATAAGGTCAAGAACCTCCTTTCCTTTCTAGTATTTGCTTTTGGCACCACCGGTCCCATTCTACTTATGTGGATAACCCCTCAAGCTTATATAGCAACTCTAGTAGCTCGTGGGAAATCTCAGGACTATATTGACCGCATTATGGCCTCACCGAATCTCGGTAATATCCTACTTTTTATCGCAAGTGTCCTCATTGGTGCTTTACTTGGCGCCCTGATTGGACAAGCACTTTGTAAGAAGTTGACACATAAAAGTTAGATAATAAAAAAGAGCTAGAAGGCTCTTTTTTTATTTATGACTTAATTTCTTGGTCAAGAAGTCTCCCAAGAACTGAATTGTAAAGATAATCAAGATAATGATGAGAGTCGCAAGGACTGTTACATCATGATTGAAACGGTTAAATCCATAGGCGATAGCTACATTACCGATACCACCTGCTCCGACCGCTCCCGCCATAGCTGTTTCACCGACTAGTGAGATCAAGGTCACAGTTGTCACACGGATCAAGTCTGGTAGACCTTCTGATAGGTAAACACCTACGATGTCCCAGAATGTAGCTCCACTGGCTTGAGCTGCCTCGATAACACCTCCGTCAAGCTCTGCCAATACCACCTGTACTTGACGGGCAAAAAAGGCAAAGACTGCAAAAGATAGGGGTACAATAGCCGCATTTGGTCCGATACTTGTCCCTACGATTAGATGAGAGAAGGGTGACAAGACAGCCAAGAGAATGATAAATGGCACCGCACGGAAGATAGAGGTAATCTTGTCTAAAATCCAGAAAACAACTTTATTTTCCAAGACACCACCCGGTGCAGTCAAGACAAGGAAAAGCCCTGCAACCAGCCCTAGAAAACCTCCGATGATGAAGGAAAGAACCGTCATATAAAGGGTCAAGTAGATTGCTGTTCCCCAGCCAGCTTGACCAGACCAACCCATCTTGTAGACGTTTGGTAAGTATGCTTTAATCAATTCTGCCATCTTACTGTCCTCCCTTCAATACTTTTAGTTGCACACCAGCCTGACGGATGGCATCTTGAGCGCTTGCCAAGGCTTCTTTTTCCCCTGACAAGACAACCACAAGTTCACCCACAGGAGTACCATCCAAAATTTCAATGTTTCCATAGAGAATATTGGCTGTTACTTGGTAGTGCTTGTACAATTCATTCAGAAGTGGTTCATCTGTAGAAGCGCCTGCATACTTGAGTTGTACCAAAATGCTGTTTTCAGATAAGTGCTCTACGATTTCTTGCTTTTCAATCTTGACCATAGCTTCATCGATACCTGTCGCCGTTGAGATAAAGTCCTGGGTCAATGGTTGCTTAGGATCTGAGAAGATTTCAAGAACGCTACCCTCTTCAATCAGACGACCATCCTGCATCACTGCTACACGGTTAGCAATATCTTTGACAATCTGCATCTCGTGTGTAATCAGGACAATGGTCAAACCTAGTTTACGGTTCAATTCTTGCAAGAGTGACAAGATTTGTTTCGTTGTCTTTGGATCAAGAGCTGAAGTTGACTCGTCCGAAATCAAGATTTTTGGATCATTGGCCAAGGCACGCGCAATAGCCACACGTTGTTTTTGACCTCCAGATAATTGTGAAGGATAGTTTTCGGCACGATCTGCAAGACCAACCAAGTCCAACAACTTAGCTACTTTAGCCTTCTTTTCTTCCTTGCTGAGGCCAGAGTGTTTGAGGGCAAAGGCTACGTTTTCCTCTGCTGTCTTCTGACTCATAAGGTTAAAGTGTTGGAAAATCATCCCAATATCTTGACGCTTACGACGTAATTGCCCAGCAGTTAAGGTTTCTTTACCATCGAAGATCACATCATCATCTACAGTAATTCGACCTGCAGATGGTTTTTGTAAAAGGTTAATCACACGAACCAGGGTTGATTTCCCTGCTCCAGAATATCCTACAATCCCGTAGATATCCCCTTCTTGGATGTGAATGGTCACATCCTTGACCGCTGTGATGGTTCTTTTCTTTTGGTGGAAAGTCACATCAATCTGGTCTAATTTGATAATATCTCTACTCATAACTTCTAATCAGCTCCTCTACTAATTCAATATGGGTGTAATAATCGGCGATTCGCACATTTTCATCTCCACCATGGTCTCGGCTATTGGCATTTCCTAGACCAAAGGCAACCATAGGTACTTCTAAGGCATCAAATACCGTATGCATAGGACCTGTACCAGCTGTTGTTGGCAAGACGGATACGCCCTGTGGATAGAATTTCTTGGCCAGCTCAATAACATTGAGAATAGATGGTGCACTCATATCGCTTCGATAGCTCATCTCACCCAAAGTATAGTACAATTCTACCTTATCAAAACCGTTTTTGTCTAGTTGTTTCCGGATTTTCCCCAAAACATCATGTGGTTCTAAGCCAGGAACCAAACGAACCTCTAGTTTAGCGCTAGCTTCTGCTGGCAGAATTGTTTTAACTCCTTGACCTTGATAACCAGACTGAATCCCTTCGATATTGAGTGCTGGTTCAAAGAAGAACCGTTTTAGAAAGGCTGTACGTTCCTCTTGTAAAAGAGGCAATTCCAAGCCATAAATCTGGCTGATCTCATCTGGGTTGCGTTGGGCATAGGTTTCAACCAAGGCTAACTCACGTTCGTTTGGTTCCTGCACATCATCGTACAAACCTTCCACCAAGATACGGCCGTCGGCAGCGCGAAGACTAGTCAAAGCTTGAATGATATACCATGGAGCTGATTCGATGACTCCACCATAGCTGGAATGGATATCTACGTCTGCACTCTTGACCTTGGCATCAAAGGTCACAATTCCCTTGTTTCCACCAGAGATTTCTAACTGTTCCAAGGCATTCTTGGTACCTTGTTCCCAGACTAATAAATCTGCGCCTCGGAGTTTGTCTGCATGTTTTTCTAGATATTTATCTAAATCCATAGAGGCAGACTCTTCTGCCCCTTCCATAATGAAGCTGATATTGACTGGAAGATCATCGTGATGTTGCATGTATTTTCTCAGAGCGCTCAAGCGAGCAGTGATATGTCCCTTATCATCATCAACCCCGCGTCCATACATGATGCCATCACGCACAGAAAGCGTAAATGGATCCTCTGTCCAGACTTGGTCGCCATCCGCAGGTACTGTGTCATAGTGGTTGTAGAAAATGATAGTCTTGGCATTTGGGCGTGAACTTTTAAAATGCGCCATGACAAAAGGTGCTGTATAGCTCTCGTCAATCTCGATCTCTGCACCTACGCGCTTGAAGATTTCGCCTAGATAACGAGCTACCTCTTTCAGGCCAACTTGTTGGGCAAAGACTGATTTTTTAGAAATCAAGGTACGCAAAACTTCAAAGTAATGCTGCGCTACATGATCCTTTTCAAACTTTTCAATTTGCTCTTCTTGGCTAGGGAAAACCATTTTCTCTCTACCTTTCTACTAGGACTTGTACCTTTAGAATCAATACAAGTGGATGTTCCTTTTCTTTAGTCTCTATATAAAAGCAAGAGGTGGAAAAAATCTCTCCCACCTCCCTGTGTTTATTACCAAACTGGTTGATCCAAGCCGTCTGAAGTTTCTTCGATGACTTTTTTCACTTCGTCAGTGTGGTAAGCTGCGATAATTTTCTTGATTGCATCAGCTTTAGGTGATGATTCCCAATCTTTTTTCGCAACGATGATGTTGTACCATTGTTTTGAGTTTTCGTCAGCTTGCTCTTTAAAGAGTGCTTTCTTGTAGTCCAATTTTGCTTCTGTAACAAAAGTGTTGTTTACAACTGCTGCATCAACTGAAGTCAATGAACGAGCTGTTTGGCTAGCGTCCAACTCAGTGATTTTCAAGTTCTTTGGATTTTCTTTGATGTTTGCGATGGTAGCAAGTTCAGTTCCTGAAACATCCAATTTAATCAAACCTGCTGATTGAAGAAGGTAAAGGGCACGGCTTTCGTTAGTAGCATCGTTTGGAATTGCAATTTCACCGTTGTTTGGGATTTCTTCCACTTTAGTATACTTGTTTTCTTCACCGTTTTTACCTGAGTAAAGGCGGATTGGTGAGATATAAGTATCTGCAATCGCTACAAGGTCTTTGCCGTTTTCTTTGTTCCAGTTGTTCAAGAAGTTGTAGTGTTGGAAAGCGTTCAAGTCTACTTCACCATCAGCAGTTGCTTTGTTTGGTTGTGAGTAGTCAGTGAACTCTGTGAATTCCAATTTAATTCCATCTTTTTCAACCAATTCTTGAATTTTATCCCAACGCGCTTCTTCTGAACCGCTACGGTTAACAGTTGCGATTTTAACTGTAGTTGTATTGTCTGCTTTCTTGTCTGAATTTCCGCAAGCTACAAGTGTAAGGCCTGCTACTGTAGCGATCGCCGCCACGCTTAACCATTTTTTGATTTTCATGATTCGTTCTCCTTTAAAAATAATACCGTAATAGTATCTCATACTTTATTTGATTTCGCAAATTGTTATTATATAGGCAGACATATAGTTTGAAACTATATGTCTGAAAGTTGCAAAATCATCCATTTACTAGAGAATGGATGATTGCTAAACACTATTTAATATCAGCTTCTGCTGGGAGGTAAGAACCACCAAAGAACTGTTGAGATAATTTTTCAAGAGTTCCGTCTTTGTATAGTTCTTGGATGCGTTTGTCAACAAATGATTTCAATTCATCTTGACCTTTTGCAAGAAGTGGGTATACGTAAGGTTGTTGGTCGCTTGGAAGTTCGATGACTTTCAAGTTATCCAAGCCTTGGTTTTTGATAACTGTTTCTACACCGATTTTATCAAAAATCTTGTAGTCGAATTGTCCATCGCTCAAACGAGACATGATTTGTTGGAAATCTGCCTTAGTATAATTAAGGATAGTTGGATTGTCCGCATGTTCTGTGTTGTATGCTTCCAATTGTTTAGCTGAGGTTGTTCCTTGAACGACTTCAGTAGATTTTCCACCGATATCATCAAGAGACTTGATGCTAGTGTCGTCCTTCTTCACAACAAGAACGTTAGGGTTTTTAGCAGTTGGCGCTGCGTAAAGGTATTTTTCTGCACGTTCTTTGGTATAGCTGAGGTTGTTAACAGCCATTTGATAACGATCACTATCAAGTCCTGGGAAAATCCCTGACCATTCTGTCTTTTCAAACTTGACTTCATACTTGTCAGAGTCTTTAAAGATCGCACGGATAAGTTCAATCTCGTAACCAGTCAATTCACCATTTTCTTCATAGATAAATGGTTTTGGCGAACCGTTAGTTGCTACGACGATTTCTTTTTTACCAGATGTTGCTTCACCTGATGCTGCATCTTTCTTCTCACCACCTGAGCACGCTGCTAGTACACCTGCAGCAACAAGCCCTAGGGTAGCAAGAGATGAATATTTAACGATTTTTTTCATGTCATTTCCTCCAAAATAGAATACTGTACTATCTTAACAGAAAATATTTTTTTTCGCCATTATATGATATCTATCTCGGTGATAGGTTTTTTTTATGGCTGACTAAAAGACCAGACGCAAGACTGCAACCAAGACTACTCCAAAAAGAACCGTACCCACTAGATTGCGGTAGCGAAAGGCTACAAAAGCCGTTGGAAAAACAGCCAAAAAGTCCAGCCACTTGATCTGAGGTAGGCTCCCAACCTTACCTAACACCACACTTGAAAGAATCAAGGCAAAGATAATGGAAACAGGCAAAAATTTCAAAAAACGCTCAACGATAGCTGGCAACCCCTTGTACTTAACCAATATGAAGGGAATCATACGAGGTATCCAAGTCACTAGGCCCGAAAAGATAACGGCTAACAAAAGATATTTACTGACCATCTAAGACCACCCCCATTGTACATCCAAGTAGCGTCGCAAATAGAACAGCTAGAGACTGAGACACCACTGTCAAGAGCAAAAAGAAAGACACCGTAACAACTGCTAGGATCTTCAGCAGATTGCGGACAGGAATCCGTCTTTGCATAATCTGGAACTGCGAAGCAAAAATCCCGATAAACATTCCCACAAGGGCAAAATCAAGGCCAAAGATTTCTGGATTTGGCAGTAAACCACCTAGAGCTGTCCCAACAACTGTCCCAACAAACCAAGCTACATAACTGTTGAGATTATTCCCATGCATCCACATAGGATTGATCTTGTCTGTATGGGCTAATTCTCCCATCAAAACCCCGTAAGTCTCATCTGTCAAGAGACTAGACATACCGATATTTTGCCAGAGACTGGTATGACGGAAATAGGTCGACGCATGCAAGCTCAGCAAAAAGAGTCGTAAATTGATTAAAAAGACTGTCATGGCAATGGCTGCTACAGGTGCTTGGACCGCAATCAATGCCAACATGGCAAACTGGGCGCTCCCAGCATAAACAAAGAGGCTCATCAGGCCCATCTCAACAGGTGTCACATAGGGAGAACCGATAATGCCACAAGCAAGACCGATGCTGATATAACCTAAAGCCGTCGGTACAGCTGCTTGTACACCCTCCCAAAATCCTTTTTCTTTCATAAACCTCCTCACTATTCATTCCTTCATCAACTGCTTTCTAAACAGTCATAGCAAAAATTATTATAACACATTCATAAAATAGAAAAAAGTTTAGAATTTGAAGTTAATAAAACACTGTTTGTTTTTGTCATCAAATAGCTGCTATCTTAATAAACTCTCTCATTTGTCCAAACAAAAAAGCCAGCCTAGAGCTAACTCTTTATTCCATAGTATCAAAAGCGAGGCTAGGTTTGGCGTTTAGCTCCAAGCCTGCAAAATTTTCTTTGTTCCACTCGCTAACGCTAGCATAGGCAATCATTCCCGCATTGTCTCCGCAAAGTCGTAGAGGTGGAATGATAACCTTGACATCGGTAATTTCGGATGCTAGGCGTTCTCTAAGACCTTTATTTGCAGCTACACCACCAGCCACGACTAGGGTTTTAACAGGATATTTCTCCAGGGCTTTCTTGGTTTTTGCCATGAGAATATCCATGACTGCTGCTTGGAAGGAAGCAGATAGGTCTTCCTTGGATAAGCTTTCTCCCTTTTGCTCGGCATTGTGGTGGAGATTGATAAAGGCAGACTTCAAACCTGAGAATGAAAACTCCAGATTGTCTTCCTTGATCATGGCACGAGGGAAGTCATAAATATCCTGCCCCTGATGAGCCAACTCGTCAATCTCCCGACCTGCTGGATAGGTCAAACCCATAACACGGCCGACCTTATCATAGGCTTCACCAACTGCATCATCACGCGTTTCCCCAACAATCTTATAATCACCAGCTTCTGAAACATAAACCAACTCTGTGTGTCCACCACTAACCAATAGAGCTAGCAAGGGGAATTCCAAGGGCTCCACACTTTGAGCCGCCATGAGGTGGCCAGCCATGTGATTCACAGGGATAAGCGGAAGTCCATGGGCCCAAGCAAAAGCCTTGGCAGCTGACAAACCAACTAGCAATGCTCCGACCAATCCGGGTCCATACGTAACGGCAACAGCTGTAACATCTTCTTCGGTAATCCCTGCTTCTGCTAGAGCTTCCTCGATACAAGCTGTGATAACTTCGACATGGTGACGACTGGCTACTTCTGGCACTACGCCCCCAAAGCGCTTGTGACTTTCAATTTGACTAGCAATGACGTTGGACAAGAGCTCATCGTCGTTTTTTAAGACGGCGACACTGGTCTCATCACAGGATGTCTCAAATGCTAAAATATATCTATCCTTCATCTATTTCTCTCTTCATGATAATGGCATCCTCAACTGGATCATGGTAGTAGGCCTTTCTCTCAGCGATGACCGCCATTTTTTCTTTCTTGTAAAATGCTTGCGCTCGTTGATTTGACTTTCTGACTTCGAGAAAAATCTCTTTGTCTGTCGGTAATTGAGCAAATAAGACTGATGCTATCCCCTGCCCCTGATAAGCTTTCTTGACAGCGATTTGCAAGACTTCTGCTTCAAAAAGATTCTCCTGAATTGCTAGAAAACCTATCACTTCTTCCCCATCATAAGCTAGAGCATACCAAGTCTGGTCTTGGGACAGGTCTGCTTGGATTTGTTCCAAAGTCCAAGGACTGACGGGATAAACATCCGTCATCACTTCGTAGATAGCTTGTACCACATCAGGCTGCTGTTGGATTCGTTTGATTTCTATCATAGGCGTTTAATGTAAGACTCACCAGACTCGCTATGGTTCTTGAGCCAATTTTCCTCAGCTTCAACACGTTTGAGGTAATTCGGCACAAAATCATGCAAGGAGTCTGCTTCCTTGTCCCAGGCCCAAAGAGCTAGATTGGCTGCATTTGGTAAGGTTTCTTGGTAGCTAGCCTGCGACAATTGTTCTTGAATCTGCTCCACAAAGGCTCCAACTTCTCCGACAAAGGTTACCTGATCAGCATCCTTAACTTTCTCTAAAACTTCTGCAAAAGACAAATGAGCTTCAGGAAAAACGGGATGGGTATTTTCATAAAATCCTGCATAAACATTGTTGCGACGCGCATCCATCAAAGGAACAACCAAACCTTGCTGCTGGCTCGGTACCAGAGCTAAAAGGCTAGACATCCCAACTAACTCAATGTTCAGGGTATGAGCCAAGGTCTTGGCAGTTGCTACTGCGATTCGCAAGCCAGTATAACTACCAGGCCCCTCTGCTACTACGATTCGATCCAAATCCTTTGGCGTCAAATCTAGACTGGCCATCAAAAAATCGATGGCAGGCATGAGGGTAATACTGTGATTTTTCTTGATATTAATCGTCGTCTCGGCAAGAAGCTGCTTATCCTCTAAAATAGCGAGAGAAAGAGCCTTGCTGGACGTATCAAAAGCTAATACTTTCATAACACATTCCTATCTTTTTGTCTGTTTACTATTATACTACAAAAGCTGACACATGGGAATTTTCTTTGTTTTAAAACAAAATTGTCCTGCCAAACAGACAGGACAAGCACTCAAGAATTCAAACCAAAGTAAAATACGAACCAGACCACATAGGTCACCATGAGAAGGAAAAACGAATACAGAGTCACGAAGCCAATCTTCCAAATGAGTTTGGCTTTCCTATACTCTAGCCGAGTATACAAAACATTTCCTCCGTAAACACAGGCAACGAATATCGCAAAGGCCAGAAGACGAATGATAATAGCTAGTTGAAACATATCCTGCCCTCCTTCATAAGGAAAAACCTCTTTTCTAACTTTATTATAGCACTTGATTCCAAAGTCTTCAAATACTTGTATCGGGCACAATGAAACACATTTCAAGCTCCTTACTTTCATGTTTCCTGCTTTTACTAATTCCCCTTTTTATGTTATAATTGAAATAATTGTAACGAATCAAGGTCAATACAGGCAGAAAATGAAATAGAAACAAACAGCTTCAAGCTGGTAATTTTTTGAATACAGCTGACCTGAAAACAGAAAGGAAACACATGATTTACAAAGTTTTTTATCAAGAAACAAAAGACCGTAGCCCACGTCGTGAAACAACACGCTCACTTTACTTAGACATTGATGCTAACTCAGAACTTGAGGGACGTATCATTGCCCGTGAACTTGTTGAAAAAAACCGTCCAGAATTCAACGTTGAATATATCGAGCTCTTGTCAGACAAATTGCTAGACTACGAAAAAGAAACTGGCGCATTCGAAATTACGGAGTTCTAATATGGCCTATACTCTTAAACCAGAAGAAGTGGGCGTTTTTGCCATTGGTGGTCTAGGAGAAATCGGTAAAAATACATACGGAATCGAATACCAAGACGAAATTATCATCGTTGATGCAGGGATTAAATTCCCCGAGGATGATCTTCTTGGTATCGACTACGTTATCCCTGATTACTCTTACATTGTCGAAAATATCGACCGCGTCAAGGCTCTCTTGATTACCCACGGACACGAGGACCATATCGGTGGGATTCCGTTCTTGCTCAAGCAAGCAAATATCCCTATCTATGCAGGTCCGCTAGCCCTTGCTTTGATCCGTGGAAAACTCGAAGAACACGGACTTTTGCGCAATGCTACACTTCACGAAATCAACCACAACACTGAGTTGACCTTTAAAAATCTTAAAGCAACTTTCTTTAGAACAACTCACTCGATCCCAGAACCTTTGGGAATTGTTATCCACACACCTCAAGGAAAAATCGTCTGTACCGGTGACTTTAAGTTTGACTTTACACCAGTTGGTGAACCTGCAGACTTGCACCGTATGGCAGCTCTAGGTGAAGACGGAGTGCTTTGCTTACTCTCTGACTCGACAAATGCTGAAGTGCCAACCTTTACAAACTCTGAGAAGGTTGTCGGCCAATCTATCATGAAGATTATCCAAGGTATCGAGGGACGTATCATCTTTGCATCCTTTGCCTCAAATATCTTCCGTCTCCAGCAAGCGACTGATGCTGCTGTTAAAACAGGTCGTAAGATTGCTGTCTTCGGACGCTCTATGGAGAAAGCCATTGTCAATGGGATTGAACTTGGTTACATCAAGGCCCCTAAGGGAACCTTTATCGAGCCAAATGAAATCAAAGACTACCCTGCGGGTGAAATTCTTATCCTCTGTACGGGTAGCCAGGGTGAACCTATGGCCGCTCTCTCTCGTATTGCTAACGGAACTCACCGTCAGGTGCAACTCCAACCTGGTGATACGGTTATCTTCTCATCTAGTCCAATCCCAGGAAACACCACTAGCGTTAACAAGCTGATTAACATCATTTCTGAAGCTGGTGTTGAAGTTATCCATGGTAAGATTAACAATATCCATACATCTGGACACGGTGGTCAGCAGGAACAAAAACTCATGCTCCGCCTCATCAAACCAAAATACTTCATGCCTGTCCACGGTGAATATCGTATGCAGAAAGTTCACGCTGGACTTGCCGTAGATACTGGAGTTGAGAAGGACAATATCTTTATCATGAGCAATGGTGATGTCCTTGCCCTTACTGCAAACTCTGCTCGTATCGCTGGTCATTTCAATGCTCAAGATATCTACGTCGATGGAAATCGTATCGGTGAAATCGGTGCGGCAGTCCTAAAAGACCGCCGAGACCTATCCGAAGATGGTGTCGTACTTGCTGTTGCAACGGTAGACTTTGAGTCTCAGATGATTATTTCTGGACCAGATATCCTTAGTCGTGGTTTCGTCTACATGCGCGAATCTGGCGACTTGATCCGTCAGAGTCAACGCATCCTTTTCAATGCTATTCGTATCGCTTTGAAAAACAAAGATGCCAGCGTCCAATCAGTCAATGGTGCTATCGTAAACGCCATTCGACCATTCCTTTACGAAAATACTGAACGTGAACCAATCATCATTCCGATGATTCTCACGCCAGATGAAGAATAATAAAATAAGGGAACTATATACCAGTTTACACTAAACACAATATATAGTGCTTACGAGAATATCAAAAAAGGCGAGTTCCAAGCGGAAATCGTCTTTTAGTTTATCTCAATTCATCTGAATGTTCGGTCATGTATTCTGCTAACCATTCCATACCATAGGCTATCTCAAATACTTCCAATATCAATGAAAGGTCTGGTTGAAAACCATATTCTTTGAGCTTGTTGGTAACATCTTTTATGGAACGGATTTTGATTAACTTAATAATATCTCCTGCATCTTGTCTATCCCTATCTCGTCCGCTTTCTAGCTTCATACCAAGAATGTAGGATAATGGCGGTACAAAAACAGTCAAATTTGAATAGCTAAATGCCTTCTCACAGATTGACCGTGGCGGTACTCTATTCATATTGGCAACGTTATTATTCAACCATAATTCTTCAGGTTCGTTCACACCAAAATCATCGCCAACTTTCTCAATAATGCTTCTGATTTTAGCATCTTCTTGATAAAAGGCATATACATCTTGTGTTCCTCGGAGATTGTAATACTCCAGAACAAAACCACCAACACAGATAATTTCTAGGTCAATATTTTCCTTGGCTAATTCTGTATTGAGAGCCTCAAATAAAACTTTCTTATCCATAGTTACCCTCTCTAAAGAGTTTCAAAATATCTTTTGGCTGACTTTTACGGTTCGCCTGCAAAACGTGTTCTCTTGTATGTGTACCTTCTGTTAAAGCATCTTGAAGGGTTATTTTTTGGAAAGGTGTTAAGGTAGGATTTTTCAACAATTGCTCTACATCATCAGTAGTTAGTTTAGTCTCCTCATCTTTAATGACCTTATAAAGATAGCGAAACCACAAATCACCGTCACTTCCAGCATGTTCACTAGCTCTCACCATGTAATCGTACCATGTTGTCATTATTATTCCCCCTCATCTTTTCTAGGGTTATAGTGCATTGCTATCCAAAGTTTTTTGTCAAAATCAGATAACTCTTTTTTCTTCTGATCAATGCAATCGTTCAAATCAGGAAATTTGAGACTGTATTTTTTCTCAAAAAAGATCTGAAACTCCTCTTTACTTTCTGCAATATCAACCAAGGCTTCTAACTCTGCCATTTGTTTGGCAATAGCCTTTCTGTCAATTCTCTTTTGATTATTTCCAAGTACGTCATAAACACAACATTTTGTCAGTTTAGTATAAAAAGAGCGATGTTTAGTAACAAAATCAAAAGAATAGGTCTTATCCCAGAGTTTGGTGTATTTATTGTAAAAACCATCTGAAAGGCTGACTTGATAACCAATCAGCTTACTATCAACCCTGCGAGCAATAGACCTTTCCAATTCAAAATGCAGGTCATGTAATGTATTAGTAGCCATAAATCAGCTCCCTGTATTTAGTTCGGACACAGGCATTTGAAATTAGGAGATTAAAACGCTCACTATCCGAATAGTCACGAGTATTATAACGAAAAACAAATTCATCTACATAGTCTTGAAGATATTTCTTAGACCACGAATGGTAAATTCCTAATACTCCACGTTTCAATCCAGCCCAAAAGCCTTCAATCGTGTTGGTATAAACATCACCTTGCACATACTCACTAATTCCATGATTAACAAAGTCATGATTATACATCTTAGACACTTTATTATAACCCAGCCATTCATCTGTGTAAAGTTGAGCTGTTTCCTTTACGTATTTGACAATCTGTTCAGTCAATGTTTTCGTCTTTGTATCTGGAACATGATGAGCATTAACTTTACCTTGACGTTGTACCATACCTACTACAGCAGATTTGTCTTTCAATGAACGCCCTTGAGCATTTTTGACTTTTTTGGAGTTATGACGGTTCTTGTTTTTACCACCTATGTAGGTTTCATCAACTTCCACAACATCATCAAGACTATTGTTGTTTTCAGAACTAAAACACTTACGGATACGTTCTAGCATGAACCAAGCTGTTTTTTGCGTAACACCAATATCTTTTGATAATTGTACAGATGAGATTCCTTTTTTGTGAGAAGTCACAAGCCAGATTGCCATAAACCATTTACGAAGTTCAATTTTAGTATTGTCAAAAAGAGTACCAGTCTTGACATTGAAGTATTTTCCAGTATTTTTACAACGGTATTTGTTACCTTTACATTTGTAGACCTTTGAGGTAGCATCAAAAGGGCTGATAATCACATCGCCCCAAATCATATTTTCTAAATGGTCAATACATGACTGTTCATCAGGAAAAGCAGATTGTAAATCAAATAGTGACTTAAATTCAAACTTCATAACTGGTACTCCTTACTTCTTGATTATATTATATCTAAAAAAAGAATGATTGTCAATAAAAATGTAAACTTCTACTATGCAAAAAGCCAGAATTTTGATATAATAGAAGTATCAAAAATAAAGGAAATTAAGCATTATGAACTCAATCACAGCTCACAGCTCACAGCTCACAGCTCACAGCTCACGCTGATTATGTAATCGGATGTGTTTTTTGTCAAGCTCTAAAACAGGCTTTTTCACATTTTTGTGAAGAGGCTATTTATTTTATCAATAATTTCGAGGTGCTATGATGGAGCGTTTTGAAATTATTGATAAAATTGGGAGTTCCTTCTATTCTTCTAATCTTGAAAATGGAGAATTTAGTTACTCTAGAGCTTTGAAATCTGTTGGTAAATCTATTTCTGAATATAGAAATAGTAATTCAAAGAAAAAACATAATCACTTAGATATTCGCTTTGAGAACGACCGGTTGGCTATTTTAGTTGAAACTAAAAACAGATTTGATAATTGGGATAAAGCTGAAATTCAACAGCAATTACAGGAGTATGTAAAATACGAAAAAGCATATTCTGATAGGAAAATTGTAGCAATTTTAGCAGAAACAGAGGGCAACGATGTTTGGACATGGTATGGGCAATCAGTCATTATAGACGATGAGCACATGAATAGTGAGCTAACAAATATTCTATCTTTTGAGGAATATGAAGAGTTATGTTTTGGCAAAGTAAACGATAAACTAAAAGTGGTGGATTCAATTAAAACACTGAATGAACTACTGCATTCTGATGGTATAAATGAAAAACTGCGAAGTCAATTTGTTGGAACATGTTTACTTGCTCTTAAAAATGGACTAGTTTATGAAGGGATAAAAGCAACAAAAGATACGGATGGAAACGACCTGTCTCCTGAACAAGTTATCCTAAAAAGCATCAAAAATATTTTAGAGGGATTACTATCTCAAGGCGGGGATTTAAATAAAGTTGGAAAGTTAGCAATACTCAATAATAAAGTCTTAGAAGACCAAGATGTAACCAGCTTGAGTTATCAAGAATTAAAAGCTCTATTAGCCTATATAGATAACAATATTATCCCTTATATCAATGATAAAAATACAGCAGGTCAGGATTTATTAAATCTATTCTTTACAACGTTTAATAAATATGTAGGGAAGTCAGATAAGAATCAGGCTTTTACACCAGACCATATCTGTGATTTTATGAGTAAGATTGTAAATGTTAATAAAAATTCTCGTGTACTTGACCCATGTTGCGGGAGTGGTGCTTTTTTAGTACGTGCTATGACAGATGCTATGGATGATTGCAATACTGAAGATGAACGTAATGCTGTTAAAAAGAATCAAATTTTTGGTATAGAATATGAAGATGGAGCATTTGGTCTGTCATCTACAAATATGTTGATACACGGTGATGGAAACTCAAATATTATTCAAGATTCCATGTTTAATAAGGGTAAGTGGATTACAGATGCTAATGTAGACGTTGTACTTATGAATCCACCATATAATGCGACCAAAAAAAGTTGTGACCCTGATTATGTCAAAAAATGGTCTTCAAAGGTGACTCAAGACCCTTCAAAAGGACTTCACTTTGTTGAATGGGTAGCTCGTCAAGTAACTGGACAAGGTAAAGATGAGATTATTAAAAATAAGACAGCTAAAATTGCTGTTTTACTTCCAATGCAAGCTGCTATTGGCAACAGCAAAGAAACTAAATCGCTTAAGAAAAAACTGCTTGACAAATATACTTTAGAGGCTGTTTTTTCTCTGCCTGACGAAATATTCTATCCAGGTGCTTCTGCTGTAGCTTGTTGCATGATATTTGATTTGTCTCAAAATCATGCTAAATCCGATAAGGATACTTTCTTTGGATACTTTAAAGATGATAAATTTATCAAAAGGAAAGGTTTAGGTCGTGTTGAGAGGGTAGACGATAACGAAGATAGCTTATGGGAACAGGAAAAATCTAAGTGGCTATCGTTGTACAGAAATAAACGTGAAGTAGCTGGGTTGTCTGTTATGAAGAAAGTCGGATATGAAGACGAATGGCTTGCTGAAGCCTATATGGAAACTGATTATTCTACACTTAATTCTAATGATTTTCAACAAACTATAAATCACTATCTATCTTTCTTAGTAAAAGAAGGAGAATATGGCAATGATTGATACTCGAGATTGGGAATTTTTTGATTTTCCAAAAGTGTTTCGCATGGAAAATGGTTTTTATAATAAGAAACCTGAATCAAGCGGAGAAGGAACTATTCCATTTATAGGAGCAACTGATAAGAATAATGGAGTGACAGATTATTTCACAATAGAAGAGATTGAATCAGCTTCCAAAACAGGAGATGAGCCTAATCAAGAATTAGATGTTAAATTGTTCGCACCACACGCTCTCTGTGTTACTAATAATGGTTCTGTCGGTTATGCTTATTACCAAGATAAACCATTTACTTGTAGCCATGATGTTAATCCCTTATATCGTATTGACGGTGATTTCAATGAATTTACAGCTTTATTTGTTGCGACGGTCATAATGCATGATAGATACAGGTGGGGGTACGGACGGAAATGGCGTCATAAAAGAATGAAAAATTCCAAGTTGAAACTTCCTATTCAAAAAGATGCCAATGGCAAACCCATTATTGATGCAAATAAACAATTTTCAGATAGTGGTTTTCTACCAGATTGGGTTTTCATGGAGAATTTTATTAAATCACTGAATTATAAATTACCTGAAACCAAACAAAATGTTCATGATGATATATCTTCGACACACTGGATGCCGTTTACATTTGAAGAACTGGATATTAAAATATATAAAGCCAAAGCTCATACTAAAGTTGATATGGATTTTTCTAAAAATAGAGAACCAAGTAAATTACCATTCGTTAGTAGAACAGAGTTAAACAATTCCGTCGATGGATGGGTTTCTAAAGATGAAGAAAGTGGTGTTGAAGAAGGAAATGCTCTTGTCGTAGGAGATACAACCTCAACGATTTCCTATCAACCTAACCGTTTTGTTGCAGGCGACCACATTGTTGTAATTAGAGCTAAATGGTTAAACAAATACACTGCTCTGTTTATCCAAACATTACTTAATAAAGAAAGATATAGGTATTCGTATGGACGGGCATTTAAGATGGATTTAATCAAAACCACACAATTATTTTTACCGGTAAACAATAATAAAGAAGTTGATTGGAAATGGATTGAAGATTATATCAAATCCCTGCCCTTTTCAGAGAATATCTAACAATAAAAGACGATTTCCGCTTGGAACTCGCCTTTTTTGATATTCTCGTAAGCACTATATATTGTGTTTAGTGTAAACTAGTATATAATTCCCTAAAATAAAACTCTCTGAGGCTTAAAGGCTTCAGAGAGTTTTTCTTATTTAACAATAATCTCGTAACGAGTTTTGCTAGTAAAAGTTTGACCTGCTTTTAGAATCACTTGATCTTTAAGGTCGCTGTGAATGGCATCTGGTAGAGCCTGTGCTTCAAGAGCAACCCCATTGTGCTGAATCATTGGTTGACCAGCGATGATGACACTCTCATCCACAAAGTTTGCTGTATAAACCACAAAGCATGGAGCTTCAGTATTAAAGAGCATGAAACGTCCTGAGTTTTGGTCATAAAGGAAACCAGCATTGTCATGTCCTTTAGGAAGAGCAAATGGGTGATCCAAGCCAGATACGATTTGGATTTGCTCATCTTCTTCTGCAAAGATATCTTTCAACAAGGCACCATTGTAGATATGTTTGACCACATCACGATTAGCATCTGGAGTTTTATCTGGAACACCATCAGGAGCAATTGGATAGATGCCCTCAGTGTTCAATTGGAAGACATGGCGGTCAACAGTCTGAGTGAAATCCCCAGACAAGTTAAAGTAGCTATGATTGGTCGGATTAACCAAAGTATCCTGGTCCGTCGTCACCTTATAGCTAACTTCATAAGCACCATTTTCTTCCAAGTGGTAGCTGATCCAAATTTTAAGATTTCCAGGGAAACCTCCTGTACCGTCTGTTCTTTCTGTGTAAAGAGTCAAACCATGGTCGCTCACCTCGACTAGCTCAAACAAGCTAGAATCCCAACCTGTTGAACCGCTGTGATTACAGTTGCTTGCGTTGTTGACTTCGAGTTCATAGGTTTTTCCATTAAGCTCAAATGTCGCACCTGCGATACGACCTGCAACTGGACCTACACTCGCTCCATGTTTAGGACTGTTACCTACATAGCTGTCAAGATCATCAAAGCCTAGGATAACATTGGCAAAATTACCAGCCTTATCAGGAGTTACATAGCGTAGAATCGTTGCACCATAGGTCATGATTTCTAGTTGATAGCCTGCTTCTGTTTCAAAGCGATAAGCGACAACATCCTTGCCATCAACTTTCCCAAATACACGTTCTGTGTATGCTTTCATCCTTTTCTCCTTATTATTTGAATTCGTGAATAATAACACCTTGAACGACGCGGTTTACTGTACCTGTAGGTGATGGTGTATCTGGTCTATTTCCAACCTTAAGCGAAGTCAAGAGAGCAAATAATTGACCATAAACAATATAAGGGAATACACGGTAAACGTCATTCAAGACACCGCCACAGCCAAGTGCTACTTCCTTAACGTTCTCAAGACCAAAGGCTTGATCGCTCAAGAGAACAACACGACGAGCAATTTGGTCACCTGCAACTTCACGAACCAAGTCTAAGTCATACTTACGAGTATAGTCTGTTGTAGTACCAAAGACTAGAACTACAGTATCTTCATTGATAAGAGATTTTGGACCATGACGGAAGCCAACTGGGCTTTCATACATAGTTGCAACCTGACCAGCAGTCAATTCCAAAATTTTCAGTTGTGCTTCATGAGCAAGTCCGAAGAATGGACCTGCACCTAAGTAAATCACTCGGTTAAAGTCTAGGTCAACCAACTCTTTCACATCTGCCACATTGTCAAGAACTTTACGAGCAAGACTAGAAAGCACTTCAAAACGTTCAGCTTTAACAGCAAATTCAGTTGGATCGAAAACCAAAAGCGCTGTCAACATCATTGAAGTGAAGCTTGAAGTCATAGCAAAGCCAGCATCATTAGACGCAGCTGGTTGTAGCAACAAGAGGTTGCGGTCATCACCGTGGGCTTGAAGTGCTAATTTCCCTTCAGCCGCACATGTGATTGTTACTTGATAAAGCTCATCAACTAAGGCTTTTGCCAAGCCAACTGTTGCTACACTCTCAGGTGAGTTTCCACTACGTGCGAATGATACCAAAACAGTTGCCACGTCTTTTTTCAAATAAGTTTGTGGGTTTGCAACGATATCAGTTGTCGCAATAGCATTGAAATTCCATTTACGTTCGTCATAGACTTCCTTGAAGTATGGAACCAAGGTATCACCTACATAAGCTGAAGTTCCAGCACCAGTCAGGATAACCTTGATGTAGTCATGTTTATCTGCAATTCCTTGCAAGAATGCTGCAATATCATCACGGCGGGCTTGATAGGATTCAAAAGCTTCGTTCCAAACATCTGGTTGTTGGTAAATTTCCCGTGTGGTGATCTCTGCTCCCAACTCAAGCAAATCTTCTTTTGTATAATCTAGCATTGAAAACCTCTAATCTAATATTGTTTCATGATTAAAAACATGGGAATGGGAGTCGCTCCCATTCCCATGTATATTTTCTATAAGATAGTTTGTTACATCTTATTCATCTTCATCGTCATCGAAGCTAGCCAATAAATCATTAACTTTCACAATGCTTTCTGAAGCACGACTCTTATAGTCCGCATCCATGCCAGTTAGGCTTGCATTGATAAACTCAATGACCATTGGAAGGTTCATTCCTGCATAAAGTTCAATGTCGCGACCTTCCATAATCAAACGGCTCACCACGTTACATGGAGTTCCGCCAAGAAGATCCGCAAAGACTAGGAAATCATCCAATCCTTCAACAGCAGCTTCAAATTTAGCAGTAAATTCTTCTGGTCCATCTTCTGGAAGAAGAGCAACCGCATGAATGTTGTCTTGTGGTCCCATAATCATCTCTGTGCTACCTTTAAGTTCTTCACAGAAACGACCGTGGCTCACTAAAATCAATGATTTACTCATAAATTATGCGCCCATTCCAAGTAAGAATTTACCGATGAATGAAAGTCCAACAGCAAGAGCAATGATAATACCGATTGCTTTAGTTGAGTTCATACCTTTCTTACCAAGCAACCAGAAGATGAATGCTGTGAAGATTGCTGGAAGCAAGCGTGGGAAGATTGAGTTCAAGATATCTTGGAAGTCAATCATTTTCTCACCGATTGGCAATTTGTATGAAATTTCAAAGTTGATCATTGTTGCTACAAGAGCACCCATCATGAATACACCAAGAACAGATGCAGCTTCAATCAAAGCTGTCAAAGTGCTTTGCATGTTGTTGATAAGGTTAACCCCTTCTTTGTAGGCAAATTCCAACTGTTTCCAACGGAAGATGTCATACGCTACTGCAACTGCAATCCAAAGGAAGATACCCCAAGGTTGACCAGCGATAGCCATTGTTGCAGCGATAGATCCCATGATAGCAGGTACAAGTGAACCAAAGATTGTATCTCCAAGAGGAGCGAATGGTCCCATCAAACCTGTCTTGATACCGTTAACCGCATCTTTTGAACCAACGCCATCTTTTTCTTCCATAGCAAGGTCAAAACCAGCAATAATTGTGTGGAAGAATGGTGAAGTGTTGAAGAATTGAGTATGAACTTTCATCATTTCTTTCAACTCAGGAGTTCCATCTCCATACATTTTACGCAATTGTGGCAAGATCATGTAAAGGTAACCTGATGCTTGCATACGCTCGTAGTTCCATCCCAATTGGAAAGTGAACAAGCTACGTTTGTTAATTTGATTAAAATCTTCTTTTGTTAATTTGTAATTAGAATTCGTCATCTTCAATTTCCCCACTTTCTGATGGTGTAGAAGGTGCTGCTACAGCAACTTTTTGGCTGTTCTTGAAGTGAACAACTGCAAGGAAGATACCCACGATAGAGATACCGATCATAGACAATCCTTTGAAGTTGTTTGCAAAGCCAATTTTTTCAGCAACGTCAGCAGGAAGAGTGCCAATGATACCAGCAACTGCTCCACCAAGACCTGTTACGTATGAGTAAAGTACAGTCAACATAGCTGTCAAACCGAATCCCATAGCAAGGTAGTGAAGGTTACGTTTAACTGGAAGGTAACGAAGCAAGATAGCGAATCCAAGACCTGGAAGCATACGACCTGCAAGAGTCAAACCGTCTGCAACCCATTGGTATTCTTTAACAAGGTTTACAACACCTTGTACGAATTCTCCACCGAAAGCAAGGGCGAAGAATACTGGAAGGGCACGAGAAGCAGCCCATGGAAGCGCACCAAGAAGGTAGTTACGTTCGATAGCTTTATAGTCAAAGCGTTCGATCGCAGCATCAATACGGTGTGCGAAGAATGTAGTAGTCATACGACCAAGTACGTCGAAGTAAGTCAAAAGTGCCGCTACTGGTACAGCGATTGTAGTGATCGCAAGGTCTGTTTCGATTCCTTGTGAAACTGAGAAAGCAGTCGCAAGAACCGCACCAGAAGTTGCGTCGATACGAGAAGCACCACCGAAGGTACCTACCCCAAGTACGAACAACTGCAAGCTACCACCGATAAACAAACCAGTTGTCAAATCTCCCATGACTAAACCAGTAATGAAACCAGCGAATACAGGGGAACCTGCAGAAGAAACGATTGTCAACTCATCACAGATTTGATAAGCTGAGTACAGAGTGAGAAGTAAAATTTGCCACCATTGTATCATAACAATGACCTCCTAAAAATTTTTTCCTATTTTAATAAGCTCAAAAAGTCTGAAACTGGATCATTTGGAACCATTTGAGCAGTAAGTTTAACACCTTTTTCCGCCAATTTGTGGAAATCTTCTACGTCTTTATCTACAACGTTGATTGAACGTGTGATCGCACGTGTTTCTGGTGTTTGAGACATATTGCCGACATTGACAGTTTCAAGTGGCACACCTGCTTCTACCAAACCGAGGAAACGGTCAGGTTTGCGTGCTACAATCAAAAGACGTTGGCTATCGTATTTACCAGCAAGGATATTCGCTGCTGCTTTATCAACTGGCAAAATACTAAGTTTTACACCTGGTGGTGTTGCAAGTTTCAAGCCGCTTTTTTCAACGTCGTTGTTCACAACATCATTGTCAACGACCATGATACGTGAAACATTAAGTTTAGCAGACCAAAGGTTTGCTACTTGTCCGTGAATTAAGCGCCCATCGATACGGCATCCTACAATTGTCATAAGTTTTCCCCCTTTATAAGTTTTAGTGTAGGTTTACAAGTTAAATGTATGTGTTCCTTATACTCCCCTTCTGTTTCAAAGATAATGATGCGGTTGGCACCTTCTTTGAGATAGCTATGTGGAATATAAAGAGATAAGGTTGGACCGACATTCCAGAAACGACCTAGATGATGTCCGTTGATATAAGCAATCCCTTTACCAAACTCAGATAAGTCTAAGTAGGTATCCTTTGGCGCCTCAACTTCAAAGTCATAAGCGTAAAAGGCGGGTTGCCCTTCTGTCCATCCCTTAGAGAAATCAATATTCTCTGGGTTATCAAGAGGAAGTGGATATTGCTTCCAGTTGAGCAAGAAATGCAAATCTTTACAAACACCTGTGCGAATACCTTTTCGCTGGGTATCTGCTAAGAATTTATGACCGTAGTTGACACGCCCCATATTTTCAATCAGTATGTCAATATTGGATAGCGTTTTCTTTTTGCCTTGATAAAAAATATCTTCACCGATTTCTGTTTGGTACTGTGTTGCCACTCGTTTACCATCGATAAAGAGTTGAGCTCTATCTCGCCCGTCAATAATTCGAATGCGTTCTTCATCTGCATCCCAACTAACTTCCGTACGATAGAGTAGATATCCGTAACCTTGTCCCAGCTCTTCCATTTTCTTAGGATAGAGACTTTCGATCGGACTCGCTAAGGAATCTAAGGTTTCAAACAAGGAAACTTTCTCAACTAGCGGAATCGCTTCAACTTCCATACTTTCCTTGTGAAGTGGATCAGATTGTGGATACTCAGGATAGTAAGTCGCCATCATTTCTTTCACTGCGTAATATTTAGCAGTTGGGTTTCCAGCTTCATCAAGAAGAGCGTCATAATCATAAGATGTTACTTGTGGTAAATCAATGGTTCCTCGAGCTGAACAACCATTCATAAAACCAAAGTTTGTTCCACCGTGGAACATGTAAAGGTTGATAGAGCCTTGCTCTAAAACCTCGTGGACAGCTTCTGCTAATTCCTCAGGGTCACGCTTGATGATTGGTTCTTTCCATCGATTGAACCAGCCATCCCAGAATTCCATACACATGAGTGGCCATTTCTTGTCGTGCTCATCAAAGAATTCTTGCATCTGTGAGAAATTATAAACAGCCTTGGAACCAAAGTTCCCTGTCACAAAGAGATCATCCTCAATTAAGGTTCCAGCCTTAAGAGTTGCTCGCCATGGTCCATCTGATGTGAAAAGCGGACAAGTAACTGCTCGTTCTTCCATCAAACGTCGAATTTCCCTCAAGTAGGTCTTGTCCTCGCCATAGGATCCGTACTCATTTTCGACTTGCATCATGAGAATATTCCCACCGTTTTCCAATAATCTCGGAACTAGACGTGGAAGCAACTGATCATAGTAGCGACCAACCATGTCAATGAAAGCTGGGTCAGATGACCGAATTCTCATATCCTTGGTCAAGAGCCATGCTGGTAAACCACCGAATTCCCATTCTGCACAGATAAATGGAGAAGGACGTACAATTGCATATAAGCCCAAATCTTGTGCAGTTTGAAGAAATCTCTCTAAATCAAGATTGCCTTCAAAGTTAAAGTTACCTTCAGCAGGTTCATGCATGTTCCAAGCAACATAAGTCTCAACCGTATTGAAACCTAGTGCCTTGAGGTTATACAATGAATGATGCCAATCTTCCGCAGGAACTCTAAAATAGTGAATGGCGCCAGACAAAATCTTGAATGGTTTCCCATCCAGATAGAAATCATCTTTAATTTCAAATCTTGCCATTCTTCCTCCCCTAAAAGCGAAAAGTTTGCGCTTTCATGTATTGTTATATCAACTATAAACTAATCGGGGATTAATGTCAATACTTTTTGAAATTTTCTTTAAAATTTTTCTATTTTTTTACTGAATCTTTTCTAAAAATCATCTCAAATCCTATAAAATCAACATTCTGAAAAACTAATGAAATTAAGGAGAAAAACACAAATTATTTATATCTATTCTAATTTCTTATTCTGATATTTTAATTTTTTTAAGTGCTTTTCAGCTATTTTTAAGAATTTATGTTAAAATGATAAGTGGAGAAGGAAAAAAATGAGGTGAAAATATGGCAATTCCAAAGTATCAATACATTAAAGACGAATTGAAAAATAAGATCATTTCTGGTCAATTTGCTAGTGGAGATAAGTTCTACACTGAAGCAGAATTGATTTCCATGTATGATGTTAGTTCAATCACAGTAGTTCGCGCCTTGAACGACCTTGCCAAAGACGGATATATTGTCCGCCAACAAGGGAAGGGAACTTTCGTGGCTCGTGCACGTAAACATAAACTCGTTGAATTTTCTGATGTAGAAATCTTCGAAACCAAAGATGATAAAGTAACTGTTCTTTCTATCGAACGTGGGAACGATCTTAAATATTTAGAAAAACTTGGCCTACGCGGCGATCAATTCTATTATAAGATTGAGCGTGTTCGTGAAACAAATGGTGTTACCTATATCTATCACAGTTCATATATTCCTGAACAATACATCAATGCCAACTATCCAAATCTTGAATACTATAGTTCTATCTATACTCGTTTCAAATTGGACTACCACATTCACATGAATGACGAGCATTTTGAAGAAATTAACGAAATTGTATTTCCGACTCCAAAACATGCCGCTTCTATTTTAGGAATCGACACTAAATTCCCAACTGTTTTCCAAACTAAGACAACTCAGCTTGAAGCAACTGGTCAAGTTTTGGAATACATCGAAACTTATAAACGTTCTGATTTCTACAAAATTAAATTCATTTCTTGTGACCGTGGTCACTAATTTATAAAAATCCTGAGGCACCTGTCTCAGGTTTTTTATATACCCATTATAGCATCAGCTCTCTTCCCTGAGAATAGCATTTCAAGCAATTCTATAATTAGTAACCTTTTTACTAAAAAATAGTCAAAATTAGAAAAATACATCTTAATTTATAAATTATTCTATTTTTTATAGTAATTTCCTCAAAAACTTGACTTTATTTTAGTTAGAACATACAATAGAGTTAGTATGTGAAAACGCTATCAAAAATATAAAAGGGGAGGTTTTTTAATGAAACCAGAAAATAAACAGCGCTTCTCTATTCGTAAATATGCAATCGGAGCAGCTTCTGTATTGATCGGCTTTGCCTTTCATGCTCAAGCCGTTTCTGCTGACGGAGTCGTACCTGCTCCAACAGAAAATCAGCCTGCTGTCCAAACTACTGGAGAAGTCACTCCACCAACGAGTGAAGAAAAACTCGAGACTGCTCCAACAACAGAAAACGCTACTCCAGCTACTCCAGCTGCTCCAGTAGCAACTACTGAAGCTCCAAAAGTTGAAGTTGCTCCTGCACCTGTCGTAGAAAAAACTGTTGCAACCGAAGAAGCTCCAACAAAACCAGAAGTAACTGAAGAAGCTAAGCAGCCAGAACCAGAAAAGGTAGAAAACAAAGAAGTTGCTAAGGTCGAAGCACCCGCAGTCGCTACAGAACGAGCAGCTCAAGTGAATGAAAAACTGGCTAAAAAGAAAATTGTTTCTATCGATGCCGGACGTAAATACTTCTCTCCAGACCAACTGAAAGAGATCATCGACAAAGCCAAACACTATGGCTATACTGATCTTCACCTTTTAGTCGGAAATGATGGCTTGCGCTTCATGCTTGATGATATGTCTCTAACTGTAGGTGACAAAACTTACGCAAGTGATGATGTTAAACGTGCTGTTGAAAATGGAACCAATGCCTATTACAACGATCCAAACGGTAATCATCTAACTGAAAGTGAAATGACCGACTTGATTGGTTATGCTAAGAATAAAGGAATTGGACTTATCCCAACAGTCAATAGCCCAGGTCATATGGATGCTATCCTCAACGCCATGAAAGAACTTGGCATTGAAAAACCTAACTTCAACTACTTTGGTAAAGAATCAGAACGTACAGTTGACCTTGACAACGAAAAGGCTGTTGCCTTTACAAAAGCCTTGATTGATAAATACGCTGCTTACTTTGCTGGCAAGTCTGAAATCTTTAACATCGGTTTAGATGAGTATGCTAACGATGCTACTAATGCCAAAGGATGGAGTGTACTTCAAGCCTATAAATGGTATCCAGAAGATGGTTTCCCAGACAAGGGTTATGATAAATTCATCGCCTATGCTAATGACCTAGCTCGTATTGTCAAATCTCACGGTCTGAAACCAATGGCCTTCAATGACGGTATCTACTATAATAGTGATACTACTTTTGGTACCTTTGACAAAGACATCATCGTGTCTATGTGGACTGGTGGTTGGGGTGGTTACGATGTCGCTTCTTCTAAACTACTTGTTGAAAAAGGGCACGAAATCCTCAATACTAACGATGCTTGGTACTACGTTCTCGGCCGTAATGCTGATGGACAAGGTTGGTATAACCTAGACCAAGGTTTGAATGGTATTAAGAGCACACCGATTACTTCTGTTCCAAAAACTGAAGGTGCCGATATCCCTATCATCGGTGGTATGGTAGCTGCTTGGGCCGATACTCCATCTGCCCGCTACTCTCCATCTCGTCTCTTCAAGCTCATGCGTCAATTTGCAAATTCAAATGCTGAATATTTCGCTGCTGACTACGAGTCTGCTGAACAAGCTCTTAAAGAAGTGCCAACTGACCTTAGTCGCTATACTGCAGAAAGTATTGCTGCCGTTAAAGAAGCTGAAAAGGCTATTCGTTCTCTTGATAGCAACCTTAGCCGTGCTGAACAAGATAGCATTGACCAAGCGATTGCAAAACTCCAAGAAGCCGTTAGCAACTTAACCTTCACACCAGAAGCTCAAAAAGAAGAAAATGCCAAACGCGAAGTTGAAAAACTAGCTAAAAACAAGGTTATCTCAATCGATGCCGGACGTAAATACTTCACTCTAGACCAACTCAAACGTATCGTAGATAAAGCCAGCGAACTGGGTTACTCTGACCTTCATCTCCTCCTCGGAAATGATGGACTTCGCTTCCTCTTGGATGACATGACAATTACTGCAAACGGCAAGACCTATGCAAGTGACGATGTAAAAAATGCCATCATTGAAGGAACAAAATCTTACTACGACGATCCAAATGGAACGACTTTGAACCAGGCTGAAATCACTGAGCTTATCCAATATGCTAAGGATAGAGGCATTGGAATCATCCCTGCTATCAACAGTCCTGGCCACATGGATGCTATGCTTGTCGCTATGGAAAAATTGGGCATTGCAAACCCTCAAGCTAACTTTGACAAGGTTTCAAAAACAACCATGGACCTTGAAAACGAAGAAGCAATGAACTTTACAAAAGCCCTTATCGGCAAATACATGGACTTCTTTGCAGGCAAGACTAAGATCTTTAACTATGGTACAGATGAGTATGCCAACGACGCTACTAACGCTCAAGGTTGGTACTACCTCAAGTGGTATGGACTCTATGGTAAGTTTGCAGATTATGCTAATGGTCTAGCTGCTATGGCTAAAGAAAAAGGTCTGCAACCAATGGCCTTTAACGATGGTTTCTACTATGAAGATAAAGACGATGTTGAGTTTGATAAAGATGTTATCATCTCTTACTGGTCTAAAGGTTGGTGGGGTTATAACCTTGCATCTCCTCAATATCTAGCAAGCAAGGGGTATAAGTTCCTTAACACTAACGGAGACTGGTACTATATCCTCGGTCAAAAACCTGAAGATGGTGGTGGTTTCCTCAAGAAAGCTATCGAAAACACTGAAAAAACTCCATTCAACCAGCTAGCTTCAACTAAATATCCTGAGGTTGATCTACCTACTGTTGGTAGTATGGTAGCTATCTGGGCAGATAGACCAAGCGCTGAGTACAAAGAAGAAGAAATCTTTGAGCTCATGACTGCATTTGCAGATCACAACAAAGACTACTTCCGTGCCGATTATAAGGCTCTACGCGAGGAACTTGCTCAAATCCCTGAAAACTTAGAAGGATATAGCACTGAAAGTCTCGATGCTCTCAAGGCTGCTAAAGAAGCACTGAACTACAATCTCAACCGTAATAAACAAGCTGAGTTGGATACACTTGTAGCTAACCTTAAAGCAGCAAGACTTGGTCTCAAACCAGCTGCAACTCACTCAGGAAGCCTTGATGAGAGTGAAACTTCTGCTGCAGTTGAAAACCGACCAGAGCTTATCACAAGAACGGAAGAAATCCTGTTTGAGACTGTCAAGAAGGAAAATCCTAACCTTCCAGCAGGACAAGAAAAAGTTGTCACTGAAGGTGCCAAAGGTGAACGTACAATCTACGTCTCAGTTACTACTGAAAATGGTAAGGAAACTGAAACGGTTCTTGAAAGCAAAGTTACAAAAGAAGCTGTCAACAAAGTGGTTGAAGTTGGAACTCCTGTCACCCATGTCGGCGACGAAGAAGGAGTTGCTCCTGTTGCAGATGCCAAACCACGTGTTGTGATTGAGGACGAAGAAATTCCGTTTACAACTATCACTCGTGAAACTGATGCATTGCCTAAGGGAGAAACTCGTGTCGTAACTGAAGGTGTTAAGGGGCGTCGTAGTCATTTCTATTCTGTGTCTACTGCTGCTGACGGAACTGAAGTGAAAACATTGGTTACTAGTGTTGTTGCTCAAGAACCAGTTACTCAAATCATCGAAATCGGAACTCCTGTCACTCATGTTGGTGATGAAAAAGGTCTAGCTCCTGTTGCAGATGCCAAACCACGTGTTGTGATTGAGGACGAAGAAATTCCGTTTACAACTATTACTCGTGAAACTGATGCCTTACCTAAGGGAGAAACTCGTGTAGTAACCGAAGGCGTTAAGGGACGTCGTAGTCATTTCTATTCTGTGTCTACTGCTGCTGACGGAAGCGAAGTTAAAACATTGGTTACAAGTGTTGTCGCTCAAGAACCAGTTACTCAAATCATCGAAGTTGGTACTCCTGTAACGCATGTGGGAGATGAAAAAGGTCTAGCTCCTGTAGCGGAAGAAAAACCAGCACTAGAGATTCCAAGTAAACCAGCTCCAGCAACTGTTCCTGCTGAGGAAAACAAACCTCTTCCTCAAGCCCCAGCTCCTGTGGCAAAAGAAAATAAACTTCCTGAAACAGGAAGCCAAGGTTCAGAATGGTTGATTGCTACAGGTCTCATGGCTGCTCTCACAGCATATGGACTTAGCAAGAAAAAAGATTAAGCACAAATAAAAAAGCGAGATACAATCTCGCTTTTTTATTATTATTATTAATCACCCAAACCGATACGTTCAAAAATTTCATCCACTCGTTTGGTGTAGTAAGTTGGGTTGAAGATTTCGTCGATTTCTTCTTGAGTGAGACGTGAAGTTACTTCTGGATCTGCTTCGAGAAGTGGTTTGAAGTCTACTTGGTTATCCCATGATTGAGCAGTCTTCGGTTGAACAAGGTCGTAAGCTTGCTCACGCGTCATGCCTTTTTCAATCAAAGTCAGCATGGCACGTTGGCTGAAGATCAAACCAAATGTAGAGTTCATGTTGCGGATCATGTTTTCTGGGAAGACTGTCAAGTTCTTAACGATGTTTCCGAAACGGTTGAGCATGTAGTCAATCAAAATCGTTGTGTCTGGTGCAATGATACGCTCAGCTGATGAGTGAGAGATATCACGTTCATGCCAAAGGGCTACGTTTTCATAAGCTGTGACCATGTGACCACGGATCACACGCGCAAGACCTGTCATGTTTTCAGAACCAATTGGGTTACGTTTGTGTGGCATTGCTGAAGACCCTTTTTGACCTTTAGCAAAGAACTCTTCCACTTCACGTTGTTCAGATTTTTGAAGACCACGGATTTCAGTCGCCATACGCTCGATAGAAGTTGCGATGCTGGCAAGAACTGCAAAGTACTCAGCATGAAGGTCACGAGGAAGGACCTGTGTAGAGATTTCTTGAGCACGGATACCCAATTTGTCGCAGACGTATTGCTCTACAAATGGTGGGATGTTGGCAAAGTTACCAACCGCACCAGAAATCTTACCAGCTTCCACACCAGCAGCTGCATGCTCGAAACGTTCGATGTTACGTTTCATTTCGCTGTACCAAGTAGCCAATTTAAGACCAAAAGTTGTCGGCTCAGCGTGCACACCATGGGTACGACCCATCATGATGGTGAACTTGTGCTCCTTAGCCTTATCAGCGATGATGTTAGTGAAGTTTTCAAGGTCACGACGGATGATATCGTTGGCCTGCTTGTAGAGGTAACCGTAGGCAGTGTCGACCACGTCAGTAGACGTCAAACCATAGTGAACCCACTTACGCTCTTCACCAAGCGTCTCAGAAACCGCACGCGTGAAGGCAACCACATCGTGACGAGTCTCTTGCTCGATTTCCAAAATACGGTCAATGTCAAAGTCCGCTTTTTCACGAATCAAAGCCACATCTTCCTTAGGGATTTCCCCCAACTCAGCCCATGCCTCGTCAGCCAAGATTTCCACCTCAAGCCAAGCACGGTATTTATTTTCTTCACTCCAAATATTCGCCATCTCAGGGCGAGAATAACGTTCGATCATGGTTTAAGTCTCCCTTTTCTTTTTGCTCGATATCTTTTAGAATTAAATGTTGTCGATATCTCACTTATTAATAAAGATGATAATTTTTCTAATCGAGGTTTTAAACTACTATCATAATTTGGTTCTTCTAAAACTTTCCTTACAAATTTAACTATTATATTCGGTTCACCTAATTCATTAGACATTTCTATATAGTTAATATTAGATTTTTCGGAGTCAGAAAATGCATCATAAATAGCTTCAATAGCGTCATTATTAATATTTCTATCTTTATAGTACTGTTTATACGCTATCTTCGCTAAAATTGTTGCTCTTGTATAGCATATATGTTTATAGGCATCTTGGAATGCAAAATTATCCGGATATTCTAATTCATAATCTAGTTTTGCTTTTTCAATATATCCCAAAGCCGTGTTTAGTTCTAGCTCTTCATTTCTACTGTCTCCCCAAGACAAACTTTTAGCACGTTGATGAAAGTATTGAATATTATTTTGTAATAAACCAAAAAGTCCTTCATAAATTTTATCAATTAATTTCCTTGCACCTTTATTATTAGAAAATATATCATTAATTTCATCAAATTTAATATATTTAGCTATTTCATTTCTTTTTCTCTTAGAGTCCTTTGAATAATTTTCATTAATTGTTCGAACGATATTTTGATAAGCCTGAACAATTAAAACATGATTAGATGAATAATAAGCAATTCTCTGCAGCTCTCTTAATAGCCATACATTAGAATTGCATAAAAATTTATGCGCCGAATTATCTCCATATTTACGCTCAATTTCGTCAATATAAGCAAATTGGACTAACGGAGTATATTTTGAATTAAGAAAATCTGTACTCTTATTTAATCTATACTGATCTACTTCCTTTATGGTAATGACACTATTTTTTATAGCAAACATTATCAATAATTCGATAATTTTAGAATCTAATTCCTCACTTAAAAATTCTTTATTGATAAGGTTAATTTGTTTTTTAGATACAAATTTTTTACTTTGGATAACACGAAGAATATTATCCAATATAGTAACTTTTTTATCTTTGCTTGATACGGCAAACTTTCCTATTAATGTAGCATCTAACTTCTTATTAATCCGCTCAGTTTCTTTATTAGACAAAAGATTTTTTACATAAAATTTCGATATAAACTCTTTTTGTTCTAATTTTTCCAACCTATGAATTGCGAATAAATTATCCTTATCTGCTGAAGTTAATGTGAAAATAAATCTTAAGCGCCTTTTGATAATTTCCTCTTTATTATCAATAATATAATTGATAATTTCCTCATCTAGTCCATTTGCATCTATGAAGAAGACTGAATCATTAATTTCCTCAAACTTATTAATCAACTGCTGAGAATCTGCACGTGTATTCTGAGGAATGAGAATTTTGTTTTCGCTTAATAACTTCCGATATATATCCAATAAAACAAATGTTTTACCAGAATATCTATGACCATAAATAACAGTAATTGTCGATTTCTTTATCTTGTCTAGTGTAGACTGTTCCAACATTATGTCTCTAGAGATAAAAAACGAAGGAAGAACTATTTTCTTATTTCTGAACTCTTTATACACATAACTCGAGTTAATAAGGTACGAAATATCTTCTTCAATTGTTTTATCATTTGAATTAAAAAATTCTACACTTGGATTAAAAGACAAACCTTTTGTGTTATTTTTTTCTCTTAAACTTAAGCTATATGTATCTTTCAAAAATATATAAAAATCATCAAACTGTTCCACAGAGTCTAGCTTTATAACTGTATCAATATCATATTGTTTTAATTTTATCTCCATTAATACATCTACATCTTCACAAGTTACATAGTAGGAATTATGTTGAAGTGTTTTCATGCCTTTATTAGACACTGAGTACAATAAATCTATTTCATCAGCAAGACTACACCCAATATATATAGGACAGTTAGAAGTTAGGTCTGTTGACAAATAATTCAATAAAGCTTTGTTCTTTGATAAGCTAGCTATATATTCTTGCTTGTTAAAAATCAAAGATTCTCCATATTTTCTTTGCTCAGTTGCATCTCCATGCAGTTTAAACAAAATAGTTTTTCCTTCTGATTTATAATCAACTATTGTATCATCGTCTGTATTAGGTCTATTATTAAAAAACACCTCTATTTTGTCATTTGACGATTCTATTCCATCATCAATATTTAAAGTGTAAATACTTTGAAAAGGAATAGATAAGAACTCTTTCTTAGGCGTAGGTATACATACACCCACAAAATGGTTTTTTAAATAGCTTTGTTGAACGTCTTTAGGAACAATGTTATTATAAACTGTTGAAATATCACTAAAGGACTCATTATTTAATTTGTCATATATATTCGAATCATCTAGGTATTCTTTTATTTTTTCTAGCATATAATTTTTCATCATCCTTCCACTCGGAACGGTGTTACCTTTTACCGTAGGTTCACCAACGGTAAAACCAGATCCTAATACTGGGACAACCATATTTGCTCTAAAATATTTGTTCAATTCATACTTGATTTTATTCTGATTATCTTCATTATTAAAATCTAGTACTCTAATTTTGTCATTCAACATTTTGTATTCTCCTTAGAATTATGAAATTCTACTTTTAACATATTATAAAACGTTACAATTGTATCACTGTATTTCTTACCGACGAATAAAATCATTAGTTTTTTATGTCAAAAACCAACGTCAAATCATAAAACAGGTGTGTGAAGGGAATCGAGCATTTGACTCCTAGTGTTTTTACTTGCAAAAAATGATTTTAACAGCAATATTTTTCCATCCTCAACAACAAACATTGAGAATAATTAGTATCATAGGCATGTCCTAAAAATCAATCCCTTTCCCAAATTCTTCAACCTCATCTGGCACATCACTAAACAAAGTCACATGTCCCATCTTGCGGTTGTACTTCGCTTCTATTTTACCATACATATGAAGGTGGGCGCTTGGATTTTCTGCGACATACTTTTCAGCAGCTTCGACATGCTGGCCGAGGACATTGAGCATGACTGCAGGTGCATGGAGGTGAATAGCAGGTAGCGGCGCTCCGAGAACGCCCAAGATATGGGTGTCAAACTGGGAAAAGTCGCAAGCTTCGATTGAGTAATGTCCAGAGTTGTGTGGTCGTGGCGCAATTTCGTTGACGATGATGTCATCAGCTGTCGCAAACATTTCCACGCAGAGCGTTCCAAAAAGGTTCAGCTGTTCTGCAATTCGTACTGCCATAGCTTTGGCTTTTTCAGCTAGACTTTCTGAAATGCGAGCAGGTACAATTGTTTTTGAAAGAATGTTGTTGCGGTGGATATTTTCCTGAACTGGGAAGACTGTCACGTCCTTACCATTCCCAGATACAATGACTGAAATCTCAAGGTCAAAGTTGACAAACTCTTCTAAAACACAGTCTGCTGAATCGGCTAAAGCATAGGCTTCTTCCAAATCTGCTTCTGAACGAATGACCTTCTGACCATGGCCATCGTAGCCACCGGTCGCAGTCTTGAGGACATAGTTTTTCGACAGGTCGATATATGACAAGTCTTGGCTTGAAGTCACGACCTTGTAGGGTGCCACATTGACTTGAGCCTTGTTTGCGAGAAAGTCCTTCTCAAAAATCCGATTTTGAGAGATGCGAAGCAACTCTGTGCCTTGCAGGAGCTGTCCTTCTTTAATAACAGCATCAAGGCCATCAGCGTCGACATTTTCAAACTCATAGGTAAGGACATCGCATCGCTCAGCCAGCTGACGTAGGGCGTTCACATCGTTATAAGGGGCCACGATGATTTCCGCTACACGAGAGGCTGGGCAATCCGCAGCAGGATCCAGCGCGATAACCTTGTGCCCCATGTAGATAGCAGAAATGCCCATCATCTGCCCGAGTTGACCGCCACCTATAATTCCGATTGTTTTAGATGAGCTCATTTGTAGACTCCTCTGCGATTTTTCCTTGTTCTTCAGCAAAGTTAGCAAGCGCATCTGCAATGGTCTGGTCTTCTACTGAGAGGAGACGGAGGGCAAAGAGGGCAGCGTTAGTCGCACCCGCTTCACCGATTGCCATGGTTGCGACTGGTACCCCACCTGGCATCTGAACGATAGAATAGAGTGAATCCACACCGCTAAGGGCACGAGATTTGACGGGCACACCAATGACTGGAAGTGTAGTCTTAGCAGCGACCATCCCTGGCAAGTGAGCTGCACCACCCGCACCTGCGATGATGACCTTGATGCCACGGCTACGTGCTTCTTCCGCATGTTTGAACATGAGGTCTGGTGTGCGGTGTGCGGAAACAACTTTCTTTTCGTAAGTGACGCCGAAGCGGTCTAGGACTTCTGCTGTTTTTTGCATGGTTGCCCAGTCGGACTTTGAGCCCATGATGATGGAAATTACTGGTTTCATTTTTTCTCCTTTTTCGATAATCGTCTATTGTAGTGCGGACGTAAGCGACCGCCTGTAGCGTTCCATTACTAAAACTGGAGCCTGAGTCTCCAGTTTTCCGCTCCTAGTAGCTCTGCTACTAGGAGTTCCACTACTGCGACGATTATCCTATACTAGCTCGCTTTCGCTCGCCATTAACAAATATAGTATCTGTTAATCTTTTATGGCCTTGCTTCCGATATCTGTTCGGTAAAAGAGGCCTTCTGTTTTTTGTTGACCGAGTTCTTGGTAGATGGTTTCTTGGGCTTCTTTGACGGTATCGGCTGTGGTAACCAGCATGTAGACACGTCCGCCATTTGAGAGGAGGTCTTGGCCATTTTCAGCGAATTTAGCACCGGCATAGTATGTGATGATGTCACCGTCTGTCTTGGCTGGAAGCTTGACTCCCTTCTCATAAGCGAGTGGATATCCGTTTGAGGCTACAACCACGCCAAGTGTCACACCCTTGTCTGTCCAGGTGATGGTTGGCTCCTTGCTATCGAGGATATCCGTGATGTTTTGTGCAAAGTCAGATGTCAAACGAGGCAAGATGATTTGCGTTTCAGGATCACCAAAACGAGCGTTGAACTCGATGACTTTGGGCCCATCAGCTGTCAAGATAAGACCGGCATAAAGTACACCAAGATAAGGACGACCTTCTTTAATCATACCTTCGAGGACTGGCTTGACAATGGTGTCAACCGCTGTGTCAACCACGATCTGTGGCAAGTGAGGAACTGGCGCATAGGCACCCATCCCACCAGTGTTAGGACCCTTGTCACCATCATAGGCACGTTTGTGGTCCTGAGCTGTTGGCATGATGTAGAACTTGTCACCATTGACAAAGGCAAAGAGAGAGAACTCTTCCCCGTCAAGGAATTCCTCGATGACCACACGCGCACCTGAGTCACCAAATTTATTGTCCAAAAGCATCTCGTGAGCAGCTTCGACTGCTTGCTCAACTGTCTCCGCAACGACGACACCTTTACCAAGAGCCAAGCCGTCTGCCTTGACAACGATTGGAGCGCCTTTTTCTTCGATGTAAGCCTGAGCTTCCTCGAAATCTGAAAAGGTCCCATAAGCTGCTGTCGGAACATTGTATTTGACCATAATTTCCTTAGCAAAATCCTTGGACCACTCCAGCTCCGCTGCCAATCTTGTCGGACCAAAGGCTTTGAGACCAGCTTTATTAAAATCATCCACGATACCAGCCGCAAGGGCATCATCTGGACCGATAAAAGTCCAAGCAATATCGTTGACTTTTGCGAAGTCAATCAGCTTAGAATGTTCGGAAATAGAGATATTTACCAATTCCAGACCATCCAGAGTCATCCCGTCATTCCCAGGCGCCACGAAAACTTGCTCAACGTCTTTAGACTCCAATAACTTTTTGGCAATCGCATGCTCACGACCACCTGAGCCGACAACTAACAGTTTCATTCATCAACCTCTTTTGCGAATTATTTACTAACATTATATCATAAACGTTCGTTTTAATCTTGTTTCGTTAAGATTTTTTAAGCAAAAAAGGAAAGAAACTGTTTTCTTCCCTTTCATTTTCTTAATGTCTAAAATGTCTCACGCCTGTGAAGACCATAGTCAAGCCATATTTATCAGCCGCTTCGATTGACTCTTGGTCACGGACGGAACCACCTGGTTGGATGATAGCCTTGATACCTGCCTTGGCGATTTCTTCCACGTTATCCGCAAATGGGAAGAAGGCATCTGAAGCAAGAACAGCACCATCAAGACGGTCTTTAGCTTGGTCAATGGCGATACGAACAGAAGCCACACGGTTGGTTTGACCAGGACCGACACCAAGTGTCATATGGTCATTGGTCACGATGATCCCGTTTGATTTCACATACTTGATAGCTTTCCAAGCGAACTCAAGGGCCGTCGCCTCTGTCTCAGTTGGTTGGCGTTTGGTCACTACTTGCCAGTCAGCTGGGCTTTCTTTGACCACATCTTGATTTTGAACGAGGAGCCCGCCAACCACACCTGTGTATTCTGCTTCCACTTCGCTAGCCTCTTGAGCATCAAATGGCAAGGCAAGGATACGCAAGTTTTTCTTCTTAGTTGTCAAGATTTCAAGCGCTTCGTCCGTGTAGCTTGGCGCAATGATGATTTCAAGGAAAACACCGTGCATTTTTTGAGCTGTCGCAGCGTCTACCTCACGGTTGAGAACGACAATACCACCAAAGATAGACACTGGGTCAGACTCATAAGCATAGTCCCAAGCAGTTTCGATATCGTCAGCTTGACCAATACCACATGGGTTCATGTGTTTGAGAGCCACAACTGTTGGACGATCTTTGAAGTCACGGATGATGCGGATAGCGGCATCAGCGTCACGGATATTGTTGAATGATAATTCTTTACCGTTGAGTTGTTTAGCTGAAGCAATGGAGTAAGCCGTTGGCAAACCTTTTTGGTAGAAGTCAGCGTCTTGTTGAGGGTTTTCACCGTAACGCATTGGTTGCTTGAGGTCATAAGTCAAAGTGAGTTTTTCAGGTTTTGCTTCACCCACTTGAGCTGTGAAGTATTCCGCAATCAAGGCATCATAAGCCGCTGTGTGACGAAAAACCTTGGCTGCCAAACCTTGGCGAGTTTCGTAAGTTGTTTCACCGTTTGCTACCAATTCGTCCAAAACCACAGCGTAGTCAGCAGGATCTACCACAACTGTAACACTGGCATGATTTTTCGCTGCTGAACGAAGCATAGATGGCCCACCAATATCGATATTTTCAACTGCATCAGCATAAGTCACGTCTGGTTTGAGGATGGTTTCCTTGAATGGGTATAGGTTGACCACAACAAGATCGATCAACTCAATCTTGTTGTCCTTAGCAGCCTCTAAGTGACTATCCAAGTCACGACGAGCAAGAAGCCCTCCGTGGATATTTGGGTGGAGGGTCTTGACACGACCATCCATCATCTCTGGGAAACCAGTCACATCATCGATGGCAATAGTGTCCACCCCAGCATTGTCAAGGGCAACTTTGGTCCCACCTGTCGAGATGATATCCCAACCAAGTTTTTTGAGTTCTTGGGCAAATTCAACGATGCCCGCTTTGTCTGAGACACTAATTAGTGCGCGTTTAGTCATTTTTCTTCCTTTCCTTGAATCAAGAGGTTCTTTCACATCAGTTAAACTAGAGACTGACGATTATAGTCTGTAAGCTGATTCCCCAGTTCTTGCAACAATTTATTGACCTCAAGCTTACTGGTTTCACTTTCGTAAACACTTCGCAGTTCGGCATCTGTCGCACCAATCAAGGTTACAAATTCCACTTTTCCGTGCGGAGTATCTATGGTATTAGCTAAATCATCAGCAGCAGTCAAAAATCCTGTCAGATTAGACTTCTGCTGAGCATCAATCCCTACTGTCTGCTTGGTATAAATGTATTCTTCGGGCAAAACCACTTTACCTGTTTGAAAAATATATCTTGCCACATATTGTAGCAAACCACAACCATTTTTTATTTCTTCTTCGTCATTATTTGATTTCTTTAACTTAAAAGTCAATTCAATCCCATAACCACTGTATTCAGGGTCTTCGCTTTCTTTTGTATATAATTCTGACAAACTGTAGCTAACAAAATGCCAAAACTCTCCTGCATCATAAACACTAATACCATCAAGCGGATCTGGCCCACCTAACATATACTTAATAACCGTTCCATAATGAAGAGGATTTGGCTGATCAGGGTATATACGATTAAACTCTGCATCAATGGCTTCCCACCCTGGTGCACTATCATCTGTATTTTCAGATTCAACAACAATCTTGTCTTCATCTTTAATCGGTTTTTCTTCGCCAGAAGGTTTCTTCTTAAAAAAATCAAACAACCCCATAAACTTCTCCTTAGCTGATGGCCTTTAGCTCTGCTACAAAATCATCTCTGATTTCCTTCTTGCTTTCTCTCCACTCCCAAACGTTCCAAGACTTCTGGATAAAGTTTGTACTCTGTTTCGTGGATGCGAGTCTCGAAAGTATCAAGGGTATCCCCTTCAAGGCGTGGCACACGGACTTGTTTGATGACCTTACCGGTATCAACGCCAGAGTCCACCCAATGAATGGTCACACCGCTCTCAGCAACACCTGCATTCCAAGCATCCTCAATACCATGAGCGCCTGGAAATTCAGGGAGATAAGCCGGGTGAATATTGATGATACGGCCTTCATAAGTTGCTAGCAAGGTGGGACCGACGATTTTCATATAGCCTGCGAGACAAACCAATTCAATCTGGTGTTCATCCAAGAGTTCGACGATGGCTCCTTCATAGTCTGCCTTGTTTTCAAACTCCTTGAGTTCAAAAGCGTAGGATAATACCCCAAGATTCTCTGCACGCTCAAGTACATAGGCATCCCGATGATCTGAAAAGACAAATTCTACTGGAAATTGTTCTGCAATCACCTGAAAGTTTGAGCCGTTGCCAGAGGCAAAAACAGCAATCCTTTTAGTCATTATTTAATCACCACACTTGCATCTGTCTTCTTCACAATACGACCAATTTCATAAACAGGTTCGTCAAGAAGTTCTTTGACACGTTCCACATTCTCTGGTTTAACCGCAAGCATAAGACCAATCCCCATGTTGAAGATTTCAAACATTTCTTCGTGTTTAATTTGGCCATATTTTTCAAGGGCTTTGAAAATTGGAAGAACTGGAACCTTGCTTTCGTCAATTTCAGCAGCCAAGTCATCCGCGAACATACGTGGCACATTTTCGATAAAACCACCACCTGTGATGTGTGCAATACCATTCACCAATTCTTCTTTGATGAGCGGCAAAATAGCCTTGACGTAGATACGTGTTGGTTCCAAAAGAACGTCTTTAAGTTTCTTCCCTTCCAATTCTGGGAGGACTTCTTCACCTGTGTAATCAGCAAAGACACGACGAACAAGTGAGTAACCATTTGAGTGGATGCCACTTGAAGCAAGTCCCAGAATCACATCACCTGCTGCTACTTTTGAACCGTCGATGATCTGAGATTTTTCTGCAACACCAACAGCAAAACCAGCCAAGTCATAGTCATCTTCACCGTACATACCAGGCATTTCAGCTGTTTCCCCACCGATGAGAGCTGCGCCTGCTTGCACACAACCTTCAGCCACACCAGCAACAACTTGTTCTAGTTTAGCTGGTTCATTTTTACCAGTTGCGATATAGTCCAAGAAGTAAAGAGGCTCTGCACCTGCAGCGATGATATCATTAACACACATAGCCACACAGTCTTGACCGATCGTATCGTGTTTGTCGTACTTGATAGCAAGCATAAGTTTAGTACCAACACCATCTGTTCCTGAGATCAAGACGGGCTCTTTGACACCAGTTTTTGAAAGGTCGAACATACCACCGAAGCCACCGAGAGCTCCCATAACACCTGCACGCTCTGTACGTGCCACGTGTTTTTTGATCCGTTCAACAACTTCATAACCCGCTTCAACGTCCACACCAGACTGCGCATAAGCATTTTTATTCGTCATTTGTTTATTCCTTTTCCTTTCCTTCAATGGGGAATTTTATTTGTAAAAACTCGTTTTTTCTTCCAAACTTCTACGATATTCTTCTTCATAATCATAGAGAGGAGTTGGATAGTTCCCATCAAAGTAAGCCACACATAGACCGCCATTTGGCGCGTCTGTTTCAATTCCAATAGAGTTAATCAAGCCATCAATCGAAAGATAAGTCAGGCTATCCGCACCAATGATTTGGCAAGTTTCCTCAACGGTATGATTAGCCGCAATCAACTCCTGACGTGTCTGGATATCAATCCCGTAGAAACATGGATAGGCAAGAGCAGGACTACCAATGGCAACATGCACTTCTGACGCTCCCGCTTCTTTCAAGAGTTGGACAATGCGACGAGATGTTGTTCCTCGTACAATCGAATCATCAATCATGACAACGCGTTTGCCTTTAACAACACCAGAAACAGCAGATAACTTCATCCGAACCCCTTGCTCACGTAATTCTTGAGTCGGCTGGATAAAGGTCCGTTGCGTATATTGGTTCTTGATGAGCCCCATTTCATTTGGTAGACCTGATTCTTCGGCAAAGCCCATCGCTGCGCTTAGCGAGGAGTTTGGCACCCCGACTACGATATCAGCTTCATACTTGAACTCACGTGCCAGTTGAGCTCCCATTCTCTTACGAGCCGTATGGACATTGACTCCGTGGATATTGGAGTCAGGACGTGCGAAGTAGATATACTCCATGGAACAGATAGCCAACTGAGTATCGTTTGTATAGCTATCATACTGGATGCCATTGTCATCAACAATGACAATCTCGCCTGGTTTTACGTCGCGAATCCACTCAGCACCGATTACTTCGAAGGCACAGGTTTCAGATGAAACCACTACAGCTCCATTAGCCATTTTCCCGATTGACAGAGGTCGGAAGCCATTTGGATCAAGCGCTGCAATTAACTTATCTTCAAACATCAAGAGATAAGCAAAACCACCTTTGACAAGATTAAGCGCTTCTTTGACTTTCCCCAGCAGGCTAGGATTGTGACTTCGGCGAATCAAGTGAGCCAAGATTTCTGAATCAGAAGTCGAGCTAAAGATTGCCCCTCTTTGTTCCAATTCTTGCTTGAGAGATTCTGCATTGGTCAAATTCCCATTGTGAGCCAAACCAAACTGCATATCGTGAAAACGGAAGAGGAAAGGTTGGATATTGTCTACAGAAGCTTCTCCCGCAGTCGCATAACGCACATGCCCAATCGCTCCAGTTCCTGTCAATTTATCTAAATTAGCAGGATTTTTGAAGACTTCTGATAAAAGCCCCATATCACGATGACGCTTCAATTGTCCATGATCATTGGAGAGGATTCCTGCCCCCTCCTGACCACGGTGCTGAAGACTATGGAGTCCAAAATAGGTCAATTTGGCAGCGTCTGGGTGGCCCCAAATACCAAAAACACCACATTCTTCATTAAGAGATTTTACTTCGTATGTCATTTTATATACCTTTTATTTTCCAGTAAAGTATTTAACCGCTGATGCAAAGAGATGTTGATCTTTATTTCCTGGAATATTTTGGAAGAGACCGTCTTCAAAACGTTCTGAGTGACCCATCTTACCAATAATTTGACCGTTCTTGCTTGTGATACCTTCGATCGCATTGACAGATCCGTTAGGATTGTATTTTGAATCCATGCTTGGTTTGCCTTCGAAGTCAACGTATTGGGTAAAGATTTGACCATTGTCACGAAGCTCTGCAAATTCCTCAGCTGTCACGACAAATTTACCTTCACCGTGTGATACTGGAATGGCATGGATGTCGCCAACTTCCACTCCAGCAAGCCATGGTGAGTTGGTATTGGCAATCCGTGTTTCCACCATCTTAGCCACGTGTTGATTGGCATCATTGTAGAATAGGGTTGGACTAGTACTGCTTGCATCTTCAAAGTTACCATATGGAAGAAGACCTGATTTAACAAGAGCTTGGAACCCGTTACAAATACCGATGATCAAACCACCACCTTCGATGAAACTATCAATGGCTGCACGTACTTTTTCATTGAGCAAGATGTTAACGATGAATTTAGCAGATCCATCTGGTTCATCGGCTGCTGAGAAGCCACCTGCAAAGAAGATAATGTTAGCTTTTTCGATATTGTCAACCATAGTGTCAACAGACTTGACAATAGCCTCTTCGTTAAGTGTTACAAATGGTACTAAGTTGACTTTCGCACCTTCTTTTTCAAAGGCCTTAGCTGAATCGTACTCAGAGTTAGTACCTGGGAATACTGGGATGTAAACCACTGGTGTCTCAACTGTTTCTTTAGCTTTGATCACAGCATCTGATGCCACAGCTGGTACTTCTTCCAACTCAGTTGCTTGTGCAAATTCCGTTGGGTAAACCTCTTCCAATTTACCTTGGAAGGCACTGTCAAGTTTGTGTCCATCAAGCGTTACACCATTGACAGTAAGTGTAAAGTCGGCTGCTGTTTGTCCGATCTTGGCAACACCTGAAATCTCTTCTGGAGATGTGAAGACGAATCCACCCAATTGAGCTGTCAAGGCAGTCTCAAGATTTTCAAGGGTTACAGTGGCACCAATATGGTTACCAAATGTTGCAAGGGCAAGAGCTTCAACCACACCACCATATTTGACAGCTGATGCAGATGTGACTTTATGGTCAGCTTGGATGGCTTCAAACTTAGCAAAGTTAGACTTGATAAGATCGAAGTCAATTTCTTGTGCTAAAGCTTGACCAGGAATGTAGTAAATATTTTCACCAGCAGCTTTGAATTCTGGAGAAAGAACCTTACGGCTATCTGCAGTTGTGACACCAAAGGCAACCAAGGTTGGGGGTACTGTCAATTCTTCAAAGGTACCAGACATAGAGTCTTTACCACCGATAGATGGCAAACCAAGTTGAATCTGAGCTTCGATTGATCCAAGGAGAGCTGATACTGGTTGACCAAAACGCTCTGCTTGTTTATCCATACGCTCGAAGTATTCTTGGTAAGAGAAACGAGCCTTAGACCAGTTTGCACCAGCAGCAACCAAACGAGCTGTTGCTTCGATTACTGCATAGGCAGCGCCATGATATGGAGACCATTCTGCTACATAAGGGTTGAATCCTTGCGCCATAACAGAAGCAGTTGTTGTCACGCCATGTTGGACTGGCAATTTCTGTACAGAAGCTTCCGTTGGTGTGATTTGATAGCGACCACCAAGTGGGTGATTGACTGTTGAACGTCCAACTGAGCTATCAAAGATGGTTTGCAACCCTTTTTGACTGGCATGGTTCAGGTCAGCCAAGACTTCAAGAGTATCCGCTTCGAGGGTTTCTGCAGATGTTTGACGTTTTTCTGGAAGCTTGACATCCTTGTCAACCACCTTAGCATCTACAACCACACGTACACCGTTTGTATCAAGGAAACGACGTTCCAAATCAACGATGGTTTCACCATTCCAGTGCATGACAAGATTTGGTTTTTCAGTTACTGTCGCAACGACAACAGCATCAATATTTTCTTTATTACATGCTGCAATGAAGGCATCCACATCTTCTGGACGAACCACTACAGCCATACGCTCTTGAGATTCAGAGATGGCAATTTCTGTACCGTTCAAACCTTGGTATTTCAATGGCACTTTGTCCAGGTCAATTTCAAGACCATCTGCCAACTCACCGATAGCTACACAGACACCGCCAGCACCAAAGTCATTTGATTTCTTGATCAGACGTGTCACATCCCCATTACGGAAAAGACGTTGAATCTTACGCTCTTCGATGGCATTCCCTTTTTGGACCTCAGCACCAGCTGTTTCAACAGATTCAACCGTTTGAACTTTAGAAGAACCTGTCGCACCACCGACACCGTCACGTCCAGTTTTACCACCGAGGAGGATAATCACATCACCTGCTTCAGGTTTTTCACGGACCACATTGCCCTTAGGAGCCGCACCAACAACGGCACCTAGCTCCATCCGCTTAGCAACGAAACCTGGGTGGAAGTATTCACGAACATAGGTTGTTGCAAGACCAATTTGGTTACCGTATGAAGAATAACCGTGAGCCGCTGTTTTAGAAATCACTTGTTGTGGCAATTTACCAGCACAAGTTTCAGCAATTGGTGTTGTAATATCACCAGCACCTGAGATACGCATGGCTTGGTAAACGTATGAACGACCTGACAATGGGTCACGAATGGCACCACCGATACAGGTAGCCGCTCCACCAAATGGTTCGATCTCCGTTGGGTGATTATGAGTTTCATTTTTGAACATGAGAAGCCATGGCTCTTTGATACCATTGACATCCACTTCAATTTCAACAGAGCAGGCATTGATTTCATCAGACACTTCCATGTCATCCAAACGACCATTGGCACGCTCATAACGACCAAAAATAGTCGCCATATCCATCAAGGTCTGAGGTTTTTCCGTACGTCCCAACTCATCACGCATGGCGATATATTTGTCATAAGTCGCTTGCAATTGTTTTTGGAATTTAGAAGCTGAAAAGTCGATATTCTTCAATTCAGTCTCGAAAGTGGTGTGACGGCAGTGGTCAGACCAATAAGTATCCAAAACCTTAAGCTCAGTCTCAGTTGGTACACGTCCAATAGATTTGAAGTAATCTTGAATGAAGAGAAGATCATCCACTTCCATGGCCAATCCTTGCTCTGCCTTATACTGTGCAAAATTTTCTGCCGTATAAGTTTCAAAGAAATCCAAGTTTGGAATAGTCTTGTCAGACTCAGAGAAATCCTGTTTGGCAATACCTAATGTAATGTCCTTGAAACGAGAATCCACTGGGTTCAAGAGATAGTTTTTAACAGCTTCTAATTCATTCGCATCAATATCCTTATTAATCAAGTAAAGTTGTGCTGTGTTCACCGTTACATCATTTGAACTACCAAGCAAAAGCAAAGCTTCCTGCGAAGATGCTGCACGTTGGTCAAACTGTCCCGGCAAGCTTTCAATAGCAAAGAAAGCATACTTCTCAAGATCAGCCTTAACCGTAGCTTCATCCAAAACAGTATCGGTCACCTGCTCAGAGAAGATATGTTTTTCCGCACGCGCAAACAAGTCCTCTGCCAAATCAAAGACATCATAAACCTGTACGATGCGAATAGTTTTCAAGGTTGAAAGTCCTAAATTATGCTGGAGCTCTCTTACCAAACTCTCTGACTTAACCTGAAAATCAGCCTTCTTTTCAACAAAAATACGTTTATTCATTTTATTTCCTTTATCTATTTCTACTTAAAGATCATAGTGAAGACCAAGTAAAAGGTTACTTCAAGCCCTGCAATTTCTCTAACACAACCTTATATACATCCGTTAAACTGCCTAAATCTCTACGGAAAACATCCTTATCCATATGGTGCCCTTCCGCATCCCAAAGACGGCAGTTGTCTGGTGAGAATTCGTCTGCCAAGATAATCTTGCCATCCTTATCAAAACCAAATTCCAATTTGAAGTCAATCAAGCGAAGACCAATTTGTGCAAACCAATCTTTCAGCAATTCATTGATACGACGCGTTTCTTCCTTGATATAAGCAATTTGTTCATCATTGGCAATATCCAAGAACTTCACATGCTCATCATTGATGAATGGATCATCCAAATCATCGTTTTTGTAGTAAAATTCAACGATTGGAGTCTCCAAGTCCAAACCTTCTTCAACGCCAAAACGTTTAGAAAAAGAACCCGCAGTCACGTTACGAAGAACAACCTCCAAAGGAATGATTGTCACTTTCTTGTTGAGTTGTTCTGTTTCAGAAATACGTTCGATAAAGTGTGTCGCCACACCAGCAGCATTCAATTTTTCAAAAATAAGAGACGAAATCTGATTATTCAGCACACCTTTACCCTTAATAGTCTCCTTACGAGCACCATTCAGCATAGTGGCCTGGTCCTTATAGACCGACTTAATCACATTTTCGTCTTCTGTACTATAGATATCTTTGGCTTTTCCCGTATAAATTAATTTGTTTGACATTTTATCGTTCGCCTTTCGTATTACTTGAGCACATTTTACCACAATAGCAAGCAGAAATCAAATATTTCGCGAACGAAAACGTATTCTTTCTGAGTTTTATAAAAACTGTAAATCGTTTTAGGATTACAGTTTTTAAATATTATTTAAGAAAAGGTGATCATTATTCCCAATTCAAAAAATCATCCAAATAATAGCGTAAATAACTTTTCTTGCCTGTAATTATCTGTAAACGGCCTTCTAAACCATACCTAAGCTTTTCAGCTTGTTCTTGAGTTATTTTTGTTTCCGCTTCTATTTTAAAGAAATTTCCTTGATCAGTTCTAGTTGCAATTGTATCAATACTAGTGATAGTAGAAACAAGTCTCACTTGACCATTAGCGTCATTAGTCGTGGTAAAGCGTACAGAATCTCCAATCTTGATTCTCACAATATCTTTTGAACTAAGATAGGCCGTCAATTTTGTTTTCCCTTCTCTATCTAATAGTGGATATAATTTAGCCAGTAATGTTCCTTCTGTGACTACCGCAGATTGATTCCTTTCAGGATTGAGATAAAGAACTCCGTCTTCCTGGGCTCTTATTGTTCCTTTTTCGAGTAAGCTAGTTTGATTTTTTTTGCCTATTTCTCTTTCTAAATCATCTTGCTCTAAAGCTATCTGCTCTTGTACAGTCGAAGAATTCTGAGAAAAGAGACCTATATTGGGCTGTGTAGTACTGTTCTTAAGGTTACTTGTTTTACTTTGATGATTTCTAAAACTCTCCAACTGATTAACATTAGCTTCATCCTGAATCACATCTCCAACCTCCTGATACTGAACAAGTAAATCTCCTCGTTGCACTTGTTTGTTCTCTTCCAGATAATTAACTACCATCCGCCTATTACTAGTTGATTGGATATTAGCAATGATACGACTAGGTTCAACTGTAGCTTTCGAAGATAAACTAATTTCCTTTTCTGCAAACATTGCAAATCCAAACGTAAACACCACCAAAAGTGACATAGGAAAAATCACTCGGCTGGAAAAATTATGATAACGTCGATTATAAAATTCCGCACTTTCTAAAAATTCAAGGTGCATTCTTTCTCCTTTCTAACAGTTAACTAAATGAGTATAAAAACTATTTCGAGCAAGCAAGTCAGCATGATTCCCCTCCTCTACAATCTTACCCCGATCCAAAACGATAACCTTCTCCACCCGTTCAGCAATAGTTAAACGGTGAGCGATGAAAATCAAGGTCTTATCTAGATTCATGAGGTTATCTACTATCCGTTTCTCTGTTAAGATATCTAGACTGCTCGTCGCCTCATCCAAAATCAAGATAGGAGTATCTGTCAAGAGAGCACGCGCCAAAGCAATCCTCTGGCGTTGACCACCAGAAATTCCTGTCCCATCAGAAGTCAATTCTGTCTGGTAGTTCAAGGGCATACGCTCAATATCTTCACGAATTTCTGCTAATTCCACCGCACGCACTATATCCTCCTGAGTCGTACCCTCCTTAGCTCCGAGAAGGAGATTTTCTAATATTGTTCCATTAAAAACATAGGGTTGTTGAGGCAAATAGTTGATATGTTGGCGCAGAGACTTTTTATCAATATGATTTAAATTCATATCCCCAAGTCTGATTTCTCCCTGACTTGGGCTGTAAAAATTAACCATCATCTTAGCTAGAGTCGACTTCCCTGATCCTGAAATCCCTACAAGAGCTATTTTAGAACCCTGTTTGATTGTCAAATTGATATCCGATAAAATATCTTGACCGTAATCATACTTGTAATGTACTTTCTTAAAAGTCATATCTCCTTGAACCGTACTCAAATCCTCTACCATTTTCTGTTCTTCAAACTCGGAGTTGACTAGATACACTTCATTGAGTCGGTTATTTGCAACTTGAGCCGTTTGAAGCTTACTCTGAAGGTTGATGATGTTTTCTAGAGGATTTGTGAAATAAAAAAGAAGTGTATTATAGGTAATTAACTGTCCTAAGCTCATTTTCCCATCCATAACAAGATTGGCCCCCATCCATAAAATACAGACATTTAGAAAAAGTTGAGCTAGTTTTTTAAGAGCTTTTTGCTGACTCTCTGCTCTACTATAAGTAAAGGATTTTTTCAGAAAGTCCACAAATTCCCTATCAATCTTTTGGTAGCGTGTTTTTTCGCTAGCCAAGGATTTAATCGTTTCAATACCATTGATATCCTCTATAACGGATGATGATAGGGTTGCATTTGCTTCCATAGTATCCCGGTTCATCTTTTCAAAAGGTTTCATAAAAGCAAAAATAATTGCAGCATAAATAGGGAGACCCAATAAACTTATGAAAAAAAGACTACTATTTTGCAAAAACAAGATTATGGAAATAATCAATACCGTAGATATATCCAAAAAAATTGAAATAATGGTTGAAGCTAAGGCATCTATGATACTATTGGCATCTGTAAATCGAGACACGATTTCCCCCGTCCGTCGAGTCGCAAAAAAAGACACAGGTAGATGAAAAACATGTTTGATATAAGATAAAATAACATCAATCGATAGACGTTGCCCAAGGACAATTAATAGGTAATCTTGAGCAAAAGACAAAATCTGCTGAAGGGCATACACGATAACAAGACATATAGAAATAACACTTAGGGTCGAAGATGTCTGATTTGGTACATAGGTATCAATAATAGATTGTAGATAGTATGAACCAACGATATTAATCAAGGTTACTAGAGTAGTCGCTAAAATGATATTGATGATTAAACCTTTCTGATTTATCAAAATAGGTAGAAAAGAAGTCCAACCCTGATTCTTGTCCTTATGTGGCTGATAATTTGGGGAGGGAGCCACAAAGATAGTTGTTCCTGTCCATTCTTCTTCAAATCTTTCGCGCGATAGTTTTGTCAATCTAATCCCTGGATCTGGGTCAGCTATATGAATATTCTCCTTATCCCGTCCGGTTACTACATAGTAATGAAGTAATTCTCCTTCCTTAAGTACGTGTACGATAAAAGGAAATGTCAAATCAGGCAAATCGAACAGGCTCATATCCGCTTGAATAGCCTGTGTTTCAAACCCAAGTTCCTCCGCAACTTTCACTAGCCCCAAAGCTGTCGTCCCATTTATAGTCGTTTTGGCTAACTCTCGTAGACGTGCTAATGAATAATAGCTTCCAAAATAGCCAAACACCATGGCCAACGAAGCCACTCCGCAGTCCTTCTGATCCATCTGTGAGCGGTAGTGTTTTTTCCTAAATTTCATATTCTTATCCTTTTTCTTAACAATCTAATTAAAAGTTCTGTAAGATTATTTTAGCCAAACAAAGTAAGAAATAGGTAACTCTTTCTAAAAAAACAATATCTGTACTCAAACTGTACTGATATAAGTTTAAGTGTTCATATGAATAAACAAATTTGTCAAGATAAATGCTTTACCTATCACAAAAAAACCATGTCAGCACAGTCTACATAAAAAAGCAACATGCCAGGCATGTTGCTTTTTCTTATGTTCTATTTTTAATGATTGCTAATACGTCTGCGACACTTTGGAGGTTGTCAATTTCTTCATCACTGATCTCAATTCCAAATTCATCCTCAATGGTTAGGACAAATTCCATCAAATCTACTGAATCAGCATCCAAATCATCCTTTAAGCTCAAGTTTTCGGTTACGACAAAGTCTTCTCCTTGACGCTCTTGAATGATGGTTACGATACGGTCAAAAATTTGTTGATCTGTCATATTATTCTCCTTATTCCTCTGAAAATTCACGCGCAGTTTGGGCAACTACATCTGTCTCAAGCATGGTACGAATCTGGCGTATTGTGCTATAGACAGCCTTGGCATCGCTTGAGCCATGAGTCTTAACTACTGGCGCCTTAACACCAAACAGAACCGCGCCTCCAACATCTGAATAGTTGAGCTGTTTTTTCAAACCTCTGAGGTTATCCTTAAGAAGGAAAGCACCTAGCTTGGCTCTAAGACCGCCACCTACAATAGCATTTTTGAGCAAGCCCATGATACCCATAGCAGTCCCTTCAATAGCTTTGAGCACAGCGTTTCCCGTGAAACCATCTGTTACGACTACATCAGCAACACCATCCATCAAATCACGTGCTTCCACATTCCCGACGAAATTCAAACTCTCGTCAGCCATTAATAGGTCATAGGCTTCCTTGCGGAGTGGATCTCCCTTGCTGCTCTCTGTCCCGTTATTAAGCAAACCTACACGAGGTTTTTCAATACCACGAACATTTCTAGCATAGAAGGAACCTAGGATAGCGTATTGATGCAGGTGATGAGCTGTATTTTCTGCATTGGCACCAAGGTCAAGCATGTCAAAACCTTTCCCATCAATAGTTGGCAATGTTGACATAAGCCCAGGTCGGTCGATATTTTTGATACGACCAACAATGAAAAATCCTGCCGCTAACAAGGCTCCTGTATTTCCTGCAGAAAGAACTGAATCTGCCTCTCCATCTTTGACAGCCTTAGCTGCCAATACCATGCTGGCATTTTTCTTCTTGCGGATGGCTTTTGTAGGCTCATCATCTGAGTCGATTTTTTCATCAGTATGGATAATACTAACGCGCTCTGTAGCTGTTAGATATTGCTTGATTTTGCTTTCATCTCCATAAAGTTGGACTTCAATATCTGAAAAGTCAGCAAGGGCTTGATTAACTCCCTCTACAATAGCTTGTGGTGCGTAATCGCCACCCATTGCATCAACTGCGATTTTTTTCATTTGTCTTCCTCTTTCAGTAGTTGTCCCCAGTCGGCTAGGGAATCAATAAATTTCTTTGATTTCAGATGAATGCCGACATATTCCTCGTAGATTTGGTCCATAAACTTGCGCAAGTCCTGCTTGATTTCGGCCTTAAGTGAGATAGTCTCCAAGGTCTCAAAATCAATGGCTTGAAATTGATTGAGCAGATAAGGAATATTGGGATTTAAATGACATCGTTTCTCATCTTCATGGTAATGATCGGGACAAAGACAACCCCCGTATTTGAAGGAGAAGTCAAAGGCTTGCCCCACACGATGACAAAAGGTACACTCATTAAAGTTGAGACTGATTCCAAAACGTGTCAATATTTGAATTTCAAAAATATTGGTCAAAACTTGATAATCCAGACCCTCTTCCATCAGCTCTAAAGTCTTTTGCAAAAAAGCAAATAGGGGAGCATCTTCTTGATTATCCTGCAAACTCGCATCTGCCAAGGCCGCAACGTAGGTCGCATAAGCCATAACAAAGAGGTCACTATTGATTTTCGGAAAAGTCTTCACCTCATGATAATCTTCTATATAACTAAGTCCATCGTCATTGACTTTTAGGAGAAAATGGGCTAAGACTAAAGGTTGAATGACAGGAGCTAGTTTGGATTGGCCGGCATGTTTGACAAAAAACATGCGCTTGCCTGCCTGTTCTGTAAAGATTTTAACAAGCTTATCATCCTCTCGAAAATTTCGATTGTAAAGTACTAAACCCTGACTCGTAATCGATTGAATCATTCTTCTCTCATGTACTCCTCAAGTCGTTTCATAGCTTCACTAATAGCTTCCATACTAGCTGCATAAGACAGGCGCACATAACCTTCTCCATATTGACCAAATGCAGCACCAGGAATAAAGGCAACAGCCTTCTTCTGGGCAAAATCCTTTAGAAAAGCAAAGGAATCTTGATCATAGCCTGCCGGAATCTTAGCAAAGATATAAAAAGCACCGTCAGGCTTGATGATTTCAAAACCAAGCTTAGTCATCTTCTCAATAATGTAGTCCCGACGTTGGATATATTCCTTCTTCATCGGTTCAGCATCATCTTTACCGGCTGTTAAAGCTTCCACCGCAGCATGTTGCGCCATGGTGTTTGCAGCAGTTACCAAATATTGATGACTCTTGATGAGTTGAGCTGTGAAGTTTGCTGGTGCAAAGATAAAACCTAAACGCCAACCTGTCATGGCATGGGATTTAGAAAGACCGTTAATGATAATTGCCTGATCTCTCAACATAGTTCCCAAAGATACATGATTTTCCCCTGTATAGGTCAATTCTGAGTAGACTTCATCACAGACTACGAAAATCTCATACTTACGTAAAACAGCTGCCAAGGCTTCTAATTGCTCGCGACTATAAGTAATTCCTGTAGGGTTGGCTGGATAGTTGAGAATAACTGCCTTAAGCTTGTCCCCCTGCTCCAAAATTGCCTTTTCCAACATCTCAGGAGTCAAGACAAAACCATTCTCAGTTGTATCAATCTCGACAATCTCAGCCCCAACTAGATTGACAATTGGCTCATAACCAGGATAGGCAGGGGCCGGCAAGAGAACCTTGTCTCCTTCCTCCAAAATAGCTGTCAGAGTAGCTGACAGAGCCTCTGTCGCACCAATTGTGACCAAGATTTCATTCTCTGGATTGTAGTCTAGCTGATATTTCTCTTTTACAAAATCACTCGCCACCTGACGCAATACCAACAAACCGCTCATCCCTGTATAGTAGGATTGATCTTGGTCAATGGCTCGCTTTGCAGCTTCCTTGACATGATCTGGCGTTGTAAAATCTGGTTCTCCCAAGGTCAATCGCAGGACTCCAGGAATCTCTGAAATAGCCTGGTCAAATTGACGAATCAAGGAAACTTGTATCTTATCTAATTGTTTATTAAAGCGTTTGGTTAAGTCCATATATATCCTCCTTGATCAAAGAACATATATCTATTATACTACAAAAGCTCTCTGACCGCAAAATTCCGTTTATTGGCAACCTTATTCCCACTTTCTATTTTACTTTTCTGATAGACAAGATTATAATAAGAAGTGCTTATTTTCGGAGGTTTTTATGTCATTTCTATCAAAAAATTGGGCAGGACTGTTAGCCTGTCTGATCATCTCAATCATCTCTTGGGTTTTAGGAGGCTTTCTGCCTGTTGTGGGAGCTCCTGTTTTCGCCATTTTTATTGGAATGATTCTCCACCCCTTTCTCACTCCCTATAAACAACTGGATGCCGGTTTAACTTATAGCTCCAAAAAATTGCTTCAGTATGCTGTTATCTTGCTTGGATTTGGACTCAATATCTCTCAGGTTTTCGCAGTTGGGAAATCTTCCCTCCCTGTCATTCTTTCTACCATTTCTATAGCTTTAATTGTAGCCTATCTCTTCCAACGCTTTTTTGACCTAGATACAAAGCTAGCTACCTTGATTGGAGTTGGTTCTTCTATATGTGGGGGCTCTGCCATTGCAGCGACTGCCCCCGTTATTCACGCCAAGGAAAAAGAAGTGGCCCAAGCCATTTCTGTTATCTTCTTCTTCAATGTCTTGGCAGCTCTTATCTTCCCAACTCTAGGTTCTTGGCTCCATCTTTCTAACGAAGGTTTTGCTCTCTTTGCGGGTACTGCGGTCAACGATACTTCCTCTGTGACAGCTACTGCTAGTGCCTGGGATAGTCTATACCATACCAACACTCTCGAATCTGCCACTATTGTCAAACTGACACGCACCTTAGCTATTATCCCTATTACTCTCTTCCTCTCCTATTGGCAAAGCCGTCAACAAGGCAACAACCAAGGAGTGAAGCTTAAAAAAATCTTTCCCGTTTTCATTCTCTACTTTATCCTAGCTTCTCTGCTAACCACCGTCCTTACTTCTTTTGGTGTCAGCAATAGCTTCTTTTCACCTCTCAAACAACTCTCCAAATTCCTCATCATCATGGCTATGAGCGCTATCGGTCTCAAAACCAACCTCATTGCTATGATCAAATCCAGTGGAAAATCCATTCTTCTTGGAGCCCTTTGCTGGATTGCTATCATCCTGACTAGTCTTGGTATGCAAGCCTTCATTGGTATTTTCTAAGAAAAAAGGTAGCCTTTAGGCTACCTTTTTATTGTTCAAGAATTAAACGTGTATGTTCTCTCTTAATGCAACGGTTCATCACGATGTCATCGCATCCCCCAGCACGCAAGATTTCTTCTGCTCCCAAACTTTCAAGTCCTAGTTGTGCCCAGAAAATCTTGGCATCCGCCTTGAGAAAGTCTCGTGCTACATCAGGTAAAAATTCACTGCGACGATAGACATTAACGATATCTACAGGGAAAGGAATTTCAGCTAGACTAGCATAAGCCTTTTCTCCCAAAATCTCGCCACCTGTAGCTTTAGGGTTAACTGGAATGATTTTATAGCCACGAGCCTGCATTTCTTTAGTCACTCGATTGCTAGTTGTTTCCTCACGATCGGATAAGCCTACTACAGCTAGAGTTTTACTGGTTGCTAGATACTGACGGACCACACCATCACTTGGATTGATAAATTCTTGAGTCATAGAAACCCTCCTTTTCATCAGTATAGCACATTTTGAAAAGGCTTGCAGTTATTGGCTACAAAAAATTTCCTAGCAAGAGAAAAGTCTGCTAGGAAATTCGTTTATTCAAGTGAAAGTTTAGATTTTTTTCTCGATACTAAATAATGGAGAAAGAGGACGTTTTTCATGGATACGTACAATAGCATCGCCTAAAAGATGGGCAATAGAGATTTGTTCAATCTTATCAATCAAACGTTCTTCTGGAAGATAGATAGTGTCCAAAACAACCAATTTTTTAATAGCTGATTTTTGGATGTTCTCCATAGCTGGACCAGAAAGAACTGGGTGCGTACAACTTGCGTAAACTTCAACAGCTCCTGCTTCTGCTAGAGCATCAGCCGCATGACAAATAGTTCCAGCTGTATCAATCATATCATCAATCAAGATACAAGTCTTACCTTCTACCTTACCAATGATATTCATAACTTCACTAGTATTCATCTTGTCTACACTACGACGCTTGTCGATAATGGCAATTGGAGTTTTCAAAAATTCTGCTAATTTACGAGCACGAGTCACCCCACCGTGGTCCGGGCTGACAACGACAAAGTCGGAACCAACCATGCCACGACGCTCAAAGTAATCCGCAATCAATGGAGCACCCATCAAGTGATCCACCGGAATATCAAAGAACCCTTGAATCTGTGCAGCGTGCAAATCAATCGTCAACAAACGATCAACTCCAGCTACTTCAAGCATATTTGCAACGAGTTTTGAAGTGATTGGCTCACGCGCTCTAGCTTTTCTATCCTGACGTGCATAACCATAATAAGGCATAACAACGTTGACAGATTCTGCACTGGCACGCTTCAAAGCGTCTACCATGATCAAAATCTCAAGTAGATTATCATTTACTGGTGAGCTAGTTGATTGTAGAATAAAGACGTGTTTTCCACGGATAGATTCTTCGATATTAACTTGAATTTCTCCGTCTGAAAATTGACGAACAGTCGATTTTCCCAACTCTATCCCAATCTCTTGCGCCACACGCTCTGCCAATTCTCTATTTGAAGAAAGGGCAAACAGCTTTAAATCAGAAAAAGACATGTTTTCCTCCGGTATTTATGTATCACTTGTGTTTTTCACAACATTTTTCCATCTACCATTGTAGCGCTTTTTTCTCGATTTTTCAATAAAAAATAAGACAAGAGTAGACTTTTATACTCTTATCTTATGCTATTTTATATTAGTGATATCAAAGGTAAAACTTGTCAACCTTCTCATCCTACTTCATGCTACTCTAGAAACTTTTAAATAGAAAGTTAGTATATCTCCCTCATACTACCTGTATCTACATCATAAACAGCTCCTGAAATAATGACATCATCTGGAATTAAGGGACATTCTCGCAACAACTTCATATCCTCTCGAACACTCTCATCGATGTCTTGAAACGGTAAAAAATCCTGCCCAGATACATCAACTCCCAATTCACATTTCAAGTGCTCTTGAAAATCCTCGTTATTGAAGGTTTGAGCCCCACAGTCTGTATGATGAAGAACTACAATCTCTCTTGTACCCATCTGTTGTTGAGAAATCACAAGCGAGCGAATCATATCGTCCGTCACTCGACCACCCGCATTCCGTAAAATATGGGCATCCCCAAGAGCTAACCCCAGAGCTGGCGCAACGTGTAGACGCGAATCCATACAAGTTACGATCGCAACCTTGGTCTTGGGTTTAATGGATAAGTGCAAATCTCCATGTAGTTCTACATAAGCTTGATTGGCTTTTAAAAAATTTTCAAAATAGGACATGACAACTCACTTTCTAGTCTGCCAGATAATTTGAACACCAAATTATTTATCTCCTATCTTACCATCTTTTCTTTGTCTTGTCAGCTGTCAACCTCCCTATTAAAAAACCAGGACAGAGATATCCAGCAACTAGCTTGGGTTTCTGTCCTAGTTTTTTTATTATTATGAACCTTTTTGGATATACTTGTTAAGTGAGCCTGCAAAGCTTTGAAGATTGAGACTTTGTACATAGACCTCACCAGTCCCTCGGAAGGTATTCACCACTCCTTCGCCTGTACCAATAGACTGCCAGAAACCATTTTCTAGGTGAATATCATAGTCCAAAGACTGGCTCCAAGCCACCACATGAGCATTATCAATCGTTACTTCTTGGTTTTGCAGTTCAATTTTTTTAATCGAACCAAAAGCATTGGCCAAAAGAGTTCCTTGACCTTGAGTAGTCATCACAAAGAAACCGCCTTGCCCTCCGAACAGAGCTTTCCCAATAGATTGGCGCTCCATTGTATAGAAAGCTGTACCATCAAGAGCTAGAAAGGCTCCATCATTCAATCGATATTGCTTTTCACCTAGCTCAAGAGCAATCACTTGACCAGGAGTATCTGGTGCTAAAGCAAGGTTCCCGTTGTCAGACTCTGCAACAGCTTGAGTGATAAAGGTACTTTCACCAGAAACCATTGAACGCCCTACAGCTTTGACAAAACGGCCTAAACCAGATCCGCTAGCATTGAGCTGAGTATTGAGACTTACATTAGGTGTATGGTAGACCATGCTACCGCGCTGAATAAAGACCGTTTCCCCCTGATTGAGCGACAACTCCACCAAAGGAAATTGCATATGACTGTCCATAGAAAATTTCATCAGAAATTCCTCCTTGTTTTAATAATTGTTAGCAATAAAATAATTAGTAATCTAAACCTGAGTACAACTATTAGGAGAATACTTTTTTCAAGACTTCCTGAATAGTCGTCACTCCGATCACCTGAATTTCCTTAGGTGGTTTGATTCCAGTTAAAGAATTCTTTGGTACATAGATTTTTGTAAATCCAAGCTTAGCAGCTTCATTGATGCGTTGCTCGATACGATTCACACGTCTGATTTCTCCAGTTAAGCCCAACTCTCCCACAAAACATTCTTGAGGATTGGTTGGTTTGTCCTTATAGCTCGAAGCAATGGCAACTGCAACAGCTAAGTCTATCGCAGGCTCATCTAATTTGACACCACCAGCTGATTTGAGATAGGCATCCTGATTTTGCAAGAGAAGCCCTGCACGTTTTTCCAAAACAGCCATAATCAAGCTAGCACGATTGAAATCAAGTCCTGTAGTAGTTCTCTTGGCATTCCCAAACATAGTCGGAGTCACCAAGGCCTGTACTTCTGCAAGAATTGGACGAGTCCCTTCCATAGTCACAACGATGGACGAGCCAGTAGCTCCATCCAAGCGTTCTTCCAAAAACACTTCACTAGGATTAAGGACCTCAACCAAGCCCCCTGATTGCATCTCAAAGATACCGATTTCATTGGTCGAACCAAAACGATTTTTGACTGCTCTCAAGATACGGAAGGTATGGTGGCGTTCCCCTTCAAAGTAAAGCACGGTATCCACCATATGCTCCAACATACGAGGACCAGCCAAGGTTCCTTCCTTGGTCACATGACCGACTATAAAGATAGCAATGTTATTGGTCTTGGCCAGCTGCATGAGTTCAGCCGTCACCTCGCGTACTTGGGAGACCGACCCTTGTACCCCTGAAATCTCAGGAGACATGATAGTCTGAATGGAGTCGATGATGAGAAAGTCAGGTTGGATGCGCTCTACCTCAGCTCGAACACTCTGCATATTGGTCTCTGCATAGAGATAAAACTCACTGTCGATATCTCCCAAGCGCTCTGCACGGAGTTTGATCTGTTGAGCAGACTCCTCACCACTGACATAAAGAATCGTACCCACTTGAGACAACTGGGTTGATACTTGTAATAGAAGAGTCGATTTCCCGATTCCAGGATCCCCCCCAATGAGGACGAGACTTCCTGGGACCACACCTCCACCGAGTACACGGTTAAACTCCTCCATCTCGGTCTTGGTTCGATTAACATTGATAGATGTTACTTCAGCCAGTTTCATGGGCTTAGTTTTCTCACCCGTCAAGGACACACGCGCATTCTTGACCTCTGCAACCTCAACCTCCTCCACAAAAGAAGACCAAGAACCACAGTTTGGACAGCGCCCTAAATACTTGGGGGAATTATATTCACAATTTTGACACACAAATGTCGCCTTTTTCTTTGCTATGATTCTAATCCTCTCATTTTAAAATCTCTTATTAATTTTTCACATCAATAACTATCTCTTTTCAGCACAGTCAGTCCACCGTCATCCGCATGGACATAATACTGACCATCAGGGCTAAATCCAAAAATATAGGGTAAATAACCTTTATAAATTTGAGTCCTAGTTTCTTTGTTCTCTTCCCAATAAATGGTTAAAATTGGATATTCTTCAGATTGGTCTTTATCCATTGTCACTCTGATGTCTCTGCCATTATCCAAAGGGAGATTTCCACCATATTGACCAGCGATAGGGATAGGTGAATCATAGCCCTCGCACATGGCTACTAACTCTATCTCATCGTAATCTCCGTCTATCGGTGTTACTTGCCCATTTTCGCTGTCAATGATTGACATGTAGTCTGAAGAAATACACAGAATTTTATGATAGGCATCAGGGAGAAATGCTAGGTAAAGAAACCCTCCAATACTAATCTCAAAAATCTTCTTATACCCTCGACAATTCTCGGCGCTAAAAGCCTGAAAATCCTTATAACTCATTTCATTGTGCTTCTTTCTATATCTCTATCTCACACTCAATCACTTGGCAAAAATCAATCTTCTCGTCTGGTACAAATTGGCGCATGAGCATTCGATGAGTGACAACAACGACTGTCTGATAGTTTCGATACTTGCGCATAGATTTTAGAAATCGAGATCTCATTTCCTCAGCTGTCTCATATTGAATAGGACTATTAGGAGGTAAGGAGCCATTATTTTCTAGAAACAGAGTACGAGCTTTTTCAAAATTCTCTACGCCACTTTCATAGACTTGCCATTCATGCAATAATGGCTCCACTCTCAAAGGAAATCCAAAAGCACTAGCAAGATAAGAAGCCGTTTCTAAAGCTCGTGTCACTGAAGAAGCTGCTAGCAGATCAGCTGATTGGAACAAGGGATTTTGGCAAAGCTCCTGAGCCTGTTTCCTTCCCTTCTCAGATAAGGGAGCTAGATCCATTCCAAATCCGGAATAAGCATGCTCCTCTAACACACGATAATCTGGCTCCCCGTGACGTACAAAAATAATCTTCATCTTAGTGTCCTGTCGAACCAAATCCACCAGTACGAACTCCGTCTGCTTCATCTCCATCTGCAATTAAAAATGGTGCAAAGACAGCCTGAACCACACGTTCCCCAACTTCAAGAATCACTTCTTGGTCAGTAATGTTTTTCATCTGAGCAAAGATATGGCCTTCATTTCCTGGATTGCCATAGTAGTCTCCATCAATGACCCCCACAGAGTTGATCAAGACCAATCCCTTCTTACGAGGATTTGATGAACGGTCATAGAGATAGAGCACTTCTGTTGGTTGCATATAGGCCTTAACACCCGTAGGGACGAGAACAATCTCTCCCGGAGCAATAACCGTACGTTCTGCAACTTTTAGATCGTAACCAGCTGCATGTGCTGTCTCACGTTTGGGTAACAAAGTTTCATCTGTAAAACTAGAAACTAATTCAAAACCACGAATTTTCATATTATTCCTCTTTTTAATCTTTTATTCTAGGCTATTTTATCTTATTTATTCGAAAAAAGCACGAAAAAAGAGCACACAATTCACACTCGCTTAGGGCTGCTGGATTCCTCCCCTGACCCGCTTCACGCAGAACTGTTGCTCCACTAGTTATTATACCACATTCTCCTCTATTTTTAAAGAGAAATTATTTTTTACGTCGATTTCGGAAAAAGTCTTGCATAATCGCTGCACACTCATTCTCTAAAACACCTGTTTCAACGTCCACACGGTGATTGAGCCTCTCATCTGTCAAAATATCGTACAAGCTCCCAGCGGCGCCAAATTTCTGGTTTTTAGCCCCGTAGACCACGTTTGGAATCCGTGCGAGACCAATTGCCCCACTACACATAACACAAGGCTCAATGGTCACAAAAAGCGTACAATCGAGCAAACGCCAACTCTCTTCGCTCAAATTAGCATTCTCTATGGCCATAATTTCCGCATGCATGACTGCACGTTGCAACTCCTCTCGCGCATTATGGCCTCTCCCAATGATTTTCCCATCCTTGACAATTACACAACCAATCGGGATTTCATCATGTTCTAAAGCAATCTCAGCCTCTTTTAAGGCCTCTCTCATAAAAGATTCTTTCTCTTCAAGCGTGTAATCCATTTCTTCTCTCTTTCCTTGCTATCAATTCTATCATTATATCATGTTTCTTAACACAAAAAAAGCCACCGAATGCGGTGACTTTATAGGGAGATTATTATGAAAAAGAAAAGTTTAGGAAATTTGTTACAACAAGTTAGGAGGTCTTCTTGTAACTGTCTATAGTATATCCGACCTGTCTTAAACAAATCTTAAAAAATCTCCTATGACCAAACACTTTCTAAAATATTTGTCTGTTCACGACCAGGACCTACTGAGAATGTTGAAATACGAACACCCACCAATTCGCTAACACGGCGAACATAGTTACGTGCATTTTCAGGAAGGTCTTCCAAAGTACGCACTCCAGTGATATCTTCAGACCAACCTGGCAATTCTTCATAGATTGGTTTACAACGTTTCAATTGTTCGAGACTAGCTGGGTAGTAATCAATACGTTGACCATCAAGATCATAGGCTACACAAATTTTAACTGTCTCCAAGCCACTCAAAACATCGATAGAGTTCAAAGAGAGATTTGTGATACCAGACACACGACGGCTATGACGCATAACAACTGAGTCGAACCAACCCACACGACGAGGACGCCCAGTAGTTGTTCCATACTCATGGCCCACTTCACGGATACGATCACCAACTTCATCAAACAACTCAGTTGGGAAAGGACCATCACCTACACGACTTGTATAAGCCTTACATACACCAACAACTTTGTCAATCTTGCTTGGACCTACTCCAGAACCAATTGTCACACCACCAGCCACAGGGTTTGATGAAGTAACAAACGGATAAGTACCTTGGTCAATATCCAGCATGACACCTTGTGCACCTTCAAAGAGAACCCGTTTACCATTATCAAGCGCGTCGTTCAAGATAACAGAAGTATCAGTCACATATTGCTTGATTTGTTGACCATATTCATAATATTCTTCAAAAATATCATCAAATGAAATAGGCTCGCTATCATACAATTTTACAAATTGACGATTCTTCTCAGCAAGATTACGTTCTAAACGTTCACGGAAAATTTCTTTATCCAAAAGATCCGCAATACGAATTCCGACACGAGCTGCTTTGTCCATATAGGCTGGCCCAATTCCTTTAATTGTAGTCCCAATCTTGTTATCACCTTTAGCTTCTTCTTGAAGACGGTCTAACTCAATGTGATAAGGCAAGATAACATGCGCACGATCAGAAATTCTAAGATTATCTGTTGTAACACCTTCTTCATGCAGATAAGACAATTCTTTCACAAGAGATTTAGGGTTTACAACCATCCCATTGCCAATTACAGAGATTTTTTCTGGGAAGAAAATACCTGAAGGAATCAAGTGCAATTTAAATTTCTTTCCATCAATCACAATTGTGTGACCTGCATTGTCACCACCTTGGTAACGAGCAATCACTTCCGCATTAGCTGAAAGAAAATCTGTAATTTTCCCTTTACCTTCATCCCCCCATTGGGTACCTACAACAACTACTGAAGTCATAATAAAATTTCGTCTGAGCCAAAAGGCTCGTCCTTTCTCATATACATGGTGGGACTCTCACCCACAATAATATCTTACAATTTATTATAAGAAAAAAAGCCTATTTTATCAAGGATTAACACTAGAAAAGATTAGGGAATTCTTTAACTTTTGATTTTTAAAAATACAAAAATTTAGCATAATCTAAATATTTTTTAAAAATTAATTTTTATTGTTCGTAATAAATGGAATTAAATTTGATTAAAATGAATAATTTAAATTTTGCCCTGATAGATAATTAAGATAAATCCGGTATGCTGCTCTAAAATGACAGAGGAGAAAATCCTTCTCATTCTTAATCTTAAAACGAATTAAATAATAAAGTAAAAACTTAAGATGAAGTAATTCCCATTCATCAGTACTTTGAATTAAAATTGAATATTCATTTTCGACTTGTTTTAAAAACAACAATGATCGATCATAATATTTTTGAAGCATATAAAAAACCTTTCTTATTGATAAAACAAGTTTATCAGAAAGGCTAACTAAATAGATAAATAATTCTATAAAGCAAAAAATTTAAGCTGAACAAACCTAAAACAAAGAAAAGAAGTAAAAATAGATGAAAAAATACTCTGAAAAATCCTAGTAAATACACCGAAGAAAATAAAAAAACGTTCCTTGGAACGTTTAACTACTCCGCCAGTAGGACTCGAACCTACGACATCATGATTAACAGTCATGCGCTACTACCAACTGAGCT
>JAQDDS010000005.1:75298-80532 GCA_027665725.1 Streptococcaceae bacterium AF77-01CM03A
CGACATCATGATTAACAGTCATGCGCTACTACCAACTGAGCTATGGCGGATAAAAGCTAAGCGACTTCCATATCTCACAGGGGGCAACCCCCAACTACTTCCGGCGTTCTAGGGCTTAACTTCTGTGTTCGGCATGGGTACAGGTGTATCTCCTAGGCTATCGTCACTTAACTCTGAGTAATACCTACTCAAAATTGAATATCTATCAAATATTAAGAAAACCTTACGCTTTCGTATTCTCAGTTACTTTGGATAAGTCCTCGAGCTATTAGTATTAGTCCGCTACATGTGTCGCCACACTTCCACTTCTAACCTATCTACCTGATCATCTCTCAGGGCTCTTACTGATATAAAATCATGGGAAATCTCATCTTGAGGTGGGTTTCACACTTAGATGCTTTCAGCGTTTATCCCTTCCCTACATAGCTACCCAGCGATGCCTTTGGCAAGACAACTGGTACACCAGCGGTAAGTCCACTCTGGTCCTCTCGTACTAGGAGCAGATCCTCTCAAATTTCCTACGCCCGCGACGGATAGGGACCGAACTGTCTCACGACGTTCTGAACCCAGCTCGCGTGCCGCTTTAATGGGCGAACAGCCCAACCCTTGGGACCGACTACAGCCCCAGGATGCGACGAGCCGACATCGAGGTGCCAAACCTCCCCGTCGATGTGAACTCTTGGGGGAGATAAGCCTGTTATCCCCAGGGTAGCTTTTATCCGTTGAGCGATGGCCCTTCCATACGGAACCACCGGATCACTAAGCCCGACTTTCGTCCCTGCTCGAGTTGTAGCTCTCGCAGTCAAGCTCCCTTATACCTTTACACTCTGCGAATGATTTCCAACCATTCTGAGGGAACCTTTGGGCGCCTCCGTTACCTTTTAGGAGGCGACCGCCCCAGTCAAACTGCCCGTCAGACACTGTCTCCGATAGGGATCACCTATCCGGGTTAGAGTGGCCATAACACAAGGGTAGTATCCCAACAACGTCTCCTTCGAAACTGGCGTCCCGATCTCATAGACTCCTACCTATCCTGTACATGTGGTACAGACACTCAATATCAAACTGCAGTAAAGCTCCATGGGGTCTTTCCGTCCTGTCGCGGGTAACCTGCATCTTCACAGGTACTAAAATTTCACCGAGTCTCTCGTTGAGACAGTGCCCAAATCATTACGCCTTTCGTGCGGGTCGGAACTTACCCGACAAGGAATTTCGCTACCTTAGGACCGTTATAGTTACGGCCGCCGTTTACTGGGGCTTCAATTCATACCTTCGGATTACTCCTAAGCACTCCTCTTAACCTTCCAGCACCGGGCAGGCGTCACCCCCTATACATCATCTTACGATTTAGCAGAGAGCTGTGTTTTTGATAAACAGTTGCTTGGGCCTATTCACTGCGGCTGACCTAAAGTCAGCACCCCTTCTCCCGAAGTTACGGGGTCATTTTGCCGAGTTCCTTAACGAGAGTTCTCTCGCTCACCTGAGGCTACTCGCCTCGACTACCTGTGTCGGTTTGCGGTACGGGTAGAGTATGTTTAAACGCTAGAAGCTTTTCTTGGCAGTGTGACGTCACTAACTTCGCTACTAAACTTCGCTCCCCATCACAGCTCAATGTTATAGAACTAAGCATTTAACTCAATTCACACCTCACTGCTTAGACAGACACTTCCAATCGTCTGCTTTAGTTAGCCTACTGCGTCCCTCCATCACTACATACTCTAGTACAGGAATATCAACCTGTTGTCCATCGGATACACCTTTCGGTCTCTCCTTAGGTCCCGACTAACCCAGGGCGGACGAGCCTTCCCCTGGAAACCTTAGTCTTACGGTGGACAGGATTCTCACCTGTCTTTCGCTACTCATACCGGCATTCTCACTTCTATGCGTTCCAGCGCTCCTCACGGTACACCTTCTCCACACATAGAACGCTCTCCTACCATACCTATAAAGGTATCCACAGCTTCGGTAAATTGTTTTAGCCCCGGTACATTTTCGGCGCAGGGTCACTCGACTAGTGAGCTATTACGCACTCTTTGAATGAATAGCTGCTTCTAAGCTAACATCCTAGTTGTCTGTGCAACCCCACATCCTTTTCCACTTAACAATTATTTTGGGACCTTAGCTGGTGGTCTGGGCTGTTTCCCTTTCGACTACGGATCTTAGCACTCGCAGTCTGACTGCCGACCATAATTCATTGGCATTCGGAGTTTATCTGAGATTGGTAATCCGGGATGGACCCCTCACCCAAACAGTGCTCTACCTCCAAGAATCTTGATGTCGACGCTAGCCCTAAAGCTATTTCGGAGAGAACCAGCTATCTCCAAGTTCGTTTGGAATTTCTCCGCTACCCACAAGTCATCCAAGCACTTTTCAACGTGCCCTGGTTCGGTCCTCCAGTGCGTCTTACCGCACCTTCAACCTGCTCATGGGTAGGTCACATGGTTTCGGGTCTACGACATGATACTAATGCGCCCTATTCAGACTCGGTTTCCCTACGGCTCCGTCTCTTCAACTTAACCTCGCATCATATCGTAACTCGCCGGTTCATTCTACAAAAGGCACGCTCTCACCCATTAACGGGCTCGAACTTGTTGTAGGCACACGGTTTCAGGTTCTATTTCACTCCCCTCCCGGGGTGCTTTTCACCTTTCCCTCACGGTACTGGTTCACTATCGGTCACTAGGGAGTATTTAGGGTTGGGAGATGGTCCTCCCAGATTCCGACGGGATTTCACGTGTCCCGCCGTACTCAGGATACTGCTAGGTACAAAGACTATTTTGAATACGAGGCTCTCACTCTCTTTGGCTGATCTTCCCATATCATTCTTCTATAATCTTTGAGTCCACATTGCAGTCCTACAACCCCGAAGAGTAAACTCTTCGGTTTGCCCTCCTGCCGTTTCGCTCGCCGCTACTAAGGCAATCGCTTTTGCTTTCTCTTCCTGCAGCTACTTAGATGTTTCAGTTCACTGCGTCTTCCTCCTCATATCCTTAACAGATATGGGTAACAGGTAGTACCTGTTGGGTTCCCCCATTCGGAAATCCCTGGATCATCGCTTACTTACAGCTACCCAAGGCATATCGTCGTTTGTCACGTCCTTCTTCGGCTCCTAGTGCCAAGGCATCCACCGTGCGCCCTTATTAACTTAACCTTATTTTTTGACCTTTCAGTCATAAACTCTTATTAATACTACAGCGTTTTCGGTTTATTTTCTTGTTACTATTTGATATAGATATTCAATTTTCAATGTGCATTACTTGGTGATCTCTCACCAATGGAGCCTAGCGGGATCGAACCGCTGACCTCCTGCGTGCAAAGCAGGCGCTCTCCCAGCTGAGCTAAGGCCCCACAAGACCTCTCAAGACTAAACAAGACCAATGTGCATTCCTTATCCTTAGAAAGGAGGTGATCCAGCCGCACCTTCCGATACGGCTACCTTGTTACGACTTCACCCCAATCATCTATCCCACCTTAGGCGGCTGGCTCCTAAAAGGTTACCTCACCGACTTCGGGTGTTACAAACTCTCGTGGTGTGACGGGCGGTGTGTACAAGGCCCGGGAACGTATTCACCGCGGCGTGCTGATCCGCGATTACTAGCGATTCCGACTTCATGTAGGCGAGTTGCAGCCTACAATCCGAACTGAGACTGGCTTTAAGAGATTAGCTTGCCGTCACCGACTTGCGACTCGTTGTACCAGCCATTGTAGCACGTGTGTAGCCCAGGTCATAAGGGGCATGATGATTTGACGTCATCCCCACCTTCCTCCGGTTTATTACCGGCAGTCTCGCTAGAGTGCCCAACTGAATGATGGCAACTAACAATAGGGGTTGCGCTCGTTGCGGGACTTAACCCAACATCTCACGACACGAGCTGACGACAACCATGCACCACCTGTCACCTCTGTCCCGAAGGAAAACTCTATCTCTAGAGCGGTCAGAGGGATGTCAAGACCTGGTAAGGTTCTTCGCGTTGCTTCGAATTAAACCACATGCTCCACCGCTTGTGCGGGCCCCCGTCAATTCCTTTGAGTTTCAACCTTGCGGTCGTACTCCCCAGGCGGAGTGCTTAATGCGTTAGCTACGGCACTAAACCCCGGAAAGGGTCTAACACCTAGCACTCATCGTTTACGGCGTGGACTACCAGGGTATCTAATCCTGTTTGCTCCCCACGCTTTCGAGCCTCAGCGTCAGTTACAAGCCAGAGAGCCGCTTTCGCCACCGGTGTTCCTCCATATATCTACGCATTTCACCGCTACACATGGAATTCCACTCTCCCCTCTTGCACTCAAGTTAAACAGTTTCCAAAGCGTACTATGGTTAAGCCACAGCCTTTAACTTCAGACTTATCTAACCGCCTGCGCTCGCTTTACGCCCAATAAATCCGGACAACGCTCGGGACCTACGTATTACCGCGGCTGCTGGCACGTAGTTAGCCGTCCCTTTCTGGTAAGATACCGTCACAGTGTGAACTTTCCACTCTCACACTCGTTCTTCTCTTACAACAGAGCTTTACGATCCGAAAACCTTCTTCACTCACGCGGCGTTGCTCGGTCAGACTTCCGTCCATTGCCGAAGATTCCCTACTGCTGCCTCCCGTAGGAGTCTGGGCCGTGTCTCAGTCCCAGTGTGGCCGATCACCCTCTCAGGTCGGCTATGTATCGTTGCCTTGGTGAGCCGTTACCTCACCAACTAGCTAATACAACGCAGGTCCATCTGGTAGTGATGCAATTGCATCTTTCAAGCACATATCATGCGATATCTACTGTTATGCGGTATTAGCTATCGTTTCCAATAGTTATCCCCCGCTACCAGGCAGGTTACCTACGCGTTACTCACCCGTTCGCAACTCATCCGCTCGGTGCAAGCACCAAGCTTCAGCGTTCTACTTGCATGTATTAGGCACGCCGCCAGCGTTCGTCCTGAGCCAGGATCAAACTCTCATTAAAAGTTTGAGTTCTCACTCATTTCTGTCACTGACAGATTTATTGTTTTTTTCATTGTTCAGTACTATAACCTTAAGTTATAGTGCCCTGCACATTGGTTCGTCTTGTTCAGTTTTCAAAGGTCTTTGTCACTCATTCTCTCAAGCGACAACTATATTAGTATATCACAGTCACTTTTCTCTGTCAACAGGTTTTTTTAACTTTTTTTGTTCCTATTAACCTAACTGCAACACACCCATAGTCCGTACGGGATTCGAACCCGTGTTACCGCCGTGAAAAGGCGGTGTCTT
>JAQDDS010000006.1 GCA_027665725.1 Streptococcaceae bacterium AF77-01CM03A
AGCATCTGCCTTACAAGCAGAGGGTCAGCGGTTCGATCCCGTTAACTCCCATAGGTCCCGTAGTGTAGCGGTTATCACGTCGCCCTGTCACGGCGAAGATCGCGGGTTCGATTCCCGTCGGGACCGTAATAACGAAAGTTATTTGACTCGTTAGCTCAGTTGGTAGAGCAATTGACTTTTAATCAATGGGTCACTGGTTCGAGCCCAGTACGGGTCATATTTGCGGGTTTGGCGGAATTGGCAGACGCACCAGATTTAGGATCTGGCGCTTAACGGCGTGGGGGTTCAAGTCCCTTAACCCGCATAATAGAAATCAGCCGGCTTAGCTCAGTTGGTAGAGCATCTGATTTGTAATCAGAGGGTCGCGTGTTCAAGTCATGTAGCCGGCATTTTTTTTAATATAAACCAGAGTCGATGCGAACGTAGTTCAGTGGTAGAACACCACCTTGCCAAGGTGGGGGTCGCGGGTTCGAATCCCGTCGTTCGCTTAGAGAGGCCGGGGTGGCGGAACTGGCAGACGCACAGGACTTAAAATCCTGCGATTGGTAACGATCGTACCGGTTCGATTCCGGTCCTCGGCATATATTGAAGAGCACCCTTAGCTCAACTGGATAGAGTACCTGACTACGAATCAGGCGGTTAGAGGTTCGACTCCTCTAGGGTGCATTAAACAATTAATTCGGGAAGTAGCTCAGCTTGGTAGAGTACTTGGTTTGGGACCAAGGTGTCGCAGGTTCGAATCCTGTCTTCCCGATTGATATAACTTATTAAGTAGACCAATGAAGGTCTTTTTTATTTTTCATTATAGTTACTTTTTCTATTTATTTAATTTTCTTAACTTCTATAAAAAACTTGCTATCTTGACTAAAACTAAGGTATACTAGTAGTTAATAAGCTTTTTAAAAATTTTAAATGAGATATCATGTTGTAAATGAGTGTAAGTTATGGGTTTTAGAAAATTTCGATTATTAATGTCCAAGTATGGCTTTAGTATTGCGATAATTCTGATAGAATTATTTGTTATTTTTGGCATTATTCTTTACATGAGCCAGATTGCACCAATTATTTGGGTGACTCTTGTATTTTTGATCAGCGTAGCAACCGTTATAGCGATTGTTAATCGTTCGATGTCACCTGAAAGCAAAGTGACTTGGTTGATTGTGACCTTTGTGCCTGTGTTTGGTCCGTTACTTTATATCATGTTTGGTGAGCGCCGACTATCAAAAAAAGAGCTGAAACAACTCAGAGAATTGCGTTCGATTACTTTACAAGAGAAGCATGAAGATAGTCTTCATCAGAACCTACAAGAAACTGATAAATCTGCCTACGGGATTATCAACGCTTTGCTACATATGGATAATAACGCAGAAGTCTATGACCAGACAGATTTACAATTTTTCGCAAGTGGTGAGGAAATGTGGCAACAGATGCTGGAGGATCTAAAGAGAGCTAAAAAATTTATTTTTCTAGAATACTACATTGTCGAAGAGGGGTTAATGTGGGATAGCATGCTTGAGATTCTGGAAGAAAAGGCAGCCCAGGGAGTCGAGGTTAAGATGCTCTACGACGATATTGGTTGTATGGTAACTTTGCCGGGAGATTATACGGTTCATTTGCGTTCTAAAGGAATTGATGCTCATAAGTTTAATAAGGTGATTCCTCGTATGACGGTGGCCTATAATAACCGTGATCACCGAAAAATATTAGTCATTGATGGGCAGATTTCCTATACTGGAGGGATTAACCTTGCAGACGAATACATCAATCAGATTGAACGTTTTGGACACTGGAAAGATAGTGGGATTCGTATAGATGGTCCGGCGACTCAAGCCTTCACAAGACTATTTCTCATGAACTGGTACATCAACCGTGGAGAAATTAGTGACTTTGATCAGTATCATTTGGAAAATCAGACACGATCCGGTAGTGGACTTTGTATCCCATATGGCAGTGGGCCAAAACCAATCTACCAGATGAAGGTGGGTAAAATTGTCTATCAAAACTTGATTAATCAAGCGGAAGATTTTGTCTACATCACAACGCCTTATCTCATTATTGATTATGATTTGACAGAGGATATAAAAAATGCGGCTATGCGAGGCGTGGATGTACGAATTGTAACTCCATATATACCGGATAAAAAGCTCATCCAGTTGGTAACTCGAGGATCTTATCCAGACCTTTTGTCTGCTGGTGTACGTATCTTTGAGTATACTCCTGGTTTTATCCATAGTAAGCAAATGATTGTTGATGATCGATTTGCAGCTGTCGGAACCATAAATCTAGACTATCGTAGTTTGGTTCATCACTATGAAAATGCGGTTTTATTATATGAAACACCGTCTATTGCAGCTATTCGTAAAGACTTTGAAGAGATTTTTGAACAATCTCAAGAAATCTTCTCGGATACCATAAATCCTACCTGGTATCAAATGATGATTAAAGAAGTGACACAGTTATTTGCACCTATGCTTTAATAGAAAGAGACGGTTTACCGTCTCTTTTTCTGTAAGCAGTTTCCTTGACATCTTATTTTTTTTGCGTTATCATATGTCCATATAATATATGGGAGTCTGTGTACAGTCTGAGAGGAAGTGTTAAACTTCGACCGCACCTGATCTGGGTAATGCCAGCGTAGGGAACGAAACTTAGTCGAATCATGCACCTTTTTCATATATGGAAAGAGGTTTTTCTTTTTGTTAAAAGAAAACCTGAGAAGAGGAGGTTTTTATGAAAGCAAGCATTGCCTTGCAAGTTTTACCCTTATCACAAGGGATTGACCGAATAGCTCTTATCGATCAAGTCATTGCTTATCTGCAAGCTCAAGATGTTGCCATGGTAGTGACACCCTTTGAAACGGTCTTAGAGGGAGACTTTGATCAACTCATGCGCATTCTAAAAGAAGCGTTAGAAGTGGCAGGTCAAGGGGCAGACAATGTTTTTGCCAATGTGAAAATAAATGTAGGAGAGATTTTAAGCATCGATGAGAAACTTGAAAAATATCATGAGACGGCATATTAGTCTGCTAGGATTTTTGGGTGTCTTATCTCTTTGGCAGGTAGCGGGTTTGTTAAAACTCTTACCAAAGTTTATCTTGCCGACACCACTTGAAATCCTTCAGTCTTTTGTTCGTGACAGAGAATTTCTCTGGTACCATAGCTGGGCAACCTTGAGAGTAGCTCTACTAGGTTTGATGTTAGGTGTCTTGATAGCCTGTATCATGGCCGTTCTTATGGATAGTCTGGGCTGGTTAAATGACCTGATTTACCCAATGATGGTGGTTGTCCAGACTATACCGACCATTGCCATAGCCCCTATCCTGGTTTTATGGTTAGGTTATGGAATCTTGCCCAAGATTGTCTTGATTATCTTGACGACAACCTTCCCAATCATGGTCAGTATTTTAGATGGATTTAGACATTGTGACAAGGACATGCTGACCTTGTTTAGTCTGATGCGTGCAAATCCCTGGCAAATCCTTTGGCATTTTAAAATCCCTGTCAGCCTGCCCTACTTTTATGCAGGATTGAGGGTCAGTGTCTCCTACGCCTTTATTACAACGGTGGTATCTGAGTGGTTGGGAGGCTTTGAAGGACTAGGTGTTTACATGATTCAGTCTAAAAAACTGTTTCAGTATGATACCATGTTTGCCATTATTATTTTGGTGTCGATTATCAGCCTTCTGGGTATGAAGCTGGTCGATATCAGTGAAAAATATGTGATTAAATGGAAACGTTCATAGAACAATAACGTTTGAGAAAAAGAAAAGAGGAAATAAAAATGAAGAAAACATGGAAAGTGTTTTTAACGATTGTAACAGCACTTGTGGCTGTCGTGCTTGTGGCTTGTGGCCAAGGAACTGCTTCTAAGGATAACAAAGAAGCAGAACTTAAGAAAATTGACTTTATCCTAGACTGGACACCAAATACCAACCATACAGGGCTTTATGTAGCCAAAGAAAAAGGGTATTTCAAGGAAGCTGGAGTGGATGTGGACTTGAAATTGCCACCAGAAGAAAGTTCATCAGATTTAGTTATCAACGGTAAGGCACCGTTTGCTATCTACTTCCAAGACTACATGGCTAAGAAATTGGAAAAGGGGGCAGGTATTACTGCCGTTGCAGCGATTGTAGAGCACAACACATCAGGGATTATCTCTCGTAAGTCTGACAATGTTAGCAGTCCAAAAGACTTAGTTGGTAAGAAATACGGAACCTGGAATGACCCGACTGAGCTTGCTATGTTGAAAACCTTGGTAGAATCTCAAGGTGGAGACTTTGAGAAGGTCGAAAAAGTACCAAACAACGACTCAAACTCGATTACACCGATTGCCAACGGCGTTTTTGACTCTGCTTGGATTTATTATGGTTGGGATGGAATTCTAGCTAAATCACAAGGTGTGGATGCAAACTTCATGTACTTGAAAGATTATGTCAAAGAGTTTGACTACTACTCACCTGTTATCATCGCTAACAACGACTATCTGAAAGACAACAAGGAAGAAGCTCGTAAAGTTATCCAAGCCATCAAAAAAGGCTACCAATATGCCATGGAGAACCCAGAAGAAGCTGCGGATATTCTCATTAAGAATGCCCCTGAACTAAAAGAAAAACGTGACTTTATCATCGAATCTCAGAAATACTTGTCAAAAGAATACGCAAGCGACAAGGAAAAATGGGGACAATTTGATGCTGACCGTTGGAATGCCTTCTACAAATGGGATAAAGAAAATGGTATCCTTAAAGAAGACTTGACTGATAAAGGATTTACTAACGAATTTGTAAAATAATGACAGAAATTAGACTAGAACACGTAAGTTATGCCTACGATGCTGAAAAGATTTTAGAGGATATTAACCTACAAGTGACTTCAGGTGAAGTGGTCTCTATCCTAGGCCCCAGTGGTGTAGGAAAGACTACCCTCTTTAACCTGATTGCAGGCATTTTAGAAGTCCAGTCAGGGCGAATCATTCTTGATGGAGAGGAAAATCCTAAGGGGCGCGTGAGCTATATGCTACAAAAGGATCTCCTCTTGGAACATAAGACAGTGCTAGGAAATATCATCCTACCTCTCTTAATCCAAAAGGTGGATAAGGCAGAAGCTATTGCCAAATCGGATGAAATCCTTGCTACCTTTCAGTTGACGGCCGTACGGGATAAGTATCCTCATGAACTCAGCGGTGGGATGCGCCAGCGTGTAGCCTTACTTCGGACCTATCTTTTCGGGCACAAGCTTTTTCTTCTAGATGAGGCCTTTAGTGCCTTGGATGAGATGACTAAGATGGAGCTTCATGCCTGGTATCTTGATATTCATAAACAGCTAGGCCTGACGACACTCATCATTACGCATAGTATCGAGGAGGCCCTCAATCTTAGCGACCGCATCTACATCCTAAAAAATCGGCCGGGCCAGATTGTATCTGAAATCAAACTTGATTGGTCTGAAGGCGAAGACAAGGAAGTTCAAAAAATTGCCTATAAACGCCAGATATTAGAAGAGTTGGGCTTAAATACATAGACAATCAAGAGAGCTAGTGAAGATTATTCTTTGCCAGCTCTTTTTTGTCTATAAATGGAAATTCTGATAGATAAAAATTGATATAATTGAGGTATGGTGTTGTGATGAAAAAAGATGAAATTAAAAAATATTTAGATACAGATCTTGAATTTAATGTTAATGGCCGAGGTGCTTGTTTCTTATCGAGCATATGTGTCGTTGGTTATGATTATGAAGGTCGGCAGTTTGATACAATTGATGAAGCTATGGAAGCTAAAGTTTTTGATGGAAAAAGTTTAGTGGATATATGGGATGATATTTTCCAGCAAATAAAAATATAATTTATATTGGACAGAGAAAATAATGGTAAAATTTAATTTGATTGAAGTTGTGAATGGTTTTTATCGTTACGAGATTTTTCCTGAAGGTGATGAGAGCAGAAGGGAGATTTTTGAATTTAATCCTTCTACCCGTGAGCTAAAGCGAAATGATCCCTCAAAATATGGTTTTGATTATGTGTCAAAAAGTATTATAAATCTAAAAAATGAAGACGGTGGCTTGAAGGAATCAGTTCAAGTTGTGTGGTACTAAATGACTTGAGCGACTTTAGAATATAGGAAAAAAGCAATGCTTAAACTAATTAAAATTTTTAATTCTAGTATTTTAGGATATTGGTATATTCCTGAAAACCGTGATCCAGGTTTGATTGAGATTGATGAGCGCACTGGCGAAGTTACAGTTGCCATTGAGTCAAATTATGATAAAGAACTTGGGGGCCCCTATTATGCAAATAAGGCTCGTGGAGCAGTGAAGCGGATGTGGGATAGTGGGGAATTACCAAGCGAGAAATCATTTACCTGGTGGTAATTTTAAGAGATAACAAAAAGTGATTAAATGATGTTAAATAATGAACTAAATGACTACAGCAAACAAGACCCATCCGATGAAACAGATGAACTCATTACTTCGGAGTCCAATCTTGAAGGGTACAGTGATTTTTACAAAGATAGTGAAGATTCAAAAGTTTGGTGGATTGATAAAATAGATGTTATAGGAGAGATTCTGTTCAGCTTTGATAAGAAAAAAATTTATAACATTTTTCTCGACTATCCTCACAACATGACTGAAGAAGAAGTTAGAATTTTTGAAAGGGAAAATCCGTTTTGGAAAGATTTTTTCTCTCGATGATAGACTATGAACTATAGCTAGAGAACGAAAAACAACCTAAACTACAAAAAACTTCGGTATACCATTAATGATACCGAAGATTTATTTTTCTAGACTTTACGAAATATTTCTTAGATTTGATGATAAATAACATACTTTCAAAGGATTTGAAAGCTAGGTGTAACTTTGTTATTATAATATAAATGTAGAATAGAAAACGGAATAAGGCATAGTTTGCTATCGGAAGCAATTTTAAAACTCAGTATTTTCAAGGATTAAGCCCTAAAAGTTTGACTTATAGAGTCTTAAATGATAGTATAGTCAAAGATAGTCAAAGTTTAAGAAGGAGGTAGCAAGCTATGAAATTTAAAAATACATCAGACCATATTGAAGCCTATATCAAGGCGATTTTAGAACAATCTGGTATCGTAGAATTGCAACGAAGCCAGCTAGCGGATACCTTTCAAGTTGTACCTAGCCAGATTAACTATGTGATTAAAACTCGTTTTACAGAGAGTAGAGGGTATCTAGTTGAGAGTAAGCGAGGAGGTGGAGGCTATATTCGGATTGGCCGAATTGAATTCTCCAACCACCATGAAATGCTCCGCGATTTATTGTATTCAGTAGGTGAAGAAGTCAACCAAGTCATTTTTGAAGATGTCTTAAGACTCTTAGTCGAACAAGACTTGTTGACCCGTCAAGAGATGAGTCTATTATTAGCTATGGGGACAGACCGAATTCTAGGTGAGGAAGCTAATTATATTCGTGCCAATATGCTTCGCCAGTTGTTGCATGAAGTAGATAGAAAAGGAAAATAAAATTACATGAAATATTCAAAAGCATTAAGAGAATGTATAGATAGCGCCTTTCTGGTAGCGAGTCGCTTTAATGCAGACTACCTGGAGTCTTGGCACCTACTGATTGCTATGGCCAATCATAGCTACAGTGTTGCTGGAGCAACTTTGAACGAGTTTCCATATGAAATTGATCGTTTAGAGGAGGTCGCTATTGAATTAACAGAGGCAAACTTTAACCACAAGGAAGATTACAAGGAACTCCCTTTTTCCTATCGCTTAAACGTCTTGATGTTGGAGGCGGAACATGTTGCTTCGGTTGTACATGCCAAAGCATTGGGGACAGAGCATCTTCTCTACGCTATCTTGCATGATGGCAATGCCCTAGCTACTCGCATTTTAGAAAAAGCAGGATTTTCTTATGAAGACCAGAAAGATCAAGTCAAGATTGCTGGACTTCGTCGTAGTCTTGAAGCTCGTGCTGGATGGACAAAGGAAGATTTGAAGGCTCTACGTCAGCGCCATCGCTCAGTAGCAGATAAGCAAAATTCTATGGCCAATATGATGGGTATGCCTCAAACTCCAAGTGGTGGTTTGGAAGATTACACTCATGACCTCACAGAGCAAGCTCGTTCAGGCAAATTGGAGCCAGTTATCGGACGTGATCAAGAAATCTCTCGTATGATCCAAATCTTGAGCCGTAAGACCAAAAACAATCCAGTTCTAGTTGGAGATGCAGGTGTTGGTAAAACAGCTTTGGCACTTGGCCTTGCGCAGCGAATTGCTAATGGAGATGTACCAGCTGAAATGGCTAAGATGCGTGTTCTAGAGCTTGACTTGATGAATGTGGTTGCAGGAACTCGCTTCCGTGGGGATTTTGAAGAACGTATGAACAATATCATCAAAGATATCGAGGAAGATGGTAAGGTTATCCTCTTTATCGATGAGCTTCATACTATTATGGGTTCAGGAAGTGGGATTGACTCGACCTTGGATGCGGCCAATATCCTAAAACCTGCCTTGGCACGTGGAACTCTGAGAACTGTCGGAGCAACCACTCAGGAAGAATACCAAAAACATATCGAAAAAGACGCAGCGCTTTCTCGTCGCTTTGCTAAAGTGATGATTGAGGAGCCGAGCGTGGCTGATAGTATGGCTATCTTACAAGGATTAAAAGCAACTTATGAGAAGCACCACCATGTCCAAATTACAGACGATGCAGTCGAAACAGCTGTTAAAATGGCGCATCGCTATTTGACAAGTCGTCACTTGCCAGACTCAGCGATTGATCTTTTGGATGAAGCGGCAGCAACTGTCCAAAATAAATCAAAGCACGCTAAAAAAGATGAGTCAGGCTTAACAGCAGCTGATAAGGCCTTGATGGATGGCAAATGGAAGCAAGCAGCGCAACTCATTTCAAAAGAGCAGGAAGCACCTGTTTACAAAGATGTAGTAAAAGAATCTGATATTTTGACAACTTTGAGTCGCTTGTCAGGTATTCCAGTTCAAAAATTGACACAAACGGATGCTAAGAAGTATCTCAACCTTGAAGCTGAACTGCATAAACGTGTGATTGGACAGGAACAAGCTGTCTCTAGTATCAGTCGTGCCATTCGCCGAAATCAATCAGGTATTCGCAATAACAAACGTCCAATTGGGTCCTTTATGTTTTTAGGACCAACTGGTGTTGGTAAAACTGAATTGGCTAAGGCTTTGGCAGAAGTCCTCTTTGATGACGAATCTGCCCTTATCCGCTTTGACATGAGTGAGTACATGGAGAAATTTGCAGCTAGCCGTCTCAACGGAGCTCCTCCAGGTTATGTAGGCTATGAAGAAGGTGGAGAGTTGACTGAGAAGGTCCGCAATAAACCATATTCAGTCTTGCTTTTTGATGAGGTAGAAAAGGCTCACCCAGATATCTTTAATGTGCTCTTGCAGGTCTTGGATGATGGTGTCTTGACGGACAGTAAAGGCCGTAAGGTTGATTTTTCAAATACCATCATTATCATGACGTCAAACCTTGGTGCAACAGCTCTTCGTGATGACAAGACAGTCGGTTTTGGAGCTAAGGATATTCGTTTTGATCAGGAAAATATGGAAAAACGAATGTTTGAAGAGTTGAAAAAAACTTACCGCCCAGAGTTTATCAACCGTATTGATGAAAAAGTGGTCTTCCATAGCTTGTCAAGTCAAGATATGCAGGAAGTGGTTAAGATTATGGTCAAACCATTGATTGCTAGCCTAGCAGAAAAAGAAATTGCCTTGAAACTCCAAACATCTGCCCTTAAGCTTCTAGCTCAGAAGGGTTATGATCCAGAGATGGGGGCTCGTCCACTGCGCAGAACTCTGCAAACAGAAGTAGAAGACAAACTAGCAGAACTCCTTCTTACAGGTGAACTGAAAGAAGGTAAGACACTTAAGATTGGTGTCAAAGCTGGTCAATTGAAATTTGATATTGTATAAAAAAGTGAGGTTGGAACAGATTGTTTCAGCCTCTTTTTTGAAAAGTTGTTACTCAAATAAGGACTTGGATTTTGCAGTTAGTTTAAGGATTTCAAAACAGAATTCTCCTGCTCAAGTTTTGTATGTCAAGTATAAAATTAATATCATGTGGCAACGTTTTTATAAAAAATAATAAAAAAGTGTTGACAAAGACAGAAAGATGGATTATAATATAAAATATAAAAAATTATAAAAAGGTTGAAAAGGCTTGAAAAAAAAGATAGCGGTGGTTTTTGGCACCTTTGCTCCCTTACATCAAGGGCATATTGATTTAATCCAAAGAGCTAAACGTCAATGTGATACTGTATGGGTGGTAGTTTCAGGTTATAAGGGAGATCGTGGTGAACAGGTAGGGCTTACACTACAAAAGAGATTTCGATATATTCGTGAAGCTTTTCGAGATGATGAGTTGACCTCTGTTTGTAAACTTGACGAAACCAATATTCCACGCTATCCAATGGGCTGGCAGGAGTGGTTGGATCAGATGTTGCAGGCCATTTCCTATGACCAGACTGGTGAGGAACTAATCTTTTTTGTAGGAGAGTCCGAATACCAACAAGAATTGTCAGAACGTGGTTTTGAGACAGTTCTACAGGAAAGAAAATTTGGAATTTCGGCTACCATGATTCGAGAAAATCCAAGCAAATATTGGAAATATATCGCTCAACCTTTCCGCCGTCAGTTTACGAAAAAAGTGTTGATTATGGGAAGTGCGAGTAATGGGAAAACAACTCTAGCCAAGGATTTAGCTCGTTTTTATGATGCGCCAGTCAGTCTGGAATATGCTCGTGAGTATCAGATAAAAAATAATGTCCGAGATGATGAGCTTACCCCAAAAGATTATTATTACCTTCTTTTGGGCCAATATGACCAAACTTCCAAGTTAATCGATAGCCATGCCAATCGAGGCCTGGTCATTGCAGATACCAACTCACTAGTAACCAAGGGCTACTACGATTACTACATGGAAAGCGAAGAGCAGGAGGACTTGTCCGTAGAGACCTTTGATAATCTCTTTGTTTCCATCTTAGCCAAGGAAAAGTGGGATTTAATCCTCTTTGTGCAACCTGTCGGCTCTTATGTCAATGATGGTTTTCGCGACATGACCATGGCAGAAGACCATATCCGTCACAGTTTTTCTCAGCATTTGGATATGATGAGGGAGCAATATCTAGCCAATATCCCTCATGTTTATCTAGCTGATGATTATCTAGGAAATTATGAAGCAGCAAAAGTAGCTATTGATGCCATTTACCAAGCAGATTAGGAGAAGAAAATGAAAAAAATAACTGAAAAAATCACACGATTTATTGAAAACTTTAAAAATGTTCACGCAGAAGCTCGTAAAATTGGTTTTACAGGAGTTATGCATTTGCTTTGGAAAGACCTCTTTGTAGGACGTAGTCTTTTCCAGTGGCTCTATTTGATTGTTTTATCAAGTGTCCCTCTTATTCTGGAGTTTACACAAAACACGGAAAGTCATGACTGGATTGGTCTCTTAGCCTCTTGGACAGGGATTGTCTGTGTTATCTTAGTAGCTGAAGGTCGAGCTAGTAACTACCTTTTTGGAGCTATTAACTCTGCAATCTATTTGGTCCTAGCTATGAATGCGACTTTCTACGGTGAAGTTTTGACAACAGTTTATTTCTTTGTCATGCAGCCTATTGGTCTCTATACTTGGTTGTCTAATCGGATTAATGAGCAAGGAAAACCAGAAGAATCTCACTTTGAAGCTAAGAAACTTGGCCTGATTGATTGGCTCAAATATTTGGCTTTGACTGCTATCATCTGGATTGGTATGGGCTTGGCTTACCAAAGTATCAATAGCGCTCGCCCTTTCCGTGACAGTGTTACCGATGCGACCAATGGTGTTGGTCAACTCTTGATGACACGTCTTTACCGGGAGCAATGGATTTTCTGGATTGCAACCAATCTCTTTAGTATCTACCTCTGGTGGGGCGAAAACATCCATATCCAAGGAATGTACTGGGTCTACACCATCAATAGTCTAGTCGGTTGGTACCAATGGACTAAGGCTGTCAAGGAGGGATAAGATGACTGAAACGATAATCCCGGCTGGAATGACAGAGAGAGAATATTTTGAGATTCATGCGACTGAGAAGGAATTTTTAGACTGGTATTGCAAACAGGATCTTCCTCAGTATGAAAAACCGAGCGTGACGGTAGATATGGTAGCTTATTGCTTTGTGGAAGGGAAAATCAAACTCTTACTAATCCGCCGTAAGGCCCATCCTTATAAGAACTGTTTGGCCTTGGTCGGTGGTTTTATGGATAAAGGGGAAGATGCTGCCCATGCTTGTCAGCGTGAGGTAAAAGAAGAAATCAATCTTGATCTTCCACTAGAAAAGATTGAACAACTAGTGACAGTATCGACTCCAGGTCGTGATCCGCGGGGCTGGACGGTTACTATCGCCCACTTGGTGTATCTACCTAGCCGCGCACTTGATCTCGTTCAAGCTGGAGATGATGCCAAGGATGTGGTTTTTGTCGATGTTGATTTTCAGACGGGGAAGTGTTTCCTAGAGGGACTAGAGCTGGGGGAGCAAGCCTTCGCATTTGACCATTATGCCATTATCCAAGAGTCAATTAAACGAATCCAAGGGCGTCTTGACTGGAATCCGACCTTTCTCTATCTGCTAGAGGAGGAATTCACTGTCTATGAAGGAACCGAATTAGTCAATCTCATCAACCCAGGACGACCAATCGTCAGCAATAACTTTCTTGTAAAATACGGTGAGTATGTAGAAGAAGTTGGGCTCAAACGAGTGCCTAAAAAGAAACCAAGAAAAACCTATCGATTGAAATAAAAAGCTTGGGAGCAGAAATCGATAGCTCAAGTCTTGGTTTCCTAGTTTCAGTCCTGAGAAGTTTCAACAAGTTCGATGACTGGTTGAGCTTGAGAATAGAGAAAATAAAGTTTGTGTTAAAAGTCAATTCAGCTATCGTATTAAAGGTTTATTATTCATAAAAAAGTGAGGTCGGGATTTTGTCCCGACCTCTTTTTGTTTAAGGATGTTTATCTTTATTAGAATTACTCATGGTTCGAATGAAGAAATCCTTGTATTTATATTTTAAATAATGTTCGTGTAAGTATAGTAGAGACATATAGACAATCATGAAGATTGTGGTTAAATAAAATAAATCAAATGTAGTCTGGGCATAGCGACTTGCAGACTGATAAGAGCAGAAAGCACCTAAAATTATCCAAGGAAGATATTTGTAATATTTCTTTGACATAAACCTACACCTCCAATATCCTATTTCAATTTTATTATAGTCCTTCAAGAAAAAAATGCAAGCGATTACACTTTTAAAAGATAGCATTTCAGTAAGAAGAATTTTTCTGTTTTTTTAAATTTTTAACGAATAATAAGGATAGGAGGGAAAAGGAAATAAATATACTCAAAAATAATTCTAAAAAATTTTAGATAAATAGTTGACAGATTTAAAAACAAATATTACAATATCATTACAGAAGTATTTCGAAACATTTCAAAAAGATTACAGGAGGTAAATGTTATGAAAACAAAACATTCCATTCGTTTACTAGCAGTTGCCGTATTGGCTTCAACTTTGCTTTTAGGAGCATGTGGTAATAAAAAAGAAGAAGCTAAAAATGACAATGCTAATAAAACAACACAAACCACGTCAAGTTCAAAGGCAAGTTCTTCTAACAAAGATAGTAAATCTCAAGCTTCAACAAGCACCACTACTTCAGAAAAAGCTAAAGCTTCCTCTGAACAAACTTCAAGTCCTACAACTCAGGGTCAAGAATCTAACCAAGCTGCACCAACTCCCCAAGCGCCTCAGCAACAGGAAACCCCAGCCCAATCATCTTCTAATCAGCAAGCTTCACAAAATCAATCTAATCAAGCAAGCCAGTCAACTTATGATCCAACAACTGACCGCAAATTACAGGATCAGCAGGCAGAACACAATAAACGTTACAAAGGCGTTTTAACGATGGTTGATGGTGATTTTTCAGCAGCAGCAGGAAGTTGGAAGGGAGCAAATGGCGAAACCATTACAGTTTCACCAAGTGGCCAGTTCACAGTAGAAACAGCTGATGGAAAGAAAGAAAACTATTCTATCCGAGGTTATGCTTACACTCTTGACGATGGTAAGTATAATGCTAAGATTGGTGGCGGAAAAGTCATCCAAATTACAACAGGTGCGGATGGTACAGTTTCTAGTGTTGTCTTGGTTCAACCATAAAAGCTAGTGTTAAGACTTTGCTCAAATTAATAAAAACCCGTAACTCAGTGGAGGTTACGGGTTTTTATTAACTTTTAAGCTTTATCTAATTGCAAGAGGGCTTCAATCTCAGCCAGAGTGCTAGCTTGTGAAATAGCTCCACGGAGTTTAGCAGCTCCGGATGTACCACGGAGATAGTGAGGAGCTAGGCCACGGAATTCACGGACAGCGATATTCTCACCTTTAAGGTCAATCAAGCGTTTTAAGTGCTCGTAGGCGATTTTCATCTTGTCTTCAAAGGTCAAATCAGGCAGGATTTCTCCTGTTTCAAAGTAATGATTGATTTGATTGAAGAGGTAAGGATTCCCCATAGCTGCGCGTCCAATCATAACAGCGTCAGCACCAACTTCTTCGATACGTTGTTTGGCTTCTTGGACAGTACGGATGTCACCGTTAGCGATGAATGGAATCTTTGTCAGAGCTTGGGCAACCTTGTGAAGAGTCTCAAGGTCCGCATGGCCAGTGTACATCTGTTCACGTGTACGACCGTGCATAGCAAGGGCAGAAACACCAGCAGCTTCAGCGGCTAGGGCATTCTCAACTGCTAGGGATGGGTCCGACCAACCTGTCCGCATTTTAACAGTGAGGGGGATATCAAGGACAGCTTGGACCTTGTTGATGATAGAGTAAATCTTATCTGGGTCCTTGAGCCACATAGCCCCAGCTTCATTTTTCACGATTTTGTTAACTGGGCAGCCCATGTTGATATCGACGATATCGGTCTTAGTGTTTTCTTGGATGAATTCTGCTGCGCGTGCGAGGCTGTCTTCATCACTACCAAAAAGTTGGATAGAAACCGGGTTTTCCCCTTCATCGATATGAAGCATGTGAAGAGTCTTTTCATTATTGTATTGGATACCTTTGTCAGAGACCATTTCCATGACCACAAGACCTGCTCCAAGTTCTTTTGCAATGGTACGGAAGGCTGAGTTGGTCACACCGGCCATGGGTGCTAAAACGGTACGATTGGGAATCTCAACATTGCCAATCATAAAAGGTGTATTAAGATTTGTCACGAATGAGTTCCTCCAAGTCGTTTTCATCAAAGTTGTAAGTAGTTTGGCAGAACTGACAAGTAATTTCTGCCCCGTGGTCTTCCTCTTTCATTTCTTCAAGGTCTGAGCTTGGAAGGCTGGCAAGAGCGTTCATAAAACGGTCTTTGCTGCAGTCACATTGGAAACGAATTTCTTCTTCAGATAGGCGTTTGTAAGATTCGTCACCATAGATGGCCTTGAGAAGGGCTTCGATATGGTCATCGCTTTCCAGAAGGGTTGAGATGGCTGGCATTTCTTGGATGCGTTTTTCAAAGCGGGCAATCTCTTCTTCCTTGGCCCCTGGCAACACTTGGAGAAGGAAACCTCCGGCAACTTCGACCTTGTCGTCTTTATCCAAAAGAACATTGAGCCCGACTGCTGAAGGGGTTTGTTGGCTTTCAGTCAGGTAGTATGCCAAGTCTTCACCGATTTCCCCAGAGATGAGGGGAGTCATGGAGTTGTAGGGATTTCCAGTACCGTAGTCTGTGATAACGAGAAATTGGCCATTGCCGACAAAAGGTCCGACAAGGACTTCACCAGTTGCAGTCTTTTTGATGTCAACACCTGGATTTTGAACGTAGCCCTTGACATTGCCCTTGGTATCTGCGACCGTGATGATGGCACCGAGAGAGCTGGTTCCAAGAACTTTAACAGTTAGTTTGGTATTTCCTTTTTCATTGGCTGCGAGAATTTGGCTAGCGATAAGGGTACGGCCAAGTGCAACAGTTGAACTGGCTTGAGTTTGATGTTTTTCTTGAGCAGTGCGGACGGTTTCAGTGCTATCAAGGACAAAAGCACGAAAGGCTCCGCTTTCTGATATTGTTTTAATAATTTTATCCATAGCTACTATTTTAGCATAAAAATGCCCAAAGGGGGAGTCGTGTGTTTGCTGTTTCTGTGGAATAATGACGAGGAAATCAACCTTAAAATAAAATGAGAAACAGATTATTTCCGCATTTGAAAGAATTATGCTATGCTTGAAGGAGAAAATGAAAGGGGTAACAAATGTATTTAGGTGATTTGATGGAAAAAGCCGAATCTGGTCAATTTTTAGTCCTTTCCTTTCTATTACAAGATTCGCAGACAACAGTCAAGGAAGCCATGGAAGAAACAGGTTTTTCAAAGGCGACCTTAACCAAGTACATTTCTCTGATTAACGAAAATGCCTTGGAAAGAGGGCTAGAGCTGACCATTCACTTGGAAGATGAAAATCTGCGTTTGTCGATTGGTGCAGATACCAAGGGAAGAGAGATTCGGAGCTTGTTTCTAGAGAATGCCATTAAGTACCAAATTTTGGTTTACCTTCTCTATCACCAACAGTTTCTAGCCCATCAACTGGCTCAAGAATTGATGATTAGCGAGGCCACGCTTGGTCGCCACTTAGCTAGTCTAAATCAGATTTTGTCAGAGTTTGACTTATCCATCCAAAATGGTCGTTGGCGAGGTCCGGAGCATCAGATTCGCTATTTCTATTTCTGCCTTTTCCGCAAGGTCTGGTCCAGTCAGGAGTGGGAAAGTCATATGCAGAAAGCGGAGAGAAAGCAGGATATTGCTACCCTAGAAGAAATCTGCGGTGCCAGCTTGTCTTCGAGTCAGAAATTAGACTTGGTTCTCTGGACTCATATCAGTCAACAGCGCCTTCGGGTTAATGCCTGTCAATTTCAGGTTATAGAAGAAAAAATGCGGGGCTATTTTGACAATATTTTCTACTTTCGTCTACTTGGCAAGGCTTCTTCTTTTTTTGGTGGGCAGCACATTCCTCTAGGAACTGAGGATGGGGAGATGATGATTTTCTTCTCTTTCCTCTTGTCTCATCGCATTTTGCCCCTTCATACCATGGAGTACATACTCGGATTTGGGGGAGAACTTGCGGCTTTACTGACACAAATGATCCAGGAAATGAAGAAGGAGAAGCTATTAGGGGACTATACAGAGGACCATATCACTTATGAACTGAGTCAACTTTGTGGTCAAGTTTATCTATACAAGGGCTATATCTTGCAAGATCGATACAAGTATCAGATAGAGCATCGCCACCCTTATTTGCTGATGGAGCATGATTTTCGAGATATTGCTCAGAAAATTTTCGCCTCCTTGCCAGCCTTTCATCAGGGGACGGATCTGGATAAAAAAATCCTTTGGGAATGGCTTCAGTTGATGGAGTATATGGCAGAAAATATAGGCAAGCATCTGAGAATAGGGCTAGATCTAACAGCAGGCTTCCTTGTTTTTTCGAGAATGTCAGCCCTTTTAAAACGATATTTGGAGTACAATCGCTTCATTACCATCGAAGCCTATGACCGTACTCGTCATTATGACTTGCTGGTTACAAATAACCCTATCCATAAGAAAGAACAAACACCTGTCTACTATTTGAAAAATGATTTGGACATCGAAGATTTAGCTACGATCCGTCAGATGCTATTTGCCTAAAAGACCTGATTTTTCAGGTCTTTTTTGTGAAATTCGCACAATCTCCTCACTTTTTTTTAAAATTTTAAAAAAATTGATAAACAAGAAAGCGCTTTATTTTGTATACTAGTTACTGTAAAGAGGAACCCCCTCAAGATTTTATCAGGAGGACAGCACATGTCACAAGAAAAATACATCATGGCTATTGACCAAGGAACTACCAGTTCTCGTGCCATCATTTTTAACAAAAAAGGAGAAAAGGTCAGCTCCAGCCAAAAAGAGTTCACTCAGATTTTCCCTCAAGCAGGTTGGGTAGAGCACAATGCCAATGAAATTTGGAACTCTGTTCAGTCAGTTATCGCGGGTGCTTTCATCGAAAGTGGTGTGAAACCAAGTCAAATCGAAGCCATCGGGATTACCAACCAGCGTGAAACAACTGTCGTCTGGGATAAGAAAACAGGGCTCCCTATCTATAATGCTATCGTTTGGCAATCACGCCAAACTGCTCCTCTGGCTGAACAACTAAAAAGCCAAGGTTATGTGGAAAAATTCCATGAAAAGACTGGTTTAATCATCGATGCTTACTTCTCTGCTACCAAGGTTCGCTGGATTTTGGACCATGTAGAAGGCGCTCAAGAGCGAGCTGAAAAGGGTGAATTGCTCTTTGGTACTATCGATACTTGGTTGGTTTGGAAATTGACTGACGGTGCGGCTCACGTGACGGACTACTCAAATGCGGCTCGTACCATGCTCTATAACATTAAACAACTAAAGTGGGATGATGAGATTTTGGAAATCCTCAACATTCCTAAGGCTATGCTTCCAGAAGTTCGTTCTAATTCTGAAATCTATGGCAAGACAGCTCCATTCCATTTCTACGGTGGAGAAGTACCAATTTCAGGTATGGCTGGGGACCAACAGGCAGCCCTCTTCGGTCAGTTGGCCTTTGAACCAGGTATGGTCAAAAATACTTATGGAACAGGTTCTTTCATCATTATGAACACTGGTGAAGAGATGCAGTTGTCTGAAAACAACCTTTTAACAACGATTGGTTACGGAATCAACGGCAAGGTTTACTATGCCTTGGAAGGTTCTATCTTTATCGCAGGAAGTGCCATTCAGTGGCTTCGTGATGGACTTCGCATGGTTGAAAATTCACCAGAGTCTGAAAAATATGCTCTCAATTCTCACAACAATGACGAAGTTTATGTCGTACCTGCCTTTACAGGTCTAGGTGCTCCATATTGGAACCAAAATGCTCGTGGTTCGGTCTTTGGCTTAACTCGTGGAACAAGCAAAGAAGACTTTATCAAGGCAACCTTGCAATCTATCGCTTATCAAGTACGTGACATCATCGACACCATGCAAGTAGATGCGCAGACAGCTATCCAAGTCTTGAAGGTAGATGGTGGTGCAGCCATGAACAACTTCCTCATGCAGTTCCAGGCTGACATTTTGGGAATCGATATTGCCCGTGCTAAAAACTTGGAAACAACTGCCCTAGGTGCAGCCTTCCTAGCTGGTTTGGCAGTGGGTTACTGGAAGGATTTGGACGAGTTGAAGCTCTTGAACGAGACAGGAGAACTCTTTGAGCCATCCATGAACGAATCGCGCAAGGAACAACTCTACAAGGGCTGGAAGAAGGCTGTGAAAGCAACGCAAGTCTTTGCGGAAATCGATGACTAATAACAACTAATACTGGGAGAATAAATCGACTCAGTTAGAAAGTGTGTAAATATGGAATTTTCAAAGAAAACACGTGAATTATCAATTAAAAAAATGCAGGAACGCACCCTGGACCTTTTGATTATCGGTGGGGGGATTACAGGAGCTGGTGTAGCTTTGCAGGCGGCAGCCAGTGGTCTTGACACTGGTTTGATTGAAATGCAGGATTTCGCAGAAGGAACATCAAGCCGTTCAACAAAATTGGTCCACGGAGGTCTGCGTTACCTTAAGCAATTCGACGTAGAGGTGGTCTCAGATACAGTTTCTGAACGTGCAGTGGTTCAACAAATCGCTCCACATATTCCAAAACCAGACCCAATGCTCTTGCCAGTTTACGATGAGGATGGAGCGACATTTAGCCTTTTCCGTCTGAAAGTAGCCATGGACTTGTACGACCTTTTGGCAGGCGTTAGCAACACGCCAGCTGCTAATAAGGTCTTGAGTAAGGAAGAAGTTTTGGAGCGCCAGCCAAACTTGAAGAAAGAAGGCTTGGTAGGAGGTGGGGTTTACCTTGACTTCCGTAACAATGATGCGCGTCTCGTGATTGAAAACATTAAACGTGCCAACCAAGATGGTGCCCTCATTGCCAACCACGTTAAGGCAGAAGGTTTCCTCTTTGACGAAAGTGGCAAGATTACAGGTGTTGTAGCTCGTGATCTCTTGACAGACCAAGTCTTTGAAATCAAGGCTCGTCTGGTGATTAACACAACAGGTCCTTGGAGTGACAAGGTACGTAATTTGTCTAATAAGGGAACGCAATTCTCACAAATGCGTCCAACTAAGGGAGTGCACTTGGTAGTGGATTCAAGTAAGATCAAGGTTTCACAGCCGGTTTACTTTGACACAGGTTTGGGAGACGGGCGTATGGTCTTTGTTCTCCCACGTGAAAACAAGACTTACTTTGGTACAACGGATACAGACTACACAGGTGATTTGGAACATCCAAAAGTGACGCAGGAAGATGTAGATTACCTACTAGGTATTGTCAACAACCGCTTCCCAGAAGCAAACATTACCGTTGATGATATTGAAAGTAGTTGGGCTGGTCTTCGTCCATTGATTGCAGGCAATAGCGCATCTGACTACAATGGCGGAAATAACGGAACTATTAGTGATGAAAGCTTTAATAGCTTGATTGCGACTGTCGAAGCTTATCTATCGAAAGAAAAAACGCGTGAAGATGTTGAATCTGCTGTTAGCAAGCTTGAAAGCAGCACATCTGAGAAACATTTGGACCCATCTGCAGTTTCACGTGGTTCGAGCTTGGACCGTGATGACAATGGCCTCTTGACCCTTGCTGGTGGTAAAATCACAGACTACCGTAAGATGGCTGAAGGGGCTATGGAGCGCGTGGTTGATATCCTCAAAGCAGAATTTGACCGTAGCTTTAAACTCATCAACTCTAAGACTTACCCTGTTTCAGGCGGAGAATTGAACCCAGCAAATGTGGACTCAGAAATTGAAGCCTTTGCTCAACTTGGAGTGTCACGTGGCTTGGATAGCAAGGAAGCTCATTACCTAGCAAATCTCTACGGTTCAAATGCACCGAAAGTCTTTGCCCTTGCTCACAGCTTGGAACAAGCGCCAGGACTCAGCTTGGCAGATACCTTGTCCCTTCACTATGCAATGCGCAATGAGTTGGCTCTGAGCCCAGTTGACTTCCTCCTTCGCCGTACCAACCACATGCTCTTTATGCGTGATAGTTTGGATAGCATCGTTGAGCCAGTTCTGGATGAAATGGGACGATTCTATGATTGGTCAGAAGAAGAAAAAGCAACTTACCGTGCTGATGTAAAAGCAGCTCTTGCTAATAACGATTTAGCAGAATTGAAAAATTAAGAAAAACTAGAAGAGAGGGAAGCAAGCGTTCCTTGCCTTCTCTCTCCTTCTTTTAAAAGGAGACAACGATATGATGAAAGAATTATTTGGAGAGTTTTTGGGGACCTTAATCCTTATCCTCCTAGGAAATGGTGTTGTAGCAGGTGTGGTTCTTCCCAAAACTAAGAGCAACAATTCAGGATGGATTGTCATCACTATGGGATGGGGAATTGCTGTAGCCGTTGCGGCTTTTGTATCTGGCACGCTCAGCCCAGCCCACCTAAATCCAGCTGTAACGTTTGCGATGGCCTTAAAAGGAACGCTCTCTTGGGGTTCTGTTTTCCCTTATATCCTAGCCCAATTCGCTGGAGCGATGGTGGCTCAGATTTTGGTTTGGTTGCAATTCAAACCACACTATGATGCAGAAGAAAATGCAGGAAATATCCTAGCGACCTTTAGTACTGGACCAGCAATCAAGAACACAGTATCGAATTTGGTTAGCGAAATCCTTGGTACCTTTGTTTTGCTCTTGACAATCTTTGCCTTGGGACTCTATGACCTTCAAGCCGGTTTAGGGACTTTTGCAGTAGGAACCTTGATTGTTGGTATCGGCCTTTCACTAGGTGGGACAACGGGTTATGCCTTGAACCCAGCTCGTGACCTTGGGCCTCGTATCATGCACAGCATCTTGCCAATTCCAAACAAGGGAGACGGGGACTGGTCCTATGCTTGGATTCCTATTGTAGGACCTATCCTCGGAGCGTCCCTAGCAGTTCTCGTATTTTCACTTTTCTAAGATAATAAAACCCAAATATTTATATCGCAATAAACATAACTTACCAAAAACGACCAAAATAAGGAGCGTTGTCTCACTTCATTTTGGTCGTTTTGATTTTTTTAAGTTTATATACTGGTGTTAATTATTATTTCAGCTAAAAAACAGAGTACTTCACTAGTTCATTCATCAATCTTTTAGGTCTTGAATTATATTTGTTGTTTAAATAATTCGTCTCGTTATTGGGGTTTAGTAGTAAGAGTCATTTGTTTTTTTATTTTAGGAAATTGGATAATAGAAGTATATAGTTTTTAAATTATGATATAATGAATAAAGTTAATTATCCTTGATAATATGATAGGGACTAATCCTAAAATGACAAATCAGGAGATGAGAAAAAGAGAAAAGGAGTCCATCTGGTATGAATTATTTTGAGGGGAATGAGTTTTTCCTTCTATTGTTTGTGGTTTTACTGATTGGCTTTGTTTTAAACTACTTTGGCAAGCGTAAGGATTATTATATTTTAAGTCTGTCAATTTTATTTGCAGGAGCCATCTATGGTAAGAGTAAATCCATGGTTGTTTATCTATTGGCTTTCATCATCTACCAATATGTCCTAGTTTTCATAGCACAAAGAATGGATTCAAAACGGTTAAAACCTCTAGTTATATTATCCATTTTACCTTTAGTGGTCAATAAAGTCTTTGCCATAACCCAGCTACATTTGTTGTCTTTTATTGGTATTTCTTACATGTCCTTTAAGACCATTCAGATCATGCTAGAAATATCGGATGGTTTAATCAAAGAAAGAATCAGTGTAAAAGATTATCTACAGTTTCTACTCTTTTTCCCTACAGTTAGTTCTGGACCAATCGATCGTAGCAGAAGATTTCTAAAAGAGATCAATGAAGTCATGCCTAGAAAAGACTACCTAGAGTTAGCAGGTGATGGTATTTATCGCATCGTTTTAGGCCTTCTCTACAAGGTTGTTTTATCAACCTATGTTTACCAGATACTACTTGCTCTAAGCAATACTGGTACAGTTGTCTACTCAATCAAATATATGTACCTGTATACTCTCTATTTGTTCTTTGACTTTGCGGGGTATAGTTTGATGGCTGTTGGAAGCAGTAATGTTTTGGGTATTCAGACACCGATGAATTTCAATAAACCTTTCTTGAGTATTGATATCAAGGATTTCTGGACCAGATGGCACATCACCTTGTCAACATGGTTGAGAGATTTCGTATTTTCAAGAGTTTTGATGCAGGTTATCAGAAAGAAATGGTTTAAGAATAGATTACACAATGCAGCCTATGCTTATATGGTCAACATGTTGGTTATGGGATTTTGGCATGGAATTAGTGTCAGCTACATTGCTTATGGTTTTTACCATGGAATCTTGATGTCTGGATTTGAAATTTATCAAAAGAAAAGCACTTTTTATAAGAAACATAAAAATAAAACTTGGTACAAGCTAATAAGTTGGTTTGTGACCATGAATTTAGTTATGGTTGGCTTCTTTATCTTTTCAGGTGAACCTTATAAGATAATTATGGCAATTCTAAGTAGATAAAGAGATCTGCTAAAACAAGGAGATTGGACAAAACAAGATGATTAAGTTAAAAGCATTTTTACTTTCGCTTGTGCTCGTAATTGCGACCCTTGCTCTTTTAAATGTGACATATGTCAAGAAGATTGACGACTATTATAAAGTCAAGGACAATAGTATTCGCTACAGCACTTCTTATGAAAAGTATAAAAGTAGAGATATTCTAACAAATAATATCACTCCCAATACACTAGTTCTAATGGGTTCCTCAGAGTTAGTTGCGACGATAAATGAAGATTACCATCCCAATAAAATCTTTAACTACAATGATTTTAATATTATGCAGATAGGAACCAGTTACTCTCAAAATATCATTCAAGCTACGACCTTGAGCTCGATTGAGGGGGCTATGAGTAAGCGAAAAGTAGCCATTGTAGAGTCTGTTCAATGGTTCGAAAAGGATGGGACTCATCAAGACGCCTTCTTAAACAAGGCCTCTCAGGAACATATTTTTCACATGCTAGATAACGAGAAAATCAGTAAGGAAACCAAAGAAAAACTGATTAATCGCATTATTGAGATTACCAAAGGAAACAAACAACAAAATGATATCTATAAAAAGTATAAAAGCTATTTTATAGAAGGAAAAGGAACAATCATTGATAAAAAACTGTTGGAATTAGACAATGCAGTTTACTCTTTTAAGCTTAAGCGAAAATTCTATGAGAATCATGCCAAATCAGACTATCCTGCATTAGGGGATGAAACTCCGGATTATAATTGGGAGCAGATGACAGATCAGTTTGTAGAAGAAGTTAAAAAGAAAACAGATAACAATGATTATGCTGTGGATAATAACTACTACAATACCTACTTGAGAGACCGCTATGCTTCGTTGAAAGATTCTAACAAAGACTTAAGCTACATAGAGTCACCAGAGTATTCAGATATGGAACTCTTCTTGACAGTTGCAAAGGAATTGGGAATTGAAGTTGAAGTCATTATCTTTCCTGTAAATGGTAAATGGAATGATTACACAGGTGTTTCACGAGAAATGCGTGAAGAAACTTACAAAAAAATAGAAAATATTGCCAAAAACCACGGTGCTACGGTGTTAAACTATGGAAATAAAGAGTATGAAGATTACTTTTTATTTGACGTGATGCATGTTGGGGTGAAAGGATGGATGGAAGTTGAAAAAGAACTTTACAAATTTGCAAACGAAACTAACTGACACACATCGTTTACTATTGTGGACCATGTTTTTCTACACGGTTATTTTAAGCATCGTAATCTACTGTTTTGTGACCGATTTTTCGAATATTCAAGATTTCATCTATAGTGAATTTTAAGATTACATATTATAAAAATCTCTAGATAAAGGGAATTCTACCGATAAAGTGAGACATAAGATAAGGCTCTATAATATTTATAGCGGGGAAGTCCTCTATAGGTAGTATAGAGCCTACTTTGTTGTAGCTCCCAATATAATCTATACTGGAAAACATTAAAGCTATCAGTAGAAGGTATCATATGGAACAATTTAATGATGTTGAAATGTAGTGGAAATGGACGGAAAACAATTGAAAAAATAGTTTATAAAGTGGTATAATAGCAGAAAAATAAGTTAGTAAGAAATTGATTTTATTTTAGTTGGAAATTACAGGAATGAAAGGTTTTTCTTGATGAAACAGAGAAATGAACTCTACCTCTTTCTTGGTCGGACAGCCTTGTATTTTATCATTTTCTTGGGCCTACTTTACTTTTTTAGTTATCTCGGTCAGGCTCAAGGTAGCTTTATCTATAATGAATTTTAACTTAAAGGAGAACCCCTATTGTGTCAAATAAACCAATAAAAGATATGATTGAAGCGATTGAGCACTTCGCCCACACTCAGCCTAGCTTTCCAGTCTATAACGTCCTTGGTGAGGAACGTACCTATGGCGATTTGAAGGCTGATTCGGATAGTTTGGCTGCAACGATCGATCAACTAGATTTACCTGAAAAATCTCCTGTAGTCGTTTTTGGTGGCCAAGAATATGAAATGTTAGCAACTTTTGTGGCCTTGACCAAGTCAGGTCATGCCTATATCCCAATTGACAGCCATTCTGCTTTGGAGCGCGTGTCTGCTATTGTTGAAGTAGCAGAGCCAAGCCTGATTATTGCCATCAATGAGTTTCCAATTGAAAACCCAGCTGCTCCAATCATGTCCTTAGAGCAAGTGCGTGAAGCTTATGCAGCTCAGAATGCTTATGACATGCAACATCCAGTCAAGGGAGATGATAACTACTACATTATCTTTACTTCGGGGACAACCGGAAAGCCAAAAGGAGTGCAGATTTCGCACGATAACTTGCTCAGCTTTACCAACTGGATGATTACGGATAAGGAGTTTGCAACGCCAGAGCGTCCGCAAATGTTGGCGCAACCGCCCTATTCCTTTGACTTGTCTGTCATGTACTGGGCACCGACCTTGGCTCTTGGAGGAACCCTTTTTGCTCTTCCATCAGCCATCACTCAAGACTTCAAACAACTCTTTGCGACTATCTTTTCTCTTCCGATTGCTATCTGGACTTCAACACCATCTTTTGCAGATATGGCCATGTTGTCTGAAGATTTCAATGCTGAAAAGATGCCAGGGATTACCCATTTCTACTTTGATGGGGAGGAGTTGACCGTGAAAACCGCTCAGAAATTGCGCGAGCGTTTCCCAAATGCACGCATCATCAATGCTTATGGGCCAACGGAAGCAACCGTTGCTTTGTCGGCAGTGGCTATTACAGATGAGATGTTAGCTACTTTGAAACGTCTGCCAATCGGCTATACCAAAGAAGATTCTCCAACTTTCATCATTGATGAGGAAGGGAACAAATTGCCAAATGGAGAGCAAGGGGAAATCATCGTGTCTGGACCGGCTGTTTCAAAAGGTTATATGAATAATCCTGAGAAAACAGCAGAAGCTTTCTTCGAATTTGAAGGTCTGCCAGCCTACCATACGGGAGATGTTGGAACCATGACGGATGAAGGCCTTCTTCTCTACGGTGGACGGATGGATTTCCAAATTAAGTTTAACGGCTACCGTATCGAGCTAGAAGATGTTTCTCAAAACTTGAACAAATCTCAGTACATTGACTCGGCTGTTGCAGTACCGCGCTATAATAAAGATCACAAGGTTCAAAATCTCTTGGCCTATGTCATCTTAAAAGATGGCGTCAAAGAACAATTTGAGCGCGAGATTGATATCACGAAAGCGATTAAGGAAGACTTGGAGGATATTATGATGTCTTACATGATGCCTTCTAAGTTCCTTTACCGTGACAGCCTGCCATTAACACCAAACGGGAAAATCGACATCAAAGGGTTGATTAGCGAGGTTAACAATCGATGATGGAGCTTCTTAAACAGCTTCCTCATATTGAGCCTTATGGGAATCCACAGTACTTTTTGTATGTGATTACTGCTATTTTGCCAATCTTTATCGGTCTTTTTTTCAAAAAACGTTTTGCCTGGTATGAAATATTGGTTAGTTTGTTCTTTATAGTCACTATGTTGACGGGAGGCAAGACCAACCAATTAGCTGCCTTAGGAATCTATCTAATTTGGCAAATGGTACTGGTTCTTTTTTACAAGCAATATCGAAAAGTCCGAGATGGTAAATGGATTTTCTACCTAGTAAGTTTATTATCACTGCTTCCCATCATCTTTGTCAAGGTACAGCCAGCTATTGATGGAACACAGTCCTTGTTAGGTTTTATCGGAATTTCTTATCTGACTTTTCGTTCAGTGGGAATCATTATCGAACTTAGAGATGGAGTTATTAAAGATTTGAAAATGTGGGAGTATTTACGTTTTCTTCTCTTTATGCCGACATTTTCAAGTGGTCCTATTGATCGTTTCAAACGTTTTAATGAAAATTATCAGACGATTCCAGAGCGCGATGAGTTGCTAGATATGCTAGCCGAGTCCGTTCGGTATATCATGTGGGGATTTCTGTATAAATTTATCCTAGCTCATATTTTAGGCGAGATTTTATTACCACCGCTAAAGAATTTAGCTTTACAAACAGGTGGCGTCTTTAACTATTATGTAGTGGCCATCATGTACACATTTGGTTTGGAACTCTTCTTTGATTTTGCAGGTTACTCTATGTTTGCTATAGCTATTTCAAATCTGATGGGAATTCGTAGTCCGATTAACTTCAACAAACCTTTCTTGTCAAGAGATTTGAAAGAGTTTTGGAATCGTTGGCACATGAGTTTATCCTTCTGGTTCCGTGATTTTGTCTTTATGCGCATGGTCATGGTGATGACGAGAAAGAAGCTTTTTAAGAATCGAAATGTGACTTCAAGTGTCGCCTATGTTCTGAACATGCTCCTTATGGGGTTCTGGCATGGGATAACATGGTTTTATATCGTTTACGGGCTCTTTCATGGAGTGGGCTTAGTCATTAATGATGTCTGGGTTCGAAAGAAAAAAACGCTCAATAAAGAGCGGAAAAAAGCAGGGCAACCACCTTTTCCTGAGAACCGTTGGATTCAGTTGCTTGGCATGGTTATAACCTTCCATGTTGTAATGGTTTCATTCTTAATCTTTTCTGGATTTTTGAATGATTTATGGTTTAAAAAATAAACGGAATTAAAAAATAGAAGGAAATTTAAAAATGGATATCAAATCAGAAGTTATTGAAATTATCGATGAATTATTTATGGAAGATGTCTCTGACATGATGGATGAAGATCTTTTTGATGCGGGTGTCTTGGACAGTATGGGAACAGTTGAATTGATCGTGGAAATCGAAAATCGCTTTGATATTCGTGTCCCAGTTACAGAATTTGGTCGTGATGACTGGAATACAGCTAATAAAATCATAGCAGGAATTACGGAGTTAAAGAATGCTTAAACGCCTGTGGTTAATCTTCGGGCCTATCTTTGTAGCGGGATTATTGGTTTTTCTTCTTATCTGTTTCTATCCAAGTAGTCCAAGTCATAATCTCATGGAGGAAAAATACTCTGCGGCTTCTGTTAGTACAGAGAGCTTTAAGGAGAGAAGCCAAAAAGTGAGAGCTCTAACAGACCCTAATATGCGTTTTGTCCCTTTCTTTGGGTCGAGTGAATGGATTCGTTTTGATAGTATGCATCCAGGAGTGTTAGCTGAAAAGTATAATCGCTCCTACCGTCCGTATTTTATGGGGCAGGCAGGAGCCGCTTCTCTTAGTCAGTATTTTGGGATGCAACAAATCACATCTGAACTTGAAAATAAACAAGCAGTATTTGTAATCTCTCCACAGTGGTTTACAAAAGAGGATCATGACCCGACTATTTTTCAAACTTATTTTAACAATGATCAGTTGACTGCCTTCTTGGAAAATCAATCTGGGGATGTGGCTACTCAGTATGCGGCTAATAGACTCTTGAAGCAGAATCCAAGCGTACCTATGAAGGGGATTGTTGAGAAACTGGCTAAGAATGAACAAATGTCAAATTTTGATCAAACGATGGTTAATCTCTCTGCCGAGTTCAATGAAAGACAAGCTGCCCTTTTTGGTCAATTCTCGATTCGGAGTCGATTAAAGTATAGAGATCATATTGAAAAATATTTGAGTAGTCTCCCAGATCAATTTTCTTATGAAGAATTGGAAAATATTGCACGAAAAGAGGGTGAAGAAAATACAACCAATAATGATTTGGGAGTAGATAATCATTTTTACAATACTAAGTTAAAGAAAGATTGGAAAAAATGGGAAGGGTCTCAAAAGAATTTTAACTTTCTCAAATCACCTGAGTACAATGATTTACAGTTAGTGCTCGATCAATTTGCCAAATCTAAGGTCAATGTACTCTTTGTCTTTCAACCTGTCAATAAGAAATGGATGGATTATACCGGGCTAAGTGAGGAGATGTATCAACACACAGTTGAAAAAATTCGTTACCAGTTGGAGAGTCAAGGTTTTACCAATATTGCTGATTTTTCAAAAAACGGTGATGAACCTTATTTTGTCAAGGATACGATTCATATCGGTTGGTTAGGCTGGTTGGCGTTTGACAAGGTTGTAAATCCTTTTTTAAGCAATCCAATAACAGCACCTATTTACCAAATGAATGACCGCTTCTTTAGCCAAGATTGGGCGGATTACGATGGGAACATCAAAGATTTCCAATAAAATGAGTTAAAAGTTTGGGATTGAACCCAAGCTTTTTTGTTTAAATGGCGAATATTTAAGATGCAAATAGGTCAAAAGTTTCAAAATTTTTAGAAATAGCGTATAATATAAAAGAGAAAAAGAAAAGAAAGGGATTTTAAAATGAACAAACGTTCTTTGTTACCTGTCTTGTCGACAGCCCTGTTAGCTCCAGCCTTCTTAGCTGGACAAGTCTATGCTGAAGAAGCAACAACTCCTGCAGAAAGTTCAGCTGTAGTAGCGACTCCAGCTCCTGTTGAGAGCCCTGCGGTACCGGAAACTTCGGCAACCTCAGAAGCAGATGCACCTACAGAAGCTCCGTCAGCTCCTGCTGAATCTCCTAAAAGCGAAGAAAAGGACACTGTTATCTTACACACCAATGATGTCCATGGTCGTATTGTAGAGGAGAAGGGAGTAATTGGTGATGCTAAGTTAGCGACTGTCATTGAGCAGGAACGCGCGAAATCAAATCAAAATACTCTAGTTGTTGATGCGGGAGACGCCTTCCAAGGTTTACCGATTTCCAACTCTACGAAGGGTGAAGCACGTGCTGAAATTCTCAATCAGATGCAGTATGATGCCATGGCAGTAGGAAATCATGAGTTTGATTTTGGACTTGATGAAGCTAAGAAATACAAGGAAATCTTGAAATTCCCATTACTTAGTTCAAATACCTACGTCAATGGTGCTCGTCTCTTTGAAGCTTCTACAATCGTTGATAAAGATAAGACTGTGGAAGGTGATGAGTTTGTTGTAATTGGCGTGACAACACCTGAAACAGCTACCAAAACTCACCCTAAAAATGTCAAAGGAGTAACCTTTACTGAGCCAATCGAAGAGGTTAATAAGGTCGTTGAAGAAGTTCAAGCCAAGGCTAAGGCAGAAGGTAAGGATTATAAGCATTATGTAGTCTTAGCCCACTTGGGTGTTGATACAACAACGCCAGTAGCTTGGCGTGGCTCAACACTAGCAGAAGCCCTGTCTAAGAACCCTCTTTTGAAGGGGAAACGTGTAACAGTCATTGATGGGCACTCTCATACAGTAGAATCAACTACTTACGGAGATAATGTGACTTACAACCAAACTGGAAGTTATCTCCATAACGTTGGTAAAATTACTTATAAATCTCGTCAGCTTTTGGGCAATCCAACTCAGATTACTGCTGCTGAAGCCAAAAAATTAGAAGCAAATCCAAAAGTTGCTAGTTTAGTTAAAGATATTAAGGCAAAGTACGATGCTGAAAATGCTGTTGAAGTCGTTTCAAACAGCCCTGTAGAACTCAACGGAGATCGTGAAAATGTTCGTGTTCGTGAAACGAATCTCGGAAATGTCGTCGCAGATTCTCTCTACCAGTATGGTCAAACAGGATTTAGTCATCCAACAGATATCGCTGTGACAAATGGTGGTGGCTTGCGTGAGACAATTGCTAAAGACAAACCAATTACAAAAGGAAATGTCATTGCTGTATTACCATTCGGTAACACAATCTCACAAATTCAAGTAACTGGTCAGCAAGTTCTGGATATGTTTGAAAAATCACTCGGCTCTATCTTGCAGGTTGATAAGGCAGGGAAAACTGTCTTAGACGAAAATGGTCAACCATTGCTCGAACCAAGTGGTGGATTCTTACAGATTTCAGGAGCCAAGGTCTACTACGATACAAACCTAATCGCAGGTAAACGCGTCTTGGCTATTCAAGTGAAGAATCGTGCAACTGGTCTTTATGAAAAACTAGATTTGGCGAAAACCTACTACCTAGCAACCAATGACTTCTTGGCTGCTGGTGGTGACGGTTATACCATGCTTGGTGGTGCTAGAGAAGAAGGTCCTTCAATGGATGCTGCCTTTGAAGACTATCTCAAAATAGCTGATTTGACTCAGTATGAAAAGGTAAATCCAAATTCACGCACGATTTCTGTGGACTCAAAAACATTTAAACTTCCTGAAGAAGGTAAAGAGCAAGATCCAGCTAAACCAGTAGAAGACCAAGCAACAAAACCGACTCAACCTTCTACTGTAAAAGTTGATTATAAGGTTGCAGATAAGTTTGCTAAGAAAACAGTAGTCTCAGAGAAACTACTTCCAAATACAGGTAGTGAGCAATCTATTTTCATGATGCTACTTGGTGTGATTCTTGGAGCGACAGCCCTCTGGACTAGCCGTAAACAAGAAAAATAATTCTAAAGGATGAAAACATCTCAGGTGTTTTCATCTTTTTTCTTGATTCTTTTTTGGTTTATGATATAATTAACCAGTAAAGAATCTGTGGTGATCTATATTGTTTTAGGAAAAAGATAACTAGGAAAGGAGAAGTTCATGAGACAATTAGCAAAAGACATTGATCATTTTTTAAATGAAGTAATCCTGAAAGCTGAAAACCAGCATGAAATCCTTATTGGCCATTGTACCAGTAATGTGGCTTTGACCAATACCCAGGAGCATATTCTTATGCTCTTATCAGAGGAATCATTAACGAATTCGGAGTTGGCTCGCCGTCTCAATGTCAGTCAAGCAGCTGTCACTAAGGCCATTAAATCCTTGATTAAAGAGGGGATGCTGGAAACATCTAAGGATCCAAAGGATGCTCGAGTGATTTTCTATCAATTGACAGATCTAGCTCGACCGATTGCTGAGGAGCATCACCATCATCATGAGCACACCCTCTCGACTTATGAACAAGTTGCCAGTCAATTCTCAGATGAAGAGCAACAAATTATTCAGCGGTTTTTAACTGCTTTAGTAGGAGAAATCAAGTAATGAGATACATCACAGTAGAGGATTTGTCCTTCTATTATGACAAGGAACCTGTGCTTGAGCATATCAATTACAGTGTTGATAGTGGGGAATTTGTCACCCTTACTGGAGAAAATGGAGCCGCCAAGACGACTCTTATCAAGGCTAGTCTTGGTATTCTACAACCAAGATTTGGCAAAGTTACCATTTCAAAGACCAATACTCGTGGGACAAAACTAAGAATCGCCTACCTTCCTCAACAGATTGCCAGTTTTAATGCGGGCTTTCCTAGCACAGTTTATGAATTTGTCAAATCAGGTCGTTATCCAAGAAAAGGTTGGTTCCGTCGTCTAAATGCTCACGATGAGGAACATATCAAGGCTAGTTTAAACTCTGTTGGTATGTGGGAACATCGAGACAAAAGGATTGGTTCCCTTTCTGGCGGGCAAAAGCAAAGGGCTGTTATCGCACGTATGTTTGCTTCGGATCCTGATATCTTTATCTTGGATGAGCCGACGACAGGGATGGATGCGGGGACCAAGGATGAGTTTTATGAGCTCATGCACCATAGTGCCCACCATCATGGCAAGGCTGTTTTGATGATTACTCACGATCCTGAAGAAGTCAAGGACTATGCAGATCGCAATATTCACCTGGTCCGAGACCAAGATTCGCCATGGCGTTGCTTCAATGTCCATGAAAGTGACCAGGAGGTGGAGCATGCTTAATCTACTGTCTTATGATTTTATGCAGCGAGCCTTTTTGGCAGTTATTGCCATGAGTCTCTTTTCACCAGTCCTTGGGACCTTCCTTATCTTGCGTCGTCAGAGTCTTATGAGTGATACTCTGAGTCACGTCTCGCTTTCAGGGGTTGCCTTTGGCTTGGTTTTAGGAATTTCTCCGACCATTTCAACCATTGTGATTGTCTTGATTGCAGCGGTCTTCCTTGAATACCTACGTACGGTTTATAAAAGCTTTATGGAGATTGGGACAGCCATTCTCATGTCTACAGGACTTGCAGTTTCACTTATTGTCATGAGTAAGGGTAAGAGCTCTAGTTCTATGAGTCTGGACCAATACCTTTTTGGTTCTATCGTGACCATTAGTCAAGAGCAGGTCATTGGGCTCTTTATCATTGCGGCGGTTGTTTTAATCCTAACCTTCCTCTTTTTAAGACCTATGTATATTCTAACTTTTGACGAGGATACAGCTTTTGTAGATGGTCTTCCAGTGCGTACCATGTCTATTCTCTTTAATATGGTAACGGGTGTGGCTATTGCCCTCATGATCCCAGCTGCGGGAGCACTTTTGGTATCGACTATCATGGTCTTACCAGCAAGTATTGCTTTGCGTCTAGGTAAAAACTTTAGTTCTGTGATGATTCTAGCTAGCGTCATTGGTTTTCTAGGCATGGTGGCGGGGCTTTATATTTCCTATTATGCAGAGACACCACCGAGTGCAAGTATTACCATTATCTTTGTAGTTGTCTTTTTAGTAGTCAGTTTACTCAAACGTTTTATCAAATAGGAGAAGTAAATGAAAAAACTAAGCCTACTTTTGGCAAGTCTTGTGTCCTTATTCTTAGTTGCTTGTTCCAATCAAAAACAAGCAGACGGGAAATTAAATATCGTTACAACTTTCTACCCTGTCTATGAATTTACCAAGCAAGTAGCAGGTGATACAGCCAATGTCGAACTCTTAATCGGGGCTGGAACAGAGCCACATGATTATGAACCATCGCCTAAGGCAGTCGCTAAAATCCAAGACGCAGATGCCTTTGTTTATGAGAATGAAAATATGGAAACTTGGGTTCCTAAGTTATTAGATTCCCTAGATGCGAAAAAAGTAAAAACGATTAAAGCTACTGGAGATATGTTGCTTCTTCCAGGAAGTGAAGAAGAGGAGGACCATGACCATGGTGAAGAAGGTCATCATCACGAGTATGATCCTCATGTATGGTTGTCTCCTGCGCGTGCAATCAAACTTGTAGAACATATCCGTGATAGTCTTTCGGCTGACTATCCAGATAAGAAGGCGACTTTTGAAAAAAATGCAGCAGCCTATATCGAAAAACTACAAGCTTTGGACAAGGCCTATACTGAAGGGCTTTCTAATGCTAAACAAAAGAGTTTTGTGACTCAACACGCGGCCTTTCGTTATCTAGCATTGGATTACGGACTCAATCAAGTCTCTATCTCAGGTCTTTCACCAGATGCGGAGCCTTCAGCAAGCCGCTTGGCAGAATTGACCGAGTACATCAAGAAAAACAAGATTTCTTATATCTACTTTGAAGAAAATGCTTCACAGGCTCTAGCCAATACCCTCTCAAAAGAAACAGGAGTGAAGTTAGATGTTCTGAATCCTCTTGAAAGCTTGACCGAAGAGGACATGAAGGCTGGAGAAAACTATATCTCTGTCATGGAGAAAAATCTCAAGTCTCTCAAGAAGACAACTGATCAGGCAGGAGCAGAGATTGAACCAGAAAAGGCAGAGGAAACTAAAACCGTTCAAAATGGCTACTTTGAGGATGCAGATGTTAAGGACCGTACTTTGAGTGACTATGCTGGCAACTGGCAGTCTGTCTATCCTTTCCTTGAAAATGGTACTCTAGACCAAGTCTTTGACTACAAGGCTAAATTGACTGGCAAAATGACCAAGGATGAGTATAAGGCCTACTATCAAAAGGGCTACCAAACAGATGTGACCAAGATTAACATCACAGATAACACTATGGAATTCATCCAAGGTGGCCAAAGTAAGAAATATACTTACAAGTATGTCGGCAAGAAAATCTTGACTTATAAGAAAGGGAATCGTGGAGTACGCTTCCTCTTTGAAGCGACTGATGCAGACGCTGGACAATTCAAGTATGTTCAGTTTAGCGACCACAATATCGCTCCGGTCAAGGCAGAGCATTTCCATATCTTCTTTGGAGGCACTAGCCAAGAAGCCCTCTTTGAAGAGATGGACAACTGGCCAACCTACTATCCAGATGGCTTATCAGGTCAAGAGATTGCTCAAGAAATGTTGGCTCATTAAATCCAAACAATCCTTCCTACATGGGGAGGATTTTTCTTGTTTTATCAGCGTTGAGCATCTAGATTGATATTGTCAGATAAAGACGGTATTGTTACGAGAGTCAGAGTGGAGAACTAGGAGGTTTTATCTTTAAGATAAGTGCTCCTTTTGACAAAGGTCTGTATTAGAGATATAATGTAGAAAAATCGTTTAAGGATAAAGATATGACAAAATCAAAGTACATTACACGCCTCAAACGCTCAGAGGGTCAATTGCGAGGTATTCAAAAAATGATGGAGGAAGAGCGTGATTGTGTCGATATCATTACTCAATTAACAGCAGTGCGATCCAGTGTTGATCGTATTATTGAACTGATGATAACGGAGAATTTAACAGCTTGTATTAACGACCCTTTAGAGGATCCTCAAGCACAGAAGGAAAGATTGGAAAAGGCGGTTAAATACTTGATTAAACGCAAGTAATAAAAAACATAAGTTTCTCTTAAATAGTGAACAAATGATTAAAAGAGCAGTTGGTTTTCTTGAAATTAGACCAATTGCTCTTTTTGAATTTTATTTATTAAATATCATCTGGCCAGGCATTCATGCCACCTTCTAGATTGGTAACGGTGAGGCCTTGGGCGCTGAGAAATTGACAGGCAGAGGCAGAACGCACTCCACCTTGACAGATGACATGGTATTCATGGTCAGGTTTGAGTTCTTTGTAGCCTTGCTCCAAGGTACTTAACGGAAGATTTTTGGCACCTGGTGCATGTCCTGCTTGGAATTCATGTACTTCACGGACATCGATAAGATCTAGATTTTCATTTTGATATTTTTCATAAAAGTCAGCCATGCTGATATTAGTTACCATATTCTACTCCTTCTGGGTTAGCCATTTTGTATAGTGAATAAGCGCCGTCAAGGTTTTGGACGGTAAATCCTGCTTGCTTGAGGATACGCTCTGCGATATAGCTACGCAAACCACTGTGGCAGCTAACGATGTAGGCTTGGTTCTTGTCTAGTTTATCCAAGCGTTCCCGTAGTTCGTTTAGGGGGATGTGGATGCTGTCAACCTTAAGTCTACCACTTTGGAATTCGCCACTGGTCCGTACATCCAGGAATTTCTTGCCAGTAGCTATTTCATCTTCTAGCTGGTACCACTGTATATTGTCGCTCAGACCTTCGATAAGGTTCAAGTCTGCGTATCCCAGCATATTTACTGGATCTTTGGCAGAGCCAAATGGCGGTGCATAAGTAAACTCTAATTCTGGTAAATCAAAGACAGTGAGATTTGCCTTTATAGCTGTTGCGAGGATGTCAATTCGCTTGTCGACTCCTTTAGCTCCGACTCCTTGGGTGCCATAAATTTTGCCACTGGTTGGGTCAAAGAGGAGCTTTAAGGTCATATCAGTAGCTCCTGGATAATAACCAGCATGGTCTTTCCTGCTGACATGAATTGCCTTGTATGGGAGTTGATTGTCACTAAGAGTGCGCTCGCTAAGACCTGTCGAAGCAGCGGAATACCAAAAGCACGAACGATAGCAGTACCGATACTACCCTTGTTTTTGCGCTCCATTCCAGCAATTATGTCTGCCACTTGACGTCCTTGACGGTTTACAGGAGAAGCTAGTGAGATGATAGTATCTTCCATGAGACGTCTGAGACGAGTCGCCACTGACATACCACCTGCAACTCATTCAACAATGATAATCTTCATTGAGTTTCTCCCCTTTAGTTCTATATAGTTTCGCCTGTCCAAGCGATCATGCCGCCTCGGACGTTGATAACATCATAGCCTTTTTTCTTGAGCTTTTTAGCAGCCATCTTACTTCGGACACCAGAATGACAGATGACATAGAGAGTTTCTTTTGTCGCAGGGGTGTAAGATCCGATTTCGGTTAGAGGAATATTCTTTGCATTTTTGATATGACCTTTACGGAATTCCGTAGGCGTCCGAACGTCCAATAGCTGAATCGGTTCCTTGAGTTTAGCTTCTAATTCGCTGGTAGAAATACTATCAATTTTTGTAAATAAGTAAAACATAGGCACCTCCAAATATACCCGTATAGGGTATATTAAACCACTAAGAAGTGCTTTTGTCAAGCAAGTTGAATTGATCAGCATTCTTTCTTATTTAGAAAAATTTTTGTGCTTTTCCAGTATGTTAGATGATACCCTACAAACAAGAGAGAAGCTTTTTTTAGTTGGTTGGCAGGATATATCATACGAGTGATTCTAATTATTCAAGAACGAACCTCTGAAAACAAACCACAACTATACTAAAGCAAGAAAAATCCTTCAAAGGACTTGAAAAATTAGAGAAAATCGGGTATAATATGAGTAATCATTTGTCGTAGGTTTTGTCTGAAATATTGTCCGGACAAGGCTCACAGCAGTTAAATCTCCTCAAAAAAGTCGGATTTAACTGCTCTTTTTGTGCTTTTTTTCGGTATTTTTTGCATCTGTAACAGAGATTTAAAGATTCTGAAAAATTAGTCAAGGGGGATAAGTTGATAGGGGTTTTAGAACCATTAAACGATAATTATTAGCTTAGGCGACTAAGCTTGGAATTTTATTTACAAAGGAGAATCATCTTGGCAGGACATGACGTTCAATACGGGAAACATCGTACCCGTCGTAGTTTTTCAAGAATTAAAGAAGTTCTTGACTTACCAAATTTGATTGAAATTCAAACTGATTCATTTAAAGATTTCCTAGACCATGGTCTAAAGGAAGTGTTTGAAGATGTATTGCCAATTTCAAACTTCACAGAAACAATGGAGTTGGAATTTGTTGGCTACGAAATCAAAGAACCTAAATATACGCTTGAAGAAGCTCGCATTCATGATGCTAGTTATTCAGCGCCAATCTTTGTAACTTTCCGCTTGATTAACAAAGAAACTGGCGAAATCAAAACTCAAGAAGTCTTCTTTGGTGATTTCCCAATCATGACTGAGATGGGTACTTTCATCATCAACGGTGGTGAACGTATTATCGTATCACAGTTGGTGCGTTCTCCAGGTGTTTACTTTAATGATAAAGTAGACAAAAACGGTAAAGTGGGCTACGGTTCAACTGTTATCCCTAACCGTGGAGCTTGGTTGGAACTGGAAAGCGACTCAAAAGACATCGCCTACACTCGTATCGACCGTACACGTAAAATACCGTTTACGACTTTGGTTCGTGCACTTGGTTTCTCAGGTGATGACGAAATCTTTGATATCTTTGGGGATAGCGAGTTGGTTCGCAACACTGTTGAAAAAGATATCCATAAAAACCCAATGGACTCTCGTACAGACGAAGCTTTGAAAGAAATTTATGAGCGTCTTCGTCCAGGTGAACCAAAAACTGCTGAGAGTTCACGTACCTTGCTTGTGGCTCGTTTCTTCGACCCACGTCGTTATGACTTGGCAGCTGTTGGACGCTACAAGATTAACAAGAAATTAAATATTAAAACTCGTTTGCTCAACCAAACAATCGCTGAACCATTGGTGGACCCTGAAACTGGTGAAATCTTAGTTGAAAAGGGTACTGTTATGACTCGCGATGTCATCGAAAGTATCGAAAGTCACTTGGATGGCGATTTGAACAAGATTGTCTACACTCCAAATGACTCAGCTGTTTTGACAGAACCAGTTGTTCTTCAAAAATTCAAGGTTGTGGCACCAACTGATCCAGACCGTGTTGTAACAATCATCGGAAATGCAAATCCAGATGATAAAGTTCGCACTATCACTCCGGCAGATATTCTTGCTGAAATGAGCTACTTCCTTAACTTGGCTGAAGGCATCGGTCGTATCGATGATATCGACCACCTCGGAAACCGTCGTATTCGTGCTGTTGGTGAATTGCTTGCCAACCAAGTACGTCTTGGACTTTCACGTATGGAACGTAATGTTCGTGAACGTATGTCTGTTCAAGATAACGAAGTATTGACACCTCAACAGATCATTAACATCCGTCCAGTGACTGCGGCGATTAAAGAATTCTTTGGTTCTTCACAATTGTCACAGTTCATGGACCAACACAACCCACTTTCTGAGTTGTCTCACAAACGTCGTTTGTCTGCCTTAGGGCCTGGTGGTTTGACACGTGACCGCGCTGGATATGAAGTGCGTGACGTGCACTACACTCACTATGGTCGTATGTGTCCAATCGAAACACCTGAAGGACCAAACATCGGTTTGATCAACAACTTGTCTTCATACGGGCACCTCAATAAGTATGGTTTCATTCAAACACCATACCGTAAAGTTGATCGTGCAACTGGTAAAGTAACTAACGAAATCGTTTGGTTGACTGCCGATGAAGAAGATGAATACACAGTAGCTCAGGCCAACTCTAAATTGAACGCAGATGGAACTTTTGCTGAAAAAGTTGTCATGGGACGTCACCAAGGGGTTAACCAAGAATATCCAGCATCAAGCGTTGACTATATGGACGTTTCTCCTAAACAGGTAGTTGCCGTTGCGACAGCATGTATTCCTTTCTTGGAAAACGATGACTCCAACCGTGCCCTCATGGGTGCCAACATGCAACGTCAGGCTGTTCCGTTGATCGATCCTAAAGCGCCTTTCGTTGGTACTGGTATGGAATACCAAGCAGCCCATGACTCAGGAGCAGCAGTTATTGCACAACATGGTGGTAAGGTTACCTATGCGGATGCGGACAAAGTAGAAGTTCGTCGTGAAGATGGTTCCCTTGATGTTTACCACATCCAAAAATTCCGTCGTTCAAACTCAGGTACTGCTTATAACCAACGTACCCTTGTTCGAGTTGGCGATGTCATCGAAAAAGGCGACTTTATCGCTGATGGACCTTCTATGGAAAAAGGTGAAATGGCGCTTGGACAAAACCCAATCGTTGCCTACATGACATGGGAAGGTTACAACTTCGAGGATGCTGTTATCATGAGCGAACGCTTGGTGAAAGACGATGTTTACACATCTGTTCACCTCGAAGAATACGAATCAGAAACACGCGATACAAAGCTTGGGCCTGAAGAAATCACTCGTGAAATTCCAAACGTTGGTGAAGATGCCCTTAAAGACCTTGACGAAATGGGTATCATCCGTATCGGTGCTGAGGTTAAAGAAGGAGATATCCTTGTAGGTAAAGTCACACCTAAGGGTGAAAAAGACCTTTCTGCTGAAGAGCGTCTCTTGCACGCTATTTTCGGTGACAAATCTCGTGAAGTTCGTGATACTTCCCTTCGTGTACCACACGGTGCCGATGGTGTCGTTCGTGATGTTAAAATCTTTACACGTGCAAACGGTGATGAATTGCAATCTGGTGTCAACATGCTGGTTCGCGTCTACATCGCACAAAAGCGTAAGATTAAGGTCGGAGATAAGATGGCCGGACGTCACGGAAACAAAGGGGTTGTCTCTCGTATCGTTCCTGTAGAAGACATGCCTTACCTTCCAGACGGAACTCCAGTCGATATCATGTTGAACCCACTTGGGGTGCCATCACGTATGAATATCGGTCAGGTTATGGAGCTTCACCTTGGTATGGCGGCTCGTACTCTTGGCATCCACATCGCAACGCCAGTCTTTGACGGAGCAAGTTCTGAAGACCTTTGGGACACTGTCAAAGAAGCAGGTATGGATAGCGATGCTAAGACTATCCTATATGATGGTCGTACTGGTGAACCATTTGATAACCGTGTGTCAGTTGGTGTCATGTACATGATTAAACTTCACCACATGGTTGATGATAAATTGCACGCACGTTCAGTCGGACCATACTCAACCGTTACACAACAACCACTCGGAGGTAAAGCTCAGTTTGGTGGACAACGTTTCGGTGAGATGGAGGTTTGGGCGCTTGAAGCCTATGGTGCATCAAATGTCCTTCAAGAAATCTTGACTTACAAGTCTGACGACATCAATGGACGTTTGAAAGCTTATGAAGCTATTACAAAAGGAAAACCAATTCCAAAACCAGGTGTTCCAGAATCATTCCGAGTTCTTGTAAAAGAATTGCAATCTCTTGGTCTTGACATGCGTGTCCTTGACGAAGATGATCAAGAAGTGGAACTTCGTGACCTTGATGAAGGAATGGACGAAGATGTCATCCACGTAGATGACCTTGAAAAAGCCCGCGAAAGAGCAGCTCAAGAGGCTAAAGCAGCCTTTGAAGCTGAAGAAAATGCAAAAGCGGAAGCAACAGAAGAAGCTGCTGAACAAGAATAAGCAGTTCACTTATAATAGAAAGGGAAGAAATAGTGGTTGATGTAAATCGTTTTAAAAGTATGCAAATCACACTAGCTTCTCCAAGCAAAGTCCGTTCATGGTCTTATGGAGAAGTCAAAAAACCTGAAACAATCAATTACCGTACGTTGAAACCAGAACGTGAAGGACTCTTTGACGAAGTAATCTTTGGTCCTACAAAAGACTGGGAATGTGCTTGTGGTAAATACAAACGCATTCGCTACAGAGGGATTGTTTGTGACCGTTGTGGTGTTGAAGTAACGCGTACAAAAGTTCGTCGTGAACGTATGGGACACATCGAGTTGAAAGCTCCTGTATCTCATATCTGGTATTTCAAGGGGATTCCAAGCCGTATGGGCTTGACCCTTGATATGAGTCCTCGTGCCCTCGAGGAAGTTATCTACTTTGCAGCTTACGTGGTGATCGATCCAAAAGATACACCACTTGAGCACAAGTCTATCATGACAGAGCGCGAATACCGTGAGCGCTTGCGTGAGTACGGTTATGGATCATTCGTTGCCAAGATGGGTGCCGAAGCTATCCAGGACCTCTTGAAACAAGTAGATCTTGAAAAAGAAATTGCTGAACTCAAAGAAGAGTTAAAAACAGCTACTGGACAAAAACGTGTCAAAGCTATCCGTCGTTTGGATGTTTTGGATGCTTTCCACAAGTCTGGGAACAAGCCTGAATGGATGATTCTCAACATCCTTCCAGTTATTCCACCAGATCTTCGTCCAATGTTGCAGTTGGATGGTGGCCGTTTTGCCTCATCTGACTTGAACGACCTTTACCGCCGTGTTATCAACCGTAACAACCGTTTGGCTCGTTTGCTTGAGTTGAATGCACCAGGTATCATCGTTCAAAATGAAAAGCGTATGCTTCAAGAGGCGGTTGACGCTTTGATTGACAATGGTCGTCGTGGTCGTCCGATTACAGGACCAGGTAGCCGTCCACTGAAATCATTGAGCCACATGCTCAAAGGTAAACAGGGACGCTTCCGTCAAAACTTGCTCGGTAAACGTGTTGACTTCTCAGGACGTTCCGTTATCGCTGTTGGTCCAACACTTAAGATGTACCAATGTGGTGTGCCACGTGAAATGGCAATCGAGCTCTTTAAACCATTCGTGATGCGTGAAATCGTTGCCCGCGATATCGTGCAAAACGTTAAAGCGGCTAAACGCTTGGTAGAACGTGGAGATGAGCGTATCTGGGATATCCTCGAAGAAGTCATCAAAGAACACCCAGTTCTTTTGAACCGCGCACCTACCCTTCACCGTTTGGGTATCCAAGCTTTTGAGCCTGTCTTGATTGACGGTAAAGCCCTTCGCTTGCACCCACTTGTCTGTGAAGCCTACAATGCCGACTTTGACGGTGACCAAATGGCCATCCACGTACCACTCTCAGAAGAAGCCCAAGCAGAAGCTCGTATCTTGATGCTTGCTGCTGAGCACATCTTGAACCCTAAAGATGGTAAACCAGTTGTTACTCCATCTCAGGACATGGTTTTGGGTAACTACTACTTGACCATGGAAGAAGCTGGTCGTGAAGGCGAAGGCATGGTCTTCAAGGACCGTGACGAAGCTGTCATGGCTTACCGTAATGGTTATGTTCACCTTCACTCACGTGTTGGTATCGCAACAGATAGCCTTAACAAACCATGGACAGAAGAGCAAAAACACAAAATCTTGCTTACAACTGTTGGTAAAATCCTCTTCAACGATATCATGCCAGAAGGACTACCTTACTTGCAAGAGCCAACTAACGCAAACTTGACAGAAGGTGTTCCGGCTAAGTACTTCTTGCCATTAGGTGGAAATATCAAGGAAGCTATCGATGGACTTGAACTCAACCCGCCATTCAAGAAGAAAAACCTTGGAAATATCATCGCTGAAATCTTCAAACGTTTCCGTACGACAGAAACATCTGCCCTACTTGACCGTATGAAGAACCTCGGCTACCACCATTCAACTCTTGCAGGTTTGACAGTGGGTATCGCCGATATTCCAGTCGTTGAAGACAAGGCTGAAATCATCGAAGAATCACACAAACGTGTAGAACAAATCACAAAACAATTCCGTCGTGGTATGATTACAGATGACGAGCGCTATAATGCTGTTACAGCTGAATGGCGTGCTGCCCGTGAAAAATTGGAGAAACGTTTGGTTGCCAACCAAGATCCTAAGAACCCAATCGTTATGATGATGGATTCTGGAGCTCGTGGTAACATCTCAAACTTCTCACAGCTTGCCGGTATGCGTGGTCTAATGGCCGCTCCGAACGGACGTATCATGGAATTGCCAATCCTTTCAAACTTCCGCGAAGGTTTGTCAGTACTTGAAATGTTCTTCTCAACTCACGGTGCCCGTAAGGGTATGACCGATACGGCCCTTAAGACAGCCGACTCAGGTTACTTGACTCGTCGTTTGGTTGACGTTGCCCAAGATGTTATCATCCGTGAGGATGACTGTGGAACAGACCGTGGTCTCTTGATTCGTTCTATTACAGAAGGTAAAGAGATGATTGAGTCTCTCGAAGAGCGTCTCAATGGTCGTTACACTAAGAAAACTGTTAAACACCCAGAAACTGGTGCGGTTATCATTGGTCCAAATGAATTGATTACAGAAGACAAGGCACGTGAAATTGTCAATGCTGGTGTTGAAGAAGTAACAATCCGTTCAGTATTTACATGTAACACTCGTCATGGTGTCTGCCGTCACTGTTACGGTATCAACTTGGCAACTGGTGATGCGGTTGAAGTTGGTGAAGCAGTTGGTACAATCGCTGCCCAATCTATCGGGGAACCTGGTACACAGCTTACAATGCGTACCTTCCACACGGGTGGGGTTGCCTCAAATACCGATATCACTCAGGGTCTTCCTCGTGTCCAAGAAATCTTTGAAGCCCGCAATCCTAAAGGGGAAGCGGTCATCACAGAAGTCAAAGGGGAAGTTACAGCAATCGAAGAAGATGCTTCAACTCGTACTAAGAAAGTCTTCGTTAAAGGTGAAACTGGCGAAGGCGAATACGTGGTACCATTCACAGCCCGTATGCGTGTTGAAGTCGGCGATCAAGTATCTCGCGGTGCAGCCCTTACAGAAGGTTCTATCCAACCAAAACGTCTCCTTGCTGTACGTGATGTCTTGTCAGTTGAAACTTACCTCCTCGGTGAAGTACAAAAAGTTTACCGTAGCCAAGGGGTAGAAATCGGTGACAAACACATCGAGGTAATGGTTCGTCAAATGATCCGCAAAGTTCGTGTCATGGATCCAGGGGATACAGACCTTCTCATGGGTACTCTCATGGATATCAACGACTTTACAGATGCCAACAAAGATGTTCTTATCGCAGGTGGTGTTCCAGCAACTGGTCGCCCAGTCCTTATGGGAATTACCAAAGCCTCACTTGAAACAAATAGTTTCTTGTCAGCTGCTTCCTTCCAGGAAACAACTCGTGTCCTTACAGACGCAGCTATTCGTGGTAAGAAAGACCATCTCCTTGGTCTCAAGGAAAATGTTATCATCGGTAAGATCATCCCAGCTGGTACTGGTATGGCTCGCTACCGTAACCTTGAACCACAAGCAGTCAACGAAGAGTCACTCCTTGCAGATTCACAAGAAGAAGCTCCAGTAGATACTTCTACGGAAACGGTTGAAGTTGGAGAGTAAGCACATAAGTCTGCACAAAAAGAGGGTCATCCCTCTTTTTGTACGTATAGATACTGAAAATTCTATGCATGTTTTCTAGAAAAAATGATAGTAAATTGAAATAAAAAAACATTACTTTTAATTTTCAAAATAGTGAGCAAAAAGCTTTAAAAATAAGTATAATAGTGCTAAAATAAGACGTTGCTTGTTTAGAGAATTGTTAAAAACAACGCATAAAAATATAACAATATATACACTCCCGAAAGGGTAATGGAGGTAAATCATGAAAAATGATCTGTTTAACGACCGAATTAGTCGATTCTCGATCCGTAAGCTTCATGTAGGAGTTTGCTCGGTCTTACTCGGAACGTTGGTAATGCTCGGAACAGCTGCAAACGTTAGTGCGGATGAAGCTGTAGAGGACAAAAAAGTTGACGGAGTTGCAGCTACAACAGAAGTAGACAAAGCTGAAGCTCCTGTAACTACAGAAGCAGCACCTGCTAAAGAAGTAACTTATAAAGCAGAAGCAGCACCTGCAGTTTCTACTGAAGTAAAACCTGAGCTAAATAGCGAAAAATTGGCAGCTTACGTTGCTGAAATTGAAGCAAACGTGGCAAATGGTAAATACAGCAACAAGACAGACGAGAGCGTTGAAATTCTTAAGGTAGGTCTTGCCAATGCTAAAAATGCACTTACTTCTGCTACAAGCCAAGCTGAACTTGACGCATCTTACCAATCACTTGTAACGATTGTAAATGATAAACTTAAGGAAAAAGAAGTACCTACAAAACCTGCAACCGCAGAAGAAAAAATTGCAGCAGGTCAAGAAGCTCCAGCGTCTGAAAACGCTCCTAAACGCCGTTCTCGTCGTGCTCTTGGTGACGCAAATGATCCAAGCTTGATCGCGGATGACGTTGAGGACGCAACTTCAACTCCAAAAGTTGAAAAACCAGGCTTTACAACAGATATTGATCCCAAATCTATGACTAGTCAGATTACTTGGTTGGACTTTGGAGATGTAGCCAACTGGACAGGAGCAAAAACAATCCAGGTCGCTAAAAATGAATTTAAACCAAATGACCTAACAGAGAGCTTAGCACTTCAAGTTGGGGCTACTTATACCAAGGAAATCATGCCTGGCTATGTAGTCACTGTAAAAGTTAAATCTTTGAAACCATTCCAAGCAACTGAAATCTATAAAAAACGGATGGAAGAGCAAGGGGCTACAGAAGCCGAAAAAGCAACTTATGACCCAAATGCTAAAAATGGCTATGTAAGTAAAGTTACTTCACCAATTGCTAAGCAATATTATAATGAAGGAAAAGAAGCCGACGTTATCGCTGATGCCCAAACTAGTTGGAGTGAAATCAAACTAGAAAAGGTTGATACCAAAAACAAGAAGACGACCATGGGTTCTGCATATAATGGTGGGAATATTGGGGTTCAATTTGAAATCTCTGCAACCTTCCGTGGTAAGAAAGTTAAGCCAGCTGTTGTTATGGCTGATGGAGAGTCTGCTAACCCTGGTGAATTTGTTATGTTCACTACCAACGGACAAGGTTGGCAGCACATTGGGGAATGGAAGAAGTTTAACAGACCAGCCACCTCTGTACCTTATCAACCACAAGATGCAGAAAACCTTTTGGGACCTACACCTAAATATAATAACATTAACCTAAGACAACTTCGTGATTCTACTGAAGTTGGACCAGAAAAGAAACCAGTAGCATGGAAGTACTTTGGAAATCCTGACCAAGTTACAGGTGGTCTAGGAACTGGTATCTTTGGACCAAATATTTCTGCAGGTAATAACACAGTTCCACTCGTGATGACACGTGGAGCATCTGAAGTGGGGCTTTATATCGCTTCAGGTGGTAAACAGTCAGCCATGCTAGGATTCTTCCCACTTGATGAAGGGGATGCTCCTGAGTCATATGGTAAGGCAGTCCATACCATTGCAACTGTTGACGGTGTTACTGGAGCTAAAGTAAATCAACCGTATCTTGGTAGCGTTAGCCCAGATATGGATGAAAACACTACTCAAGACTGGTTCGGTGATGATAAGACAACTACGGCCGATGAAGGAATTAACCAATTGCTTCCAGATGAACTCAAAGGTACAACTAATGAGATGATCAAAATGGACCGTACCAAACCAGGCAACTACAAGATGTCAGTTCAAGCTCATACGGATGGAGCTTCAGAAGCACATATCTATGGTTGGGTAGACTTTAACCAAAATGGTAAATTCGATGAAGATGAACGCTCAAATCTCGCTACAATCACACAAGATGGCACTGTTGAGTTGACCTTTGCAAACAGCAAGACTTACGTCGACCCAAGCGTTAAAGAGTTAGGTGCTCGTGTTCGTATCGCTAAGAAAGCGAACGAGATTGAAAGCCCAACTGGCATGGCCTTCTCAGGTGAAGTAGAAGACTTCAAGACTCAAATCACCCACCCACCAAAAGGAGAATTTAAGGAAACTTCTGGCCCTCAAGGTACGAAACAATCAGCAACTGTTGCCTTTACAGCACGTGGAGAACACAAGTATGAACGTGATTCTAAGGCAGTTATCGACGAGACAGTAGAACCATACATCGTTGACAAAGATGGCAACCGTGCAACACTTGATGCAGACGGTTACTACGTCGTTCAAGGACAAGGTAAGTACAAGATTACTGCTAAGGGTAAAGATGTAGATGTTGAGTTTATTCCTGAGGACAACTTCCTAGGAACTGCTGATGGTATCTCTATCCGTCGTTCAGATAATAATGGCTATGATACAGGCTGGTCAACAAAATTCCCAGACCAAGAAGCTAACGTAGACACAATATTGAACACAATGGATGGTCTTTACATTCCAACTGTAACACCGATTGACATTGAAGGGGTTGACAAGACTTCTAAAGATATTCAAGGTGCAACTCAAAAAGAAACACCTACCTTTAATACAACAGCTTCTAACTCAGCTGGCGATAAGATTGCTATTGCTCCAAGCGCGGGCTATCCTGCTAAGTTGGTAGACCCAGCAACAGGTCGTACTATTGATGAGACATCTGTAACAGTAGCTGGAGAAGGGACATACACGATTAATCCTACAACTGGTGAAGTAACCTTCACTCCAGAACCAGACTTTGTCGGAACAGCCAAAGGTGTGGAAGTTATATTGTCAGCGCCAGTTGGACGCAATAAAGATGGTAAGGTTCAAGAGGAGTACATCAAGACAGCGACAGCTAAGTACACTCCGACTGTAACTCCAATTACCATCACTCCAACAGACAAAGTTTCTGAGGACATCCAAAACGTTCCACAAACTCAAACTCCTACATTTGAGTTGAGTAACGACAAGACTGCGAAAATCACAAGTAAGAAATTGGTAGACCCAGCAACAGGTCAACCTACTGATGAAAAAACTGTCACCGTGTCTGGCGAAGGAACATACACAATCGATCCTTCTACAGGAGCTGTTACATTTACTCCTGAAAAAGACTTTGTCGGACCAGCTAAAGGCGTTAAGGTTCAAGCAACTGCAACTATTACAAACGGAAAAGGTGAAACTTCAACAATCACTGCTGAAGCAAGCTACACGCCAACTGTAAAATCAGCTGCTCCAACAGCTAAACCAGCTACATCTAAAGATATCCAAGGTGCGACTCAAACAGGTACACCAAAATTTGCAGGTACAACTGTTTCTGTTAACGGTGAAGACAAAGAAATCACTATTAAAGATAACAGCTACACACTTTTGGATAAAGATGGTAATGAAGTTACAACTACAACAGCTTATGCTGAAGATGGAACAACACCAATCGGTACATTCACAATCAACCCAGCAACTGGTACTGTAACATTCACACCAACTGATAAGTCTTACACAGGTAAAGTAACTCCTGTTAAGGTTCAAGCTGAAAGCTCAAATGGTATTAAAGTTGATACAACTTACACACCTGAGATTGTTCCGGTGACACCAACTGCAACACCAGCTGAAACAACAGACATCCAAGGTGCAACTCAAAAAGGTAAGCCTGAATTCAAGGGTGGAACTGTTACAGTTGATGGAGTAGAAAAAACTGTTCCAATCAACGAAGATGTTCCAGCAACATTTGACGATGGTTCAACAACTAAGACAGTTGAAGGTGTTGGTACTTACACAGTAGCACCAGACGGAACAGTAACATTTGTTCCTGAAAAATCATTTGTTGGTAAAGCTCCATCAGTTACAGTTGTGCGTGAAGATAAGAACGGAACAAAAGCTTCTGCAACATACACACCAACAGTAACACCTGTTAAACCAACAGCAACACCAGTAGAAACAACAGACATTCAAGGTGCGACTCAAACAGGTAAACCTGAATTCACTGCAGGTGACAGCCGTGTGCCAATGAATGATGCTGTTCCAGCGACATTTGAAGATGGTTCAACAACTAAGACAGTTGAAGGTGTTGGTACTTACACAGTAGCTCCAGATGGAACAGTAACATTCGTACCAGAAAAATCATTTGTTGGAACTGCGCCAGCGGTAACAGTTGTGCGTGAAGATAAGAACGGAACAAAAGCTTCTGCAACATACACACCAACAGTAACACCTGTTAAACCAACAGCAACACCAGTAGAAACAACAGACATTCAAGGTGCGACTCAAACAGGTAAACCTGAATTCACTGCAGGTGACAGCCGTGTGCCAATGAATGATGCTGTTCCAGCGACATTTGACGATGGTTCAACAACTAAGACAGTTGAAGGTGTTGGTACTTACACAGTAGCACCAGACGGAACAGTAACATTTGTTCCTGAAAAATCATTTGTTGGTAAAGCTCCATCAGTTACAGTTGTTCGTGAAGATATGAACGGAACGAAAGCTTCTTCAACATACACACCAACAGTAACACCAGTAACACCAACAGCTGAAGATGCTACTTCAACTGATAAGCAAGGTCAAACACAATCTGGTAAACCAACATTCACACCAGGTAACTCAAACGTACCAATGGATGATGCTGTTCCAGCAACATTTGAAGATGGTTCAACAACTAAGACTATCCCAGGTGAAGGAACATACACAGTAGCACCAGATGGCACTGTAACATTCGTACCAGAAAAATCATTCACAGGTACAGGCACAGGCGTGACTGTTAAACGTGTAGATAAGAACGGTACACCGGTAACAGCTAAGTACACACCAACTGTAACACCAGTAACACCAACAGCAACACCAGCTGAATCAGTAGCTCCTCAAGGTGTGGTTCAAACTGGTACTGTTACATTCACAGAAGGTGACCCAGTTGCACCAATCGACAAGGATACTATTACTCTTCTTGACGAAAATGGTCAACCAGCAGCTTCAGTAGATGCTAAGTCACCAGACGGTAAGGTTATCGGTACATTCACAGTTGATAAAGCAACCGGTGTTGTAACCTTTACACCAACTGACAAGTCATACTCAGGTGATGTTGTTCCAGTTAAGGTTCAAGCTAAAGATGCTAACGGTACTGCTGTAGAAACAACTTACACACCTAAGATCACTCCAGTAGTTCCAACAGGTGAAGATGTAACTTCAAAAGATAAACAAGGCCAAACTCAATCAGGTAAACCTAAGTTTACAGAAGGAAATCCAAACATTCCAATGGATGATGATACGCCAGCTACATTCGAAGATGGTTCAACAACTAAGACTATCCCAGGTGAAGGAACATACACAGTAGCTCCAGACGGAACGGTTACCTTCGTACCAGAAAAATCATTCACAGGAACAGGAACAGGCGTAACTGTTAAACGTGTAGATAAGAACGGTACACCGGTAACAGCTAAGTACACACCAACTGTAACACCAGTAACACCAACAGCAACACCAGCTGAATCAGTTGCACCTCAAGGTGTGGTTCAAACTGGTACAGTAACCTTCACAGAAGGTGATCCAGTTGCACCAATCGACAAGGATACCATTACTCTTCTTGACGAAAATGGTCAACCAGCAGCTTCAGTAGATGCTAAGTCACCAGAAGGTAAAGTAATCGGTACCTTCACAGTTGATAAAGAAACAGGTGTTGTAACATTCACACCAACTGACAAGTCATACTCAGGTGATGTTGTTCCAGTCAAGGTTCAAGCTAAAGATGCTAACGGTACTGCTGTAGAAACAACTTACACACCTAAGATTACTCCAGTAGTTCCAACAGGTGAAGATGTTACATCAACAGATATCCAAGGTAAGACACAAACAGGTAAACCTAAGTTTACAGAAGGTGATCCAAGTGTACCAATGGATGACGATGTTCCAGCAACATTTGAAGATGGTTCAACAACTAAGACTATCCCAGGTGAAGGAACATACACAGTAGCACCAGACGGAACTGTAACATTCGTACCAGAAAAATCATTCACAGGAACAGGAACAGGCGTGACTGTTAAACGTGTAGATAAGAATGGTACACCAGTAACAGCTAAGTACACACCAACTGTTACACCAGTAACACCAACAGCAGAACCAGCTACAACTATTGGACCAAAAGGTAAAGAACAGTCTGGTAAACCAACATTCAAGGAAGGCGATAGCCGTGTTCCAATGAATGATGACGTTCCAGCAACATTTGACGATGGTTCAACAACTAAGACTATTCCAGGTGTTGGTACTTACACAGTAGCACCAGACGGAACAGTAACCTTCAAACCAGAACCTGAATTTACAGGAACAGCTCCATCAGTTACAGTTGTTCGTGAAGATATGAACGGAACAAAAGCTTCTGCAACATACACACCAACAGTAACACCAGTTACTACGTTTGTAGATAAAGAAGGTAAAGCAATTCCAGGATATCCAACGGAAGACGGCGAAAATCCTAAGAAAGATATTCCAGGATACCGCTTCGTAGAGACTAAGAAACTTCCAAACGGCGACACAGAACATGTCTACGAAAAAGTGAAGACTAGTCACAAGGATAAAGACGGAAATGAAATTCCAGGATATCCAACAGAAGACGGCGAAAATCCTAGGAAAGACATTCCAGGATACCGCTTCGTAGAGACTAAGAAACTTCCAAACGGCGACACAGAACATGTCTACGAAAAAGTGAAGACTAGTCACAAGGATAAAGACGGAAATGAAATTCCAGGATATCCAACAGAAGACGGCGAAAATCCTAAGAAAGACATTCCAGGATACCGCTTCGTAGAGACTAAGAAACTTCCAAACGGCGACACAGAACATATCTACGAAAAAGTGAAGACTAGTCACAAGGATAAAGACGGAAATGAAATTCCAGGATATCCAACAGAAGATGGTGAAAATCCTAAGAAAGACATTCCAGGATACCGCTTCGTAGAGACTAAGAAATTGCCAAATGGTGATACAGTACACATCTACGAAAAAGTTGTAACTCCAGAAAAACCAGAAGCTCCAGTTAAACCAGCTCCAGCTAAGGAAAATGCTCCTCAATTGCCAAATACTGGTACTGAAGATCATGCTAGCCTTGCTGCCCTTGGTTTAGTAGGTGTCTTGAGTGGATTTGGACTTATCGCTCGTAAAAAGAAAGAAGACTAATCAACTCTGTAAAGTAGTGAGAAAGTCACCTTTCTAATTAAAAACTAGTACATCCTTGGATGTACTAGTTTTTTTAATCTCTTTGCTGCTTGTCTTAAGGATAGAACTATGCTACAATCTTGTAAAGCAAATAAGGAAGTCAAACCATGAAAAGTGAATATCAAAAAATGATTGCGGGAGAACCTTATCACCCGTTCGATCCAGAACTTCGTGCTCTAGCACAAACAGCACGACAAAAGCAAGCCTCATTTAATGAAGAAGTCGATCCAGTAAAAGGTATGGAAATCATCAAAGGATGGTTTGGCTCAACTGGTGAAAATCTCTATGTCAATACTCGTTTGGTGGTGGATTATGGTGTCAATATTCATTTGGGAGAAAATTTTTATTCTAATTGGAATCTGACTATGTTGGATGTATGTCCAATTACCATTGGTGACAATGCCATGATTGGTCCTAACTGCCAATTTTTGACACCTCTTCATCCTCTAGATCCAGAAGAACGAAATTCAGGTTTAGAATTTGGTAAGCCTATCACGATTGGGAAAAATTTCTGGGCAGGTGGTGGTGTCATTGTCCTACCGGGTGTTACTTTAGGTGATAATGTTGTTGCAGGAGCAGGAGCTGTCATTACTAAATCTTTTGGTGACAATGTAGTTCTAGCAGGCAATCCAGCACGAGTTATCAAAGAAATTCCAGTCAAAGAAAATTAAAAGAACAGCAAAATGCTGTTCTTTTTTGTACCATAAATAATGATTATTAATGCAGTTCGGATGGGGTTAAGAAAACTTTCAGAAAAAATTTAGGCTTCTTTCAGGAAAGTCCCGTAGACTAGGATCATGTAAATGAAAGACGAGGAAATGAGTATGAAAGCAAAAAAATGGACATTCTTATTAACGAGTATAGCAACTCTAGCACTGGTGACAGCTTGTACCCAGTCAACTTCAAATACAACAGCTAGCAATACCGCAACAACAACGGCATCCACTACAGATGCTAAGAAAACTAGCTATTTCACAGACAAGGACTACGATAGTTCCTACGATGAAAAATCTGCAGCAACTGTAACCTTGTCAGGATCAACAGCGAAGGTATCAGGTGACGGAGTTGCCGTATCAGGATCTACCGTTACAATCTCTAAGTCTGGAACTTATGTGATTTCTGGACAATCTGACGGTATTCAAATCAAGATTGCGGCTGAAAAAACAGACGATGTGCATATCGTCCTAAACGGTGTGACTATGACCAATACCAATGCAGCTATTTCTGCCACATCAGCCGGCCATGTTTACTTAACGCTAGCAGATGGGGCAACCAATAGCCTGTCAGATTCAGCTTCTAATAGTGACGAAAAGGCAGACGCGACCCTATTCTCTAAAGTAGATTTGACCATCAATGGTAAAGGTACCCTCAATGTAGATGGTAAGAAAAATAACGGTATTAAAGCAAATGATACGCTTCATATCACAGGTGGGACTTATAATATCACAGCAGTCGGAGATGCCTTTAATGTCAATGATGAACTCAACATCACTGGAACGACCATGACCGTCGATGCCAAGGAGGACGGCGTCAAGGTAGATAATGATGACGATACATCTGTTGGAACCATGTATCTCTCTGATAATACTATCACTGTTACTGCTGGTGATGATGGTATCCATGCATCAGGTGATTTGGTTATCGATAGCGGAACCTATACCGTTAAGAATTCTACAGAAGGGCTTGAAGGTAAGTCAATCACTATTAACGGCGGGGATATTACCATCTATTCAACGGACGATGGTGTCAATGCAGCCAACAAAAATGTCCAACAAAGTGAAATTTTCTTTACCATGAATGGTGGGAACTTGACAGTTGAAGTTGGTCAAGGAGACACTGATCCGATTGACTCAAATGGGAATATCACTGTCACAGGTGGAACTATTAAGATGACTGGTCAAACTGGTTTTGACTTTGATGGAACAGCGACCTACACAGGTGGAGACATCTACCTCAATGGTGAGAAACAAACTGAGATTGTCAATTCGATGCCTGGTGGAGGTGGACCTCAAGGGAATGGTGGCCCTGGTGGACGACCATAAAAGAAAATCTCCTTTCTCGAAAGAGAAGGGAGATTTTTTTCAATAAAAAAAGAAAAGATATCTCCAGCTGTCCAACGGTGTATGGATTGCCTCGAGCAATGGATGGTAGAGTTTTTGAAATAGAGATTGAAAAAGGCCTAATCAGATGATTAGGCCTTTTTCAGGTTAGTCTTTCTTTGTTTTACGAGAGAGGCCAAAGGCAGCACCCATGCTAAGAAGACCAAGGCCAAGAGTTGTCAAGGCAGTTGAGGTCTTGCTTCCTGTATTTGGAAGACTTGCTTCTTTTTGAGGAAGAGCTGCTGGTGCGATATAGACTGCGGTTTTGGCAGGCTCGTTTTTAGCAGGTGTGAATACGGTCGGTTTTGCAGGCGTTTGGATGCTAGGAGTTTGTGGTTTTGCTTTTGCCACACGGTGGGTTTTTGAGATCAACTCATACTTGTCTGTTTGGACTTTGAAGACACGACCTTTTTGGACGGTTTCAACGACTTTATTAGCAAATTGAACGTTCAACAAGTCAGCAAAATCTTTGCGGATATCTAGGTAAATACCATTTGTCCCATTGACCAATGGATCAAAGTCTTTTTTGTCAACTGTTCTACCAACCACTGTCAAAGAGATACCGGCATCTTGAAGGGCCTTCAGTGTCGCTTCTTTTGTTGGGAGAGCATTCTTATCTGGACTATCCATATCGATTGGCTCGTCTGTGATCAAGAAAGTAAAGCGATGATTGTTTGCTCCAGTCCCCCAGTTATAATCCGCTGAAGTAGCGATATGGTGCAATGGAACAGTAGCATTTTCATAACCACCATCAGTTTTGATGGTTTTCAGAGCAGAAATGAAACTTTCTGGATCTGTTGTGAATTTTGATCCATTAAAATCATGGTATTTTGTACGGTATGATCGTTCATATTCAACCAATCCTAAACGGGCTTGGATATTTTTAGCAGAAAGATTGCGAACGAAGGTCTCGACATTCTTCATCGTATCCCTGATGTGAGAATCCATTGAAGTTGATTTGTCAATGACAAAGACGATGTCGGATGTTCCTTGAACTTCTTTTTTATTGACCACATCGGCTTCTTTTGTCACTTCGACTACAGTTGTTTTGTTGACGGTTTCAGTTGTTGTCTCAGTGTAGTCAGCTGTTTCTTTGGTTGATGTAGCTGTCTTGGTAGAAGAGACTGGTTTTGAAGTGCCAACAGTTGTGTCTTGATCGGCTACGCTAGTCGTTTTGATGGTTGCTGTTGAAGTAGTGGTTGTATCTGCACCGTCTGTTTTAGCAGATGGGCCAGTTTTTTTTAACGTCCACAGCGATAACATCCCCAGTTTTTGCTTTATCAGCAGGAACAACTGGTGTATTGGCTTTGGCGTTGATTTCTTCTGTTGCAGCCGTGATAGGTGATTTTGCGGCTGTAGTAGCTGCAGGAGCAGCTTGGGTTGTGCTAGGAGCAACGTCATCAGCTGAAACAATAGTCGTTCCTGTGAAGACCGTTCCTAAAACAACGGATGCTAAAATTAAAGTTTGTTTACGTGAAATAGTATATTTTTTCAAAATACGTCCCCTTTTTAATAAACTTTTTTCTATTATACAGGTTTTTGAAAAACTTGTCAACGGTATAATAATCAAGGGTTTTGCCGACTTTTATATCCCTAATTATTGATAAAAACCGAACAAGAAAAATATTTACAAAATAATTTAAATAAACAAAGTGTGCAAAAGAAAATAGGATTCCCACAAATTTGCAGGAATCCTTATTTTATCGGCATTTCTACTATATTTTTTAGTCGTAAAAAATACTAGCTAGTCACTTTATTTATGTTTCTAAATCAGGACATAGGTTTCAACCGCTTTAAAAACCTAATAATTTAAAGAAAAAACTCTTATCCCTAGCATTATTACAAGCTTGGAATAAGAGTTTTTAGAATATTAGGACGAAAAAGAATTATTCTCCGTCTTTTTTAAAGATGTTTTTAACTCCAGATACTGCACCTTCGACAGCTTCTTTAGCATCTTCAGCAACTTCTTTAGCTTTTGAAGCTACTTTTTCAGCAGCTCCTTCCGCTTGAGTTTTAGTATCGCCAGTAAGTTTACCAAAACTTTCTTTGACAGAACCTTTAGCTTGGTTGAATTTTTCTTCGATGGACATGGGGGATACCTCCGTTAATTTTTTGTATTATCTAAATTACATCAGATACTAATTTAAGTATATACCCTTTTATGCTAAAAAGCAAAAAACTGATACGAAAAGCATCAGTTTATTTTTTTAATAGGTTACAACATTCAATTGACCTTTATCATATTCAGCGATAAATATATTAGAGACTTCTTCAAAACCTTCTTGTTTTAACTCATCCATTAACCACTCTTCAGTTTTGCCAATGGTTTCTAGGATTTCAACTTGGACAACACCGTCTGTGATGACTGGGTACTTAGGATTCTCGTCACCCATTCTTACGACAATTAGTTGTCCGTTTTGCTCAATCACAGCTCTCTTGACATCCTTTAATTGAAAGATTCCTTGAGCGCGCAATTTAAGAGCAACATCAGCAGCAGCTAGACCTTTTGAGCGACAGGCTTCTGGATCTAATGTTCCATTTTTAATGATAATCGTAGGTTTTCCGTCAATCAGATGTTTAATGAAGGAAACATTGGTATTCAACCATTTGAGGAGTAAAATGAGAATAGTCCAAATAATGAGGATAACAATGTATTGGATGATGGTGATAGAACTATTGTAGATAACCCCACCGATAATACCCCCGAGAACAAAGTTCTGGATTTGATCTACTGCAGAACTTGGTGCTAAATTTCCTTTACCTGTTACGTTAATAACAAAAACAAGAGAAAGTAGCCCCAAGGCTAATTTAATTGCAATTGTAGCAAAAAAGCTTATCATTTTTCAACCTCCACGAGTTCCACATCTGATTTATAGAGTTCCATCTTTTCTAATAAATAGCTATCTTGGTCAGTCCCACTAATGGCACGATAAAAATTGTCACCTACTTTAATAATCGCCCCATCAGTCACTGCTGATGTGTTGACATAAACATTTTTCTTATCAACACCTAACTCTTTTGATACAATTTCGATGAAGTGCAAGGAACTACGAAATTGATTATCATTGGATTGGTTGTTTTGAAGATTCGTAATGCTAATCAATACAAAAGCAATTAACGTCAAAATAGAAATGAGCGATAATTCACGGAACTTACTCCCTCTTTTATCTTTGAAAGCCTTAAATGCAAAGAATCCAGTCACAATCACTAAGAGCGTCGACACAATAATCATGACCCAATCCTGTTGACTGATTTGGCTTAGAACATAGTCATATGAATAGAATTTCATAAGATTTCTCCCTTTTTCAAATTCAATCTATTATAAACTAATTCCTAAGATATAGCAATTTTGTTAGTAGAGTAAAAAGCATTTAATTGTTGTTTCCTACTTAAGATAAGTTTTTCTCCCATCTTGACTTTCGTTTTGCTTTTGTTATAATAGTACAAATTTAGAGGAGGTGCTCTATGATTCAAAAACACGCTATTCCTATTTTAGAGTTTGATGATAATCCTCAGGCAGTTATCATGCCCAATCACGAAGGCTTGGATTTACAGTTACCAAAGAAGTGCATCTATGCATTTTTGGAGGAGGAGATTGACCGCTATGCTCAGGAAGTAGGAGCAGAGTGCGTTGGCGAGTTCATTTCTGCCACTAAGACCTACCCGGTTTATGTCATGGACTACAAAGGTGAGAAAGTGTGTCTAGCCCAAGCTCCTGTAGGTTCTGCCCCTGCGGCCCAGTTTATGGATTGGTTGATTGGCTATGGTGTGGAGAAAATCATCTCTACTGGCACTTGTGGCGTGTTAGCGAATATAGAAGAAAATGCCTTTCTGGTTCCAGTCCGAGCCCTGCGTGATGAAGGAACTAGTTACCATTATGCGTCACCTTCTCGTTATATGGATGTACATATAGAAGCGGTTTCTGCCATCGAGCAAGTCTTGGAACAACTAGGCATTCCTTATGAAGAGGTCATGACTTGGTCGACAGATGGTTTTTACCGAGAAACAGCTGAAAAAGTTGCTTATCGTAAGGAAGAAGGCTGTGCAGTTGTGGAGATGGAGTGTGCAGCTCTTGCGGCAGTTGCCCAGCTTCGAGGAGTAGTTTGGGGTCAACTTCTATTTACAGCCGATTCTCTAGCGGATTTAGAAAATTATGATAGCCGCGATTGGGGTTCAGAAGCTTTTGACAAGGCCTTAGAACTCTGTCTTGAAATCGTTAGTCATATGTGACAACTTTAACTGATTTTGTGGTACAATGTAGCTATGTTATTCAAATCATTTTCGGAAAAAATAAACACGACCTTGGGGCGTTTGTCACCTGCTCGTCGAATTTTTTTAAGTTTTGCTTTGGTTATTTTCGCAGGCTCTCTTCTTTTGAGTCTGCCATTTGTGCAAGCACCAAGCTCCCAGGCGACCTATTTCGACCATCTCTTTACAGCAGTATCCATGGTCTGTGTGACAGGACTCTTTACTCAACCAGTAGCTACTACATATAACATCTGGGGTCAGTTAATCTGTATGTTTTTGATCCAGATTGGTGGTTTGGGTCTCATGACCTTTATAGGGGTCTTTTATATTCAAAGCAAGCAAAAGCTCAGCCTTCGTAGCCGTGAAACAATTCTGGAGAGCTTTAGTTATGGAGAAACTCAGTCTTTAATGGTTTTCATACGTTCGATTTTTTTGACGACTTTTATCGTTGAAGGACTCGGAGCCTTCTTGTTAAGTTTTCGTTTTGTTCCGGAATTTGGTTGGGGCCGAGGAATTTTTACCTCTATCTTCGTAGCTATTTCAGCTTTCTGTAATGCTGGTTTTGATAATTTTGGAAGTACAAGTTTAGTAGCTTTTCAAACTGATCCTTTGATTAATCTAGTGCTTGCTGCTTTGATCATCACAGGTGGTCTAGGGTTTATGGTTTGGTTTGACCTGGCCACACAGTTAGGAAAGAAGAAAAAACGCCGTCTTCGCTTCCATACCAAGTTGGTTCTCTTCTTGACAGCAGGGATTTTATTTACTGGAACAGTTTCAACTCTCTTGATTGAGTGGAACAATCCAGGGACCATTGGCAATCTTAGCGTGCCTGATAAATTGCTGGTCAGCTTTTTCCAAACAGTCAGTATGAGAACGGCAGGCTTTGCTTCGATTGATTACACCCAGGCCCGACCTGTTACGTTGCTGATTTATATTTTACAAATGTTTCTAGGTGGGGCACCTGGCGGGACAGCAGGGGGACTAAAAATCACAACCTTTTTTGTCTTGTTGGTGTTCGCACGAAGTGAACTATTAGGCTTACCCTATGCTAATGTAGCTCGGAGAACGATAGAACCTCGGACAGTCCAAAAATCTTTCAGTGTCTTCATCATCTTCTTGATAACTTTTTTATCGGGTTTAATCCTATTAGGAATAACAGCAGAAGGGAATCCGAAATTCATCTACCTGATGTTTGAAACAATTTCAGCACTTGCTACCGTTGGAGTAACAGCGAACTTGACACCAGAATTAGGTAAGATAGCACTTAGCATTGTCATGTTATTGATGTTTATAGGACGAATCGGGCCGTTGACGCTATTAGTTAGCTTGGCTGAGTATCGTCCAGACAAGAAAGATATGATCCACTATATGAAAGCAGATATTACTATAGGATAGGAAAGGATAAACTATGGCAGATCGGACAATCGGAATTTTAGGTTTAGGAATTTTTGGGAGCAGTGTTCTCGCAGCGCTTGCCAAGCATGATATCAATATCATAGCTATTGACGACCATGAGGAACTTATCAATCAATTTGAACCTGTTTTAGTTCGCGGTGTTGTTGGAGACATTACGGATGAAGAACTCTTGTTATCAGCTGGGATTGATACCTGTGATACGGTTGTGGTAGCAACGGGCGAGAATTTGGAATCTAGCGTCCTTGCAGTCATGCATTGCAAGAGTCTAGGTGTTCCAACTGTTATTGCTAAGGTTAAAAGCCATACAGCAAAAAAAGTCCTTGAAAAAATTGGTGCGGATTCAGTCATTTCCCCAGAGTATGAGATGGGTCGCTCGTTAGCGCAGACTATTCTATTTAATAATAGCGTTGATGTCTTTCAGTTGGACAAAAATGTCTCGATTGTCGAGATGAAAATTCCACAATCGTGGTCAGGCAAGAGCCTAAGTCAACTAGACCTTCGAGGACGATACAATCTCAATATTCTTGGTTTTCGTGACTACGAAAATGCTCCCTTGGATGTTCAATTTGGACCGAATGATCTATTGAAAGCTGATGGCTATATGATGGCAGTAATCAATAACCAATATTTGGATAATCTAGCACGCCTCAATGATTAAAAGAGAAATGACTATTCTTTTTTCTAGTGACTATTGAGTCAATATAAGTATTTTATAAGAAGGATTTAAGAAAAATTTTAACTTTTTCTTAATCCTTTTTAATTTTAGGAGATTATACTAGAGCTATCAAAAAAAGAAAACTCTAAGGAGAATCCTATGAAATTCAATCCAAATCAGAGATATACTCGTTGGTCTATTCGCCGTCTCAGTGTCGGTGTTGCTTCAGTTGTTGTAGCTAGTGGCTTCTTTGTCCTAGTCGGTCAACCAGGTTCTGCACGTGCAGATGTCGTCAATCCGACACCGGCCCAAGTCATGCCAAACGATACTTCGGTGAGTGAAAAGAGCGACTTACCAGCAGAGGCTCTAAAAAAAGCAGTCGATGTAGCTCTTCCTTCAGAACAATCAGACACAGTATCTAAAGTAAGCATGGATTCTACAAGCTCTCCAGAAAAAGCGGACGCAACTGCTAAAGAGCCGGCAGTAGCGCCAAAAGAAGAAATGCAAGCAAAGCCAGATTCTAAGAAACAAACAGAAGATACGGTTAAACCTGCAACAAATTCTGCTCCTGTAATGTCTGGGCAAGAGCGTGAAGCAAGTGAAGCACAACCAACAACCACTCCAGCTGAAGTGCAAAAAGGTGTGGCTGACAATACCAAAGATACAGTAGACGTCCCAGCTACTTACTTGGATAGAGCCAATTTCCCAGGTCCGTTTACAGCTGGTGTCAACCAAGTCATTCCATACGAATTCTTCGCTGGTGATGGTATGTTGACTCGTCTCATCTTGAAAGCATCCGATAAGGCCCCATGGTCAGACAACGGTTCGGCTAAAAATCCCGCTCTCCCACCAGTAGAGAAATTGGGCAAAGGCCTCTACTTCTACGAAGTGGATTTGGCAGGCACCCAAGGAAAATCTGATAAAGATTTGTTAGACTTGTTAAAACAAAACGGTACGCAAAGTTATCAAGCTACTATTAAAGTGTACGGTGCGAAAGATGGCAAAGCCGATTTGACTAACCTAGTAGCGACAAAAGATTTGACAGTGAACTTGAACGGCTTAACTACTCCAGCTGAAGTCCAAAAAGGCGTGGCTGATGACACCAAAGACACAGTAGATGTTCCAGCTACATACTTGGACAAAGCCAACTTCCCAGGGCCATTCACAGCCGGTGTCAACCAAGTCATTCCTTACGAATTCTTCGCTGGTGACGGTATGTTGACTCGCCTTATCTTGAAAGCTTCTGACAAAGCTCCATGGTCAGACAATGGTTCAGCAAAAAATCCTGCCCTCCCACCAGTAGAGAAATTGGGCAAAGGCCTTTACTTCTATGAAGTAGATTTGGCAGGTACTCAAGGTAAATCTGACAAAGAGCTTCTAGACCTCTTGAAACAAAATGGTACTCAAAGCTATAAAGCTACTATCAAGGTGTACGGTGCAAAAGATGGCAAGGCCGATTTGACTAACCTAGTAGCGACTAAAGATTTGACTGTTAATGTGAACACTTCAACCACTCCAACTCAGATTAAAGAGTCTGTTCTTAACAATGTCAAAGACATGATTGATGTTCCGGCTAGCTACCTTGACAAGGCTAATGTTCCTGGACCATTCTTGGCCGGCGTAAACCAAGTCATCCCATATGAAGCTTTTGGTGGAGATGGAATGTTGACCCGTCTTATCTTAAAAGCCTCTGACAAGGCCCCATGGTCAGACAACGGAACAGCAAAAAATCCTGCCCTATTGCCACTTGAAGGCTTGGCTAAAGGCCAATATTTCTACGAAGTGGATTTGAATGGCAATACGATTGGCAAAGAAGGACAAGCCCTTCTAGATCAACTTCGAGCTAACGGAACACATACATACCTAGCTACTGTTAAAGTCTATGGCTCTAAAGATGGCAAACCTGATTTGACCAATCTGATTGCTACTCGTCAAGTAATGATTCGACTTCGTGGAAAAGAAATGGCGACAATACCATCTCAACAAGGTCAGATGAATACGAAGCCTTCTGAAACAGGCTCTACAGGTACGACTGAGGGTATGATGGGTACAAATCACCATATGTCAGATATGAAAGTAGATCAACCAGCTTCTAGCCCAATGGCTAATATGATGAAAAAAGATGATAAACCGATGCTACCAAATACTGGTGAGGCTCAAACGAATACAGCTGGACTTGGAGCCCTTGGCCTAGTTTTGGCAGGTCTTGTTGGATTTTTGGGTTGGAAAACCAAACGAGAAGATTAAGATTCAAATCATTTAAACATTAGAGAAAATAGTGTTATACTAAAGCAAGTATAACACTGTTTTTGTCAAAGGAGTGTCAGATGAAAAAGACAATTTTGTTGGTTGATGATGAGATAGATATTCTAGATATTCAAAACCGCTATCTTTTACAGGCAGGTTATGATGTTTTAGTTGCTCATGATGGTAAGGAAGGATTAGAACTTTTTAGAAAAAAATCTATCGACCTCATTATCACGGATATCATGATGCCTAATATGAACGGTTATGATTTCATCAGTGAAGTTCAGTATATCGCTCCGGATCAACCCTTTCTCTTTACAACTGCTAAGACAAGCGAACAGGATAAGATTTATGGATTAAGTTTGGGGGCAGATGATTTTATAGCTAAACCGTTTAGTCCACGGGAATTGGTTTTGAGAGTGAATAATATCTTGCGCCGTCTTAGTCGTGGCGGAGAGACCGAGCAGATTGAGTTTGGTGACTTAGTGATCAACCATGCGACTCATGAAGTTCGCATTGGGGAACAGCCTTTGGATTTGACAGTGAAATCTTTTGAACTTCTATGGATATTAGCCAGCAATCCTGAGAGAGTCTTTTCAAAGACTGAACTTTATGAGAAGGTATGGCAAGAGGACTATGTGGATGATACCAATACACTCAATGTTCATATCCATGCTTTGAGACAAGAATTGAGTAAGTATACGAATTTAAACACTCCTGCTATCAAAACTGTTTGGGGATTGGGCTATAAGATGGAAAGACCGAGAGGAAAAAAATGAAATTAAAAAGCTATATTTTAGTGGGGTATCTAGTTTCGACTCTACTAACGATTTTGGTTGTTTTCTGGGCAGTCCAACGAATGTTGATTGAGAAAAGTGAAGTTTACTTTCTAGTTGGAATGACCTTGATCGCAAGTTTCATTGGCGCAGCAGTGAGCATCTTTCTTTTGTCACCTGTTTTTTCTTCTCTGAAACATTTGAAAAAACAAGCTCAGAATATAGCTGGTAAAGATTTCAGCACAGAAATTGAAACCAAAGGGCCGATAGAATTTCAAGAGTTGGGTCAGGCTTTTAATGACATGTCCCGCAATTTACAAGATACCTTTCAATCACTTGATGAGAGTGAGCAAGAAAAGAGAATGATGATTGCTCAGCTCTCTCACGATATTAAAACTCCCATTACCTCCATTCAGGCTACTGTGGAAGGAATTCTAGATGGAGTAATCAAGGAAGAGGAACGACTCCATTACTTAACCACGATTGGTCGCCAAACCGAGCGTTTAAACAAGCTAGTCGAGGAGTTAGATGTTTTGACTCTGAACGCTCAGCCTCAAGATATAGCTGACGAAGAAGTCGAAGATGTGTTTTTAGATCAGCTGTTGATTGAGTCGATGAGTGAATTTCAACTTCAGATTGAACAAGAGGAGCGAGATGTCTACATTCAAGTAAATCCTGAGTCTGCGAAAATCAAGAGTTATTATGACAAACTCTCTCGTATTCTAGTCAATTTGTTAAACAATGCATTTAAATATTCAGAACCTGGAACTAGGATTGAAGTTCTTGCTCAGTTAACAGAAGAAGAGCTGATAATCTGTGTGAAAGACGAAGGTCAAGGTATTCTTCCTGAAGATTTGGAAAAAATTTTTAACCGACTTTATCGTGTAGAAACGTCACGTAATATGAAGACAGGTGGCCATGGATTAGGACTTGCGATTGCGCGAGAACTAGCTCATCAATTAGGTGGTGAAATAACAGCAGAAAGCCAGTATGGCTTAGGAAGCAAGTTTACATTCAGCCTCAATTTGAAATAAAACTAAAAAAATTCTCTTTACAAAAGTAGTATTTCATGGTACAATAGCCTTTGTGTGAAATAGCAGCAGGAAAGCATGAAGCTCGTCAACAGGTGTCTTATAACAAGTAACCTTGGCTGTTTAGGCGAAGGGCATCTGCACGAATCAGGGCTTTCTAAGTGACTATTTCCGCCGAAATTATATTTATATTAGGAGGACATACATATGTCACGTTATACAGGACCATCTTGGAAACAAGCTCGTCGCCTTGGCCTTTCACTTACAGGTACAGGTAAAGAATTGGCACGTCGTAACTACGTACCAGGACAACACGGACCAAACAACCGTTCTAAATTGTCAGAATACGGTTTGCAATTGGCTGAAAAACAAAAACTTCGTTTCACTTACGGAGTAGGTGAAAAACAATTCCGTAACTTGTTCGTACAAGCTACAAAAATCAAAGGCGGAATCCTCGGTTTCAACTTCATGCTTCTTTTGGAACGTCGTTTGGATAACGTAGTTTACCGTCTTGGTCTTGCGACTACTCGTCGTCAAGCACGTCAATTCGTAAACCACGGTCACATCCTTGTTGATGGAAAACGTGTTGATATCCCATCATACCGTGTAACTCCAGGTCAAGTAATCTCAGTTCGCGAAAAATCATTGAAAGTTCCAGCTATCCTTGAAGCAGTTGAAGCTACTCTTGGACGTCCAGCATTCGTATCATTCGATGCTGAAAAATTGGAAGGTTCATTAACTCGTTTGCCAGAACGCGATGAAATCAACCCAGAAATCAACGAAGCACTTATCGTTGAATTCTACAACAAAATGCTTTAATTTTAAGATATACCTTACAAAAAAAGCCTACGACAGTGGGCTTTTTGCTTTGAAAAAAATAAAAAATACGAAAAAAATAAACGCAATATCTTGACAAGGCAAAAAAAGTCGGTATAATAGAAA
>JAQDDS010000007.1 GCA_027665725.1 Streptococcaceae bacterium AF77-01CM03A
AGCATCTGCCTTACAAGCAGAGGGTCAGCGGTTCGATCCCGTTAACTCCCATAGGTCCCGTAGTGTAGCGGTTATCACGTCGCCCTGTCACGGCGAAGATCGCGGGTTCGATTCCCGTCGGGACCGTAATAACGAAAGTTATTTGACTCGTTAGCTCAGTTGGTAGAGCAATTGACTTTTAATCAATGGGTCACTGGTTCGAGCCCAGTACGGGTCATATTTGCGGGTTTGGCGGAATTGGCAGACGCACCAGATTTAGGATCTGGCGCTTAACGGCGTGGGGGTTCAAGTCCCTTAACCCGCATAATAGAAATCAGCCGGCTTAGCTCAGTTGGTAGAGCATCTGATTTGTAATCAGAGGGTCGCGTGTTCAAGTCATGTAGCCGGCATTTTTTTTAATATAAACCAGAGTCGATGCGAACGTAGTTCAGTGGTAGAACACCACCTTGCCAAGGTGGGGGTCGCGGGTTCGAATCCCGTCGTTCGCTTAGAGAGGCCGGGGTGGCGGAACTGGCAGACGCACAGGACTTAAAATCCTGCGATTGGTAACGATCGTACCGGTTCGATTCCGGTCCTCGGCATATATTGAAGAGCACCCTTAGCTCAACTGGATAGAGTACCTGACTACGAATCAGGCGGTTAGAGGTTCGACTCCTCTAGGGTGCATTAAACAATTAATTCGGGAAGTAGCTCAGCTTGGTAGAGTACTTGGTTTGGGACCAAGGTGTCGCAGGTTCGAATCCTGTCTTCCCGATTGATGGCGGTGTAGCTCAGCTGGCTAGAGCGTCCGGTTCATACCCGGGAGGTCGGGGGTTCGATCCCCTTCGCCGCTATAATGATCTTGTTGGACCTTTAGCTCAGCTGGTTAGAGCTCTCGGCTCATAACCGAGTGGTCGTAGGTTCAAGTCCTACAAGGTCCATTGGAATGATGGAGGATTACCCAAGTCCGGCTGAAGGGAACGGTCTTGAAAACCGTCAGGCG